>CAVSCM010000021.1:0-199791 GCA_963726415.1 uncultured Actinomycetes bacterium
CCTCGACGGGCAGATCCGCCGCCAGAGCTGATCACTACGATTTCGAACGGGTGCTCCGACTGCTGCCAACACTGCTGCCATGGCTGTAGCCAGCTATCGACGGAGGACGACAGGCCTGGAACATCGGCCGAGCACGTGACCAGCACCGGACGGTTCTGGACGGTCCGCCCATTACACGGAACAGAAGATCCGCTCGCCGCGTGCCCAGAGGACGAGCCACGCTCAAAGCATCGCCGAAGTCCAAATATGCGCGAGCCAAGTCTTGACCGGCATAGATGACAATATCGGCACCGAACGGCGGCTCCGCGTGCGTTCTCCCCGACCATCCCCTCACTCACGGTGATACCGTCCAGCCCACGTAGCGCGGTGTGCCGACCGTCGCCCTCGTAGCCGCATGCTGCACGGTGGGCCGCCGGGCTGACGTGCGGTCGATGGCGCGAGAGGACTCCCCCTGGACGCCAGATCCGGCCCGACATGGCACGCGCTGTATGCGGCTAGATGAGGAAGTTATTGTCTCCAACCGGTGGCGCATAGTCATACATGCTGTGCCGCCGATCGCCACGTCGGTGCGGCATCACTTTGGACCCAGGGAGAACACGCGCCTACCCGCCGTTTCGGAGAGCGGACGGCAGCGCCGCCGGAGATCATTTGTCGGAGGTGTCGCCTAGCCTTGCAGGATGATGGCTCGGCTGCGAGACGCGGATCATCGGCCGAGTGGCGTGGGAGCCCACCGGCAGCACGTCGCGTTTCTCGGCGGTCCAGGCATCGTCTACCAGGAGTTCGCGCCACCGCCGGAGCTCGCGTCGTGGGTCGCCGTGTTCTGGCGGATCGCCAGCGAGGTCACGTTCGAGCTGCGGGTCGCGCCCGACGGCTGCATGGACCTGATCCGCGATGACGTGGTGGGCTCTCTCGCGCACCCGCTGACGGCGACGTTCCAGCCGGGTGACATCTCGGAAGGCGTGCGGTTCCACCCAGGGGGGTTCCCCGCGCTGTTCGGGATACCGGCGAGCGAACTCGTTGACGTGCGCCTGCCCATCGC
Organism: uncultured Actinomycetes bacterium; assembly: GCA_963726415.1. Taxonomy (GTDB): domain Bacteria; phylum Actinomycetota; class Actinomycetes; order Streptosporangiales; family Streptosporangiaceae; genus DASXKD01. The sequence goes on from CAVSCM010000021.1 coordinate 1,040, forward strand.
CGATGTCTTGCCGAGGTTCCGGTCCCTGCGCCGGCTCGCGCAGGACGCGCCGCCTCCGGATCCGCTCGCCCAGGCTGCGTACCAGGCGCGCGACATCCGCGCGTTGTGCCAGGCGACCGGCTATGGCGAGCGGCAGCTTCGCCGCCGCGTGCTGGCCGCCACCGGGCACGGACCGAAGCGGTTGATGCGGATCGCGCGTATGCAAGACGTCCTGCGCTATGGCCGTGGCGAGAGCTGGGCGCAGACAGCGGCCGAGCACGGCTACTATGACGAGGCGCACATGGCCAACGACATCAGTGAGCTAGCAGGCGCCACCCCGCACACGCTGCTGAAGTGATTCCGGTGCGCGGTGCCGGGGTGACTCCGCGCGCTGCTGAGAGGCAGCCCGCATGCGCTGCTAAGGCGGCTCCGCACGCGCTGCTCGGGTGGCCACGCTGCAGACGCCCTTTATCTCATCCCGAGGGCCTGGACGTGCGCGCTGCGACGTGGCCGTTTCTTCCAAGGCGGCCACGGCAGCCGTTGCCTAGGGTTGATCCCTATCAGGTCGCCGCTGGCTGACCGGTCCGTCAACGACAAGGAACGAGATTGTGAACGTCCAGTTCATCGCCAGCATGGCTGTGATCGCACCCGATCCAGCCGAGAGCCGCAAGCTCTACGTCGACACGCTGGGGCTGCCGCTTGAGGCCAGCGAAGGTGACGACTACTTCCATAGTGAGCACATCGGGGGCAGCAAGCATTTCGGTGTGTGGCCGCTCACTCAGGCCGCGCAGGCCTGCTTCGGCACACCCGAATGGCCAGACGACCGGCCCGTGCCGCAGGCGTCTGTCGAGTTCGAAGTCGGTAACCCCGGCGCGGTCCAGGCCGCCGCCGGCGAACTGCGCGCAGGCGGCTTCACCCTGTTGCATGACGCGCGCACGGAGCCATGGGGGCAGACAGTCGCTCGCTTGCAGTCACCCGAGGGTACGGTCGTTGGCATCTCGTTCGCGCCCTGGATGCACGACGGCACGTGACGCCGGCCCGGCCCCGGCTACCACACCGCGCGGCTGGCGGGGGAGTTGCTGGCACCGCATGCCCATGCCGAGCGGCGTCCAAACGTGATGAAGCATCAGTGTCGGAGCTGTCGCTTACCTTGGGGATGTCTGTCCATGTGCTTTCGTGGCTGGATGCCCGGCGCATCGCGGTGCGCGCAACTGCTGGACAGGGGCGGCCGGACGCGCTGATGGAGGTGGTCCGGTGGCGCATACTGGCTTGGTGCCTGCAGTTTCGCCGCCATCGACGGGAATCTGATGGCGATGGGTGCGCCTGGCGCGATCGCAGGGTTGCCCGGTACGCCTGGTGTTTACCGGTTCCGGGATGCCCGCGGGGGCGTTTTGTATATCGGCCGGGCCACCGCGCTGCGGAACCGGGTCGCGTCTTACTGGTCCGATCTGCGGGACCGTGGCCATCTGGCCCCGATGGTGGCCCGGGTCACCCGGATCGAGGCGGTGACTTGCGACTTGCCGCACGAAGCCGCCTGGCTGGAGCGCAATCTGCTGGAGGCGTCGTTGCCGCCGTGGAACCGGACGCCGGGCGGCCAGGAAAACCTGGTCTACATCCGGATGGACAAGGAGCCGCGAGCACCGGGACTCACCGCCGAGCACCTCAGGCGGCCCGCCGCCAATGTGCAGTACTTCGGCCCCTACCTGGGTGGCCTGCGGGTGCGGCAGGCGGTAGCGGCGCTGCACCGGATTCGCCCGCTGTGCTACACCGGCACCGGGCTGCGCGGCGCCCAGCTCGACATCGCCCGCGCCCGCGGCTTCGCCGGCGCCGACCGTGCGGAGCTCATCAGCACCCTGACCGCGGTCCTGCAGCGCCAGCCGGACGCGCTCGCCTGGGCGCGCGCCGAGCTGGAACAGCTGCGCCACCGCGCCGCCGGGGCGCTCGCCTACGAGGTCGCCGGCCGGATCCAAGCCGAGATCGGGGCGCTGGACTGGGTGACCAGCCCGCAGCGAGTCACCACCATCGATGCCAGTGACTTCGACGTGTGCGGATGGTCCGGCGGCGTGCTGGTGCGCTTCGGCATCCGCGCCGGGCGGCTGTGCCCATGGTCGCAGCGCAACTGCAGCCAATCCGGCGCCGTGCCGCAGCTGGCCGCCACACCGGCTGGCTGGAAGGGCTTCGCGCAGCGCAACGCTGAACTCGCCGCCGCCCTGGTGGAACGCTCAGCGTGACTTGCACTGCCCCCGCCGCCGGCCAGCCGAGCCCCGGCGCGCAGCGCTTGTCCGGCCCCCGTCAGGGATGGCGTCATGGCGCGGCGCGATGACGTTATGTTGGTCCGGACCGGGCTACCCGGTTCCCGGGTGGCCAGCGCCACGGTGGCGCAGCCTCGCGCGGTAGGCGTGCGCGACGGCGTCGGCGATGACAAGTGGGTAGTGATCGCGTGCCAGCGGGCCCTGCTCGATCTGCACGCCGCCGCGGCTGCCCGCTGTGATCCGGTTGACGATGTTCCTGGCCTCGGCTCCGCCGAGGGGGTCGCCCGGGGGCGCGATCCTTACGGTCAGCGGCGTGCCGGCCACCGCACGCACCAGCACGGCGGCGACGTGCGCCTTCAGGTCATCCGCCCCGCCACCGACGACGATCTCGTTCTCGCTTCCGTCGTGGGTGAAGCCGTGGAACGACACCGCGTCGGCGAACCCGCGGCCGAAGACGGCATCGAGCGCGGGGAAACTCCGCGGCTCAATGTCGGCAGACGTGATGTGCCAGCGGCGCGCGCTGAGATCCCCACAACGGTATCCCCGGCACACCCAGACGCTGGCCCGCCCCGCCCCGAGGAGGGCAGCGACGCGCTCAGCCTGCTCGTCGGTGTGCCTCTCGATGTCCCCGCCGTGCGGCGCCAACACGATCAGACCGCCCTGGGAGCCGTTGTCCTGCAAGCGTTCAACGAACTCACCGCAGTCCCGGGCTTCCTCGTCGGTCAGCTCGGACCGCGCGATCCGGGTGTCGAGGATGCCGCCGAACTCTGCGCTCGTCCCGAGCCGTTCGCGACCGTCCTTCCCCATCCGCACGATCGTGTCAGGAGACTCCGGGCGGAGCTGGCTGACCGTATACAGCCCGGATCCGACACCGCCGCGCTCAATGCGCACCTGGTGGCCGCAGTCCGCCCCCGCCGCGGCGAGCCGCTGCGGATCCGACGAGCAATGCTCTTCGTGGTCGAGCAGATCCTGCTGCTCAGGATCAAGGGCCCGGCGGACCGATGCCTCGTACGTGCCCAAAGGAATCAGCCTGCCTCCACCGCACGAGCGCCATAACAACCAACAGCGTGGCGCCGGGCCAGGTTCCCGCAGCCCGGACCACCACTACCTCTGTTTTACCCGCCCTGGACTAGTTGTTGTTGCGCATGTGGGTGACGCGTTTTGGGGCCTCGCGAGGCTGGGTCAGCGCGGTCAGCACGCGCACCAGTGACCGGGCTGCACCGGGCGGGATGCCTGGAACAAATGGGGCAACCCCGCCACTTTCGCCCAGCATGTCTACTACAGTCGGGGCGCAGCACTGGCCGAAAGGTGAGAGTACGGCAGGCCCACGGTTGGCCAGCGCGCGATGGGGGCGCGCCGCGGGTTTCGTGGCCTGGAGCCGCGGGTCTGGTGAGTGGGGTGTGCCATGACCGCTGGACGCACCGGGCGGGTCACAGCCGACCGCCCCCGCCGGAGGCGCCGGGGGAGTACGGCACTGCTGCTTCTGCTGGCGGCTGGTATCGCAGCCACCGTCCTGGGTGTCCTGGCCGCGCCCGATGTCATGTCGTGGGCCTCGTGCACCGAGCACCCGGTGGTCGTCCGGGTCGCGGTGTCGGGTGAGATCGAGCCGGCCATCCAACGGCTGGGCCGGTTCTTCAACAGCGAGCACCAGCGGGTGAGCGGGCGCTGTGCGCAGGTGACAGTCCGGGCCGTTTCCCCGGCTGAGGTTGCCGCGGCCCTGGCCCGTGGGGGAGGTTCTGGCGTCGATGCGTGGATCCCCGACTCGGCGCTCTGGCTGGATGTGGCGGGGAGCTCACCGGCCGCCGCCCGGCTGATTCACCCGAGCGGGGTGATCGCCGCCCGGTCGCCGCTGGTGATCGCAATGTCACGTTCGGTGGCAGCCGAGGTGCCGGCGTTCGGGAGCTCGGTCAGCTGGAAGTTTCTGCTCCCCCAGGCCATCGGCGGCCCGTCCCAGGCGCTGGGCCTGCGCGTCCAGTTCCCCGATCCCACCCAGAGCGCGGCCGGGCTGGCGGCGCTGATCCACTTCCAGAGGCGTTTCGGCTACGGTGCGCGGCAGGCCCGCGCCGAGCTGGCCAGGTTCATCCTCAGCGTCCAGGTCGCCCCGCCGGCGGGCACAGGCGGGCCGGGGCCGTCGCTGACTGCCCTGGCCCGGCGGGCATCGCCGGGTGCCGCCCCCGGCAACCGGGTCACGGTCACGTCCGAGCAATCGGTGGTGATGTTCGACCGGTCCCACCCGCGCGAGCCGCTGGCTGTCCGCTATCCGGCTGAGGGTACCTACCAGCTCACCTACCCCTACGTTCTCACGACGGCCGACGGGCTCACCCGGGCGGCGGCGCAGGCGTTCGGCGCCGTGCTGCGCTCTCCCTACGGCACCGCATCTATGCGCTACGAAGGCTTCCGCACCGCGACGGGGGAAGCTGGCGCGTGGCCGGGCTGGTATGGGCTTGCCAGGGGCACGCCGCACCTGCTGCCGCAGCCAGGGCCCGCGCGGGCCGGGCAGGCGCTGCGGGCGTGGCGGCGTGTCAACCTGGGGACGCGCGTCCTGGCACTGAACGATGTCTCCTCGGTGATGGCCACCCCCCTCAGACCGGGAGGACCGACGCTGGAGCAGGTCCTCAGCCGGACGGCCGTGCGGTCCCTGGCGCGTTTCCCCGCCAACACCCAGATAGGTGTGTGGGCTTTCGCCAGTCACCTGCACGGATCGCTGCCCTACAGGCAGATCATGCCGGTCGGCCCCATCCAATCACCGTTCGGCCTGGTCACACGCAGGATGCAAATACAGCGGTTCGCCGCGGCCGGCACCACCGTGCCGGCCGGGGCCGCGCTGTACGGCACGATCCTCGCCGCCTACAAAACGCTAGCCGCCAGCTACCAGCCCGGTTACGTCAACGCGGTCATCGTGCTGACCGCCGGGGTGGAAAACGCACCCGGGGACATCTCCGGCGCCCGACTGGTGCACCAACTCAGCCAGCTGTACGACCGGCGCCAGCCGATCCAGATCATCGTGATCATGCTGGGCCAGGCCGGCAACTTCCCCGTGCTGCAGCAGGCCGCCGCCGCCACCCATGGGAAGGCATACCAGGTCACCCAGCCGGGCCAGGTGGGCAGCATCTTCTACCACGCGTTCGGGCGGCGCATCTGCGCGCCCCACTGCCCAGCCTGGCACACCCCAGCCCAGCACCACGCCTTAGTCTGACCGGGCCGCATCCACAGGACCACCGCCCGGAACGCTCGCTGGCAGCCCGTGCCCGGCAATCGACATCGTCATTGAGGGGTCCACCGCGCAGAACGATGACCGCAGCCTGCTGGAGCAGATCGCTGCGGCACACGACCGCAAGGTATGGCTGCCCTGTGACCGTCACCATCGGTGGCTTTGCCCTACCGTCGTGATATGCCTGCCAGGAAGCGGCCGACCCCCGAAGACACCGTGACCGCCCGCCGTGCCCTGCTCGACGGGCTCGCCCGCGACGCTGACATCTTCGAGCTGGCGAGCGAGCTTGCGCCCCTGCACCCACCAAACAACACCTTCCCCGGCGAGGTGTTCCTCCACATCGCTGCGGACGCGCTGGACTGGTGCAGGGCCAGCCGGGATGACCCGCTGCCCTTGGAGGGACTACGCGATCGGTTCCTGCCCGAGTGCGCCTTCCGCGGCCGGGAAAACAAGAAGCTCCAGTACGCGGTGCTGGCCACCGCAGCCCTCCATGGGGGGACCGAACCGGACCTGCTTGATGAGGTCGCCTGGTGGCAGACCGACGACTTCTGGCAGTACGCCCTGTTCACGGCAGTCGCCTACATCCGCGCCGCCGCCAGCCGGGCGGGCGTGCCGGTACGCCAGGCATGCCAGGACCTGGCCCAGCGCCCTGGCCACCCAGCGCCATAACGACCACCTCGGGACGCAGTGGAAGCGGTCATTTGACCGTGGAGCGGCCGATCATAACGGCGGGTATTCGCGCTTGTCGTCAGCGGTGTCACCAGCTACGGGAGGTAGCTATCGGCCAGGTGCGGGCGAGTCGCTTTTGGGACCACTACTGGCTGAAGAAGGCTGCGGCGCGGCGGGCCATCTCATCGGCCGGGACGTCCTCGATGTGCTGGCTCATCATCCACTGCTGGCCAAACGGGTCACGCACCCGGCCCCCGCGCTCACCGTAGAACTGATCCTCCAGCGGGTAGATCACCTCGGCCCCCGCGGCCACCGCCCGCTCCCAGGCCGCGTCCACGTCCTCCCAATAAAGCGCCATCACACAGGTGACTTTCCCGCCCAGACGCTGCGGGGAGCTGACCGGCCCGTCCACGGCGTCTTCGGTGATCATCACGACCGAGTTCCCGATCCGGATCTCGGCATGGATCAGCTCGCCGCCCGGCCCGGTGAACCGCTCACCTATCGGCTGGGCGCCGAACGCCTTGGCATAGAAGGCGATCGCGGCCGCGCCATCGGCCACCACCAGGCGCGGGGTGACCGTGTGTAGGTGCTCGGGGACCGGTCTTACCATGCCCGGCTGGGATGCGGCCATCGGGCCTCCTCCAGAGCAAGGGCTCTAGCCGTTGAGCGCCACCCTATCCGTCACCCTGCGGCGCGTGCAGATCATCGACGCCCCCCCAGATGATCACGCAAGGTCATCACGGCCATCCTGGTGGCCGCTCCGGATCGCCGACTCGGCGCGGCCTGGTTGCCAGCCGCGATGTTCCCGTCCGTGATGCGGAACGCCTCGTTATGGCTCCTTGGCGAGCCCGCTGGGTGCAGTGCCGTGATCACCGCCGCTGGCAGCACATCGCCGCAGGAACGGCCGGATGGTCTGTGCCAGTTCGTGCGGGTGGTCGTGGTAGGCGGTGTGCGTGCCGGGCGTGCGCGTGACCTCGACACCCAGGCGGTGGGCCAGTCGGCCGGCGGCCTGGGCGTAGACGGCGTGGCTTTGCTCGCTCACGAGCACCATGACGGGCACCGCGATCGCGGCCAGCGTCTTGTCATCGGGCAGGAAGCCCTCGTAGCTCCCGAGCTCGACCCCGAAGAAGGTCTCGGCACTGGACTGCATGCGCGCCCGTAGGGCGGGCTGGAGACGCTCCCAGTTAGGATCTCCCGCCACATACCGCCAGAGTGCTTCGAGCGCCGCCGGCGTGCCGCCGGTCCCCATGGCTTCCTGGACGAGCTCCGAGACCGCGCCGCGCGCCCCCGGATCGTCGAACAACCTCACCAGTGCGGTCTCGTGCAAGACCGCGCCGCTCACCGTCTCGGGATGGCGAATCAGCAGGCAAAGAGCGAAGTTCGCGCCGGCGCTGGTACCGAAGACCGCAGCCGGAGATAGACCGAGCGCGGCGAGCAGCGCGGCCGCGTCGTCGGCCTGCTCCTCCGGCCTTGTCGCTGCCCACCCGGGCGGGCGGGGACTTCGGCCGTTCCCCCGCCGGTCATAGCTGATGACCGTGAACTCGCTGGCGAGCGCGCCGGCAAGTGTCTCGAAGTGCCCGGCGTCGCCGGTGAAGCCCATGATGAGCAGCACCGGCGGCCCGCCGCCGCACACCTCGTAGTAGAGCTCGGCGCCGTTGACCTCGAGCTGCGGCATCACACCCTCCATTCCGGGTGTCATCCGGCCGGTGCCCAGGAGGTCCCCCGGCCTCATCCCCGAGAACTTCCGCCAAGCTCGGCGGATGATTGTCTGCGTGCTCTCGCACCTAAACAAGCTAGCCGGTGACCGGTGCTGCACGCCTCGGATGCGGCCAGGGCGTCGCAGCCCTGCCCGCCGGGTGGTCGCCGTGCGGGGACGCTTTCGCCGGACTGGCGCGTCACCCCGGAGATTCTGCGGCACGGCTGTGGGCGGCACTGGCCCGCCCCATTGGGTTGCGGCGGCTGAAGCTCGCCGGCGGTGGGTCAAACTGCGCCGATCCACGCAAGACCACGTGCAGATAACCCCGATCTGCGTGACCCTGGCGGGCTCCAACGACACTCGTGAAGACGCTCCGAACGGCGGCTCGGCGCGCGGTTATCAAACCTGAGTTGGGCGAAATGAGTGCGCAGGTCAGCCGGTAGTGGCATCGGGTGTGCTTGCGATGAGCGCTCTGGTGGCGAGCGCGGAGATCCAGCACATGCCCAGGCCCAGGAGGACCCGTTCGCTGATCCCGTACACATGGGTGCCCCAGGTGTATTTGAAGATGCCCGCGGCCAGCCCGGTGAGCAGCGCCATTGCCGCAGCTGCGCGCCGGGTGGCCCGGGTCGGGCCGTGCCTGGATACCAGCGTCATGGCGCCTATGGCTAGCGTGCCGGCCAGGACGGCGGCCGACACGTGCACCTGGTTCACGACGGTGTGCGCCGTCCCTGGCTGGTCCTTCGGTGCCACCCCCGCAAAGACGCAGGCCACTCCGTACAGCGTCAGGCAGCGCGCCAGCGTGCGGCTTTGGTGCCCTGCGTACTGGCGCAGGGTGCCGGCCCGGCCACTACCAGCAGCCCGTAGGCTGCGAAGGCCGCCCGCGCGGCCAGCGCCCAGGGCTCGCCCGGTGAGGCGAGTCGGCTCACCGCATCGGACCATTGGTCATATCCCGGCGTCAGCAAGCCGATGACTATGACGGCAAGGGCAAACACCGCGGCACTGGCCGCCGCGCATCCCAGCCGGACGCGGGACCATCCGCGCGAGGCCATGCCGGTGTTCCAGCCGATCATGCCGCACCGGTCCGGGATCTGGCGATGACCAGCCCGGCGGCGCCGGCCCCGATGAAGTTGCACACCAGATCCCAGCCCGTGTTCCAGTACCCGCCGGCACGTGCTCCGTGATGCACCAAGGTGGCGGCAAACTCGCGGCGGGCTGGGTGCCTGGGGATCTGCCAGCGGATCGCCGCCGCGGTCTACGCGGCGCTGGCCGATCCCGCCCGGGTGGCTGCCCAGCGGCCGGGCGCGCTCGAGCGCGCCTTCTCGGTGCTGGGCGACTGGAGAACGGTCCGCGGCGAGCTGGCCGACGTCAACGCCAGGATGCTGCAGGCCCTGGAGGCGATGGGAGTGCTGGAGATAGCCGGGTCGATCCCCGGGGTGTCAGCGTTGCAGGTCGCGGCGATCTTGGCCGAGACCGGCGACCCGTCCCGGTTTCCCGCCGCCCGCGCGATGGTCAAGCACGCCGGCCTGGCGCCATGCGAAAACTCCAGCGGCAACCACGCCGGCCAGGCCGGCATCTCCCGCCGCGGCCGGCCCGCGCTGCGGCTGGCCGCCTGGCGCGCGGTCTGGAGCGCGCTGCGCCACAACCGGGTCTACGCCGCCCGGCACGCCAGCCTGACCGGCCGAGCCGAAGACCAGCTCACCGACCAGCAGGCCCGCGCCGCGATCGCCGCCGCGCTGCTCCGCCAGATCCACGCCATCATCACCCGCCGCATCCCCTGGGACGCCGACATCGCCGCCGGGCGCCGCCGCCCCGGCCAGGAGGTGACTGCCCGCGCCGCATGACCGCCGTGGGCGCGCGCCCACGGCCAGGGGCAAAGCTCGCACCGACCTCGGGTGAAACCTGCTTATGAGCGTGAGCAGCCCCGCCCCCTCCGCAAGCTCGAATGAAGGCTGTCGGGACCACAAGCCCGTTTGGAAGCTAGGTAGAGCCGGAGGACCAGGGCCACGGCACCCCGGCCCGCCACCGCCCACCCTGCAAGAACTCCAGCCCGGCGGCATGCCGCCCCCGGGCCAGCCAGCGACGCCCAGCACCGGAAACCCGCCGCTTGACAAACACCCTCATAGGCTGCTCATAAGAGCTTGCCCTCCACCACGAGCGGCCCCTCCCTGGTCCGAAAATAAGACTCCGGCTGGGCGGGCGGCAGCGCCCGGAGGCGCGCCACATGATGCTCGACTGCCTTGCGTGAGGGCTTCCGGCTCTTCCGTCGCCTGATCTCATCCAGGTCTCGTGCTCATCGGCCAGGGCCGGGCGACGGTCGTTGTGGCGTGCCTGCTGGGGGTAGCGGTGGTTCGGGTGGGAGCAGGGCGGCGATCATCGCGTCGGCGATGAAGGTGGCGTAGCGTTCGGTCGGCCAGATGCGGCCCAGGACGAGCAGTTCGTAGAGTTCGGGTGAGCTATAGGTCCATAGCACCTCGCCGGCGTGCTCGACGGTGATGTCGTCGCGCAGGTGCCCGGCCTCGGCGAGGTTGCGCGCGTTGCTGGTCATGCGGCTGAGGCGGCCGGTGTCCATCTCGGCGCGCAGCCCGGCCATCTCGGGGTCGGTCGCGGCAGCGGTGCGGATGAGCAGCAGGATTGGTGCGATCCGGGGGGCTACCTCGGTGGTCAGCTTCCCCCAGCCTCGGATGATCTTGCGGGGATCAGGCTCTTGTGCCTGCAGCTCATCGGACCGCGTCTCGGCCGGGACTGGTCCCTCGCCGGTCAGCGCCGTAGCGCAGATCGCGCGTACCAGGCCGGGCTTGCCGCCGAAAGCCTTGTAGATCGTCTCGACCGAGACTTGTGCCTGCGCCGCGACTGCGGCGATCGTCGTCGCCGCGAAGCCGTCGCGCAGGAACAGCCGCCGGGCAGCCTCGACCACCGCAGCGCGGGTCTGCCGCGCCTGCTCGGCCCGGCGGGGGGAGTCATAGCGGCGCTTCGGCTTGACAGGAGTCATATTCCGTTCCATAGTGATGTATCTATTACATTGAAGTGTAGCAGAATGGTTGGGGATCAGCATGGATGATGCCGGGACTGACGGCGGGCCGGCGGCGATGGTCGAGCGGCTGCGCGTGGCTTCCAACGAGCACAACCTGCCGGCGCTCGTCGGCTGTTTCGCCGCTGACTACCGCAACGAGACCCCGGCGCACCCAGAGCGTGGTTTTACCGGGCGGGACCAGGTGCGCAGGAACTGGGAGCAGATCTTCGCTGCCATCCCGGATCTCACCGCCGAGGTGCTGCGCTGTGCCGTGGACGGGGACACGGTCTGGACCGAGCGGGAACACTGTGGCACCCGGCCCGACGGGTCGCGGCACCTCATGCGCGGCGTGGTGATCTTCGGAGTGGGCGGCGGCGTGGCCCAGTGGGCCCGCTTCTATCTGGAGCCAGTCCAGGCAGGTGACGAGGACGCCAATGCGGCCGTGCGCCGGCAGGTCGCTCCGGGCGGCCCGAGATGATCCTCCTCGCCGGCGGCACCGGCCGGCTCGGCACAGCCCTGGCGACCCGGCTGACCGGGCACGGGCTGGCCGTACGCGTCCTGACCCGAGACCCGGCGCGGGCCGGTCATCTCGCCGCGCTGGGCGTCGAGGTGGCAACCGGCGACGTGCGCGACCGCGCCAGCCTGGCACTGGCCGTCGACGGTGCCGGCGTGATCGTGTCCGCGGTCCACGGGTTCGCCGGACCCGGGGACGTGTCGCCGGCGACGGTCGATTACCAGGGCAACATCAACCTGATCGATGCCGCAAGAGCCACGGGCGCTCAGCTGGTGCTGATGTCGGTCGCCGGCGCCGCAGCGGACAGCCCGATGGAGCTGTTCCGGATGAAGCATGCCGCCGAAGAGCACCTGCGGGCCGGCGGGGTTCGCTGGACGATCGTTCGGGCCACCGCGTTCTTCGAGCTATGGATCGACGTGCTTAGCCAGACCGCTGCCCGCTCGGGCCGGCCGCTCGTCTTCGGACGGGGGGACAACCCGATCAACTTCGTCTCTGTTACAGACGTCGCCGCGCTGGCCGAACATGCCGTGACCGACCCCGCGACCCGCGGCCGCATACTCCAGATCGGCGGCCCGGAAAACCTCACCTTCAACCAGCTCGCCGCCGCGATCCAGGCAGCCGCCGGGCGCACCAGCGCGCCACGCCACGTTCCCCCGCTCGTGCTGCAGCTCATGGCCCGGACCGTCGGACATCTCAAGCCTGAACTCGGCCGACAGGCACGCGCGGCGCTCCTGATGGACCGGATCCGTCTCGACTACGACGCCGGCGCTGCCCGCCAGGCCTATCCCGACATCCCATTCACTCCCCTCGGCGTGTGCCTGGGTCCAAGGGCCGGGAACATTCGCTCGCAGGCCCAGTGAACTGGGGAGACGTGTCTTTCACAGGCTTACGATCAGGATCCCGGGCTCAGATCAGCTGATGACGTGGGATCGTTCCTCGTGCTCGCTGTCCGGGCTGGCGCCGCGCGTGCGGTAGATCACCAGGCCAGCGAGGAAAGAGCCGGCGAGGACGGCGACGAAGAGCTCAAACGGCCAGACGGCGCTGCCACGGGCAAGCTCGATCACGTAACCGGCGACGGCAGCAAGGCCAGCTACCTGCGCGGCCAGGGACCTCGCCCGGACCCTGATGCTCTCCTGCCGCTCATCGGCCCGGTGACCGATGATCGCGCCCAGGTCACCGCCGCGGCCGCCCAGCATGTAGTAGCCGATCGCCGCGGCGAGCGTGACCACCTCGACCGGCACCGCGGCTGCCCATCCCTGGCCGATGACCACCGCGGCAGCGATCACCGTTCCGCCGATAGCCATCACCGCCGGCGCCCGCAGGCGCGGGTGTCTGTTCATGATCATGTGCGCACCTCCTCCGATGCGTCGAACATTCCGTCGACCGTGGAGTCGAAGAACTGCGCGATCCGGAACGCCAGCGGCAGCGACGGCGAGTAACGGCCGTTCTCGATCGCGATCACCGTCTGGCGGGACACGCCGAGGGCGGCGGCAACCTCACGCTGGGACATCCCCCGCGCGGTGCGCTGCTCCCGGACCCGATTCCGCATGATGTAAAGGTACCTTGACCATCTCTGGGATGTCAAGGTACCTTGACCACCCCGCCGGTCAGGGCACCCGGCGGTTCGCGCGGGCTCACCTTCAAACTGACCCACCACCCAGCGTTACAGCGCGACCCTCACCGCAAGTGCACCCCCAGGATCGGGGCGATGCAGCCGACGGCCCGGGCCTGGCGGGTGCCTGCCTGAAGGCCACCGGCAGCCGGAGTTCGCAGGGGCCGCCCCGAACAGGACTATCCGCGTCCGGGCGTCTGCGATTCGCTCTGACCACCAGCCACGCCAGATTCGCCGCTCGGAATCCCTGGCGTGGGGCGCATCGCCCACGCTGTGTAATCGGACCTGGTCTGGTGCGGGGCGCACACTGCCGCCGATATGGCCGCCATTCGAGGTCGGCGCGATGGCAGCGCTTCGCACGCCGAATTGTGATTATGCTGCCCGGTCTGGTGCTGCGCTGAGAATCGCCGTGGCCCTGGTTCCGGTCAGCGGTGCTGTTGGGCGGCGGGTGGCCTGCGGGGGCTGGGCGTCGCGGCCACTGTCGCCGGATGCCGCCGCTTGCGGCGGCCATTGTGGCTACCGGCCGTCAGCTGGGCAGACGGCCGGGCCTACGGCGCGAAGTCGCTGTCGCGGATTACCTGCACGCGAGGGTGCGTGGCGGGCCTTGCCCGCATTGTCTGCGCACAGTCGGCGCCGATGATGACGATCTTCGAGCTCACATGGTTCGCGTCCCGGCCGGACGGATGGCGGCGCGTCTTAGACCGCTCGTGCGAGGCCCTGGATGGCGCGCAGCCGGCGGTCGGCCAGCGCGGTGGTGAGGTTCTTGGCTTTCGCCTCGAAGTTGGGGACGAATGCCTGCAGTCCGATCGGGCTGGGAGGCAACGTGAGCAGTGTCTGCATCGTCGCGGCCGCGTGGTCGGTGAGGTCGTTCCACTGCTCGATCTCGAACCCGGAGGTTTCGATGGCCGTGCGCAACCGGTCGGGTGTGGTCAGGTGGCTGTATTCGGGCCGGTCGGCCCAGGGCATCGGAAAGTCGGGCTCGCGGTCCTCGCCGGCGACGATGTCCCACACAGCCAGCCTGCCGCCGCCGGCCAGGACCCGGCGTGCCTCCTGGTAGAGCAGCGCCTTGTCGGCCACGTTCATCTGTACGTGCTGGCTGAACATCAGGGTGAAGGTCGCGTCCTGGAACGGCAGGTCCGTGACGTCTGCTTGGCGCACGGAGATCCGATCGTCAAGCCCGGCAAGCTGGTTGAGCCACCGTGCGGTCTGACAGTATTCCTCGGTGAGATCCACGGCGACCACGTGGCAGCGGCTGCGTCCGGCGACGTAGCGGGCGGTTCCGCCGATACCGCTGCCCGCGTCGAGGACCTCGTCGTCGGGGTGATCTCGGCCAGGTCGGCCAGTTGGGTGGTGGCGATGCGGCCCATCGTGTGGAAGTCCTCAAGCAGAGCGAGGTCCTCTGGCCGAAGGTGGCCGAGGTCTTTGCCGGCGGCTACGAGCGCCTGCTCGATGGCCTGCCGGGAAGCGCCGGTCGAGTACTGGGTCTGGATCTGGATGTCTGTCACCTCAACGCCTTTCGGGCCGAACACTTGCGGGTCAGAGGTATGCCGTGTCGATGGCGGGAGGTGCTCGGTTCGCCCGGTCCGCCCGCCGGACGGCGGCCGGGCCGGGCGAGACGTCGCTCTTGCGGTCTGGGTGAGGCATTACCGGCTTGGGCGCATCAGCGGCGTGGCCGTGCCCGGGTCGGCGGGACCCATGAGCGAGACCATCGTGCCGCGATCGGCGGGGCCCAGCAGCGGGGTAATGGTGCCCGCGGTGGCCAGGCCCATCAGCGGGCTGGCGCTACCGTGGTCGGCGGGACCCATGAGTGGGACCGCTGCACCTCGCTCATCGGCTCGGTCAAGGACGAACCTGGGCGGGGGAGATCTCCGGGACCTCGGCGTCTGGGTATGGACTCCGGGTGTTCATTGCGTTTCCTTTCCGTTGACCGGGCCTGCGCCCGGCGGCCAGTCTTGCGGGCGGATGGCCCTCCTGGCAGAGCCCGGCGGCCATGAGCTGGCTGGCAAGCACGACTGGGGTGCGCCGGCCGGCGCCCGGCCGGGCCGCTGCCTTCTTGAGCGCATCGATCTTGAGCTGCACTGTCTTCTTCTCTGCGGTGAGTGCTTCACCGGGCACCGGCTGCCGGGGTTGCCGCCACGGCAGTACGCGTCGTGGCGCCGGCGATGAGCGGGCTGGTGGCTGGCAGCGGCGTCCGCGGGGCTCTGCCCAGCGCGGACATGGAGGTGATGTGCAGGGCGAGCAGCAGCGGCACGCCGGCTGTCACGATCAGCGCGAGCGGGAGCTCGAAGATCGGCGCGGCGGACGGCGTGACGTTGAGCAGCTGGAATCCGGTGAGGGCGCCGAGGGTCAGGGCCACCACCAGATCGGTCATGCCGAACGCGTTGTGCCACAGGGCGGCGCGGCGGCCGGTGCCCCGCGCGAGCCTGTACGCGACCAGCGGCGCGGCGATGCCGGCGGCGATGTCGCCCAGGCCAGCGGGCAGGGCGAACAGCGCGGGCAGATGACCGAGGGCCATCATGATCAGGAAGGCCACCCCTTCCACCCGGAACAAGTGCGGGTACTCCAGGCGGCTCGCCATGCCCGGCGCCGCCAGGGCGCGCGCGACCACCGGAATCCGGCGCAGGGCCAGCAGCGTGCCGAAGAAGCCGGCCACCGCAATCGGCAGCCACGGCACCCCGTGGCCGAGCCGCGTGTGATACCAGCCGTGACCCGCGATCACAGCGCTGGCGGTGAACCAGCCGCCGAGCATGACGGCCGCGGCCCCGGCGAGCAGCGCCGCGCGCCGCCGACCCAGGCCGGAGCGTTTCGCGCCGCTGTACAGCACGACGCAGGTCGCCGCCGCGATCGCGGCGGTCAAGGCGATGGTGATCGCCCATATGTAGGCAGGCGGGTCGTACATGACATCCTCCATCAGGTAGATGAGTTACTCCAAGATAGTATCTTGCAACTAGTATCTGTCAACTAGTATTATGGAGGACGTGACACGGAACGTTCGCACCTACGACCACTTCTGCCTGACTGCGCGCGCCCTGGAGCGCGTCGGCGACCGGTGGAGCCTGCTGGTGATCCGCGACCTGCTCACCGGCGCCAAGAGGTTCACCGACCTGATGGACCGCCTCGGCGGGATCACCCCCAAGACGCTCAGCCAGCGCCTGCGCGAGCTTGAAGACGCCGGGATCGTTACCGCCGACCGTGAACCGGGCCGGCGGGAGGTCTGGTACAGCCTGACACCGGCCGGAGCCGACCTCGGGCCCGTCATCGACGCGCTCGGCCGGTGGGGGCTACAGCATGCCTGGCGCCGGCCCCTCCCCGGCGAGCCGCTGCACGCCGAGCATCTGCTCCGCTCCGTTACCCGGGCCATCGACCTCGCCGCCGACGACCACGAGCCAGCCCGCTGGCACTTCCGCCTCGATGGCGCGGACTACCTGGTCGAAAGCGACGGCCACCAGTGGTCGCTCGCCGCGGGGGCCCCGTCCGCACCGGCCGACGTCACGATCACCGCGACCACCCGAGCCCTGACCGCCCTCATCTTCGCCGGGTCAGACGCGGACATCGACATCACCGGCAAACCCAGGGCAGTCGAACGATTCCGGCGGCTGATCAACACCATGGCCACCGTCGTACATCCCGTCTAGTCCGGGAACCCTCCATAACCGGACGTTCCGTGTGCGGGTGACCTTCCGGCAAGAGGCCAGTCCCAGCCGCGCCGAGTCGGCGCTCGGCGTCCTTGAGGTGGGATGCTTCGCCTGACCCTCTGTGATCGCCCTGGCATGGGCGCGGTGCGCGTCGCCGTGGTCTGGGTGGCTTGGGACGACGTCATTGAGTGGGGTAAGGCACCCGGGTCCGATTGTTCTGGATCCTCCGGGGGAATGCCGTGGCGCTGGGGTTTCCGGTAGGGAGGAGTCATCGACGGCCCGCAGCCGATCTGAATCGGGCGCGTCCTGTCCGCTGCCCTCAGCGGGCCAGGGCGGCGACCAGTTCCGTTGCCCGGTCGATCTCGTCTTCGGTGTTGTAGTAATGCGGGGAGAACCGGATCAGGGGGTGGACGCCGCGGTCTTGGGTGTCGAGCGGGTTGTGTTCGGGCGCCGTGGTGGAGACGTTGACCCCGGCGCGGCCCAGCGCGTGGGCCGCCTGCTGGGCTGTCAGCCCATTGATCTTGGCAGTGACGATGGCGCAGCGGACCTGGCCGAGGTCGTGGACGGTGACGCCGGGCAACTCGGCAAGCTGGCCGCGGAGCCGGGCACCGAGCGCCGTGGCGCGTTGCCCGGTCGCCGCCAAGCCCAGGTCGAGGGCCTGCCGCACGGCGGCTCCCAGGCCCAAGACATTGATGTAGCTGTGCTCCCAGGTAGCGAACCGGCGGGCGCCGGGCGCCCAGGTGAACCCCTGGTGCCCGTCCCAGGTCGCCGAGCCGATTTCGGCGACGAACGGATCCAGCCGGTCCAGCGCGGCGGTGCGGACCCACAAGAAGCCGGTGCCCCGCGGGCCGCGCAGGAATTTGCGCCCGGTGCCGGTCAGCAGGTCGCAGCCGATCGCGGTCACGTCCACCGGGAACTGGCCCGCCGACTGGGTGGCATCCAGCAGGTACAGCGCGCCGCAGCCGCGGGCGATCCGCCCGATCGCGGCGGCGGGCTGGACCAGGCCGCCGCTGGTGGGCACGTGGCTGACCCCGATCAGCTTCGTCCGCCCGCCCGCCAATCGCTCCAGCGCGGCGACGTCCAGCTGGCCATACTCGTCATTGGGCACCACGATGACCTCGGCACCGGCGCGGCTGGCGGCCTGCCAGTAGGCCAGCACGTTGCTGCCGTACTCGGCGCGGCCGGTCAGGATCTGGTCACCGCGGCGCAGCGGGACCGAGTAGAACGCCGCGTTCCAGGCATGGGTGGCGTTGTCGAACAGCGCGATCTCCCCGGCCCGGCCGCCCACCAGCCTGGCGACCGCAGCATAGGTGACGGCGATCGACTCCTGAGCCCCGGCCGCCGCCTCATACCCGCCGATCTGCGCCTCCCGGCGCAACTGGGCGGTCATCGCATCCAGCGTCGGCTGCGCCAGCAGCGCCGCGCCCGCGTTGTTGAGGTGAATGCGCCCCGCACAGCCCGGTGTCTGCGCCCGCAGCGCGTCGATGTCCACGGGGCTGATGTTACGAGCTCGCACACGCAACCGCAGCGGCCCACAACGGTGATCCCACTGGACCACGGCACCTCAACCGCCCTCGCCGCACCCCCCGCTCGCCGACCTCATTCCCGGCGGCGAGCTTTGCATCACGCAGGGTAAGCGGCTCCGAACCGCGCCGACCCGCCTTAGGTGTGAGCCAGTGGGATGCTTGAGGCCACCGCAAGGTGGCCGCCGTCGGTTTGGCGAGGTTCCTACAACAGCACCGGCCGCAGAGCCCTCGACAACCGGACCGCCTCGAACACCGGAAGCTTGGACGGGTCCCGCGAGAGATGGCGCGGATAGCCGATGCAGATATCGCCGGTCACAACGACGGTTGAGTCGGTGGTGTCCGCCACTGGCCAGGTGTACTGCGTGGGATAGGTGACGTCCATGAACGTCAACGACGCGTCGGTGTCGAAAAGGTGCGCACCGTGGAGAGTGGGAGGTGCTCGATGTCGGCGAAGACGTCCTCCAGCTTGGTCAGGACGGCGGTGTTCATGGAGGCGCCGGCATCCTGGAGGCCTCGCACGATCTCCACGACGATGTCGTCGGCGTTGGTGCACCGGTCTGCCGGCCAGCCGACGTGGATATCCCAGGAGCTCAGCCGCAGGTCCAGGAAGGTGCTGAGGTCGAAGGACGTGTCGGGCGTGATCGAGATCCCAAACTTCACGTCGGCGCCGGAGTCTGAGCCTGCGAAGGCGAGGCCGCTGGGGCTCGCCGTGATGTGCGTGTTGCCGGGGAGGCCGGAATTGTTCAGCGCACCGCACACCATGCCGGCTGAGACCCCGTTCTTAACGTCCACCGACTCGGGCAGCAGCCAGACGTTGAGCTCGGTGTTCTCGGCCGCCTCGACGCTCAGGCTCAGGTCTGAGCAGAGCGCGCCAAGCCGCCGTTATGATCGGTGATCTTATGGCCGATATGGCCGCGCAAGTTGCGCCGATGGAACATTATGAGTGCGCATTTCACCCACTAGCCTGGATCTACTTATCACACTGCGCTTCGTGCCGATACGCGATTGGCCTGAGCCGCTTCACCCGCCCAGCTGAGGTTATGAAACTGTCAATAAATACGGCCCCTGTCCCCTCCGGCGGTCACGCACGATTTCCTCTGCTGCATCCTCGATGGCATCCGCGCCAGCTGACTCATCCGGGGGCCATACAGCCAGGCCAGCTTCCTCCATGAGACGCTGCTACTGCTCGGAATGGACCTGATGAACTGTCCCGTCTCGCGCCTGGGCTCTGGCGGCGAGCACGCCGGGCCCTGAACGGCTGAATCGACGTTGCTGGCCGGCCGCGTTACGCTTTCTTTGCATTGTGCGCTGCGAGGAGGCGCTGGTGATGGCAGGCCAAGGAGACGAGATCCCGGGGGCCGCGGCGGACCGCGGCGGTCTCCGGGCATCCCACGCCGATCGAGATCGCGCTATTGACCTGCTCCAGGCCGCGTTTGTGCAAGGCCGGCTGACCAAAGACGAGCTTGAGGAACGGCTGGGCCAGGCCCTTGCCGCGCGGAGTCATGCGGAACTAGCCGCGCTCACCGCCGACCTGTACCCCGGGCTGGCCGGTGCTCAGCCCGGGCACGATCCCGCGGCACCGCGCTGGGCGGTGGGGCGGCGGGGTGCCGCTGCGCTGGCTGCGCTGCTGCTCGCCATCGCTGCGGTGGCCGTGGCCTTCGCGACGGCGGCGGCCCCTGGGCGGCCTGCGGCGATTGCACCGGCCCGGCCTGCGGCCGTGGTCGCGGACCAGTTCAGCCCCTTCATCGCCTACGCGGCGTTCGGGTGGCTGCCCGCGGGATACAAGCTCCTGGAAGGCGGCACTACCCGCGGGGCCACCTACCAGGTGGCCTGGCGGCCCAGCTTGTCCACGGCGTGGTACCTGGTGGCGTATCCGGCTGGCGGCTGCCAGCTCACCCAGGCCCGCGGCCTGCTTTGCAAGGCGTACTATCCGTTCGGGCCGCTGGCCCTCACCAGCCGGGCACCCGAGATCGATGGCCACCGTGCCTATTGGGCCACCGCGTACGCTGCCTATCCGCCCCGGCCGGTACTGGCCTGGCAGTACGCCCCCGGCAGCTGGGCCGTGCTGGAACTCGGGAACACGAAGTCGCTCAATACCCACTGGCGGCACGAGGCGTGGAAGGCCGCCAGTCACGCCCGGTTCGGCGTGCACGCTGCGCCTCCGGTCGCCTTCCCCATCCAGCTCACCGGTCTCCCCGCCTCCTGGCACCTCATCAGCGGTGTCCGGGCCTGGATGCCAGAGTGGAACGGCGTCACCTACCAGCCCTTCGGCCACGTGCTGTCCGCAAGCCACTGGTCAGTCAGCACCGGCCCGGCTAGCACCGGGCCGCGCGCCCGGCCGTTCCTCACCTTCACCATCGGCCCGGCGGGCCAGCCGGGTTCGTGCCGCGTTGCCGCGCAGGGCCCCCCGGTTCATGAGGTCGTCAACGGCTACCGGGTGATCCTCACCCGTGGCCCATTCGGGCAGACGTTGTGCGCCGCCAATGCCGGCGGGCTGTCTGTGCAGATTGAGGAGCGAAGCAATCGTCCCGGCGCGGACCTGGCCAGCGTGGACGTGGTCAGCCTGTTCGCCCGCCACCTGCAACTGCTGGGCACCAGCCCAGCGCACTGGGCGACACAACCCATCCGTTGAACACGACGGGGCGCAACCAGGGTCGGCGACGGTACCGTCCGGCGCCGTCCCGGTTGCTAGCGCGCCCCGCGGCCGGCCGTGGGCCGTGATCGAGGACATCCGCGACAGATTCGCCTGCCACCAGATCAGCGGCCGCGGAACACGGGCCCCTGGTAACCCCTCTTGCCCCGCTCAGCCTGACAACCAGCACCTGCCGACCCGGATCGCTCACCGGTCGTGACCGCACGAGAGCAGAACAACTCCATTCGCTGCCGCGCGAAGAGCCGCCTTATTGGAGGATCGGTGCAGGAGCTGCGGTTGTGGCCGTAGTGTCCAGAGGGTCTGATGGGCTGGCTCTCGAACCAGACTGGGTTTCGTGAGGTTGACCGCCGAATGCAGCGCAGAACTTGTTCATCTGCGTAGCCGATGTCTTGGAGGACTACGTCACCCCTACGAAAACGGCCGGTTCGCCGAGTCGTCCCGCTACGTCCGCAGTTACCCCCGCACAACTGCCGGTGCTGCAGGGCCTACTGCCGGCCGTACGAACCCGGTACACATCGTCAGCAGTGCTCACGACGACCTTGTACCGCCATCCAACGGCCATTACCTCGCACAGCGGCTACCGGACAGCCAGCTGTCGATCCTGGACACCGGCCACTTCGCCTGGGAGCAGGGGTGTCAGTCCGTCATAAAGAAGGGGTCACGGGACGCGCCTGCAGATACATGCACGCCACGGCGAAATGAGCCAGAGCCCCAGACGTCGGCGTGGGCGGACGGGTGATCTCTATGCGCCGCCCGCGGCCAGGGCGTCGACCAGTCCCTTGCCATAGAAGTTGGTGTGGCCCGGGCCGCCGGAGCAGGTCTGCACGGCGATGAGGCCTGACAGCGGGTCCATCTCCGCTGGTGTCGGGCAGTCCTTGGGCATCGCGGTGTTCTGCAGGACCGCTTGCACCGCGCCGGGAGGCATATTCGGGTGGGCGGCGCGGATCAGGGCCGCGACGCCGGCCGCGTGGGGAGAGGCCATCGAGGTCCCCTGGAGCCACGCATAGACCGCGTCGCCGGCATCCTTGACGTCACGCCCGGGGATAGGAGAGTCTTCGCACCGCCTTCATGCCGTCTCCATACCGCCTCCACATGGCGTGGCCCGTGTGACCAGTGGTATCAACGACGCGCGACCTTGCGAGGGCGCAAACGCTGCCCTTGCAGTGATCCAAACCCGGCACCGGTCAGCAAGACGGGGGCGAAAGGGGCTGAGATCTGCCCTCCGATCCGGAAACCCTGACATGCCTGGCGCCAGGGGTCAATCATTGCCATTCTCTTGCCCGCGCGGCCGGGAAGAAAATGCCAGCACATAACGGCCTGATCTGCGCGCCCTTGAACACACGGCCGCTATAACTATCCGCCGCTCATGTCGGCGCTACGGGTCGACGATTTCTATTGCCGCAGTTACCTTGCGTGATCGCATGTATGGGCTGACGTTGAGGTGAATCATCGTTGCTGGGGCCTTGGCTGGCCCAGCCTCCGGGTCTCAGCCCGACCCGGGAGGTACCCGATGACCACCACCACCTCGTCCCTGTCCACCGCGATCGCCGTCCCCGAGCCGGTATTCACCCGCCAGGAGCAGCTGGCGCTGGCTGGGGTTTCTGGCCGGTTACACCGGCCTGACCCGCGAGGCATACGCGCTGGACCTGGGCGAGTACGCGGCCTGGTGCCAGCAGCGGCATCTTCGCCTGTTCCAGGCGCGGGGGGCGGACATCGAGTGCTTCGCCCGTGACATGGAAGCCAGGGGCCGGGCCCCGGCGACGGTGACCCGGCGGTTGTGCACTATCGCCGGGTTCTACAAAT
This sequence comes from uncultured Actinomycetes bacterium, assembly GCA_963726415.1. GTDB lineage: Bacteria > Actinomycetota > Actinomycetes > Streptosporangiales > Streptosporangiaceae > DASXKD01. Next base: position 23,600 of record CAVSCM010000021.1, read on the forward strand.
ACGCAGTGGAGGAAGACCTGCTCGAGCATTCCCCGGCCGCGCATGTCCGCCGCCCGCGCCTGGACTATGAGTCCCATGCCACCGGGCTGGACCGCAACGAACTCGGCGCGCTGCTGGTCACCGCCGGGCTCGGCACCGCGGCCTGGCACGCGCTGATCTCGCTGCTGGCCCTCAACGGCCTGCGGGTGTCCGGGGCCACCGGCGCGGACATCGAGGCCCTCGGCCTGGAACGCGGCCACCGGACGCTGACCATCACCCGCAAAGGCGGCAAGGTCGTCACCATCCCGCTCGCACCGCGCACCGCCCGGGCCATCGGCCTGGCCATCGGCGAACGGCCCGAAGGGCCGGTCTTCCTCGCCCTCGATGGGGAGCGGCTGGACCGGCACGGCGCCGCCCGGATCGTCCGCAAGGTCGCCCGCCGCGACGGCATCGGCAAGCCCGTCGGGCCGCACACGCTGCGGCATGCTTTTATTACCGCGGCGCTGGATGCCGGGGTGCCGCTGCGCGATGTGCAGGAGGCCGCCTCTCACGCCGATCCCCGGACCACGATGAGGTATGACCGTGCGCGTGCCAGCCTGGACCGGCATGCCACCTACATCGTCGCTGCCTATCTCACGGGCGCCGCCCGGTAAGACCCAGCCGCCCTCTGTACGGCCTCCGCCTGGCCGCTCCGCACCGGGCAGGCGGAGGCCGACCCCGCGCAGCAGGGCGCGCATCGCCGCCGATCTGCACGGCCAGTTGTTGGTAGCGATCTCGGTCCGGGCGGGCCAGAACCGGGTGTTCGGCGCTGGCGTGCCGGGCCGCGCCTTTGCCGGTTGCGTTGATTCCTGCAGGCAAGGCTGCGCGCGGGCGGTGTGCAGGCTGCCACGCTCGCGCCGCCGTTGCGCGGCGGGGCGTCCCGCCGTCTTCCCGGCGGGGTTACCAGACGGGGCGGAGCGGCCCGCGGGGTGCGATGCTGGCCAGGTCGTCCCGGAGGGTGAGCAGGCGCTGTTCGCTCAGTGCTTCGGCCCAGGGGCGGATGGTGTCGGTGACGGCTGCCTCGGCGGCGCGGGTGCACGCCCAGCCCTTGCCGGTGAGCGTGACCAGCCGGGCGCGGGCGTCGCGAGGGTGGGGGGACCGCTCGACGTATCCGCTGGCTTCGAGCTCGTCCACGAGCTGGGCGGCGGCTTGCCGGGTCACGCCGAGGTGCCCGGCCAGTTCGGTGATGGTGGCGCCGCCGGCGGCGAGCCGGGCGAAGGCGAAGCCGTGCGCTGGGCGCACGTCGCCGAATCCGCGCGCCTTGATTCCGGCTGATATTCCGTCGACCAGCGCCCGGGAGGCGGCCAGCAGCCCGAAGGCCAGGGCCTGAGCGTCGTCGTCGTGCATGGTCCCAGCTTGACAGATTAGGCAAGCTGCTTGAACATATAGGCAAGAAGCTTGCGTATATTCACCAGCTGTGCCCCCGACCGCAAGGAGCATCCCTTGCCCGTCATCCATGCCGCCGAGGCCACCGTGCATCACCTGCACGACACCAGCTTCACCTCCTACGCCAGGCCGTCGGGCGGCAGCAGGGAGCTGTGCGCCTGGCGCATCGAGATCCCCGCGCGCACCGACGGTGTGCCGCACCATGTCTCGCGTGAGGAAGTGCTCTACGTCCTCAGCGGCAGGCTGCGCGCCACCATCGACGGCCAGCCCGGCGAGGCGGCGGCGGGCGACGTCATCCTGGTGCCAGCGGGCGCCAGGTTCAGCGTCGGCAACCCGGCCGGCGAACCCGCGGCCGCCTGGGTCACCACCAGCGTCGGCTTCGCCGGCCTCCTCCCCGACGGCTCCCGGATAACCCCGCCCTGGACCCAGTGACCACACCGGCCACGACCGCCGGCACGGATCGGCAGCGGTCCGGACCAGCTGCTAACCCATGGCCACGGAGCGCTACAGAACGGCGTGGACTGTTCACCAGGACCGGGGAGCAGCTAAGGGAACCGGTCGCCTGACCAGCGGCATCGCGAACGTCCACCCGATCGAGGAGCCCGGGCAGGCCCGGTCCGGCAGACGCGGGCGGACCCCAGGGACTGGGACCCGCCCGGCCGGGTGGCCGCCAAAGGCGGCGGACCTGGACGACCTCGACGCGGTGCTGCTCACGCACGCGCACACCGATCACACCGCGTTTGCCGAGCCGCCAGCCGCTGTCGCGGCCGGCGGACTGGCCCCCGAGATACCCGAACGGGCCGACCTGCACGCCATGCTCACGCGCGGTCCGCACCTCCTGCAGCCGCCCGCATTCGGCGTCACGCTGCACCCCCAGCTCAGGTCACGCACCGTGACTGGCGCTGATCTGCACCCGTGCGCGAAGATCCGCCGATATGGCGGGTTAGGTGCCCAGCCCCGGGCGTTGTCGTGTCGCGCCAGAACGGTCGTTCTGCGCACTCGTCCTGGGCCAGCGACCCCTCTACTATTCGTCCTGTTGAGGTCACTGCCGGGGCGCGGCAGGAGCAGGGGTGGCCATCAGGCCCACAGCGAGCCAGGACGTCGTGGCGAGGCACTGGCGAGCGCGGCCCTGGGTATGGCCCCAAGCAGCCAGCCCGAATGCGGGCGCCGACGGGCAGCGCTTGACTTGGTAGGCCCGTTCCAAGCAGGCGCCTTGGGCCAGGTTGCGGCATTGCCGCGATTGAGATCCTTGTCGATCTCGTACATTCTGGTCCCACTGCATGGCGATTGGCGGCGCCTAGACGATCATCAGGCATCACAGGGGGGGACATGAGTTCTCAGGTTGCCGGTCATCGGAGTGGCTACAGGTGGCTGCGGCTGGCGCGTCTGTGTGTGGCGCTACTGGCCGGGCCGGTTTTGCTGTTAACGGCCGTTGCCCCGGCAGCCGCCGGTACCGATCCGTGCGGTGATCCACTTCTGCAGTCCGCATCGGTTCAGTCGAGCTTGCAGGTGCGGGTACGCGACCAGGATTGGGCGTCGATGACCAGCATCATGCGAGTCACGATCCCGGAGGGGTGGCACGGGACCGCTGGATTGCTGGGCGATCGGGAACAGCAGCGTGTTCCACTTGAGTGCTTTCTACCGCCTGGCCAGGATCTGCCGTCCAGCCAGGAGGGTTACCGGCCGGGACCGCCGCGGATCACCGTGGTTGCGGCGAAACCCCCGGCCCCGCCTAGCGTGCGAATTGTCGATACCGTCACCGATACCGACAGCTTCGACAGCGGTTCGGGCTGGGATCTGGGGGTGTGGCGGGTGACCAGGAAGGCTTCGGGTTACTCCGCCTCCTTCCGCCCGAAGCGAGTTCGCGCGGGCGTAATTCACGGACGCTGGACGGTCACCCTGGATGCGCCGGGCTTCATCGTCCAGGGGACGATGAAGAGCCCCGCCGCGGACAATGGACACGGAAAGCTCACCTGGTCGTTCCGGAAGAACCAGGTGTTGCCGCATATCGACGCGGTACTCAAAGATGCCTGGCCCGTGCGCATGAACCTGGCCATGCAGCGGTGGCCCATGCGCTGGCTCAGTGACGGGCTGTGGGCCATCACCGACGGAGCACTTCTTTATGGCATCGCGTTGTGGCTGGCCTTGCGGCTCTGGCGACGCAGGGCCGATAACCCCGACCAACGGCGGCTGGCCGTGGCCGCGGCCTCCATCTCGCTCTTGGGCCTGGGGTGCTACGTCGGCTACGTTGCCGATGACTATCTGTGGCACCACCTCAACGCCGACGCCGTATGGATAGCCGAGGATCTCACCCTCGTGGCCGTGGCAGCGTTCTTCTTCCTCACAGCGTGCGGTATCCGCTGCCGCGTGGCCGTCGTCATAGGCGCGCTCATTACCGCCGGAGCCGCACTGATTGTCCTCGGCGGAGTCGCCGCCACCGGGTCCCGGGCACCTGTATCCGCCTATCTCGGCGCCCCCACGAATGCGGCCGAAGTAACCGGCCTGCTGATACTCGCGGTCCCATTCCTGTTCGCGACGGCGCTCATGATCGCCGGGACGGCACTGTGGATCGGCCGGCTGTGGCCGTTCGGAAAAGCGGTCAAAGACTATCGGCTGCGCGATTGGCCCGACAAGCCATCGCAGGACGGCAAGCATGACCCGGACGGGCTGTCGCGGGCCGTCCGGGTCACCGCACTGGTCCTGGCCTCGTTCATCGTGAGCGCGGTCATCCTCGGGCTGGGCGCCGCCTCGTCCTACGAGGTCTGGCTCCACCGCCATTTGCTGGCCGGCGGCAACCAACTCGACGCCTTCCAATGGGTCTCATCTGACCTGCTGCAGGAAACCCACTGGTGGATTGCTGACGGCCTGCAGTGGGCGCTGTTTTTCACCGTGACGGTCGCCGTCTTCGCGGTCCTGCGCGCCATGAGCACCGATGCGCGAGGCGTGTTCTTCGAACCCAGACAAGTCTCCACCGGCGCACGAGCAAAGTCCACCGCGCCGAAGAAGGCCGGCAGTGCGATCGTTTTGGTTGTTGTCTTCGCGGGCTGGTTCATCGGAACCTGGGGGTTGTACTCGGGCGTCTCGATCCCGCTGGCGTTCATGATCGCGGTTGCCGGTCTCAGCCTCTTCGGCCTGAAGAAAGACCTCAGCGATCTGGACGGCGGCTCGACGGTGGAAGGTGGGGCGGCCGGCGAGAAGGCATCGGAGTGCACGTCGCTGCTTGTCGACCACCGGAAAGAGCTCTTCGCCGAGGCCGAACGCGCCGCCACCGCGGCCCTGGCCCGCAAGCAGGGCATTGCGGCCCCCACCGCCAATTCCGAGCCGGAAAGCAAGACACCGGATCCGGTGCTCGGCGGGCAACTGGCGCCGGGGCAGCAGGCCATCGAGCTCGCGGAGCAGCCGCCGCAGCGCGGCCGGGCACGGTGGCTCGGGCGCCGTCAGCCCGCCGTTCCGGCAAGGCTGGTCCTGCCCCAGACCGTAGACGTGGGGGCCACCGCGCTCGCGCTCGGGCCGGCCGACACGTGGTGGGACAACGGGAAGCAAGCCGTCCGCGCCGGTGCGCTGCTGACCGTGGTGCCGCTCGGCTTCTACGTCTACATAACATGGCGCAACGGTGGCCTAGCGCCAATGACCTATCCGTTCGGCCTGGTAGACGTCCTAAGCACGGCCGCCGCCGTGCTCATCGCCTGGCTGGTGGCCCTGTTCACCTTCGGCGCGCTGCTTCCCTACCTGCGCGGCACCAGGGCACCGTTCAAAGGCGTCGTACTGGGCACGGTGGCCCTCGCGGCCGAGGCGGCGGACGCGGCCATCAGGCACGCGCTTGGCATCGCGCCATACAGCACGTTTCTGGTGGACGGCCTGCTGGCTATCGCTGTCTTCAGCACCCTGGGGCTGCTGCTGGACATGCGCACCCTGCAGGTCCACAACCGGGACAGCGGCCTGCTCGGCACCCTCTACCGCGCGGGCCACATGCGTGTGGCTGTGACGTTCGCGACGACGCTGCTGGTGGTGGCCGTCGGTATCTGGCAGGACGTCTACCTGACCGGCCAGACGGCACAGCAGCGAGCCCAGACAGCCTCAAACACGGCCCAGGCCGTGAACAGCACCATCGGCGGCCCGAAGAAGTAGCCAGTGACCGCGTACCGCGGCCGGTGCCGTCCCGCCGGTCAGCCGCTCCGCAGAGAGGCCAACATATAGGCGAGCCCTAATGCTGGTCTTCAGCTTGCGAAGATTTACGGCCGGAACGGCATCAGCAGAAAGCTAAACGAGATGCGTGAACTTAGGTCACGGCTCGCCGCAGGTCACCGTCCCGAGCGCAAGGCCATACCGAACTGGCCGATCTGTTCGCACAAGAGGTACTGACTATTCAACCGATCTGTTAAACCAGATTCGGCGGTCTGGAGCACTTCCCCAGCGGTAGATCATCAATTCAGTTCTCGCTGGTCGTGACATGGCGTGACCGGCTGAGGCGGCCTGCGTTTGGGTTCCGCTCAATCGCTGGGACCTTGCGGCCAATCCCAGCCCCGGGTCTCAGCCCGGCCGGGAGGTGCCCGATGACCGCTGCCGCCCCATCCACCGCGCTCGCCACGATCCAGCCCGTCTTCACCGGTCCCGAACGCCTCGCCCTCGCCGGGCACCTGGCCGGGTACCGCGGCTTGACCCGGGAGGCCTGCACGCTGGACCTGCGCCAGTTCACCACCTGGTGCCGGGCCCGGTCCCTGCCCTTGTTCGTCTGGAGCGCGGGCACCGGACGCTGACCATCACCGGTAAGGGCGGCGAGGTCGTGACCATCCCGCTCGCGCCGCGCACGGCCCGGGCGATCGATCTGGCCATCGGGGAACGGACAGACGGGCCGGTGTTCCTGGCTGCCGGCGGCCGGCGGCTGGACCGGCACGGCGCCGGGCGGATCGTCCGCAAGACCGCCCGCCGCGCCGGGACCGGCAAGACCGTCACGCCGCACACGCTGCGGCACGCGTTCCTCACCGCGGCACTCGACGCAGGGGTGCCGCTGCGCGACGTCCAGGAAGCCGCATCGCACGCCGATCCGCGGACCACGATCCGCTACGACCGGGCCCGCGGCAGCCTGGACCGGCACGCCACCTACATCGTGGCCGCGTATATCGCGGGCGCCGCCAGGTAATCCCGCGCCGCCTCACAACAGCTCCGCCTGGCGGCCACACCGCCAGCCGGGCAACCCATGACCACCCGATGACAACGGCGGCGAGGCAGTCACGTACCGCGACCTCCAACACGAACGCGAACCGCCGATCTGATCGACGGGCACTTTGGTCTGATCGGGGCGGTCGCCGCTCCGGATCTGGATGTTCTGCACGCCGACGAGGCATGCCAAGGCCGGTCGAATGTCCCGCTGAGCCGTGCCCCTGGGTTGGCCGCTGGAGCTGGTGTCGAGATTTCTTGCCTCCTGTAAACAAATAGTCAATGCTAAGTAATGTCTTCACCAAAACGGCCGGGGACGTGGGGGCAGAGATGGAGCGGGCTGTTCGCACATCTGATGGCCGGGCCCTGGCGGCGGAGGATGCCGGTGATCCCGTGGGCCGCGTCGTGCTGGTCCACGGGGGCACTCCCAACTCGCGTCACCTGTACGGCCCGTGGGTGGCCGATGCCGCCGGGCGGGGCCTGCGGCTGATCGGCTATGACCGGCCCGGGTATGGGCGCTCGACGCCCAGGCCGGGGTACAGCGTCGCCGACTGCGCGGGTGATGTCAGGGCCATCTGCGCGGCGCTGGAGATCGACAGGCTGGCGATGTGGGGCATTTCGGGTGGTGGGCCCTACGCCCTGGCCTGCGCGGCGTTGCTTCCCGATCTTGTTGCGGCTGCCGCGTCGCTCGCAGGAAACGCGCCCTATGGGGCCGAGGGGCTCGACTGGTTCGCGGGCATGGAAGAAGACGACGCTGCGGCTAACCGGCTGCTGCTCACCGACCCGCAGGCGGCGCGCGCCAAGACAGACAAGGACCGGGACGAGGCCCGGGCCACGTCGGCCAGCGAGCTGGCCCAGGCGCTCGAATCGTTCCTGTCGCCGGTAGATGCGGCTGCCCTGAACGAGGAGATGGCTGAGTATCTGACCTACTGCGACCATGAGGGACTCGCGCCGGGCAGCCAGGGATGGTGGGACGACGCGTGCGCCCATGTCCGCCCCTGGGGGTTCGAGCTGGCCGATATCTCCATTCCCGTGCTGGTGCTGCACGGCAGGCAGCACAAGTTCGTTCCCTTCAGGCATGGCCAATGGCTCGCTGCCCATATCCCCGGGGCCACAGCCTGGCTGCTCGATAACGACGGGCACCTGACCCTCATAGCGCACCGCGTCGGCGAAGTGCACGCCTGGCTGTCAGAACGCATATAGAAACCAGACAGCAACTGCGGTCGGCAGCCGACGCCCACTTACGCATGACCGATAGCCTGGGAGGGCCTGATGACCGACGTAGTGGACCGGCTGGCCGCAGCCATGAACGCGCACGACCTCGATGCCGTGGCCGGGCTCATCCACCCCGGCTACCGCAGCGAGCAGCCGGCGCACCCGGGCCGGGCCTTCACCGGGCGGGCCCAGATGCTCGCCAACTGGGAAGCCATGCTCGCCGGGATCCCCGACTTTCGCGCCGAGATCTGCCGGTCGGCCCACGACGGTGACACGACCTGGACCGAATGGCGCTGGTCGGGCACCCGCCGCGACGGGCAGGCCTTCGAAATGCGCGGGGTGACATTGTTCGAGGTCACCCGCGGTCAGATTGCCGCTGGTCGGCTGTACCTGGAAGACGTCGAGCAGGACGCCGTCGGTATCGAGCAGGCCGTGGAAGATCTGTCCGGCCGCCGGCCACGGCCCGCGCACGAGTAGGACGGCGCAGCGCCTCCGGCCAGCCGCCGATCGGGTGGGCTATGTGCGTGGGTTCATGGGGCCGCACCTGCCGTGATGAGCCACGTCAGGGCAGCCAGGCATCTTGCCCAAAGCCAGATGCACTCAACAGCGAACATGCCCGAGAACCTTACGTCCGCCCATGGAGTCCAGGGCGTCTCATAAGGACGCGCGCACGTGTCCGAGCCCGGCGCCGATCGCAGAGCGCCACAGACTCCCTGACGCCGCAGCGCGAAGAGCCGCCGTTATGATCGGCCACCTGTTGTCAACAGGCTGCCTCGACTGCGTGCCGAGCTGGCATTTCTGGGCGGCGAGGATATGCCGCTTGCCCGGCCCGGTCGCTGTCGGGTTTCCCGGCCTGGTCTGACCCGATGGCCACAAGCGAGGTGATCACCGCGTCCCGCGGGGCGAGGCTGAGCCGGGGATGTCGCCGTTGCGCGTCACGCGGGCGGGTCGGTGCGCAGGATGCTGTACAGCACTTCGTCTCGCCACGCGCCTGCGCGCCAGCGGATGCCGCGCAGCACGCCTTCCCGGGTGAATCCGGCTCTTTCCAGGGCTTTCTGCTCGGCGATGTTGCCGGTCTCAGTAGCGGCCTCGATCCGGTGAATGGTGGTGTGCTCGAACAGGTAGCGCACGATCAGCCGGTGTGCCTGGGTGCCGTACCCGTGGCCACGGGCCCGGGGGAACAGCCCGATGCCCAACGTCCAGCAATGGGAGGCGGGTGCGGTGTCGTGGCGCCGCCAGCTCACCGCGCCGAGTACATCCTCGCCGCGGACCACCATCAGGTTTCCGCCGTCCGCGCTGATGAGACCATTTTCCTGCCAGCTGCGCTGGAACAGCCGGGGGGCATACCACCCGTACTGCTCGAACTCACCCGTAGCCTCAGGGTCTTGCGTCAGCGTGCGTAGCAGCGGCAAGTCCTCCTCGCTGACCGGCCGCAGTGTCACCTGCCCGGGCATGGCCAGATCATGCCACGGCCCGCGCACGGCGGTTCCCTGCCAGCCCACTGTGCCCACGGGATGTCACCAGGCTCTGGCCGCGCGCGGACCCGCCGATCTGCGCGGATCTTGGCTCGGTGCCCTCCGGGGAGCTAGTGATCCAGACGTGGCTGATCTGCGTGGCCGCGGCGTTGCCCTCGCCGAGGGGGTGATGTGGGCAGACCGGGCACCGTTGCCAGCACGCCCGCGACCAGGCAGCGGGCCAGGGCGCCGGTGGCGTTCGGCGTGACGGCCTCCGGCGGCCCGGCGACCAGCGTCAGCAGCACCCCGCTGAATAGCGTGATCAGCGCCTGCACCTGCGCCGGGGAGGTGTCCAGCCCGAGCGCGCGGTGCTGGCCGATGGTGACGTCCAGGGTAGCGGCGACCATTCCTGACAGCGCCTCCGCGAGCGCGGGGCGGCGGGTCGCCTCCAGGGTCAGCTCGTAGATGGCCAGGTAGCGGGTGCGGTGGCGAGCCGCGGCGTCGTACAGCGCACCGCCGATCAGTTCCGCGAGGCCGCCGGGGCCTACCGCCCCGGCCACCTTGCTGTCGGCGGCTTCCATCGCAGCGACGTGCAGGCCGAGGACCCGGCGGGCGGCCGCTGCCAGGAGCTCGTCCCTGGTCGGGAAGTAATTGGCGGCGGTGCCGGCGGGCAGCTCGGCCCGCTCGTCCACGGCGCGGTGGCTCAGGGCGTGGATTCCAGAGGTGCCGAGGATCGCTATCGCGGCATCCGCGAGGGCCTCCCGGCGGCGCTGGTTCTGGGGCGGGGCCATGCCCGGACACGATATCACCGTTGCGATAGTACTATTATCGTTGTAGTATCGAGCTGCCGCTGAGCGGAAGAGGGAGAGGTGGACAGATGACTGTCCGACAGACGGCGGTGGTGGCCGGAGGCGGGATCGCGGGGCTTGCCGCGGCGGTCGCGCTGGCGCAGGCGGGCTGGTGGGTCACGGTGTTGGAGCGGGCGCCGGCCTTCGGCGAGGTGGGCGCGGGCCTGGGATTCACCGGCAACGGGATGGCCGCCTTGCGGGCCCTGGGGGTGGAGGAGGCGGTCCGCGCGGCCGGGCACCTGGCCCCGCATGCCGGCTACCAGGACCCCAGTGGCCGCTGGCTGCTGCGGATCCCCGGGGCCCGGTCCGATCCGCGGGCGATCACGACAGTCTGCGGCATTCACCGCCAGCGGCTGCACGCCACGCTGCGGCAGGCCGCCGAGGCGGCGGGCGCCGAGCTGGTCACCGGCGCCGAGGTCACCGCCGTCCGGCCTGGCGACCCTGGAGGCGAGCCCGCGGCCGTCACGTGGCGAGCGAGCACCGGCGAGCACACCTGCGAGGCCGGCCTGGTGGTGGCCGCCGACGGCGTCCGGAGCACGGTCCGGACTCAGTTGTTTCCCGATGCCCGCCCGCGGTACGCGGGCAGCACGAGCTGGCGGGCGGTCATCAGCGACGCGGCCTTTGAGGGCCGCCTGGTCGAGGTGTGGGGGCCGGGCACCGAGTTCGGCGCGCTGCGGGTAGGTGACGGCGAGGTCTACTGGTACGGGGAGTTCGTCCACCCAGAGGGGGCGTCCTTCGCCGACGAGCTGGCCGCGGCCCGGGCACACTTCGCCGGGTGGGCGCCGTGGATCAGGGCCATCGTGGCGGCCACCACCGCCAGCCAGCTGATGCGCCACGACGTCTACCACCTACCGGGCGGGTGCCCCAGCTACGTGCGCGGGCGGGTGGTCATCATCGGCGACGCGGCGCACGCCATGCTGCCCACCATCGGGCAGGGAGCGGCCACCGCCCTGGAGGACGGCGTATGCGTGGGCCGCATGATCGCGGCACCGGTCAGCGCCGGCGGCGACCTGGCCGACGCGCTGGCCTCGTTCGATCAGGCCCGTCGGCCGCGCTGTCGGCAGCTCGCTCGCCAGGCGACCCTGCTCGCCCGGGCCGGCTTCGAGCTCGGTGACGGCTGGCGGCAGCCGGTCCGCAACACCCTCCTGCGGCTCATCCCCGCCGGTCCCGCGATCAAGGCAGGCGCCCGCATCACGCACTGGACACCCCCCGAATAGCACGCGACCCTGGCCAGCACGGCTGCCCGGTCTCCCGCCGAACGAGCAGTTCTGCGCCGCTGATCCCGATGCACGACGACTCAATGCAGAGGCGCCGATTCGGCGATCCGGCGCCGTTCCTTCCTGCAAGGCGGTCACGGTTGGTGATCGTGCCTCGACATCCATGACGCGCACACTCCCGCCGTTATGCATGGAAACGCCCTCTTCGATCTGGCTCGTTGGAGGCGCGCCTAACAGGATCTTCTGTTGCTCGCTATTCCTGGCGAATTCGCGGCGAAGTTTAGCGGCCTGGAACTGTATCGCCTGGTCACGAGCATTGTGAGACTGATCTGCGGCAGATCTTTGCGGCTATCGGCAGGAGACTCGATGCTATGACAGGGCCGGGCACGGTGCTGTGGTCATTGGTCTGCAGCAGCGCCAGGTGTAGGTCGCGCTGGTCGGCCGCGTGGACGTGGTGGCACATGTGCGTGAGGCAGCCCGGTGCGGCGACGTGTCCCGTGCGGGACGGCCTCGATCCGGCCGCGGTCATACCTGGCGTCTGTCCGCGGCGCGGCCATGCTGACCGCGACCGGTCAGGATGGGCGTCCAGCCGGAAGCACTGGCCCTATAAGGCGTGGAGCAGATCGTAGGTGCAGTCCAGGCCGACCAACATCTTCACGGCCTGTTCCTTGAATTCCGGAGTGTAATACTTTCCTTTCGCCATTTCCCGCCGTCCCCTTTCAGGCGAGATCTTATTGATCTCCCCTGTCCGGGAACTCGGGGGCACCTCAACTATTCATCTGGCTGTGGCGGGCGGAGTCCATATCGGCCGCGCTGACGGCTTGCGGCGCAGGGCATTGCGCCTGCAAGAGCGGGTCGGGTATCCGGTCGCCGAGTCGCAGCAAGCCGGCTCCGGTCAGTGCAACCATCAAGGCGCCGCCCCACCAGACGGCGTCGGGTGACGTTGCGAGCAGCGCGCCGCCGACCGCGGGGCCGAGGGCCACGCCTGCCGTGAAGGTGAGGCCGTAGAGCGACATGTAGCGGCCGAGCAGGTGCGGCGGTGCGAGGTCGGCGACGATTGGGCCGAGCACGATGAACTGCGCGCACTCACCGATCGCGATCACGATCGCGACCCCAGCCAAGACGGTGGTAGCGGTGAGCGTCGAGCTCGTTAGCGTTGCGAGCAGGACCGCGAGCAGGCCGATTGCAAATAGCGCGCTGGTCGCGGCAAGAGCGTGTGTGCGGCGCATCCGCTTGACGACCCGTGTGGCTGGAATCTGCGCGACGACGATGAAGAAGGTGTTGATGAAGAAGACGACGCCGATCTCGCCCGGCCCGATAGGCGTGTGCGCCTTGGCAAACGGCGCGAGGACGTTGGAAAAGAGCGCGCCGCCGGTCATCACGAGCACGATGTTGGCGGCGATCAGGATGAGGAAGAGCCGATCGTGAGCAACTGCTCGGAAGCCTGTTCCCCTGTCGCTCGCCGGCGCAGCTTTCGCGAGGCGAGGATTCGGGATCCCCACGAGCACAACCAGCGCGAAGACAGCGAAGGTGAGGCCGTCGAAGAGGTAGAGCGCCTGGAACGCGCGGAGGTCATCGGCGGCAGCGACGATGAAGCCCGCAACCGTCGCGCCGCTGCCGAGACCGAAGTTGCCTGCGACCCGGCGGAGCGCGATCGAGGAGGCGCGCTGCTCCGCTGAGACCAGGGTCAGGCTCAGAACCTGGTTCGCGGTGTTCGCGACTCCGAACCCGGCGCCGCCGACGGCCGCGCAGACGAAGGCTTGCCAGGGACGGTCGACGAATGCGAAGCCCGCGTAGCCCACTGCACTCGCGAGATTGCCGGTGATCAGGATCGGTTTCGCACGGAAACGATCGAGCAGCGCACCCGAAAGGGGCGTTAGGACCGCCGCCGTGCCCATGACCGCCGCCAGCACCAGCCCCGCAGTCGCCGTTGGGAAGCCGCGGGCCTGGTGCAGGTAGATGATCTCGAAGGGAAGGATCAGTCCAGTGCCGAAGTAGTTGACCGCGGTCCCAGCCTGAAGAACGATGACAGGCCCCGGCAGGCCCGTCCGCCAGCCGGCGAACAGACCTGCGAGCGTTCTGCTCACTTGCGTCCTGCGGTTGGCTGCTTTCCCGTGCGTGCCTGAGACTCGCACGTTCATCAGCGCCCGCGGCGGCGGCGATCGAGAACGGCGGACGCCACGCGCGCGGCCGATGCGGACGATTCCATCGTCAACCTTCCAGGGTCGTTTCCAGCTGCTGCGGCACGATCCGGTGGGCGGATCGTCCGGGGCGGTCGGTAGTGCATACACCGCGGCACTGGGAAACTGGGCGCCGCGAGCCGCCCAGTTCGCGTCGTGGGCGGTGTATATACCGGGCGGAGGTACGACGTGGTGCGGGAGGAAGGAGCGCAGGATGGTGACAGCCGATCTGCTCTCACGGGCGCGGGCAGGGGATGGAGAGGCGTTCCGGGAGCTGGCCGAGTCCCACCGGCGGGAGCTGCAGGTGCACTGCTACCGGATGCTCGGCTCCTTCGCCGACGCCGAGGACGCCGTCCAGGAGACGATGCTGGCCGCCTGGCAAGGCATCGGCGGGTTCACTGAGGAACGCGCGTCGCTGCGCACCTGGCTGTACAAGATCGCCACCAACCGGTGCCTCAACGCGCGCCGCGCGGCGAGCCGGCGCCCGGCCAGGGAGTGGGATATGTCGCAGTTCGAAGCGCCCGTGCCGACCCCGCGCGACGAGGCCGTCTGGCTGCAGCCGTTTCCTGACGCGTTCCTCGAGGACGCCGCCGACCAGCCGCTCGGGCCAGAGGCCCGCTACGAGCAGAGTGAAGCCATCTCGCTGGCCTTCGTGGCCGCCCTGCAGGTGCTTCCGCCGCGCCAGGTCGCCGTCCTCATCTTGCGCGACGTCCTCGGATTCCACGCCAGCGAGGTGGCCGAGATGCTGGAGGTGACCGTCCAATCGGTCAACAGCGCCCTCAAACGAGCCCGCGCTAGCCTGCAGCGCCGGCAGCCAGCCGTCGGCCACCAGCCGCCGCCCGCCGCAGGCTCGCCCGCCGAGCACGCGATCGTCGCCATGTTCGCGAGGGCGTGGGAGTCGGCCGACCTCGACGCGCTGGTGGCCCTGCTGACCGACGACGTCTTCATCGCTATGCCGCCGGAGCCCTTCGGATACGAGGGCCGTGAACTCGTGGCCCGCTACTGCGCCCGCCAGTTCGGAGCGGGCCGCAGGTTCGACCTCGTGCCGACCCGAGCCAACGGCCAGCCCGCGTTCGGGGCATACCTGCGCGACCCGGCCGGAATCCGCCACGCGGCCGGCTTCTACGTCCTCACCCTTGCCGGCGGCCGTATCTGCGCCATGACCCGCTTCGACAACAGCGTGCTGCCGTGGTTCGGGCTACCGCGATCGCTGCCGGCCCGGTGACCAGCCTTGGAGCAGCGATAGTGAGCAGCAGCGGTCCTGGCTGGGGAATGCGCCATCGAATACCAGAGCCTCAGCCAGATCCCCGGCCCATCCGCCGCGGCGGGCGGCACGCAGGCAGCAGGCGCAGCGGCGGCCACAGGCGGTAACCCGGCGACTCCCGGCCCGCTATCGCCAATGGCCGTTCCATTGTGGGCCGACCCCGGTTCCGGGACGCCAGCTCGATACCGGTTAACGAAGATCGACCCCCGCGAGGAGGGCACCATGCATCCAGATATCCTGCGGCAGCTCGCCGCCGAGCACACCCGGGATCTGATTACCGAGGCCTCTCAGGCGTGGCGGGCCCGTGAAGCCCGCCACACCCAGCGGCGTCGGCTGGCAGCTCACCTGAGGCGGTCAACCCGGCTGGCAGCGCAGCAGCCCGGGTCCCGCCGGGGATCCAGGATCCCGGTCACGCCGGCCGCGGACGGCCGGGTAGAGGCGTCCCGGTAGCCCTGACGAAAATCCAACGGCTCAGCACATAAGGGAAAGGAACTCACCGACCATGACACGTGACGCCGTTACCAGTGACCAGCTGCCAGCATCGGGCCTGCCGTTCTCGGTGGCCGTGCGCGGCGGCGGGCTGCTTTTCCTGTCCGGGCAGGTGGCCCAGGACCCGGCCACCGGCGAGCTGGTCGACGGCGACATCGCCCAGCAGGCCGACCAGATCCTGCGCAACATCGCTGCGACCCTGGCGGCGATCGGCAAGGACCTGGACGACGTGATCCGGGTCGGGGTCTACCTGACCGACATGTCGCAGTTCGGCGCGATGAACGAGGCGTACGGCAGGCACTTCGCCGAGCCCTACCCGGCCCGCACCGCGATCGGCGTGGCCGCCCTGCCGCTGGGCGCGGCGGTCGAGATGGATGTGGTGGTGGGCTGAGGTCAGCGCCTGCGGGACGCGTAGCTCAGGCACGGTCATATTCGCGATGAGAGCGCGCCATTCGGCCAGAAGGCCGCACAGAACCACAGCGCGCGCCGGCTCGCGCAGACTGGATGCGTGAAGTCGTGGGAGTCCGGCCAGGCCGTACACCGCTGGCGCGATCGCGCCGCCCCGCAGACGGTGGGCGTGCCGCCCGGTGGCCGCCGGTGCGCTGCCGGGCTGCGCCGCGAGGAGCTCGCCGGGCTGGCCGGCATCTCGGTGGACTACCTGACCGGCTGGAGCAGGGACGGGCCACCTCACCGTCGTCGCAAGTCGTGGAGGCTCTCGCCTGGCGCTGCGCTTTTCGGATACCGAGCGGGAGCTGCTCTTCCGCCTCGGGGGCCTGGCTCCGCCGGAGCGTGATGTCATCTCGGCGCATCCCGCCGAGCGTGCAGCGCCTGCTTGACCGGCTCTCGCGCACCCCGGTCGCCGTATACGACGCCGCATGGAACCTGATCGCGGCCAATCAGCCCTACGACGCGCTGATGGGCCAGACCACGTCGTGGCGCGGGATCGAACGCAACGGGGTCTGGCGCAACCTCGGCGGCCCCGGCAACCGCACCGTCCATACCCCGAGGAGCAGGCCCGCTTCGAATCCCTGCTCGTCGCCGACCTGCGCATGACCGCGGCCCGATATCCCGCCGACCGCGGGCTCAAGCGGCTGATCGCCGAGCTGACCTCGCACAGCCCACGCTTCGCCGAGCTGTGGGAATCAGGCGAGGCCGACCTGCCCCAGGATCAGTCCCGGCACAAGATCATCGACCACCCCGACGCCGGGCTTATCGCACTCGACTGCGGCACCCTCATCGTCGCTGGCGACGACCTGCGGATCATGGTCTACACCGCCGAACCCGGTACCGAGGACGCCGAACGGCTCGCACTCGCCATGGTTCTCGGCACACAGACCCTCGCCGGCTGGCGCACAGAGGTGAAGCCCGGGCGTGTGACTGACCGACCGCCGACCACGCCAGCCATCCGCCCACAATCTCAGCGCCCCTCGGCTGGTCATGCTTGAGATCGTTGTGAGTTGCTGTTCCTACCGGGGGAGCATCCCGAGCTCCTGAGCGCGGCTTACTGCCTCATCCCGGCTGTGCACGCCGAGCCGCTGGTAGAGCCGCGCGGCCCGCTCCTTGGCTGCGGTCCGGGAGATGCCCAGCTTGTGAGCGATGACCGAGAACGGCACCGGCTGCGGGAGGTAGCGGAGAATCTGGGCCTCAGACCTGGTGATCGACGCGGCCCGCATCTTGGCCTGGGCCTCCTCCATGGCCTCGGCAGCGGTCTCGTCGGCGGCGCCGATCAGCGCGAGGTCGCCGACGACGGCCTCGCTGGCCGCTTGGGCCGCCGCGTCGGTGATCAGCCCCGCCGCTGTCAGCGCGGCGACCGCTTCGTGTGCGGCCGCCTCCTCGATGAGCCCGGCCGCGATCAGCGCGGCGGCCGCCTCCGCGGCCGCCGCCTCCTGGATCCGCTCGGAGGCGGCCTCCACCTCGGCGGCCTCGGCGCTAGCCACCACGGCGCGGAGCACGGCGGCAGCCTCAACGGCCTGCGCTTCGGCGATCACCGCCGAGGCCTCCTCCACCGCCGCGATCTCGGCTCCGATAGCCCGGCTGACATCTCCAGCCAGGAAGTCGTCGCTGATCAGCGTGCCACCGGCGGCAGAAACGGCGTCCACCAGCGGCCCGGCCCACAAATGCTCCACCAACAGCAACGCCACGGCGTTACCTGGCTCGAGGGAGTCGGCCAAGGCCTGCACGGCAGCCACACCCGGACCCGCCGCCCCGCTAGCGCCGTTGCCGGCCGTCGGCCCGTCGCCGTTCCCCGTCCCGAAAGGCGAGACGTTGCCTAGCAGCGAGCCGAAGTCCTCGCCGTCGCCGACCTCCAGACCCTGGACCGTGCCCTCTGGTCCCTTGGCCAGGAAGACCATGTCCAGCACACGCAGCACGCCGCGGCCCTCGATCCGGTCTACCTCCGCCAGCAGGCGGCTCTCAGCATCGGCATCGAGGCGAAAGGTCAGCGCGATCATCTGCAGGGGCCCAGGCATGATGCTCTCCTCCCAGCGGGAACGGGCGCATAGCCGCCGTCAGCGGCGCCACCCCGCCTAACGTTCACTCCGATTCCCGCTAGGCTACGCGGGCCAACGATGGTTTCGCAGCCGCCATGTGCCACATCACCGCACCAGGCAAGATCTCAGGCCACACCACTCACCCCAACCAGAAGCCGCCAGGATGCTGCCAACGGTGACTACCCTGCAAAGACCAGACTGCATGGAACCGCCGAAGCCCCTAAGTCAAGACCAGCGCCGAAATTGACTTGTGACGGCCAGGAGCTGTTTAAGGCGGCTCATCAAGGCAGCCACACCGTGTCCATCGCCGGTGTCCTGGACGGAATGGCCGCCGACGCGGAAACCATCGACTGGTGGAAAAGCGCTTCGGCCGCCTTTTCCGCGGTTGCCATGGTGGCGCTGGGCGCGGCGGCTGCGGCTCCGGCGATGGCGAGCACGGCGCCGTCGATGAGCACCACCAGCAGCGACGTGATCATCGCCGCCGCTGGCCCAAGCGGCAGCCTGGACTTCTACTGGCAGCTCTCCGGTGCCGCCACTTGGAATCCCGAGCAAGTTGCACCCCCCGGCAGCGTGGGATAACCAGCCACCACCTCGTGGGCTGCCCTGCTCAGAGCAGGGCAGCCCACAGGCGGGCCAGCCAAGTCCTTGGGCCCGAAGGCCACCCTCGACTGCCCTGTGGCACACGACAGGCGAACGCCGTCTGCAGTACACCGCTTGGACCGGCCATGTCAGCGGTGCCGTGGAAGGGCGCATCAAATTCGCCCCGGCTCGCCTAGACAATGTCCGGTCATGTCGCCGACCGGGTGAGGACGGCAGTGCCGCGCGGCGCGCAGGTAGACGATAGGGAAAGGTGGACGATCCGTACAGGAGGCGCTGTGGCTGTGCGTTCTTTGGGCTGGCTGGGCGTGCGAACCTCGCAGGCTCCGGCGATGACGGCTTTCTACCGGGATGTGCTCCAGCTCGAAGTCATCCTGGAGCGGCCGGGTGCGACATGGTTCCGGCTGGGAGACGGCACCGAAGTGCACGTCTACGGTCCGGGGGACGAGGACCACGACTTCTTCGGGAGTGCACCGGTGGTCGGGTTCGCTGTCAACTCCTTCCCGGACGTTCACGCCGCGATGACCGCTGCCGGTATCGAGTTCATCTACCCTGAGCCGCAGCGAGCCGGCGGGCGCGCATGGCAGCATTTCCGCGGCCCTGACGGAAACATCTACGAAATCATCGGACCAGATGATCAGGGCGCGTAACAGGCGGTGCGGGGCGAAGCGCCGTGATGCCGATCACGCGCCCGATGGCCAAGCCAAACATCCGCTAGTGCCGCGGACAGTTAGCTCGCCCCGGTGAGTCCCCGCCTGACGCGGCGTGACAGCCCATCGCCATTCATGACTCCGAAAGCAGAAAGGGGGCCAGCATCGAGGTCGGGCGGTCAGCGTCGCGAGTGCCAGGTGGCGAGGAGTTCTCTTTCCTTTTCTTTGCTCAGGCCGGCGCGCAGATCTGGCTGCCCACGCTCCTGGTCCCAGGCCAAGGTATCGGCCACGGTCTGCGCAAAGGGCCGGCGGCGAAGGCCGGCCGCGACCGCCTTGGCCGCATCATAGGTGTGCACCCCCGGAAACTGGGGTTCCCACATCGGGAACCACTCTTGGGCCTGCTCGCCGACAGCCCCCAGAAATCCCTCGGATACCCAGGTGAACGTAGTATCGGCCGCCGCCACGTCCCGGGCCGTTTCGAGTACGTCACGCATGACGATCGGCCCGGCGGGCCCGGCCACTCCGAATACTCCGCCGTCAGCGGCCTCTATCCGGCCGAGCATGAAGGCCGCAAGGTCGCGGACGTCGATGACCTGCAACGGTGCATCGGGCGGGCCCGGAGCCGCCATTTCTCCTCCGCCTGCCGCACGCCGGAGGTAGAAGGTGAACCGGTCGGTGGGATCATGCGGCCCGACGATGTAGCCGGGACGGATGATCAGGCACCGGTTTCCGAATGCTCCCTTGGCCTCGTGCTCGCAGGCCACCTTGAGCGGGCCGTAAGTCTCCGCTGTGACCGTCTCGGTCTGCGGGAAGGGAGGCTGATGGGTGGCAGCATGCTCGGTGGACCCAGCCGGCATGTCGTCCGGGTGCACCGAGAGGGTGGAGACCAATGTGTAGTGCCCGGCGAAATCCTGCAGGACGGCTGAGGCCTCCCGCACCACCCTAGGGACGTAGGCGCAGGTATCGAGCACCGCATCCCAGCTGCGCCCCCGGAGCAGGCCGAGCTGGCCGTCCCGATCCCCGTGCAGGTGCTCAACGCGGGGGAAGTCTTCCGGTTCGGACGCGGAGCGGTGGAAGACAGTGACGTCATGGCCACAGCGCACGGCCTGCTCCACGAAGGCGCGCCCCACAAACCGCGTGCCGCCAATCACAAGAAGCTTCACCCAGACCCCCGACCGCCATGATCCGGGCTCCCGGATGCAGGGCTTGCATGCGCCTTGCCTGGCTTCGTTCCCCGAAGATAGCGCAACCATCCGGAGTGTCCATCAAGAGGGAATCCCTGCTCACCGGGCTCGGCGCCCGCGGCTGCATCCAACTCGCTATCACCGCCTGGGAGACCGGATTGGCAAGACCCTCCGGTGACTGCCGGAACGGCTGGCATCCCGGGCAATGCCGCATAAGCGGGTTCGTGGCCAGCGCGGCCGCGACCCTGGCTGCGCAGGGAATCGAGGCCGGCGACCGGGCTGTGTCATGGGCTATTACGACCGCACCGACGTGCCGGTCTATGACCACCTGGCCGAGCAGTTCGCGGTCTGCGACCGCTGGTTCGCATCGGTGCCCGGAGCCACTCTGCCCAACCGCTTGTATGCGCTGTGCGTGGTGGCGGCCGGAGGCCGGGACGACCGACCGTCCTATGTGCCGCCGCCATGGTCGCGGACCTTCTTCACTTCTTCTGAAGTGAGCCGGGCAACGACCGCGGCCCGCGTGGCCGGATCCAGTGCGTCGAGCTGGTCACCGATGTTCTGCACCGCCAGATCGGCTTCCTGGTGCTTCTCACGCAACTGGTAGGCCGCCGCGGCCAAAAGTACTGCTGCCGCGCCAAGCAGCGCCGCCCGGATGATCCGCGTCGATGAGCCCATGTTCTGGCACTTTCCCATGCGGGCTGAGCCTGAACCGCCCCGGGTTCTGTGGGGACCTTTGCGGGTGCCAACTGTTTGCCGCGGCTGTTAGCCCGGAGAGACCAGTCGCACCGGCCATCCTGAAGACTAGGCCAGACCAGCGCCGCACGCAGGTGCTGCGGCCGGCTGGAGGAACCCCGCCTACTTCAGGATATTCACCGCCCGGGCGACCACGAGGATTCCAACGACCAGTGAGATCGTTTCCTCGGCCATCATCATGAGTTTCGCCCACGGCTTTATCGCCGAGACGTCCGTCGGGCTGAATGCCATCGCGGTGCTGAAGGAGTGGTGCAGGTAATCCACGAACGACGGGTACCAGCCATCCCGGACAAGTTCCGGGTTCGACATCTCGGGAAACAAGAACGCTGGTGAGGTGCCGGATCCGAGCGCGCGGGCGGCCGCGCCGCCACGGTCGAGATCCCAGTACCACAGCCCGAAGGCGATCACGTTCGTCAGCCAGATCACCCCACCGCTGACAAGCAGGATGTTCGCATCATTGGTGAAGGGCTCGGTCTTGATGATGGCGTATACCAGCCGAACCGATGACCCCGCGTTGACGAGGGTGATCACTCCAATGAGCACCCCGGTCAGGACCCGCAGCCAGGTCGCCTGACGGTCGATGCGGCCGGGGTCGCCGACGATGAGCGCAGCGATCAGCACGGCCAGCACCACGAGAAACAACGGTCGGGCGTCATCGAGCCTGAGCTGGGAGGGCAGGAAGATCCGCATGCCCCCGGCGACAAGAACCGCCGCGGCCATCGGCCACCGGTGCTCACCCGCCTGGGCCCGCTTCGTTGCCATAACGCAAGATACCGTGCGCCCGTGACCGGCCGCCGGTCACCGTGCTGGCCTTGACTGCGCCGGGCGTGAACGTGCTTCTGCCGGGTTCCCCGGGTCTCTCTGCTGACGGCCGGGTTACTTGGGTGGGCGCCCGAGCGGCGGGCGGATCGGGGGAATCTGGGGAGTGGGTGGCCGTCGCTCGCCCGCCCAGAGTGCCGGCACGGCGTGGACGTCGGCGGCCAGGGCGTAGGCGGCCTGCTCGTAGTTGGTCCGCCAGCCAACGAAATCCTCCCAGGCCTCGGCGGGGTCGCGCTCGATCGGGAAGTCGACTTCGCGCATCCGGTCGATCGCGCCGAGGAATTCCTGGTAGGTCAGGCTGATCCTGCCAGACACGTCCGATTCCTCGGGCACCTTGATGCCCATCGCCTGGGCGACCTGGTTGAAGCACTGGAATCCGGCCCGCAGGCATAGCCGGGCCGGCACAGTGGGCGCCGCCTTAGGCGACAGCGCCAGGAACAGGGCGGCGGAGTCGAGCACGGCCAGCAACGCGGTGACCCACGACGATAGTGGCCTGGGGGAGCGGAACCGGACCAGGGGCAGATAGGTGGTGTGGCTTTCGGCGACGTCAGCGGCCCACACCTCCCACCGGGCATACAGATCGGGCAGGGTATCGATCGTGGACACCCCCGATCCCAGCGCGTAATGGGTGCGTGCCAGCAGCTCCGGCCCCCACGACGGCACGCCAGCCCGCGCGTTCAGCAGCGCCACCTCGGTCTCCCTCCGGTTGAACGCCGCGTACAGGGTCGGCAAGTAGGCGATCTGCAAGGTGACGATCACCAGGCCGGTCGCCCCGGCGGCGGTGACGATGGCCGACGGCGCGCCGCCGGCGGGCACCGCAAAGCCCAGGGTGAACAGCGCGGACCCAGCCACGCTAAAGGCCGACCCCAGGCCGCCGGCTTCGAACGGCCACAGCAGCAGCCAAAACCCGACGAAGGAGGTTGCCAGCCAAGCGATCAGCTGGCCGATCAGAATCGCGGCGGCCTCGGCGGCGAGCACCCGGTCGCGGCGGTGGTAGTTGGCGATGGCCCCCGCCGCCAGCCCGAAGGCCCCGTTGACGATCCGGTCCACCCACCGGGTCAGCCAGCTGCTGACCGGGCGCGGCACGATCAGCGTGCCGACAGCGCTGGCCCACGCGGTGAGCACGAGCAAAGCTCCCGCAACCGCAGCCACCAACCGCCCTGCGAGCGGCACTACCACCATGAATTCTCCCGGCGGTCAATGACGCTGCGGCCTGTCGAGCCACAGCACCGCGGCCACGGCCAGCCGCGCATCGGGCGCCGCAAATCTACCGGGAACCCCGGGCAATCGTAAGGCGCCGGGATCGCCCGACAGGGCGCACACTACCTGTGAGGAGATCGCGGGAACCGGGATGTCAGGCAACCGGCCCGCGAGTGACACAGCACAACGTCCTGATCCGAGGCCTACCACAGACATCGCGCCGGCCCTATCCGGGGCAGCCGGCCCAACATAGCTGCCGCAGCCTCAAGCCCCGACCTCGGCGGTCACCGAGTCAGCCGGCGCAGAAGCAGACGAAGCTGGCCTCGGCGTCGCGTTCGAGCGCCGCGGCGAGGGCGGCGGCCGGTGGGGTGCCGGCTGTGATCGCGCGGTGGTACCCGACCATGGCGGCCATCGCGGTGTGGTCGGCGACCCTGGCGACGCTGGCGACGACGGTCGCGGCGCCCGCGTTCAGCAGCGCCGTGACGATGCCGAAGGTCTCGTCGCCGGGCCGGATGTCGGTCAGCCCGAGATCGCAGGAGGACAGCACGACCATGTGCGGCACCTGGGTCAGCCGCTGCAGGTCATAGCCGAGCAGCGGCCCTCCGGCCAAGTCCAGGGAGGAGAACAGTGCGTTCTCGGCCTCATGGTGGCCGTGCGCGGCGATGTGCACTACAGCCGCCGAGTCCAGCGCGGCCAGAGTCGCGGCGGGTGTCGCGTCCGCGCCGGTGAGGACGCGAGCACCGGGGCGCAACGCGGCGACCGCCGCTATCTCCGCCTCGCCGCGCTCGTTGCCGGGCCCGGCCACGAGCAGGGTAGGGACTTGCGGGCCAGGCCAGTCGGAGTCGCGCTGGCTGGCGGTCCGCAGCCGTTGCCTGGCGGCGTGCCACGCGGTGGCCGACGGCGCCACCGTGACCGGGCGCCCGGTGCAGCCAGGCAGTACCGCCCACGGCACGGTGGTCAGGATGCCGGTCGGCACCACGACCAGGTCGCGGTCGCCCACGTCGGCCAGCAGCGGAGTGAGTACCGCGGCGGCGACGGCGGCGGCGTCCTGCCGCGCCGCTGCGCTGACGGCCGCGGCGAGCTGGCCCGGCAGCGCGCGGCCCGCCTTGACGTCGAGGTCGGCGCGCAGCCGCAGCACGGCCTCTGCCGCGGCGGCGTACCCGCCCACCGGCCGCAGCCGCGCCGAGTCACCGACAACGACAAGCGCCCAGAGCCCGGGCCCGTCCCGCAGGTAGATCACGAGCGCCGCGTCGGCCAGCTCGTCGCGGATCGCGCGGATGGAGGCGGGCGCGGGGGCCGGGACATCACGCCGCCCCGGGGTGGTCCACGATTGCTCGCGGACGCTGCGCTGCAGGGCCTCAATCCGGGCGGGCAGGCCATGGGTCGGCCGTCCGGCCAGTTCCCTGGCGCGCAGCGTGTGCCTGGCCTGCCGCAGTTCCTCCAGCGCCGCCGCGGCGGCGGAGTCGTCCGGCGGCCGGACGGTTGGCAGCAGCAGGGCCTGGGCCCTGGCGCGTTCCGACCACCTGTACACCGCGTCCGGTGACCCGCTGGCGAGCGCCGCGGCGAGCCCGGCCCGGGCCAGGTCCTGCCCGTGCACGGCCGCGCCGGTCTGCAGGTCGAGGCAGCCGAACTGGGTGCGATGCCGGTGCAGCGCGGCCATCCCGGCCACGAGCTGCCGGGACGCATCGGCGGCCCGCGCATCCGCCCAGGCAAGCTCGGCCCGCGCCAGCCGCCAGAGCAGGCGGGTGTCCAGGCGGTCCACGGGGCCGGGCGGTCCGTAGCGCGCGACGGCGCGGGCGGCGCGATCGGGTCGGCCTGCCGAGATCAGCGCGCGGGCCGCCACCAGGCTGGCCACCCGCGCGTCCTCTGCCAGGCCCAGCCTGTCGAGCCGCCCCGCGAGGACCTGCGCCCTGGCCGCGATCCCCAAGGCCGGCTCGGCCGCCGCCCCGGAACCGGCGCGCGCACCCCCGTCCCCGAGCCCGCCTTCACCTCGCGGGCCCACCCCCCGGGGGCCGGTGCGCTCACCCGCCGCTGCGAGGTCGGCGCGCAGTTCGAGCAGCGACGCGAGCGCGGCCCGGCGGGCGTTGTCCCGGCCGAGGAACCGCTCCCTGGCGTGCCGCGCCCACCGCTGGGCGGCCTCCGCCGAGCCCGCGAGCAGCGCGGCTTCCGCGCGGACCTGGACCGCGTCGGCGTAGATGTGGCTGAGCCGCTGCGACGCGGCCTGTTCGGCGGCGTAGGCCAGCTCGCGGTCGGCCTCGGTGAACAGGCCCGCCGCCACCAGGGCGCGGGCCCGTTCCACCGCGAGGCTCGACAGCCGCCCCGGGGCCAGCGCCTCGAAGTCCTCCCGGGCGGCGGCGAACGCGCCCAGCGCCGCCGGCAAGTCACCGGCGACCACGTCCATGCAGCCGAGGTTGACCCTGCTGAGCACCACGTGCAGAGCGAGCCCGTGCCGTTCCGCGACCTGGCGGCAACGGTGCTGGTCGGCCCGGGCCAGCCGGATGTGGCCGGCCTCCAAGTGCACCAGGCTGCGGTTGTTGAGCACCTTGACCAGGTCCAGCGGGCTCGCCTGCTCGTCGAGCAGAGCCACGGCCTGGTCGTACTGCCGCAGCGCTTCCTCATTGCGGCCGCTGCGTTTGAGCAGCAGGCCGCGCTGGGCGAACAGGATTGCCCGCTGCGCCCGCGGGATCAGCCGCTCCGCCTCGTCGAGCAGCCGGAACCCGACGTCCACGCGGCCCCGTTCCGACTCCGCCCAGGCCAGGCTGACCAGTAGCCGGGCGCGGATCTTGGCAACCCCCGGATCCACGCCGCCCGGAGCGTCCCCGCCCGGCCCGATGAGCCGCAACCCGGCGCGAAGCTGGCGCACGGCGACCGTGGGCCGGCCGTTGTCGCTGGATGCCACGCCGGCCGCATGCATCCGCGCGGCCCGGTCGGCAAGCGAAGGCGCGGCCACGTCAGAGCGCGAACGCCGGCGTGACCACCCGCGGCAGCGCGCCGCCCTCAGGGGGCTGCACCAGCAGTTGGGCGATCCCGTGCGGGACGCCCTCGAACGCGAAGCGGCCCGCGGCATCCGCCGTCACGGCCCGGGGCGGCGCCGGTTCCGGCAGCCGCAGCTCGACTCGCAGCGGCGCGGAGGGCGCAAGCCAGCCGTCGATGCGGACCGTTCCGTCCTGATGGTCCGAGATCGTGATCATCATGGCGCGGCTGGCCGCGTCGAAGGTGATCGTGCGGGTGCGCTCGGTGCCGCGCGCGCCGGACCCGACGGTCTGCTGCTCGCTGAGCCGCGCCACCTCCGCGTCGAGGCCCTCCAGCGCGATCGCGAACGAAACCCGCTCGTCAAGGTCGCCCGGCGGCGGGTCCAGCAAGGTGTGAATGACCGCCAACCGGTCGAGTATCGCCTGGTCCACGCCGTCCAGCGGCAGGTCGGCGGGGTCTGTCATGATTCCCTCCAGCCGGGGTCGGCCAGCAGCATCTCGCGCAGCTTGGCCAGGCAGCGGCCGCGGGTGGGGCCGATGCTGCCAATGGGCATCCCCAGCGCCTCCGCCACCGCCGCGTAGTCGGGCCTGCCGGCCTGGGCGAGGATCCGCAGCAGCGTGCGGCAACGGTCCGGCAGCCGCTGGAAGTGCTGCCACAGCGCCGTGTCCCGCTCATCCGAAAGCAGCCGCTCGCCGGGCAGCGGCCCGGGATCGGGCGCCGACTCCAGCCGCGCCTCGCCGTCCGGGGCCTGCCTGCGGGACAGCTCGCGGGTTCGCCATGCCTCCCGGCGGGTCGCGGTGACCAGCCAGGAGGTGAGCGCACGCGGGGACCGGATGTCGTCCAGCCGGCGCAGCAGTTCCAGCCAGGTCGTCTGGACGACGTCGGCGGACTCCTCGGCGGTGAGCCCCTCCGCCCGTGCGACGTGCCACAGGAGCGGGTTCAGTTCCCGCACCACATCGCCGAGCGCGCCCATCTCGCCGTTCCTGGCCCGCTCCAGGCACTCACCAAGCCGGGCCGCACGGTCGGGCCCGGCTTGGCTGGTACCCGCCCCGCCGCTACCGAGCGTCACACCCGTCATGCTACGGGCAGGCGGCCGTCCACGGGAGGGGCGGCCGCCTGCGCGTCGTGCCGGGCGGGCCTGGCAGCGGGCCTGAACGAGAGCCACGGCCTGTTCGCCAAACAACTCGCGGACAACCTGCCGCTACTTGATCCGGATGTTCCAGCCGACCTCGATGTGATCGACATCGGTGATCAGGCTGGGGTTGAGGGCGGCGATGGCCTGCACCGTGGTGCCGTAGGCGCGCGCCAGGCCGGTGAGGGTGTCGCCCGGCTGGACCTTGTGCCAGACCTGGGTCGTCGGCGTGACCGGATGCACGTCGGACGGCACGTCCCCGGGCCGCCAGCCGATCCGCCACTGGCCGAAGTCGCTGGCGTCGCAGAAGTTCACGTCGTAGCTCCCGTGAAAGCCGGTCTGGTACAGCGCCGCGCGCGGATAGCGCTGGCCGCCCGACCAGGCCACGGTCTGCCAGCCGAAACTGATCAGGTTCGCCTCGAACAGCCGCTTGATCACCCAGTAGCCGCCGTAGGCGCCGGTCAGATGGGAACCGAGCACGTCGTTGCAGCCCTTGAAGTACTCCCCGATCGGGCCGAGCTTGGCGAGCGCGTGGTCCGGTGTGTTGGGCAGTTGGGCGGCGTAGTCCGGCGTGTCGAAGTCCACGCCGAAGTAGATCGGCCGGCCGGACGGGCCCCCGGCCGCGGTGTGCTGCTCGTGCGCCAGCGCCGCGTACTCCTTGCCCTGGTGGTAGCCGCCCGTGGCGTCCTTGCTGTCGAACTCGAATACGGACACCAGGCCGATCCCCGCCGCCGACATACCGGCGGCCTCCGCGCGGGTCAGCAGTTTCCCGCTGGTGCTGGGATTGACAACGGTAAGGTACCGGCACACCGCTACGGCGCCGAGGTTGTGGACCTGCGCGGGGGTGAACCGGGCATACGAGTAATCCAGAACCTTGTGACTCATTGGAAGACCTCCCCTGTCGGTCATCTGACGCCGGGTGTCCCGGCGAGATCAACAGACAAGGGGACCGGCCGGCGCGTGTGATACATCCGGCCGCAAATCCGGCCCGTGCCCGGGTGAGGCGGCCGGCACCGTCCCCGTCGGCGGAACGGCACGGTGGTGCCATGCTGTTTGAATCGGGTCACCGCGAAAGGTATCTGCACGGCAGGCCGGTCCCCTTGTCTGTCGGCGGCACCGTCGCCAGCATCTGATCCAGACACGGGAGGCAACCATGTCCGAGCCCGCAGCCCGCGGCTACTCGCGTCCACTCGGTCGACCGGCCGGTGAGTCGATCGTCTCAACGCCATCCTGGCGATGCGGACCGGACGGAAAGGCCCGAGGACGCCGACGGTGTCCTGCGCTGCGGAGAGACCCAGAGGGTCTGACACGCGACCGGGCGAGCGGGACGAGCTCCACCTCGTGGACGGCTGCGACACGGTGCGGTGGAGGAGGACATGCCGCCCGCTCCGCTGTGGCGGCCGGCACCGTCCCCGCCGACCGTCGTGGTGCTGGACAGCGGGGTCAAGCCACACAAATGGTTGCCGCACCGCGGGGACCTGCCCTTCTGCATCAAACCCAGGCTGGGCCACTCGTCCGGCCTGCCGCTGCCCGACACGGCGCCGGACACGGGAGAATTCCACGGCTACTGGGGCCACGCGACGTTCATCGCCGGGCTCATCCGGTTGACCGCGCCGGACGCCCAGGTGATCTCGGTGAAGCTGATGGGCGACGACGGCACGCTCAGCGAAGACAACCTGAAGTGGGCACTGGACTGGCTCACCCAGTACATAGCTCACGGTCACGATGTCGACGTGGTGCTGATGGCCTTCGGCCGCGCCAAGCAACCGGGCGAAGAGAATCCAGCCTCCCTCGTGGGGCAGTTCGGCGTACTGGGCGGCCACGGCGTCACGATCGTGGCCTCGGCGGGCAACGCCGGCGTCGACACCGAAACGATCCCGGCGTGCCTGGCCGCGGAGCCGGGTTCGCATGTCGTCAGCGTCGGCGCGGGCACCTCGGCCGAGAACCGCGAGCCTTACAGCAACTACGGGCCCTGGGTCAGCGAGTGGCGGACCGGCACCGTGACCAGCCTCATGCCGCTGACGCGCGGCTCGAACCCGAAACGGCTTCGCGCAGTGGAGCGGCACCTCGTTTTCCGCGGCGATAGTCGCCGGGGAGATCGCCCATACGTGCGGCGCGGCGCGGGGCGCCGGTCCCCGGCCCTAAGGCTCAGCGGCCCCCGTAACCCCACGATCCAGCGTTCCTGCACGAGCGCCCAGTGGATGACCGGCCCGACGATCAAGGGTGTTCGGGTACGGTGTTCGCGAGTGGACGGCTGGAGGGTGGAGTGGCATCGGACGGGCCCGGCGGCGTCATCTGGTTGCGGCCCGAGCATGCGGCTACCGGCCGCCCGGCCAGGCGTTCCCGTGAGGAGATCACCGCTGCCGCCATCGCGATCGCCGACCGGGAGGGCCTGGACGCGGTGTCCATGCGGCGGGTGGCCGCGGACCTGGGGACCGGCGCGGCCTCGCTGTACCGGTACGTGGAAACCCGCGAGGACCTGCTAGACCTGATGATCGACGCCACCGGTGCCGAATACGCCTTCGCCGCGCCGACCGGTGACTGGCTGGCTGACCTCCTCGCCATCGGCGACCAGGCGCGCGCGATCATGCGACGGCACCCGTGGCTGCCGTCGCTGCTCATCACCCACTCCGTGCTCGGGCCGAACGGCCTGGTTCTGCTCGAGCACGTGCTGGCGGCGCTGGCGCCGCACCCGGCCGGCGCCGCCGCCAAGCTGGAAGCGTTCGCCATGCTCAACACGGTGACCGCGCTGTTCACCTATCACGAGCTCACCGGCGGCTCACAGCGGCAGCGGCGCAACGCCGCCTACCTGCAGCATGAATTGGCCACCGGCAGGCATCCGCGGCTGGCGGAACTGCTCGCCCCGGCGGCCGCGGACCCCGGCCCGGGCCCGGATACCGCCGACCGCTACTGCGACATCATGGCCCGGATCCTCACCGGCCTGCTTGCCCCGCAGCCGCCAGCCTGACGGCCACCGGGCCGGGCGGGGCGGGTCAGTGCGCCGGGGGGAGACACCAGTGGCACGGTATGCGTGCCGGCCCGTGATGGCTTCGGCCAGGCCGAGCGGCTACGGTTCGGTAGCGTGACCAAGATTCATGACCTGACCGTGCTGGAACTGGCCGCTGCCATTCGTGGCCGGGAACTCTCTCCGGTGGAGATCACCGCCCATTACCTGGACCGCATCGAAGCGCTCAACGCAGACGTCGGGGCGTTCTACACCGTCACCGCCGACGCCGCCCGAGATCAGGCCGCCGCGGCGGAGAAGGCGGTGACCCGCGCCAGCGACCCCGCCGCCCTGCCGCCGCTGACCGGGGTGCCCATCCCGATCAAGGACCTGAACATGGTGGCCGGGGTCAGGCAGACGCTCGGCTCCCTGGTCTACGAGGACAACGTCCCCAACGAGAGTGACCATGTCTCCGCCGCATTGCGCGCGGCCGGCGCGGTGATGCCCGGCAAGACGGCCACGCCCGAGTTCGGCTTGCCCTGCTACACCGAGACCAAGATCGGGCCGCCCGCGCGAACCCCATGGGACCTGTCCCGGTCGGCGGGCGGGTCCAGCGGCGGCGCGGGCGCGGCGGTCGCGGCCGGGCTGGCCCCGGCGGCCCAGGGCAGCGACGGCGGCGGGTCGATCCGGATCCCGTCCAGCGTGTGCGGGCTGTTCGGGATCAAGCCCACCCGGGGCCGGATCTCCTCCGCGCCGCTGGTGCCCGACCTGTTCGGGCTCGGCATCGACGGCCCGCTCACGCGCAGCGTGGCCGACGCGGCGCTGCTGCTCGACGTGATGACCGGCAACCAGGACGGCGACATGTACACGCTGCCGCCGCTGCCGGCCGGCGAGACCTTCCTCGGGCACGCGAGCCGGGACCCCGGCCGGCTGCGGATCGGCCGCACCACGGTGCACGCGGTCGAGGGCGCCGCTGTCCACCCCGACTGCATGGCCGCCTACGAGGACGCGAGCACGCTGCTCGCCGGCCTCGGGCACGAGATCATCGACATGGACCCGCCGTTCGGCCCGGACGTAGTGCCCGCGTTCGAGACCCTCTGGTACGCGATGGCCACGCTGGCGCCCGTGGACCCCGGCCGGGAGCACCTGCTCCTGCCGCTCACCCGCTACCTGCGGGACCAGGGCAAGGAAGTGCGCGCCCCCGAACTCATCTACGCGCAGGCTTACCTGCAGCTCGTGGTTCGCGGGGCATTTAAGATTCTGAACGATTTCGACGTGGTGCTCACCCCCACGCTCGCTCAGCCGCCGGTCCCGGTGGGCTACTTCGACGAGGTCAGCCCGGGGGAGAACTTCGAACGGCAGGAGCGGTTCACCCCGTACACGGCCATGTACAACGTCACCGGGCAGCCCGCGGTGAACCTGCCGCTGTACTGGACCGAGGGCGGGCTGCCGATCGGCGTGATGGTGGCCGGGCCGATGGGTGGCGAGGGCCTGCTGATCTCGCTGTCGGCCCAGGTCGAGGCCGCCAGGCCATGGAAGGACCGGCATCCCGCGCTCTGGTGATGACCTGTCCGGAGGTGATCCGATGGAAGGGCGAGGCCGGCTCGCCGGGCGCGCCATCCACGGGCTGATCGCACTGTGCGCCAGCGCAGCCGTGCTCGCGCTGCTCGCGTTCGGCTTTGGGCCCGTGCCCGCGCTCGGCCGCGCGCTCGACCCCGGGCACGGGGCCTGGGCGTCGGCGGCCGGCGGGCTGCCGGCCCGCTCGCGCACGCTGGCCCTGCCCGGCCTGGCACACCCGGCCTCGGTGACGTTCACCAGCCACGGCGTGCCCTCGATCCGCGCCGCCAGCCAGGACGACGCGTTCCTGGCCCTTGGCTACCTGCACGCCAGCTTCCGGCTGACCGAGATGGACCTGGAACGGCGGCTTGGCGAGGGCCGCGTCGCGCAACTGGCCGGCCCTTCCGGGCTGTCCTCCGACAGGTTCGAGCTGCGTCTCGGCCTGCTACGGACCGCGCAGCAGGAATGGGCGGCCATGCCCCGGTCCGGGCCGGCCGCTCAGGCGCTGCTTGCCTACTCCCGCGGGGTGAACGACTACCTCGCGCAGGTCAGGGCCGACGGGCACTGGCCCGCGATCTTCGGGCTGACCGGTGTCTACCCGCGCAACTGGACGCCCACCGACAGCCTGGTGCTGCAGGGCATCCTGACCCAGGAACTCGACTTCACCACCACCCCGCTGGACTACGCGCTGCTGGAGCGCTCGCTCGGCCCGGCGCACACCATGGCGTGGTTCCCGGTGCTGCCCCCGCACGGCCTGCCGCAGTCGCCCTACGACCCGGGCCCGTACCGCTACCGCGGCATCGCCCCGATCGCCGCGCAGGCGTCGACGGCCTCGGTCACGGCACAGCCGGCCGCCACCACCGCGGCTCCTGGCCCGGCCGCGGCGACCGGGTCCGCGGCGGGCGCCGCTATCGCGGCAGGCTCCGTACTGCATGAAACAACCGGGCTGCCAGCGGGCCTGGTGCACCGGTACCCGGACAGCAACGCCTGGGCGGCCAACGGCCGCGCCGTCGCTGGCGTCGCCATGCTGGCCGGCGACCCGCACCTGCCGCAGACGCTCCCGTCGGTCTGGTACCAGGCGGCGCTGTCGGCGCCGGGCTTGCAGGTCACTGGGGTGACCGTGCCCGGCCTGCCCGGCGTGCTCATCGGGCATAACTCCCGCATCGCCTGGTCGCTGACGGACGTGCAGAACCAGGCCACGCTGTTCTACACCGAGCAGACCAGCCGGACCCGGCGCGGCCAGTACTTCTGGCGGGGCGCCTGGCGGCCGATGCGGCAGGTGCACTACACGATCCCGGTCCGGGGCGGCGCGGCCGTGCCGCTGACCGTGGACATCACCGTGCACGGCCCGGTGCTGACCAAGGCCGGGCAGACCACCGCGGTGGACTGGATGGGCAACATCCCCTCGCCCGACCTCGCCGTGCTGCTGGCCATCGACAAGGCGGCGGACTTCGCCCAGTTCCGCGCCGCCCTGGCGGCGTGGCGGGCACCCACCCAGAACTTCGTGTACGCCGACGACCGCGGCAACATCGGGGCGATCTCGGCCGGCTACTACCCGGTGGTGCGGCACGGCGACCCGTGGCTGCCGCTGCCCGGCACCGGCGCCGACGACGTGGCCGGTGTCATCCCCTACCGCGCGGTGCCGCAGGTGTACGACCCGCCGGGCCATCTGGTCGCCACCGCGAACCAGCGCCCGGTCGGCCCGTCCTACCCGTACTACCTGGGCACCACCGCCGACTTCTTCGATCCCGGCTACCGGGCCGGGCAGATCTACGCCCTGCTGCACGGCCGGTCGCGGATGGCCCCGGCGGCGTTCGCCGCGATCCAGCTCAACGTCACCGACGCGCTGGCGCGCCGGATCGTGCCCCGGCTGCTCGCCGCGCTGCACGGCCAGCACCTGTCCGCCACCCAGCACGCCGCGGCCGGGCTGCTGCGCGGGTGGGACGGGGCGATGACCGCCTCGTCGGGCGCCGCCGCGCTGTGGTGGACGTTCTGGGGCGATTACCTCGGCGCGGTGTTCGGGCCGTGGTGGCGGGCGGGCAAGGTCCCGGTGCGCAAGGACCATGCCGGGCTCGCGGTGTCTGCGCAGCAGTTCAGCCTGGACCAGGTGCTTGAGTCATGGACGGTGAGCGACCCGGGCAACGCCGCGTTCACCCCGCCGGGGTCGCCGCACCGCACCGCGCCCGGCGTGATGCGGACCGCGTTCGCCGCCGCCGTGTCACGCCTGGCGCGGCGGCTGGGCCCGGCTCCTACCGCCTGGGCCTGGGGGCGCCTGCACACCCGGCGGTTCCCCTCGATCACCCAGGCGCCGGGGCTCGGCTACGGGCCGCGTGCCTCCGGCGGCGACGCGTGGACCATCGACGCCGCCGACGGCGGGCTTGAATCCCACGCCGGGCCGAGCTGGCGCATGATCGTCGACTGGACCGGCCGCGGCAGCGCCACGGCCGAGGGCGTCTACCCGGGCGGGCAGAGCGAGAACCCCGCCTCGCCGTGGTACACCGACCAGATGGCCGACTGGTGGGACGGCCGCTACCTGCCGATGCCGCCGGCAGCCGGGGCAGCGGCCGGACCGATCCGGTGGAACCTGGCGCCCGGCGGGCAGGGGAGCGGGCGTGGCTGACCCGCGGCGGCTGGGCAGGCGCGGCTCCTACCGGCTCGGCCGGATGAGCGCGCCACCCGCGCCGCGTACCCCGTGGCCCGCCGTGCGCTACCCGGCCTGGACGCCGCGCCGTCGCGGGCCGGTATTCCTCTGGCTGCTGGCTTGTGCGGCCGGTGCGGTGATCGTGGCCGCCGGCGCGCTGGCCGGGTGGTGGTTCCTGCCGTTCCTGGTGGGCCTCGGGACCGGGCTGGCCGCCCGCTATGGCCGGTTGCGGCTGCGCGCCACGCTGCCCGCCGCCGTGGGGGTCGCCGTGGCCGGCTGGGGTGCCGCGCTGGCCTGGCTGGCGCTGCGGGACGGGCTGCCCGAGGTGACCGTGGCCAGGACGATCGCCGCGCTTGCGGGCCTGCCGGCGTCCGCGGCGCTGGCGATCGCGGTGACGCTGGTAGTGGCCGCGCTCCAGGCCGCCGCGGGACTGTGGCTCGGCCGCGTCCTGGCGCCCGGGCATGGCTGACCGCTGGGCCGGTTTCAGGGCGCGAGCGCCGGTGACCGAGCGGGCTGGTCCGCCCGCTGCGGGCCTGGGTATGTAATGGCTTCATGGCAGATCCGGTGAAGGTGGAGCTCGGCGCGGTTCAGCAGACGCTGTTCATCCCGCTGGCTGCCCGGGCGCGGGAGACCCTCAGGAAGCGGCCGGTGTTGCGGGACCCGAAGGCGGCGGAGATCCTCGCCTCGGTTGACTTCGACAGCGAGAAATACGGCCGCGGCTGGGGCGGCGGTGTCACCGTGCTGCGCACCGCCATTTTCGATTGCCTGGTCAGCGCTTTCCTCTCCGAGCACCAGGGCGGGACGGTGGTCGAGCTCGGCACCGGGCTGAACACGAGGTTCGACAGGGTCGACAACGGCCAGGTGCACTGGATTGACCTGGACCTGCCCGACACGATCGAGCTGCGGCGAAGGTTCTTCGCCGATACCAGCCGCCGCCGGATGGTGGCCGCTTCGGTGCTTGACCAGGACTGGCTGCCCATCGTCGCGGCCAGCCCCGGGCCGTACCTGTTCTCGGCCGAGGGCGTGCTTGTCTATCTGGCGCAGGCTCCGCAGGTCATCGCCCGCATCGCCGGGCAGTTCCCCGGCGCGCTCATCGCCGTTGACACCTACAGCCACCGGACGCTCGAGCAGCAGCACAAGATGGCGGCCAGGAAGGGCATGGAAGCGCGCTGGGCGTGGTCCTGTGACGACCCGCGCACCCTGGAGTCTCTCGGCCTTGACGTCGTGCAGGAATCTGCCGTCACCCGGCCGCCTCCCGCGCTGCGCGCCCGGCTGCCGCGGTCGTACCGGTATGCGCTGCCGCTGGCCAGACCGATCGTGGGCAACCTAGCCACCGTCACGCTGTTCCGGTCCCGGTCACGCTAGCCATCCCTTCCCGCGCGTGCCCGGTCCCGTCTTTCGGCGTGCCCTATGTCGAGGGCTGGGGGGTGAGGAGCTGGACCGGGCCGGTGAAGGGGACCGCGCCGTTGAGAACGAGGAAGCTGGTAAGACCAGAGTGGTTGTAGTTGATCGGGTAGGCGGCTTCGCCCGAGCCGGCGGTTGTCTGCGGGATTGACATCGTGGTGAAGCCGCCGGTGGCGTCGCCGATCAGCAGGTGATCCGGCGCGTTGGTGCTCCCGGTCCTGCCGCAGACGACGTAGATATCCGGGTTGTTGTCGCCGTTGACGTCGCCAACCGCCAGTGCCACTCCGTCTTCAAGCGTGAGGATGGTTTTGGGCTTGGCGAACGTACCGTCCGCGTTTTGGAGGTGGAGGGTGACCGCGGTCTTGGTGAGGACGATCAGGTCGGGGCGGTTGTCGTGGTTGACGTCGACCATGAGGGCGTCCACGGCGTTCACCGAGGCGCCGAGGACCGAGGACACGTCGGTGAAACCGTGGCCCTGGTTGTTCTTGAACAGGCGGAGGCCGCCGGTGTACCCGCAGATCAGCAGGTCCTGCCAGCCGTCACCGTTGTAGTCGACGGTGCGCGCGGAGAGGGCGCCGATGTTGAGATTGAGTCCCATGGTGGGGGAGTCGATGAACGAGCCCTGCCCGGTGTTGAGAAAGAACCGGTTGATCGAGGGCAGGCCGTCCGCGCGGACCGGGTCGGTGCCGTAGAAGATGTCCGGGTAGCCGTCATTGTTGGCGTCCAGGACGGCGCAGCGCCGGCCGCGGCCGGTCGCGTCGCCGATGTTCCACTGATAGGCCACGTCGACGAAACGTGCCGTCGGCCTGCTGGATGAACAGCCCGTTGCATTTCAGCGCGGTGCCACGGTCGGCCCCGACACTGGCGAATATGTCCCGCAGTCCGTCCTGGTTGAAATCACCGGTCTTGCAGTCGTGCCGGTCGAGGATGGAGCTGAAGAAGCTCACATCGGCCGCGGTGAACGTGCCGTCCTGGTTGTTGAGGTACAGGTTGCCCGGATGCCAATGGTGGGAGATGAACAGGTCCGGCCAGCCATCTCCGGTGAGATCGCCGACGGTCGCGCTGAAGGACCAGTCCGGCGTGCCGCTGATGCCCGCTGCCGCGGCCTGGTCGGTGATCGTCACCGGGATAGGTGTCTGCGCCGGGGGAGTCGGCGGCGGCGGGCTCGGCGCGGGGCCGACGCCCGGAGCGGCCGGCAGCGGCGGCAGCGATGCAGGTGTCCGGGTGGGCAGTGAGACGGGCCCGCTGGGGCAGCTCGCCTGCTCGATGAGCGCGTTGGGGCCTGCCCGGCCCACCAGCGTGAGCGCCGACCCCTTCGGGTTGGCCGCAAGCCCGATGACCTCGTCGCTGGCCGCATGGGAGTCGGCCGAGACCACCGTCGCCCACTTCGTCCCGTTGAAATGCACGACGAGCGTCCGGTAGCCCTGCAGGCTCGTGTTGTAGTAGGCGCCCGCGGCCCACACGTTGCTGGCCCCGATCGCCTTGACCTCGCGCAGCAGCCCGGCGCCGGGAACCGGTGAGCTGGTCCAGGTGCTGCCGTTCCAGTGCAGCGCCAGCGGCCGGTCGGCGCCGCCGTCGTTGCAGTAACCCACCGCCCACACGTCGCTGGCGGTCCGCACGTCCACCCCGGTCAGCACCGTATCGACCTGGCCCGGCGTCGGCACGCCACTGACCAGCGTCCAGGACGGCGACGGCTTGGTCGTGTCGTAGCGCAGCACCAGCGGCTGCAGCCCGGTGGGGCTCAGCCAGTAGCCGACGGCCCACAACCCGGTCGCCTGCGTCCCGGCGACGGCCATCAGCGAGTTATCGGTGCTGCCCGCAACGTTGGGACTGGCTACCTGCGTCCACGTCCCGCCCGATACGTGCTCGATCAGCGTGCTCCTCGTCCCGGCCTTCGTGGTCTGGAAGCCGACCGCCCACGCGGTTCCGTCCGCCAGGGTGTCCACATCGACGAACACCGAGTCGCTGGGGAAAGTCGCGGGCAAGTTCAGCGACCACTTCGTCCCGTTCCAGCTCATTGCCAGCGGCTGATACCCACCGGCCTGGTAATAGCCGACCGCCCATCCCGCGCCCGGGATCATGGAAACGGCGTTCAGGCCGTTGTTCAGCGTGCCCTGGTTCGGGGAAGAGACGGCCGACCACGCCGAACCGTCGAACCGCACGATCAGCGTCTGGTTCGCGTGCAGCGCCGCCCCCACGTTGCCCACGGCCCACCATTCGTCAGCGGACACGAACGCGACATCGGTCAGCTCACCACCCGAGCCCGGTGCCGTCTCAAGGCCGAACGAACCGCACGTCGAGACGACAGCGCGGCCAGCCCCCGCATCCGCCACCCCCGACACCGCCCGCCGGCCAGGCAATGCCCTGCCGACCGTTGCGGCAGCGCCCGCCGCGGCCACCCCGACCACGAAGCTACGGCGGGACACCGGAGCCTGGCCGAGGCCGTCCTGCTCGCGGTCTCGCTCGTTGGCGTTATCCTCCACCGCACCTCCCAAGAACGTTCATGACCGTACGCACCCGATATCCCCGTGGTCCCGCCAGACGCCGGGACCGGAAAACAAGCCACAAATAAGGACGTGCAAGTCGGCCCCATGGATGACAAGAGGCGGGCACGCCTGCTGGTTCCCGGATGAGGCGGCGAACGGGGCGAACGGCGGCCACGCCCGTACCGGCCGAAACAGGCGCCTACCTGCGAGGAGGCAGATAAGCCCCGGCGGGCTGCTGGCCTACCAGTTCGGCGGGGCGGGCAGGGCTTTGGTGATCCGCGCTCGCGCGGGCACCTGGATTCGTGCCCGCGCGGGCACCTGGATCCGCAGCCGGACCTGGCCCGGAATGCCGGGCGGGATCACCAACTGGGCCGGAACCGTTGTGCCATTGCGGGACACGATGCGCAGCCGGGCCGGTGCCGCCGGGACGAGCGCCGCTGGGCGCGGGCCCGGGACCACCACCCGCAGCGGGCCGGGGACCCGGCCACCGGGGAGCACCTGCAGGCGCCCGTTCGCCGGGACCCGCAGCCGTACGCGCACCTGGCCGGGCCGGACCCGGACCCGCACGGTGCGCGGCGTCACGACGCGCGCGGTCACCTGCCTGCCAGGGAGTGCCTGGGCGGCCCGGGGCAGGGGGACCACCGTACCGGCCGGACCGGGGACCGGGGCGACTAGCCGCAGTTGCGCCGGGGCCCGGAGCGGCCCTCCGACCGGGATCTGGATCCGGAGCCGGGCCGGGGCCTGAAGGGGTCCTCCCGCTGGGATTTGGATCCGGAGCCGGGCCGGGGCCTGAAGGGGTCCTCCCGCTGGGATTTGGATCCGGAGCCGGGCCGGGGCCTGAAGGGGTCCTCCCGCTGGGATTTGGATCCGGAGCCGGGCCGGGGCCTGAAGGGGTCCCCCGGCTGGGATTTGGATCCGGAGCCGGGCCGGGGCTTGTATGCGTAGCCGTGCGGGCGCCTGTGCCTGCACGCGACCGCCGGCGGGCACGGCCCGCAGGGCTCCAGGGAGCACGGCGCGCGCGGCTCCCGCCGGAGTTCCGCGCAGGCCTGCCGCGCCGTCCTGTACGACGATCGCTGACGTGGACGACGTCGCCATGGCGACGGACAGGCCGACCACCGCACCGGCCATCGCGGCCGCGACTGCCCAGCCCGCGCCCCGGCTGGTGATGACGTCTCTGACCCCGTCACCCCGGCGCTCCCGCCCCGGCCCCGCCGCAGCCCCCGTGACGGCTGCCAGCCCGGTCGCCGGTGCCTGCCCCGTGTCCGGCCCTGATCCGGCAGCCGGTGCCCGCCCGGCGGGCGCCGCTGGCCCGGTGACCGGTGGCGTCTCCCCCGATTCCGGGGTCTCCGGGCTCTCCGGGGCTGCGGAATGCTCCTGCTCGTCCACCTGCGTCCACCTCAATCGCCGCTTCATCGCTGGCTGTCCTCTTCTAAAGAACGGGGCTGAAGCTGGGGGGAGCATGAGAGCAAGCTGAAAACCAGCCGAACTCTCCGGCCCGCCCCGCCTCAGGCACCCGGCCGCCTGTCTGGCAGGGATGTCTGTGCTGGCCATAAGCATCGGCAGCGGAACCTCGGGAGCCGCGGGGATTGCGTATGAGTCTTGTGTGAACCTGCCGGCCGACCGGCGTCAGGGCCGATTGGTTTTAGAATTGCCATCGTGACCGAGATCAGCGTCATCGCGGTCCTTGAGGATCCGGTGCGCCGCCGCCTCTACGACTACGTCGCGGCGCAGCCGGGCGGGGTCAGCCGGGCCGAGGCCGCGACGGCCACCGGCATCGGCCGCACGCTGGCCGCGTTCCATCTCGACCGGCTTGCCGAGGCTGGACTGGTCGAGGTCACCTTCGCCCGGCCGGCCGGGCGGTCTGGACCGGGAGCCGGGCGACCCGCCAAGCTGTACCGGCGGTCGATGGCCGAGCACCAGGTCAGCGTGCCGCCTCGTGACTACCGTGCCGCCGCCGAACTGCTCGCCGAGGTCGTCGACGTGACCGGTACGGAGCCAGAACTGCAGCGGGCCGCCCGCAGTCGCGGCGCCGCGGCGGGCCGGGCGGCACGGCAGCAGTCGCCCGCCCTGCCCGATGACGACCTGGTCACCGGCGCCCTCGCGGCGCAGGGCTACCAGCCCTACCGCGACGCCGGTGATGTGCGCCTGCGGAACTGCCCGTTCCACCTGCTGGCCGACCGGCATCCGCCGCTGATCTGCGGCATGAACCTGGCCCTGCTCGAAGGCCTGCTGTCCGGCGCCGCCGCCGGCGGCCTGTCGGCCCGGCTGGACCCGCGGCCCGAGGAGTGCTGCGTGGTGCTGGAGCATTCTAAAAATAATGCTGATTGACATATTGTTGAATGCGATGATCTGATGGCCGGGTGACCGGATATCACCTCGCCGAGCTGAACATCGGCGCCGCCCGTGCCCCCACGGATTCCCCGGAGATGGCCGGCTTCATGGCCGGCATCGTCCCGGTCAATGCCCTGGCCGACACCGCGCCCGGGTTCGTCTGGCGCCTGCAGGACGGCGACGGCCCCGGTGCCACCGCGCTGCGCCCGTGTGGCCCGGACATCATGGTGAACATGTCGGTCTGGGAGGACCTGGAGTCGCTGCGTAACTTCGTCTACCGCAGCGGCCCGCACCTGGACTTCATGCGCCGCAGGCGGTCCTGGTTCCACCCGATGGCCGTGCCCTACCTGGTGCTCTGGTGGGTTCCGGCCGGCCACATTCCCGGGCTGGACGAGGCGCTGTCGCGGCTGGACCTGCTCCGCAGCGACGGCCCCGGGCCGCGCGCATTCACCTTCCGCGACCCCTACCCGCCGCCGGTCCCGGCCACGGAGGCCGCGCGTTAGCCCGGCTCACGGTTTCCCGTTGCTACGGGGGGGCCGGTTTTCGCTCACAACTACCTCCGAGCACCTGTTTGTCAACTCGCATCCCAAATGCTCCCGGCGGAGATGGCGCGCGGAATAGTCGGACGGTCACCGGCTCGGCACGCACAGCCTGCATCATGGCTAGGTGACCAGCGCGCAACTGCGGCGCCGGGCGGAGGCACGCGGCGTGACCACCGCCTACCGCGACTGGCAGGACCGGAAGATCCAGGTCAGTGACCAGACCCTGGAGGCGGTGCTCGCCGTGCTCGGCTCCGCGCCGCCACCGTCCGGTGCCGGGCGGGGGGCGGCCGCCAGCGGGCTCTCGGAACCGCTGGCCGCGCCGTGGCATCCGGGCGACCACCCCGCCGCGCCGGCGGCCCCGCGGTCCGGCTGGGGGCTCACGGTCCAGCTCTACTCGGTGCGCTCGCGGCGCTCCTGGGGACACGGCGACCTGCGCGATCTGGCCGATCTGGCCACCTGGAGCGGGCGCGAACTGGGCGCCGCCTTCGTGCTGATCAACCCGCTGCACGCCGCCGAGCCGGTGCCCCCAGTCAGCGCATCGCCGTACCTGCCGATGAGCCGGAGGTTCCTCAGCCCGCTATACCTGCGGGTGGAGGACATACCTGAGTACGCCCTGCTGCCGTCCGGCCAGCGTCAGAAGATCGCCGCCCTGGCCGCCCCGCTGCGGGCAGCCAACTCCAGCCCCGCCCTCATCGACCGCGACGCGGTCTGGACGGCCAAGCGCGCCGCACTGGAAATCGTGCATTCCTGGCCGCTGGCGCCGGGGCGACGCGCCGCCTTCCGGCGGTTCACCGTCCGCGAGGGCCAGGCGCTTGAGGACTGGGCCACCTGGTGCGCGCTCGCGGAGATGCACGGGCCGGACTGGCGGTCGTGGCCCGCGGCCCTCCAGTCGCCGCGCTCGGCAACGGTGGCCGCCGAGCGTGCCCGGCTGCATGCCAGGACCGAGTTCCACGCCTGGCTGCAGTGGGCGGCCCAGGCCCAGCGGGCCGCGGCGCATGCGGCGGCCCGGGCGGCCGGCATGAGCATCGGCGTGATCGGCGACCTGGCGGTGGGCGCACACCCCGGCGGGGCCGACTCCTGGGCGCAGCAGGACGTGCTGGCGCCGGGCATGAGCGTGGGCGCGCCACCCGATGAGTTCAACCCGCGCGGTCAGGACTGGGCACTGCCGCCGTGGCATCCCGGCCTGCTGGAGGCGGCCGGCTACCAGCCGCTGGCGGACCTGGTCAGGGCCGGGTTCACCGACACCGGCGGATTGCGCGCCGACCATGTGATGGGCCTGTTCCGGCTCTGGTGGGTGCCCGCCGGCATGCCCGCGGACCAGGGCACTTACGTCAGGTACCGGCACGAGGCCATGGTCGGGCTGCTGGCCGGCGAGGCCGCCCGGGCGGGCGGGGTCGCGATCGGCGAGGACCTGGGCACCGTCGAGCAGTGGATGCGCGACTACCTGGCGGCCCGCCGCGTGCTCGGCACGTCCATGCTCTGGTTCGAACGGCGGGCCGACGGCACGCCGCTGCCGCCGCGCCGGTGGCGCCGGGACTGCCTGGCGACCGTGGGCACCCACGACGTACCGCCGGCGGCCGCGTTCCTCACCGGCGAGCACGTGGAGTTGCGATCCCGGCTCGGCCTGCTCACCGGCTCGCTGGCCGCCGAGCGCGAGCACGCGGCGGCCGCGGTGTCCGCCTGGCGCGGCGCCCTGGCCGGGCAGGGGCTGCTCCCGTCGGGCCTGGTGCCCGCCGCCGACGAGTTCACCCGGGCGCTGTACGGCTACCTCGC
Organism: uncultured Actinomycetes bacterium; assembly: GCA_963726415.1. Classification (GTDB taxonomy): domain Bacteria; phylum Actinomycetota; class Actinomycetes; order Streptosporangiales; family Streptosporangiaceae; genus DASXKD01. The sequence continues at coordinate 66,303 of CAVSCM010000021.1, forward strand.
GCGCACCCCGGCCGCCCTGATCGGGGTGTCGCTCGCCGACGCCGTGGGCGACCGCAGGCCGCAGAACCTGCCGGGCACCACCGACCAGTACCCGAACTGGCGGGTGCCGCTGTGCGACGGCGAGGGACGGGCGGTGCTGCTCGAGGACTTCGAAGAGCGCCCGGGTGTGCGGGAACTGGCCCGCGTGGTGTCCCGCGGCCCGGCCGGCCGCCCGGCCAGTCCCGACCCGGCCCGGCGCTAGCCGGCCGACTGCCGGTCGCGCTCTTGGCAGCGCAGTGCACGGCGCAGCCCGTCCCGGCCCTCGACCAGCAGCCGGGCCAGGCCGGCGGGCAGGTTGTTCCCGTCGATCAGCTCGGTGGTCTTCGCGATCACCGCTCGGTCATCGCCGCCCGGGTACGCATACGACACGAACCAGCGCGCCATGTCCGGCGTCCAGTTGCGCCAGACATCACCGACCACCTCGAAGTACCGGTCCACGTAAGGTGCCAGCAGCTCGGGCTGGTCGTCGTCCATGAAGCCGGCGAGCATCGCGCGGAAGGTGGCGTTGGGCAGCGCCCCGCTGACGATCTGCGCCCAGGCCGCCTCCTTCGCCGCGGGGTCTGGCACCGAGGCGCGGCAGGCGACCGCGTGCCGCACGCCCGCGTCGGTCGCATCCCGGCCCAGCTCGGCCTCGATCTGCGGCTCGCCCGCGGCGCCGCGGCTGACCAGCCGGTGCAGGATGCGCCAGCGCAGCTCGGTGTCCACCGTCAGGCCCTCGATGGCCACGGTGCCGTCAAGCAGGCCCGCCAGCAGGGCCAGGTCCTCGTCGGACAGTGCCACCCCGATGAACGCCTGCGTGTAGGCAAGCTGGACATCCGAACCCGGTTCGGCCTGCTCCATGAGCTGGCGCAGGGCCTCGGCGGCCAGCGCCAGCCCGGCCCGGCGCCAGCCGGGGTCGGTGTAGCGGTGCAGCGTGGCATCGGTCTGGCGCAGCAGGGTCTGCACCACCGACACGTCGGTGACCGCGGCGATCCCGCCCAGCACCAGCCGGATGTACTCCCGCGCAGCCAGCTCGGCATCCCGGCACATGTCCCAGGCGGCGGCCCAGCACAGCGCGGCAGGCAGGGTCTCGGCGAACTCGCCGATGCTCGTGGTCAGCGTGGCCGCGGAATGCGGATCCAGGCGGATCTTGGCGTAGGTGAGGTCGTCGTCGTTGATCAGCACCAGGTCGGGCCGCGGCTCGCCGGCCAGGGCGGCCACGACGGTCCTTTCACCTGAGATGTCGGTCTCCACCCGGCGCCGGCGGACCAGGCCAGCCGGCGTCCGATCGTAAAGTCCAATGGCGATGCGGTGGTCGCGGAGAACCGGATGAGTCTCCGGGGCCTCCTGCCGGATCGCGAACTCGGCAAAGGTGCCGCCGGGGGCCAGCTCGAACTCGGGCCGCAGCGTGTTCACGCCGGCCGTCTCCAGCCACTGCTTCGACCAGCCGGCCAGTTCCCGTCCCGACGCCGCCTCAAGCTGGGCCAGCAGATCCCCTAGCGTTGCGTTGGACCAGGCGTACTGGCCGAAGTAGCGGCGCAGCCCGGCCAGGAAGTTGTCCAGCCCGACGTAGGCGACAAGCTGCTTGAGCACGGCCGCGCCCTTGGCGTAGGTGATGCCGTCGAAGTTGACCTCCACGGCCGCGATGTCGGGCACGTCCGCCGCGATCGGGTGAGTCGAGGGCAGCTGGTCCTGGCGGTACGCCCAGGCCTTCTCGAGCTGGGCGAACGAGGTCCAGGCACCGGTCCAGCGGGTGGCCTCCGCCTGGGCGTGCACCGACGCCCAGGTGGCGAACGACTCGTTCAGCCACAGGTCGTCCCACCAGCGCATGGTGACCAGGTCGCCGAACCACATGTGCGCCATTTCGTGCAGGATCGTCGTCGCGCGGGACTGGCGGCGGAAGTCGGTGACCCGGGACCGGAACAGGTAGTCCTCAAGGAACGTCACGCATCCCGCGTTCTCCATCGCGCCGGCCTTGTACTCGGGCACGAAGAGCTGGTCGTACTTGCCGAACGGGTACCTGGTCGCGAAGGCCTGGTGGAAGAAGTCGAAGCCCTGCCTGGTCACCTCGAATATCTCGTCCTGGTCCAGGTACTGCGCCAGGGACTGGCGGCAGTACAGGCCGAGCGGTATCCCGTCATGCTCGGTCAGCACCTGGTGGTAGGGCCCGGCCGCGACCGCGGTGATGTAGGTGGACATCACCGGCGACGGCGGGAAGTGCCAGCGGGCCATCTCCTGCCCCGGCACGCGCTCCCCGGTCACGTCCGGCGCCATGTTGGAGATCACCCGCCACTGCGCCGGGACCGTCACGGTGAACTCGAAGGTGGCCTTGAGGTCCGGCTGGTCGAAGCAGGCGTACACCCGGTGGGCGTCGAAGGTCTCCAGGTCCGAGTACAGATAGACGCCGCCGTCGACCGGGTCGCTGAACCGGTGCAGCCCCTCGCCGTTGCGGGAGTACGCGCACGTGGCGCGCACCCGCAGTTCGTTGTCCGCCGCCAGGTTCGCCAGCGTGATCCGGTCACCGTCGAAGGCCTCGGGGCCGACCGGCTGGCCGTTCAGCACGATCTCGGTGACGGCCGACGCGGTCAGGTCGACGAAGGTGCCCGCGCCGGGCCGCGAGCAGCCGAAGGTAACCGTGGTCTGCGAGGTGAAGACCTCATCGCCGCCGGTGAGGTCGAGGTCCACGTGGTAGGAGCGGACATCGACCAGGCGGCCCCGGTCATGTGCCTCGTCGCGGGTGAGGTTGCTTGCCACGGTGGTGGTCCCTTCGTCATTCCAGCCCCGGTGGTAGATGGCCTGGTCAGTGCGCCCGGGGTACCGGGCTCCGCAAATCTTCGCATCCCCGGCGGAATGGGCCGCAAGGCGGTCCGGTTGTCAGCACACGGCGCCCAGTTGTATACGTACCCCCGCTGCCAAGGAGCGACATGCCAGAGCAGGAGTTCACCCCCGTTGACTTCTGGTTCGACCCTATCTGCCCGTGGGCCTGGATAGCTTCGCGCTGGATCCTGGAAGTGGCAAAGCTCCGGCCCGTGCGCCCGCGCTGGCATGTGATGTCCCTGTCCGTGCTCAACGAGGGCAAACCCGGCCTGCCCGAGGCATACCGGGAACTGCTGGCCACAGGCTGGGGGCCGGTGCGCGTCTGCATCGCGGCCGAGCAGGAGTTCGGTCCCGAGGTTCTCGGCCCGCTCTACACCGCGCTCGGCACCAGGTTCCACCACGAGAAGGCGCCGCACGACGACCGGGCCGTGATCGAGGCCGCGCTCGCCGAGGCGGGCCTTCCTGCCGCGCTCGCCGGCGCGATGGACTCGACCGAGTACGACGAGGCCCTGCGGGCCAGCCACGCCGACGGCATGGACCGGGTCGGCTACGAGGTCGGCACGCCGGTCATCTCCGTGGACGGCACGTCATTTTTCGGGCCGGTGGTCTCGCCGATCCCGCGCGGCGAGTCGGCCGCGCGGCTCTGGGACGGCGTGCTGCTCGTCGCCACGGCCGACGGGTTCTTCGAACTGAAGCGTACCCGGACCTGGGATCCGATCTTCGACTGAGCGACGGGTGCGTGCCAGACTGTCGCGCGTGCGCGTTTATCTCGGATCTGACCACGCCGGCTTCGAGCTGAAATCCGCCGTTGCCAAGGCGGTGGCCGCGGCGGGGCACGACGTGGTGGACTGCGGCCCGCCGTCCTATCAGCCCGGTGACGACTACCCGCCCTACGTCATGCGCGCGGCGGCGTCCGCGGCCGCCAGCCCGGGCAGCATCGCGATCGTGATCGGCGGGTCCGGCAATGGTGAGCAGATCGCCGCGAACAAGATCGACGGGATCCGGGCGGCGCTGGCCTGGAACGAGGAGACCGCGCGCCTGGCCCGCCAGCACAACGACGCCAACGTGCTGGGCCTCGGCGCGCGCATGCACCCGGTGCCGGACGCGGTCCGTTTCGCCCTGGTGTTCCTGGAGACGCCGTTCTCCGGCGAACCGCGCCACCAGCGGCGGATCGACATGATCAGTGGTTACGAGGAGTCCGGGGTGCTGCCGCCGCTGCCGGACGGGACCTGAGCTCGGCTGAGGAGTTCAGCGCCCGTGTGACCGGCGCCGCCGTACCCGCTTGCGCTTGGCCTGGCGGCCGGTCCCGCGCCGTGCCTGCTGACTCTGTCCCCCGGTAACTTTCGGGCCGGCCTCGCCGGACCGGGCCGTCTCGGGCGGTTCACCGGGATGGCTGGCCTCGCGCGGCGCTGCGGGCTGGCTGGCCCCGCGGGACGGTGCGGGCTGGCTGGCCCCGGGGGACGGTGCGGGCTGGCTGGCCCGGGGGGATGGTGCGGGCTGGCTGGCCCGGGGGGATGGTGCGGGCTGGCTGGCCCCGGGGGATGGTGCTGGCTCGCGCCGCTGTTCCGGCCGGGTGCCGCTGGCCGGTTCGCTCGCCGGGCGGGGGCCGCTCCCGTGATGCCGCGGCGGGCCCGGCTTCGCAGCGCCGGTACCAGGAGCCGCGCCCGCGCCGTCACCCGGCTTCGGGGCCGTCGCACCGGCGGGACGATTTCCAGGTGGCGCGGGACGGTGCCGGGGGGCGGGCGGCGCGGGCGGCGCGGTCGGCCCGGCGGGCAGGGAGGACCGGGCGGGCCCGGCGCCGCGGAGCGGTGGAGCGATCCGGGCTCGTTGCGACGGGGCGGGCCGGGCGGTGGCGGCGTTCTCCTCGGCGGCCGCCTCGTGATGCGGCTGGGGCCGCGACACGTCGCGGGCCCGCATTGCGGCGCTCAACGTGACCTTCATGCTGGGCATGCTGCCTCCCTGCCCAGTGTCGCACGCCCGCCCCGCGGCCAGTCTGCGGCGGGCGGACACCTGCCGCATCAGCATGATCTTGTGAGTCTGCCCATTCATGCTATGAACAGACTCACAAGATCATGGACATCAGGCGGGCGGGGCTGCCAGACGGTGTGCTGTGGCGCGAAATCGCCGTGGCCGGTCGTCCGGGTGAGCAGGCACCGGTCCACGCTGAACCGGAACAGGTGGTGCGCTGGCTCGGGCGCGGGCACGCCCACGCCGGCGCGCTCGGCCACGAAGATCCCAGCGAGCACCTGCCGCAGGCCGGCGTCCCGTTCCGCCGAGGCCCGTCCGGTGCAGTAGAACGCGTCTTCGTTGTCCTCGCAGGGAAACGAGTGCAGTGCATAACGCCCGTCCCGGTGCAGGTCAGCCTGCTTGGGGCCGGGCACGATGAACGCGTACATCCCGCCGTCGTGGATGACCGGGCACATCGGGTGCACCCGCGGGCCGCCATCCCGGCGGACCGTGGCGAGGAACCCAAGTCCCACGCCGAACTGGTACAGCAGCGCGCGCCCGGCCGTCGCGAGGTCGGGCCGGTCCTTCTCGAACTCTGCCCAGGAAGCCACGGGCCCACAGTCTGCCCCCGCACCCAATTCGGGTCAACGCTGGCCACCGGTGCGCCGCACGCCGGGGGATGACAAGCTCGCTTGACACCGCGATGCCCGCCCAGCATGATGGAGAAATGACAAGCGAGCTTGACAACGAGGGCAGGCCCAGTGCTCAATGACGTGCGCGAGCGCCGTGTCGCGAAGGGGCTTTCGCAGGCCGATCTCGCCCAGCGGCTTGACGTGTCCCGGCAGACGATCAACTCGATCGAGACCGACCGCTACACCCCGTCGCTTCCCCTGGCCATCGCGATCGCCCGGTTTTTCGGCGTTACCGTCGAGGAGATCTTCCATGCAGACCACAACTAAGACGAGCCGCAAATACCTGGCGACCCCGATCTTCGGCGTGGCGATGGGCCTGGTGTACCTCGTCGCCCTCTCGGTCGCCGGTCAGCCCGTCTGGGGTGTGCTCGCGCTCGCCATCATGGTGGCGTTCAGCGGCGCCCTTCTCCTTGCCCGGCGGCGCAGCGAGACGGTGAAAGGCCTGCTCGACCACAGGGACGAGCGGATCAGCGCCATCGACCTTCGCGCGACCGCCGTCACCGCCCTCGCGCTGATCGCGGTCATCCTAGTGGCCTTCGTGGTGCAGATCGCCCGCGGGCAGAGCGGCTGGCCGTACAGCATGCTCGGCTTCGTGGGCGGCGTGACCTACGTCATCGCGGTCATCTGCCTGCGGATCCGCGGCTGAGGGAGGCTCAGGCTGAGGGAAGCTCAGGAGCCGTGCAGCACGGCGGTGTGGTGGCAGAAGTGGACCCGCGTGGGCTCCAGTGACTTGATCCGGTCCAGTGAGCCGCGCCACGCCACCAGGTCGCTCGCCTGGCCGGGCACCACGTCCTTGTCAGCCGGGCCCGCGAACTGGTGTGGCGTGTAGGCGGCGTCCCCGATCAGCAGGTCCTCGCCGTCGGCGGAGGAGACCACCACGCACTGGTGGCCCACGGTGTGCCCGGGCGTGGTGACGACCGACAGGCCGGGCAGGATCTCGGTGTCCCCGTCGAGCAGTTCCCACCGCGCGTTCAGGAAGCCGAACCAGTCGTACAGCTCGGGATCCTCGCGCTTGGCCCGGTCCAGTTCGGCACGCTGGACGTGGCAGGCGGCGTGGGAGAACACCGCGTTCTGCCCGCAATGGTCGAAGTGCAGGTGGGTGTTGATGACCAGGCCGATGTCGGCCGGCGTCATGTCCAGATCGGCGAGCGCGTCCGCGACCGACCGGTTCACCACCCGCCAGTCGCTGAGCCACTGGTCCGGGCCGCCGCAGCCGGTGTCCACCAGCGCCGCGCCGCCCGGGTGGGTGACCACGAACCCGTGCACCGGCCACTCCAGGCCGTCGAGACCGCGCAGGCTCGCCAGGTGCAGGCGCTTGACTTCCAGTGGCATGAGCGACCGCCCTCACTTCGCATCTGATGTCGGACATTACGATGCCCCGGGGTTACCTGGACCCGCAAGACCCCCTGGCCCCGCGCGCAACCGCCTGGCGGGGCCCGCGCGATCTCCAGTAGGTTGAGCGCGTGTCCGCCGAGAACCAGATCGTGGTGCTGCACTACCCGGCCGAGCGGGCGCGGAACTGGGTGCTGCTGAAGGCCGCGGCGCGGGACCGGGACCTGCGCCTGGTGAGCTGGGCGCCGCACCTGCTCGGGCTCTGGTGCGCCGACGGGCACCAGTCCGCCTGCTACGCGGGCAGGCCGGTCCGGCCCGGCATCGTGGTCCACCGCATCGTCGCCCCGTTCCGCGGCATCGCCGCCCCGGTGCTCGCCTGCCTGGCCGCGCAGGGCTCGCTGGTGCTCAACCCCCCGGACGCCGCGTTCCGCTCCCGCGACAAGCTGCTGACCACCGTGGGCCTGGTCAATGCCGGGATACCGGTGGTGCCGACCGCCGCGTTCGACGAACCGGGCGGCGTGGACCTGACGGCGCTCGGCCCGGGCGAGCTGATCGTCAAGCCCGCGCGGGGGGTCCGGGGCGAGGGGATCGCGACATACCCCTCGGCCGCGGCGCTCACCGCCGCGTGGCAGCCGCGGGAGGCGTGGCGCCCGGGCGTCACCAGGCCGGGCTATCACGCCGAACGGGAGCATTACCTGGCGCAGCCGCTGATCGGCGGCGGTGGCCAGGACATCCGGGCCTACGTGGTGGGGGACCGGTGCGCCGCGCTGATGCGCCGGATGGCCAGGCCGGGGGAGGCCCGGGCCAACCTGGCCCTGGGCGCGGCCGGGGCTGCCCTGCCGCTGAGCCACGCCGCCGCGGCCGTCGCGGTGGCCGCGCTGGCCGCCTGCGGTCTTGACTTCGGCGGGGTGGACCTGATCGAGGACGCCGACGGCGCCGTCCGCGTCCTGGAGGTGGACGCGTGGGCGGGCTTCGCCGGGATCAGCACGGTCACCGGGGCTGACGTGGCCGGGGCCATCCTTGACCACGCGACCGCCCGGCGCCGGCAGGGCGTCACGGGATGACGCTCGCGATCGCCAGGAACCCGTACGCCAGCAACGTGCCGGACGGCCTGATCGCCGCCGCTGGCCGGCTCGGCGTCCCGGTCCGGACGGTGGACCTGCCCTCGCTGCGGGCCGGCGTCGCCCCGCTGGGCGAGGTCACGGTCACCGATCAGGCCGGCCCCGTCGTGGCCACCGGCCTGGCCCCCTTCCTGCTGTTCGGGTTCCCGGCGGCGGTCCATGCGCTGGGCATGCTCGCCCGTATCGCGCGGGCACAGAACCCGGTGGACGGCGTGCTGCTCGCGGACGACAAGGCGGCCGCCGCGGTGCGGTTCGCCCAGGCCCGAGTGGCCCAGGTGCGCACCGAGATCTGCCCGTTCGACCGGGCGCAGGTGGCCGCGGTCGCCGCGGAGATCGGCTACCCGGTGGTGGTCAAGCGGGCTCACGGTGCGCAGGGGCGGTGGGTGCGCCGGGCGGCGGACCCGGCGGCTCTGGCCACGGCGCTGGCCGAACTCGCGGCCGAAGGGCCAGGCGCGGTGATCGTACAGCCTGAAGTAACAGAGTGCGCCGGGGTCAGCGTGCGTGCCGTCCTCACCGGGGGGCAACTGATAGCGGTCACCGAGCGCCGCGCGGCGCCACCGGAGTGGCGCAGCAACATCGCCGGTGGTGCCGTACAGCGCCGCGTCGGGCTCACCGGCGAGGAACATGACCTGGTGCACGGCGCGGCCGCCGCGCTGGGGCTGGGGCACGCCGGGGTGGACCTGCTGCGGACCGGGGCGGGGCCGCGGGTGCTCGAGGTCAACGCGTGCCCGGACTTCACCAGCATGCAGCCGCACTATGAGGCGGACCTCGCCGAGGCGGTGGTTCGGGCGTCCCTGTGAGCGGTGCCGCCTTCAGAAGATCATCGGGCACCACGGGGCCGGGTCCCACGACATGGCCGTCGACAGCGCCGCCACGGCGCCCGGCGTGACCTCGGTGACCTGGCCGGCCGCGGCCAGCGGCCCGAGCCGGGTACCGCCCATGTACGCCGCGCCCAGGGCCCGCACCGGCAGCACAAGGTCCGCCGGGGCGGTGGTCCGCTCGCAGGTCCCGCTGAACCCGGAGGGGGCGGACGTGGTCGCCGCGGTCAGCCGCCACCGGCCCTGGTTCTGCGGGCACAGCTCGTCGTTGACCTCGATGACCACGTCGACCGGGCACGCGTAGCGGCGCTGCGCCAGCGCCCTGCCCACGTCCACCAGCCGGATCCACAGGCCGTCGGAGAGCCGTGGCCGGCCCAGCCGCGAGTCGGCGAGCAGGTCAAACAGCGGGTCGTCCACCGGCATCATGTGCAGCCGGAACGTGGTGATCAGGTCCCGGCTGAGCAGGTCACGCCACAGCGCCGCGGCCGCGGCCGGGTCCATCGGCGATGGCTTCGTGCAGGTCCAGCACGCCGGCCGGGAGGAACGAGCCCTCCTCCCACTCCCACCGGCCCTCCGAGGTGAACAGGGCGTAGCCCCGCGGCCCGGCGTCGTCTTCGACCAGGACGCAGCGCATCGGCCGGGTCCGAGTCGGAATCCGGGTCGTGGGTCAGCCGGTCCCACCACGGCTCGGTGCGGGCGTACAGACCCGGCCGCTCGGCCATGGCCAGCTCGTACACCTTGCCCATCTCGGCGTGCGCCGACCGCGGCTCGGCGATCCGCAGCCGCACCGAGGGTCGGTCGGGACGGCGGCAGCCAGCGCTGCCGTGGCCGCGCGCCAGGCTCAGGGTCAGGTGCCAGGACGCGCGCCCGTAGCCGTACCGGCCGTAGATGGGGGTCTCCGAGGCGAACAGCGCGGCCACGGCCTCGCCACGCTCGGCAATGTCGGCAAGCTGGCGGTGCATCAGGCCGGTGAGGGCGCCGCGGCGGCGGTGCGAGGGGAGCACGGCGACCATGCTCACCCCGGCGACCGCGGCCATCGCCCCCGGCACCCGCATCCGGAAGCTGTACACGCCGGTCACGCCCGCCAGCGTGGTGCCGTCGAACGCGCCAAGGGTGCGGTCGAGTTCGAGCCGGGCGAGCCAGTTGGCGCGTTGCCGTTCGGTGTCCGGTGTGCCGTTGAACGCTTGCTGGTCCACGTATGAGAACGCGGGAAGTTCATCTTCGGTGACCGGGCGGATCTGGAACGTGGTGTCCATGTTCGCCTTCCTACCCGCCGGCCGGAGCGCCGCCAACTCCTTTTCCCTCTCGCCTTTTCCGTCGCCGGCCGCGGAACTTCTCTCGCGACCCGCTGACCTGCGTGTGTGTCGGACAACCCTCTGGCGCGGATTTATGGGGCGCGGCTGGGCCGCTTCGGGGCGAGCTGCTGACCTGCGTGTATGTCAGGGACCCCTGCTGGCGGATTGTCCGGCGCGGCCGTGCCGCTTTGGAGCGACCCGCTGACCTGCGTGTGTGTCAGGGACCCCTGCTGGCGGATACAGTGCGGCCATCATGGTTGCCCGCATCGTGGCCCTTCCCCTGCACGCAGTGCGCTCCGCCTGGCGCACGCTGAGCGGGTGGGTGTCGCGTCAGCTCATTACCGGGAACCGGCGGGTAGCCCTGGCCCTCACGCTGGTGACGGTGTTCATCGCCGTCGCGGCCGTGCACGTGTCGCAGTCGTGGTTCTCGCCCGGCCTGCTGATCCTGCCGGTGCTGGCGGGCGGCCTGCTGCTGTGGCCGCGGGCGCTGCGCATCCTGTTCGCGCTTATTGCCCTCTGCCTCGTCTACGACGTGGTGAAGGACAAGGCCGGTCCCGGCCTGGTGCTGACCATCGTGGTGACCGCGCTGGTGGCCGAAGCGCTCGCCAGGACCAGAGAGAAGCTCGGCATGCTTGGCCTGCGCGGCGAGGCGATGCTGATCGAGTTGCGGGACCGGATCCGGGCCCAGGGGACGCTGCCGGAACTGCCCGAGGGCTGGGGCTCGGTGTCCGTGCTGCGGCCGGCTGGCGGCTCCTCGTTCGGCGGCGACTTCCTGGTGTCCGCGTGTGACGGCAAGACCCTTGAGGTGGCACTCGTCGACGTGGCCGGCAAGGGCGTGGACGCCGGGACCAGGGCGCTGCTGCTGTCCGGCGCGTTCGGCGGCCTGCTCGGCTCGGTACCGCAGGGGGAGTTCCTGCCCAGCTGCAACGCCTACGTGCGCCGGGGTGCCACCAACGAAGGCTTCGTGACCGCGATCCACCTCGCGCTCGACCTGGCCACCGGTGACTTCGTGGTCTCCTCCGCCGGTCACCCGCCCGCCGCGCACTTCGACGCGGGCAGTGGCACCTGGCGGCTCACCACGGCACGGGGGATCGTCCTCGGCGTGGTCGCTGACCTGCGGCTGGTGCCCGAGCGGGGCACACTGCGGCCCGGCGACGCGCTGATGCTCTACACCGACGGGCTGGTGGAGGTTCCCGGCCGGGACATCGACGACGGCACCGACCGGCTGCTCGGTGAGGCGGACCGGCTGGTCACGACGGGGTTCCGGGCTGGCGCCGCCGACCTCGTCCGGGCACTGAGCACGGGTACCGGCACCAACGACGACCGCGCGCTCGCGCTGATATGGCGCACCTGACTGGGGCCGGGCCCCGGCCAACTGCACGTACTGTAGTTGTTGCATTACACTTTGTGCTGTACTGACAGATAACTGAGTGTGCCTAAATATCTACATTAAGCGACCAGGGACCGCGGGGCGGAGAACACCCCGTCCCACAGGGCCTGGGCTGCAGTCTCTCGGCCACGGTCAGCGGCACGGCGGCGCGTAATGCTGCCCGGGCACGTAGGCACCCCATTCGGCCCGGGTGAGCGGCTGGCCGGCCATTGCGCACACGGCGCGCGCTGCTGCCGCGGCCTGGGTGTCCCAGAGCCATACCAGGCCTGCCGAGTCGGCCGCGGCCAGCGTCCGGCCGCCCGGGCCGAACGCGACCGCGTAGACGTGCCCGGTCGGCCCGGTCAGGGTGGCGATCAGGGCGGGGTGAGCCGGCTGGGCCACGTTCCACAGCCATACGCTGCCGTCGGTGTTCCCCGCGGCCAGGATGTTCCCGCCGGGGCTGAACGCGACCGAGTACACATACCCGGCCGGGCCGGTGAGCATCGGGCTGATCGGGCGCGGCCGGGCCGGGTTGCTGACATCCCAGAGGCGGACGTCCCGGTCCGCGCTGCCGAGCGCGAGCACCTTCCCGTCTGGGCTGAACGCCACCGAGTACGCGGTGTTGGTCGGCCCGGTGAGTGCTTTGCCGAGCTGTACCGGCCTGGCCGGATCTGCCACGTTCCACAGCCGCACCTTGTCGTCGGCGCTGGCCGCGGCGAGGACATGGCCATTGGGGCTGAACGCGACCGAGAAAACCGCGTCGCCGGGGTCATGGGTAAGCGACAGTGACGCGGGCCGGGCTGGGTCCGTGATATCCCACAGGCGCACGGTGCCGTCGTCGCTGCCGCTGGCCAGAAGCTTGCCGTCCGGGCTGAAAGCCACGAACTCCACCTGGTTGGTGGAACCTGCCGGTAGCTGCGAGGCAACCCGCGGCGTCCCGAGCGGGACCAGGCGGGCGCCGCGCCACCGCCACAACTGGACGTGCCCGTCGCCGTAGCCGGTGGCGATCAGGTTCCCGCCAGGCGAGATCGCCACCGCGTTGACGCTGTCGTTGGACGCAGGATCGGGGATCGCGGCGCTGGCGGTCAGCGTGCGGCTGGCGGTGTCCCAGACCTGCAGGCCGGTCCCGCCGACCGCTAGCACGCCGCCCGCGGGGCTGAGCGCGATGCTGTACACCGGGCCGCCGGTCATCAGGTCCGGCGTCGGCAGGTGCCAGGCCCGGACATAGCCGTCGGCGTCGCCGGTGACGAGCAGGTGCGGGCCGTCCCAGGCCAGCGAGGTCACCGGCTGCGGCTGGGGGATCACGGCGACCGGGGCGCCGGTCGCGGTGTCCCACAGCCGCAGGTGGCCGTCGCTGCCGCCGGCGGCCACCATCGTCCCGTCCGGGCTGAACGCTACCGCCATGATCCAGTCGGTGGCGCCGGTGAACTTCATGGCCGGGCCCGGCTTGGCGGGCTTGGTGATGTTCCACAGCCAGACGAGGTTGTCGTAGCTCCCGGCGGCCAGTTCATCGCCGTCCGGGCTGAACGCGACCGCGTCCACCGCGCGGGCCGGCCCGGTCAGCGTGGTGGCGAGCCGTGCGTTGGCCGGATCGGCCACGTTCCACAGCCGGACGGTGTCATCCGCGCTGCCCGCGGCGAGCAGGTGCCCGTCCGGGCTGAACGCCACCGCCTGCACATACCCCTTCGCCCCGGTCAGCGGGCCGCCGGCCGGGACCGGTTGCGCGGGGTCGGTGACGTTCCACAGCCACACCTTCGTATCCGCGCTGCCTGCGGCCAGCAGCCCCCCACGTGGGCTGAACGCCAGCGAATAGACGGTGTTGCCCGGGCCGGTGAGTGGCTGGCCGAGGGGCGTGGGATGCCGCGGGTCGGTGACGTTCCACAGCCGCACCGTCCCTTCCTCGCCGGCCGCGGCCAGCACCCGCCCGTCCGGGCTGAACGCCGCCGCGTACAGCGGGTGCGTGTGGCCGAGTTCCGCCACCGTGCCGACGAGTACCGGGTGGCCTGGGTGGGCCATCTTCCACAGCCGCAGCGTGCCGTCGGCGGCGGCCACCGCGAGCAGCCGGTGGTCCGGGGACAGTGCGACGGCCTGGACGTCGCGGCGGGAGTCGGGCATGCGCGCCGCCGCCGGGGCGCCGGACGACTCGAGCAGGCTGGCCCGCGCCCCTGCCGTCGGATAGATGCGGTAGGCGGCCAGCGACAACTGTGCGGCCAGCGCGGGATCCTGGGGGCGGAGCTGACCGGCCTCCACGGCTACCGTCCGCGACTCGGCCTCGTTGCTGGCGGTGGTGGCGGCCTGGCGCTGGTGGAACGCGTAGCCGGCCAGCCCCACGGTGAGCAGCACCAGGACGGTCAGTGCCGCCACCTGTTGCCGGAGCCGCCGGGTATGACGGCGCGCGGCCGCCTGCCGCGCCCGCTCCTCGGCGATCCCCGCGTCGACGAAGTCACGGCCGTCCTCGCTCAGCGCGGTGCGGTGGGCCTCGCCGGCCATCCAGTCGGCGGCCAGCGCGAGCTGCCCGCCGCGTAGCAGCCCGGCCGGCTCCCGCCCGGCCTGCGCCCACGTCTGCGCCGCCACCTCGATGAAGTGCCGGACCCTGATGTCCTCACGGTCGGCGTCGATCCACACCCGCAGCCGGGGCCATGCGCCGAGCAGCGCCTCGTGGGTGATCTCCGCCGCGGCCCGGTCCTTGGTGACCAGCCGCTGGCCGACGAACCGTTCCAGCACGGCCGCGGCGGCGCTGGCGTCCCCCGGCAGGTCGCGCAGCGGGAGACGGGCCCGGGACTCGCGCCCGTCGTCGCCGATGTGGACCAGCCGCAGGAAGAGCTGCCGGGCGAGTTCCTGCCCCACGCCGTCCAGCGTCGCGTACGCCTGCTCGGCGGTCCGCGCGATGGCGTTCTTGATCCCCCCGCTGGCCTGGTAGTCGGTCAGGGTCAGCCGGCTGCCCCGGCTGTGGGACCAGGTGGCAAGCAGCGCGTGGGAGAGCAGTGGCAGCGCCCCGGCCTCGTGCCCGCCCGGCCCGGGCGCCGCGCGCGGGCGCATGTCCTGCAGCAGCACCTCGACCAGACCGTCCTCGACCTCCCGGCCGGCCTTGCGCGCGGGCTCCACGATCGCCCGGCGAAGCTGGTCGGCCGACATCGGGCCGACTACGATCTGCCGTTCCTGCAGCGCCCGGGCCAGCGCGGGGTAGCCGAGCGCGTGCCCGTAGAAGTCTGCCCGCAGGCCGAGCACGACCAGGGTGTGCTGGGAAAGGGCGGCCAGCGCGGCGACGAACTCGCTGCGCTCGCTCTCGCCCGCGCCCGCGGTGAAGATCTCCTCGAGTTGGTCCACGATGATCGCGGGAGGCTCGTCGCCCCGCGAGGCGAGCCGCGCGTGCCGCTCCGGGTCCTCGCGCAGCCCTTCGGCCAGCGGCCCGGCGCCCAGCGGACCGTCAGTACCCGGCCGGGCCAGCGGCGCTAGTTGCCCGGCCAGGGTCTGCACCGGTGTGGCGCCCGGCGTGATCAGCACCACCGGGCGGCCGCCTGGCCGGGCCGTGGTGCCGGACCGCAGCCGGGGGACCAGGCCCGCCCGCAGCAGCGAGGATTTGCCTGACCCTGAGGGCCCGGCCACCGTCAGCGGCAGCCCGGGTGCGCCCGGCCCGGTCGCCAGCCGGACCAGGTGCAGGGCTAACTCCTCGCGGCCGAAGAACCAGGCGGCGTCCTCCGGCTGGAAGCTGGCCAGGCCCCGGTAGGGCGCCGGGCCGGCCGGAGGGCGCCCCGGCGCGCGCCGGACCCGGCTCAGCGCATCCAGCCAGCGGGCCACCTGCTCGGGCTCGGTGATCTGGCACGCGGCCAGGATGCTGGGCAGGAGTACTGGCTGGCGGGCGGGCGGAAGGTGGCGCGCGGCGAAGTAGTCCCCGACCGTGCTGACCGGGATGCCGCTTGCCCTTGCTACGTCGCGGATGGTGAGCCCCGCCTGTTGCCGGGCCAGGGTGAGCTCGCGGCCGAAGTCCTGCTGGCTGGTGATCCGCCCCGGATCTGGGACTTCGGCATCCGGTAATGATTGACGCGCCATCGGCTCCCCTCGTGCGCCCCTTGGGCCACCGGCACGGCATGCCCCCGTAAAGTGGCCCGCCACGCCCGCGCATCGCCGAAGTCCAGACTCGCGAGCATGCAGGCCAGTTAACATCTAACGCCCTATTGGGCCCCCATGGGTGCAGTATCGGAGTATGCGTCCTCGTGCGGCGGTCCGCGTCGGGCCGGTTACCGGGCGTGGAATATGACGTAAGCGTCAGCCTTAAGCGGCCGGGAACCGTGCCATGACATGAGCGTCAGCTTCGAGTGACATAAGCGTCAGGTTCGGCGCAGGTGTCGCGGCAGGGCCGCCGCCAGGCCGTTCTGCGGCAGTATCCGGTGCTCGCTGGAACCAAAGGCGAGTCATCGCCGCATGCGGTGCGGCAGGCGAAATGCGGTGCGGCAGGCGAATTGCAGGGCCAGGTACCCGGCTGCCGAGGCCGTTTACCCAGACCGGCGAGTCTGCCCTCAACCCGCTCTCTGCCTGCGATGTTGCGTGGCAAATCCGCCCGTAGCCGAGCAGTACTGATCACCCTCCCACAAATCTTCACGGACACTCGGGAAATGGCCGGTTAAAGCTATCTCTGACCGTCAGGGCTTCCCGATGACGGACTTGCGGGCGGCAACTGCAGTAATGTAAACGTCTTTGCTGGGGCGGCTGCGGTGCCGGAGCCTGGAGAGTTCTGCGACATCGGCGTCACATGACGCCGATGTCATTGTTTGCATTAGCCCGTGAGCTGTGAAGGAATAGGGGACGTGACCCGGGATGCGACGAGATCAGAGGATGCCAGCGCTCCCGGGGCAGTCATGGGGCGGGGCGGCGGGGCCGGAGCCAGCAGCGCGCGGGGCGGCGAGGCCGGAGCCAGCAGTGAACCGGCCAGGGTGATCACTGCCCAGGCCGGCGCCAAGGCGGTGGACGAGAACTTTCCCGTGGCCCTCCGCCTGCTTCCGGGGCGTTACCGCCAGCACCTGACCGCGGTGTACGGCTTCGCCCGGTCGGCCGATGACATGGGTGACGAGGCACCGCCGGATGAGCGACTGGCCTTGCTTGACGAACTCGAGGCCGACCTCGGCCGGCTCTACCAGCCCGGTGGGGAAGGCCCCCGGCTGCCGGTGGTCCAGGCGCTCGCGCCGGCCGTCGCACAGTGCGCGATCCCCGCCCAGCCCTTTCTCGACCTGATCCAGGCGAACCGCCAGGACCAGGTGGTCACCCGCTACCAGACCTTTGACGAACTGCTGGGCTACTGCCGCCTGTCGGCCGACCCGGTCGGCCGCATCGTGCTGCACGTCTTCGGCGCGGCCACGCCGCCCCGGGAGCGGCTTTCCGACCTGGTGTGCACCGCGCTGCAACTGGCCGAACACTGGCAGGATGTGGCCGAAGACCTCAGGGCCGGCCGCGTCTACCTGCCCGCCGACGACCTCGCCAGGCACGGTGTCACCGAGGCCGACTTGGCGGCGCCCTCCGCGTCGCCGCAGGTCCGCAGGCTCATCGAGTTCCAGGTGCGCCGGGCCGCGGGGCTGCTCGACGAGGGCGCGCCCATCGTCGGCACGCTGCGCGGCTTCGCCCGGGCGGCGGTGGCCGGGTACGTGGCGGGCGGCCGTGCGGCCCTCGCCGCGATCACCGCAAGCGGCTGCGACGTGCTCGCCGCCACCCCTCGCCCGCGCAAGCACCGCGTCGCGGCGGAACTCCTCCGTGCCTACCTGACAGGACGGTGACGTGGCCACAGACGTCCGCGCGGCCTACCGGCGCTGCGAGGAGATCACCTGGTCCCAGGCCAGGAACTTCTCCTACGGCATCCGGCTGCTTCCGCCGGCCAAGCGCCAGGCGCTGGCGGCCGTCTACGCCTTCGCCCGGCGCATCGACGACATCGGGGACGGCACACTGCCCGCCCCCGAGAAGCTCACCCTGCTCGAGGAGGCCAGGGAAGGCCTGTCCGCGCTCCAGGCCGGGGAGGCGGACGACGGCGACGAGGTGCTTGTCGCGCTGGCCGACGCCGCGGCGAGGTTCGACATTCCGCTGCCCGCGTTCGGCGAACTGATCGACGGCTGCGCCGCCGACGTGCGCGGCGTCAGCTACGCGACCTTCGATGACCTGCTGCACTACTGCCGGTGTGTGGCCGGGTCGATCGGGCGGCTGTCGCTGGGCGTGTTCGGCACCAGCGACCCGCAGCATGCGGCGCCGCTGGCCGACTCACTCGGCGTCGCGCTACAGCTCACCAACATCCTGCGGGACATCCGCGAGGACTACGCCACCGGCCGGGTCTACCTGCCCGCCGAGGACTTCGCACGGTTCGGCTGCGCCCTCGGCGCCGACCCGGCCACCGACCCCGGCCAGGGCAAGCTCACCGCGCTTGTGGAGTTCGAAGCGGACCGCGCCCGCGCCTGGTATGCCGAGGGCCTGGCGCTGATGCCGCTGCTCGACCGGCGCAGCGCCGCGTCCGCCGGTGCCATGGCGGGCATCTACTACCGGCTGCTCGAGCACATCGCCGCGAGCCCGGCCGCCGTGCTTACCTGCCGGGTCTCGCTGTCCGCGCGGGAGAAGGCTGCCGTGGCGGTCAAGTCGCTGGCCACCGCGGCGGTACGGCCGCCGCGCCGTCCACGGCCGCCGGCCGCAGAGGTGGCCCGGTGACCGCACAGGCAGCCGCGCCGCACGTGGCGGTGGTGGGTGGCGGGCTGGCCGGAATTACCGCCGCTATCGCGCTCGCCGAGACCGGGACCCGGGTCACGCTGCTCGAATCCAGGCCGCGCCTGGGCGGCGCCACCTGCTCGTTCAGCCGCGGCGGCCTGACCGTGGACAACGGGCAGCACGTGTTCCTGCGCTGCTGCATCGCCTACCGCGGCCTGCTGGCCAGGCTTGGCATGACCGGCTCGGTGACGCTACAGGACCGGTTCGACGTCACCGTGCTGCGCCCGGGCGGGCGGGCCAGGCTGCGCCGCACGGCGCTCCCCGGCCCGCTGCACATGGGCCAGGCACTCGCCAGCTACCAGCACCTTTCTCTTGCCGAACGACTGCGCGTGGTGCCCGCCGCCCTCGCCATGACCCGGCTCGACCCGGCCAGCCCCGAGCTTGACGGGCAGCGCCTCGGTGACTGGCTGGCCGCCCACGGGCAGGGCGAACATGCCCGGCGGGCGCTGTGGGACCTGTTCACGGTCTCCGCGCTGAACGTCGCCGGGGACGACGCGAACCTGGCGCTCGCCGCCACCGTGGTAAAGACCGCCCTGCTGTCCGGCAGGGACGCGGCGGACATCGGGATCCCCGCGGTGCCACTCGGTGACCTGCACGGGCAGGCCGCGGGCAGCCTGCTGGGCCGGTTGGGTGCCAGAGTCAGGCTGAGCGCCAAGGCGGCCGCGGTAGAGGCACTGCCCTCCGGCGGGTTCCTGGTTCGCCTGGCCAGCCGCGGCGCCGCCGGGGGCAACGGCGGCGAGGTCATCCGGGCCGACGGCGTGGTGCTGGCGGTCCCCCCGGAGATCGCAGCCTGCCTGCTGCCGCCCGCCACGGGTAACAGCGCTCAGGCGGCGCAGGCCGGGCCAGCAGGGCCCGGGCCCCGTGACGAAGGAACGGGGCCTGAGGCCACCGGGGGGTTCCAGGGGGGTCGTCCCCCCGGGCCAGCACTCTGGCTGGATATTGGCACGTCGCCGATCGTCAACGTGCATGTGGTCTACGACCGGCGGGTGACAAGGCTGCCGTTCGCCGCGGCGGTGGACTCGCCGGTGCAGTGGGTGTTCGACCGGACCGGGCCGTCGGGGCTGCGCGAAGGCCAGTACCTGGCGATATCGCTGTCGGCGGCGGACGCCTACGCCGACGTCCCGGCCGCCAGGCTGCGCGAGCAGTTCCTGCCCGCGCTGGCCGAGTTGTTCCCCGCGGCGGCGCAGGCGCGGGTCATCGATTGCTTCGTCACCAGGGAGCGCAGGGCCACGATGCGCCAGGTACCAGGGCTGGGACGGCTGCGGCCCGGGGCAGCGACCGCCACGGCGGGCCTGGTCGTCGCGGGCGCCTGGACCGACACCGGATGGCCGGACACGATGGAGGGAGCCGTGCGGAGCGGACTGAACGCGGTGCGGGAACTGCGCCGGAGCATGGGCGCCGCGGCGCGGCGGCGGGCACCAGGCCGGGTATCGGCGGCCGGAGCCACCGCGGTAAGCAGCGACACCACGGGGGCGCCGGCATGACCGCCGTGATGCCCGCCGGCGTGGCGACCGCGCGGGACCTGGTCGGCCCGGCCATGGCCACGGCGATCACACGGCTCAGCCCCGAAGTGCGCCCGGTCGCGGCGTACCACCTCGGCCTGGCCGGCGTCAACGGGCACACCCCGGTGAACGGCCGTATCGGCGACGAGGGCAAGGGCATCGCAAGTGCTAGCTCTGGCCCCACCGCCCCGCCCAAGGTGCCCAAACCCGCCGACGGCCACACCGCGGACGGGCCCGCGCAGCCAGGCGGCACCAAGCCGGCCGGGTCCGGCAAGGCGCTGCGGCCGGCCCTGGCTCTGCTGTCCGCACGGGCCGCGGAGGCCGCGCCGGAGCGCGGCGTCCCCGCGGCGGTCGCCGTGGAACTCGTGCACAACTTCTCGCTGCTGCACGACGACATCATGGACGGCGACACCGAGCGCCGGCACCGGCCCACCGCCTGGACGGTCTACGGGATCGGTGCGGCGATCCTGGCCGGGGACGCCATGCTCGCCCTCGCCCAGGACATCCTGCTTGAGGACAAAGCCCCGCAAGGTGTGTGGGCGGCCCGCTGCCTGTCCGTCGCGGTGCAGCGGCTCATCGCCGGGCAGGGCGCGGACCTGGCGTTCGAGCGCCGCGACGACGTCACCCTGGCCGAGTGCCAGGAGATGGCCGGAGACAAGACCGCAGCCCTGATGGCCTGCGCGTGCAGCATCGGTGCGATCCATGTCGGCGCGCCGCCGGCCGTGGCCATGGGGCTGGCCGGGTTCGGCGCGCACGCCGGGCAGGCCTTCCAGCTCACCGACGACCTGCTGGGCATCTGGGGCAGCCCGGCCGTGACCGGCAAGCCGGTCCGCTCGGATCTGCGCGCGCGGAAGAAGTCGCTGCCGGTGGTGGCCGCACTGACCGCAGGCGTCGCCGCGTCCGCCGAACTGGCCGCGCTGCTGGGCCAGCCGGATCCGCTGTCCGAGGACGACCTGGTCCGCGCCGCCGGTCTTGTCGAAGAGGCAGGCGGCAAGGACTGGACGGAAAACGAGGCCGCGGCCCAACTCGCGTCCGCGCACCGGTGCCTGGCGGAGACCCCGATGCCCGACGACGTCAGAGCCGAGTTCGCCGGGATCGCCGAGTTCATCACCGCGCGGCAGTGGTGAGGGGAGCCGAGCCGATGACAGTCACGCACCCGAGGCGCCTCGGCCGCTCCGCCGCTGGCCCGGCGGCGGAGGCGCTCGCCCGCGCCAGGGACCACCTGCTCGGCCTGCAGCATGACCAGGGCTGGTGGCAGGGCGAACTGGAGACCAACGTCACCATGGACGCCGAGGACCTGCTGCTGCGCGAGTTCCTCGGCGTCAGGACCGCCGAGCAGACGCAGGCCGCGGCCCGGTGGATCGCCTCGCAGCAGCGCGACGACGGCACCTGGGCGAACTTCTACGGTGGCCCGGGGGACCTGTCCACCACGGTGGAGGCCTACGTCGCGCTGCGGCTGGCCGGGCACGAGCCGCAGGCGCCGCATCTGGCCCTGGCGGCGGAGTGGATCCGCGGCCAGGGCGGGATCCCGGCCACCCGGGTGTTCACCCGGATCTGGCTTGCCCTGTTCGGCGAATGGTCCTGGGACGACCTGCCGGTCATGCCGCCGGAGCTGATCTACCTGCCCGCCTGGTTCCCGTTCAACGTCTACGACTGGGGCTGCTGGGCGCGTCAGACCATAGTGCCGCTGACCATCGTGGGCGCGTTCCGGCCAGCCACGCCGCTTCCGTTTGGACTCAAAGAACTCTGGCCCGCCGGTGAAGGGCCGGTCGTGATCGGGCGCCGGGACCGTCCCAAAGATCCTGTCTGGGCGGCCGTGTTCGGCGGCCTGGACCGGGCGCTGCATGTCTATGAGCGGCGCGGGCGCTCCTCCTCTCCCGCCCCGGGCGACGGCTCCGCCGCCGCCCTACCACCCCCGTCCTCTCCCGCCCCGGGCGACGGCTCCGCCGCCACCCTGCCACCCCCGTCCTCTCCCCGCCCCGGGCGACGGCTCCGCCGCCACCCTGCCACCCCCGGAGCCGCGCCGGTGCGGGCGGTGCGCCGCGCCGCGATCCGCCGGTGCGCCGAGTGGATCATCGCCAGGCAGGAGGCCGACGGCTGCTGGGGCGGCATCCAGCCGCCGTGGGTGTACTCGCTGATCGCGCTGAGGCTGCTCGGCTACGGCCTTGACCACCCGGTGATCCGGCGCGGTCTGGCCGGCCTGGACCGGTTCACCATCACCGAGGACACCCCCGAAGGACCGGTGCGCCGGATGGAGGCCTGCCAGTCGCCGGTCTGGGACACCGTGCTGGCGATGATCGCGCTCGCCGACGCGGGACTGCCCGCCGACCATCCCTCCCTCACCAGGGCCACCGACTGGCTGCTCGACGAGGAGATCACCGGGCCGGGGGACTGGCAGGTGCGCCCGGCCCTGGCGCCCGGCGGCTGGGCCTTCGAGTTCGACAACGACAACTACCCCGACATCGACGACACCGCCGAGGTGGTGCTAGCCCTGCGCCGGACCCGACTCTCCTCACCTCCCGCCCCGGGCGACGGCTCCGCCGCCACCCTTCCATCCCCATGGCCGGACGCGCGCCGCAAGGCGGCTATCTCTCGCGGCCTGACCTGGATCACAGGGATGGTGTCCCGGGATGGCGGCTGGGCCGCCTTCGACGCCGACAACACCTCGGGACTGGTCGCCAAGCTGCCGTTCTGCGACTTCGGCGCGGTCACAGATCCGCCCTCGGCGGACGTCACCGCGCACGTGGTGGAGGCGCTCGCGGCCATGGGCCAGGCCGGCAGCCGGTTGGCCAGGCGCGGCGTGGTCTGGCTGCTGCGGGCCCAGGAGAGCGACGGCTCCTGGTTTGGCCGGTGGGGCGCCAACTACGTGTACGGCACCGGCGCGGTGGTGCCCGCGCTGATCGCCGCCGGGGTGCGGCCGGGCAAGCCGGCCATCCGCCGTGCGGTGGCATGGCTGGAACAGCACCAGAACCCCGACGGTGGCTGGGGCGAGGACATGCGCTCCTACGACGACCCGTCCCTGGCGGGCCATGGTGCGTCCACCGCGTCGCAGACCGCGTGGGCGCTGCTTGCGCTGCTCGCGGCCGGTGGCGCCGAGCCGGCCGTGGAGGCCGGGGCCCGCTGGCTCGCCGAGCACCAGCGAAGCGACGGGACCTGGGACGAGCCGCAGTTCACCGGTACCGGGTTCCCGCGCGACTTCTACATCAACTACCACCTGTACCGCCTCGTGTTCCCGGTCAGCGCGCTCGGCCGGTACCTATCCTCTCCCGCCCCGGGCGACGGCTCCGCCGCCCCCCTTCTACCCCCGGAGACGGCGTGACCGCCCCGGAGCCCGGCCCGGTGACGGAGGAACCGGGCCGTAGGCCATCGGGGGGTTCCAGGGGGGTCGCCTCCCCAGGCCAGCAGGGCCCGCTGGTGGTGTGCTCCCCGCTGTGGGTGGAGGCGCTGGCGGTCCGGCGCGGGCTGCGCGCGGCACGCGGGGCCGGCCAGCCCGACGGCGGCGCGGTGCGGGTAACCGGATACGGCCCGGCGAGGTCCCGGCGGCAGGCCGCCGCGCTGGCCGGTGAACAGTTCGGCGCGCTGGCCGTCGCCGGGGTGGGCGGCGGCCTCACCGACGACCTGGTCCCCGGTGACCTGGTCGTCGGCACCGAGGTCAGCGACGCCCACGGCACGAGCGTCCGGTGCCCGGCAGCGCCGCTGCTGGCCGGTGAACTGCGCCGGGCGGGGCTGCGCGTCCACGCCGGGCCCGTCATCACCGTGGACCGGCTGGCCGGCGGCTCGTCCCGGCGGCGGCTGGCGGCCGGCGGGGCGCTGGCGGCCGACCTGGAGTCCGCGCCGCTGGCCGCGGCGGCGCATGACCGGCCGGTGGCCGTGCTCCGCGCGGTGTCGGACACCCCCGCGCGGCCGCTGCTGCACCCGGGGATCGTGACCGGCGGGCTGGCCGCGCTGCGGGCGCTGCGCGCCGCCGGCCCGGTACTGGCCGCCTGGGCCGCCGCGGCCGGGCCGCGGCGGGTGCTCCTGGCCGGGCCACGGTCGTTCTGTGCCGGGGTGGAGCGCGCCATCGAGATCGTGGAGAAGGTGCTCGACCAGCGTGGCGCCCCGGTGTACGTGCGCAAGCAGATCGTGCACAACACCCACGTCGTCGCCGACCTCGAACGCCGCGGCGCGGTGTTCGTGGACGAACTTTCCGAGGTCCCCGACGGGGCGTGCGTGGTCTTCTCCGCGCACGGGGTGTCCCCGGCAGTCCGCGAGGAGGCGGCCAGGCGCGGCCTGGACGCGATCGACGCGACCTGCCCGCTGGTGGGGAAGGTGCACGCGGAGGCGCGCCGGTTCGCGGCCGATGGCTACCTGGTGGCCCTCATCGGGCACGCCGGCCACGAGGAGGTCGAGGGCACCCTCGGCGAGGCACCGGAGTCGATGGCGCTGGTGGAGAGCGCCGCCGACGTGGCCCGGCTGCACCCCGCGGACCCGGGCAAGGTCGCCTACCTGATGCAGACCACGCTGGCCGTGGACGAGGCCGCCGAGATGGCCTCCGCGCTGACCGAGCGGTTCCCCGCGGCCAGGGCCCCAGGCAGCGACGACATCTGTTACGCCACCACCAACAGGCAGCGGGCCATCCGGGCCGTCGCGGCCGAGTCCGACCTGGTCCTGGTGGCCGGGTCGGCCAACTCCTCCAACTCGGTGCGGCTGGTGGAGACGGCGCAGAGGGCCGGCACCCCGGCGCACCTTATCGACGGGCCGTCCGACATCCAGCTTGGCTGGCTGGCCGGCGTGTCCACGATCGGCCTGACCGCCGGCGCCTCGGCGCCGCCGGCCGTGGTCGACGAGATCATCACCGCGCTGTCGGGCCTCGGCCCCGTAGAGGTCTCCGAGCGCGTCATCACCACCGAGAACATCCGGTTCAGCTTGCCCAAGGAGGTCCGGGCGCAATGACCATGCCACTGCGACAGAGCCTGCGGATCGGGACCTACCTGGTGCGCCAGAAGCTGGCGCGCAACGACAAGTTCCCCCTCCTGGTCGAGCTGGAGCCGCTGTTCGCGTGCAACCTCAAGTGCGCGGGCTGCGGGAAGATCCAGCAGCCGCACACGCTGCTGAAGCAGCGGATGCCGGTGGACCAGGCGATCGGCGCGATCGAGGAGTGCGGCGCGCCGATGGTGTCCATCGCCGGCGGTGAACCGCTCATGCACCCGCAGATCCACGAGATCGTCGCGGAGCTGATCAAGCGCAAGAAGTACGTGTTCCTCTGCACGAACGCGCTGCTGATCCCCAAGCACATCGACAAGTTCTCCCCGTCGCGGTACTTCGCCTGGGCGGTGCACATCGACGGGCTGGCCGAGCGGCACGACGAGTCGGTCTGCAAGGAAGGCGTGTTCGACCAGGCGGTCGCCGCGATCAAGGAATGCCAGCGGCGCGGGTTCCGGGTCACCACGAACACCACGTTCTTCAACACCGACACCCCGCAGACCGTCATCGACGTGCTGAACTACCTCAACGACGACCTCGGCGTGGACGAGATGATGATCTCCCCGGCCTACGCATACGAGAAGGCACCGGATCAGGAGCACTTCCTCGGCGTGACCGAGACCAGGGAACTGTTCCGCAAGGCGTTCGCCGACGGCAACAGGCAGCGCTGGCGGCTCAACCACTCCCCGCTGTTCCTTGACTTCCTTGAGGGCAAGGCCGACTTCGGCTGCACCGCCTGGGGAATCCCGTCCTACTCGCTGCTCGGCTGGCAGCGGCCGTGCTACCTGATGTCGGACGGGTACGTGCAGACGTACAAGGAGCTGATCGAGACCACCGACTGGGATGCCTACGGCCGCGGCAAGGACCCGCGATGCGCGAACTGCATGGCGCACTGCGGCTACGAGCCGTCCGCGGTTCTGGCCACCATGGGCTCGCTGAAGCAGTCGCTTCGCGCGATGCGCGGCATCTAGCGCCCGCTCACGCCTCGTCGGTGCGGGGGAAGGGCTGCTCGCACCAGACGATCTTGCCACCGGAGGTCCGGCGGGCGCCCCACCGGCCGGACAGCTTGCTGACGATCTGCAGGCCCCGGCCGGTCTCGTCGTCCTTGGCCGCGTGCTGCAGCTTGGGCAGCGCCGACGAGGTGTCGAGCACCTCGCAGACCAGCGCGCCCTCCTTGATCAGCCGCAGCGTGACGGGGCCCTCGGCGTACCTGATCGCGTTCGTCACCAGTTCGGAGGCCAGCAACTGGGTGGTGTCCATCATGCTGGCCAGGTCCCACTTCTCCAGCGGCTCGGCCACCAGGGACCGCGCCTCGCGCGCCGCGGACGGCTCGCCGGTCAGCGCCCAGGACGCCTGCAGGCTGCCGTCGATCCGGGCCAGCCGGGCGATCAGCACGGCGATGTCGTCGCGGTGCTGATCGGAGTAGGCGCCGGCCAGGATCGCCTTGCACAGGTCGTCCATGGATCCGGCCACCGACTCGGCGTCGAACACCGACTGGAGCCGCTTCAGGCCGTCGTCGATGTCACGGCCGCGGCTTTCCACCAGCCCGTCGGTGTAGAGGACGAACATGCTGCCGTCCTCGATCTCGAAGGTCCGGCTGGAGATCAGCCCCTCGCCCACGCCCAGCGGCGGCGCCGGGGACACGTCGAGGAACTCGCTGCTGCCGTCCGGCCGGACCAGCAACGGCGGCAGGTGCCCGGCGCAGGCGACCTCGCAGGTGCCGTTCACCGCGTCGTAGGTGGCGTACACGCAGGTGGCGAAGTGTGGTTCGCGCTCGCCGATCTTCCGCATCAGCTCGTTGAGATGCTGCAGCGTCTCGGCGGGAGACAGCTCCAGCATCGCCAGGGTCTGGATCGCGGTGCGCAGCCTGCCCATGGTGACCGCGGCCCGGACACCGTGGCCGGCCACGTCACCGACGACCAGGGCCACCCGCGCGCCCGGCATGTTGATCGACTCGTACCAGTCCCCGCCGACCTCGATGAGCTGGCTGCCTGGCAGGTACCTGTGCGTGACCTCGACCGACGACGGTGCGGAAAGCCCGGTGGGCAGCAGGCTGCGCTGCAGGGTGAGTGCGGTGGCCCGCTCCCGGTTGTAGCGCCGGGCGTTGTCGATGAAGATCGCCGCGCGGGAGGCGAACTCCACGCCGATCTCGGTGTCGTAGGCGTCGAAGGACCGGAAGCCCTTGCGCCGGTTGCACACGATGAAGCCGAGCGTGGAACCGCGCGCGTTGAGCGGCAGCAGCAACATGGACGAGTCGGCCAGCAGGCCCATGGGGCGGCGCAGCCACGTTTCGGCCAGCTCGACCGCTTCGGCGGTGATCATGGCGGGCTGACGGATCGGCCGGCCGGTGCTCATGCACTCGGTGTAGGGCGACCCCGCCGGGTAGCGGAGCACCTCGCCGGTGGGGAACGTGGCGTCCCAGTCCGGGTTGCTGTCGTCGGTGGCGATGGCCATCCGGCGCAGCAGGTAGGACCCGTCGTTCTGGGATGCGGGCGGCTCGTCGGCCGCCACCAGGCTCTCCAGCAGCAGCAGCCCGGCCGAGTTGCTGAAGTGCGGGACCACGATGTTGATCAGCCCGCGGGCCAGTTGGTCCAGGTCGAGGGTGGCCCCCATCTGCCGGAACGTCTCGTCGAGCAGCGCGTGCCGCATCAGCGCGGGGTCCAGGAACTGCTCCACGCTGGGCGGTGGCATGCGCAGGATCGCCAGCGCCGACGGGCGACCCTCGGTGTCGCCGCGCATCGGCTGCAGCGTGACCACGGTGTCGATGGGGTTGCTGCGCTGGGCCTTGAAGGTGAGCACCGCGGTCGCTTCCCGGCCACCCTTGACCGCGTCGAGCAGACTGTTGAGCGGCGTGCCCGTGGGGGAGTTGCCCACCACCAGATCGCTCAGGTGCGTGCCGAGCAGCGAGCCATTCGGCGGATCAAGGACTTCCTTCGCATTCCGGTCATGCTGAACTATCCGTCCGGCCGGATCTACCCCCAGGATCAGTGTCCGCACGGATGTGTGGGATAGCAGCGTAGTGATCTTTGCACGATACCCGACATTGGCCTGCCCATTCCGGGTGACCTGGAACGTTGCACTATGCCGAATAAGATACTTTTGGGTCCCGTTTGCAGTGCCAGCCTGGGGGAGCGACGCCGCTGGAACCCCCCGGTGGCCTAAGGCCCCGGTCCTTCGTCACGGAGCCTTGACCTGCTGGCCGGGCGGAGCGGCCGCCGAGGCCGTACGCTACGCTCGCTGCACCCCGGTACCCGGCAGGAGGGGGCATGGCGCAGCGTCCTGCGGTGAACGTGTTGGGCAGCCTGAACACCGACATCTCGCTCCTCGTGCCACACCTGCCCGGGCCGGGGGAAACCGTGCTCGCTTCGGCGGCCGCCACGTTCGGCGCGGGCGGGAAGGGAGCCAACCAGGCGGTCGCGGCCGCCCGGCTGGGTGCCGCGGTGTCGATGGTGGGCTGCTGCGGGGACGACGAGTTCGGCGCGCGGCTGCGCGCGGGCCTGGCCGCCGAGGGGATCGGGGTCGGCCGGCCTGCGTGCGGTGCCCGGCGTGGCCTCGGGGCTGGCCCTGATCACCGTGGATGCCGGCCGGGGAGAACTCGATCGCGGTTGCCGCGGGCGCTAACGGGCTCGCCGGGGACGCGGAGGTGGCGGCCGCCTTTGCGCAGGCATGCGACGTGCTGGTGCTGTCGGCGGAGATACCTGTCCCCGTGCTCGGCGCCGCGCTCCGCCGCGCCCGGGCCAATGGGGTCCGCACGGTGCTCAACCTGGCCCCGGTTCCCGAGGGGGCGGCCGGCCTGCTCGCCGAGTGCCCCGGCTGGCTCGTGGTGAACGCCCAGGAGGCGGCGGCCCTGGCCGGACGGCCGGACGGTGCGCCACCGCAGGACGAGGCGGCGCTGGGCAGGGACGTCGCGGCGGGCCTGGCCGCGGGGCTCGGCGGCGGGCACGTCGTGGTCACGCTGGGCGCGGCCGGGGCGGCGCTGGCCGGGCCGTCGGGGACGGCCGCGGTGCCCGGGTTCCCGGTGACCGCGGTAGACACCGTGGGAGCAGGGGACGCGTTCGTGGGAGCCCTCGCCGTGGCACTGGCCAGCGGCCTGGACCCGCCCGCCGCGGTCACCGCCGCGTGCGCGGCCGGGGCGGCGGCGGCCACCCGCAGGGGAGCACAGGCGGCCCTGCCCCGGCGCGCCGACGTGCTCGCGGCAACCGGGTTCGCCTGGCCGGCCTGAGCGCGGGTACGCCGGCCGCGGAGACCACGGCGGTGCCGGCTAACGTCCCTCTGGCCGGTCACCGAGGCCGCGTGCGAAGGAGAGTTCCCGTGCCTGAGGCCAGCGGGCCGATCATCGAGCAGACGTCCACCCGGGTGGTCTACGAGACGCCTCACATGCGCCTGCGTGAGGACGGCATCCGGCGACCGGACGGGTCGACCGGGATTTACTCGTATGTGGAGAAGCCGGACTTCGCCTTGATCATCCCGGTCGAGAACGACGGTTTTCACCTGGTCGAGCAGTACCGCTACCCGGTGCGGATGCGGTGCTGGGAGTTCCCACAGGGCACCCTGCCCGGCATGGCGGTGGCCGACGACCCGGAGAAGCTCGCGAGGGAAGAACTCCGCCAGGAAACCGGCATGACGGCCAGCGTGCTGCGCCACCTCGGCCACCTGCACTGCGCGCACGGGCTGGTCAGCCAGGGCTTCGACGTGTTCGTGGCGTCCGGCCTGACACAAGGCACGCCGGAGCTTGAACTCGAGGAGCAGGACCTGCGCTGCCGTTGGTTTCGCCGCGGTGAGGTGGAACAGATGATCCGCGGTGGCGGCATCACCGACGACTCCACGCTCGCCGCCTACACGCTGTTCCTGCTGGCGGGGGAAAGCGCCCGCTGATCAAGGACGACGATGCCCGCGGGAGCCGGGGCTCACGGGGGCGCCGTCCTAAGCGCTGACGTGCGGTCGCCTCCACGGCGAGTGGCACAACGCGGCTCCAGCCGAACGGTAATCCGCGAAGGCATCCATAGTTGCGGCCCGGGGCATCCAAGCACGCCAGCGAACGTTGCCAACGCCACCGCCCGGCGCCCTATTCCATGCCTGCCGGATTGGTTCCGCCATGGCGGCCAGCGGGCGGTCCCGGTGTCGGTGCCCGGCCATAGGATCGCCGGGTGAGCGACCTGAGCCCGGCGGCGGCGCTCGATGCCCTCGACGCGGCGTACCGGAACGTGACCGCCGTGGCCGGCGGGCTTGGTGAGGCGGACCTGATGCGCCCGAGTCGCTGTGCCGGCTGGGCCGTGGCCGACGTTCTCTACCACGAATTGCTCGACGCCCGCCGGGCGCTGCGCACGTTCGCAAGCCCGGCGGACCAGCCGCCGGACCGCGACGACGTGTCCTATTGGACGGACTACGCCCCGAGCGGCAGCGCGGACTTTGCGGAGGAGTCGGCGGCGCACGCGCGTTATGTCCGGATCGCCGCCGCCGCGTACCCGCCCGGCGCGCTGGCCTGGGAGTGGTCGGAGACCGCGGCGGCTGCGGTCCGGGCGGGCCGGGCGTGCGGGCACCAGGCGGTGACGACCCAGGGGCACACGCTGACCGTGGCCGACTTCGCCGCCACGCTCGCCGTCGAGGCCGCCGTGCACTACCTGGACCTGACCGTGGCCCTGCCCGGTAGCCCCGCGCCCGATCCGGCCTCGCTGGCACTGGTGCGCCGGGTTCTCGACGGTCTCCTGGGTGCCCCGGTCCCGGCCTCCTGGGACGACGTGACCGCCGCGCTCAAGGGCACCGGCCGTGAGCCCCTCACCGAGGCCGACCGCCAGGCCCTGGGCCCCTCGATCGGCAGGTTCCCCCTCTTCGCCTGACTGCCCGCGGGCGCGCCGGGCCGGGGCGTGCCGAGTTCGGGGCAGGCCAAGGCCGTCATTCGGTCGCCAGGCGATAGTGTGTGAAATCCACAGTCGGGCATTGTGAGGAGCGGCTGGTCGTGGCCGGGGATGAATCCCTGATCGGCTCCATCGGTGTTCTCATCATTGCCACCCGCGGTGCTGCCGGTCCCGGGGAGGTCATGGTCAAAATCCGCGGCGGGACTGAGGCGTTCATCGCCTGGTCCGCCGAGCCGATTCCGCGGGGCTCGACCGTGCTGGTCATCAACAACCGCGGCACGCGGACGGTCGATGTCAGCCCGTGGATAGACCCGCTGGATCCCTTTCCCGACGATGCCGTTTGAGGAGCACCACCATGTTCGGATATAGAGTTCCCGCCCCTGACAGCGCGATGATGATTTCTGGCGGCAGGCTCCGGCGGGACACCGCGCCGTTCCGGGTGGTCGTCGGCCACGGCACCTTCGTGCTTCCCTTTTTCCGCAAGGCGCGTTACCTGACGCTGTCCATGCAGGAGGCCGAGGTCTCGGAGGTCTGCGTCACCAGGCAGGGCATCTCGGTGAACGTCCGGGCCGTGATCGCGTTCAAGGTTGGCAACGACGACGAGAGCATCATCAACGCCGGCCAGCGGTTCCTGTCCGATCAGGACCAGATGTCCACGCTGACCGGCCGTATCTTCGCCGGGCACCTGCGCTCGATCGTCGGCTCGATGACGGTGGAGGAGATCGTCACCGAGCGCCAGAAGCTCGCCACCGAAGTCCTCGATGGGTCGAAGGCCGAGATGGCCAAGATCGGCCTGACCGTGGACTCACTGCAGATTCAGTCGATCGACGACATGAACTCCGGGTACATCGACGCGATGGCCGCCCCGCACCGGGCCGCGATCCAGCGGCAGGCCAAGATCGCGCAGGCCCAGGCCAACCAGGCGGCCGCCGAGGCCGAGCAGGAGTCGCAGCGCAAGCAGGCCGAGTACGCGCGGCAGACGGCGGTCGTGCAGGCCCAGTACAAGGCCGAGGTGGACCAGGCCCAGGCCCAGTCGGCCCAGATGGGGCCGCTCACCCAGGCGAAGGCCCAGCGTGATGTGATCACCGCCCAGACCGAACTGGCGCACCAGCAGGCCGAGCTGCGCCAGCGCCAGCTTGTCGCCGAGGTCATCAAGCCGGCCGAGGCCGAAGCGGACAAGATCCGTATCCTCGCCCAGGCCGACGCGGAGCGGATGCGGATCCAGGCCGCGGCGGCGGCCTCGCACGACCGGGTCGCGCTCGACCGCATGCTGATCGACCAGCTTCCGCTGATCGTCAAGGAGGCCGCCGGCGGCCTGGCCGGCGCGAACGTCAACGTGCTCAACGGCGCGGAGGGACTGGGTGAGCTGACCGCCGGCCTGGTCGCCCAGGGGCTGACCATCCTGGACTCGGTGAAGAAGAACCTGGCCGGGTCTTCGGCGGTAGGCCAGGGGTTCCGCTCCGCGGGCGACGACAGCGACGACGAGCCGCGGGCGCTGCCGGGCAGCACGGCGGCGAGCGGCTCCGCCGACGGCCAGCCGCCCAGATAACGCTTCCATCTGCATCTGCCGGGACCCGGCCCGGCGAACTGGACCACCCGCCCGCTCGGCTGGGCCTGTGCGAGGCTGCAGGGGTGCCGGTTCTGGTTGGCGCGTGTGTGCTCGCGGCGGTCGCGTGGGTTTATCTGCTTGTCGCGCACGGGGGCTTCTGGCGCACGGATTGCCGGCTGCCCGCGGCGGCCGAAGGGGCCGGGCCCGGGGGACTGGCCCTCGGTGGTGGCCGTGATTCCGGCGCGGGACGAGGCGGCCATCGCTGCCGGAGACCCTGCCCAGCCTGCTGGGCCAGGAGTATCCGGGTGAACTGTCGGTCGTGCTGGTGGACGACGGGAGTTCGGACGGGACGCCGGGAGTCGCCGACGCCCTGGGAAGCGCGTCCCGGTGTGGCGCTCAAGGTGATCCGGGGTGAGGCCCTCGCCGACGGGGTGGGCGGGCAAGGTCTGGGCCATGGCGCAGGGGGTGGCCGCCGCGGGGGAGTGCGACTATCTGCTGTTCACCGACGCCGACATCGCCTTCGGCCCCGGCACGGTCGCCGCCCTGGCCCGCGCCGCGGTCACCGACGACCGTGCACTGGTGTCCCAGATGGCGCTGCTGCGCGCGGACACCGGCTGGGAGAAATGGATCGTCCCGGCCTTCGTCTACTTCTTCGCCCAGCTCTACCCGTTCCGCCGGATCGGGCGCCCCGGCGCCCGTACCGCCGCGGCGGCCGGTGGCTGCATGCTGGTGCGCCGCACGGTCCTCGCCGCGGCCGGGGGCCTGGAGAAGATCAGGGACGCCAGGATCGACGACATCGCCCTGGCGCGGTTGCTGAAGCGGCCGCCCGTGGCCGCCCGCTGCTGGCTCGGGTTCACCACGGACGTGCGCAGCCGACGGCCCTACCCAGGGCTCGCCGAACTGTGGGGGATGGTGGCACGCAGCGCCTACACCCAGCTCCGGTACTCGCCGCCGCTGCTCGTGGCGGTGCTGGCCGGGCTGGCCTGGCTCTACCTGCTGCCGCCCGTGGCCGGCCTCGCCGGGCTGGCCGCGCTGGCGGCGGGTGCGGGCACCGGGCCGGGCGCGGCCGCGGCCTGGTGTGCCGCGGCGGGCCTCACCGGGTGGTTCCTGCAGGCGGTCACCTACCTCCCGGTGCTCAGGTTGTACCGATTGTCGTGGTTTCGTGCCCCTGGATTGCCGCTGGCGGCGCTGTTTTACGCGGGCATGACGGCGGACTCGGCCCGGCGGTACCACGCGGGCCGTGGCGGTGCGTGGAAGGGCCGGACAATCCCGCTCTGACCTGGCGGCCGTGCGCATCGCGTATCGCATGAGTCCCCCGGCGCCATGATCACGACGCAAGGCTCAGCGGGATCAGTGGTTTGCGGGCAGGAAAAGGAGGCCTTGCGGCTCCAGCCGGGGCCCGGACAGCGTCACCTTGCTCACGTGGCCGGTCCACGGGCCGAGCATGCCGAGGTAGTTCGGCAGGAACCCGGGCGCGGGGCAGGTCGGCGGGGCGCTGCCAGCGTCGCACGGGGTGACCGCGGCGAAGATCGAGCCCGCCTCGAAGTCGCCGTCGACCCGGTCGATCGTGTCACCGTCGTGGTCGGCCGCGAAGAGCTGCCCGTCCCCTGTTATCCACGCCGTGTCGTCCACCGACTGGGACAGGTTCAGCACGAGCAGTCGTAGCGCACCATCGCGTTGTTGCGCGTAGATCTGCTGCTTGTCGCCCTGGCTGGTCAGTTCGAAGTCACCGGCGAACCGGGGCGCGCCCCACGGGACCGCGAAGTTGGAGTCCGGGTCGGTGAGCGCCAGCTTCACCTTCGTCCCGTGGCTGGTGCCAGTGTTGGCGACGGTGGCGTGGGCTTCGTCGCGGAAAAGTGGGGTGACGGTGGCGACGTGGTGCGCACCGAGGGCGACCGAATAGACGGCCGGATAGGTCGGCTGCGGGGCAGGCTTGCCGGTGGTGCCGGGCGCCGAGGCGCTGATGAAGATCTGCCCCTGGTAAATCGTGATGGCGTCGGTGCCGCCGTGGTGCGGCAGCGGCTCGTTGTAGGCGTAGTGCTGGATGCCACCGGTCCTGGCCACCGGGTCGATGGTGTACAGGCTGGAGTTGGCGTCCTCGTTCACCGTGGCGATGAGCGCGCCCAGCACCGGGTCGGCGGTCAGGCCGTCGCACTTTCCCTTGATGTCCCACTGGCGGAGCACGTGGCCCGACGGGGCGAACTCGACGACCGTGCTGCTGGTGTTGCCGTCGCTGCTCGGCTCGCCCTGTGAGCCGACGCCGTTCTGGAAGGCGGCGAACAGGAAGTCGCCGAAGTGGGTGAGGTCGTCGGGCTGGGACAGCGGCTCGGTCTTGCGCGCCCCGGACACCGTGTAGTGGTGGTGCAGTGTCATTCCGTTGACGATCTGCTGCACGGAAAAGCCGGGCTGCGAATGCGCCCCGCCGGGAGATGCCGTGGCCGCCGGCCCGGCGAGCACCAGGCTCGCCGGGACGGCCAGAGCCGCGAACGCCGTCACGGCACGCCGCGCCGTCAGGATCATGGGGACGCCCCTTTCACCGGCCCGCTCTTCGGTCGGAGGAAATGAACGTGATCAGCGTGCCGAGGGAAGCTGACCACGAGCCCCGCTCCGGTGGGCCTGCTGGTGAACGGCACCCCAAGAGTGCCTGGCCATCTGGTGAGGGTGCGCTTGACCATTCGTTGGGACGTCCATGGCGGCGCCGGCCCAGGTACGAGCCGGATACCCCGGCAGGCAATAGGGCCGGGCACGCTTCTGGCGGGGGTGCGCCGGGCACCCCCGCCAGAAACGCGGATCAGAACTAGGCGATCAGAACCTGGACATGGTGCGGATGAAGGTGTTGCCGACCGAGCCGATCCCGGTCAGGCCGTCGAAACCAGGGCCGACGGTCAGGGTCACGTTGCGCGTCGCGCAGTTGCCCGTGGAGTCGCAGAAGGTCTCCGGCCCCGCGTAGTTGATCGCCCGGGCGCTGACGAGGAACCCGTCCGAGTTGTTGACCGTGTTCGCGTAGTCCACGCGGATCACGGCCGCCGAGTTCGGATTCGCCGGCGGCAGGATGTCCCTGAACGCCGACGGGTCCTCGTCGAGGCCTTGTAAAGGGCCGGGTTGAGGAACCCGATCGACGCGCCCGCGGCCTGATCGACATCCGCGATCACGCCGGCCAGCAGCGGGGAGGCAAGGCTCGTGCCGCCCTCCTTGAACTGGCCGTACCGGACGCCCGATGGGAACGTCTGGGTCAGGCCGATCAGCATCCCGCTCTGGGCGTCGGCGTCCATCGAGATGTCAGGCTCGACCCGCAGCGGCATCGGCCCGAAGAGCGCCTCGTTGCGCAGCGCGAGCGCGTTCGGCACGACGTCCGGCCTGGTAGGACGGCTGGGTGTAGGTGTAGCTCGTGCCGCCGCCGCCGCCGGAGTTGCCACGCGAGCGCGCGCCGTCGGGGGTGGTCGCGGAGCCACAGTTCTTCGCGTGACACCGGGCCGCAGAGCACTCTACTTGGCGGTGGACCAGCCGAACTCCGCCTGGCGGGCGTTGCGCGCGTTCACCTCGAGCGTCGTCCCGCCGACGGCGGTCACGAACGGGCTGGTCGGCGGGTAGTCCGGCGCGGTCAGCCCGAAGTCGGCGAAGTTGTCACCGACGTCACCGCTCGAGAACAGGACGCTGACGCCTGTGGAGGCCGCAAGCATGAACGTGTTGTCGAACGCGGTCTTGGCGGCCGCGTCCTCCAGGAGGTCACCAGCAACGTCGCCCCACGAGTCGCTGACCACGGAGGCGCCACTGGTGATCGCGGTGGTCAGGGCGGCGAGCAGGTCCGAGTCGAAGCAACTCTCCGCTCCGACGTAGAGCTGGGTCGCTCCCGGCGCGATGGCGTGCGAGGACTCGACGTCGAGCGCCTGCTCGGCGAACCAGCCGCTGGCGCCGCAGGCAGCCTCGTTGTCCACCGTCGGGGGGGTCACGTTGATGAACTTGGACGACAGCACCGGGTTGGCGGGATCGTTCATCCTGAAGTACTGCTGTGCGTCGGCCAGCAGGTGGGCGAGTCGTACGCGTCGACGATCGCGATCGTCACGCCCTTGCCGTTGTTGCCGCCGGCCACGGACTTGCTGAGCCCGTACGCGCCGCGCAGTTGGGCCGGCGTGTAGCCGCAGATGTCATAGGGCAGCGGATGGGTGAACGGCTTGTAGAGCTGGCCGGAGTCCTTGGTGTCGGTCTTCTGTCCCCAGAAGGCCGAGCAGGGCTGGGGGTTGCGGAATCCGCGGGCGGCGCCGGCTCCTGGGCCGGTCCGCTTGCGCGGCCGGCCGGGGTGCGGGCGAGGCTGGTCGTTTCCACGTACTGGTTGATGCCGAGCGTGCCAGAGACGGCGCCAGCCAGCGACGACGGGATCGTCATCGTGCCCTTGGCCAGCCGCACCTTGTGGCCGTTCACGTGGTAGTAGCCGAGTTGCACGCCGAACGCGCGCTCGACGGCCGCCGCGGTCCCGCTGGCGGACACGAACAGCCGGTCCTTGGCGACCGCGCCGACGGAGAAGCCCTCCTGGCGCAGCCAGGACTGGGCCTTCGCCACCGAGGCCGCGGTCGGCCCGTACCGGGCCACCCACTGGGCGTCGGTCAGGTAGTGACGGTAGAGCCGGGAGCCCGGGCTGGAGACTTGGCGCACGAAGGCCTGGGCGCCCGTGGCGTTACGCAGCGCGAGCGCGAGGTCGAAGCGAACCGTGCTCTTTGCCGCGACGCTTCCCGCCGGGTGGGCGCGTTCCTTGGCAGGCGTCAGCGACCCGTGCAGGGCCACGCGGCCCGGCGGTGGCGCCGGGTGCGCGGCCGCGGCAGCGGGTGCCGCTGCCGCGAATGACACGGCCAGCCCAATGGACCCGGTCAGGGCCCCACAATCGGGCAGGTTTCATGACTTGCCTCCTTCGTGCTGCATCGCAGCGATGAGTCCCGTGACGGCAGGGGACATCGGGACCCTAGCGACAGCTGAGCGTTAAGGCAAGGCTTACCTTGCCTTAGAGGCGCGTCCGTTTCCGCAGCGTTATAGACGTGCGGCGGCCAAGGCTCGCTCGCTTCAGGCCCGGCTCAAGTGTGATCGGGTACCGTACGCAAAGCGTGGCTCGCGTCATCCGGTGCCGGATCTCGCGGCCCCGGCCAGCGGCGGAGGGATGACGATGGCGCCTCAGGTGCTCCAAGCGCCTGCCGAGCAGGTAGTGGAACTGCCCGAGCCGTGGCGCTCCGCGGCCGTTACCGTCGTGCTGCCTACCTACAACGAGGCCGCCAATCTCCCGGCGATCGTGGCCGAACTGCTCGCCCTGCCCCTGTCCGGCCTGCGGATACTGGTAGCCGACGACAATTCGCCCGACGGCACCGGGCGCATCGCCGACCAGCTTGCCGCCGAGTATGGCCAGGCCCGGATCACCGTCGTGCACCGGCCGGGCAAGCAGGGGCTCGGCCGGGCCTACGTG
Organism: uncultured Actinomycetes bacterium; assembly: GCA_963726415.1. Taxonomy (GTDB): domain Bacteria; phylum Actinomycetota; class Actinomycetes; order Streptosporangiales; family Streptosporangiaceae; genus DASXKD01. Next base: position 103,761 of record CAVSCM010000021.1, read on the forward strand.
GACGGGATGACCCAGGCCATCGCCGCGGGTGCCGAGTTCGTGGTGCAGATGGACAGCGACCTGTCGCACGCGCCGAAGTACCTGCCGCAGATGCTCGGCACCCTGCTGTCCGCCTCCGCCGACGTGGTGATCGGCTCCAGGTATGTGGCCGGTGCCAGCCTGGCGAGCGAATGGTCGTGGCACCGCCGGGCGCTGTCCGGTTTTGCCAACTACTACGTCCGTGCGCTGCTGCGGCTCGGTATCCGCGACGTCACCGCGGGCTTCAAGATCTGGCGCACCTCCGCACTGGAAGCCATCGACGTGGCCAGCATCCGCAGCAACGGCTACAGCTTCCAGGTCGAGATGAACTTCCGGTCGGTCCGGCACGGCCTGAAGATCGTCGAGTTGCCCATCCATTTCGCCGAGCGCCGGGAAGGCGACAGCAAAATGAACCTGCGGGTGCAGCTCGAATCGGCGCTCATACCGTTCCTGCTGCGCCGGCGCGCCCACTAGAGACGAGGTGCCGCATGGCTGATGACACGGCGATTTCGTACAAGGCGGCAGTGGCTGGTACGCCGGTGCTGAGCACCTCAGGCACGCAGATCGGCACCCTGGAGCACGTGCTGCAGATACCGGAACTCGACGTCTTCGACGGGATCGTCATCGCCACGCACGCGGGCCTGCGGTTCATCGACGCCGACCAGGTGCGCGAGATCACCCGCAGCCACATCCAGAGCAGCCTGGACGACAGCCAGGCCAGCCGGCTGCCGCCGCCCGACGGGCCGCCGGTGTACCGGGTCGATGCCCTGGCGGACACCGGGCACAGCTTCCACGACGTGCTCGGCCGCCTGTTCCGCCGGCCGCACTGGACCCGCGAGCACGACTAGCAGCCGGCCGTTCGGGGTTTCCGGTGCGGCGATGATGGCAGTCATGACGTTGCGCACACCGTTCACGGAGTACTTCGAAGTGCGGCACCCCATCGCGCTGGCGCCGATGGGCTTCTCCGCCGGGGGCGCCCTGGCGGCGGCGGTCTCCAACGGCGGCGGCCTGGGCCTGCTCGGCGCCGGCCGGGGAGACCGGGACTGGCTGGCCCGCGAGCTGCCGATCGTCGCCGAGGGTACCGCCAAGCCCTGGGGCGTCGGCTTCCAGAGCTGGTCGGCCGATGTCGGCTTGGTCGAGTTCGCGCTGACCTACCGGCCACGGGCGGTCATGCTGTCCTTCGGCGACCCCGGGCCGTTCATCGAGCCCATCCGGCAGGCCGGGGCGGCGCTGATCATCCAGGTCACCGACCTCGATGAGGCCAGGCGGGCGCTGGATGCCGGCGCCGATGTCATCGTGGCGCAGGGGACCGAGGCCGGCGGGCACAGCGGCGGCCGGGGGAGGCCGACGCTGCCGTTCGTCCCGATCGTGGCCGACCTTGCGGCGCCCACGCCGGTGCTGGCCGCGGGCGGGATCGCCGACGGGCGGGGTGTGGCGGCGGCCCTGGTCCTCGGCGCGGCGGGGGCGCTCATCGGGACCCGGTTCCAGGCGACTCCGGAAGCGCTCGTCCAGCCCGCGATCACCAAGGCGATCCTCGAGGGGCTCGGCGAGGACACCGAGCGCAACACGGTCCTGGATATCGCCAGGGGCGCGCCGTGGCCGTCGAAGTACCCGGCGCGCACCCTCGGCCATCCGTTCCTCGACCAGTGGCGTGGCCGGGACGGGGAACTGGCCGCCGACGCCGGTGCCCTGCGGGCCTACCAGGATGGGGTGGAGCACGGCACGCTGCCGCCGACGCCGGTGTGGGCCAGCGCGGCGATCGACCTCATCACCGACCTGGTGCCCGCGGCCGATCTGGTCGGCGCCCTGGCGGCCCAGGCGGAGGAGTCGCTGGCCCGGGCCGGTGGCGCCGGCCGCCCGGCCGGCGGCTAGGAAAGCCGCTGCGTTACGCCTGCCGTGGCCGGTGAGCCGCCGCGCGGGCCGGGCGGGCGCACCAGGTAGATGTTGGCCGCGTAGCACACCAGCGCAACCCCCGTGAGCACCGACATCGCCAGGGAGGCGCCCCGGTCGCCGGTGCGAGCGAATCCGGCTCCGGCCACGGCGGCCATGGCCAGCGCGACCAGGCCCACCGCCGACCAGGCGATGATCGCCGGGCGGCGGTTCTGGATGGCTTGCACCAGCACGCCTAGTGCGCCCAGCCCGAGCAGCAGCCCTAGCACGGCGTGGACGCTGAGCATCGCCGGCCCGTTGCTGATGGCGGTCCCCAGGCCGTGGCCATGGTCGGCCCGGGGGATGGTGCTGTACAGGTTGACGTACATGCCGATCCCGTACTCCACCACGACGAGCACCAGCGTCACCAGGCTGGCGCGCCGGACCCGGTCAAGGGCTGCCGTGGCGGCGGTGCCCGGCGGCCGTGCCGGGGATTGCGCCCGCACGCTCATCCGCCCACCTCGCCGTGCACGGCGTCCGGCCCGGCTGGCGCGGTGTGCCCCGTGGCCGCGTGCACCGCGCGGCGCGGCGGCCTGGGGATCCAGCGGGGGACCGTGCGCCGGTACTCCAGGTAGGCGCTGCCGAAGCGGCGCCGCAGCGTCGGCTCCTCGTAGCCGATGACGAACAGGTGGCAGCACAGCGCCATGGCGCCCGCGTAGGCCAGCAGCGGCAGGGACAGGAACAGCCATGCCTGCCCGAGCACGACCAGCAGCGCGGCGATGTAGATGGGGTTGCGCACCCACCGGTGGGGCCCGGTCGCGACCACCCGCCGCGGTGCGTCCCACGGCCCCGGGGTGCCGCCGCCCACCGCGGCGAAGTTCCAGGTACACCACGCGTACAGGGCGATCCCGGCCGCGATGACCACGGTCGCCTCCCACGCGACCGGGACCGGCGTCCGCCCGTCACGTGTCAAGATCCGCCACGGCACCCAGACACCCCCCAGCCCCGGTACCACCACGGTGAACAGCACATTGCGAATGACAAGGCTCAGCGTGCGGGCCATGGTCGCTCACGCTCCCTCCGTGTTGCCGGCCGGGCCGGCCGGTGCGCGGGCGGATCCTGGTCCGCCCGCCCCCCGGATGGCCCGGCTCTCTATATATAGCGTTCCTACCTATAGCCACACTACCCTTCGGATTGTCTGGCCGGAAGCCCTTAATGTAGTGTTGCTACCTATGAGGGCAGAGGAGCTGAAGGGCCACCTGGACGCGATGCTGCTCGCGGCCCTGGAAGACGGCCCGCAGCACGGTTACGCGGTGATCGAGGCGCTGCGGCAGAGCACCGGCGGGCGGCTGGACCTGCCGACCGGGACGATCTACCCGGCGCTGCGCCGGCTGGAGCAGGCCGGGCTGATCACCGGTTCCTGGTCGGTGGTGGGCGGCCGCCGGCGGCGCGAGTACCGGCTGACCCCGGCGGGCGACCGGGCACTGTCGGGCAGGCGGGCGGACTGGCAGGACTTCTCGGCCATGGTGACGGCCGCGCTGGAGGGCAGGCCATGCCCGAGCCCCGCCTGATCAGCAGCTACCTGGCCACCCTGGCGGCGCAGTTGCCCGCCTCGATAGTCGAGGAACTGGCCGACGGCCTGACCGAGACGCACCGGTCCTACCTCCGCCAGGGCCTGGCCCCCGACCTCGCGGCGCGGTCCGCGCTGGCGGAGTTCGGCGAGCCGCAGGTGATCGTGGCGGGCTTCGCCCGGGTGAACCCGGCCCGGCGCGCCGCCCGCAGGCTGCTCGGCATCGGGCCGGCCGTCGGCGCCTGCTGGATCGCGGTGCTGCTCACCAGCCGGTCCTGGGCCGTGCCGCTGCCGGCCCGCATGCTCGCCGGTGCGACGCTCGCCGCCGTGATCGCGCTGCTTGCCACGTCCGCGGTCGGCAGGCGCTACCGCCTGGCGGCCCGCACGGGCGCCGCGGGATTCCTCGGCATCATCGCGCTCGACGCCTCGCTGATCGCCAGCGTGGCACTCGCCGGGGTGCCGCTGACCTGGGTACTGGCAATCGCCATGGCGGCCAGCGCGGCGCGGATCTGCTACGCCGCGCGGGCCCTGCGCCCCGCCCTGGCCGGCTGAAGGCGCGCGTCGGTGGACATGGCTGAGGTGGCTCTCCTGGCCGAAGCGCTGGCCGGGGTGCGCTCCACCACGCGGCATGGGCTGGCCGAGTGGCGGTACCACGGCAGGCTGGTCGCGCGCCAGCTTGACGACGTGCACCTGGTGATCCGCTCCGAATTCGATTACCGCGATTCGCTGCTCGCGCAGTTTCCGGGCACGTTCAGCGTTCCAGGCAGGTACCGCAAGCACATGATGGTCGTTGCCGACCTCGCCCGCGGCGATGCCGGCGCCATCGCGGACGCCTTCGAAGCGGCGTGGCAGCTGCAGCGGAGCGCCGACTGAGGAGAGTGATCGCGTGAAGTACCTGCTGATGATCTATGGCAACCAGGAGAAGTGGGGGTCGATGCCCGCCGGCGCCTGGACCGACGGCGATCGCCAGGCAGGAGGCGTTCAACGCGAAGTACCGTCAGACCGGCGAACTGCTCGGTTCGTACGGGCTGGCCGATGCGGCGCAGGCGAAGCTGGTGCGCCGCGTGAACGGCCTGCCCGCCGTCACCGACGGGCCCTACCTGGAGACCAAGGAGTACATGGCGAGCTTCTGGCTGCTGGACTGCGACAGCCAGGAGCGCGCGGAGCAGATCGCGGCGGACATGCCGTTCGCGGACGGCGAGCCCGTGGAGCTGTGGCCGGTCTTGCATGAGTCCGCCGCCGATCGATGACCGGCGCGCCGGGCGCGCAGTCCGCGCCGGGTGCGCGGGACATCGGGAAACTGCTGCGCGGGCTTGCGCCCGAGGTGCTTGGCGCGCTGGTGCGCCGCTACGGCCGGTTCGGCGCCTGCGAGGACGCGGTGCAGGAGGCGATGCTGGAGGCGCTGACGTCCTGGCCGGTCCGTGGGGTGCCAGGGAGCCCGAAGGGCTGGCTGCTCACCGTCGCCTCGCGCCGCCTGATCGACGACGTCCGCAGCGAGCATGCGCGGCGGCGGCGGGAGCAGGAGGACGCGGCCGCCGCCGCGCCGCTGGAGCAGCCGCGGCAGCCTGGCGCGGACCACGACGACAGCCTGACCCTGCTGTTCCTGTGCTGTCACCCGGCGCTGTCGGGGCCCAGCCAGATCGCACTTACGCTGCGCGCGGTCGGCGGCCTGAGCACGGCCCAGATCGCCGCCGCGTTTCTGGTGCCCGAGGCCACCATGGCCCAGCGGATCAGCCGCGCCAAGGAGGCCATCAGGGCCAGCGGCGCCCGGTTCGAGATGCCGGGCCCGGCCGAGCGCCCGGCGCGGCTCGGCATCGTGCTGCACGTCCTCTACCTGATCTTCAACGAGGGATACACGGCCACCGCGGGCGCCGGCCTGACCGCGCCGGAGCTGTCCGGCGAGGCGATCAGGCTCACCCGCTGGCTGCACAGGCTGCTGCCCGCCGACCCCGAGGTCACCGGCCTGCTCGCGCTCATGCTGCTGACCGACGCCCGCCGGGCCGCCCGGACCGGCCCGGACGGGAGCCTGATCCCCCTCGACGAGCAGGACCGGAGCCTGTGGGACTCGGCCAAGATCGACGAGGGCGTGGCGCTGGTCAGCGCCGTGCTCCCGGCCGGCCAGGTCGGCCCGTACCAGGTGCAGGCCGCGATCGCCGCGGTGCATGACGAGGCGAAGTCCGTCGACACCACCGACTGGCCGCAGATACTCGGGCTCTACGAGCTGCTCGAGCGGCTCGCACCGGGCCCGATGGTCAGCCTCAACCGGGCGGTCGCGGTCGCGATGGTGGCCGGCCCGGCGGCCGGGCTTGACCTGCTCCGCGAGCTGGAATCCGATCGCCGGCTGGCGGGCCACCACCGGCTGCACGCGACCCGGGCGCATCTGCTCGACATGTCCGGCGACGCCCGGGGCGCGGTGGCGAGCTACCGGGAGGCCGCTCGCCGCACGACCAGCCTTCCCGAGCGCCGGTACCTGACCGGCCGCGCGGCCAGGCTGGCCGGTCAGGAAAAAAGTTCCCCCGCGATGTAGAAACGTGCGGGTCCGCTCCGACCCAGGGCCGAGCGGGCGCGCCATGCGTCCCGGCCGGAAGGAACCGGAGATGACCAAGGTAATCCTGAACATGTCGATGTCACTGGACGGCATAGCGGCTCCCGAGTCTGCCGACGCAGACGGCATGACGCTCTGGGAAGCCATCGCGGGCTGGGTGTTCGGCCTGCGGAGCTGGCGCGAGCAGCAGGGCCAGGAGGGCGGCGCGGACTCGGTGGACTCCCAGGTGTGGGCGGACAACTTCGAGCGGGTGGGCCCGCAGATCGTCGGCCGCACGATGTTCGACTACGGCTATCCGCACTGGGGTGAGAACCCGCCGTTCCACGCCCCGGTATTCGTCGTGACCCACCGCGGCCAGGAGCGGATCGACAAGAGCGGCGGCACCAGCTACACGTTCGTGACCGACGGCATCGAGGCCGCCGTGAAGCAGGCCCGGGCGGTGGCGGGCGGCAAGGACGTGCTGCTGGCGGGCGGCGTCAGCATCGCACAGCAGGCGCTGGCCGCCGGGCTGGTCGACGAGGCCGTGCTGCACGTCGTGCCGGTGCTGCTCGGCCGCGGCATGCGGCTGTTCGGCACGGCTCGGGCCGACCTGCGCTGCATCGAGGCAATCCACGGCGAAGGCGCGGTCCACCTGCGGTACGAGACCAGGTGACCGGGCCTGCCCGCCCGCCACGGGGAGCGTACCGCCGCGATATTTGACCTGGCTCCTGGCGGTCACCCGAGCCGGTGACCGCCAGGAGCCGTCCGCGCGGCTCAGACCGCGTGCAGCAGTTCGCCGCCGTAGACCAGCGGGTCTTCCGGCTGCAGTATGTCGGCGAGCCGGTTGAACTCCTGGAACCCCGGATCGGCGTCATGCTCGCTGTGCGCGGCATGATCGGGGACCTCAACCGCGATGGCGTATTTGACCACGTCCTTGCGGTTGTCGGTGCCGAACGCGACCCGGGAGATCCGGGCGGACAGGAAGGCACCCCGCGCCTTGTACTCTCGCCAGCGCGGCAGTTCGTGCTCGGCGAACAGGCGCTCGTACTCGGCGGCCTGCTCGGTGCGGATGTGGATGATGATGACGTCAAGCTCGCTCATAACGCCATCATGAACCGTGGGGTTCCGCGCGGCGGCGGTGCGCGGGTGCGGCGTTCAGGCGGCCTCGGTGCCAGGCGTGCCCGGCTCGCCGGGGCTGCCCGGGGCGTCGGCGGGCGCCGACGCCTGCCGCTGGATGGTCTGCAGGCTGTCGTGCAGCGCCTGCCAGACGGTGCTCAGGCTGGCGCTTGCGGGCAGGTCGCCGCGGATCGTGCCGGGCGGGCTGGCCTGGTCACCGAGCGCCTTGACCGCGGCCTGGCCGGCCTCGATGATCGCCGGGTCGGCTGCCTCGATCGTGAGCCGCTCGCCGGACACCTGGATCAGCATCTGGCGGCGGCCGGCCTCCTCGGGCAGTTCGTCGCTGGTGCCGGTGACGTCCGCGCTGCGGAGCGCCTCCTTGGCCTGGTCCAGGTCGACGCCGAGGGCCGCCAGCGCACGGGCCGCGGCGGTGTCCGGGTCGGTGAGCGCGGCCAGCAGCAGGTGATGCGAGCCCACCGGGTGCGCGCCGGCCAGGCGGGCGGCCTCGCTGAGGGTCGTGTCCGCGGCGGGGGTGGCGTTCAGCTCCGCCTGCCCGGCGGACGTGCCCGGCTCGGCAAGGCCGGCGCCGCCGCGGCGGCGCAGCCAGCGCCTGCCCCGCCCGCCCGTGTCGGCGCTGAACGCGGGCGCCAGGCCGACCACCGCCGTGCGGATCGCCTGGGGGTCGGCGTGCTGCTGCAGGATCTGCGCGGCGACGCCCTCGCCCTCCCGCACCAGGCCGAGCAGGATGTGCTCGGTGCCGATGTAGTTGTGATGCAGTTGCAGGGCCTCGCGCAGCGATAGCTCAAGGGTCTTCTTCGCCCGGGGGGTGAACGGTATGTGCCCGCTCGGGGCGGTGGTGCCGGCGCTGACGATGGCCGTGACCTCGCCGCGGGTGGACTCCAGGGACATGCCGAAGCCCGTCAGGACGCGGCCGGCGACCCCGTCGGGCTCGCCGAGCAGCCCGAGCAGGATGTGCTCGGTGCCGATGTAGTTGTGGCGCAGCCGCCGGGCCTCTTCCTGGGCAAGGACCACGACGTGGCGCGCGCGGTTGGTGAATCGCTCAAACATGAGATCTAGCGTCCGGCACTCTCACTAAGCATGTCAATACCATGCTATTAATAGGGTCATCACGACGACCGTGCGGAGGTTGGCCCGCCATGGACTGGGAAGACCGGCTCGACGACTGGGAACTCGAACTCGAGCTGAACGCATCGCTGGAGGGCTCGGACTGGGTCACGCTCGAGCGCGCCGCGGCCGATACCGGGGTTTCCCGCGCCGCCCTGCGCAACTGGTACCGCACCGGGCAGATCCCGTCCCGGCTGGCCGACGGCCCGCACGGGCCGCAGCGGCTGGTGCCTCTCGCCATGGTCGCCGCGCGCGCCGAGGCCTCGCCGCGGCTGCGCCGCACCGCGGAACGCCACCTGGCCGACCAGGCACAGCTCGAGATCCTCCGGCACCGGGTCGACCAGCTCGAACTCCGGCTAGCCGCCTTCGAGCGCCGGTCACCGGGGGTGCCGGAGACCGCCGGGTGACGACCGGCGAGCCGGCCCGCGCGACCGCGCTGACCTGGAGCGGCGTCACGGCCAGGCGGATGGCAAGGCACGCGCTGGCGGCACCGGCCACGGACCTGGGACCGGCCGGCGTCGCCGGGGTGCTGTGTGGGGCGCACGCGCAGGTGCTCAGCGCGGCGGAACTGTCGATCGCGCGGCGCATCGCCGGGGCGACCCGTGCCGACGTGCAGCGCGCGCTCTGGGTGGAGCGCACCCTGGTCAAGACGTTCGGCCCGCGCGGCACCATCCACCTGCTCCCCGCCGCCGACCTCCCGATGTGGACGGGCGCGCTGTCGGCCCTGCCGTCGTCGGTGCCTGCGCACCCGGAGGGAGTCCGGTTCACTCCCGAGCAGGCGGGCGAGGTCATCGCGGCGATCGGTGACGTGCTGGCGGACACCGAACTGACCGTCGACGAGCTGACCGAGGCGCTCGGGGACCGCGTCGGCGCGTGGGCCGTGGAGCCGACGATGGCGGCGTTCCAGGGCATGTGGCCGCGCTGGCGCCAGCTCACCAGCACGGCCGCGCACCGCGGGATGCTGTGTTTCGGGCCGGACCGGGGCCGGAAGGTGACCTACACCCATCCGCGGCGCTGGCTGCCCGGGTTCCGCCCCGCCGGCGGCGACGCCGCGCTGCGCGCGCTCGTCACGCGCTACCTGTACGCCTACGGCCCGGCCACGCCGCAGCACTTCGCCAGGTGGCTCAACATCCCGCCGCGGTACGCCGCCGGGCTGTTCGGCGAGCTGGCGGGCGAACTGGAGCGCGTCGATACCGACGGCGTGCCGGGGTGGGCCGTGGCCGGCGACACCGTGGCGCCGTCCCGGCCGCACCGCGGCATCCGCCTGCTGCCCTACTTCGACCCCTACGTCGTCGCGGGCCAGCCCAGGGAACGGCTGTACCCGGGCGCGGCCGCCGCCCGCGCGCTCACCCCGGCGGGGCAGGCCGGGAACTACCCGGTGCTGCTGGTCGACGGCGTGGTCGGCGGGGTGTGGCACCAGCGGCGCTCTGGCCGCAGGCTCGCCATCACCGTGGAACCGCTGCGCGAGCTGACCGCGGGGCAACGCCGCCAGCTCGGCGACGAGGCGGATCTGGTGGGCGCGGTCATGGAGGCGACGGCCACGCTGACGGTGGGCACGGTGACGGCCGGCGCGCACGCCTGACGGCCGGCCCGGAAGCCGGTCAGGCGCGGGTGAAGTCCATCACCCAGTTGGTCTCCCACGTCTGCCCGTTGTCGGCGGAGAATGCCTGCTCCAGCGGGGCGTCGGCGTGGTGACACCCGACCATCGGAACCAGACAAGCACCGGCCGCCCGCCGAAGGTGTCCGTGCCGCCGAAGGTCCCGGTATCGCCGGAGAGCGTCGGTGCCCTCGCCGGCCGCCTCGCCGCAGCCGCCCAGCGCCCGTTCGACGCCTTATGCCGCGCGGCGGTACAGCTCGGTCAGCAGGGCGATGGCGGCGTGCGTGGACGGATGCGGGTCGTGGCGCCGCCAGATCACCTGCACGGCGATCGGCGGGGCGTCGCGCAGCGGCCGGAAGACGACGCCGTCGCGCCGGTACTGGGCCGTGGTGCCCTCCGGGGTGATGCCGATGCCGCCGCCGGCCGCGATGATCGCGAGCCAGTCGTCGATGTCGCGGGTGTCCTGGACGCGGGGCCGGGCTTCCGCTGGCCACAGGTCCGGGGTGGTGGTCCCGGTGCGCCGGTCGATGAGCAGGGTGCGCTGCGGTATCTCGTCCAGCCTGATGGAGCGCCGCCTGGCCCAGGGGTCGTCGGCCGCGAGGGCGCAGTAGCGCCGTTCATGACCCACGATCGGCGCTGGCGAAGCGCTTGCCGTCGGCGGCGGTGCGCAGCACCGCGATGTCGCACAGGCCCTCGGCCAGCCCGCCGGTGGGGGAGTTGGTGCGGATCAGGTGCAGTTCGACGCCGGGATAGCGGGCGGCCCAGCGGCGCTGGAACTCGCGGGTGTGCCGGCCCATGGCCGACCACGCGTGGCCGATGCGCAGCGTGGTGTGCCCGGTGGTCGCCTCGGCGACCAGGTTGTCGGCCGCGGCGAGCATCTGCCGGGCCTGGGCCAGGACGTGCACGCCGGCGGTGGTCGGGGTGACGCTGCGGCTGGTGCGGTGCAGCAACCGGACGCCGAGCACCTGCTCGAGCGCCATGAGGTTGCGTGACACGGCCGCCTGCGAGATGCCCAGTTCGATGGCGGCGTCGGTGAAGGTTCCCGCGTCCACGATCGCGACCAGGCAGCGCAGCTGCCGCAGCTCCAGATCCATAACCAAAGCGTATAGCTGCGTCGATTCATGCATTTTGCGTATGAGCCGTGCTGGCGCATGCTCCTGCCATGACCCTCGTCGACACGCGCGCGGCCGCCGTCCGCCCCGCCCGGCGGGCGCCGCGACCGAGCGGCGGCCGGCCGGCTGCACCGGCGTCGCGCTGATGACCGGCAGCGCCGCGTCCAACCAGCTGGGCGCGGCGACCGCCGCGCTGGCCTTCCCGGTGCTCGGGCCCGTCGGGGTGGTGGCGGTACGCCAGTGGGTGGCCGGTGCCGTGCTGCTGGCCACCGCGCGGCCGCGGTTCACCTCGTTCACCCGCGGCCAGTGGCGGCCGGTGCTGGCGCTGGCGCTGATCTTCGGCACCATGAACCTGTCGCTGTACGCGGCGGTCGACCGGATCGGGCTCGGCCTGGCGGTGACCCTGGAGTTCCTCGGCCCGCTGTCGGTGGCCCTGCTGGCCTCACGCCGCGCCATCGACCTCGGCTGCGCGCTGCTCGCCGGGGCCGCGGTCGTCGTCCTGGCCAGGCCGCAGCCGACCACGGACTACGCCGGGATCCTCGCTGGCCCTGCTGGCCGCCGCCTGCTGGGCCGGGTACATCCTGGTGAACCGGGTTGTGGGCGCCCGGCTGCCGGGCTCGCAGGGAGCCGCGGCGGCGGCCGGCCTGTCGGCCCTGCTGTACGTCCCGGTCGGCATCTGGGCGCTTGCCAGCCACCCGGTGACGGCGGCCGCGCTGGGCCGGGCGGCCACGGCCGGCCTGCTGTGCTCGGCCGTCCCCATGGTCGCCGACATGCTGGCGCTGCGGCGGGTCCCGGCCCGGTTCTTCGGCGTGTTCATGAGCGTCAACCCCGTCTTCGCGGCGCTGACCGGCCTTGTCGTTCTCGGCCAGTCACCCGGGCCGGCCGACTGGCTCGCCATCGCCGCCATCGTGACCGCCAACACCGTCAGCGTCAGCGTGGCGGGCAGGCGCGCGGCCACGGGGCATGAACGTGACGTCCAGGCTCGTAGAGGGGCATCAGATTTACATTCATGAGGTCCCACCGCAAGGCGGAGGGCGGAGGGCGGAGGGCGTGGCCTGAATGACCCGTCAGGAGTGATCCCGCGGTCCCGGCCAGCGGTGAGGCTGGCATGACCATGGGACGCCGAACCGAGACCAGGCCGCAGCCGCGCCGCCGGGGACTATCAAGCGGGCATCCTGTGGTGCGCATCGTGGTCGTGTGGCTGTTCACCGGGGCGGTGTTCGTCCTGCTCGGCTGGCTGCTGCCGGGCCTGACGGTGACCGGCGCTGGCGCCGCGCTTGCGGCGGCGGCGCTGCTTGGCCTGATCAACGCACTGGTCTGGCCGGTCTTCGCCTACCTCGCGTTGCCGCTCGCCGTGCTCACCCTTGGCCTCGCGGCCATCGTGCTCAACGGCGCGGCGGTCGTCATCGTCGCCTACCTCCTGCCGGGCATCGACGTGCGCGACTGGGGGACCGCGATCGCCGTCGCGCTGGTGCTCGCCGTGGCCAACACCATGCTGACCGGCTTGCTGACCCTGGACGACGAGGATGTCTACTACCGCCGGATCATCCGCCGCGCGGCCCGCCGGATCCGGCCGGAGGGCGCCACCGACATTCCCGGGGTGCTGTTCATCCAGATCGACGGGCTCGGGACTGGCCGTCCTGCGGCGGGCCCTCCGCGATGGCAACGCCCCGACGCTGGCCCGCTGGCTCGCATCGGGCAGCCACCGGCTGCTCGGCTGGGAGACCGGATGGTCGTCCCAGACCGGTGCCAGCCAGTGCGGGATCCTGCACGGCAGCACGTTCGACATCCCGGCCTTCCGGTGGCTGGAGAAGGAGACCGGCACCAGGCTCGTCAGCAACCACCCGCGCTCGGCAGCGGAAATCGAGCGGCGTCACTCGGACGGGCGGGGCCTGCTGCACGCCGACGGGGTCGGCCGGGGGAACCTCTACACCGGCGACGCCGCGCAGAACATCCTGACGATGAGCGTCGCCGGGCGCAGGCGGGGCCGGGTCGGCCAGGGCTACTACGGGTACTTCGCCGACCCCTACAACACCCTGCGCACGCTGGCCGGGTTCGTCGCCGAAATCATGCGGGAACTCGTGCAGGCCTCCCGGCAGCGGCGCCACGACGTCCGCCCGCGGGTGCGCCGCGGCGGCCTGTACCCGTTCCTGCGGGCCTTCGCCACGGTGGTGACCCGCGACCTGACCACCCAGACGCTCATCGGCGACCTGTACGTCGGCCGTTCGGTCATCTACGCCGACTTCGTCGGGTACGACGAGGTCGCGCACCATTCAGGCCCCGAACGCTACGACGCCCTGGACACCCTTCGCCGGCTCGACCGGGATCTCGGGCGGCTGGAGCGCGCCGCCGCGAACGCGCCGCGCCCCTACCGGTTCGTCGTGCTGTCCGACCACGGCCAGAGCCAGGGGACCACGTTCGAGGACCGGTACGGGTGCAGCCTCGGCGACCTGGTCCGTGACGCGATGCAGGAAGGGACGGTGACCGAGATCGGCGCCGCGCGGGTCGCGGGGGAGGAGTCCTGGGGATATGCCGGTGCCGCCGCGGCCGACGTGACCTCACAGGACAGCCGGGTCGGCAGGGCGCTGCAGCGCGCTCTGCGCGACCGTCGCGAAACCGGTCCGCGCCGCGCCGTCCCGGGATCCGATGCCGCGCCCGTGGGCGAGAGCCCGCCCGCAGGCGGTACCGCGGCCGACCCGGGCACCCTGCGGCAGGAGCGCGATGCCGCACCGGCCGGCGGCCCGGCGGAGGCGGTCGTGCTGGCCTCGGGCAACCTCGGCCTGGTCTACCTGACCGAACAGGCCGGACGGTTGTCCCTGGAGGAGATCGGCAAAAGGTACCCCCGGTTGATACCGGCGCTCAGCGCCCATCCCGGGGTCGGGTTCATCCTGGTCCGCTCGGACGAGGACGGCCCGGTCGTGATCGGCCGTGACGGCCGCCAGGTGCTGCAAACCCAGACCGTGGCCGGCCAGGACCCGCTGGAGCCGTTCGGTGCCTCGGGCCGCTGGCAGGTGCTGCAGACGGATTCCTACCCGCACTGCGCCGACATCATGGTCAATTCGATGTGGGATCCGCAGACCGAGGAGGTGGCGGCGTTCGAGCACCTGGTGGGGTCGCACGGCGGGCTCGGCGGGGAGCAGACCCACCCGTTCGTGCTGTACCCGGCCGGCCTGCCCGCCCCGGCCGGCCCGATTCGCGGCGCGGACGAACTCCACCAGGTGTTCCGCGGCTGGCTGGCCCACCTCGGCCACGAGGCCTTCGCCGAGCACCAGCCCGAACGCCTCGCGGAATAAGCCGTTGAGCGGCGCGGACCGCCGCGCCTATAGTGAGGCGCATGAAGGTCGGCCTTACCTGCACCGCGCGAGCTACCAGCCCGCCGGTTGCCGCTGCCTGACCTCAATCTCCTCACACACGCTGGCGACCGGGAACGGTCCGCCGGTGCGTGCTGCCCGTTTTGCCTTGTGGCCGTGCCAGCGGTCCCTTCCCGGTCCCATACCGAGAACGGATCCACGCCATGAACGTGACCGAGACGACCACTACGTTCCTTGAGTTCTTCACAGACCGCGGCCATCGGGTGCTCCGCGGCAGTTCCCTGGTGCCACCCGGCGGTGACCCGGTGCTGTTCACCACCTCGGGGATGCACCCGCTGACCCCTTACCTGGAGGGCCTGCCTCACCCGCAGGGCAGGCGGCTGACCAGCGTGCAGCGCTGCGTGCGCACGACCGATCTTGCCGAGGTCGGCGATGACCGGCACCTGACCGTGTTCCAGATGCTCGGCTCCTGGTCGCTGGGCGACTACGAAGGGCCGCAGTCCCTGCGCTGGGGCTACCAGTTGCTCGTCGAGGGCCTGGGCATCGGCAGGGACCGGCTGCATGCGACCGTGTTCGGCGGTGACAACCAGGTAGGCCCGGACCTCCGGTCGCTGGACACCTGGGCCGAACTGGGCGTGCCGGTGGAGCTGACCACCGAAGAAAACTGGTGGTCCAACGGCCCGACCGGCCCGTGCGGCCCCGATTCGGAGATCTTCTTCTGGACCGGTGACGGCCGGCCACGGGGCACCCCGGGCACCGACGAGCACTGGATGGAACTGTGGAACCACGTGTCGATGCGCTATCGGCGGCACGACGACGGGCACCTTGAACCGCTGCCGCAGCGCAACGTGGACACCGGCATGGGCCTGGAGCGGCTGCTGATGGTCCTGCAGGGCAAGCCGTCGGTGTTCGACTGCGACGTCTTCCAGCCGTGGACCAGCACACTGGCGGGCTTGTGGCAGCCCGGCCAGCACTCGATGCGCGTGCTCGCCGACCACCTGCGCGCCAGCGTCGTGATCATCGGCGACGGTGTCAGGCCGTCAAACACCGGCCGCGGCTACGTGCTGCGGCGGCTGCTACGGCGCGCGCTGACCGTGCTCTGGCGTGCCGACAGCACCAGGACGCTGGGCGACCTGCCGCCCTCGCTGCTCGACCACACCCTGGCGCAGTTCGGGCAGCCCACGGGCAGCGGCCCGGTCGGCGAGGTGCTCAGGTCCGAGGAGCGCCGGTTCGCGGGCCTGCTGACGCGCGGGCGCAAGGTGCTGGCGCAGTTCGGCTCCGGCCGCTCGCTGACCGAGGTGGACCTGGCGTACCTGCACGAAACACACGGCCTGCCGCCGGACCTGGTGGCCGAACTGCTCGCTTGACTTCCACTCTGCCCTGTGGGGCGGAGTTCCCGTCTGTCACGCCGCGTCCCGGTGTGAGATCGGGTGGGTTCCTGCTTCACCGCGCTGTGCCGGAACGGGTTCCGGTCTTACCTGCGCTCCACAGGCTGTCACCGCCAGCCCGGCGGCCCTGGCGACGTTGACCGCCGCGTTGATGTCCCGGTCCAGCCACGCCCCGCACGATGGGCACCGCCAGGCGCGCACGGCAGCAGCTTAGGGGCGTCCTTCACCCCGCACGCCGAGCACGTCTGCGAGGTCGGAATGAACCGGCCGATCCGGTGGAACCCCGGCCGTGCAGCCGGGCCTTGTACTCCAGCATGCCCACGAACGACGACCACCCGGCGTCGTGGACCGACTTGGCCAGCCGGGTGCGGGCCAGCCCGTTGATCGCCAGGTCCTCGACGGCGACCGCTTGGTTGTCGCGGATCAGCGCCATGGACAACTGGTGGTGAAAGTCGCGCCGGGCATCGGCCACCTTCGCGTGCGCGCGGGCGACCTTGAGCCGGGCCTTCTCCCGGTTCGCCGGGCCTTTCTGCTTGCGGGACAGTCCCCGCTGCCTGCGCTTGAGCAGCCGTTCCGCCCGGCGCAGGAACTTCGGTGCCGCGATCTTCCGGCCGTCGGACAGGACGGCGAAGTGCGACAGCCCCAGGTCGATGCCCACAGTTGAGCCCGTCGCGGGCAGGGCCGCCGCGGTGGTCTCAATGACGAAGCTGGCGAAGTACCGGCCTGCCGAGTCCATGATCACGGTGACGCTGGACGGCTCGGATGGCAGGGGCGCGACCAGCGGACCGGCAGGTCCCCGATCTTCGGCAGCCGCAGCTTCCCGTTGGGCAGCACCTTGAACCGGGCGTTGGCGGTGAACCGGATCGCCTGCCGATGGTTCTTGCGGGACCGGAACCGGGGCTTGGCCACCTTCGGCCCCTTACGCTTCCCGTTGAGGGAGGCGAAGTAGTTCCGGTAGGCGGTGTTCAGGTCCGCGAGGGCCTGCTGGAGCGCCACCGACGACACCTCGCCCAGCCACGCCCGCTCCGGCGTCTGCTTAGCTACCGTCAGCCAGGCCGATAACTGCGCATCGGTGACGTAGGGCAAGCCGGCCTCATGCGCAGCCTCCCGCACGGCCAGCGCATCGTTGAACACGACCCGGGCGCAGCCGAACGCCTTGGCCAGCGCCTGCCGATGGCGCGGGGCTGGGTCAAGACGGTAGTTGTACCGGAGCTGCATATTGAAAGCATATTCGAATTCATAGCCAAATACACCGATATCCGCACTGGCAGGCACCACGTGTTTCTTCTGCATGCTCACTTGGTTTTGTGATCAAGTACCGGCACCGGGTGTTCAGCACGGCGCACCTGAACGGGACAGAGCCGATCATGCGAGAGGTGTGCGCGGATTCGGGTGCGAGCTGGCCGAGTTCAACGGCGAAGCCGAACACGTGCACCTGCTGGTCAACTTCCCGCCCACCGTGGCGATCTCCCGCCTGGTCAACCGCCTCCAAGGCGTGTCGTCCCGGCGGCTGCGGCAAAAGTTCCCCGACCTGCGCAGGCACTGCTGGCAGGCGAAACGGCTATGGTCCGGGTCGTACTTCGCCGGATCCGTGGGCGGCGCCCGATCACCGTTCTGCACCAGTACATCGAGCACCAGAACCACCCGCCCGGACCAGCCCATGCCCAGCTGCCTTCACCAACCGGCCTGAAAGCCCGCGCACCGGCGGCCACCTTGATAGCCGGCCGCTCAGGTTGATGTGTTGAGGACTTTACGCATCACCGGGCGATCGGGCTGCCGCCGGGCCACCACCTGGAACCCGTGCTGGGCAAACACGGACGCGACGCCCAGGAATAGGTTCCGGGTGTGGCCCGGCACCGTGGTGTCGACGGGGTAGGCCTCGAGCGCAGGGGCGTCGGCCGAGCTCGCCACGCCGACGGCCGCCTCGATCAGCGTTCCCATCACGCTCCGGCCGCGATAGGTGCGCCGTACGTAGAAGCAGGGCACCGACCACACGGGCAGGTCATCCACCGGCCGGAAGTACCGGCCACGGGCCAGCCAGCCCAGGTCGGCACGCGGGGCAAGCTCGCACCACCCGACGGCGGTGTCACCGTCGAAGGCGAGCAGGCCCGGCGCTGGCCCGGCCCGCGTGAGCCGTTCCAGGTCGCGCTTGTTGTCTTCGCGCGGCCGTTCCCGGTAGCGCGGGCCGATTCGCCAGTACATGCACCAGCACCCATTCGACGCCCCGCTCCTCCCAAACAGGTCCTCCAGCGCTGGCCATTGCTCGCTGGTCAACGGTCTGACGGTGAGGTCCATCACCCCGGTATCCTTTCCCTACAGGCGCAGGGCGTCCACAATCAGCACCGCGAGCGCAAGCGAGGTGAACAGCAGGTAGGCGAAGAGCGCCCGGCCACGGTCGCCGTAGCGCAATTGCCGGGACAGTACCCAGCCGAAGGCCGCGGCCTCCAGCCCACCGCCGGCGACGCCGGCCGCGGGCAGGAACAGGCCGGTGATGACCGCGGCGCTGCCGGCCAGGTGCACGGCGCCGAGCAGCGACGCGACCCACAGGTTCCGGCCTTCGAGCAGCCCGAGCCGGGTGAGCTGGTCCAGCCGGGTCAGCCCGGCGCGGGCCCGGGTCAGCCCGGCGACCGCGGATGGCACCGTTTCCAGCAGCAGCAACACCGTCAGCACGACCGCAAGCACGAACATCGGCGCTGCTTTCCCGCGGCGCCAATGGTAGGAGAGCGGTGCGACGGAACGCGTCAGCTATAGCCGGGTCGCGCCGGGCGCCATGTCGTAGGAGGACTCGACGTCGAGTTGTTCCTCTTGATTGAACGGATCGCGTCAATCCTTGATGCGGCCGCCGCGCCAGGTGGGCAGCGCCCGCTGGCCGATAGCGGTGTCGAAGGCGGCGCTGGCCAGCAGCCGGGTTGAGTCGAGCACCGGCAGGGGAGCGGCGTCGGGCGGCACCAGCAGCGGTATCTCGGTGCACACCAGGCCCACCGCATCACATCCCCGCACCGCCAGCCGGTCAATGATCCGGGCGTATTCCTGGCGCGCGCGATCGGTGAAAACGCCGTTCACCAGTTCGGCGAGGATGATCTCGTGCAGGACGGCGCGGTCCTCACCGGCTGGCAGTTCGGTGGCTATCCCCCGGGCAGCGAGGGCCCGGGGATAGACCGGGCCGTCCATGGTGTACTTCGTGCCGAGCAGGCCGACCCGCCGATGACCGTTGCGAGCGGCCCGCTCGGCCACCACCTCGGCGATGTGCAGGCCCGGCAGCGCCAGGCTGGGCCCTGGCTGTTCGAGGGCAAGATGCGCGGTGTTGTCCGGGCAGGCGAAGAAGTCGGCGCCCGCCCGGGCGAGCCGCTGCACGCTGACCGACAGCGCCGCACGGACCGCCTTGAGGTCGCCCCGCTCCCATGCGGGCAGGCTGCGGGCTAGCGCGATGCAGTCCAGGGTCACGTCCGGATGCTCATGGGGGCCCAGCGCGCTGGCGCCCTGCTGACAGAAGACCCGGAAGCACAGCGCGGCCCCCTCCGGGGTGGTCGCAAGAATGCCAAGGTGCCTCACGATGGCACCAGCGCTTCCGTCGGCGCCAGATGAGCAACGGATCGAGCAGGATTCCCTGTATTTTCACTCGTTAATATAGCCCGCGACCTGCTGGCCACTGTCATCCAGGTGCCCGCCCAATGCGTCGTCTTTATGGGATGACTTCGGTCATTCGTCACGGTGCGCCTCTGGTTCGGTTCGTCGGCAGGACCAGATAATCATTCTGCTGCTGTCGGGAGTGGCGGGTAATCCCTAGGAGGTAGCAGGTAAATGGGGAGCGGTCGATCAGCAATGGGGCTGGTTGCGACGTTGGGGGCTCTCGCGCTGGTGCCGTCGGCGGTGCTGGGTGCCGGTGCTGGCCGCGCTGATGCCTCGACGTGTGGCTCATTGAACCGCGGGTCAGGCGCGTCGGCCCCGGCCGGCGCGCTTACCGGTGCCAGCGTCGTGTCCGCGAGCCAGACCTGGGCCGTCGGCGACCTCAGCTCTCAGGGGAGCGCGAACCGGACCCTGATCGAGCGTTACAACGGGTCGGCATGGTCGGTCGTCGCTTCTCCGAATAAGGGCAGCGGGAATAACGCCCTCAATGGCGTTTCGATGATCTCCGGTGCGGGATGGGCGGTCGGATACACGCAGTCCGGGCCATATCAGCCGCTGGCGTTGCATTGGAACGGAACGCAGTGGTCGCTGGTCGCGCCCGGGAGTTCCACCAGCGACGCGCTCTTCACCGGCGTTGACACCCTGGCGAACGGAAGCGCCTGGGCGGTCGGTTTCCAGCTCACGGCCAACGGGACGCGGCACACGCTGATTCAGCACGCCTCGGGCGGGGCGCTGACCACAGTCACGAGCCCCAATGACGGGACTGCCGCAACGGATAACACGCTCATGGGTGTCGGTGGGACGCAGGCGACCGGCCTGTGGGCCGTCGGCTATCGGATGAGCTCAAGCGGGCTGAAGCCGCTCGTGCTGCGCTACGACACGACCAAGTCCTCGCCCAAGTGGGTCTCGGTGAGCGGTGCGGGCGGCGTGCCGTCGCCGGGCAAGGTCGAGTCGGTCCTGACCGGGGTCAGCGTGCTGTCGGCAAGCAACGTCTGGGCCGTGGGCTACTACAACGACGGCAGCGCCGAGCGGCCGCTGGCGTTGCACTGGAACGGCAGCAAGTGGAGTAACTCGCCGATTGCCGGCGAGGGGGCGCTGCGGAAGGTAACGGCGGTTTCAGCAAGCAATGTGTGGGCGGCCGGCACCTACTACAACGCGAGCACGCAGCTCAACGAGACGCTCGTGGTGCATTTCAACGGGACGGCATGGACAACGGCGGTCTCGGCCGACGCCCCGACGGCCGCCGACGAGATCATCGGCCTTGCCGCCAGCTCAACGGGGTCGAGCCTGATCCTGGTGGGCCGGGAGGGCCCGAACGAACTTGTCGAACAGGCGAACTGCGCCTCCGGGCCCGTCTCGCTGCCCACCCGGGCGCCCGCGCCCGTTCCCCCGGTGCCAGCCGTTCCTGGCGTCGGCCCCGCGCCGACCCCGCCGCCGCCGACACCCCCCGCGACGACCCCGATCCCGGTCATCATCACCGACCAGGCGGCGGCAGCGGGCATCAGCAGCCCGGTGGACTGGACCTTCAGCGCGTCAATTGCCGATTTCAACGGGGATGGCTGGCCGGATATATTCGTGGCGCGCCACTGGCATCCAGCCAACCTGTGGATCAACAATAAGAACGGCACGTTCAGCCCGATTGATGTCAGCTTCTTCAGTTCCATAATCGACCGGCACGATTGCCAGGCCGCTGATTTCAACCAGGACGGCAAGGAAGACATATTCTGCAGCGTCGGGGCCGATCGCGGCTCCGCGGTGAAGTCGAATGCGCTTTTCATCCAGCAGTCCGGCCAGACGTTCGTCAACGACGCCTACCAGTGGAACGTGTCCGACCCGTGGGGGCGCGGCCGGTACGGCGCCGCCTTGGACGCGAACAACGACGGCTTCCCGGACATCTTCTACGGCACGGAGTCGCTCCGCCCGGACGGCATGCCGTCCATGGACCGGTTCTACATCAACTCCGGGCACGGCTCCTTTGTCGACGACCCGGCCATGGGGCTCGATCTCGAGCTCGGATCGCTGTGCGCGCACACCGTCGACTACAACAGCGACGGGTGGCCGGACCTGCTGGTCTGCGGGGAAGAGGGCGGCCTCCACCTGTTCGAGAATGAGCAGGGCCATGGCTTCAAGGATGTGTCCTCGATCCTCGGTGCCCCGGTCAACGCGGTGGACGCCGCCATGGTCGACGTCAACCACGACAACCGCCCCGATCTCATCACGCTCACCAGGAACCAGCTTGCCGAGCGCCTCCAGAACGCCAACGGGACGTTCGGCGCGCCGAAGACTCTCCTCACGCTGAAGGGCGGGGTGTCGCTCGCGGTGGGCGACGTCAACGGCGACAACAACCCGGACATCTACGTCGTCGGCGGCACGGTCGCGGGCCAGAACGCGCCGGACTTCCTGCTGCTCGGCAACGCCAAGGGCGGCTTCACCTCGATGAAGATCCCTGAGGCAACCACCGGCGGTGGCACCCGTGCCTACCCGATCGACTACACCAAGGACGGCCTGAGTTCCTTCCTGGTGCTTAACGGGCAGGTTCCTAGCAAGGGCCCGCTCCAGCTTCTTACGCCGCAGCCGTCGTCATCGGGCCTGCTCACCCGGACGGTCTCGTTCCGCAGCGGCGCCGCGCGGTAGGTATCTGCGACAGCGACCAGACATCCAGCTAGGAAGGTGGTCACCATGACGGGGGAGACTGACCGAGTAGGCATGCGGCGTGTGGGCCTGCTGAGTGCCGCGATTGTGGCCGCGGTGGTGGCGCTCGTGCCTGCCGCCGGGTCGGCCGCCAACGGCTCGGTGCAGGCGCCGCGCGCAGGGGGAGCCTCGGCGCTCCATGCGGCAGCGCCCGGGCCGTTCGTCACCCTGCTGTTCTCGCGCACCGAGATCTCGGCGGCCGACAACTGCGTGGAGGACGACGCCAACATCGCCACCCTGGACGGGACGGTCGCGCCCTATCTGCAGTCGCTGGGCATGGCGGGGACCGGGACGCTGGTCACGAAAAAGACCGGTGACACCACGAGGAACTGCACGCACTACAACGACGACCTGACCGCGTCGTGGGCCGACGCCACCAACCTTGCGCAGAACTTCGGCTGGTCGTTCGTGTCCCACACCGCCACGTACCCCACCCTCCAGCAGATAGAGAACTTCACCCCGGCTGAGGCGAAGGCGCAAACCTGCGGGAGCGAGGCCACGATCAAGGCCCATGGGCTGCCCGGCGCGGCGGGGATGATCGCCTATCCCGGCTCGTACACCAAGAACCCGGCGGTCGTGAACCTGCAAACGCAGTACAGCTCGACCTGTTTCGACTGGGGCCGCCAGTACGACCAGGCCAAGCATGGCGTCACCATGAAATCCCAGGCGACCACGCCGCCGTACTGGCAGTACACCATCGCGGTTGTCGGCGGTCCCTGCAACGTTCCCTCGCAGCCGTGCTACACCGTCCACGTGCAGAACGGGCGGTACACACTGCCCTCGACGATCATCTCGCGGATTGAGGCCCTGAAGCCGGGCCAGTGGTACACGCTCCAGGCCTACCTGCTGGTCACCGGCAAGAACCCGAAGTACGCGCATAACAAGATGCGCTGGGACTGCACCTCCTCCGACCCGGCCCTGCACTGGACGAACACCACGGTGAGGTACTGCTATTCGGACTACCAGCAGATCATCCAGGCCATCGCCGCGGACCCGAGCATCACCGTCACCGACCCACTCACCGTGGGCCGTGCGTGGGGCCGCCCCTTCTAGACCGGCCACGCGAGGGCATCAGGCTCCCGGCCTGGATGCCCACCACCGTCGCGCACCGTCGCGGAATGGGAGTCCTGGACCGGCATGGTTGACACGTGGCGGTGGGCCCCGGGCACCACCGCCACGTGTCGGCCGCGCGTCAGCGGTGCACGTGCGAGAGCGGCCCCGCGGCGATGGGGAAGTTCGAGGTGTTCAGCGCCTGGATGCCGGCGTTCTGCTCACCGTTGAACGGGGTGATGGTCGGCGACGTTGCGCCCGGCTCGCACCCCAGATTGAACGGCACCTGAGGATCGTTGAACCACAGGCCAAGGTGGTACTGGTGGGTGGGCGCGAACGTGGTGGTCCCCCCGGGTGACACCGAGAAGGTCTCGGAGTCGAACACGCCCCGCACCGTGGCGCTGCCGGCGCCGCTGCTGTTGGCCTGGATGTCGGTCTGGTACCACGAGACTCCGAACGGCTTGCCGGGCTGCTGGATGACGAACAGGTCAAAGCCGGTGTTGGCCGGCATGCCGCTGATGCTGACCACCATCGTGTCGTTGAGCGATCCCGTCGTGATTTTCACGTGCCCCGCTGCCTTGGGCAAGCACGCGGCGATGCCCGTGGCGGGCACCAGCTTGAACGAGAACGACGTGGTGACCGCGGGTGTGGTCGAGCCAGCGGCGGCAGTCACGCCCGCCGCCACGGCAACGGCCAGTGCAGCGGCCAGGATGGCCAGCCTGCCCGGGGCCCGCCTCAGCAGGCGCCGCGCCAGGGAGTCGGTTGGGTTCATGCCAGGTCCTCCTTCTTAGGGCCTGGCGAGCGTAAGCCCGGGACGGCCGGTCTCGCTTCCGGGGGGCCACCTAGTCCGGGCGTGCCGACGAACCCACCGCACCCGGGCGCCAGGGTTTCACCGGCCCGGACTGTGGCGCGCGTCAGCCCATCGTCCAGAGCCGGAGCTTATCGGGGCTGAGTACCGCCCAGATGTACTTGATCTTGCCGCCTGCGACGTCGAACGCGTACACCGCCACGGTGTCGCCGTCCAACTGAGCCACCAGGCCAGGCTGGCCGTTGACCCGTGCGCTCAAGGATCGTCAGGCTGGATGCCGCATCGCCCCGGTCGGCGAAGAAGCGTGCGATCTGCCCGGCGCCTTCGATCGGGCGGAGCACGGCTCTGACAAGGCCGCCGCCATCGCCGGCCGCCGTAGCGTCGGGGTCAAGCAGGCCGATGAGGGCACCGATGTCCTTGGCCTCCCACGCCCGCTTGAAGTCCGCGACGATGCCGGCCTGCCTGGCTGTGGGGGTCGCGATGGCCTGCGGGGTGCGACGGCGAGCTGAGGAGGCCAGGCGATCTACCGGTTCCGGCTGCTGCTTCTGGCGGCCGGCGTGGACGACTCCGGCGCGGGCCGCCAGTGACCGGGAGGCTGCCCGCCATTCCGTCACCAGTCCAGCCTGGCGGCTAGGTTGCCAGGTACGGCCCGCCGGGCCGTAAGCCGACTGGACCGCTTTGCAGGAGGTGACGACATGGTTGCCAGCCAGAACGCCGGTGGGCCGGGTCTGCGGTATGGCGTCAGTTCGATGTGCCTGCCGTTGCGCCGGGTACTTGTCCGGCGGCCTGCGACAGTGGGTGATTTCGCCGCCGCGGCCTGGCGACAGCCTGATCCCGCGCTGTTGATGGCGCAGCACAAGGCGTTCTGTGAACTGCTCGCCAGCCTTGGCTGCGAGGTCGAGGTCGCCGCCGCGGTTGACGGGCTGGTCGACGCCACCTACATCCGGGATCCCGGACTGGTCACCCAGCGCGGTGGCGTGGTGTTCCAGATGGCCAAGCCGGCCCGGCAGGCGGAACCCGGCCACCTGGGCACGGCGTTGGAGGCGGCAGGCGTGCCCGTGGTGGCGCGGCTTGACGGCGCGGCACGGGCCGACGGTGGGGACTTCGTCTGGCTGGATCCGCGGACGCTGATCATCGGCCGCAGCTACCGCACCAACGCCGCGGGCGTGGCCCAGCTACGCACGATCATGGCCGCCGAGGGGGTCACGGTGGTGTCCGTGGACCTGCCGCACGACCTCGGCCCGGAGCATGTGTTGCACCTGATGTCGTTCCTCTCGCCGGTCGCCGATGACCTGGCGGTGGTTTACCCGCCGCTGGCGCCGGTCGCGCTCATGGAAACCCTGGCCGATCGCGGCGTGGCGGTGGTCGCGGTGGATGCCGGCGAATATGCGGCGATGGCCTGCAACGTGCTGGCGGTCCGGCCGCGGCAGGTGGTCATGCTGGAGGGAAACCCGATTACCCGGGGGACGCTGGAGCGGCACGGGTGTGAGGTGCACTGTTACGACGGCTCGGAGATCTCGCTGAAGGGCGACGGTGGACCCACCTGCCTGACCCAGCCGCTGCTGCGCGCCGACTGAACGCAGGCAGGCGCTCGGTCTCCCCTCACCACACCGTCCCGGTAGGGACGCTCACGGCCTTGCTGGCGGTTTGTCCGGCCCGGTTCCGGGGGGCTTGTATGAGAGCCGCGCTGCACAATTGGCTGCGAGGAGGTTGGACCATGACCGGAGAACCGGGAGCCAGCGATGCATCACTCGTGTCCACGGACGAGGACCTCGGCCCGTGGGTGCACGATCCCCGCATCCTTGCCTGGGCAGACGAACACCTACCGGAGTTGCGGCGGTCGGTTTCCGGGCAGCGGATCCTGCGCTGGAGTCTGGCGATCGGTTTCCTGGTCGGCCTGGCCGCGCACGTCAGTGGCTTCCTGCTCAAGTCGTGGGAGACGACGGAGCCGCTCAGCCTGGTGGCCGACCTGCTGTATACGCTGGGCTGGGCGCTGTGGACCGGTGTCGTGGTGGTGGTGTTCTTCCAGGTCGTCCCAGAGGTAAAGACGCGCCAGATCAAGCGGGCGGCCGATGCCTTCGAGGCGGCGCTGCGCGATCAGGCCCGAGCCGGAAGTGGCCAGGCCCCGGACCCGGCGGGCGCCGTGGAAGGCTGCCAGGTGCCACCGGCATGACAGGCAGTATGGAGGCACAGGATGGCCAGGATCAGCTACGACGACCAGACCGCAGCGGCGTATAAGGCGGTCCGCGAGGTCCCGCGAGACGGGCTCGGGGCGTGGCGCGAGGCAGTCCAGCGGCATCTTAGGCCATCGCCACGCATGACCGTGGTGGACATCGGGGCGGGGACCGGCGCATTCGCCGCCGCGTTCAGCGACTGGTTCGACCTCGCCATCCTCGCGGTCGAACCGTCGGCGGCAATGCGAGCCCAGATCCCGCGCCGCCCGGGCATCCAGGCACTGGACGGATACGCCAGCGCCCTACCGCTGCCAGACCACTCGGCGGACGGCGCATGGCTGTCGCTGGTCATCCACCACATCCCCGACCTCGAAGCTGCCGCACGCGAGATCCGCCGCGCCCTGCGACCTGGCGCCCCTGTGCTGATCCGCCAGGGTTTTCCGGACAGGGCCGACCCGACACACACTTTTCCCTGGGAGTTCTTTCCCGAGACCGCCCGGTCGGTCAATACCTTTCCCTCCCTCGAGCAGGTATGCCAGGCGTTCGCCACCGCAGGATTCCGCCGGGACGTGCTTGAGCAGGTCCCCGAGACACTGATCAGCCTTGCCGAGTTCCTCGACCATGCGGACAACTTCCGCCGCGCCGACACCAACATGCGCGGCCTCACCGAGGAGGAGTTCCTGCGGGGCAAGGTACGGCTCCGCCGCGCCGTGCAGGACGCCGAGCACACAGCTCATACGGAGACCAGGACCAACTGGCTTGACCTTCTGGTCCTGCGCTGACCAGCACCGCGCCGTAATTAGTCCGTTCTGTACGAGCCGCCGCTTGGATACACGGTCTGCTTGGCTTGCCAGGCATCCGCCTTGAGCGACCAGAGCCCCTCTCGCAACTGGACGAGTGTCTCGACTGGAATGTTCCACGCCTGTGCGACCCAGCTCGATCATTCGGCATGGTGCTGGGGCGACAATGGGAGCGGTGAACTAGGCGACGGCACCAAGACCGACCGGACGACGCCGGTCAAGGTCACCGGCGGCCACTCGTGGGCGTCCATTTCGGCATCCGTCAGCTTCACCTGCGGCATCACGACCTCCGGCACGCTGTGGTGCTGGGGCCACAACGACCAGGGGCAGCTAGGAATCGGCACCGCCGGAACCACGGACAGCCTAGTGCCGGTGAACGTGACCTAGCAGGAAAGCACGCTGCAGTGGGATGACTGAACGCGGGCACCCCAGGCGATCATTTTGACCTGGGGTGCCCGCGCTTTCTGACTGCGCCAGCACCGGCGCGGTGGAGTGATCTGGAGTAGGCCGCCGTCACCGAAGGCGAAGATCGTGCGCGCTGCCGGGTCGATGGCCTCGAACCCAGAGTTGCCCTGGAACTGCGGGAGATGTTCGCTGCCTCGTACCGTGCCGGTTCGCGGGTCGAGGCACGCCACGATTGTGGCCTCGTTGGCCACCCACAGGGCGCCTCCTCCGTAGCTGGTCGCTGCGTCCATGGGCCAGTGGAAGACGCCGGTCGGTGGAGTCAGCCCGATACGGGGACCGGGCGGGGTAATCATCGGCAGGCCGTTGGCGCCGAGGTGGATGGTCAGGCCCATCATTCCGGTGCGGAAGGACGCCCACACGCCGCCAGGCACGGCGGTAAGGTCGGCTCCGGCCACCGAGTAGCGGATGAGCCCATAGGAGGCTTCGGCCAGCCGCCGCCCGGACCGGGCGTCGTATTGGAGCATTACGAGGCCCGCCATGCCGCCGTCCTCAGCGACGTGTGTGGCTGAGGCGTAAAGGGTTGTGCCGCTCGCAGCCACCGCGTTGTTGCCGACCGCCAGGCCAGGGGGCAGTGTGACTCGCGCCAAGGCCCGCCCCGTGGCAGCGTCCACCCGCAGCAGCGTCCGGTAGTAGCCGATCCACACCGAGCCCATGGGCCCGGCGGTGACCGCCGCCGGAAGACCGAAGTTGGCAGGTGCCCTGGGCAGCGGAATGGGCCGGATGCGCGCCAGGGTCACCGGGTTGACCTCGCTGACGACCGGCTGGGCTGTTGGCCCGGCGCCGGGGTAGGTCCACAAGTAGCTGGATGCCATGGCCAGATCGCCGGCCCGGAACGTCTCTCCCAGGCGCACCGCCCCGGTCGCCAGGCTGATCTGGCACAGTACCCACGGGCTTTTCCCGGGCGTGTTGGTCGTGGAGGCCAGGAGGAAGACGGCCCCTGCGCCGGGGTCAACAACCTGGCTGGAGCTAGCGTCCGTGGGGCTTTCGCGCAGTACCATGCGGGACGGCCACGGGGTCGATTCCCTACGGTGCATGGGCAGGCTGGGCGGGCATGGTCTGGTCCGAGCCGACGCCGCGGAGTTGGCCGGGTGGTCGGCGGCCGGGCGGGGGACGCTGGTGGAACATCCGGCGCCTGTGACGATCAGCACCGCCATGGTTGCGGCAACCGCCCAGTGTCCGTTCATCTGGATCGCGCCTCCCGCGCACGGCATCGTGCAAGGTTCAGATGTGTAGACGCTGTTACCGTGCGTTGCGTTGTGCCGTCCAGGGGGCTTATCCAGCTCGTTTCCTGCCAGCCTCGGCCCGGGCTGCTGGTCTTGCCCGTCGTTCTCGCAGCAGCCATCGGGCACGCGGCCAGAACGCGCCTCGTGGAGATCGCTCAGGATCGATGATCATGCCCTTGACATGGGCCGAAACAGTCAGAGCGGGCGAAGGGAATCGAACCCTCATGACCAGCTTGGAAGGCGTACCGTGCACCGCTGTTGTGGGCGCTGACCTGCTTGTCGGGGTGTCCGCCAGTGGCCGCGGCTTACCACTGCGTACCTTGGCGAATGGCACGTTAATGGCACGGTGCTCTTGTCAGTTCTCCTCGCGCAACCGCGCACCGATCGTTGCTGCCCGGCGCTGGTAGTGCGGGTTGGCTCTCTGGGTGAATATGAGCGTCATCGCCACCAGCCCGACCAGCCACAGTGCCGTTGTGGCGAGCAGGTCGCGCGAGGTAGAAAGCGCGGCGTCCTCGCCGCTGCCCGCGCCGAGGATGAAGAGCCACCCAATCGTGAGGACGCCGACGAGTGCCATGAAAGCGAACCGTGCCCAGGCGTAACCCCGGCGGTTCGCCCAGGCCAGCCACAGCCACACACCCGCAACGATCGGTGTGCTGGCGAGCGCGGGAACAATCACGGTGAGCATGAAAATGTGCCACCGCCCGCCGGCGTAGTCCACGTCCTGGACGGCAGCCGACCTGACACCGGGGAGGGTCAGCAACACGGTGGCCGCGTCGGCCAGCGTCAGCACCGCACCAAGGCACATGAGCCAGGCAGCGGCCCGCACCGGGAGTGGTGCGCGAGCCTTAGCGGGCTGATACGGGGGCTCTGCTGCAGCCAGCCCGGCGGGCAGGTCGGCGGTGAGCGCGGCCAGGTCCGCGTAGGTCCGCGCGGCCAGCGCCTGGCCCACCCGCGCATTCAGCTCGTCCTTGCCCAGCCGGCCTTGCACGAAGGCGGCCTTCAGCACGCCGATTACCTGCTCGCGGTCGGCATGGCAGGCCCGCAGGTGACCGCGGCCTGCGGCTGCTGGCATCTGGTCTCGCGGCTCTGGCATCACTGCCTCCTCCGCCACCGAACGCGCGTACGGAAAGAATAGTGGGCCGCCCGTTTGCGGGCTAGCCTCTGACCTTCAGATCCGCAGGCTTGGGCAGGTCGTCCAGGACGTGAACGCGGCATCCACCGCGACCCAGGCTCGCTGATCGACCTACCGTCTTTAGTTCCCGGGGACCTATGCATTACGAGCGTTCAAGCCGACCGGCATAACAGCGGTGGCTGACGTGCAGCAGAACCTCCCCGATGACGAACTGCTGGCGCTGTTGCCCAAGGTTGCTGCTGCGGGTGCCCACCCCGAACGTCAGGTGGCACTTCTGGCGACCAAGGCCCGTGTGCGCGGCGTCACCTGGGCCAGGATCGGGGCAGCGATGGGCATGACCCGCCAGGCGCCTGGCAGCGTTTTCCGGCGAAGAATGGCCCGCTACGGCGGGGTCCTCATCGAGGAGGTCTTGGCCACTGCTCGGCGGAAGAGCCAAGGGTCGATCCGGCACGGAGGAAGAGGATCCCTGATAGGAGACCCGGATGACTGAACGAGAGCTGGAGCGGCGGTTATGTTAGCCGTTCAGGATGCGGGCTTTCTGCTGCTCGAACTCGGCCTGGGGTCATGGATGGTCCTCAAGTGAGCGCGACGTCGCCGGCCGCAAAGCGCATCATGCCCGGGCCGGCGGCACTGCGCGCGATCAGCTGACGGAGGATACGCCCGGCCGCCCACGCGGAGTTGGTCTATGGTGCGCCCGCTGGGTGTCCATCGCTTCTCAGTTTGTGAGTCGCGGCGAGGATGCTTTTCTGCAGCTCGTTGAGCGGATGGTCGCCTTCTCCGCGGCGCCCGGGCAGCGAGCTGGCTTCGGTTCGGCCGGCCCTGGCCGCGGCCTGCCGCACGAGGGCATCCCGCAGCGGGGCGGGCCGCGCCGTGGTACCTGTCAGCACGGGCACGGACCGCGCGGCGGCACATGGCCCACCCGGCCACCTGACCCACGGGCGCACCGGCGCAAGAGCCCGCTTCACGCCCCGCGCAGGGAGGCACGGCGCGCGGATCGCCGAATAGGAACGCCTGAGCGAAGGGTTGGCTGCGGACGTGAGAGCGCGCAGATCAGCCGGTTCGGGACGCGGTTGAGGTAGCGCGGACGGGGCCAGGAGTATTCGGCTGCTGCCGGGTCGGCCTGTGCGTGGCGCGCGGGCCGCGCAAGGCTGCGTGGAAGCAGCTGTCGACGGTCGTGTGGTGCGGGTGGCTGTGTTGGTGCAGGTAGGCGTGGATGGGCAGCGAGCGGGTGGCGTATGCGCCTAGGCCAGGCCAACCGTGTCGCTGCCGGTCACATACCGGTTCTGTCGGCTGCCGTTGAGCTGGTACTGCTTCTGGTAGAAGCGGCGCACCAGGTCCCGGGGGCTGGGGTGCGGCGCGTTGCCAACGCCGTGGATCTGGTCGTTTCGTGCCGGGGCGGCCGGTTGTTGACCTGTGCATCCCGGTGGATGGACCATGAGAATCTGCCCAGCCGCGGCGCGGGTGTCCGATTTGGCATTCGGCCTTTCGGCATGATCGCGATGGAACATTGGGGGGAGAGGTGTCAGAACACGACGCGAGTTCGCGGGCTCTGCCGGGGGGCACGCGGCCCCGTCTGCCGATGGGGTTCCAGGTGGTGCTCGGCGCCGGGAGCCTTGTTGCCCTGTTGGTGGTCTGCATGCTGGTCGCCATCGTCCTGGTCGTGGGGCTGAAGGCCGGCGAGACGCACCTCAACGGCCGCGACGTGTCCTATGCCAGCGCGGTCGCGGCCGCGGCGCTCGGCGCCAAGGGCATCGCCAACGACGAGCGGGGCTTCCTGCTGACCGGTGACCGGGGGTTCATCGGCGAAGCCGGACACCGGATGCGCGGCGCCCGGGCGGCCTTCGCCGAGGCCGTGAGCGCGGCGGATGGTCCCGTTCAGCGCGAGGCGGTCAGCCAGGCGCGCGCAGCCTTCGAGCGCTGGGTGCAGATGGTGCACGGTGAGTTTGTGACCTTCCGGGCCGGTGACCACCGCGGCGCCGTGACGGCTTCGCTGGGACCAGATCGGGCGCTGCGCAAAACCTACGAGCGGTCGCTCGCCCGGGCGCAGGCGCTGGGCGCCAGCTCGATCCAGTCGGCGCGGAGTTCGGTCGCGGCTGCGTCGTCTCGGTCGGTGACGATCCTGATCGCCTGCCTGCTGGCCGCGCTCACCATCGGCATCGGCGTCGCGCTGTGGCTGGTGCGCTCGATCGCGAGGCCCGTCGCCCGGCTGGTGGCCATCGTAGGCGGCGACCTGCCGTCTTGACAGCTGACCTCATCCGGCTGGCTCGCGGGGCGCTGAGCAGGCTGGTGCCACCAGCTCAGCCCCGACCCTAGGCGCCCAGCCCGGCCGGCGGCTGCCGTTCGCCCTTGGGCCGCCGGTTTCCATGTGAGGTGTGCGCGTCAGCCGTCGGGGAGTGCGGGCGCGTCGGCGACGGCGTGCTTGAGGAACACCGCGGCCCGGGCGAAGGTTTCGCCGATGGTGTGGCCCGCGAGCTGCACTTGGTAGGCCTGGTAGCGGGTCATCTCCCACGCCAGCTCGCGCGGGGCGAGCGCGGTCAGCTTCGGCTCGGGCACCGGCTTCCATCTCCAGCCGGTGATATGCCCGTTGCCTGGGTCTGGGTCGGTGTCGCCGGCTGCGACGAACTCAGCCAGATCGGCTTCGTCGCCGATCCGGTTGCGCACGAACCGCAGCCCGGCCAGGGTTCCCTCGGTGATCTGGCGTTCGGGCGAAAACCTGGCCCGCCACGACGGCGTCGTAGGCGTCCAGGTGATGGCGCACCAGGGTGGCGTCGACCATGGTGACCCACCACACCGCTTCTGCGATGACCGCGAACGCCTGCGCCTGGTGCCATGCGGTCACCTGGGAAAGGCGTTGCGTGGTGTCGGTCATCGCCGTGATGGACCATGCCAGCGCGCTGGTCCCGGCCTTCAGGTCACCGGCGTGCTCCTGGTTCCAGGCGGCCCCGGCGCGGTGGAGAACAGAACCGGGCGTGCTCGCGGCGCGGCACGAACGGGGTGCCGCACTGCTCACAGGCCCTTGCATCAGCCACCACGGTTGGCCTCCTCCGGGAGCGCTTGGCGGCGCTGACGGTCGCTACCGCCAGGCCTGGAACGATCGACCTCACCGGCATTAGTTGTGGTTAACGCCGGGGTGCGATGCTTTGTGCCCGCCCACCGCCTTCGCCCTCCTCGTGCTGCTGCGCTGCAACTCACGGCCTCGCCCGCCCGGCACCTAGCAGTCGTTCATTTGGCGGTCATTCTACGTTCGTTAGTCATTCATCTGTCGTTCACTTTTAGGTCGATTGACCGTTGCCGGGGGCAGGTAGCGTCCGCCGCAATGGCAGGGACGTGGCGCGCCGCGAGTACTAGGCAGGCGGCATGAGCGGCGGGGGTGAGCCGTGACCGAAATGCGCTCCAGGGATCTGATCGCCGCGCTGGATGAGGCGTCGCTGAGCCGGTTCCACCTGCGCGCGGTGCTGGTGTCGGGGATGGGGTTTTTCACCGACGCCTACGACCTGTTCGTCATCGGCATCGCCTCCACCCTGATTGCCAAGGACTGGAACCTGGGCTCGGGCCAGGTCGCCCTGCTCAACTCCACGATGCTGTTCGCCGCCTTCTTGGGGGCGATAGTGCTCGGCCGGTTCGCTGACCTGGGCGGGCGCAAGCGCGTGTACTGGCTGGTTGCCGCGATCATGGTGGTCGCCGCGGTGGGGTCGGCGCTGTCGCCGTCGTATTGGGTGCTGATCGGCTTCCGGTTCCTGCTCGGGTTCGGCGTCGGCGGCGACTACCCGGTCAGCGCCGTGCTGATGAGCGAGTACGCCAACCGCAAGGACCGGGGCAAGCTGGTCGGGATGGTGTTCGGCACCCAGGCCCTCGGGCTCATCGTCGGCCCGCTCGTCGCCCTGACCCTGCTCGGCGCCGGGGCCAGCGACAATGTGGCGTGGCGGGTCCTGCTCGGCCTGGGCGCGGTGCCCGCCGCCGCGGTGATCTACCTGCGCCGCAAGATGCCCGAGTCGCCGCGCTACCAGGTGCAGGTGCAGGGTCAGGCGGAGCAGGCGTCAGCCGAGCTTTCAGCCTTCACCGGCGGGCAGGTCAGCGGCGACGGGACTGGCGGGGCGCGGCAGCAGATGGGGCTGCGGGCGTTCCTCACTGACCGCCGGTGGCTGATCATGCTGGCCGGGACCGCGGGCACCTGGTTCTTGCTCGATTACGCCTACTACGGCAACACGATCTCCACCCCGCAGATCCTTTCCCTGATCTCGCCCACCGCCTCGACCATGACCAAGATCGCCTTGCAGCTGGCCATCTTCGTGGTGGCCGCCGTGCCCGGGTATGTGCTGGCGATCGCCCGGCTGGACAAGATCGGGCACCGGCGGCTGCAACTGCTCGGGTTCGCGATGATGGGCTTGTGTTTCCTGGTCATCGCGGCCATTCCGGGCATGACCACGGCGGTCGCGCCGTTCCTGCTGGTGTACGGGGTGAGCTACTTCTTCACCGAGTTCGGCCCGAACATGACCACCTTTGTGATGCCCAGCGAGCTGTACCCGGTGTCCATGCGCGCCACCGGGCACGGGATCTCCGCGGGCATCGGCAAACTCGGCGCGTTTATCGGGGTGTTCTTGTTCCCGGTGCTGAACGACAACCTAGGCCTGCGTGGGACGCTGCTGCTCACCGCCGGGGTGTCGTTCGCCGGGCTCGCCCTCACCCTGGTGCTGCCCGAACCGGCCGGGCGCAGCCTCGAAGACATGCCCACCGGCACCAGCGGCGCTAGAGCCCGGCCGTTGGTGGCCAGCCGGCAACAGCACACCGAAGATCCCGCATCGGCCGCCTGAACGCTGCCGATCGAGGACGGCAACCACCGGGTCGAGCCGCCCGGCTAGTCCAGGCCAATGGGTCTCCCGGCGTCCGGTTTTGGGCGTAGCAGAGGGCGAGTTCAGCCGTACTATCGCCGCAAGTGCCCGGCACTACCCGCATTGCCCGGTGCTCATCGTGCGCTGAAGCTTCACGGGCGCCCATGGCGGCTCACGGCCCGGTGAGGTGGCAAGCCGCGGCTGGAGACGAGGACGGCGCGCCGACTAGGCTTTAACGGTGGCTGAGCATCGCCAGGAGTTTCACCGTGAGCTGGAGGGTATCGAAGCCAAGGTCATCGAGCTGTTCGCGATGGTCGCCGAGGACCTGCCTGCGGCCACCCAGGCCGTCCTGACCGGCAATAACGAGGCGCTCCAGCTCCTGGCCGAGCGCGACCGGGTCATCGACGGCCTCTACACGGAGATCGAGGAACTCGTCAACCGGGAGATCCTGCTGCAGGCACCCGTCGCCTCCGACCTGCGCTTCCTGCTGTCGGTGTTGCGGATCGTGCCCGAACTCGAACGCTCCCACGACCTCGTGGTAGAGATCGCCCACCTGGCCGACCACACCCTCAGTGAGGACCTCTCCCCGCGCAGCCGGGGGCTCATCGAGCGAATGGGGAACCTGGCATCTGACATGTGGCTCCAGGCCGCGGACGCCTGGAATGAGCGCGACCGTTCCGCCGTGTTTGCGCTTGGCGAACGCGCTATTGAGATGGACGACCTTCACGCCAGCCTGGTAGCCGAACTGGCCTCGGGAGTAATGGCGCTGCCGGTGACGATGGAGATGACGCTCGTGGCGCGGCTCTACAAGCGCCTGGGCGCCCACGCCGCCAACATCGCCCGGCGGGTGGTCTACCTCGCCGGATCCGCGGCCAGCTAATGGCAGCGAAACCTTCTCCGCTCGTTCGACGCAGCCTCTCATGGACGCCCCGGCAAACTGATCTTTTGCCGACGATGTGACCGACGAGTGCCTGGCCCCACAGATCCTTCACGAGCCTCACTTGATCCGTGGCACGCCCTAGATGTTTGCCCCGTCTCACCCTGCCGGCGACGGAGGCTTCATGCCCAGGTTCGCGGGGCTGGATGCCCAGTCAATGCGGGTGCTGCGGACGCGGGTACCTGCCCGCCTCAGCGCGGCCGCCTCCTGCCAAAGCCGCGTCGTCGCCAGCCGGGCGGTCCTGGAGATACAGGTTCCGGATCGGCTGCGCCGCCACCCCGGCGGAGCCGTTGTTCCCCGTCCGCGGCGCTGGGGTGGCTTCCGTGTGCTGCCCTCCCACGTCGAGTTCTGCGAAAATCGCCAGACGGCCTGCACGACCGGATCCGCTACCAGCGGGGGCCGGCGGCTGGATGATCGAGCGGCTCTCCCCAGTAACCATCCGCGGCCACATCCGTAAGGGTCCAGGGCGGCGAAGAACGCTGCGATGCCGCCTCGATAGCCGTCCATTCGACGAGCAGGAACGAGCCTGACCGGCGAGACTTTAGGTTGCGGGCTTGCCTTGTCATCGTCTACCGGTACCGCATCCATGACCACGGACGATCCCCGCAACGTGCAGGGAATCGCCCGCGATCAAGGACGCCAGGCAGCGCCCGGGCGGTCACTGGTGCACGGCGGCGCCGAGCACAGCGGCCTGGCCGAGCAGCCGGTCGCCGGCCCGGATCAGTGCCCGCGCCGCCGCGACGTTGAGCGTTCGGCCGTCGAACGCCGCGCCGAGTAGCAGGGCGTGCATCCGCGCGCCGATCGTGTCTCGCTTGGCGCCGAGCCGTTGCAACTGGTTCTCGATCCGGGTATAGGTACCGTCCCCGGGCGAATTACTGGCCAGGGCCCGGGTGGAGGCGCGGAGCGTGTCCAGGCCGAACGCCCCGACCGCCGCTTCCAGCTGGGTATAGACCCGGCCCAGGCGGAGCAGGGTGCCACGGTGCGCCCGCATCCCGGCCGGCAGGGCGGACGGGCTAATGATCTCCCCAAGTACCCGGCCGTCCGGTGCGTAGTCGGGTCGGAGCCCCAGCAACGCCATCATGGTCGGCTCGGTGTTGGTGTGGTCGGACCAGACCGAGTTGTCGATGCCGAGATGCGCGACGCCCGGGCCGGCCATGCCCAGCCAGGTCGTGTTGATCTGCCCCGCCACAGTGCCGTGGTTCCACGCGTCCGTGCCCTTGGGCTGGGTGAAGCACGACGCCCCGCAGCTGGCCGGGCCGCTGGTCAGCCAGAAGTTGTCGTTGCCGAACAGCACCAGCGAGGGGGTGCGCTTGGGATCACCGGTGACCATGTGCAGGACCTTCAGTTCCACCGGGTCGGCCAGGTAGTTGGTGAGGTGCTCGGTCTGGCCGGACGCGAGGTTGTCACCGGTCAGTCTGGCGGTGGCCCGCTCCAGCGAGCGCATCGCCGGGTTCGTCCGGCTCGGCTGGCCGTGCACGTAGATGCCGGGCGCGGAGTCGGCCTCGACATCGAACGGCGTGGTGATGCCCTTGGCCGCCAGCAGCCCGGTCAGGTTGCCGTTCACCTCGCCGATATTGCTGTAGTGGCACGGGACGCTCACGCCGTTGCATCCCGCCGGGGTCGGCGCGCTGCCGACGAAGTGGTCGCCCTCGTCGGCGGTGACCACGAACAGGGTGTTCGCCCTGGTGATGCCATGCGCGGCGAGCCGGGAGAAGAACGTGCCGAACGCGGCGTTCTCCTCCCGCAGCTGCCGGGTGTAACCGGGCTGGCCGGGGCCGAACGGGCCGGACCCGTTGAAGTTGTCGTGCAGGTCGGACAGGTAGGTGAAGGTGACCGGGACGCCGTGCGTCTGCATGTCGAGGGTGTAGGCGAGCGAGTTGACGCCGGTCATCCCGTCATACCCGGGGAAGCCGATATCGCCGCTGGAGTCCTTGATGACCTGGCCGGCCAGGTTGCGCACCGGCCCGCCGGGGCTGATCACCGGCTGGATGAACTTGTTCCCATACAGCGCGCGGTAACCGTGATACCCACCCGGTTCGTCGGGCAGCACGTCCGGCCGTGACCCGACGCCGCAGACCCCAGAACCCAGCGCGCAGTGCACGGCCAGGCCCATGAAGTCTGCCTCGGCTTTGCTCTGCAGGTTCGGGTTCGCCGCCTCCTTGGCCTCCGGCGAATGCGCGCCGAACACGTGCGGCACGTCGGGGAGGGTGTTCTCCAGTTCGGTGTTCGCGCTGGCGGCCGTGCCCCAGTTGCAGCCGGCCCGGGTGTAGGGGACCCATGGCGCCGGCGGGGTCTTGCCGTCCGCACCGATCATCGTCGTGGTGTGGTCACCGACCGGCTTGCCCGCCAGGCCGGTGTCGTAGTCCACGATCGGGTCGGTCCAGTAGGCGAACGAGCCCGCGGTGTGGGTGGTCCCGTCCGGCTGGTAGTAGTTGTACTCGTTGGCGATCGGGATGCCCTGGCCGACGCCGTACAGGCCGCTTTCCAGTGTGACGCTGTCGTCGGCGGTGTGCGCGATCAGCGGCGTGTGCTCGCGGGTGATCAGCGTGCCATTGCCGGTGAGGAACTTCAGCAGGTTCGGCATCTGCTGCAGGTCACTGGGGACGTTGGGGTTGTCCCTGGTGTAGTGCGTGTTGTCGAACATCACGTAGATGACGTGCTGGATCTTCCCGCCCGCGCCCAGGGCGCAGCGGGCTTGCCCCGCATCGAAGCGCGCCGCGGCGCGGCCCGCCCCCGCGGATGGCCAGGCGGCCGCCCCGGCGGTCGCGGTGACTCCCACCGCGAGAGCACTCGCGGCCAGCAGCGTCAGCGGCCTGGAAAACCTTGTCCCGAGCATTAGGTCACCTCCGGTCCGCGGGGTCTCCGGCATGGGCGGCCCCGAGCTAGCCAAACACTGGCGGGAAACGTTCCGGGGAACTCACCATGGTGGGCGGCTAAACCTCACCCTTCCCGGCCGCTTGCGACGGGCCGGCGATCTGCCTCCTGCCCTCTCCACGGCCGCGCCTGCCACTTCCGTAGCCGGCCTCCGCCGCGGCGGACGTGCTGCCGTCGGCGCAATCAGGTCCCGCCGCCTGCGCAACCGGTGTCCCGCCCGCGTAGCCGGCCGCGCTGTTTCCCCACTAGCCATACGTCGATCACGCGAGATCACCGCCGACGTTAACCAACGTTCACTACCACTGTCTATGCATGAATTGGCTCGGTGTGTCCCTTAGCGATTTTTGGTCGCAGGCTTGTGGGCGTTTGTGTCAAGTTTTCAGGCGGCGCGGGGCAGGCGGGCGAAGTGCACAAACGGGCCTGACGTGCGAAAACGCCGGACCTACGGCGATTTACTAGAACTTTATATACAAAGCTTTACCTGTGATTTACGAACCCGCTTCAGATGTGGGCCGCGTAGCGGGATGAGTACGATTCAGGCTTGCGGCCAGGTCCTTTCCCGGGCGATCGGCAGTCTGCGGCCTTGGGGCGGGTGCGGCGCCGTCGCCCGCGCCAGCCGCCGTGGGGCGCGCGGATGATAATTCCCCACTGGCGCCTTGACCGCGACCGCTCGTCGCTGGCCGCATCCAGCGCGCATGTTCCGGTGGACGTTCATTAGCCGATGACCCGTCAGGCCCGCCAGGCATGAGAACACGAGTCGCGGAAACGGCATCGACATAGCCGCCAGGGCTCATGACGACCCGGCGGGCGGCCGGTCCGCGGCATGTGCGAGCGTTGGGCAGGTCGGTCCGTGCCGCGCAGATCACGCCCGTTCCGGCGCGGGTAACGACACCACTCTGGTGACCCAAGTTGCCGACCATATCGGCGGCACTGCGCGCCAATTTCGGGAGCTGGCCCGATCACGAGGCGTGAGACCGGCCCGCTGATCTTGGGCATCCCGGGCGCCGAGTGTGGACGGCGGGCGGCTGCGTGGGCATGATGCGCATCGGGGCGGGAATCCGCCGGTTGTGGTGCCGGTTGCCCACCTTCGAGGGCACCCATCCCATGCGGACCCTCGGTTGGCCGCGAGATCACCCGCTTCAGTGCCTGGCCTAATGCGCGGTGGCGTGGAAGGCTTCCAGGGCCTGGCCGGGGGTGTCGAAGTAGGCGTCTTGGCCCAGGGCCTTGGTGATGCCGTAGCGGTCGAGTTGCTGCCGCACCGGGCCGAGGACGGAGCTGAGCGCTAGGTGCACGTCATGCTGGTGAGCGTGCTGGACGACCCTGGCCAGGACCGCGGACGCGGTGTAGTCCACGTCGCCGATGGCGGCGCAGTCGATGACCAGCCAGCGCAGCGGGCTGCCGTAGGCGACCAGTGCCACGAGGTCTTCGAGGAGCTTGCTGGCGTTGGCGTAGTACAGGCTGGTGCCGAACCGGTAGACCACCAGGCCGTCTTCGGTGCGGGTGCCTGGCTTGGCCGGGACCGGTTGCCAGTGCCCTTCTGGTGACTTGACCAGGACGCAGTTGAGCGGGCTGTAGCTGTGCCGCAGGTGGTCGATCATCGAGGCGGTGATGGCGAGCACGATGCCGTATTCGACGCCTAGGACCACCACCGCGGCCGTGGTGAGCAGGGCCACGGCGAACTCGTGTTTCCTGCGGGCCAGGATGTGCCGCATGCCCTTGACGTCGATGAGTTCGACGGCGATCAGGAAGACCACCGCGGCCAGGGCGGCGTCGGGCAGGTAGGCCAGCGGCCCGGTGAGCAGCACCAAGACGATCACGACCACGGCGGAGGCGGTGAGCTGGGACAGCTGGCTGCGGCCGCCGGCGCTGTCCACGATCTGTGTTTTGGTCGGGCTGCCGTTGACCACGAACGTGCCGGAGAACGCGGCGGCGGCGTTGGCCGCCCCCAGGCCGGCCAGGTCGGTGGCCTCGCTGAACGGCTCCTCGTACTTGCCGGCGTAGGCCTGGGAGGTGGCCGCGCTCTGGGCCAAGATGACCACGGTCATCGACGCCGCGACGCCAAGCAGCGCCCCGGTGTCGTGCCAGCCGAGGGCCGGCAGCCCCAGGCTCGGCAGCCCGCGCGGGACGGGCCCGACCACGGCCACGCCGTGGCCGGCCAGATCCCAGGCCCAGCTCACGATGATCGCGATGATCACCGCGATCAGCAGGCCCGGGATCCGGCGGTTGAACCGGCGGTTGATCCAGCGGGCCGCCACCACGATCACAATGACCGCGATCGACACCGCCACGTCCGCCCAGTGCACGCGCGGAACCGCGCGGGCGGTGTCTGCGAGCTTGGGCAGGGTCTGCCTGCCCGCGGCGGTGATCCCGAGCATGTCGGGCAGCTGCCCGGCCGCGACCTGGATGCCGACGCCGGTCAGGAACCCCACCAGCACGGTCCGGGACAGGAAGTTGGCCAGGAAGCTGAGCCGGGCCAGCCGGACCGCGAGCAGCATCCCGCCGGTCAGCAGGGCCGCCAGCCCGGCCAGCCGGACGTACCGCTCCGAGCCCGCCGCCGCGAGACCGGTAAGCGCCGCGGCGAGGATGGCCGCGGTCGCGGAATCCGCGGCCACCACCAGGTGGCGGGACGAACCGAGGATGGCATACACCGCCATCGGCAGAAGCATCGTGTACAACCCGGTGACCAGGGGCATCCCGGCGATCTTGGCGTAGCCCAGAACCGCGGGGATGCCGACGGCGGCCAGCGTCAGGCCGGCCAGCACCTCCGCCGGCACCCGGGATCGCTCGATGGGCAGCACCCCCTGCAGCACCGGCCATGCCCGCGCCGACCCGCGCCAGCGGCGCTCCGGGGAACCCAGCACCGGTTCTCACCCCCGTCCCGCGGCGTAGTTCAGGATTTGTTCATCATCGCGCCACAGGGCGTTCACCTCCCAAAAAAGATCTTCAACTGCGGGATGCTAGCTTTGGCGACGGCCGGCGCAGCGCCCTATGCCAGAACCATGAGGTACGCCAGCAGCCGGTCCGCCTCCTTCGGCGGCACCATCGCGGCCGCGTTCGCCAAGGCCGAGGCTCCCCGTTCTATGCCGGGTCGGAGGGCACAGCTCAGCAAGATCATTTCGACCCGCTTGGCGTCCCTCGCGGGCGCAGAACGTCCAAATCCGGAACAACGTCCGCCCCGATCGGACCACAGCACCCGGTCGACCATATCGGCGGCTACGTGGGCGCCAGGAGTAGACCAGCGCCCATCACGATCCGTTACCTATTCTCGGACACAGCGTGACGCCAGATCGCCGACTATGAATGCCTATTCATTTGATAGGAATTAATCGCGCCGCCGCGCATAATAGCCAGCTCGGCGCAGTGGCCGTCCGACTTGAATCGATGCTTCGAAGACCTGGCCGGCATGGCCTTGATCAGGGCTGGCCGGTGACGTCGGCGAGCCGTGCCAGGCTGGGCGGGAGGCTGCCTGCGCGCCGTTTGGGCCGTGGGGTGCGGGCCGACTGGTGGCGTGGTCGTGGGTGTGCATCGGGCTGCCTGCTGGCGGCCGAGCCCGCGGGTCGGTCATAGGGTCCACAGGGCCTGGGTGGGGGACAGGCGGGCGGCGCGGATCGCCGGGAGCATCCCGGCGAGGGCGCCGATGAGCAGGGCCGCGGCCAGGCCGCCGGCCCAGGCCTCGGGCGGGATGACGGTGGCCCAGCCCTTGTGCCGGGCATAGATGGCGGTGGCGGCGACACCGGTGGCGATGCCGGCTGCGCCGCCGATGGCCGCGAGCAGGATGGCCTCGGACAGGAACTGGATGCGGATGTGGCCTTTGGTGGCGCCCAGGGCACGGCGAAGGCCGATCTCGGAGCGGCGTTCGAGGACGGAGATGACCATGATGTTAGCCACCCCGATCGCGCCGACCAGCAGCGCGACCGCGCCCAGGCCCAGGAACAGGGTGCTGAACGCGCCCTTGGCGGCGGCCTGGGCGGTGAGCGCGGCCGACGGCTGGGAGACTGTGACATACGAGGGGTTCTCCGGGTTGGCCTGGGCGGCGAGCAGGCTGTCGACGGCGCGGACCTGGCCGGTGGCGGCCTTGATGTAGATGGTGGAGGGGTGGCCGTCGAAGACGAGGTATTTCTCCGCGGCCGGATAGCCGATCAGCACGCTGGAGTCGATCTCAGAGGCCAGCACTGCAGGTTTGAGGATGCCTGCGACATAGAACCACAGGCCGCCGACCCAGATCCGCTCTCCGGGCCAGATCCGGTCGATGCCCATCCTCTGCGCGGCCGCGGCGCCGAGCACCGCGACGGGTTCGCGGGCGGTGGCGGCGTTCAGGAACCTGCCCTGGGCCAGCGAGGTGCTGGCCGCCCTGGGCAGGCCCAGGCTGGTGGCGTCCACCGACAAGGCGTTGGTTTCGATCGGGTTGATGTAGCGCGACTTGTAGGCGTTGATGCCGTTGACCTGCCCAGTGTCTTGCACGTCGGTGACTCCGCCCAGACGGGCGATCATCCCCGGCGCGGGCTTGGGCAGCTCGGCGGCCCCGCCGGTGAAAGACTGCCCGTTCGCGACGGTGAGCAGGTTAGTGCCCAGGTCGGCGATCTCGGCGTTCAATCCCGCCGCCGACGACTGGGACAGCCCGAGCACCGCGACGATCGCGGCCACCCCGATCGCGATCCCCAGCGCGGACA
The DNA here is from genome assembly GCA_963726415.1 of uncultured Actinomycetes bacterium. Classification (GTDB taxonomy): domain Bacteria; phylum Actinomycetota; class Actinomycetes; order Streptosporangiales; family Streptosporangiaceae; genus DASXKD01. The sequence goes on from CAVSCM010000021.1 coordinate 146,671, forward strand.
GCGCGGCGCGCAGCTTACGGGTCCGCAGACCCACCGCGGCCAGCCGGGCCAGGTCGGCGATCTGTAGCCGGCCCGGGGCGGGCGTCGCGGTGGTCATCGGGTCTCCTGCTGCCCAGCTCGCGGGCGGGCGACTAGTCGCCCGCCCGCCTCGCCGCTGTCGGCGGCGATCCGCCCGTCGAGCATCTCGATCTGCCAGGCGCATCCGAGCGGCGATGGCCCGGTCGTGGGTGACCACCACGATCGTGGCTCCGGCCTGGTTGAGCTCTCCGAGCAGGTCGAGGATGGCGGCGCCGGTGCCCTGGTCGAGGTTCCCGGTGGGCTCATCAGCCAGCACGATCGCCGGGGAGCCGGCCAGCGCCCGGGCGATCGCCACCCGCTGTCGCTCGCCCCCCGACAGCCGGGTGGGCCGCGCCGACAGCTTGTTGCCGAGCCCGACCCGCGCAAGCGCAGCCAGGGCCCGCTCGCGGCGCTCGGCGGCACCGTACCCGGCATACAGCAGCCCGTCGGCCACGTTGGCCAGCGCGGTCTGCTGCTCGTCCAGGAAGAACTGCTGGAAAACGAACCCGACCGACCCGGCCCGCAGCCTCGCCAGCTGCCGGTCCGACAAGGCGGCCACGTCCAGGCCGGCGACCCGCACGGTCCCGGAGGTCGGCCTGTCCAGGGTCCCGGCCAGGTGCAGCAGGGTGGACTTGCCCGACCCCGACGGACCCAGCACCGCGACCAGTTCCCCGGCTCTCACCGCGAAGCTCACCCCGGCCAGCGCGGTCACCGGCGGCCGGCTCGGGTAGATCTTGGTAACCGCCTCCAGTTCCAGCACCCGTCCCGGGCAGTCGGCCACGGACAGGACCGTATCCGCGAGCACGTCCGGCCCGCCGCTCATGACGCTGGCACCACGACACGCTGCCCGGCCGAAAGCCCCGGCCCGGTGACCTGGACCACCCCGGCCGCGTCATCGAACAGGCCCGGTCTCACCGGCACCAGGTGATGATGGCGGCCGGAGACCACCTCGACCGCATACCCCCCGCCCGCCTCCCCATTCCTCCTCGACTGGGCCACCAGCGCCGCCGCCGGCACCGCCAGCACATTGTGCGCCTGGTTGGTGGTGATGTTGACCGCCACCGGCGCCTGGTCCAGGTGCCCAGCCGCCCCCGGATGAACCAGCCGTACCAGCACAGTGATCCTCGCCGAGCTGCCGTGCCCGGACGCCACCTTGCCTACCGAGGAGATCACCCCCGGCGTCACCGACCCGTCCGGCAGCGTGATGGTCACCGGATCGCCTATTGTCACCTCCGACTGGTCGGCGGCGTCCAGACTGATCGAGACCACATGCCGGGCGGAGGTCGCGGAAAACACCGTCCCCGAGGCAGCCGCCCCTAGCGACGCACGCACTGTGGCCACCCGCAGCGCCCGCGGCTCGAACACCGCCTGCCCCAGCGGCAGCGACCCGGTCTGTTCCAGCCCCAGCTTCGCCTGCAACTGCTCCAGCCCGTACCTGGTGTCCCAGGAGAAGTAATCCCGGCCCGCCCCGGCGATGTACCCTGCGCCGGCGTACCCCAGCCGCACAAGGTCGTGGTTGAGTTGGGCCACGTCCGCCCCGCGCATGCCTTCCGTCAGATTCCGCCAGGCCGGCACCCTCCCGTACAGCAGGAACGTGGGAACCCCGTTGTTCGTCCGGTACAAGACCTGGCCGTGCCGGATCAGCCGGCCCGCCGGCGGCAGCCAGGTGAACGTTCCCGGCCCTGACCCCAGCGACGAGGAACTCGGCACCGTCACCATGTAGGACCCGGCATACCCCAGCGTCGCACTCACCGCCGTCTGCGCCGATAGCGTCTCCCGCCTCACAGGCGCGGTCGAGGTGCCATACAGGCCAGCGTCGTTCCCCACGCCGGACGGGCCGTGGGTGCGCAACCCGCCCGTCAGCCACACCGCCCCCGCTGCCAGCAGCACCACTACACCCGCCACTGTGACTGTCACCCACCGGCGTCGGCCTCGCCGGCCACCTGGCCCGGCGAGGCCGACACGTTCGCGGGCCGTCGGCGCGGTCCTGGCACTCATGGCATCTCCTTCACGGTCATTCCGCTTCTCGTCGCACGGGCGCGGCGGTTCTATTACGTTGAGCCGCTGTTTAGCCGGGCCGCCCCGGGCGGGACAGTGGAACCCCTACGCCTGCGGGCAGCATTTGCGAGCATTCGCTCATCTTGTGATCGATCTGCGACGAATTCGGGTCGAACCCATGCACATGGACCAGATTGAAACCCCAGCCCGCGGGACCATTGGTGGGGTCGGGCCAGTTCGGCACCCCGTGGGAGCGCATACACAGGGCGAATGCCAGCATGGCTCTCAGATCCCGCTGCGACTCGGTCTGGGTCATCTGGCCGCCGTTGGGGAGCAGGTGTGCGCAGGCCCGCTGAGCCGCCTGGTACTGGGAACTGCTGACCCCGAGCTGCTGCGGGTCGACCTTGGGCAACCCGCTAGGCAACTCGTTGCTGCTGTTGGCGTCGGGGTACTTCGGTACCCCGTGCGAGCGTATACAGGCGGAGTAGGCGAGTCCATGCTGGGAGTTTGCTGACCCTCCCACATCCTGGGAGCCGCCGGATCCGGCTGATGATGAGCTGCCGCTGCACGCCGCCGCCAGCAGGGTCAGAGCGGCCGCCGCGATAATGGCGGCAATGCCTTTCATCCGAAACACCTCAACCCATCGGAACGGGTAGTCCTGCCGAGCCACCTACCTGACGCTCGCATATGCGATCCTTCGACTCGAACAGCGGCGAATGTGTGTATGCATGGCTTATACCGGCTCTACTGACATCGAAATAAGGACGCCCCTGGGAATCGGTGGTGGGGTCGGGCCAGTTCGGCACGCCGTGGGAGCGGATGCACTGGGCGTAGTTCCGCATTTCTGTCAGCGCCTGCTGCACCACGGCCTGTGGACAGTCGCCGGTCAACTCGCATTGTTGGATCGACTGTTGGAACGACCCGCCGTTGCCTGGGTACAGGTGCTGGCAGGCTCTCTCGGCCGCATGGAGCAGGGAGCTGCTGACCCCGAATTGCTGCGCGTCGCCCTTCGGGACCTGTCCGCTGCTGGGGGGTCGGGGAAGCCCGGCACGCCGTGGGAGCGGATGCAATGGGAATAGGCGACCACTGACGTGGAGGCCGCTGACCCGCCCGCATTCGGTGAACCGCCAGTGGAGGATGGTCTGCCGCTGCATGCCGCCGCCAGCAGGGCCGGGGCGGCGGTGGAGATGATGGCGGCCGCGGCCCGCGCTGGCCGCAGCCCTGCCCGCCGTCGCCGGCGCCAAGCGGGGCGAGCTGGTTTCCGGTTCATGCGATGCTCCGTCCGGGGTGGTCCACGCCGCTGCATATCCGTTCTAGTGCGGAGCCGATGACAGGAGCCGAACAGTGGTTGTTAGACGGATGTCATCGAGGCAGGCGCACAATGTGCAGGTGCGAGTGCTGATCGTGGAAGATCACGTTGCGCTGGCCAACCGGATCGGCGAGGGCCTGCGCGACGCCGGTTTCGCCGTCGACGTGGTCTACGACGGGGCGGCAGCCCTGGAGGCCACGGCTAGCACCGACTACGACGTGGTCGTGCTCGACCGCGACCTGTCGGCCGTGCACGGCGACCGGGTCTGCCGCCAGCTGGTGCGCGACGGCTCGCCCAGCCGCATCCTGATGCTCACCGCGGCCGCGGAAGTCGAGGACCGGGTCGACGGGCTGGAGCTGGGCGCGGACGACTATCTCGGCAAGCCGTTCGCCTTCGGCGAGCTGATCGCGCGCATCCGCGCCCTGGGGCGGCGCGGGCCTGGCTCGCCCGCGGTCGTGCGGCGGGGTGACCTGGTGGTCGATCGCGCACGGCACCGCGCCAGCCGCGGCAGCATTCCGCTGGCCCTGACCCGCAAGGAGTTCGGCGTGCTGGAGTGCCTGGCCGGCGCGGACGGCGCTGCGGTCAGCGCCGAGGAGCTGCTCGAACACGTGTGGGATGCACACGCCGACCCGTTCAGCAACACGGTCGCGGTGACCATCGCACGGTTGCGGCGCAAACTCGGCGACCCGCCGCTGATCGAGACCGTCGTCGGGGTCGGCTACCGGCTGTGAGAAGGCATCTCAGCGCCCGGTCGCGGCTGACGCTGCTCTACATGTCGCTGTTCACACTAGGCGGCGCCGCGCTGGTATTGATCACCTACCTGCTGGTCGCACACACCTTGCACAGCACGCCGGCCGCCACCATCCCCCGGGCGATCCAGCCAGCGATCGGGAAGTGCGTCGTGGCGGCGCAGACCCGTGGTGGCCCTGGCGCCTTGAACCAATGTGCCGCGCTGTACGCTCACGGTGTCCAGGTCGGCGCCTCGGCACAGCGCAGCATAACGCTGACCCACCTGCTGACTTACTCGCTGCTTAGCCTGGTCGGCGCCGCACTGCTCGCCACGGCCGCAGGCTGGATCACCGCCGGGCGCATCCTGCGGCCGGTACACCGGCTCACCGCAGCTGCCCGTGCGGCAAGTGAGCAGAACCTGTCCCAGCGCATCGCCCTGCAGGGCCCGCGCGACGATCTGCGTGAGCTCGCCGACACCTTCGACACGATGCTCGAACGGCTCGACCGCGCCTTCACCAGCCAGCGGCAGTTCATCGCCAACGCAAGCCATGAGCTTCGCACGCCGCTGACCGTCATGCGGACCGCGATGGACGTCGTCCTCGCCAGGCCCGAGCCGACGCGTGAGGAGCTGGTGTCGATGACCGCCGATGTCCGCCAGGCCGCCGGTCACGCCGAACGGCTGATTGAGGCACTGCTGGTCCTGGCGCGCAACGACCAGGCGCGCGCCCTCACCGACCCGCTGGATCTAGCCGCCGTCGCCGAAGACGCACTCGAGGGACGTACCGCTAGCGGCATCACGACGACCGCCACGCTCGGCGAAGCCCCGGTGACCGGTGGCCAAGTGCTGCTCGAACGGCTCGTCAATAACCTGCTCGACAACGCCGAGCGCTACAACATCGCCGACGGCACCATCTCCATCTCGACCACCACCGACAACGGCGCGTCCCTGCTGCGCATCGTCAACACCGGCCCGGTTGTATCACCCGATCAGATTGACCGGCTGTTCCTGCCATTCACCCGGCTCGACGACCGCACCCGGCACGACGGCTTCGGCCTCGGCCTCGCCCTCGTCTCATCGATCACCGCGGTGCACGGCGGCACCGTGGATGCAACTGCAATGCCCACCGGCGGCCTCGACATCACTGTCCGCCTGCCCCGCCGCTGCCGCCAGGAACAGGATGACCATGCACGGACCGAGATCACATAGATCCATGCGGACCGGGCCAGTCCCCGCCGACTGCGCCAGGTGCGGAACCCCGGACCTCGCAACAGCACACCGGCCGGCTACACACAGAACGCCGCGATCGGCGCTCTCGCCAGCTTCGTCGATCTTCGCTGCACCGCCGACCATATCGGCGGCTCGGCGTGCTTGCCCCACCGGCGTTCCGGCCACGCTCGGTGACCGGCTGGCGGAGGTAAACCCGGGGCTCAGCCGGGCGGAGCCAGCTATGGCGAGCCAGCAGCCCAGGCCTGGCACCGGGACCGGGACCATCCTGCATCCTCCCAACGTGCTCGCGGCTGGGCGGCGCGTTCCACGTAGCCAGTGGTTCTGGATTTGAGCGATGCTGTTCTCAGGACCGCGGTCTCCGGAAGGGAGTCGCGCGGGCATGGAGGAGGCGGCAGAGGTATGGCCACTGACGAGGATCTGCTGATCGAGGCGGCGAGGCGGGAGCAGAGGAACCGCCGGTCGGGCCGCAACCTGCTCCTCGCGCTGCTCGCGGCGGCGGTCTGCGCCGCCATCGGCTGGGTGCTGGTCTTCCGGGTGCGCGCGTTTGCCAAGGCGATCCCGTTCCTGCCCCTCGGCACCGTGACCAGCTGGCTGCTGGTCATCGGCATCGCCGCCTTCGTCATCGCCGGCCTTATCGTCGCCGGTGCCCTCCTGCTGGCCAACCCCCGCAAGCGGTGGGGTGACCGGGTAGCCGGTGCGTGCCCTGCCTGTGGCAGCTGGACCCTCCGCCAGGACACGGTGGTGCCCGCCGACCCCGGCTCCGGCAGCCTCAGGAACGCCCCCAAGGGTGTCGTAACCCTCTGCGACACCAAGGGCTGCGCCTACGCCAGCGCCACCGTCACCACCGCCAGCCGTGCCAGGTAACGCTGGCTGGCGTCCTCTAGAGGAATGATTCCTACCGGCGGGTGCTGCGTGCCGGGCTGATCCGCGCACAGAAGAAGGGCATCCTGGTCGCTCGCCGCCGCCCTGTTCGCGCAGGCCGCCGCTGGCCTGCCCGGCGAACCAGCAACCATGCGCGCAAAAGCCCGGTTGACCGGGCGGCAGATGATCCGATTATGCGCGCGGCCACGTCGTATTGGGCACCATTCCAGATCCACTCAGAACGGCGGCTACGCGTGCTTTTTCCAACCAAGGTGCGGCCACGTCAGGTGACATCTGATGGCGAGGGATTGGTCATCCTGGCTGCGAGCGGGCTCGTGGCTGCGGCTGTGCGCAGCGTCGAGATCGTCGGCTCGGATGAGTCCGGGCCGGGCACAGTTTGGTGAGGCGACCCGCTGCCGGGGAGGTGCTGCGGGGCGCGTCCCGGTGAGCCGTCCTTGGTTATGAGGTCTTCGGGAGGGTCCAGCCGTCCATGCCCATCCAGGCGCCGGAGAAGTCGAGCCTGCCGCCGAGCTGGTCGTGGGAGGTGCTGGCCAGCCGTGGGCCGTTGAGTTCCATCCAGTCGCCGCACGGCCGCATGCGCGCCAGGCCCGGGCCCATGTTCTCCAGGGTGATGCCGCCGAGGGCGGTGATCTCGGTGGTCGAGCCGAAGTGCTGGTCCATGGTGGCGTCGGGGCCGAAGGTGTCCGCGCCGACGCCGATCGCGCCGTGCTGCCAGAGCCACTTCGTGGAGGTGGCGCTGAAGCCGGGGACATCGTCGTAGTAGTCGTTGTACCGGCCCGGCACCCGATGGTTGCCCAGGTGGTAGAAGCTGGACAGCCCGGTGTAGAGCACGACGTAGGAGTTCTGCGGGATCGCCCGGCAGCCGGTGCGCCGCAGCCAGTTCTGGATGTAGCTGGTGGTGATGAAGAAGTCACCATTGCCGTGGCGGGCCAGGATCAGCGGCTTGACGTTGATCACCAGCAGCGGGCGCAGGCCGAAGAATTTCTCGGGCAGCCGGTTCAGGCACGTTTTGCCCTCGTGGAAGTGGCACGGCGCGGAGATGTGCGTGCCGGTGTGGGTGCCCAGCGACTGGATCTGCTCCAGGGTGTAGCCCGATCCGTGCTGGCAGCGCGGCACGCTGGGATGAGCCTTGACGCAGTTCCAGAGCTGCCATCTGACCGGAGGGTCGCCGGGGAAGATGGGCGCGTTGTCGCTCAGCGGCTGCCCCAGGAATACCTGCTGCGAACGGGCCGGGTTCCGCGGGTCGACCTGGGCGTAGCCATGCGGGATGCTGCCTGCCGCCGCGCGCGTGCGGGCTCCCGCACTCGCGCCCACCGTCGAGTTCATGCCCAGGACAAAGCCGGCGACCAGGCCAAGGGCGACGGCGCTGACGGCGATCATGCCTGCCTTCGTGCGCCAGCGGTCCTGGTGCATCGCAGCCTCCTTGAATTTGGGAAATGGAACCACCTAGGCGGCGGCAGAAAAGCCGAAGACTACCTTTGGAATCGGCACATAGCGTTGTGACTGGCTGCCGGCGATCGCAGAAGGCGCTACCAACGGTAGCCGCACCCATACTGCACCCAGCGCCATATCCCGCTCAAGCCCACGCGGATCGTAAGGACAGCTGCCGCACAGGACGCCGCCCTCGGCGCCCGGCCGAGAACCGCCGCCATCCGGACTGACGCAACCGCCTGCGTGCGGATCAGCTCACGGCTGACAGCACCAGAAGCACGGTCCTCAGCCCAGGAAACACGATCAGTACCCCGGATATGCGCACGGCTGAACGCCAAGCTTCAGAGTCTCGCGGTCGACCATAACGGCGGCTCTCGCGTGCAGGCAGCGGACGGGTGGGTTACCCAGCGTGAGTGAGTTTGAGCCTGGTGTGGCGCGGTGAGCTTACGGGCGGGTGAACACCGCGTGGATGACGATGGTGTTGTGCATCGGCGCCATGCGCAGCGGGCTGTATGTCAGGCCGAAGTCCGCCCGGTTGACTGGGACCTCGGCGTCCAGTCGCACCTCGTCTGGACTGGCGGAGACCTTCGCGTCGAAGGACAGCGGGCGGGTGCGGCCGCGGACGGCCAGGCTGCCGGTCACCCGGGCGCCGCCGCTGGCGGGCTGCATGCCATAGACGGTGTAAGTGATGTCGGGGTGGTTGGCGGTGTCGAAAACCTTGGCCGACCGCAGGTCCTTGTCGCGCATCTTGTTCTTGGTATCGATCGAGGCGGCGGCCACGGTGAGGGTGCCGGTGACCTGCCCGGCCGCGGTCACCGTGCCGGTGCCGGTGACCTGGCCGAAGACGCCGTGCAGCGGGAGCAGGCCCCAGGTGTGCCTGGTCTCCAACAGGACCTGGGACCTGGCTGGAATCCAGGGTCCAGGACCCGGTGAGCGTGCCGTCCTGGACCAGCGCCTGCAGCGCCGAACTGGTCAATTGTCCCTGCGACGTCATGTCGCCCTCCATACATTTCGTTTCTCGAAACAGAACAGTTTTGATAGCAAAAGCATATAGACTTGGGCCCGAGTGTCAAGGCGAGGCGGCGCACCAGGAAGGCAAGGGCCATGGCGGATCAGGCGGGCAGCTCTGAGCACTCCGCGCTGTGCCTGCGCCTGATGCAGCTGTTCCCCCGCGTGACCAGGGGAATGCGGCGCTGGCACGACCGCGCTGCGCCCGCGCCCGCGCCGCTGAGCCCGCGGCACGTCGCCGCGCTTGAGCAGATCCGCGGCGGCCCGCTCACCGTCGGCGAACTGGCCTCCCGGCTGGGCCTGACCCTGCCCACGGTCAGCGGCGTGCTCGCCGACCTTGACCGGGCCGGCCTGGTCGAGCGGCGCCCCGACCCAGCCGACCGGCGGCGCACGATCGTCCAGATCATCCCCGGCCAGGCAGCCCTGATCGGTCACTGGCTCGACGACGCCGCCAAACCACTGGCCCGCGTCCTGGACCAGCTCACCCCCGCCGAGCAGCAAGCCTTTCTCAAAGCCATGGACCTGCTCGAAACCGAGCTGCACCAGCAGGACACCCACGGCTAATCCGGCCCGCGGCTCCGGCAGCTCCGGGCCCGGTGAGCTGTCAACACCTGAACGCGAATGCACGACCCAGCGGCAGCGCGCCTACATACCCGCGCCACGCTCATCTCGCCGCGCAGACCCACCAGTCCTGGGCGCCGTTGACGCAGTCGGACTGAACGCCGAGGACCGACCTATAAGGCGGTTACTTGCGCACTGGGTGCTGACCAGCGCGAGTTACAGAGCGTAACTCACTTCCTGGTGCGGCAGACAGATGAGACGATCGCGCTGGTGGGCGCACCCAGATCACCCAGTTATGGGCTTGTTGGCTGGGCAGCGCATGATGTTGGCCGTGCTGACGGTGGCAACGCTGGCACCGGTACCTCTGCGGTTAATCCGATAGGGTCGTCTGACGCCCGCCGGCCCTCACCTCGTACACCTCGCCTTGGGTCGGACAGCACCGCGTCGGCGGTCACGACTACACAGCGGTGTGCGGCATGCGCGGCGCCTCGCGATGAGTTCGCAGGCTGCGTATCGTCATACCGGGCATGGCGTACGCATCGGTGAACGGCCTGCAGCTGTACTACGAGACGCACGGTTCCGGCCGACCACTTATCCTGCTCCACGGTGGCCTGCTGACCATCGACCTCAATTTCGGGCTGATGCTCGAGCCCCTTGCGGCGAGCAGGCAGGTGATCGGGGTGGAGCTGCAGGGCCACGGGCACACCGCCGACACCAGCCGCCCGATGACGATCGAGGCGCTGGCCGGTGACGTCATCGCGCTGCTCGACCATCTGGAGATCGACCAGGCGGATCTATTCGGCTTCAGCCTCGGCGGCCTGGTCGCATGCGCGGCCGCGCTCGGCGCACCCGCCCGGGTCGGCAAGCTGATCGTCGCCTCGGCGGACGCCCACCGCCCGCCGGGGCGGGAAAGCACGCCACTCGACGAGGACCGCCTGCCGACACCGGCGGACTTCCAGGCGTGGCGCGACGCCTACAAGGCGGTCGCTCCCGACCCCGCGCATTTCGACGAGTTCGCGGCCAAAAACTCGGCGATGGTGCACGAGTTCCGGGGGTGGACCGACGAACTGCGATCACTGCAGGCGCCGACCTTGCTGATCTTCGGCGACCGCGACTTCACTCCGTTGCCTGAGGTGGTGGAGATGTTCGAGCTCCTGCCGAGCGCGCAACTGGCAGTGCTCCCCGGGACCACGCACGTCGGCGTGACACGGCGGCCCGGCCAAGTGCTCGCACTGATCACACCGTTCCTCGACGGCCGCTGAGTGGCGATCATGCACCCGCCACCACATCCTGGACCGCCCAAACACGTGGGTCTGAGTATTGACGTCGTCAGCGGACCGGCCGGGCCCCTGGCCCGGGTCTGGACCGCCAAGTGCGACAGTCCAGCCGACTTCAGCTCGATCGCCTCGGTCAACCCGGGGATAGGGTTCGTGCGGGTCGGCGGCGCCACGACGGTGCACCTGCGCGGCCCGGAGACGAAGGCGACGACATTGTCGTGCCCGCGGGACGCGGAGTACTTCGGCGCCGATTTCCGCCTCGGGGCGTACCTGCCGATGTTCGCTCCCGCCCGGCTCGCCAACCTCCAGGACGCGGTGCTGCCGATCCTGCCGGACGGCCGGATTCTGCTGGACGGCCGGGCATGGGAGATGCCGACGGCACAGAACGTCGACGTCTTCATCGACCGTCTCACGCATGCCGGCCTGCTGGTCTTCGATCCCCTGGTCGAGGAGCTGCAGCACGGCAGCGCGACAGGCACCGTGCCGGAGCGGACCGCGCAGAGCCGGTTCGTGCGGGCCGTCGGCTTGCCGCGCCGCAAGCTGCAGCTGATTGAGCGGGCGCGGCACGCGGCCCGGCTGCTGCGCGCGGGCGCGGCGATCGCGGACGTGGTCTGCGGCGCGGGTTACTACGACCAGCCGCACCTGACACGCGCGCTACGGCAGCTGATCGGCTACACACCGGCCGAGCTGGCGCGCGGCGGGATGTTCCTGGACTTGTGACCTGCGTTTCGGTACAAGACAAGCCCCGGATAAGGCGCCTACGCTCCCCGCCATGAAGAAGCTGGTCGAATCAACGTACATCTCACTCGACGGGATGGTCTCCGGCGAGAGTTTCTGGAGCGCCCACGCGCGGTTCCAGGATGACAAGCACGCCGCGTACGCCGCGAGGTTGCTCCAATCCGCTGATGCCCTGGTGCTCGGCAGGGCGACCTACGAGGTCTTTGCCGCGTCGTGGCCCAGCCGCACTGGCGAGCTGGCCGACAGGATCAACTCGCTGCCGAAGTACGTCGCATCCCGCACGCTGACCGGCGCCACCTGGAACAGCGAGATCCTGCGGGGGGACGCCGTCGAAGCGGTCGCCAAGCTCAAGCAGTCCGGTGAGGGCACGCTGCTGAAGTACGGCACCGGCTCATTCAGCCGGGCCCTCCTGGAAGGCGGGCAGCTGGACGAGCTGCACCTGTGGGTGTACCCGTTCATCGCCGGGTCCGGGGAGCCTCTCCTGCCCGGGATCACGACCGCACACCTCGACCTGGCCGAGGTGAACCAGGTCGGCAATGGCGTCGTCGTGCTGACCTACAAGCCGAAGCGGTAGCCCCTGGGACCGCTGCGCCAGGTCCGCGGCATGGGCCGCGACGGCCGGGTTACGCCGCGTCGCCTACTCCCGGTCCGCATCGACCCTCCGACGGTACGGGCGAGCCGTCCCGGGCATGATGAGCGGCGACTCAGGAGGGAGTGTCCGATGATCGGCACGTTGCGCACGGTGGTGCTCGACGCACCCGACGCCCGGCGGCTCGCCGCGTTCTACACCGCCCTGGGCGGGTGGACCGAGCAAGACGCCGACGACGAGTGGATCACGATGGCGACCGGGGACGGGTGGCGCATCGCCGCCCAGCGCAGCCCCGGCCACATACCGCCGCGGTGGCCCGATCCGGTGTACCCGCAGCAGGCGCACCTCGACCTGCGCGTGCCGGACCTCGACGCCGGTGCGGCGAAGGCGGCCGGGCTGGGTGCCGAGCTGCTGCGCAAGAACGAGAACTGGTACACGCTGGCCGACCCGGCCGGGCACCCGTTCGACCTGTGCCAATTCCCGGCGAAGCCGGAGATCACGCTCATGGGCGTGATGCTCGACTGCCCTGACGCCGAACAGCTGAGCACGTTCTACGCCGATCTCCTCGGCAAGCCCATCACGTACCAGGGCGAGGGCGTGGCGATGATCGGCGAGGACGGGGCGCAGCCGGTGTTGTTCCAGCAGATCACCGGGTACCACGCGCCGCGGTGGCCCGACCCCGCGTATCCGCAGCAGTTCCATCTCGACGTCACGGTCGACGACGTCGACGCGGCCGAGGCAGCGGTACTGAAGCTCGGCGCCACCTCGCTGTCCTCCGGCGGAGAGAACTGGCGGGTCTACGCCGACCCGGCCGACAAGCCGTTCTGCCTCTGCTGGGACTAGGGCCACTAACCCGTGGCCGCACCCAGATCTACCAGATCTGCATGGTGATCCGCCTACTCGGCCTCGGTTCAGCACCAATGCATAGGCGGGTATGCGCGCGTTCTCGTGGCCCGCTGCTGTCACTCAGCGTGATGTCGTAACTAGGTGCAACCCAAGATCGAGTTCGCAGCAAAGCCGTGCCCATCGGAGCATCGCTGGCAGGAAACGCTCACCAGTTACCCGGAGACGCTCACCAGTTGCGCGGCGTGGGGGGCAATCGGGGCATTTCGGCAAGTAGGTCACCGGTCGCACGTCCGAAAACGCTCCTGACCTGGAGCCCCCTTACGTGTCCAGCCCTTACGGGGCGCGAGGACGTAAGGTGCCCCGGAGATTCTGAGTTCGCGCCGGGCAGCCAGTTATGTGTGATCGATTGGGAGGGGAGTGCTGGCGCTGGGCCCGGCGGCCATGTTCGCTGTCCTGGTGATCCTGGCATCACGACCATCGCCGGCGCCCTGCGGTCGGACATCTACGGCGGCAACGGACGGCGCCACCGCCGGCGAGCTGGCCCTGATGGGCGCCATCACCGGGCTCCCGGTCGGCGCCGCCCAAGCGTTCCCGCTCCGCGACCGGGTGGCCCGCTCCTGGGTGTGGGCGGTGGCCATGCCGCTGCTGTGGGCGCTGGGCTGGACCGTCACCGCCGCCGCCGGGGTGGGCGTCGACCGCCAGTAGGCGGTCTTCGGTGCCTTCGGCGCGATCACCGTCATGGCCCTGTCCGGGGTTGTGCTGGACCGGCTGCGCGCCGCCACCCCGCCGCACCATCCCCCAACACCGCCCGCCCACCGCGACCGCCTAGCTGCCACCTCCACCAGGTGCGGTGGGACGACCTGCACAAGGTCGTCCCACAGCCGCAGGTCGCCGAGCATGGCTAGCCAGGCTAATGACCGGGCGGTCGCCGGACCCGCCAGAAGATCAGACCAGCGGTCTCGCGCATCAGGAACGGCTCGCCGACGCGACAGAATTACTTGTTCGGTGCGGCACGGACGGCCAGCCAGCTGACCCGGCGCGCCGCGCTATTAAGCGGTTCTACGTGCGCGCAATTACCCCGGAGCCGCGCACGTTCCGTGACTGCGCATGGCCTCCGATCGCGGCGCGCGGGGAAACTGGCCGGGGAATCATCTGGGCTGATGTCCCGCTGAGCAGCGAGGTGTATGAGTCGCAGGTGCAAAGCAGGACATGATCTAGCGGTACGGGATTGGCTGCAGGTCACCGTGTCACCATGACCGGTGAGCGTGCCTGCGAGTTTATGATCTTCGCCACCTTCCGGTGGCATGCGATGGTAACCGGCGAAGGATTACCTCAGGTGGACGCGCCGTTCCGGTTCGGCCGCATGGCTATTGCCCCGGCAGCGCCGACCAGGGCCGCGCCGCCAGCGGAGCCGGCGACCAGCCACCGGCTGATCCGCGGCAGCTCGCGCCACGATGACAGGCTGGCGACCACGTCGAGGGCATCGGACAGGGCGCCTGCGGCGACCCATGCGCAAGCTGATCCGGGCTCGGCGGCCGGGCGCTGCAGTGCTGTTAGCGCGCCCAGCCCCAGGGCGATATCACGCGCTCCGAGAGCGCGCCCGAACACCCGTGCGGCCAGGTCATCCGCTGCCGCGCCAACCCACGGGCGGGCCGGCACCGAAGGCCAGGCCAGGGCGGTCAGCCCGAGCGCCACGCGCCCGGCCGCCACGGTCCTGGCACCACGTCGCAGCAGCGCCGCGATAGCAGTCCAACTCACCTGCGCTTGTCCCTCCAGCGTGCCGGTGCGCGCCAGTCCGGGCAGATACGCACCCGATGATCATAACCGGGGGTCACCATCAGCACGCTCGCCCGCCGCCAGGGCAGGTGATCAGGCGCAACCTAGCCGGGACGCCGGTCATCCCCCGGTACCTGATCCTCAACGCTCTGTTGCCCCGGGGCGTCCAGCCTGCGGCGACGCGCCCTGACACCGAACCCGGGTTGGCAGCCCAGCCGCATATGCGGGCACCTACCGTGAGGCGGCAGCCAGCACGGCGATGGAGCATTACGGGCGGCATCTCCCTCACAACGGCCGGATCGCCGGCTGCGCGCGGGTGCCGCATCGGCGCTGTGCAAAGCGCTGAGCGCACCGATCGCCGACCTCCCGTTGGCCATCTGAGTGGAGTAGCGCTCCGGCAGACTTCCACCGCACAGGCACCAGCGGAGCCTTCCTGTTCACCGGCTTCTGCATGGCCTGCATGCGCCAGCAGCACTCGTCTCCAGCGCATGCAGGTGGGCCGGGTGGCCACGCCAACCGGTACGTTTTGGGGATGGCAGCGGTTGAGCCGGGGACTGGGGCGCAGCGGAAGGGTTCTGTCATCGCGGCCGGCATCATTGGCGGCGTGGCCGGGGCCGCCTTGGCCGGTCATCGGGGTGTGCGGGCTGCCTGCCTAAGCGCGGCCGCCGGGGCGGCCGGGCTGGCGGCGTCCGAGGCGGTGGCCCGGGCGCGGCAGCGTCCCGGCGAGATCCTGCCGTTGTGGCAGCGGATCGCGACCAGCGCCGCGCTGGTAGCGCCGCTCGGGTGGGCGGCCGGGCGGGCGACCCGCGCCGGGCCCGTCGCAGTGGGGGCGGCGACCGGGGCCCTCGGCGGCCTGCTCGGGATCCGGCCGCAAAAGGTGCTGCTCGGGCCGCTGTTCGGAGCCGGGGTGGGCCGGGTGCTCGCCGTGCGGCGGCGACCGGTGCCGGCGTCGGTGGCCGCCGCCACCACGATGCTGGCCTACCGGGTAGCGTCGGCGCTGGTTTTCCGGGACGCGCAGGTGAGCCTGCTCGCCGAGCGGGTCCAGGCGGAGGATCTGCCGTTCGTCGTGCCGCGGGAAGCCCGGTCTCGGTACGTCGGCACCAGCTACGTCCGCGAGCTGGCCGCGGTGATTGGCGGCCACTATATTGCCAGCGCTCCCGACATCGGCATCGTCGCCTCCGTAGACGAGCTGGCCGGGCCGGAGTTCGACCCGGCAGGCATCGACGCGCTGGTCCGCGAGTTCTACGAGCACACCACCCGGTTCACTCTTGACATCGTCCCGCAGTGGCGGCTGTGGGTGCGCCCGGGCTACCTGCTGTACCGGACCGTGGTCGCCCGCCCGCTGGGCCAGGCGAACGTGCCGATGAACCAGCGTGAGACACAACGAGGTATCCGCAGCCGGATCGACACAATCACCCCAGCGGGCGGCGACGTCGTGGCGATCCGCGGCTGGATCCGGTCATTCACCGATACCGATGAGCCGATCTACGTCGGCATCTACACCACCTACCGGCACAGCGGCCGCGGCTACGTGAGCGTCGGTTTCCCGCTACCGCAGGCCAGTTTCACCGCCACGCTGCTGCCCAGCGCCCGCCCGGGCGGTGGCCTGGTCCTGACCAGCCGCAGCGACCTGGACCAGCCCGGCCACTACCTCGCCTACATCGACCCATCCACCAAAGATCTCACCGTGCTCGCGGTCCACGGCTTCGCCGAACAACTCGACGTCTACCTGCACGACGGCAGCCTGCGCGCCGAGCACGCCTTCTCCATCTTCGGGCTGCCCTTCCTCGTCCTCCATTACCGGATGCACCGCAAACCCGCCAGCCCCGCGGAATGACAACCCAGAAGACAACCTCCTCGCGCTGACCAGCGCTAGGCACAGAATCACCAACTCTGAACGCCTCCCCCAAGACCGTCCATGCGAACGACCAGGCGACCAGATCGGCGGGACTGCGCGCCTCGCTCTGTGCGAGGGCAGATGACATAGCGTGAAGGGGAGCCGTTGGCTGGCGTTCGTTAAGCGGATGCCGGAGCTGCCCCCGATGATGTGCTGTCTGATTCGCGAGGCCGCAGAACGGCGCCAGGCCGGGGCCAGCGCGATAATGAGGCCATGGCAGGCGAGCTGGTCCGGTGCGGGCATTGCGGCCAGTTGAACCGGGTGCCGGCCGTAGCGGCTGGGACGCCGCGCTGCGGCAAGTGCCATCTGCCGCTGCCGTGGATCGCCGACGCCGACGACGCCACGTTCGCCGGCGTGGCGGATGCCGCCAAGATCCCGGTTCTGGTGGACTTGTGGGCGCCTTGGTGCGGGCCGTGCCGCATGGTCGGTCCCGCGCTGGAGCAGGTCGCCTGTGATCTGGCGGGGAAGGTCAAGCTGGTCAAGGTGAACGTCGACGTCTCGCCGCAGGTGTCCGCGCGGTTCGGGGCGCAAGCCATCCCGACCTTGCTGGTGCTGCGCGGCGGGCGGGTCGCCGCCCGGCAGACCGGCGCCGTCCCCCTGGCGGCCTTGCGGGCCTGGGTCGACACCGCCCTCGCCACGCCCGCTCCCTGAGTATCGCCAGGTATCGCCAGCGCTCCCAGCTCACCCGAATTAACGAATGGGCGCGCATCGCGGGCGAACCGGCAACACGCTGCCCGCCGTGCAGGCGGGGACGCGCGGCCCGTCGCTGGGGCAAGCGCGCATGGAGCAGGCCGGGAGACGGGCTGGGCCAGCGGGCCGTCATCGATCGCAGCCTGGGCGCGCGGAGAACACCTGGTGTGCAGCAGTGCTACGTCAGGCGATCACGGCCGGGCCCGGTCAGGTGAAGCCGACGTTCAGGACGAAGTGCCCTGCTCTGAGGTGGAGTACCCCGCCGCCGGCCCAGTGCACGATGGACGCCAGCAAGATGATGGCCAGGATTACCACGACCACCCAGAAGAAGAACACAACGATGCCGGGGATGGCATACCCGGCGACCGTTCTCGCTCTAGCCACGGCCACCAGCTACCCACCGCCGCCCGGCTTATTCGGCCGGTGTCTCAGGTAAGGCCTCGCATTCGCAGAGCTGGACGCCGGCCGGCGCGTTCGGAAGCCTCTAATCAGCACAGATCACCCCGTTCGGCCGCTTCGGACGAAGTCCGGCCGAAGGATGCTTACCGCGCCTATCGGCGGTGCAGCGCGCCCGCCTTACCGGAAGCGCTGCCACGCTCAGTCACCAGTCACCGAAGCCGCTTGAGGTGACCGACTGGGTTTGGGCGGCCGGAGGCGGCGACCTCAATGGGCCACATCATCAATGCCCGCTCGCTCGCACGGACCTGATCGCGGCATTTGCGGGTGGTTGCCTCGACGAGGCTCTTGAGAGATCGGTGGAGGCGTCTGCGGGCTGAGCCGGCGCGTTAGCGGGTGCCGGTGATGTAGTTGGTCAAATGTGCTCGCTCGGTTTCGAGCTCGTCGATGCGGTTCTTCACCACGTCGCCGATGCTCACGATCCCTTGCAAGCCGCCATCCACCACGACCGGCGCGTGCCGGACCCGGTGCTCGGTCATGATGCGCATGACCTCTTCAACGGGGGTCTGTGGCGTAACCGTGTGCACCTCGGCTGTGTAGATAGCGGTGATCGGCTCAGACAACACCGCGGCGCCCCGCTGGGCCAGCGCCCGGACGATGTCCCGCTCGCTGGCGATTCCGTCGACCGAGGTGCCGTCGTGAGAGACGACGACAGCGCCGATCCGGTGTTCGGCGAGCACCGTGAGAAGGCGCCGCACGTCGGTGTCCGGGGTGACGGTGACGACCTGCCCGCCCTTAACGCGAAGTACGTCGCTGATACGCATCTAGCCCTCCCAGACACCGGTGCGGGACTGAATCGTATGCCCACCAGCACCCCCAGGCTATTACTTCAACCCGCGCGGTTACCCCACCTGACGCCTCGCAGAACCAGCTCGTGCTGCTATGCGGGTGCCCGCGCAGATCGCCCAGATCCGTACCGTCGGGGATGGCGCCGCCCGATCCACGCTGGCCGCCCATAGCGGCTACGCGCGCGGCTGTCACCGGCTGGTCGCCCCGCGCAACCGCGCCAGCGCACCCAGTCCCCGGTCGGTGGCCCGTGAGCACCAGCCCACCTCATCGCCATTCCGACACCAGAGGGGCGATCCGGTCTACATGACCACCTCACGGATTACCGCCAGCGCCCCAGGGCCGCCGCTGCCGCCGACCTGAGATAAGACCTTCACGATCGAGGCGCAGCGACGGCTGATCGAGGCGCAGCGACGGCTGAAGGAATGCCTGGAGCGGCTGGAGCCGTTCACCGAACGGGTGGACGCCTACCGAGGTAAGTCATGACAACGAAGGCCCGGCCGGTTACGGCGACGGAGTACGGCGTGGTGGCGGCGACGCCCGGGCAGAGGTTGCGGGTGGCCGCGGTACACCGGTGGAACAGATCCTGGCGGCGGCCGCCGCGGTCAGGTGGCGGCGGCGATTGTTCCGGGCGGGGTGAGCCGCGGTGGCAACTCTGAGTCTGGTCACAGGTGTCACCGACCGCATCCTGTCGCTGCCGGGCTGGCTCGTTCTCGCGCTGGTATTCGCCTTCCCGGCGCTGGAGGCCTCGGCGTTCGTCGGTTTCGTCTTCCCCGGCGAGATCGCGGTCATCCTGGGGGGAGTCGCGGCTTCGCGCGGAACGGTCCCGCTGTGGGCAGTGATCGCTGCCGCAGTCTCCGGCGCGATCATCGGGGACTCCACCGGCTACCTCATCGGGCGCCGCTGGGGGACCCATCTCCTGCACGGCACCATCGGCCGGGTGCCCGTGATCCGCACCCACCTGGACAAGAACCTGGACTCGGCGCGCGCCTACGTCCAGCGGCGCAAGGGCAGCGCGGTGTTTTTCGGGCGCTTCACCGCGGCGCTTCGGGTGCTGGTGCCCGGCCTTGCCGGCATATCGGAGGTGCACTACCCGACCTTCCTGCTCTACAACGTCGCCGGCGGCACGCTGTGGGGGAGTGGGTTCGCCGTGCTCGGCTACGTGGCCGGGGCGAGCTACCACCGCGTGGAGCGCATCGCCGGCCAAGCTGGGCTGGTGCTGCTCGGCCTCATCGTCGCCAGCCTGATCGCCGCCCGGCTCGCCCGGCACTTCGCGGCCCGCTCACCAGGCCTTAAAGCCATCGGTGACCGCGCCGCGGCGATACCCCCGCTCACCTGGGCCAGGTGCCGGTTCCCCGCCCAGGTGGCCTGGGGCCGACGCCGCCTCGATCCACGCAGCCCCCGGGGCTTTTGGCTGACGTTCACGATCGCGGCCGGGGCGCTCGCCGCCTGGGCTTTCGGTGGCCTCACCCAAGACGTCGTCGGCCACGACGACACAGCCTTGGCCGACCCGCACGTGACCGCATGGGTCATCACCCACCGGACCGGGTGGCTGACCAGCGCCCTGAGCGTACTCACCTGGCTCGGGTCGACCGCCTTCATCATCCCGGCGGGCCTGGCCATCGGCCTGTATTTCCTCATCCGGCGCCGCACCTGGCGGCCGCTGGCACTGCTGGCGGCGGCCGTCGCGGGCGGCATCGGCCTGTATGACATCGTCAAGCCCCTGGTCGGCCGGCCGCGGCCGCCCGCCGCGATCTGGATCGGGCACTACACCGGTGCCGCATTCCCCTCCGGGCACGCCACCCAATCGGCCGCCTTCTACGCCATGCTCGCCATCGTGCTCAGCGCCGGGCTCTCTTCCCGGAGGCGGGCCATCTTGTGGAGCGCTGCCGCCCTGGTCGTCCTCATCGTCGGCGCCTCCCGCATCTACCTCGCAGCCCACTGGCTGACCGACGTCCTCGCCGGCTACGCTCTCGGCGCTACCTGGGTAGCCATCGTGGTAGCCGTCTTGCTGACCGCATCACGAGATACCGGCAAAGCCAGAACGGTCCGAGAGCGGGGCCAGGCACCGACGCTGGGCCATCACAACAGGCGCAAGGCCGCATAGTCCCGCCCCCGGCGGGCTCAGGCGCGTCCCATCGGACCTGACCGTCCCGCAGGCACCGACGACCACCAGGGCATACATATCGGCCGGATATGGATGGCCTAAATTTTGCTCGGAATGCAGCCAGTGGCCGCGCATATCGGCGGCTATTCGCGCGCTAGCGCCAACCAGGGCTTATTACGGACTGTGACCCGATTTCAAGTCTGGCGCCGCGCGAATCGCCGACTCGGTGCGTTTCCGCTGACAACCTCTAGGCCGTGGTCTGTGCGCAATAGACCAGTTCTGTGCTTTCTGACGCCGATCGGCGCATCAGGGCGTGCGGCTAGCGGATCGGTGGCGGGGAGGACAGGGATTCGTAACCCCGCTGTCCTGGCACGGGGTGTCAGTACTCCGGTGGATACTGCCCGGCATGGCGAGATTTAAGGACCAGGACCTGACCGATGCCGAATTTCGTGAGTGCGACTTGACCCGCGCCCATCTGATCGGGGTGGTGATGCAGGATGCTGTGATCGACGGGCTGGTCAGGAACCTGGTGGTTAACGGAGTCGAGGTGACGTCGTACGTGGAGGCCGAGCTTGACCGGCGGCATCCAGTGCGGCTGCTGATCCGCTCGGCCGATCCGGCCGACCTGCGGGAAGCCTTCCGGCAGCTTCGGGCGGACTGGGCTGCGACGCTCGGGCGGCTCCGGGGGATGCCCAAGGGTTCGGAGAACCAGCGTGTCGGCGGCGAGTGGTCGGCGGTGGAGACTCTGCGCCATCTGGTGTTCGTGCACGACTCGTGGTTCCGCCGCTGCTGCCTGGGGTCGGCCGAGCCGTTCACCGCGATCGGCTTGGCGTCCGAGTTCGTCCCCGACCAAGAGGAGCAGGGCCTGGATCGAGCGGCGGCCCCGAGCCTCGACGAGGTGCTGGCCGTGCGCGGCGAGCAGGGCGCCGAGCTAGAGCGTTGGCTGTCGACCGTTACGCCCGATGAGCTGTCGGCGCCCGCGCCAGTGCCAGCGGGCCGAGGCTGGCCGCCGTACGCCAGGGGCAAGTCGGTGCTCGAGTGCGTGCACGTGGTGCTGGGCGAGGAGTGGGCGCACCACGGCTTCTGCGTGCGCGACCTCGATCTGCTCGGGTGCCCCTTGCCAAGTGTTGTGCCGAAGCAGGAACCCTCAGGCAAACGTTAGGCACCAGGGGAGTACTCGCGTAGGCGGCGTCCCGCTGTACGGCTGGCTCAAAGAGCGAAGCTTCCTCAGCCCTGACAACCCGCCCCTGCTGCCCTGAACGGTAGCCCGCTGGGAACGATCATGGTGCACGCAAACCTAATCTGCGTGCCGCAGCTGATGAGCGGCGAACAAGCGCTGGCTCGCGCAGATCGGCGGCTCGGCGTGTGCTCAGGACTACGACTGAGCACACAAAGTGATGTTCGGCCTGGACAGCTATGCGGCCCTGCCGACTCGGGGCGGACCATGACGCCGTGGCTGTCGCGTTCGGTGATGGGCGGGCCGTGTGCGGCTCCGCCTGGCCAGATCGGGCACCAGAACTGCTGCTCTTCCTGGCTGTACTTCGACCCCCGCTGCCGCCGCTCAGCGGCAGGGGGTGTAGGGGACGTCGTACAGGTTGACGTTCTTGAGTATCGAGTTGAAGTTGTAACTGGCCGAATTAGCCTGCGGGCAGAATTTCGACGCGGCCAGCTTGTATTCGACATTGAAAACAGCCTTGCCGTAGGTGCCGGGCCACGCCTGCAGGCCCGGGGGCGGGTAGTTGCATTCGTTGTATTGCCAGCACTGCTCGTTGATCGCGAAATCGAAGTATGGCTGCAGGTCGCCTGCCTGGCCGAGGTCGTTTTTCAGGCCCACAGTGAACCCCTTGCTGTGCGCCAGGTTCGCGATTGTCGCGTCGAACTGCTCCTGGGTGGCCGCGCTGATGGTCAGCCCGGTCTTGTTCTGGTAGGCGTCCATGTTGTCGAACTCGATCGCGTCTGCGCCCAGCGACTTCGCCTTGTCCAGCCGCGCCGAGAGCTCGTCGATGATGAACTGCTGCGCCGTCTCGGTTTGCCCGGTGCTCGGGTTGACGCCAGAGACATTCGTGTTGATGTTCAGCCAGAACTCGTCCCGGAAGCCACCGACCGGCTTGCCGAACAGGCAGCCGCCGCAGCTGGCGTTGAAGCTGGAGTACTGCGGATAGTCCGGCCGCCAAGTTTCCGCTGTGCCGGCGTCGATGTAGCCGATCACCTTGTCCCCCTGGGCGTGCAACGCGTTGACCGCCGCGCTGTTGAGCACACCGTAGTTGTTCGGCGTATAACACTTGCCGTCTTGGTAGATGTCGATGTCGAACACCGTCGGCGCGACCTGCTTTCCAGTCGCGAACGACGTGCCGGTGATCGCGGTGTTGATGAATCCGGTGCCTGGGTAGATGCACTGGCCGGATGGGTTGACCGAGCCCTGCAGTTGATACTGCCAGGTAGCGACGAGCGGTGGCTGCCAGCAGGAGCCCGCGGAGGTGTTGCAAGGTATGGGTGCCGGCAGTGCCGCGGCTGGGGCGGCTCGGAATCCTGCATGAGCTTGGCTGAATGTGGTCGGCCGGGCCGACGCTGGCCCAGCGGCCAAGAGCACGGCCACTAGCGCCGCGACGGCGCACCCCGGCATCAGAGCCCAGCGCATCAGCCACCTCCGGTATCCGGCGGCCGCGGCGTTACCACCGGCCGCTGGCTGGAGCGTAGTGAGGTTTCCGGCCCGCAACAAGAGCCGTCAAGTGCCGAACAGCCTCGCCACCGGATTTGCCGTCTCTGCCACCAGCGGCGGTCTCCGGTTTCCTCGCGTGCCGGACCGTCCCGCGGCTGCCGCTGGAACAATGCCGGGAAACATGGCAACCCCCGGGGCAGATCCCACCCGGGCAAACTCGGGGAGCACTGAGCAGCAACCTGGGCTCAGCAGCCGCAGCCACCAGGCACGCCGACATATGAGCGGTTACAGAACGACCTGATCCGCGCACCTCCGCTGACGAGCGTCGAGGGCTTGTCAGCCGCGCCGAACGGCGGATCTCGTGCGGTAAGTGCCTGCCGCGCGGTCGTGGCCGGCCGTGTAGGCGGGCGGTGTGCGGGCACTGGGGCGCTCGCGTCTTGGCCAGACCGCCCAGTTCGGTCCCGGCGGCTGAACCTGGGGCAGCGATGTCTCCGCACAGCACGGCCTGGGCACTTGGCGTTGCACCACCCAGCCGGCCACTGCAAGTTCCGTGGCCGGGGCGGCGCGCTGGCAGGCGGCCGGGCAGCCTGGCAGAGCTGGTGTGAGTTTCCGGGCACTTATCTGGCCGGCGTTGCCCTCGCGTTTGACAACTGATAGCTCATAAACATAGCTTTTTGGCTATGAGCCGTAGCTACTTGAGGACTGGCGGCCGTGCCTAGGGCAGGGCTCAGCACCGACGGGGTGGTCGATGTCGCCCTGGGCATCGTCGATGAGCAAGGGCCTGAGGCGCTGTCGCTGTCGGTCGTCGCCGCCAGGGCCGGGGTCGCCGCGCCGTCGCTGTACAAGCATGTGGCGAGCCTGGCCGAGCTGCGGTCACGGGTGGCCGCCCGGGTCCTGGCCGAGATGACCGAGGTGGCCACCGCAGCCGTGCTCGGGCTGAGCGGGGACGCAGCGATCGCCGCGCTGATGAGACGGCTGCGCGCCTACGGCATGGAACATCCCGCCCGCTACCTGGCGGTGCCACCGGACCCGATGCACGTCCCGGCGCTAGCGCAGCCAGCGGCCCGCTTTATCGATGTGTTCCTGGCCGTGCTGCGGGGCTACGGCCTCGAGGGCGCCGCCGCGATTCACGCCACCCGGTGCCTGCGCGTGATCGTCCACGGCTTCGCCTCGATCGAATCCAGCGGCGGCTTCGGCATGGCCGAAGACCCAGCCGAAACCTACGAACAGCTCATCCAGATGTATCTCGCATCGCTGCCCCGGCACTAAGACGCCGCAGCTCACAACCACAGGGAGACGCACATGTCCACTTCCGCAACCCGCATCCGCGCGGGCGCCGCCGCCTTGGCGGCAGCCGGCGTGCTGTTCGCCGCCTACCCAGCGCTGCGGCCCTGGCACGACGAAGGCACCGTCGCCGGGGCAATAGCATCGATGAGCTCCACTGCCTGGGTGACTGCTCATTTCTTCGCGATGCTCGGGTTCATCCTGATGCCACTGGGCCTGCTGGCCCTGCGCGCGGCGCTCGCGGCCACCAGGGCCGAGCCGCTGGCCCTGACCGCAGCGGTGCTGGCCTGGATCGGCTCCGGGCTGGTGCTGCCCTACTACGGGGCTGAGGACTTCGGGCTGCACGCGATCGCCGGGCCCGCTGGGCCCAGAGCCGGCCTGCTCAGTCTCGTCCACGCGGTGCGCTTCCAGCCGCTCGCGATGACGATCTTCGGCGCCGGGCTGCTGCTGCTGGCTGCCGCGGGCATCATGGCGGCGATCGCGGTGTGGCAATCACACGTCCTGCCCCGCACCAGCGGCATCCTGTTCGCCACTGGAATTGCCCTGTTCCTTCCGCAGTTCTTCGGCCCCGCCGCCGTGCGGATCGGCCATGGCATCCTGTTTGCCGCAGGCTCGATCGTCCTCGCCGCCGCGCTGTGGGCATGGGCCGACCAGCCCCGCGCCGCCGCCACCCTCCCCGCTGGCAGCTCTGCCACAGATGTCAGCGACACGGCCGCCCACTACTCCGCCGGGGGGAGGATCTCATCATGAAGATTGCGCCGGGCATTCACCGGATCGGCGGCAACAGCATGATCAACGCATACCTCGTCGAGCAGGCCGGAGAGGTGACGATCATCGATGCCGGGGTGTCCGGCTTCTACAAGGACATTGACCGGGAGCTGGCCGCGATGGGCCACACGCCCGCCGACGTCAAGGCGCTGATTCTCACCCACGGGCATACCGACCACATCGGCTTTGCGGAGCGGCTGCGCCGCGAACGAGGGGTCCCGGTGTCGGTGCACGAAGCCGACGCCGCCTTGGCCCGCGGTGAGGTGCCGAACCCGGCGAAGGGCTTCGGCCCGGTCAAGCTCGGGCCCTTGCTCGGGTTCTTGTGGTTCAGCGCCCTGCACGGTGGGCTGCGCACCCCCAAGCTGCACCAGGTCGCGACCTTCGGCGACGGGGCAACCCTGGACGTCCCTGGCAGCCCGCGGGTCATCTTGACGCCCGGCCACACCCCCGGCAGCGCCGCGCTGCACATCGCCTCGCTCGGCGCGCTGTTCGTCGGCGACGCACTCGCCACCTACGCGGTAACCACGGGGGCGCGCGGCCCTCAGGTCGCGCCGTTCACCGCGGACGCCGCCCAGGCGGTCGAATCGCTGGCACGCCTGGATGCGGTCTCCGCTGATCAGGTGTTTCCTGGGCATGGCGACCCCTGGACTGGCGGCGTCCAGGAAGCGATCCGGCAGGTACGCCAGCGGCACGGCAGCAGCAGCTAACCCGGCAGCCCAGAACGACGAGGCCTCTTTGCCCATAGCGGTTCGGGTCAAAAGGCTGAGACTCCATCGGAGCAAGGAAGACGCCGCATATCACCCACATCTGAACCAGGCATCAGGGGTGCAGCCACGCGCCAAACTGTCGCTCCTAACGGCGGGTACGTGCGCGTTCTCCCTGACCTTCTCCATCACTTAGCGTGATGCCTGCTGGCGATGTGGCCCGATATCGGCTCCGGGTGATTGGCATCGGGGTGATGTGGCAGGCAACTGCACTCGTGGCCTTCGTTCCGGGCGGCGCTACCGGCGGTGGCCAAGCTGGCCGAGCAGCTCGCGCAGCGATTGGGTGACCAGGTCCGGATCTGTCAGCGGCGCGAGGTGGTGGCTCGCCCAGCGCGTCACTGGCCAGCCGAGTTCCCGCGCCTTGGCTGCCTGATCCTCGTATGCGTCGCTCAGCTGCAGGTAAGCAGCGGAGGCATCGGGCCACTGCGGCGCCGGCGGGTGAACCTCCTCGAACATGGCCAGTGGCAGCCGGGGGCAGCCGGCCGCGAAGTGCCGCCGCACTTGCGGGTCCGGGATGAGCTCGGCCAGGACCTCCTCGCCCCACCATTGCGGCCACGGCGGCAGCCAGCCCTGGGCATCGGCTATCTTCCGCACCTGGACGGCCAGAGCCGGCGGGACGGTTTCCATCCAGCTCTGCCCAGGTGTCGGCAGGCCGGCGTCGACGAAGATGTAACCGCGGACCTGTCCGAGGATGGCGCCCGCCGCGGCCAGCAGCGGTCCCGCCCCGCTATGGCCGATGAGGATCGCGGGCTTTGCGGATGCGCTACTGGCGATCACCTCGGCCTGGCGCGAGCAATACGGCGGCCCCGCCGCAACCGTGCCAGTGAGGTCGGGGACGCTCACCGGGTAGCCACGCCCGGCCAGGCCAGCGGCGACCAGATCCCAGGTTGCGCGGCCGACCAGCGGGCTATGAACCAGCAGCAGCCGACCACCCATGCCCTTATTCGTATCAACGTTCACCACGCTGGCGGCGCCGCGCACCACCGAACCCGAGCCCGGTTCGGTGTGGTCTGGTGCCCCTGAGCAGACTGCGCCCCGGTCAGACCGATACCGGATGTCAAACAGAAGCAGGCGCGCCGGTCACCGGACGCGAGGAGAAGATCCCGTGACCACCGACGCCTGATCGATTCCGCTGACTGGTCGATGTACGGTCGCTGGCACCGAGGCGGAGAGCGAGTAATCGCGAGCCAACTCGTCTTACAAGCTGGTCATCAACGAATCGCTACGAAGCCGCGGTTCTAATGGCACGACGAGTTCGCCGAGCTGCTGCAGGTGGTCGCGATGTAGGGCCAAACGTACTTTGAACTGGGATTTTGTGTGGAGCGGGCGAAGGTGGAGCGGGCGAAGGGAGCGGGCGAAGGGAATCGAACCCTCATGACCAGCTTGGAAGGTCGGGGGTGAGGGAACCGGCTTACCAGGAGCGTTGTTCCTGCTGGCCTGCTGGGTTGAGTGCTCGTGAGTGACCGCTGGTATCCGTGAGAGTTCGTGGCTTGTGGCCCATGCGTGGCCCGGGTTTGCTCGCGCGGCCGTAGCTCTTTACGCGTAGCAGACGCCAGGCACGGTGACGACGGCCGAGCGTGGCGGGATGTCGTCTAGCGCCGGTGGCCTGGCGTCGGCGGCAGCTGTTGCGGTCATCGTTGCTGTCGGCACGCCGATCGCCGTGCCTGCTCCTTGCCACCGCTCACCTGCGTCGACCGGTCCCGCTTGCGGCTCCCAGTAGCGGCAGCCGGTAGCGGGGAATCAGCATGGCCGCCATCTCGCTT
This sequence comes from uncultured Actinomycetes bacterium, assembly GCA_963726415.1. GTDB lineage: Bacteria > Actinomycetota > Actinomycetes > Streptosporangiales > Streptosporangiaceae > DASXKD01. The sequence continues at coordinate 174,274 of CAVSCM010000021.1, forward strand.
GGGGTCCATGTCAGTCGAGCGCCTACCGCGGTCGGCGAGCCGGATGCCGGGGTGCTCGGCGGAGTGCCTGCGTGGCGGCCCTCGCCCTGGCACCCTGGCCCGCCGTTGCACGGGATCAGGACAACAGCGTGGAAGTCGCCGTTGGGAAGCATTCCGGATTCCGGCGATCTCTCCCCGGTTGTTGATGGTTTCGCCGTCGGTGATCGTCAGGTGGGAGCCTTGGGGCACGAACCTGTTCAGGTCGATCATGCGGCCGCCTCGCTCCGAGATGAACCCGTGTTTTTCGATGATCTGTCCCCCCACGCAGTCTCCCGACGTGCCGACGACCTGACCGCGGGAGTTCATGAAGTGAGCGAAGCTGCAGGGGTCACCATTGATGGTTCCGAGGTCTGTCATCTTGCCTTTGCGCCAGAAGAAGGCGTGGAGAGCCTTGTCCGCCTTCGTGGTGGCGGCGCCGGCAACCTCGCCTGCGTTGTTCATCCACCAGGCGATGCCGAAGGTTCCACCGAGGGTGCCCAGGTCCTTAAGCTTTCCCCGGCTCCAGAGGAAGGGGTGAGCAGTCTGATTTCCGGCCAGGTTGGATTGGCCGGCAACTTGGCCCCGGTTGTTGAGGGTGGTGGCGAAGCCGTCGGTGCCTCCCAGGGTGCCGAGGTCGGCCATCGTGCCGTGCGTCCACAGGAACGGGTCCAGGGTGGGGATCCCGGTGTCCGGGTTCGGCGCCGAGTTGGTGTAGGAATAACCGGCGACTTGGCCGTGGTTGTTGACGAATTCGGCAAGCGCGTCGGGGCCTCCCAGCGTGCCTAGGTCCCGCATGATGCCCTTGTGCCACAAAAACGCCCGTGTCTGCGTGCCCGGCCAGAACAGTGAGAAGGGATCACGTTTCCGGTTGGCGGCGAAGCCGGCGATCTGGCCCCGGTTATTTATGTAGGCTGCCAGGCTTTCGTGTCCGCCGAGCGTTCCAAGATTGACGATCTGGCCGTCCTTCTTCCACAGGACTCCCCGGCCCTGTGGTATTCCCAAGAGCGGGTCTATCCTGCCGTTTTCGGAGATCCCGACAACCTCACCGGCGTTATTGCTCCAGACGCCGAGGCTGTTGACACCGCCCGGCAACGTGCCGAGATCCCTGAGTGGCCCTCCCCGCCAGCGGAATGCGTGAAAGACGAAGCCCTCGGGATTGCTGGGGTTGTGAATAGCGGTATCCGCGAACCCGACAACCATTCCCGTGTTATTGATGAAGGGAGACTCCTGGGTCTCCGCGCTGTTGGGGCCGCCGAGAGTGCCAAGGTCGATGAGCCGGTAGCGAAGGCCATGAGAGGGCGATACCGGCTGTTCCGCCGCGGCGGAACGGACCGAGAACGAGGCCGCAGTCACGATCGTTACGGCGATGACACACGCAATCTGGGCTTTCCTTCTTCCGGGCGCTGCCCGGCCGGTCAGGAATCGCCGGGTGTGGTTTGCACTCATCCTTGACCCCCCTTCAACCGAGCGGACGACGCTGACGGACGTCCCTGCCCTGTGGGATCGGTCTGATCCTCCTCCGAACACACCTCCCGGTCAACAGGCGGTCAACAGACGGTCAACAGACTTGCCCCACCCGCCTGCGCACACCGGAGGCGCGAGCGCGGGCACGGTCAGCATGCCTTGCGTTCGCCTGGTCAAGAGAAATCGATGAGAGCCACGGTCGGCCAGGGTCGCGCCGCGGCTGTATTTCCTGGGTGCCCTTCATGGTCCCTCCCGGGGAAAGTTGACATGCGGCGACGGGCCTGTCCCCACCGCGTTGCCGGGCTGGTCTGCCCACCCGGCCCGCGTGCGGATCACCTCCATACGATCCGGTCCACACCTGGCTCCTCAGTCCGTGGATGTCGAGTTCTCGTCCCATGGCCTGACCCCTCCGATAGCGATCTGTTCCACGGTGTACGCAGGCGCTGGACAACCTCTGGACTCCTCGTGGAACGCGCGGGGGAGGCGACTCCTCCTGGCGGACTGTGTCAGCTTGCCCGGGCCCTCGCCTGATGCCCGCTGCTGCCAGTCCTGCGGCCAATTCCTCGTAGGCGCCGAATCCTGGGGAGCGGTCGCCGGGTCCAGGGTCGCGAAGCGATCGCATGCGACGCCGAAGGCGCCCTTGACGCGGCGGCCGTGACCGGGACACTGATACGCCGAGGAAGACGGCTGCTCCTGCGGCACTAAAGCGCCTGACGAATGCACCTTGTTAGATCAGGTGGCAGTCGGCTGGGACGGCGCGGGCGCGCCGGGCGGGGCTTCCCCAGAGCCAGAGCCCGGCGCGGGGAGCGCCGGACGCGGGCCGCGCAGCGGCCCGCCTTGATCTAAGAACGGCTCAATTCGGCAGTGCAGCTCGGGTAGCTGTCGTGTGGTCGTCGTACCTCAGCGCGGTCATGGTTGTCACTTGGCCGCAGGCTGGCCGCTGTCGTTGGGTGGCTCGCTACGATCGCAGCCGCTTTGCGGCTGGAGCTTCACCGGCCGCTCTAGTTGCTCCCGTGGCTTCGGCGGAATCGCGGTCAGCGCGTCGCCGAGGTACGGTCGAAGCCGTGACCAGGAGTCCTGCGGGTGCGATGAGGCTCGGTAGCATCCCCGAGCCTGCCGGGGTGTTGCCGCTGCGCATCCCTTCCCCGCTGGAGGAGTTGCATGATGACCGCCTGGCCAGCGCCGGGGTCCGGCTTCTTCTCAAGCGGGATGACCTGATCAATCCTGATGTGCCGGGGAACAAGTGGCGCAAGCTCAAGTACAACCTTGCCGAGGCACAACGCTCAGGTCATCGCACGCTGCTGACCTTCGGCGGCGCCTACTCCAACCACATCCGGGCCACCGCTGCGGCGGGTGAATACTTCGGCTTCGCCACCATCGGCGTCATCCGCGGCGAGGAGCACCTGCCGTTGAACGACTCGCTGGCGTACGCCGTGCGTCACGGCATGCGGCTGAGCTACCTCGACCGCAGCGCCTACCGGCACAAGCATGATCCGGCCGTCATCGACCGGCTGCGGCAGGAGTTCGGTGGCTTCTACCTGGTGCCAGAAGGTGGCAGTAACGGGCTCGGCGTCCGGGGCTGCGCCGAGATTCCGGCAGAGATAGCTGATGACTTCGATGTGATCTGCTGTCCTTGCGGCACTGGTGGCACCCTCGCGGGTATCGCGCTGGGTCTCCGGCCCGGAGACCGGGCGGTCGGTTTCTCCGTGCTGAAGAACGGCGGCTTTCTTGCGGACGAGGTTATCAGGCTGCAGCGAGAGTCGGCTGGCCGCAATGCTGGCCGCTGGGATATCGAATTGGGATATCATTTCGGCGGTTATGCCAAGACCACGCCAGAGCTGGGCGCGTTCATCGCGGATTTCGACCGGCGGCATGGGCTTGTCCTGGACCGGGTATATACCGCCAAGATGATGTACGGGATCATGGACCTTGCCCGCAATGGCCTGTTTGCCAGCGGATCGACAGTGATCGCGGTTATTACCGGCTGAGGGTAAGGAAGCGCCGAGGAAATTAGAGTTTGAAATGGTAGCGCTGCTGCGCGCGCTTGGAGATCGAATCCTCTACCCGCGTGAGGGTCCATGGACCACTGTTGACCCTGAAGTCCTTGCTGAATCCCAGCCACTTTCCGGCCATGGTGCGGCCCATGGGGTCAACGACGAGCTGGATGGTCCCGTGGTAGGTGGCACCGTGGTAGTAGCCAGTCGGCGCGGTGCGCTCGGTCCACGTGCCCGTGGCTACTGAGCGCTCCAGCGACAGGCGCAGGTCCAGCTCGGAGCCCTCTTTGGTCGGCAGGCTCTGACCGGCCAGGCCGCCACCACTGTGGCGAAGCACCACATAGTGCTCGCCGGTGAACTCCCCGCCTCGCCCGCTGCTGGGATAGGTGTACGCGCTGTGCCAGATTCCGGCCAGCTCATGCGCTGACGCGGGCGGGGCGCCCGGCTCGGGGGAAATCGCTGCGAGCACTGGATTTGCCGCTGCCAAAGAAAGTCCAGCGCTCAGCTTGAGGAGGACGGACCGGCGTGTTTCATCGGGCATAATTTCATTAGACCAGGCCGCAGCCATACGTGCTAGGTTATGCACGTCCGTTCCCTCGACAAATTGCGCGAGTTGATCGAGGTCGCCTGCATATTCATAGCCGCCGCTTTCCATGGGCTCGCTTGAGAATACTGCCGGTATCAGGCCGCTGTACTGGCTGGCGCGGTAGGTATTGTCACGGTCCCGGAAATCACCGCAATCCACAAGGAGATCAGCGACGGCGCATTGATAAAGCTCCGCAAGCCGGGTCAGGACCTCAAGAGAAGGTTCGTATCCGCTTTCACTCGGCCACTGCTCCCAGTAAGAGAAGTTCTTGAACGTCTTCGGATCGTCTGGCCACCGGTTCGTCCACTCGTCTGCGGCCCGTTGCTACGGCCAGCCATGAGCCAAGCGCAACGCCACGCGAGCATTGATGCCAAAGCGCTCACGAAACACGGCAGCGACCTCGGGCCAGGACTTCTCCAGCACTTCGGAGTGACTCCGCGAGCTGGAGCTGCTCCTGGCGGACACTGCGGGCCTTCGTAACCATGTCATCTTCCATCGCCTCGGGCCGGGGCAGTGACCACGGCCACGTGGCCCGGAACACCAGTATCTCCAGGTTACGGCAAAACTTCCCTGTTCGACAGGGAGAAGCTGCGTCGAAAGCTCACAGACTCGCTGGGTGGGCTGAGAGGACCCCGCCGCCGAAACTTGAGTCACTGTGATGCGCCTACTCGTAGGAGGAAGCAATGGCGTTGAAAGGCGGCAGCCGGTTCGCGGTGCGGTCGGCGGAGGTGTTTCCGCAGGGGTGTGTGTTCATCCCGGGGTCGATCAGTGAGGTGCAGGACTTCGATGAGAACACCCGGGCGCGGACACCTGCGGTGGACAAGGTGACGGGGCTGCGGGTGTGGCAGGTCCGGGTGCAGGACAACGACGAGACGATCCCGCCAGGTCGTTCGCATGAGGCTGTGGTGAAGATCCTTGCGGATCAGATGCCGCAACCTCCGGTGCGGGGGTTTGACCTGGTGGACTTCGACGGGCTGATGGTCACCCCGTATGTGACCGACAAGGGCCGGATGGCGTATTCGCTGCGGGCGAGCGCGGTCAAGGCTGCCCGCCCGGTTCCGCAGGCCGGGAAGGACGCCGCGTGATGCCCGCGAAGCGTGCCCCGTCGCTGTGTGTTCCGGTAGACGCCCGGTCGGCTGCGGAGCTGCTGTCCTACCGGGACCGTGCCCCGCTGCTGACTATCCGGGCAGGCCGCCCCGCGCTGCTGGTGACGCTGACGGTGCCCGAGGCGGTCGAGGTGGGTCATGTGGAGTTCGCCCGTCAGCTCGCCCAGTCCGCTGCCGCGTACGCGGTGGAAGTCGAGCGCCGGTTCCGGGGCCTGGCCCTGGCCGCTGAGCGGAAGGAGCTGGCGTCATGATCTTGCCCACGGTGGCGGAGCTGCGGTTCCGCCCGGACGGTGTCGCGGGCGTGCATGCGTCGCTGCGGCTGACCAGCCGCTCCCACCTGGTCTGCCACGCCTGGGAGGACACCGCCCCGGTCGTGGCGCTCACCGACGAGCACGTCTCGGTCGCGGTCACCGTCCCTGACCCTGACCAGGTCACCCCCGAAGATGTGGAGCTGGCCCGGTCGCTGGCGGCGGTGGTGGCCCGGTACATCGCTGAGCTGGAACACCGGATCGCCACCCAAGACCACGCTCCGGCTGGGGATGTGGCGGCGTGAGTAAGGCGGGGCGGCCAGTAGCTGGTACCTGCTGGCCGCCCCTTGGTTCTCTCCCGGACCGAAGTTAGAGAGAGGTGAGCATCGTATGCGCAAAGTGGTGACCGGTGACCAGGTCGCCCAGATCTACAACCGGGACCCGTTCGCGGTCCCGGCCTGGCGTTCCCCGGTCTTCCGCACCCCCTTCGCCCTAGTCCTTATCGTCCAGGCCGCCCGTATCCTGTGGCACCTGGCCCGGTTCCTGGCCCGGCACGTCGCGGCGATCCTGGCTGTGCTGGTATTGGTGCTGGCCTGGCGGGAGATCGGGACGGCTGGGCTTCTCGCCGTGGTCCTCACCGCCGTCGTGGTCCTGGCGGCGTGGCGGTGGCGGTTCCCCGCCTCGTTCTCCCGGTGGGCCGGGACTCCGGCCCGGTCCCGGTGGCGGGCTGTCCATTACCGGCGCCGGTGGGGCGCGGTGATGACCATCGGCCACCTCGCCCCGTCCTATCAAGGCCGGGTATTACTGCCCGTCCTCGGCAAGGTGACCGCCACCAAGTTCACCGACCGGGTGTCCGTGCGGCTGGTCTCGGGCCAGTCCGCGGCTGACTTCGCCAACCGGGCGCAGAATCTGGCGCATGGGTTCGGGTCGGCGTTGTGCCGGGTCCGGTCGGCTACCCCTGGTGCGGTGGTGCTGGAGTTCATCCGCCGCGACGCCCTGGCCGTCATCATCCCCGCCCTGCCCATCCCCATCGTGGTAGACCTGCGCGCTTTGCCGGTCGGCCGCCGCGAGGACGGGCAGCTTTGGCTGGTCCGGGTGCACGGTACCCATGTGCTGATCGCCGGGTCTACGGGCGCGGGGAAAGCCTCACTGCTGTGGTCGATTATCCGGGCCCTGCTCCCCGCGATGCGCGCCGGGCTGGTCCGGGTATGGGCTGCTGATCCGAAGCTGATGGAACTGGCCTACGGCCGGGTGATCTTCGACACCTACGGCCGGTACGAAACCACCCCAGCGGCCATCCTGGCGATGCTCGAAGCCGCCGTCGCCGAGATGCAAGCCCGTGCTGCCGCGTTCGCGGGCAGGCAGCGTGAGCACACGCCCACTCCCGAGCATCCGTTCACGGTGATCGTGGTCGATGAGGTGGCCTTCCTCACCGCCTACCTGCCCGACAAGCATCTGCGGGACCAGATCAAGGCCGCCCTGGCCACGCTGACCACTCAGGGCCGGGCAGTCGGGTTCTGCGTGGTCGCCGCGTTGCAGGACCCGCGCAAGGAGGTCATGTCGATCCGGAACCTGTTTCCCGACCGGATCGCGATGCGGCTGGATGAGGCCGAGCAGGTGGACATGGTCCTCGGTGACGGCGCTAGGGACCGGGGCGCGACCGCCGACCTGATCTCTGCCAACCCGGCCACCGGAGCAGGCGTGGCGTTCGTCCGGCTGGCTGATGACCCCGACCCGATCCGGGTCCGCGCCGGATGGGTCACCGACACCGACATCGAGGACATGGCCGCCGCCTACGCCTGGGAGGCGCTGGATCCGGAGAAGGAAGGGGTGCCCGCATGATCACCATCTGGGCCACCGACGACCCCTGCCCCGACTGCGGCACCGACCTGACCGACACCCCCGGCCCGGACGGCGAAGTCACCCAGGAGTGCCGGGCCTGCGGCTGGTCAGTCACCTGGGCCATGGACGAAGCCGCGCATTCGCCGAGCGTGACCCCATGACCGAACCCCCAGCCCTGCCTCCGCCGCCTGGCTCCCGGGCCGCCAGGATGGCCCAGCCCACCACCCGGGCTGCCGTCCTTGCGGTCGCCGAAGAGCACGGCGCCTGCGTGCGACCGGTCCAGCTCCGCCGCACCAACACCGCCACCGGCGAGGTCGATCAAGTGCTCATCCCCTGCGGCGCCACCCTCGCCAGCATCTGCCTACCGTGCTCGGAACGGGCCAAGAACCTGCGCGCCGCTCAGTGCCGGGAAGGCTGGCACCTGGACACCGAACCCATCCCGCCTGCCCCACCCCCCGACGAAGTACAGGCGATGTGGGTCGAGCACCGCGCCCAAGCCCAAGCCGACCGCGACCACGCCGCCCAAGCCGGAGAAGACACGGCCAAGCTGGATGAACTGATCACTGACCTCGACCGGGAAATCAGGCACTCTGGGCTGCGCGGCAACGCCGACCCCACCAGCGCCCGGCAACGCCGCCAGCGGTCCACCCGCCGCCGCCAAGACACCCCCGACCTGCCCCGCAGGAAGATCAGCCCACACACTGTGGGCAAGACCTACACCGCCCCGGACGGCAAGACCTTCCGCCCCTCGATGTTCCTCACCCTCACCTGCCCGTCCTATGGCAAAGTCGGCGACGACGGCACCCCGGCCGACCCCGGCAGCTACGACTACACCCGGGCGGTCCGGGATGCGCTGCACTTCGCCGCGCTGTTCGACCGGTTCATCCAGAACCTGCGCCGCGTCCTCGGCCACGACGTCCAGTACTTCGCCACCATCGAACCCCAAAAACGCCTCGCCCCCCACGTGCACATCGCGATGCGCGGCACCGTCTCCCGCGCCGAGCTGCGGCAGATCCTCGCCGCCACCTACCACCAAGTCTGGTGGCCACCAACAGACGCAGTCCGGTTCGAAGGTGACCACCTGCCGGTGTGGCACGAGCCCACCGACCGCTACCTCGACCCCGACACTGGCGAGCTGCTGACCGAATGGGATGACGCGCTGGATGCGCTCGCCCCGCACGATGATCCGGCGCATGTGGCCCGGTTCGGGGCCAAGTTCGACGCCCAGGGCGTGCTCGCCGGATCGAAGGACTCCGGCCGGTGCATCGGCTATTTGACCAAGTACCTGACCAAGCAGCTCGGCGATTGCCACCACCCCGAGACTGACCCGCAGCGCGAGCACGTGGACCGACTCGCCGAGGCACTCCGGTTCGAGCCGTGCTCGCCGACGTGCGCGAACTGGCTGCGGTACGGCATCCAGCCCAAGAACCCCCGCCCCGGCCTGGTCCCCGGCGCCTGCAAGGGCAAAGCCCACCGCCGCGAGCACCTCGGCTACGCCGGGCGGAGAGTCCTAGTCTCCCGCAAATGGTCCGGCAAGACCCTCGCCGACCACCGCGGCGACCGCAAAGCCTGGCTGATGCAGATGCTCGGACTTCCGGCAACCGACCCCGCCGTCTACCGGTGGGAACCCGTCCAGCCTGGCGATGAAGATTACCTGCCACCCGCCAGACGGCTCCTGCACTCCGTTGCCGACCGGCTCCACTGGGAACAAGCCCTCACCGAAGCCAGACACCGGGCCCGCGACGCCCTGACCGAGGAGCACCCTCCAACCGGGAGGGCAGCGTGATGGGGGCTGTCAAGTTAACGGTGTAACTCGATCTTGGTGTGTTACTTCCTGCCCGCGCTGAGGCGTCCGTCGAAGGTGATGTCGAAGGCGTTCAGGGCGGCTTTCCACCGGTTGCACCAGCGTTGGCGTCCTCGCCCGGTGGGGTCGAGGCTGATGACGGTGAGGTAGAGGTGTTTGAGGGCGGCCTGCTCGGTGGGGAAGTGGCCGCGGGCCTTGACCGAGCGGCGGAACCGGGCGTTGAGGGACTCGATCGCGTTGGTCGTGCAGATGATCGTCCGTATTTCCCGGTCGAAGGCAGGAACGGGACGAACTCGGCCCAGGCGTTCTCCCAGAGCCTGATGATCGCCGGGTACTGCTTTTCCCAGGTGCCGCTGAACTCGGCGAACGCGTCCAGGGCGGCGGCCTCGGACGCGGCGGTGTAGACCGGTTTGAGGTCGCGTGCGAGCTGGCCCCAGTCCCGCTTGCTGGCGTAGCGGAAGCTGTTGCGCAAAAGGTGCACGACGCATGTCTGGGTGACCGCTTGCGGCCAGACCTGGGCGATCGCGTCCGGGAGGCCCTTGAGGCCGTCGCAGACGACCATGAGGACATCGGCGGTGCCGCGGTTCTTGATCTCGGCCAGGACCCGCAGCCAGTACTTGGCGCCTTCCCCGTCGCCGTGCTCACCGGCCCACAGCCCCAGCACGTCCCGTTCCCCGTCGGCGGTGACCGCCAGCGCCACGTAGATGGGCCGGTTCGCCACGTTCCCGTCGCGGATCTTGGTTCTGTCGCTGATCTTGTGATGGTCAGTGGGCCAGGAGTACGCGTTTGCGGAGCAGGTCGAGGCTGGCGCGGCCGAACATTTGGCGTTTGAGCATCTTGAGCCGGTTGATGTTGCCTTCGACGGGGCCGGAGCTGTAGGGCAGGGTCAGGCCGTGGCGGACGGCGTCCAGGTCGTGGCGCAGGTGGTGGGCGAATGCGGCCAGCGGCATGAGCGTGTCGTCTTCAACGGCGGTGATCCAGGCGTCCAGGCGGTCGCCGTGACGGCCGGTCATCATCACGGCGAATGCCCGGACGTGGCGGGTGAGCCGGTCGAGATCGGGGTCGCGGCCGCGGATGCCGTGCAGCTTGGCGGCGTCGCGTTTATCGAGGTCCTCGGGGCAGGTCATGATCCAGGAGGTGACCTGGCGCACGGTGGGCGGCTTGCCGGCGGGGCGGGCGGCGTGGCCGCGGCCGTGGCGGAACTGGCGCAGGTACCGCTGGACAGCGAGTTCGCCGCCGGGGTAGCCCAGTTGCTGGATCTCGCGGAACAGTTGGGTGGCGTTGCGTTGACCGTCGTGCCACCGCTGGTGCAGGTGCCCGGTATAGGGGTCGACCACACGCGTGCGCTGCTCGGTCTTGGCGATGAGGTCCTCGGCGCTGCGGGCGGTGGCGAACTTGCGCACGGTGGCCCGGTGCAACCCCAGCGTGCGGCCGATCATTGCCAGGGGCACCCCTTGGGCCTGTAGTTCTTGAACCGCCGCGTAATGCGTGCGCATCCGGGTGACGATCTTCTTCTCCGCCACGGGCTGCACCACCGGAGGCGGGGCCTCGGCGGGCATGGCGGGGACCGGCTCGCCCAGGTAAGCGCGGCGTGTGCTGACCGTCTTTTCCACCGCCTGCCCCAGGTTCTGCCACAGGTGGAAACGGTCCGCGACCTGCACCGCCTGCGGCGCCCCCGCCCGGGCGCCTTCACCATAACCACCGGAGCGGTCCCGGCAGATCACCGCCACCTCCGGGTGCCCGCGCAGCCACGCGGCCAGGTCCGCGCCGTCACGGCCGTCGAAGACCTCGATCGGGCGGTGGGTGGCCATATCGATCAGCACCGTGCCGTAACGCCGGCCCTTGCGGAAGGCGAAGTCATCCACGCCGACCACCGGCACCAGCCCCACCGCCGGCTCAGGCAGCGCCTTGACCAGGCGCAGCAGCGTGTCCCGGCCCACCGGAACCCCCGCTGCGGCGGCCAGCCGCACCCCCGCCCGCCCAGCCAGCGCCAGCCCGATCTGCGTCAGCAGCCCGCGCAGCAGCGGCGTGAACCGGCTATACGGGCTGGTCAAGCCCTCCACCTGCTCAGCGAACGTGACCACCGGGCAGGCGGCATTACCACAGCGGAAACGCCGCACCCTTAACAAGATCACGACCTGGGCGCCACCAGCTGCAGCATCCCGCAGCTGGCGCACATAGCTCCCATGCACCCGCCCCGACACCCGCCCGCACCGGCGGCAAGCCCCGGTCACCGCACGGACCCGGGCCTCGATCACCACCCGGTCCGGATGCCGGTGCAAGTCCTCAACACGCAAAGCCGCCAAATGCGGCAGCAACTCCTCAATAACAGGGCACCCGGAGCATGATCACGTAACGCCGGCCGCCGAGCCCAGCCGCCACGCCCACAAGATCAGCGACAGAACCCGGATCTTGACGTTGATCACGTCAATGAACAGCACCGCATACACCGCATCCAGCGGCCGGGACTGCCACTCGGCCAGGCCCTCCAGCACCCGGTCAGTGATCTTGCTGATCGTCTCCCGGGAGACCTCGACGCCATAGATCTCCGCCAAGTGGGCTTGCACCTCACCGGTGGTCAGGCCCTTGGCGACCAGCGAGACCACCATGTCATCCACCCCGCCCAGCCGCCGCTGCCGCTTGGGCACGATCTGCGGCTCGAACGAGCTGCCCCGGTCCCGGGGCACCTCGATCTGCACCGGGCCCACATCAGTCAGCACCGTCTTCACCCGCTTGCCATTACGGGAGTTCCCGCTGCCGTCCCCGGCCAGATCATGCCTGGCATAGCCCAGATGGGCGTCCATCTCGCCGTCCAGCGCACTCTCCAGCACCACCTTCGTCAGCCTGCCCAGCAGCCCGCCCGGGCCGGCCAGGCTCAGCCCCTCCGCCCGCGCCCGCTCCGCCAGCTGGCGGGCCAGCGCCTCATCGGCCTCAGCTGCCCGGCCATCATCCGCCACCGGCTTCGTGCCGTTCGCGGCACCCGCCGGCTCCACTGTCGTTGCCATGGTGTTCCCTCCTCAGACGGCACATCCGTCCGTCCAGTCCCAGGAGTTACACCGTTATTTTTACAGTCCCACGCGATGGTCAAGTCCACGGCGACTCAGGTGGAACGGCTCTTGACGGTGGCCGAGGTCGCCGAGCTGCTTGGCACAACTGAACGCTTCCCACGACGCCTCATCGCTGAGCGCCGGATTCGGTTCGTGCGGATTGGTCGTCACGTGCGGATTCCGGAGTCCGCGCTTCGTGAACTCATCACGGCTGGTCTCGTGGAGCCCATGGAATCGCCCGGGCGAGGCAGTAGGAGGGTCGCCTGATGACGGGCTCGCGCCGGTATTTCGGCAACGTCCGCAAGCGGGAGTCCGGCCGTTATCAGGCTCGCTACCGGGCGCCGGACGGCAAGCTGCGATCCGCTCCGCATACCTTCGCCCGCAAGTCGGATGCCGTGCGCTGGTTGTCTCTCAAGGAAGCTGAGATCAAGCGAGGCGACTGGATCGACCCGGATCGTGGGTCTGTGACCTTTGGGGACTACGCCGAGCAGTGGCTGGAAGATCGCGTGCTTAAGGTGCGCACTGTAGACCTGTATCGAGCCCTGCTGCGAAATCATCTGCTGCCTACGTTCGGTGGGCTGAGCATGGCCGCCATCGATGAGGCGACCGTGCGTCGGTGGCGGAAGGAACGCTTGGATGCCGGGTCACGCGCTGTCGGGCCGTTCGGCCCGGTCACAGTTGCCAAGGCATACCGGTTGCTGCATGCGATCTTTGTCACGGCTGCCGATGACCGGCTTGTTCGCCGGAATCCGTGCCGGATCGACGGCGCCGGTATCGAGGAGTCTCCCGAACGAGACATTGCTTCGCTGCCTGTCGTATTCGCTATCGCCGATGCGCTACCTGTGCGCTACCGGGCGATGGCCCTGCTCGCCACCTTTGCAGGGATGCGCTGGGGCGAACTTGTCGGGCTTCGCCGAGAGAACGTCGATCTGGCAGCAGGGGAGATCCGGATCGTGGAGACCACGGCCGAGCTGGACAAGGGCGGCCTTCTGCCCGAGACACCGAAGTCGCGCGCTGGCCGCCGCACGGTCGCCTTCCCCGACGAGCTTGTGCCCGAGCTGCGCTGGCATCTGGAGCGCTTCGCTGAGCCGGGGGAGCGGGGACTGGTCTTCGTCGGCCCGAAAGGTGCCCCATTGCGTCGGTCCAACTTCCGCCCTATCTGGAACGCCGCTCGGACCAAGGCAGGCGCGCCAGAGCTGCACTTCCACGACCTGAGGCACGTCGGCGGCACGCTCGCGGCCGCCACCGGCGCGAGCCTCAAGGAGCTGATGGCCCGTCTCGGTCATTCGAGCACGCGGGCTGCGCTTATCTATCAGCACGCCACCCGGGATCGGGACCAGGCGATCGCCAAGGCGCTTGGCGGTCTGGTACAGCAGGTGCGGACCACGAGAGGTGACGATCTCAACGCAGGCCGCCAAGATGCATGACGAGCGCGCCATGTGGCCCGTGTGTGGCCCGAACCGGGTGCCGACGCTTCGCCTTTGGTCCTGCCGCGGGTCAACTGACGCAGCTTGACCTGGGGTTTCTGGTTGGAGCGGGCGAAGGGAATCGAACCCTCATGACCAGCTTGGAAGGCTGGGGCTCTGCCATTGAGCTACGCCCGCGCGCCCGGCGGACTATCCCATCGGGTGAGCACCGACAGCGTACCCGCACGAAGGGCTACGCGCCGAACCACTATGGCCGACGGGCGGTCCGTACGGCGCGGTTACCTGCGCGGGGTCAGGGCATCGCGCCAAGGGCCACCACAGGACGCCGGGTGGCGGCCCGCGGGGCGGTAGGCTACGGAGCGATTCAGCGGGATGTGGCGCAGCTTGGTTAGCGCGCCTGCTTTGGGAGCAGGAGGCCGCCGGTTCGAATCCGGCCATCCCGACCAGTTCAGAGCACATGTTGATCTTGGGATGGCTTCGTAGGGGAGCCAAACTGGGAGCCATGTGCTACCGTGCCGGGCATGCCGGACCGGAAGAGGCGCGGGTACGGCGAGGACTCGATCTACTTCGATCACACTTCTGAGTGCCGCGATGCTGAGCATCACCGCGGCTGCCGCGGGCGATGGCGGGGATCGGTTTCCCTCGGTTTTGGCCCTGATGGGAAACGAGTCCGCCCCAAGGTCAGTGGCCGGACAAAGACAGAAGTCAAGGACAAGCTGCAAGCCTTGCATGACGAGCTGCGCGAGGGGATCCGCTCATCGCCGACATATACCGTCCAGACCGCGGTGTATGACTGGCTGGCTCACGGACTCCCGGGCCGGTCGGCGAAGACGATCTCCACGAACCGGGAGGCGCTGGCCGCCCTGACCGCGCTCATCGGTGCTGCAAAGCTTCGGGAGCTAACAGCGGCTGACGTCAGATCGGCGCTGGCGGAACTCGCCGCCACCCGGTCCACGAGGACGGTCCAGATCGCCCACAATGGCCTAGTCCGCGCGATCCGCTACGCGGAGGCGAACGATCTGGTGGGCAGGAACGTCGCGGCGCTCGTCGACTCCCCCGAAGGGCTGGAAGGACGCCCATCCAAGTCCCTGACGCTGCCGCAGGCCCAAGCCCTGATCAAGGCCGCCAAGGCGTCACGGCTGCGCGCCTACATCGTGCTCAGCTTGTTGACCGGCTGTCGGCCAGAGGAGGCCCGAGCCCTTCGCTGGGACCATGTTGATCTGGACGGCGACCCAGATACCGAGCCCCCGGTCCCACCACACGTCGCCGTGTGGCGGTCTGTGCGCTCCCACGGTGATGTGAAGACCAAGAAGTCGCGGCGTACGCTTCGTCTGCCGGTAGCGGTCGTCGAAGCGTTGAAGGCTCACAAAGCAAGGCAGGCAGAGGACAGGCTGCTCGCTGGAGCCGTATGGCGGGAGCACGAGTTGGTGTTCGTCTCAGCTGTTGGCACTCCGCTTGATCCTTCCCATGTCCGGCGCGACTTCCGGAAGGTCTGTATGGAAGCCGGGATCGGCGAGAACTGGAGCCCACGCGAGTTGCGGCACACGTTCGTTTCGATCATGAGCGAGCAAGGCGTGCCGGTCGAAGAGATCGCTCGGCTAGTCGGCCACAGCACCACATCCACGACCGAGACCGTCTACCGCAGGGAATTGCGTCCCGTGATCTCCACTGGAGCGGAAGTCATGGACAACGTCTTCAGGATCGGTTAGCTCTGTTTCGTCGTCAGGAGCTCGCGCATGCACGAGATAGTGTGGCGCCTCCTGCGCGCGGAGCGGGGCAGCAAATGCAGAGGGGAAGCGTGCGTAGCCGGTCGTCGGAGTGATCGGCGGCTGCGCAGCGATCCTCGATCGGGATGTGCAGATCAGGTCGGTATGCGCACCGACGTCGACCGGATCTGCCGAATAGCGCGTATTGCGTTCGTGCATGCTCATGCGGTTACTCGTATTAACACTCGCGTTTGAGGCGGCTGCGTGACCTGCGGTGGTTGACGGCCCGACGTTGTCCTGGATCGCCGCGGCGGGGTGGATCGCTGACTCGGAGGCATGCAGCATGCAAGCTACGGCGTGGTGTTGCGTCCGGTGCCTCACGCCGCATCGGTCACGTGCCTGGAAGAGGATTCCCGGGATGGGCATCGGCTGCGGTGCCGGGCTAGCCGGATGCCTGCTGGCTGGCGTCGATCGCGCGCTGGTAGCGCCTTGTCAGCTTGCGCAGCGCGTCCACCAGCTCCGGCGAGTCTACGATGCTGAAGTCCGCGTCGAGCATTCCCAGGTAGAGGGCGAGCATCTCTGGATGGTCTGAGCCCGGCTCGAACGCGCACTGGTCCTCGCCGAGGGACTCCACCTCCACCGGGATCGGCAGCCGACCCCGCACGTACGCCGCGGGCGCGTGCACGATTACCCGCGCCCGGTACCGCCAGGCCGCCTCGCCGACGCCGCGTGCCACCTGCGCCGCGATCTCCGGGTCGGGCGGCAAGGCACGGGGTGTGAAGCGGGGCCCTGCCGGCGTCTGCGGCTCGATCCGGTCGGCCCGGAAGGTACGCCAGGCGTCCCGGTCGGTGTCCCAGGCCACCAGGTACCAGCGCCGCCGGTCGTTCACCAGGCGGTACGGTTCCACCGATCGCCGACTGGCCGCCCCGGAATGCGCCCGGTAGTCAAAACGGAGCCGCTCATGGTCCCGGCATGCGCTCGCGATCACCGTCAGCACGTCGGGATCCACTCGCGGGCCGCGTGACGGCATCGCCAGCGCGTAGGACTGGAAAGCGCTGACCCGGTGGCGCAGCCGCGGGGGGAGCATCTGCTGCAGCTTGACCAGGGCGCGTACCGAGGTCTCCTCGATCCCCGCGATCGAGCCGCTCGCGGCGGTACGCAATCCGACCGCTACCGCTACCGCCTCCTCGTCGTCGAGCAGCAGCGGCGGCAGGGCACCGCCGGTGCCAAGCCGGTACCCGCCGGCCACACCCGGGCGCGCGTCGACCGGATAGCCGAGCCCGCGCAGCCGGTCCATGTCGTTGCGGATTGTGCGGGTGGTGACGCCGAGCCGGGTGGCGAGCTCGGTGCTGGTCCAGTCGCGCCGGGCCTGCAGCAGGGACAGCAGGCGCAGCAGCCGCGCCGAAGTTTCCAGCATTCTCTGATCCTGACGACGATCTAGGAAAGATCCTTTCCGCTATTGTCTCTAATCTTCTCCGCGTGAGCACAAGAGCTCCTTGGCTAGGCACCCGGCCATACCGTCCCCACGGACAAGGAGAAGCGCGATGAGCGACAGTATCCAGCCGTTCCGGATCGAGATCCCCCGAGCCGACGTCGAGTACCTGCATAACCGGCTCGCCAGCGCCCGCTGGCCCCGCGAGCTGCCCGGCGTGGGATGGGCCCGCGGCGTACCGCTGGGCTATCTGAAAGACCTCGCCGGGTACTGGCACACGCAGTACGACTGGCGCGCCGCCGAGGCACAGCTCAACAACTACCCCCAGTTCACCACCGAGATCGACGGCCAGCGCATCCACTTCCTGCACGTCAAATCCGGGCAGCCCGGCGCCAAGCCGCTGCTCATCACGCACGGCTTCCCCAGCTCCGTCGCCGAGTTCCTGCACCTGATCGAGCCGCTGGTCAACCCGGCCGCGGGCCAGGCCTTCCACGTCATCGCGCCGTCCCTGCCCGGGTACGCCTTCTCGACCCCGCTGAGCGGCACCGGCTGGGCGATGGGCCGCACTGCCCGCGCCTGGATCGAGCTGATGCGCCGGCTCGGCTACCACCGATACGGCGCGCACGGCGGCGACATCGGCGCCGGCGTGTCCGGCATGGTCGCCGGCCTCGACGGCGAGCATGTCATCGGCATACATGTGGTGACCGATCCGCTGACCGCCGCGGCGACCGCCACCTTCCTCCCCGGGATGGCCGCACGACTCGACGAGAACGATCCGGTCGACAAGCTGATCCTGGGCCGGATGGCCGCTTTCACGAGGGAAGGCTCCGGCTACCTGGCGATCCAAAACAGCCGACCGCAGACCATCGGCTACGGCCTGGCCGACTCACCGCTGCTGCAGCTGGCCTGGATCGCCGAGAAGTTCCACGAGTGGACCGACCTGCCGGTCGACCGCGACCAGCTGCTCACCACGGTCAGCCTGTCCTGGTTCACCGGCTCCGGCGCCACCGCCGCGCATACCCTCTACGAGCAGGCGCACTCCTCCGACTGGGGCGCGCCACCGACCGTCCCTCAAGGCTTCGCGGTCTTCGGCGCCGACGAGACGGTACCCAAGCTGGTCCCCGCCCCGGCCGGCGCGCACTGGAGCGAGTTCGGCCGCGGCAAGCACTTCCCGGCGATGGAGACTCCGGCCCAGCTCGCAGCGGACCTGCAAGCCTTCTTCGGGCCGCTGCGATGACCGATGCGCTGAGCCAGCGTGCCCTCAACCGGGCCACGCTGGCCCGCCAGTACCTGCTGGAACGCGCGCCGGCCCGGGCGATCGACGCGATCGAGCACCTGGCAGGGATGCAGTCGCAGGCACCGCTCGCCCCGTACGTGGGACTGTGGGCCCGCCTCCAGGGCTTTCGCCCGGCGAGCTGTCGGCGCTGACCGCGCAGCGTCAGGTGGTCCGGCTGCACCTGATGCGTAACACCGTGCATCTGGTCAGCGCACGCGACTGCCTGGACTGGCGCGCGCTGTTCTACCCGCTGCACGCCGCCGACTTCAGCGCGCGCTTTCGCCGCGGTGCCGAGGGAGTGGATCAGGACGCGCTGCTCAGGCACGCCAAGCGGCTGCTGGAGCAGCAGCCGCGCACCCACGCCGACCTCCGCAGACTGCTCGCCGAACACCGGCCGGGCGCCGATCCGAGGGCCCTGGCATACGCGGCCGCACTTCACATCGCGCTGTGCCAGGTACCGCCGCGGGGCATCTGGGGCACAAACGGTCCCGCGGCATGGGCGCCGGTGGAAAGCTGGCTGGGCGCGCCGCTGCGCTCGGGGCCGGTGGACGCGCTGATACTGCGCTATCTCGGCGCATTCGGCCCGGCGAGTGTCGCCGACATCCAGTTGTGGTCCGGGCTGACCCGGCTGCGCGACGTGGCAGAACGGCTGCCATTGCGCACATTCCGCGGGCCGGCCGGGCAGGCGCTGTACGACCTGCCCGACGCCCCCAGGCCGTCCGGGGACATGCCCGTCCCGCCGCGGTTCCTGCCCGCATACGACAACCTGCTGCTGTCACACAAAGACCGCACCCGGGTGATCCCCGGCAACCGCCCCGTGCCGCTCCCGCCGGGCAGCGGCGCGACCGCCGGCACCTTCCTAGTCGACGGCATCTGGCAGGGCACCTGGCAGATCTGTGACCAAGCACTGCGCATCCAGCCGTTCACCAAGCTGCACCACGCGGACCGCGACGCGCTGCTGGCCGAGGCCGCACAGTTGTGTGCCTTCGTTGCCCCACAACCGACGTACGACATAGTCCTCGGCAAACCGTAGATCACTGGCCGGTTCGCCGGCCGTGGATCACCCCCGCCGCGCAGCAGTACCAGCATTGCGCGACCGACGCCCTCACGACACGCTTGCCAGCTCCAGACGACCCCCTCCAAGGCGGCCGATCGGCGCGGAACGTCAGCGGCAGCCAAGTTCGAGACTGTCCCGACAAGCCGAATCCCCACCGGAAACAACGCCGGCCAAAGGCGTGTCACTGCAACATCGATCGGACAGTTCCGTAAGAGCCGCGCGATGACGTGCCGGCGACGAGGCCAGGCAAATATGTGCGCGTGCCAACGGTGCCACTACCCAGCCAGCGGATCGCCAGACAGGTGTGCCCGGCGCGGAACCAACGGTCCTCGCATTGTTATGCGGTGTCGCACAGTGCGATACGTCCGCAATCGCCGCATAGGGCATGCGGGGATACCGGTTGTCTGCCAACGAGCAGGCTGGCAGGTGCCCGGTACAGCATGGGCGGGGTGACCGGTCCAGTCTGCGGGCTTTTAGGCTGCAGGTGTGGGTCAGGTGCGGGTGGGCACGGCGTCGTGGACCGACCGGACGCTGATCGAATCGGGCTGGTACCCGCCGGAGGCGGACACGCCGGAGAAGCGGCTGCGCTACTACGCTCGCCAGTTTGCCCTGGTGGAGGTGGACGCCACCTACTACGCGCTGCCCGCCGAGCAGACCGCCGCACTGTGGGCTGCGCGTACCCCGGCCGCCTTCACTTTCAACGTCAAGGCGTTCAGCCTGTTCACCCACCACCCCACCCCCGTGGCCGCGCTGCCGGTCGACCTGCGCCCGGCCGCGGAGAAAACCGGCAAGAACCGGGTCTACTTCAAAGACCTCGGCCCCGCGGTGGCCGATGAGGCGTGGCAGCGGTTTGCGGCCGCGCTGGAGCCGCTCCGCCAAGCGGGCAAGCTAGGCGCGATCTTGCTGCAGTTCCCGCCATGGTTCCCCATCTCTAAGGCCCGCAAGGACTACATCGTGTCCTGCGCGGCGCGGGCCGCACCGGACCGGGTGTGCGTGGAGTTCCGCAACCGGACCTGGATGACCCCCGAGAACCAAGACGAGACCCTGGCCTTCCTGTCCGGGCACCGGCTGGCGTATGTGTGCGTGGACATGCCGCAAGGCCACCGCGACTCCATCCCGCCGGTGCTCGCCGCCACCTCGCCCGACCTGGCCGTCGTCCGCATGCACGGTCACTCGGCCAAGTGGGACAGCCGCGACATCCACGAGCGGTTCGGCTACCGCTACACCGACGCCGAACTGACGGAGTGGGCGCCCAAGGTGCGCGCCCTGGTCCGCGACGCCGAGCAAACCCACGTGCTGTTCAACAACTGCTACCGCGACTACGCCCAGACCAACGCCCAGCAGCTCGCCGCCCTGCTCCAGTCCTGACGCGCATCAGGCGCCCGGCTTCACCGAAATGAGTTCTTCATCGGCGCACATATCTATACGTGAAGCGGAATGCTCGCTCACGCTCTCTCGACCTTGCCAGCGGTTGCCGCGGAGGCTTTTCCACCTTTCCCGTAGGAAATCAGATCGCCGATTCGGCGCCGTTGCTGGTGGCAGTTTCGGCGTCCGCTGGCCGATGCAGAATGGCCGGTTCTGCTCAGGGCGGGGCCGGGCTGCCTTCAGCCGTACCAGGTGGCTTGTCTGCCCGTTCGTGGGGTCTGCTGTTCGGGCTCAACGGCTGCGGGTGTTGCTGAGGGTCCAGCCGGCCCGGGCGCGGCCCGGGCGGGTTGTAGTTTTGTTCCGCGCGGATCAGGCGGGTCACCGCGTGGATCAGTGCCAGGTGGGTGAAGGCCTGCGGGAAGTTGCCGAGGTGGCGGCCGCTGCGCGGGTCGATCTCCTCGGCATACAGCAACAGCGGGCTGGCGGCGTTCAGCAGCCGTTCGCACAGCGCCCGGGCCCGGGCGAGCTCGCCGATGTCGGCCAGGGCGGCGGCCAGCCAGAACGAGCAGATCGTGAAGGTTCCCTCATCACCGGTCAGGCCGTCGTCGGTGTCGCTGGGGCGGTACCGCAGGACCAAGCCGTGGACGGTGAGCTCGCTGGCGACGGCGAGGACAGTGCGGCGGATCCGCTCGTCGGTGGCCGGAAGGAAACCAACGAACGGCAACACCAGCACCGAGGCGTCCAGCGCCGCGGTGTCATAGTGCTGGGTGAAGACCCCCCGGTCATCGACCCCCCGCTCGCACACTTCGGCGTGGATCTCGCGGGCTGCCGCCGTCCAGGCCGCGGCCCGCTGTGTCTCCCCGCGCATTTCGGCCAGTCGGGCGCCACGGTCGACGGCGACCCAGCACATGACCTTAGACGCGGTGAAGTGCCGCGGCGGGCCGCGCATCTCCCAGATCCCATGATCGGGTTCCCGCCAGTGAGCCAGCGCGGCCTCCACCTGCGGGACGATCGCAGCCCAGGCCTGGTCCGGAAGGTAGTCACGGGAGGGGGTGTGCAGATAAACCGAGTCGAGCATCACCCCCCACATGTCGTGCTGCTGCTGGCGGTAGGCGGCATTGCCGGCCCGGACCGGGCGCGCTCCTTCATAGCCCGACAGGTGCGGCAGCTCCTGCTCCTCGAGCTCTCGCTCTCCGCCTACCCCGGACATCACCTGCAGGTCGGCGTCTTGGCCGGCGTCGGTGAGGAAGGCGAAGAAATCGTTGGCCTCCTTGTCGAAGCCCAGCGTGTCCAGGCCCCACAGCAAGAGCGCCGCGGCCCGCACCCAGGTGTACCGGTAGTCCCAGTTGCGTTCCCCGCCGGGTGTCTCCGGCAGTGAGGTGGTGGCCGCGGCCAGCATCGCGCCGGTCGGCGCGTAACACAGTCCCTTCAGCGTCAGCGCGCTTTGCTGCAGGTACGCCGACCACCGGTGGTCGGGGAACTGCCCCTGCCCCAGCCACTCGCGCCAGAACTCACACGTGCGCCGCAGCCGTTCCAGTGCCTCCGCCGCGGTGGCTGGCGGGCCCGGCTGTGCCGACCACGACAGCGCCGCGAAGACCGTCTCGCCTTCCCGCAGCGTGCGGCGGGCGAGCGCCCCCCACGCCTCGAACCCCAGCCGCATGTCGGTGCGCAGCTCCAACTCCAGGCCGCCGTCCTCGGCGGCGCACCGCCCGTGGCCGTAGTCACCGTTCATATACGCCCAGCGTCCCGGATCACGGCCGTAGCCGAACGCGGGGGCGCAAAACAACTCCAGCGGCACGGCCCCGCTCAGGCAGCACGCCGTCCGCACCAGGCAATGCCCGGCCGCGAAATCACCCGGCGTCCGGCGCCACTCCGGCGACGGGCTGGCCAGATGCCACCCGCCGACCAGCAGCGCGTCCCGCACACTCAGCCACCCGGTCCGGGTCTTCCACGTCGTCTCCAGCGCCAGCGTCCCGGGAAGATAGCGCCGCGACACCGGCACCATCACCTCCGCCGGTCCCAGCCGGAACGTCCCCGCACCACGGTCCAAGATCGCCGCGAAGACGCTAGGCGAGTCCGGCCGCGGCACGCACATCCACTCCACTGCACCGCTCGGCGCGACCAGGGCATTGCACTGGCAGTCCGACAAGAACCCATAGTCCGCGATCGCGGGGAAGGGGCTCTCCCCGCCCTGCCAGCCGGATTCCGCCGTCAAGCCAGCGCCGCCGCGGTCGCCAGGCTCCCCGATGCCGTCACCTCCACCGTTCACGCACCCAGTCTCTCAGCAAGCGAGCCGCCGACCATACACGCCTTCGGTCGGCCACAACCAGGCCCCCGATGAAGCTCGTCGCGGACGACGTGCAGGGCCTGATCATCCCCGACTGCGGCCATTGGCTTGCCGAGGAAGCCCCCGAGCAGATGCTGGCGGCACTGACCGCGTTCCTGGCCCCGTACTGGATGCGCCGCGGCGCATAACTGAACACCGAGCCGTGGTTGCCAGATCACGCACGGCAGCGTGTTATGAGCGAATCACTCACCTACCCGAGGCGGACCGCCCGCGCACGACCAGGCTCACACCCTATTCGCGCAGACGATGGGGTACGTCACTGCCACCGCTGCCTGTTCGCGCTTGGCGCCTACGTGGGCCGTCACCTGAGCAACGGCGCGGGCTTCGTCGCGTTTATCACGGCGTTCGGCTGCCTGATCGCCATGCGATTCGCCGCGCGCAGGTCGGCTCCGCTGACGGTCGTACTGCTGAGCGCGTTCCAGGTACTGACCCGGCTGGCGCTGAGCGATGACGCTGGCGTGTTACGCCAGCGCGAACCCGCAGGCGCTGTGGCAGGCAGGCGGGCCACGGCACTGCACATCGCCGGGCTCGGGGCGGCCGGTTACGCGACCCGGCTTGACCTCACGAGGTATGGGCTTCTCTCGATGGCGGGGTCGGGATCCTCATCCAGGACGATGCCAGCGACGTGCGCCGGCCGCAGGCCCTCCTGCCTGGTGTGGCCGCGCGCAGTGACCTGCTGCTGGGCCGTACTCCACAGTGTTGATGCGCGCCGCCGATGATATGCCGCCGAGGCAGGATGGCTGGTGCGGAACCACGGCGGGTCAGGCGACGACGTCGAAACGGCTCACCCCGGTCATGTCGTGTCGGTACTGACGCCCACCAGCCGCTATATGCAGCCGTTCCTTTCTCACCTCGCCGCGAGTGCTGATCCCACAGCTGAGCTGCGTATCGCGCACCGCAAGGGCAGGTTCGGCCGGCAGGTAGCCAGCGGTGCAGAGGCTTACGCCTGGCAGCTGGGTTTCAGCCACGTCAGCACAGGCCCGGCCGCTGCGATGCTCTCTGATGAACTGCCCGAGGATTGGGTTCTGATTACGGCCGGGACCTTCGAAGAAGACACCGAGACGGTCACGCGTGCCCGCTGCCTGGCCCATCCCCCGCGGGTGACGTGCGCTGTCGCGGCAGGAGTCCGGGAATTCCGCGAAGCAGTAGAAAGTCCCGATGGCACCTTTGGGATCGCGCAGTGGTCCCCGGAAAGCGGCCAGCCGGCGCTGTTAGCCAGCGAGCGCGAATTTCTGGATACTTACCACGCCACGGCCGGCGAGTTGCCCGGCTATCCGGCGGCACAAGCCGCCGCCACCGCGGTGCTTGCGGTGCACTGCGCTAGGCAGGCGGGCCCGCATAGACCGGGAACTCCCATGGCCAGCCGTTGCAGCCCTCGACACCAGTACCCTGTTCGGCGCCTTCAAGATCGATCAGGCCACCGGCGCGCAGGTGAGTCACCGGACCGTACTGATCCGCTGGGCCGACGAGGAGCCGATCGCCATCCAGACTCAAGCTGAAGCAACGCAGCCAACGACCTTGACGGCGGGGTAGTGGCAGAGAGCCTCACCAGGGGCGCGGGTGATGTTACCGGCGGCAGTTGGTCACCGTCAAAGCCGGGCGTGCGCTGTCGTTAGCGCAGCGACCGGAACGCCGCGCGGAGCTCTTCTGAAAACAGTTGCGGCTCTTCCCAGGCGGCGAAGTGACCGCCCTTCTCTGCCTCGTTGAAGTAGACGAGGTTGTGGTAAGCGTGCTTCACCCAGTGCCGCGGCGGCTGGAAGAGCTCGTCCGGGAACACGGTGTAGCCGACGGGGAGCTTGACGTGAGGCGGCGGATGCTTGAACGCGACCATTCCGCTTCGTCCGCCCTCCCAGTACAGCCGCGCGGCAGCGGCCGACGTGTTCGTCACCCAGTACAGCGTGATGTTGTCGAGGACGTTGTCCCGCGTGAGGCCGCCCGTAGGCTTTCCCTCGAGGAAGGCCCGGGAGATCTTCGCGTAGCTGTCGGCGTCGTGGTCAAGCATCCACGCCGCCATGCCGATCGGTGAGTCCAGCAACGGGTAGCCGATCGTCTGCGGGTGCTCGCCCATCTCGGCGATGTAGCCGCGCATGAAGACGCCGACGACCTTGCTGAGCTGTTCCCGATCCTCGCCGGAGAACGCGAGCCTCAGATTGATGGAAGCCATCAGGAGCTCTCGCGGGGCGGCGGACAGGAAGTTGAAGTGCACGCCGAGTAGCCCGTCGGGTGCCTGCCGGGCCATCGCGTCGGTCACACCGGCGCCCTGGTCGCCGCCCTGGGCGACGTAGCGGGTGTAGCCAAGGCGGCGCATCAGCTCCGCCCACGCCTCGCCGATACGAGCGGAGTCCCAGCCGGCCTCGGCGGGCTCGCCAGAGAAGCCGTAGCCGGGCAGGGACGGCAGTACCAGGTCGAACGCGTCCTCGGCGGTGCCGCCGTGCGCCGTTGGGTCGGTGAGCGGGCCGACGGCCTCGAGCATCTCGATCATCGAGCCGGGCCAGCCGTGCGTGATGATCAGCGGCAGCGCGTTCTGGTGAGCGGACTTGACGTGGATGAAGTGGATGCCGACGCCGTCGATCTCGGTCGTGAACTGGGGGAGCGCGTTGAGCCTCGCCTCGCATCTGCGCCAGTCGTAGTCGGTCGTCCAGTAGCGCGCGAGCTCCTGAAGCGTCGCCAGCTGGACACCTTGTGACTCATCTTGGACGAGCTCCTTGCTCGGCAGACGGGTGGCATCGATGCGGCGGCGCAGGTCGGCTATCGCTTCGTCGGGCATGGCCACCCGGAAGGGACGGATTTCCGTTTCGC
>CAVSCM010000022.1:0-217851 GCA_963726415.1 uncultured Actinomycetes bacterium
GGCGGATCGGGCGCGTGGGTGCGGAGCGCTTATGACGGAGAGTGAGCCTCGACCAGGTGGCAACTGAGACGACCGGGCGGGTTGGTCAGCCGCCCCCGGCATCATTGGCGCCGCGCTGGCTGCCGTCGTCTAGCTGCGGATACTGGCCGAAGAGCAACGGCCTCCGGGCAGGGCAACGGCCTGGTGGCCGTCGTTATGGTTGGCCGGTGAGCTGGGCTTTCCGCGGCTGGGGTCCTGCTGCCGGGGGCGGCTCGGGGGAAAGGTCCGGAACGCGTCCGCGTTTCTGCAGGTCACAGGCCTGGCGTCCGAGCATTTCAAGATTGTCAGAGTGTTCGAATTATGCCTTTGACCAGTGCCCCCGGCAGGATTCGAACCTGCGCTCACGGCTCCGGAGGCCGTTGCTCTCTCCCCTGAGCTACGGGGGCTCGGGACCCCGCAAGGTTACCAGTCCTGGCGGGCATGCCGGGCCGTCGGCGGACGGGAGGAAGCCCGCCGTTTCGCATCGGCCGGGGGCGATCGTGGGACCGCCTTCCCCGACCGTACATCCGCGTTTGCGGCGCGGTCTGTCGCGGGCAGTGCCGGGAAGACGCTACCCTCGCGCCCGTGGCGCAGGGACTGGGACGCGTGCTCGTGGTGGACGACGATGAGGTGATTCGTCAGCTCATAGCCGTCAACTTGACCCTGGAAGGGTTCGACGTGGCGACCGCGGTGGACGGCCAGGATTGCCTGGACAAGGTCACCGCGATCGACCCCGACGTGATCACGCTCGACATCATGATGCCGAGGCTGGACGGCTGGATGACCGCGAGCCTGCTCCGGCGCAACCCGGAAACCAGCACGATCAAGGTCGTGCTGATCACCGCCCGCGCCCAGGAGGATGACAAGACGCGCGGCAGGCAGATCGGCGTGGACGCCTACCTGACCAAGCCGTTCGACCCGTCGGAAATGATCCGCGTGGTCAGGGAACTGGCCGGTCACCCGCCCGTCGCCGACCCCGCCTAGCCCCTGCGCCCCGCACCGGGCCGGCGCCCGGGCCGCGGAACCCGCGCGAGCCGAAGACGGCCCGGCCGCATGGAACAGGCCCGCCCACTGGCGCGCCTCGAGCTGGGACGGCAGCGCGTCAGCCCCGAAACCCAGTTCCCGCGCGAGACCCGCGAACCGGGACCGGGGGATCGCACGCGCCAGCGCGCTCGCCACGGTCGGCCGCGCGCCCTCGAACGCGGCCGTGACGAAATCGGTGTAGTCCCGCCGCGACGCCTCGTCCACCAGCGGGGGAGAACGCCGGGTCACGATGAGTACCGCCGCGTCCACCCGTGGCCTCGGGCGAAACGCCGACGCCGCGATCCGTGCCCCGGTGCCGAACTCGAACCACGGCTCCCAGCATGCGTTCAGCAGCGTGCCCCGCACCCCGCTCCCTCTCTTCCGCGCCACTTCCGCCTGGACGATCAGATCCGCGCGGACAAGGGCATCGGCGTCAAGCAGGTGGCGCAGGATCTTCGTGGTGATCCCGAACGGGATATTGGCGACCACGCGAAACGGCCCATCCGGCAGCGGCGTCTTCAGCACGTCACCCTCGACCACCGTGACCGCGGGCCAGGTGGCGAACTTGGCCCGCAGCCGCTCGGCCAGTGACGGATCCCGCTCGATCGCAACCACCTGGGCTCCCCGGCGCACCAGAGCCGCGCTGATCAGGCCGTTTCCCGCGCCGATGTCGACCACCAGGTCGCCGTCGCCCACCCCGGAACCATCCACGAGCGCGTCGATCGCGCGGCGGTCGACGAGGAAGTTCTGGCTGAGAACCCGGCGCCGGACGGCTCTGTCAGGCATTAGTCGAGCGTAGCCGCCGCGGCGGACCGGCAGGGCGTGCCCCCGTGGGTCTATGCCGTCGCGAGCGGCCGCCGTGAAGGGGCAGGGGAGGCGGGTGGGGGATCGCAAGGCGGAGGAGGAGCCCATAGTGGTTTCCTACGGGCGACGACGACAACGCAGCGAGGCGCCCGTCCGGCGGCCGCGCAGCAGGCTGGATGACCTGCGGGGTATGCCCTAGCCTGCAACGGTGCTTACCGGGGACCTGGACCGGCTGCTCGCGGCGGAGATCGCCGCCCTGCCGCCGCCCGCGCTCACGACGGCGGGGACCTGGCAGCCCGGCCCCGCGTGACAGCGCGCCAGCGCCCGGCACGTACGGCACGCCCGTCGCGTTCCGCCTGGCAGGTGGCCATCCCGCCACGGCCCTGAGGATCGCGATGACGCTCGCGGCCGCGCTACGGAGGGCCGACTGGGTCTGCTCCGCGACCGTGACCGGCGGATACGTGACCGTGACCGTTACCAAGGACGCCCTTGCCCGGCTCGCCGTCCGGATCACCACGGCCGGGCCCGCGTGCGCGCGCAGCGGAGCGCTCGCCGGCACCACGGTCCCCGCACCGCAAGACCCTGACCTCGCGGCGGCGGCCGACTGGGCGGGCGCATGGCGGCAGCTCGCCGCGCACCTG
Source organism: uncultured Actinomycetes bacterium (assembly GCA_963726415.1). GTDB lineage: Bacteria > Actinomycetota > Actinomycetes > Streptosporangiales > Streptosporangiaceae > DASXKD01. The sequence continues at coordinate 2,487 of CAVSCM010000022.1, forward strand.
ACCGGCCGGCTGGCCGAGGCGGCCGGTGCGCGCACTTCTGCGGATTTCGCGGCAGAACGACGCCCCGTGGCCGGTCCCGCCCCCGGCCGGGCAATCAGCCCCGTGGCGGACGCCATCGGCTTCGCCGGGGCCAGCGAGATCCGCTACGCGCTCGCCCGGATACCGCCGGGAACCCCGGTGCGGGTGGACCCCGGGCACGCTGCGCAGCGCCGCCTGGACGTGCCCGCCTATGCTGTCCGGTACGCACACTCCCGCGCCGCGTCCACCCTGCGCCAGGCCGCTGACCTCGGCCTGAGCCTGGGGGAGGCGGCGGAGTTCGGCCCGCGGCTGCTCGCGCACCCCAGCGAGCAGGCGCTGCTCGGCGAACTGTCCTGGCTCCCGGAACGGGTGGCCGGGGCGGCGCGACGGGCCCGGCCGGACACCTTCCCGCGCTACCTTGAACGGCTGGCCGGTGCGTACCTCGACTGCCAAGAGCAGTGCCCGGCAGTGTGGCCGGGCATCGCTGCGGGCGGCCCGCAGGTCGTTGCCCGCCTCTGGCTGGCCGCCGCCAGCGCCACCGCGCTGCGCGCGGGCCTTGACCTGCTCGGCGTGGACGCGCCCGACCGACTGTGATCCGGGGCTGACCCAAGGAGACATATGAGCCACCGCAGGCGCCGGGCCGAACGCCGCGCAGCGCCGCTTTGCGCGCCTCCGGCACGACCGACGAAGCGCCGCAGCGGTGTCCCGGCGCCGAGGACCGCCTCCCGCGCCGCTAGTGTGTGCGCCTCCGGCACGACCATGCTCAGCGCCCGCGAGGGAGGCAAATGATGCACCGTGCTCACCCCGCCGGGCCGCGCCACGCGGATGTGCTGCCCGCCGAGCACCCGCCCGCGCCCCCGGCCGACCTGAACGCGCTGGACCCGGCGATCTGGCCGCGCGGCGCGCGGCGCGCGGACGGGGTCCTCACGATCGGCGGTATCGACGTACGTGACCTGGCCGGGCAGTACGGCACCCCGGTGTTCGTGCTGGACGAGGAGGACTTCCGCGGCCGGTGCCGCGACTTCACCCAGGCGTTCGGCGACCAGGCGGCCGTGTTCTACGCGGCCAAGGCGTTCTGCTGCCGCGCGGTGCTGCGCTGGGCGGCCGAGGAGGGCCTCGGCGTGGACGTGTGCACCGGCGGGGAACTCGAGATCGCGCTGGCGGCCGGGGTCGACCCGGCGATGATCACCATGCACGGCAGCAACAAACTGCTCAGCGAGCTGGAGGCCGCGGTGGCCACGGGCGTGGGCCACGTGGTGGCCGACTCGTTCGAGGAGATCGCGCGGCTCGCCTACCTCACCGAAGAACGCGATCGCCTGACGGCCGGTGGCCAGCCGGCGGCCGATCGTAATGCAGCGAAAAATCGCGGCGCGGGACGGCCGCCGCGGGTCCTGGTGCGGGTCACCACGGGCGTGGAAGCGCACACCCACGAGTTCGTGGCAACGGCGCACGACGACCAGAAGTTCGGCTTCTCGCTGTCCTCCGGCGCGGCGGACGAGGCGGTGCGCCGGGTGCTCGCCGCGCCGTCGCTGGACTTCGCGGGGCTGCACTCACACATCGGGTCGCAGATCTACGACACCGCGGGGTTCGACGTGGCCGCGCACCGGGTCCTGGAACTGGCCGCGCGGATCCGCGCCGAGCACGGCGTGCACATCGGCGAACTGGATCTCGGCGGCGGGTTCGGCATCGCCTACATGCCCGGGGACGACCCGGCCGACATCAAGGTGGTCGCGCAAAGCCTGCAGGACATCGTGCGTACCCAGTGCGCGGCGGCCGGCCTGGAGGTGCCCCGGCTGACCGTCGAGCCGGGCCGGGCGATCGCCGGGCCGGGCACCGTTACCCTGTATGAGGTCGGGACCATCAAGGACGTGGACGGGCTGCGCAGCTATGTCAGCGTCGACGGTGGGATGAGCGACAACATCCGAACGGCGCTGTACGGGGCGGAGTACACGTGCGCGCTGGCCTCCCGGGAATCGGCGGCGGCGCCGATGCTGTCCCGGCTGGTCGGCAGGCACTGCGAGAGCGGGGACATCGTGGTCAGGGACACCTACCTGCCGGCCGACCTCGCGCCGGGGGACCTGGTCGCGGTGGCGGCCACCGGCGCGTACTGCCGCTCGATGGCGAGCAACTACAACTACGTGCCGCGGCCGCCCGTGGTCAGCGTCCGCGACGGCGCCGCCCGCGTCCTGCTCCGCCGGGAAACCCCTGAGGACCTGCTCAGCCTGGATGAGGGATGACCGTGTCGAACCGGCCGTTGAACGTGGCCCTGTTGGGCTGCGGCATCGTCGGCTCCGAGGTGTACCGGCTGATCGGTGACCAGGCCGCCGACCTGGCCGCCAGGATCGGCGCGCCGCTGCAGGTGGCCGGGGTCGCGGTGCGCCGTCCCGGCCGGACCCGCGGCGTGACCGTGGATCCGGGGCTGATCACCACCGACGCCCCGGCCCTGGTCAGCCGGGACGACATCGACATCGTGGTGGAGGTCATCGGCGGCATCGAGCCGGCCCGCTCGCTGCTGCTCACCGCGCTGCGGTCCGGCAAGGCCGTGGTCACGGCGAACAAGGCGCTGCTCGCCGAGGACGGCATGACGCTGCACGACGCCGCGCGCGCCGCCGGGTCCGACCTGTACTACGAGGCGTCCGTGGCCGGGGCGATCCCGCTGCTGCGGCCGCTGCGCGAGTCGCTGGCCGGGGACGCGGTGCACCGGGTGCTCGGCATCGTCAACGGCACCACCAACTACATCCTCGACCAGATGGACACCTCGGGAGCCGGGTTCGCCGACGCGCTGGAAGAAGCGCAGGCGCTCGGCTATGCCGAGGCCGACCCGACCGCCGACGTGGAAGGGTTCGACGCCGCCGCCAAGGCCGCGATCCTGGCCGGGCTCGCGTTCCACACCAGGGTCAACGCGGCCGACGTGCACCGGGAGGGGATCACCGGGGTCACCCCGGCCGACATCGCCAGCGCGCGCACGCTGGGCCACGTGGTCAAGCTGCTGGCGATCTGTGAGCGCGGCGACGGCGGTGTCTCGGTGCGGGTGCACCCGGCGATGATCCCCCGTGCGCACCCGCTGGCCGGGGTCCGCGAGGCCTACAACGCGGTGTTCGTCGAGGCGGAGTCCGCGGGCAGGCTGATGTTCTACGGCGCCGGCGCGGGCGGCGTGCCCACGGCCAGCGCCGTGCTCGGCGACATCGTCGCGGTCGCCCGCAACCGGCTCGCCGGAACCCGGGGCCCGGACGCGACGACCTACGCCGAGCTGCCCGCGCTGCCCATGGGCCTGGCACTGACCCGCTATCACATCTCCCTGGACGTGGCCGACAAGCCGGGTGTGCTCGCCCGGGTCGCGGAGGCGTTCGCCCGGCACGACGTGTCGATCAAGGCGGTGCGCCAGGAGGGCAGGGGCGACGACGCCCAGCTCGTCATCGTCACCCACGCGGCGCCCGATGCGGCGCTGGCCGCCTGCGTGGCCGACCTCGGCGCCATGGACGTGGTCCGCGCGGTCGCCAGCGTGATGCGGGTCGAGGGGGAGAGCGACGAATGACCCCTTCCGAGCAAGCGCGGCGCCGCAAGGGAGGCAGCATGCGGAGCAGGCACGATGGGGGCGGCATCATCCACCGGTACCGGGAGTGGCTGCCGGTGCCGGGCGGCGCGCCGGTGATCAGCCTCGGCGAGGGATCCACCCCGCTGATCCCCGCGCCGGTGCTGTCGGAGCGGACCGGGTGCGAGGTCTACCTCAAGGTCGAGGGCGCCAACCCGACCGCCTCGTTCAAGGACCGCGGCATGACGGTCGCGGTGAGCATGGCCGCCGCGCAGGGCGCCAAGGCCGTGATCTGCGCCTCCACCGGCAACACCAGCGCCAGCGCCGCCGCGTACGCCGCCCGGGCCGGGCTCACCTGCGCGGTGCTCGTGCCGCGCGGCAAGATCGCGCTCGGCAAGCTGGCCCAGGCCCTGGTGCACGGCGCCAGGCTGCTGCAGGTGGACGGCAACTTCGACGACTGCCTGGAACTGGCGCGCAAGCTCGCCGCGGACCACCCGGTCGCGCTGGTCAACTCGGTGAACCCGGACCGGCTTGAAGGCCAGAAGACGGCCGCGTTCGAGATCATCGAGGCGCTCGGGGACGCCCCGGACGTGCACTGCCTGCCGGTCGGCAACGCCGGGAACATCACCGCCTACTGGATGGGCTACCGCGAGTACGCCAAGGCGGGAAAGGCCGCGCGGACGCCGCGGATGTTCGGCTTCCAGGCCAGCGGGGCCTCGCCCATCGTCCGCGGCGAGCCGGTGCTCGCGCCGGTCACGATCGCGACCGCGATCCGGATCGGCAACCCGGCCTCCTGGCGCCTGGCCGAGGAGGCCAGGGACGCCTCGGGCGGGCTGATCGACTCGGTGACCGACCGCCAGATCCTGTCCGCCTACCGGCTGCTGGCCGCCAGGGAGGCGGTGTTCGGTGAGCTTGCCTCCGCCGCCGGTGTGGCCGGGCTGCTGCAGGCCCGCAGGAACGGGCAGCTTGACCCGGGTTCCGTGGTCGTCTGCACGATCACGGGCAACGGGCTGAAGGACCCGGGCTGGGCGGTGTCCGCCGCACCCGCGCCGGTGACCATCCCCGTGGACGCGGGCGCCGCGGCGGCCGAACTCGGGCTGGCCTGATGGCATCCGGTGGCCCGGTGAACTGGGCACGCTCGCCCGCCGTGGTGCGGGCTCCCGCGACGAGCGCCAACCTGGGACCGGGTTTTGACGCGTTCGGGCTGGCCCTGGGGCTGCACGACCAGGTCGAGGCCTGGATGACCGGCGGCGGGCTGGCCGTGGCGGTCTTCGGCGAGGGCGAGGAGACCGCGGACGCGGGGGAGCGGCACCTGGTGGTCCGGGCGATGCGGGCCGCGCTCGATGCCATGGGCGGCCAGCCCGCCGGTCTCGTGCTGCGCTGCACCAACGGGATCCCGCACGGGCGGGGGCTCGGCTCGTCCGCGGCTGCCGTGGTGTCCGGGATCCTGGCCGCGCGGGCCCTGGTGGCCGACGGCGCGAACCGGCTGCCGGACACCGAGGTGCTGCGGCTGGCCGTGGACCTCGAAGGGCACCCGGACAACGTGGCCGCCTGCCTGGCGGGCGGGCTCACCGTCGCCTGGCATCCCGCCGTCACGGACGGGTGCACGGGTTCCGTGGCTGATCCGGTGGACGTGGCCCCAGGCGCTGATGTGATCCGGGGCCAGCGCCCGGCGGGCCGGCCGGTGCGCCTGCGCCGGTTCGACGTGCTCGCCGGGATCACCGCCGTGGCCTGCGTGGCGCCCGGCGCCATGGCGACGCACGAGGCGCGGGCGGCGCTGCCCGCCTCGGTCCCGCACGCGGACGCGGCGGCCAACGCGGCGCGCAGCGCGCTGCTGCTCGCCGCGCTCACCAGCGACCCGTCGGTGCTCTTCGACGCCACCGAGGATTACCTGCACCAGCGGTACCGGGCGGCGGCCATGCCGGCCACCGCCGACCTGCTGGCCAGGCTGCGTGGGGCCGGGGTGGCGGCGGTGATGTCCGGGGCAGGCCCGAGCGTGCTGGCCCTCGGCCTGGCCGATGCCCGGGCCAGCGCGGATGGCCGGCCTGGCTTGGCCGTTGTGGATTCAATCGCCCGGGAAACGGGTATCGCTTGGCGTGTAACCCCCCTCAAGGTCGACCGGCAGGGTGCCACCGTCCAGCCACACAGGACCGGTGAGCCTCCGCCGGGGGCCGCGCGGCAAGGGCGATCCACGAACCAGGACCCTGAAGCTGGCGTGCACCCTGCGGGAGGGTCCACGCAGGGCCGGGTGACAAATTCGGCGACACACGGACCACAGTCGAGGGAATGCCGTGGGCTCTTATGGTGTTAAGCTGGGTGCTGCACCAGGTGCCCCGCCGTCGGGGCAAGTGCTCGCCTGTCATCTGCCGCGTCACCGGCTGTATGGTCGGCTGTGGCCGATGATTCCCTGTCACATCTTCGGACCGCCTCTTCCCCTCCGCCGCTGCCGGCGCGGGATGTGGCCTTGAAGAAATGCGACAGGACCCCAGGGTCGGGCGAGAGAGGTGTGCTTTGCGGGCCGGTCCGGGCTCTCGTCTTCGGGGGCACCAACGTGGTCTGGACTCCGCGGGCACACAGCACCCCGAGACGGCGTCGGCCCGCGTCTGGCGCACAACTTGGCCCGGTCAACTCACCGGGCTGTAGCACCGGGTCGACCGGCTCGAGAAGCCGGCGCCCGAGTTCTGGGAAGGACCCCTCGTGAGCGAACCCACCGAGTTCTTCGCCGGTACCCGGGATCTGCCCGGGGATGCCTCGCACCGGTCTGATCCGCCTGAGCCACGGTCCGGCACCGCTGCCGCGACCGCCCCGGCCCGGGCGTCGCAGGCGCAGGGTGCCGGGGCACGTGCCCCGGCCCGTGGACTAAGCAGCATGCTCCTGCCGGAACTGCAGCGGGTAGCGCAGTCCATGGGTATCACCGGGGTAGGCCGGATGCGGAAGAGCCAGCTCATTGAGGCGATCCAGAGCCGGCAGGGCGGCACGGCCGCCGGCCCCGCGCGCTCGGCGACCGCGAGCGCCGCACCTGACCATTCCGCCACGCGGAGCGCGCCTGCGGGAGCCGGCGCACCCCGCCGCCGTGAGCAGGAAGCCATGGAACCTGACAGACCAATCAAGCCAGCCTCGGGGGAGGGCAGCCAGGCCGTCACGTCCGGCCAGGACATGCGGGCCGGCTCGGCGCCGGGCGCCGGTGGCGCCCCCGGCCAGTTGACGTTCGCCCCGGCGGCCGAGACCGTCCGGTCCCCGGCCCCGGCGGGCGAGGCCCCGTCCGGCGGCGGCCCGCGCGAGGCCAACGGCGATGGCCAGGCGGCCGGCGACGGCCAGCCAGCGGGTGACGGCCCGCGCGAGCGGCGGCGCCGCAACAACAACGTGCGCCGCGACGACGCCCCGCGCGGGGGCGAGGCCCGCGACTCGCGCGACCAGACGGAGCAGCGGTCCGACCAGGGCCGCGACAATGGCCCGCGGGGCGGTAGCCAGGCCGATCAGGGTGGCCGCGGCGACGACGATGACGGCCGCGGCGGCAGGCGCAACCGGGACCGGTTCCGCAACCGCAACCGGCGCCGTGGCGAGCGCAGCGGCGAGGCCGAGCCGGTGATCACCGAGGATGACGTGCTCATCCCGATCGCGGGCATCCTCGACGTGCTCGACAACTACGCGTTCATCCGCACCACCGGTTACCTGCCCGGGCCCAACGACGTGTATGTGTCCCTGTCCCAGGTGCGCCGGCACGGCCTGCGCAAGGGCGACGTCATCGAGGGCGCGGTGCGCCAGCCGCGCGAGGGGGAGCGGCGGGAGAAGTTCAACGCCCTGGTCCGGCTGGACAAGGTGAACGGCCTCGACCCGGAGGCATCCCGGGCCCGGCCGGAGTTCTCCAAGCTGGTGCCGCTTTACCCGCAGGACCGGCTGCGCCTTGAGACCGACCCCGGCGTGCTGACCACGCGGATCATCGACCTGGTCAGCCCGATCGGCAAGGGCCAGCGCGGGCTGATCGTGTCGCCGCCCAAGGCGGGCAAGACGATGATCCTGCAGGCGATCGCCAACGCGATCACCAAGAACAACCCCGAATGCCACCTCATGGTCGTGCTCGTGGACGAGCGGCCTGAAGAGGTCACCGACATGCAGCGGACGGTCAAGGGCGAAGTGATCCACTCGACCTTCGACCGCCCGGCCGAGGACCACACCACGGTCGCGGAACTGTCCATCGAGCGGGCCAAGCGGCTCGTGGAAATGGGCCACGACGTGGTCGTGCTGCTCGACTCCATCACCCGGCTCGGGCGGGCCTACAACCTGGCCGCCCCGGCGAGCGGCCGGATCATGTCCGGTGGTGTGGACTCCACCGCGCTGTACCCGCCGAAGAAGTTCTTCGGCGCGGCGCGCAACATCGAGCACGGCGGCTCGCTGACCATCCTTGCCACCGCCCTCATCGAGACCGGGTCCCGCGCGGACGAGGTCATCTTCGAGGAGTTCAAGGGCACCGGCAACATGGAACTGCGGCTGCGCAGGGAACTCGCCGACAAGCGGATCTTCCCGGCTATCGACATCGACGCGTCAAGCACCCGTAAGGAGGAGATCCTCCTGACGCCGGAGGAGCTGAAGATCGTCTGGCAGCTCCGCCGGGTGCTCCACGCGCTGGAGCCGCAGCAGGCGCTCGAGGTGCTCCTTGACCGGATGAAGGGCACCAAGAGCAACGCCGAGTTCCTGCTCCAGGTCCAGAAGACCACGCTCAGCAACTAACACTTACCCGGCCGGAGCTGGGAATCTTCGCGGCCTGCCGCATGTTCCGTCTCTGGCACACTACGTAAGGCATAAGCGGTACCGGTTCACGCCCGCCGGATCCTCCGGCGCGGCGACCCGGCGACCAGGCAGGAGTATTTACGTGAAGCCCAACATTCACCCGGACTACGTGGAGACCACGGTGACCTGCTCGTGCGGGAACACCTTCACCACGCGGTCGACGGCGCGCAGCGGCAATATCCACGCCGAGGTCTGCTCGGCCTGCCACCCGTTCTACACCGGCAAGCAGAAGATCCTCGACACTGGTGGCCGGGTCGCCCGCTTCGAGCGGCAGTTCGGCAAGAAGACACCCAGCAAGTAGCTTGACTCAGATCACCGTGCCGGGAGGCCCGCGACGCCTCCTGGCACGGTGATCTTGGCCGTCTACAGGGGATTTGGCAGGAAAGGGATAACGGTGTTCGAGCGGCTCAGCGGCCTGGCTGAGGAGTACGCCAAGCTGGAGCAGGATCTGTCTGACGCTGCCGTGCACTCGGATCCGGAGCGGGCCAGGGCGCTCGGCCGCCGGTACGGGGAGCTGACTCCCGTGGTCCATGCCTACCACGAGTGGCAGCAGACCTCCGCCGACGAGCAGACCGCGCGGGAACTGGCCGCGGAGGACCACTCTTTCGCGGCCGAGGCCGACGAGCTTGCCCGCCACCGGGTGGAGCTGGAAGGCCAGATCGCCGACCTGCTGGCGCCGCGCGACCCCAACGACAGCAAGGATGTCCTGCTTGAGGTCAAGGCGGGGGAGGGCGGCGAAGAGTCGGCCCTGTTCGCGGGCGACCTGCTGCGCATGTACCTGCGCTACGCCGAGCGCCAGGGCTGGAAGACCGAGGTGCTCGACTCCACGGTCACCGGCCTGGGCGGGTACAAGGACGCCACGGTCGCGGTGAAGTCCTCGCGCCGCCGCGGTGGCGACGGGGTGTGGTCACGGCTGAAGTACGAAGGCGGCGTGCACCGGGTGCAGCGGGTGCCGGTCACCGAGTCCCAGGGCCGGATCCACACGTCGGCGGCCGGGGTGCTCGTGCTCCCCGAGGCGAACCCGGTCGAGGTGACGATCGACCCGGCGGACCTGCGTGTGGACGTGTTCCGCTCGTCGGGCCCCGGCGGCCAGAGCGTCAACACCACCGACTCCGCGGTGCGGATCACCCACCTGCCCACCGGGATCGTCGTGTCCTGCCAGAACGAGAAGAGCCAGCTGCAGAACAAGGAGCAGGCGCTGCGGATCCTGCGGGCCCGGCTGCTGGCCCAGGCGGAGGCCGACGCCGAGGCGCAGGCGCAGGCCGAGCGGCGCAGCCAGGTCAGGACCGTGGACCGGTCGCAGCGGGTGCGTACCTACAACTTCCCGGAGAACCGGATCTCCGATCACCGGGTCGGCTACAAGGCATACAACCTGGACCAGGTGCTCGACGGAGACCTGGACGCGGTGATCGGCGCCCTCGCCGAGGCGGACAGGTCCGGCCTGGCCGCCGCCGATGAGGCCTAATCCCGGCGGCCGGAGGCCGCCAGTTCGGCAGGCCCGCAGTGACACTGCTGCTGGATGAGGTCGCGATCGCGGCTGCCCGGCTGGCCGAGGCCGGGGTGGAATCCCCGCGCGCCGACGCGGAGGTGATCGCCGCGCACGTGCACGGGGTGCGCCGCGGCGAACTGCACCTGGTGCCGGACGCCGGGTTCGACCCGAGGTTCTGGGACGAGATAGCCCGCCGGGAGGCCCGCGAGCCGCTCCAGCACATCACCGGCCTCACCCACTTCAGGTACACCGAGCTTGAGGTGGGGCCCGGGGTTTTCGTGCCCCGCCCGGAGACCGAGGTGATGACCGGCTGGGCCATCGACAAGCTCACCGCGATGGACGTGGCGGACCCGGTGGTGGTGGACCTGGGCACGGGTTCGGGGGCGATCGCGCTGGCGATCGCGCAGGAGGTGCCGCGGGCCCAGGTGCACGCGGTGGAGGCCGACCCGCTCGCGCGCGGCTGGGCGAAGAGCAACATCGTCCGCTGTGCCGAATACGCACCGCATACCGCTGGCCGGGTGATACTGCACGCCGCGGACTTCGCCAGCGCCGTGCCGACCCTGGACGGCACGGTGGACCTGGTCATCAGCAACCCCCCGTACATCCCGGTCGGGGCGGTCGTGCCGCCCGAGGTCGCCGAGTACGACCCCGCGGGCGCGCTGTGGGGCGGCACCGACGGCCTGGACGCGATCCGGGTCATCGAGCAGACCGCTGGCCGGCTGCTCCGCCCGGACGGCCTGGTGGCGGTGGAGCACGGTGCGCCGCAGGGCGCGGCGGTCTACTGGGTCTTCGCCGAGGAGCGGGGCTGGGCGGACACCCGCAACCACAAGGACCTGGCCGGCCGGGACCGGTTCGTGACCGCCCGCTGGCCCGGCCGGTAACCAGCGGCCTGCAGTGACATGACTAGGGCGGCAAGCGACACAAGCATGATGATGACGAGGGCTCGCGCGAAGCGGGCGGGGGATGTGGTCCGGGGCTGTATGGCGGCATGGGGCGCGCCGGTGTCCTGGGAGCGGGCTTGTTGGACGCGGGCAGGGTCCGGGGGGTGGAAGGATTGGATGCCATGAGCGCACGGTACGACTGCACGGACCCGGCGCAACGCGCGGCGGGCATCACCGAGGCCACAGCGGCGCTGCGCAAGGGCGAACTGGCCGTGATGCCCACCGACACGGTGTATGGCATAGCGGCCGACGCCTTTTCGCCCGAAGCGGTCACCGCCCTGCTCGCGGCCAAGGGACGGGGCAGGCAGATGCCGCCGCCCGTGCTGGTCGGCAGCAGGCGCGCCGCGCTCGCGCTGGTCGAGGACGTGAACGCGTCCGGCAACGACCTGATCGACGAGTTCTGGCCCGGCGGCCTCACCATGGTGTTCCGGTCGGCCAGGAGCCTGGTGTGGGACCTCGGCGACACCAAGGGCACCGTGGCGGTCCGGATGCCGTTGCAGCCGGTCGCCCTTGACCTGCTGCGGGAGACCGGCCCGCTCGCGGTGAGCAGCGCCAACCTGACCGGTTCGCCCGCGGCCACGACCGCCGCCGACGCGCGAAACGCAACTTGGCGAGGCCGTGAGCGTCTATCTAGATGACGGACCATGCGCTGCGGACGTCCCCTCCACGATCGTGGACATGACCGGGCCCGTGCCCCGGTTGCTGCGCCGGGGGGTGATCCCAGTCCGGCGCCTGCGCGAGGTCGTTGCCCTGATCGTGGACGACGGCGAGGAGGATGACGCGTGATCTGCCGATGGCCGTGCGCCGTGCCCATGTGGCCTAAAGTGGGCGTGATGCGCGCGAGCACATGGCTGTGGGGCGCCCATGACTGAGTATGTGATCACGTTGCTGGCTGCGGCCGCGGTGACCTACATACTGACACCAGCGGTGCGCCGTTTCGCGATCGCCGTGGGCGCCATGCATGCGGCCAGGGAGCGCGACGTCCACGAACTGCCCACCCCGCTGCTCGGCGGGTTCGCCATCTACGGCGGGCTGGCCGTCGCCCTGCTCCTGGCGAGCCGCCTGAGCGGCCTGACCAGTGTGTTCAACGAGACCAACATGGCGAAGGGCCTGCTGCTGGCCGGCGGCCTCGTCGTGATCATGGGTTTCGTGGACGACCGGTGGGGGATGGGGGCGCTCAGCAAGCTGGCCGGGCAGGTCGCCGCCGGCGTCATCCTGGTATGGAGCGGCGCCGAGATCCCGTGGCTGCCGGCGCCCGGCGGGGTGACCCTCATCCTGACCAGCGACCAGCAGGTGGCGGTGACCATCCTGGTCGTGGTGGTCACCATGAACGCGGTCAACTTCATCGACGGCCTGGACGGCCTGGCCGCCGGGATCGTGGGCATCGGCGCCATCGCGTTCTTCGCCTATTACTTCACGCTCGTGCACCGGCTCGGGCTGCTGGACCAGAGCGAGCCCGCCCTGGTGTCGGTGCTGCTCGCCGGGGTGTGCCTCGGGTTCCTGCCGCACAACTTCTATCCGGCGCGCGATCTTCATGGGGGACACCGGCTCGATGCTGATCGGGCTGATGCTCGCCTATGCGCCGATATCCAGCCTTGCGCTGCTTGACCCCGCCTCGCTGACCGACACCAAGGCCTACGCGGCGGGCACCGTCAACCGGTACGGCGCCTTCATCCCGCTGCTGGTGCCGGCCGCCATCCTGCTCATCCCGTACGCCGACCTGCTGATGGCCGTGGTGCGGCGGACCCGGGCCGGCAAGTCCGTGTTCGCCCCGGACAAGAAGCACCTGCAGCACCGCCTGCTCGCCATCGGTCATTCGCACCGGACCAGCGTGCTGATCATGTACCTGTGGGCGGCGCTGTTCTCCGGCACGGTCATCCTGCTGTCGATCGTCAGGACCCCGCTGTTCGTCCTGGCCATCGTCACCGTGGTCGCGCGTGCTGGTCCTGCTGCTGGTGACGATGCCGCGGCTGCGGCCATGGTCGCGGGCCACCGCCGGGAACGGTGCGGCAGGCAGCCAAGGCTCGCGGCCCGCGAGCCCGGCCCCCGCGCGCCCCGCGTCCGGCGAAGACGGCCCCAGTGAAGACGGCCCCGGCGAGCGCGGCCACGGCGAGCCTGGCTGCGGCGAGCCCGGCTCCGGCAAGCGCACGGGCAGGTGCGGCCAGCAGCGGGTGCGGCAAGCGCACGGGCAGGTGCGGCCGGCAGCGGGTGCGGCGTCGGCCGGACCGGCAGTGGCCGGCCAGGGACCGGCAGCGGCTGGCGAGGGGCTGACGGGCAGGCCAGGAACCGCCACGCCCGGCCGGGGCAGGTGTGGTGCAGGTCCCGGAGACCGCCCGGGGGAACGCGGCGCGAGCGGCCATCCGCGCCAGGCTTGCCGAGAGTCTTGCGGGCAACGGCACCACAGGAAACGGCGGCGCGCCGGGCAAAGGCAGCGGCGGCAACGGGGCCAGAGGTAACGGCGCCGCGCCTGCCAAGGGCCGCGGGCGCACGGGTGACGCGGCCGGCCGCGGATACCCCGGCAACGACCCCGGAGGATGAGACCGGCTCCCCGGTCATCCGTGCGGCCGGTCCTGGCGGATGGGCCTGGGACTCAGCCGGCGACACCCTGCCGCCACGCAGCGGCGGCCAGGCGGTGCCGCCATGGGGGGCCGATGACGCCAGGCCGCCGGCCGAGCCCGTTCGCCCTGCCCCGGTCCGGGATCGTGTCCGTGAGCCGCGCCCCCGGCTGATGCTCGTGGGGTGCCGCCGTGGGATGGCGACAGCACCGCTCAGCACCGGAGCAGGCGAGTCCCGCTCCCATCCCGCGATGCAGGCCGCAGCGCATCGCCTTCGGGCACAGGATCCCTGCCGTCGGCGGCGGCTGGCCGGTCCTTGCCGCCGTGGGAACTGCCCCCGGAGGTCCGCTCCGCCGTTCCGCCGTGGGCTGCAGCCAGCCGGGCCGCTGCGCCGCTCCGCGGCGGGCCGGTCCGTGCCCCCTGGGAACTGGCCGACCCGGACGCAACCGGCCCGGTTCCAGTGCTGCCGTGGCCAGGCCAGGGCGGCTCCCGGGCCGTGGCCTCGGACGGGCCAGGGAACGGGCATGCTGCCCCGCCATGGCCGCCTGCCGTCCCGCCGCGGCCGCCCACCGCTCCGCCGCGGCCGCCGGCCTCGCCACCGTGGCCTAGCAAGCGCGCCAGCCCAGCCCCGCCAGAACGTGATCTGGTGCCCCTAGCAGGGCCTCAATGTCACATTCATGGCCCCTCAGACCGCTGGGGCGGGAGAGTGACCCGTGAGCACGCAGGCCTGACGGGGGCCTGAGCGCGACGCGTGAGCACCCGGCGAGCCCGGCCGAATGACCGGCCGGAATCTGTTACTTAAGGTCGCTGAAGTCATTACGAATGGTCATGAGTATCACTAAGGGTGACCCGGTAAAGTCTGCGTCAAGGAGCTTGTGATATCTTTCACGAGCACCCAGGTAAGGGCTAGCGATGGGGCATCGTGATACGTTTTCGCTCACCCGGCGGCGCATCTCGCCGGTTGTGCGGCGCGGCGGCCCCGCGGCCGGCGCCAGGGCAGGGATGGCCATGCTCGCCCGCTGGCCGTTCGTCCGACAGTCGACCCCTCGGAGTTTGGCAGATGGCAGGTTACGCCGTGATCCTCCGGCGTTCTGCCATGGTCACTGCCATCCCAGCGCTGATCATGGTCGTGCTGAGCGGCGCTCTCGGCGGTGGCAAGGGCCTGGTGGGTGCCCTGCTCGGGGTCGGGCTTGTCATCGTCTTCTTCGGCATCAGCGCCGCCGCGATGAGCTGGGCCTCACGGAAAAGCCCGCAGGTCATGATGGTGACCGCGGTATCGACCTACCTGATCAAGATCCTTGTGCTGTTCTACCTGGTCGTCAGGTACAGCGGCACCACAGCGTTCAACGGCAAGCTTTTCGGCTTCACGGTGGTCGTCTGCGTCGTCGTCTATACGTCGGCACAGGCGCTGGTCTCGGCCAGGCTCAAGGTTCCGTACGTCGAACCGGACGGGAAACGGTGACCCGTGGTGGCGACCAGGCGTCCGGACGGCGTAGCGCGGCCCGTAGGCCGGCCTGCCCGCGCTCCGGCGGCACGCCGGGGGCCGGCGGCTCGGCGGCCATGACCGGCGAGCGCCCGCAGTCGGGCGATGGCGGGCAGAACGTCGGAATGACCGTGTTCAGCTACCTGCTCGCGGGCATGCTTGCCTACGGGGGGATCGGCTGGCTGATCGCGCACTTCACGGGGATCTCGCTGTTCTTCCCGCTCGGCATGCTGTTCGGCCTTGCCCTGGCCATCTGGCTGGTGATCCACCGGTACGGCCGGTCCTGATCCGCGCGACCTGTAGCCGCGGCCCCGCATACGTGGCAACCGGCCAGGGTAGTGCTGGCCGTCCGGGTCATGTGCACGCTTAAGGAGTTGAAGGGTGACTTTCATGTCCCGGGTGCCGGTGGCAGAGGGATGCCACCTCGGCTCCGGCTGCGGATACCCCGCCCCCGGGTACCCGACGAGCTTCACGTTCCAGCCCTTGTTCAGCATCGGCTCGTTCCACTTCATCATGCCGGAGCTGCAGGCCATCCTCTGCACCGTGCTGGTGATCTGGTTCTTCTGGGCCGCGTTCGCCAAGCCGAAGATCGTGCCCAGGGGCGTGCAGAACGTCGGTGAGCTGGGCATGCTGTTCGTCCGGGACCAGATCCTGCGGCCGATGATGGGCAAGCGGGGCGACGGCTACCTGCCGTTCCTGGTGGGGCTGTTCTTCTTCATCTGGTTCGCGAACCTGATGGAGATCGTCCCGGTGCTCCAGTTCCCGGTGATGTCGCACATCGCGTTCCCGATCTCGCTGATGCTCATGGTGTACATCACCTACAACTTCGTGAGCATCAAGAACCTGGGCTTCGGCGGCTATTTCAAGAGCATGATCCCGTCGGGCGTGCCCATCGGCATCCTGCTCATTGTTGCGCCGCTTGAGGTCCTGCAGTACATCGTCGTCCGGCCGTTCACGCTGGCGATCCGGCTCTTCGGGAACATGTTCGCCGGGCACATCCTGGTGGCGGTGTTCACGATCGCGACCTGGTACCTGTTCAGCGCCAGCATCGGCCTGGTGTTCGCCGGGGCGTCGTTCGTGATGACGGTCGTGCTCACCGCGTTCGAGATGCTGATCCAGGCACTGCAGGCGTACATCTTCACGATCCTGACCGCCCAGTACATCGGGGGTGCCTACGAGGCGGCGCACTGAGATGACCAGCGACCGGTACCGCGGCGAGCCGCCAGTGCGGAGCGCATCTCCGGTCGTCCCTTCCGATCGCCGGGGAGAACACCGCCGGCCTAATCGCAAAGGAAAGCAAGGATGCTTCACCTAGTTCACTTCCTGGCCGCCGGGGCCACCAACCACACGATCCTGAGCATCAACATCGGTGCGGTGGCGTACGGCCTGGCAGCCATCGGCCCCGGCGTGGGCATCGGCCTCATCTTCGGTCACGGCGTGGAGGCGATGGCCAGGCAGCCGGAGGCCGCCGGCATGATCCGCGCCAACATGTACATCGGGTTCGCGCTGACCGAGGCACTCGCGCTGATCGGCTTCGTGGTGCCTTTCGTCTTCCACTACTCCTGATCGACGCAGATCATGAGATGCGAGTAAGGCAGAAAGGCTGACGGTCATGTACCTTGCCGAATCGTCCCTCGGGCCGCTATCTCCGAGCATCGCCGAACTGATCATCGGCACGATCTCGTTCCTCATCGTGTTCGCGGTCCTGTGGCGGGTGCTGATGCCACGGATCCAGCAGACCCTGACGGAGCGGACCGACCAGATCGAAGGCGGCCTGCAGCGCGCGGAAGAGGCCCAGCGGGAAGCGACGCAGACGCTGGAGCAGTACCAGGCGCAGCTCGCCGAGGCCAGGCACGAGGCATCCCGGCTGCGCCAGGATGCCCAGGAGGAGGGCGCGCGGATCCTCGCGGAGCTGCGCGAGCGGGGCGAGGCCGAGCGGCAGCGCCTGGTGGCGGCGGCACACGAGCAGATCGATGCGGACCGCGCCCAGGCCATCCAGGCACTGCGCACCGAGATGGGCGCGCTCGCGGTCGAGCTGGCCAGCCGGGTCGTCGGGGAGTCGCTGGACTCGGACGCGCGCCAGCGCCGCGTCGTGGACCGCTTCCTCGAAGAGCTGGAATGCCGAGCAGGTGGCCACGGAGTCACCCTCATGAGCGCAGCGCCCACGGTCACCGGCCGGGCCCGCGCGGGCCAGGCGGCCACGGTGACATCCGGGTGCGCCGAGGCAGGAGGCAGGCATGCGCGGCGCTAGCCGGGTCGCGTTCGCCGACGCGCGCGACCGGCTGACCGAGGTCGTGGCGCGACGCTGATGTCGCCGCCACGGTGGGGGACGAGCTGTTCGCGGTCGTGCGCGTGCTCGACCAGCAGCCAGGCCTGCGGCGTGCGCTCGCCGACTACACCAGCGCGCGGGCGGCACGGACCGGGCTGGTGCGCGATCTGTTCGGCGACCGGGTGTCCGCGGCCACGCTGGACGTGGTCTCGGGGCTGGCCGGCGCGCGCTGGTCGGTGCCCAGGGACCTGGCCGACGCGGCCGAGGAGCTTGCGGTCCTGGCCACGGCGGCCGCCGCCGGCGGCGCGGGCAACCTGGACGACGTCGAGGACGAACTGTTCCGGTTCGGCCGGATCGCCAGCGGCGAGCCCGAACTGCTCGCCGCCCTGTCCGATCAGCGGATGCCGGACGACCAGAAGCGTGCGCTGCTCGACCGGTTGCTCTCGGGCAAGGTGGCGGCGGCCTCGCTGCGGCTCATCACCCAGGCGGTGATCAATCCCCGGGGGCGTAGCCTGGAGGCGAATCTGGCGGACTACGCGAGGCTGGTCGCGGACTGGCGGCAGCGCCTGATCGCTGTCGTGCGGGTCGCCACCGAGCTCAGCGACCGCCAGCGCCAGCGGCTCACCCGGGCGCTCTCGGCCATCTACGGCCACGGCATTCAACTGAATGTCATCATCGATCCCCGGGTAGTGGGCGGAGTGTCTATTCAAATCGGGGATGAGCTCATCGACGGAACGCTGAGCAGCCGGCTCGCCGCGCTCAGACGGCACTGGGCAGCATGAGCCCGGCGTTCCGCGAGCGGAAGCAGACGAGAAAGAGAGAACCATGGCGGAGCTGACAATCCGGCCCGACGAGATCCGCGACGCGCTGGAGCAATTCGTCCAGGCGTACGAGCCGGACGAGGCCTCCCGGCAGGAGGTCGGCACGGTCGCCGACTGCGGCGACGGGATCGCGCACGTTGAAGGGCTGCCCTCGGCGATGGCGAGTGAGCTGCTGGAGTTCCCCGGCGGGATCCGTGGCCTCGCGCTCAACCTGGACCTGCGCGAGATCGGCGTGGTCATCCTGGGCGACTTCAGCAAGGTCGAGGAGGGCCAGCAGGTGCGGCGCACCGGCGAGGTGCTGTCGGTGCCGGTCGGCGACGGGTTCCTCGGCCGGGTGGTGGACCCGCTCGGGGTTCCGCTGGACGGCAAGGGCGAGATCGAGGGCACCGAGCTGCGCGAGCTGGAACTGCAGGCGCCGTCGGTGGTGCAGCGCCAGAAGGTCAGGGAGCCGCTGCAGACCGGGATCAAGGCCATCGACGCCATGACCCCGATCGGGCGTGGCCAGCGCGAGCTGATCATCGGCGACCGGCAGACCGGCAAGACCGCCATCGCCATCGACACGATCATCAACCAGCGCGCGAACTGGGAGTCCGGCGACCCGGCACGCC
This sequence comes from uncultured Actinomycetes bacterium, assembly GCA_963726415.1. GTDB lineage: Bacteria > Actinomycetota > Actinomycetes > Streptosporangiales > Streptosporangiaceae > DASXKD01. The sequence continues at coordinate 20,991 of CAVSCM010000022.1, forward strand.
AGGTCAAGTGCATCTACGTTGCGGTCGGCCAGAAGGGCTCCACCACCGCCCAGGTCCGCCAGGCCCTGGAGGACGCCGGCGCGATGGACTACACGGTGATCGTCGCGGCGCCCGCCTCCGACCCCGCCGGGTACAAGTACCTCGCCCCGTACACCGGGTCGGCCATCGGCCAGCACTGGATGTACCAGGGCCAGCACGTGCTGATCATCTTCGACGACCTGTCCAAGCAGGCCGAGGCCTACCGCGCGATCTCGCTGCTGCTGCGCCGCCCGCCCGGCCGTGAGGCCTACCCCGGTGACGTCTTCTACCTGCACTCCCGGTTGCTGGAGCGGTGCGCCAAGCTGTCCGACGACCTGGGCGGCGGGTCGCTGACCGGGCTGCCGGTCATCGAGACCAAGGCGAACGACATCTCCGCCTACATCCCGACGAACGTCATCTCCATCACCGACGGGCAGATCTTCCTGGAGACCGACCTGTTCAACTCCGGTGTCCGGCCCGCCATCAACGTCGGCCGGTCGGTGTCCCGGGTGGGCGGCGACGCGCAGATCAAGGCGATGAAGAAGGTCGCGGGCGGCCTCAAGCTTGCCCTGTCGCAGTACCGCGACCTGGAGGCATTCGCCGCCTTCGCCTCCGACCTGGACGCCACGTCCCGCGCCCAGCTCGACCGCGGCGCGCGCCTGGTCGAACTGCTCAAGCAGCCGCAGTACGCGCCCTCGCCGGTGGAGCGGCAGGTGGTCTCGGTGTGGGCCGGTACCTCGGGCTATCTGGACGACGTGCCGATCGAGGACATCGGCCGGTTCGAAGAGGAGTTCCTCGGCACGCTGGGCCGCAAGCACCCCGGCATCTACGAGTCGATCCGGGAGACCGGGGAACTGTCCGAGGACACCACCACGGCGCTCAAGGACGCGATCGAGGACTTCCGGCGCGGCTTCGAGATCACCGGCGGCGGGATGCTGGTATCCGACGAGTCCGCCGAGCCCATGGACGAGGACGAGGTCAGCCACGACTCGGTGACCAGGCGCGTCCCACCGCCGCCGAAGCCGTCGGAGTAGGCGGGGAAGGCAGAGAATGGGAGCACAGCTTCGCGCGGTCAGGCAGCGGATCCGGGCGATCCAGTCGACTGCCAAGATCACCCGTGCCCAGGAGCTCATCGCGTCCTCGCGGATCATCCAGGCGCGGCAGCGGGTGCGGGCCTCGGCCCCCTATGCGGAGGAGCTCACCCGCGCGGTGGAAGCGGTGGTCAGCCGCTCCGCGCACATCGACCATCCGCTGGTGCGTGAGTCGACCGGCACCGAGCGGGTGGCCGTGCTGATCCTGACCAGTGACCGGGGCTTCGCCGGCGGCTACAACGCCAACGTGATGCGCGAGGCACAGCGGCTGCGGGCGCTGATGGAGGAGGAGCGCGGCGTGGCCACGGCGACGTACGTGAGCGGCACCAAGGGCATCACCTGGCACCGGTTCCGCGAGCGTGAGCTGGCCGGCGAGTGGAGCGGGTTCTCCGAGCGGCCCGCGCCGCGCAATGCCACCGACATTGCCAGCACGCTGATCGATGCGTTCAACCGGCCGGCCGCCGAGGGCGGTGTGGACGAGATCCACCTCGTCTACACCCAGTTCGTGTCGATGCTCTCGCAGCGCCCGGCGGTGCGCCGCATCCTGCCGCTCGAGGTCCGGGAGGTCGAGGAGGAGCGCCCCGACGGCCCGATCCCGCTGTATGAGTTCGAGCCGTCCCCGCAGGCCGTGCTGGATGCTCTGCTCCCGTGGTACGTGGAGAACCGGATCTACCATGCGCTGCTGGAGAGCGCGGCCGCCGAAATCGCGGCGCGGCGGCGCGCCATGAAGTCGGCCACCGACAACGCCAACGACCTGCTCGAGCAGTTCACCCGCGAGGCCAACAAGGCCCGCCAGGCGGAGATCACCCAGGAAATCAGCGAGATCGTCGGGGGCGCCAACGCGCTGGCCGAGACAACCGCAGGGAGCGAGTGAGGTCGAGATGACCGTAACCGAGGAAACCCAGGCCACCGGCGGCGGCGACGCTGCCCTGGTCGGCCAGGTCGCGCGGGTCACCGGGCCCGTGGTGGACGTGGAGTTCGGCACCGAGCAGATGCCCGACATCTACAACGCGCTGCACGTCGATGTGACCCTGGACGAGGAGACCAGGACGCTGACCCTGGAGGTTGCGCAGCACATCGGCGACAACACGGCGCGGGCGATCTCCATGCAGCCCACCGACGGACTGGTCCGCGGGGCCACGGTCACCGACACCGGCGGCCCGATCACGGTGCCGGTCGGCGACGTGACCAAGGGCCACGTGTTCAACGTGCTCGGCGAGACGCTGGACGTGCCCACAGAAAGCCTGAAGATCACCGAGCGCTGGTCGATCCACCGCGACGCCCCGGCGTTCGACCAGCTGGAGCCGAGGACGGAGATCCTGGAGACCGGGATCAAGGTCCTCGACCTGCTGACGCCGTACGTGAAGGGCGGCAAGATCGGCCTGTTCGGCGGCGCCGGTGTGGGCAAGACCGTGCTCATCCAGGAAATGATCACCCGGGTGGCCAAGAACTTCAATGGCGTGTCGGTGTTCGCAGGCGTCGGTGAGCGCACCCGCGAGGGCAACGACCTGTTCATCGAGATGACAGAGTCCGGCGTCATCAACGACACGGCGCTGGTGTTCGGCCAGATGGACGAGCCGCCCGGCACCCGGCTGCGGGTCGGGCTGTCCGCACTGACCATGGCCGAGTACTTCCGCGACGTGCAGGGCCAGGACGTGCTGCTGTTCATCGACAACATCTTCCGGTTCACCCAGGCCGGGTCGGAGGTGTCCACGCTGCTCGGCCGGATGCCCTCGGCGGTGGGGTACCAGCCCACGCTCGCCGACGAGATGGGCCAGCTTCAGGAGCGGATCACCTCTACCCGGGGGCACGCGATCACCTCCATGCAGGCGATCTACGTGCCCGCCGACGACTACACCGACCCGGCGCCGGCGACCACGTTCGCGCACCTGGACGCGACGACCGCGCTGTCCCGGGCGATCACCGAGAAGGGGATCTTCCCGGCCGTCGACCCGCTCGACTCCACCTCCCGCATCCTGGACGCCAAGTACATCGGCGAGGAGCACTACGAGGTGGCCCGCGAGGTGCAGCGGATCCTTCAGCGCTACAAGGAACTGCAGGACATCATCGCGATCCTCGGCATCGACGAGCTGTCCGAGGAGGACCAGGTGACGGTCAGGCGGGCGCGGCGGATCGAGCGATTCCTCTCGCACCCGATGTTCGTGGCCGAGCAGTTCACCGGCCAGCCGGGCATCTTCGTATCGCTGTCGGACACGGTGGCCTCGTTCAAGGCGATCACCGAGGGCAAGTACGACAACGTGCCGGAGCAGGCGTTCTACATGGTCGGTGACATCGAGGACGTCGAGCGCAAGGCCGCGGAGCTGGAGAAGCAGTGAACGGAGCGCTCGAAGCGACGGGCGGGCCGGCGACGTGACGGTACGAGTGGCGCTGGTGGCCCCGGACGGCGAGATCTGGTCCGGGACCGCCCGCATGGTGATCGCCAAGACCCTCGACGGCGACATCGGCATTCTCACCGGGCACCCGCCCGTGATCGGAATCCTGGCCGATGCCAGCCTGGTCCGGATCCTGGACGTCGAGGACGGCGCGGGCGAGGACCGCAGCGAGGTCCGCGTGGCGGTGAGCAGCGGCTTCCTCTCGGTCACCGACGACCGGGTCTCGATCCTGGTGCGCCAGGCCGAACTCGGCTCCCAGGTAGAGGTCGCCGCGGCCCGGGCCCGGCTCGACACCGCGCTGTCCGACGCCGGGCAGTTGCCGCCGGGCGAGGCCGAACCCCTCGAGGTGAGATACTCCCGCGCCCTGCTGCGGGCCGCTGGCGACCAGTCCTGACAGGCGCCAGCAGCCGGGCCGGGGATGAGCAAAGCGATTGCGCTCGATGCGGCCTGGATCTTCGCCGCCTTCCTGGCCATCGTCGTGCTCTGCGCGACCGGCCTGGCCATCCGCCGGATGCTCCTCGACCGCGGTGGCGGCACGGTGGGGTGCGGGCTGCGCAGGCCCGGGGGCACCTGGCGGCTGGGCGTCGCCGCCTACGAAGAGGACGAGCTGCGCTGGTACGACGCGGTCGGCGTGCTGCTCACCCCCGAGGAGGTACTCGCCAGGCAGACGCTGTCGGTGGCGTCGCGGCGCGAGGCCTATCCTTCCGAGGCCACGCAACTGGGGCAGGGGATGGTCGTGGTGTCCTGCACTGTGGGAGAGACCTCGGAGAACGTGGAACTGGCCATGGCCGAGGACGCGCTGACCGGCTTCCTGGCCTGGCTGGAATCGGCCCCGCCCGGCTCCTACCCGCTCAGCCCCTAGCGGCCGCGCTCAGCGCTCGCCGCCGGGCTTCCACAGCACGTCGCCACGGTCGGCGTTGGCCCGGCGGGCCAGGATGAACAGCAGGTCAGAGAGCCGGTTGAGGTACTTGGCGGTGGCCGGGTTCACCGAGTCCGGGTAGGCCTCCAATGCTGCCCAGGCGCTGCGCTCGGCCCGGCGCACCACCGTCCGGGCGGTGTGCAGCAACGCCGCCCCCGGCGTGCCACCGGGCAGGATGAAGCTGCGCAGCGTGGGCAGGCCCTCGTTGTACTCGTCGCACGCCCGCTCCAGGTCGCTGATATAGCTTTCCTCGACCCGCAGCGGCGGGTATTTCGGGATCGCTGACCACCGGGTTGCACAGGTCCGCGCCGACGTCGAACATCTCGTTCTGAACGCGGGTAAGCAGCGCCGCGATGCCGGGGTCAAGCTGGCCGAGCGCGAGCGCGGTGCCTATCGCGCAGTTGGCCTCGTCCACGTCGGCGTAGGCGGCCAGCCGGGGATCCCCCTTGGCCACGCGGCTGCCATCCCCGAGCGCGGTGGTCCCGCCGTCACCGGTCCTGGTGTAGATGCGGGAGAGCACCACGGGCTTGTCACGTGCGTCTTTGGCGTCTGCTGGCATGAACTCACCGTAGCGGGCATGGCCCGTTTCCGGGCAAGCCGGGCGCCGCGGCCGGGGGCTCACCCATGTCCGGGCTGCCGGGGTCCCCTCCGGGAAGGGACGCGAGAGGGGATTCGGGGCCGGACGGTGCCGTAACTGGCTACCGTGCCGCTAGCCTTGTCTTTCTCACACGTGTTCTGCGGTCTTGAGGTGGCTGTGTACGACTACGTCATCGTTGGTGCCGGTAGTGCGGGATGTGTCCTGGCGCTGCGCCTCACCGAGAACCCTTCGGCGCGGGTGCTGCTGCTCGAGGCGGGCCCACCGGACGATGCCGACGAGATCCACATCCCGGCGGCGCTGAACCTGCTGTTCCAGAGCACCTATGACTGGGACTTCCACACCGTGCCACAGGAGCGGGCGGCCGGGCGGGCCATCTACTGGCCGCGCGGCCGGATGCTCGGCGGGTCTTCGTCGATGAACGCCATGATCTACATCCGGGGCAACCGGCACGACTACGACACCTGGCGGGACGAGTACGGCTGCAGCGGCTGGGGGTACGCCGACCTGATGCCGTACTTCCGCCGGGCCGAGAGCAACTCCCGCGGCGCCGACGCGTACCACGGCGGGACAGGGCCGCTGTCCGTGTCCGACCTGGGCTTCCAGTCGACGATGACCAAGACGTGGGTCGCCGCGGCGCGGGAGTGCGGGCTGGCTGCCAACGACGACTTCAACGGCGCGCAGCAGGACGGCAGCGGCTTTTACCAGGTGACCCAGAAGGACGGCCGCCGGTGCTCCGCTGCCGACGCCTACCTGCGCCCGGCCATGGCGCGGCCCAACCTCGAGGTCAAGACCGACGTGCGGGCCACCAAGGTGGTGGTGGAGGGCGGCCGGGCCGCCGGGGTCCGGTACCTGGAGCGGGGCGTCGAGGAGACCGCCTACGCGCAGGGCGAGGTCATCCTGAGCGCCGGTACCATCGGCAGCCCGCAACTGCTCATGTTGTCCGGCATCGGGCCCGCCGACCACCTCCGCGATGTCGGCATCAGCGTGATCGTGGACAGCCCCGGCGTGGGCGCGAACCTGTCGGATCACCCGGTCGTGCCCGCGATCTGGCAGACCCCCAAGGTGCCCGCCCTGTGGGAGAAGGCCGGCCCGAAGAACCTGTTCCGCTGGCAACTGCGCCATTCCGGCCCGTTCACCTCGAACATCGCCGAGTCCGGCGGGTTCAGCCGGACCCGGCCCTCGCTGCCCGCGCCCGACCTGCAGTGGCATGCGCTGCCCACCCCGTTCCTGAACGAGGGCCTGGCCGACCCGCAGACCCGGGCGTTCACGCTGCTCATCACGCTGGTCGATGTCGGCAGCCGGGGGCAGATCTGGTTGCGCAGCATCGACCCGCGGCACAAGCCCGCGATCGACCCGGCCTACCTGTCCGACAGCACGGACATCGCCCCGCTGGTGGAGGGCGTCAGGATGGCCCGCGAGTTCGCGGTGGCGAGCCCGCTCGCCAAGGTCTGCACCGAAGAACTGGCCCCTGGCCCCGGGGTGCACACCGACGCCGAGGTGCGCGAGTGGATCCGGCGCGACCTGGGCACCCTCTACCACCCGGTCGGAACCTGCGCCATGGGCGGTGACTCCCGGCTGGCCGTCGCCAAGATCACCAGTGTGGTGGACCCGGAACTGCGGGTGCGCGGCGTCGAGGGCCTGCGGGTCGTGGACGCGTCCGTGATGCCGGCCGTGCCCCGGGGCAACACCAACGCCCCCACGATCGCCATCGCCGAGCGCGCCGCGGACCTGATCCTCGGCCGCGCCCCGCTGGAGCCCGCCGACCCGGCGCTGGAACCCGAGCCACTCCCCGTCGACCTGGCCTAGTGCCCCGGCCGGCCCGGTCGGCCCGCCCAGAGCCGGCCCGGCGTGACACCGGCCGGCCCCCACGCACAATCGATACTTAACCGCCGCTGAATCCTGCGCTGCGATGCTTCGGTCAGATGCCTGAGCGGCGCGCCAGCGGGGGCCGGGCCGCCCAGATCTGGGGCCCCGAAGGGGAGCGGGGCCTCTTTACTTTGCGCGGTAGCGCTTGCCGTGCAGCAGCGTGGTGAGCGTCAGCAGCCGGTTCATGTCCTTGTCGGTGCGCGCCAGCGTAGTCAGGTTCAGCGGCGGCTTCATCCGCTGCCTGGTGATCGACTTGGGCCTGCTGAACTCCCGCAGCCCGTCCGCGCCGTGGATCCGGCCGAAACCGGAGTCGCCGACCCCGCCGAACGGGAGCGACGGCACGGTGGCGTACGCGATCACCGAGTTGATCGAGGTCATGCCGCTGCGCAGCGCCCGCGCAGTCTCCATAGCCTTCTTCGCGTTCTTGGCGAACACCGCGGAGCCGAGCGCGTACCGGCTCGCGTTCGCCAGCTTCACCGCCTCGGGCAGGTCGTTCACCCTGGTCACCGTGATGGTGGGCCCGAACGTCTCGTCCTGCACCGCCATGCTCTGCTCTGGCACGTCGGCCAGCAGCACCGGATCCACGTAAGGCCGGCGGATGCTCTGCATGCCACCAAGGACCGCGCGCCCGCCCCGGGCCAGGGCGTCCGCGATGTGATCCTCCACCACATCAAGCTGGCCCGGCATGGTCATCGGCCCGTAGCCTGCCTCCCGGTCGTCACCGGCCCGCACCGCGGCCATCCGCTCGGACAGTTTGTCCACGAACGAGTGGTAGACCGCATCCACGACATAGACGCGCTCCACCCCGACGCAGGTCTGCCCGGCATTCGACACCGCGCCCCAGGCGGCGGCGTCGGCGGCCGCATCAAGGTCCGCGTCGGCGCCCACCAGCATGGCGTCCTTGCCGCCGCACTCGGCGATCATCGGCGTGAGGTTCTGCGCGCACGCGGCCATCACCTTGCGGGCCGTGGGGCTCGACCCCGTGAACGCGATCTTGTTGACGGCGCTCAGCGCGAGCGCCTCGCCGGTCGTGCCCGCCCCGGTGATCAGTTGCAGTACCGGCTTCTCCGGCACGATCTCCGCGAACGAACTGACCAGCCAGCCGCCGACGGCGGGGGTGTACTCGCTCGGCTTGAACACCACGGCGTTGCCCGCCGCGAGCGCGTAGGCCAGCGAGCCCATCGGGGTGAACACCGGGTAGTTCCACGGGCCGATCACGCCGATCACGCCGAGCGGCTGCGTACTCGACGTAGGAGGCCTGGTTCAGCGCGGTCAGCCCGCTGCGCACCCGCTGCGGGCTCAGCACCTTGCGGGCGTTGCGGGCGGCCCAGTCGATGTGCACGATCGCCAGGACGATCTCCAGCTTGGCGTCGTCCAGTGGCTTGCCGGTTTCGGTGTGCACGAGTTCGGCGAGCCGCCCGATGTAGCGGGTCAGGTGCGACTTCCAGGCCAGCAGGCGGGCCTGGCGCTGCTTCCAGTCCAGGCCGGCCCACCAGGCCGCGGCCTCGTGCGCCCGCTCCACGGTGGCGTTCACCTCGGCCTGGCCGAACACGGGGAAGGTGGCGATGACCTCGGAGGTCGCCGGGTTGACCGAATCGAAGGTCTCCGGGGCGCCGGTCTGTCCTGCTGTCTGCAGCGTGTCCATCGGTCCTCACCTCGCCTGGGGCGCAGCGCGCCACCTGTTACGCGTTAGTAAACCATCGCCGGCGCCCGCTCGATACCGCCGCCGGACCTGGCCGGCGCCGTGCCGCGCATCTGGTTGACTGTGGGATCGTGCACACCGAGCCGCAGCGGCCGCCGGAACGGCCATATGTGCTGCTGAGCTGCGCAATGTCCGTGGATGGCTGCCTGGATGCGCCGGGCCCTGAGCGGCTGGTGCTGTCCGGCCCCGCCGACCTCGACCGGGTGGACGCCGAGCGGTCCGAGGCGGACGCGATCATGGTCGGCGCGGGCACCATCCGCCGCGACAACCCGCGCCTGGTGATCCGCTCCGCCGGGCGCCGGGCCAGCCGGGTGGGCCGCGGCCTCCCCGAGAACCCGGCCAGGGTGACCCTTACCGCCAGCGGCGACCTGGACCCGTCAGCCCGGTTCTTCGACGCCACCAGTGGCGCCGGTGCTGTTGTGTACTGCGCGGCCCCGCAGGCGCCCAAGCTCCAGAACATGCTGAACGATATTGCCCCCGTCATCGCCGTCCCGCCGCCAGATGGAACTCGGGGCGATCCTCACCGACCTGTCCCGCCGCGGCGTGCACCGGCTGCTGGTCGAGGGCGGGGCACGGCTCGGACGCGAGTTCCTCGCGAACGGGCTCGTGGACGAACTGGCCCTGACCGTGGCCCCGTTCTTCGTCGGCGCGGCGGCGGCGCCACGGTTCGCCGGGCCTGGCGTGTATCCACATGACCCCGCACGGCCGATGCACCTGGCGGAGGTACGCCAGCTCGACGATGTCGTATTGCTGCGATACCTGCTCGGCGGGGATGGCCTGGCGGCGCGCAACGAGAACCGGGCGCACCAGGGCGCCGGGCGGGACGCGGCGGCCAGCGGTAGCCCTGGCCACATCGCGGAGCCCGGCACCGGCGCCGAGGCGACCGCCGCGGACCGGGCATGGCTCGCGCAGGCGATCGAGCTGTCGCGCCGCTGCCCGCCCTCGCCCTCGGCCTTCTGCGTCGGTGCCGTCCTGGTGGCGGCCGACGGCACGGTCATGGCCACCGGCTACTCCAGGGAGACCGGCCCGCATGCGCACGCGGAGGAGGTGGCGCTCGCCAAGATCGACCCGGCCGACTCCCGTCTCGCGTGCGCCACCCTCTACAGCTCGCTGGAGCCGTGCCGGGTCCGCGCCTCGCGGCCCACCCCGTGCGCGGAGCTCATCATCGCCGCGGGCCTGCGCCGCGTGGTGATCGCCTGGCTGGAACCGCCCGTCTTCGCGCCCGGGGGAGGGGCCGCCCTGCTCCGGGAGGCAGGCATTACCGTGGTGGAGGTCCCCGGCCTGGCCGCCGAGGCGCGCGCCGTCAACGCCGCGGTCCTCAGCGAGCAGGGCCCGGTTTCCTGACCTCTGTGTGCTGGCGTGGAAGGGGCGGCATGGCTGACAGCGGGTATGTGGATCTTCGCTCGGACACGGTGACCAGGCCCACGGCGGCGATGCGGCGCGCCATGGCCGACGCCGAGGTGGGCGACGACCTGTTCGGCGACGATCCGACGGTCATCGCCCTGCAGGAGCAGGCAGCCGCGCTGACCGGCAAGCAGGCCGCGCTCTACCTGCCCACCGGCACGCTGTGCAACCAGATCGCGATGCACGTGCTGGCCGGCCCCGGGCACGTCGTGGTGTGCGAGCAGACCGCGCATGTCGGCACGCACGAGCTGATCTCGTCGGCGATGCTGTCCTCGATCACGTTCCGCACCATCGCGGGCCGCCCGCACGGCCTGCTGACCGCCGCCCAGGTCGCGGCCGCGGTGGAACCGGTGCCCTACGATCCCGCGGTGGTGGGGCTGGTGGCCGTGGAAAACACCCACCAGGTCGGCGGCGGCACGGTGACGCCGGTCGGCGTGCTGGCGGAGATCGCGGCGGTCTGCGCGGGCCGGGGCGTGCCGCTGTACCTGGATGGCGCGCGCATCTTCAACGCGTGCGCGGTGACCGGCGCGCCGGTGTCGCAGTACGCGGCCCAGGCCGAAGCGGTGATGTTCTGCCTGTCCAAGGGGCTCGGCGCGCCGATCGGCTCGATCCTGGCCGGGGATGCCGCGTTCATCGAGGAGGCGCTGCGGCTGAAGATCCTCTTCGGCGCCGGGTGGCGGCAGGCCGGGATCATGGCGGCGGCCGGGCTGATCGCCCTGGCCGAGGGGCCGGGGCGGCTGGCCGAGGACCACGAGAACGCCCGCAGGCTGGCCGAGGGGATCGCCGCGATCCTGCCCGGGCACGTCGACCTGGCCGCGGTCCAGACGAACATCGTGTTCGTGGACGTGGCGGGCACCGGGCAGCCGCTGGACGCGTGGTCCGCCGCCCTGGCGGGCGAGGGCGTCCTGGTGACGATCGTCGCGGGCAAACTCCGGATGCTCACCCACTCGGACGTGGGCGCGAAAGACATTGACGCTGCCGTGGCTGCCATCCGCCGCGTGGCGGCCAAATTCGGCCTTCCCTAGCCAATTCCCATGACCGTGGCCGGCCGCTGGCTGGTGGGCGGGAGAGGGCCGTGGTGGTCAGCGCCAGCACCGTGCGGCCGGTGAAGACGCCGGACGCGATCCAGCCGGGCGGGACGGGCGCGGCGAACTACTGGGCGCTGGTGCCGGCGGGCGGGGCGGAGGCCGGCTGTGCGCCGGCGCCTTCCCCAGGCGCGGGCTGAGCCGCGGCCTCATCGGCGGACGGCGCCCCGGCGTTGCTCGCACGCGCCTCGGACGGCGCCGCCTCGGGGTTAGCGGACGCCGCCTCGGGGTTAGCGGACGCCGCCTCGGGGTTAGCGGACGCCGCCTCGGGGTTAGCGGACGGCGGCTTGGGGTGGTTAGCGGACGGCGGCTCGGGGTGACTGGCGGTCGGCGCGCCGCCGTTGCTCGCAGCCGAATGCGCGGCCTGGGTCTTGCCCCGCGCGACCATTGCCGCTACTTGCGGATCCGCCAGCGCGGCGCCGTACCTGATCGCCACGAGCTGGCCCACGGCGGGGTGGCTGCCCAGCGGCGGGGCGCAGTCGGTGCTGGTCAGCGCCGCGATCGCTTCCAGCGTGCCCGAGGTCAGTTCCGGCCCGACCAGGCAGGGCGCCAGGGCGACGCGCGGGACCGCCTGGCGCAGCCGGGCGGCCGCATCCTTGATGCTTCCGGGGTCGTTGAGCGACGCGGCGGCCACCGGCGTGGTGAGCCGGGACGCGAGCAGCACCGCGACCACCTCGGCCGCCTGGACCGCTTCCTCGCCGCCCACGGCGCCCACGATGACCCCATCCGCAGTGGTCTCGGTCACGATGCTGATCCGGCCGACCCTGGCGGCGCGGGCCAGGCCGACGTCGGCCAGCCGCGCGTGCAGCGCCTCGGCGAGCAGGGGATGCGGGCCCAGCGGGTCGGCGATGAGCAACTGCGCCTCGGCCGCCGCGACCGACTCCGAGATGGCCTGGTCCACCTCCGGGTTCGGGAATGGCAGCAGCGGCACCACCACACCAGCCAGGGTGTCGTCCTGGATGACCAGGTCGGCGAGCACGTCGTCCAGGTGATCCTTGTTGCCGCGCAGGAATCCGATACGTATCTCGGCGCCGTGGCAGGAGGCGGCCGCCATGTCGGCGATGCGCTCGGCGATCTCTTCGCTTTCTGGCCTGGCCGACCCGGGAACGGCGATCACCAGCGCGGGGCTGTCGGACGGCAGTGAGAGCTGGTGCGGGCTGGAATGCCGCCCGGTCCGGCGATAGCGGGAGGTCCGGACCGGAAGGACCGCTCCTGAGTCCTGGTCAGCGCTCATATCAGCGCATCGTAACCAAGCAGGCCACCTCAGTGCGGACAATTCGGGTCACAGCTGTTTATCGGGCTCGTCACGTCCGCCTCCGGACAACCGCGCAGCATGCGAACGGCGCCGGATCGCGGGCGCCCTGTCGTCCTGCCTTGGTCCTGCGACCTCCTCAGAACAGCCGGAGCGAGTCGTCCACCGCGCCGCGCATCGTGTCGTAGTCCAGGGTCACGCACCGGATGCCGCGGTCCTCGGCGAGCACCCGGGCCTGGGGCCTGATCTCCTGCGCCGCGAACACGCCGCGCACCGGGGACAGCGCCGGGTCCCGGTTGAGCAGTTCGAGGTATCTCGTCAACTGCTCGACCCCGTCGATCTCTCCGCGTCTCTTGATCTCGACGGCCACCGCCGCCGAGTCCTGGTCCCGGCACATCAGGTCCACCGGGCCGATCGCGGTCGGGTACTCCCTGCGGACCAGCCGCCAGCCCTCGCCGAGCAGTTGCACCTGCGCGGCGAGCAGTTCCTGCAGGTGCGCCTCGACGCCGTCCTTCTGGAGGCCCGGATCGACCCCGAGCTCGTGGCTGGAGTCGTGCAGCACCTCTTCGAGCGTGATGCGCAACTCCTCGCCGCCCTTGCTCACCACCCGCCAGGTGCCCGGTGACTCCTCCAGGCGGCAGGGCGGCGACATCCAGTTCAGCGGCTTGTAGGAGCCGCCGTCGGAATGGACGAGCACCGAGCCGTCCGCCTTGACGAGGATCAGGCGCGCCGCCATCGGCAGATGCGCGCTGAGCCGCCCCACGTAGTCCACGCTGCACCGCGCAATGACAAGCCGCACGAGACGCAACTCTAGCTAGTGCTACGGCCCGTCAGAGGGCAGGATCTTCTGGGTGGGCGCCGATCGATGACGGGAGGCGGCCGAATTGCCTGAGTCCATACCTGAGCGGATCCGGCACTACGTCCTTGACGGCAGCGACCGGGACCTTCGCCGGCTCCTCAGCGTCGCCGAGGTACAGGCCGAGTCGGCCCGCGCGGCGATCCGCCGCATCGGGGACATCGTGAGCTGGCGCGCCATCGAGTGCGGCTGCGGCCCGCTGGGCTGCCTGGCGGTCCTGTCGGAACTCGTCTGCCCGGACGGGGCGGTCGTCGGGATCGACTTCAGCCAGGCCACGGTCGACCGCGCCCGGTCGGTGCTCACGGTCCTTGGCATCGGCAACGTCGAGGTCGTGGCCGGCGACGTCCATGAGTTCGACGCGGCCGGCGCTGGCGGGCCGTTCGATCTCGGTTACACCCGCGCCTTCCTCATGCATCAGGCCGATCCCGAGCGGACGCTCCGCGCGATCGCCGCAATGCTCCGGCCCGGAGGATGGCTGATCGTCCAGGAGCCGCTACGGACCCCGCCGCCCCAGAGTTATCCGCATGTCGGTGCGATCGGCCGGTACTGGGAACTGATGCACGAGGCCGCCGCCAAGTCCGGGGTGGCGCCCGATGCCATCGAGAACCTGCGTGCCTCGGCCGTTCGCGCAGGCTTCGAGGTTGCCGCGGCGAACGGGTTCTTCAACGTAATGGAGCCGTCGGTGGGCTTCGACATCCACGCCAGCGCTGTCGCCGCGCTCAAGAACCGCCTGGTGGGCACCGGCGTGGCCGCCGGCGCGGAAATCGACGAACTGGAACGGTCCCTGCGCCAGGCCGCCTCCGCCGAAGACGGCTGGCTGACCAGCCCCTTCATGCTCGACCTAACCCTCCGCAAGCCGTCTGGCTAGCCTCGGCCCTGGTGTCCTGCTCGTCAGGCGATGCCTACGGGGATCACCAGGCATGGCCCGACAACCCCGGTGGCCTCGCTCTGCAGGCATAGCCGGGCCGTGGCGACGTGGCGCGGCTTCCCGGTCACCTTGGTGGTGATCACGAACGAGGCGGACTGCCCGTGCCCTACGGTCCCCGGCTCGCACCGGGAGCCGTCCGGGTTGATGCCCGTGCCGTCGGCGTCCACGCACAGCGGCACGCCGCTCGCCGTGACGTTGGTCAGCTTCTCCAGGACCAGGTCCTCGCCGTTCACCTTCGAACCCTTGTTGGTCTCGGTGAAGTCGAACGTGAGCACCTGGCCGGGCTGGATGACCTGAACCCCGCCCACGGCCTGGCCTTTCAGCACGAACGACGGTGCCGCCGCCACGGGCTGCGCGGGGGCCTGCGCCGCGCTGGTCAGTACCGTGACCAGAGGGCCGGCGATCAGCACGGAACCCAGGATCAGGGCCAGCCGGCGTACGTTCTTCGGGAGAGTAGTCATGGCTGACGGTAACTCTGCGCGGGTCGGCGGCCCAGGCCCGAAGTTCTTCGCAACGATCGGCCGCGCGGATGTCGATCCCGGGCGGGCACGTTCGTGTAGCAGGTGAGAGAGCTCCGATCACCAGGAGGAACACGCGATGAAGCAGTACCTGATCAGCATCTACCAGCCCGACGGGCCGCCCCCGCCGCCGGAGATCCTGGACAAGATCATGGCCGACATCGAGGCGATCCGCGCCGAACTCCGGGATGCGGGCAACTGGGTCTTCAGCGGCGGGCTGCACGCCCCGAGCACCGCGACCGTGCTGCGGCCCAAGGACGGCGACGTGCTCGTCACCGACGGCCCGTTCGCCGAGGGCAAGGAGCACCTGGGCGGCTTCACCATCGTCAAGGCCCCCGACCTGGACGCGGCGCTGGCGTGGGGCCGCCGTTACGCGCAGGCGACCGGCCTGCCCATCGAGGTGCGCCCGTTCCAGGGCGAAGCCGAGGACTGATGCCCACGCCGGCCCCGTCGGCCGCGGAGATCGAAGACATCTTCCGCGCCGAGTACGGCCGCGCGGTCGCCGTCCTGACCCGCACCTTCGGCGACCTCGACATCGCCGAGGATGCGGTGCAGGACGCGTTCGCCGTGGCGGTACAGCGGTGGCCAGCCGGATGGCCTGCCGCCGAGCCCGGCCGGCTGGATCATCACCACGGCCCGCAACCGGGCCATCGACCGCCTCCGCCGGGAGGCGTCCCGTGAGGACCGGCACGCCCAGGCCGCCCTGCTGCACACCCGTGGCGAACCCGCCGAGGAGGGTCCCGTGCGCGACGACCGGCTGCGCCTGATCTTCACCTGCTGTCACCCGGCGCTGGCGCAGGCCGCCCAGGTCGCGCTGACCCTGCGGCTGCTGGGCGGGCTCACCACGGCGCAGATCGCGCACGCGTTCCTGGTGCCGGAGCCGACCATGGCGCAGCGGCTGGTCCGGGCCAAGGGGAAGATCCGCGACGCGCGAATCCCGTACCGGGTCCCGGCCGAGGCCGACCTTCCCGACCGGCTGCGCGCCGTGCTCGCCGTTCTCTATCTCATTTTCAACGAGGGCTATACGGCAAGCTCGGGGCCGGCGCTCGTCCGCGAGGACCTGTGCGCCGAGGCGATCCGGCTGGGGCGGCTGCTGGCCGAGCTGATGCCGGACGAGCCGGAGGTCCTGGGCCTGCTCGCGCTGATGCTGCTCACCGACGCGCGCCGGTCCGCGCGCAGCAACGCCGCGGGCGAACTGGTGCTGCTCGCCGACCAGGACCGCGGCCGCTGGGACCAGGCCCTCGATCGCCGAGGGCCAGGCCCTGGTCCGCCGGTGCCTGCGGCGGGACCAGCCCGGCCCGTACCAGATCCAGGCGGCGATCCAGGCCGTGCACAGCGACGCGGCGACCGCGGCGGACACCGACTGGCGGCAGATCGTGATGCTTTACGACCAGCTAGTGGCGATCACGCCGAGCCCGGTGGTGGCCCTCAACAGAGCCGTCGCGGTGGCCGAGGTTGACGGCCCGGAAGTCGCGCTGGCCCTGGCGGATCGTATTGCACTCGAAGACTTTTACCTCTTTCACGCCATCCGCGCCGACCTGCTGCGCCGGCTCGGCCGAGACGAGGAGGCGGCGCGCGCCTACCGGGCGGCCATCGACCTGGCGCAGAACGCCGCCGAGCGGGACTTCCTGGAGCGCCGCCTGCAGGCGGTCTCCGCGCGCTGACGAGCAGGCGGCCCCGCGGGCTGGGGCCGCCTGGCTCGTGCCTGGCGGGGGGCGCCGCGGCGATCAGGGTGCCCAGTGGTCCGCGAAGACCGAGTGCGGCGGGGACGAGGCCGTGTGCAGCGGGCCCGCCACCGTGTGCGGGCTGCCCGGCTGGGTCAGCTTGAGGGTCTTCCAGGCCGCGTTCGCCAGGCCGCCACTCACGCCGCCGCCGTCGACCACGACGATGTCGGTGAAGTTCACGGCGCCGAAGTTGGCGGGCGCGACTCCGGACGGCGAGCCCGCGGTCACCTCGGCCGAGGAGTCCTGGCACGCGGCGCAGGTCTTGGTGACGGTGAAGCTCTTCCCGGACGTGAGGTCGTGGACCGACAGCGTATAGACGCCGGCATTGGCGGTGACGCTCGCCGTGACCTTGTCACCGGGGCTCGGGTGGAACGTGAGAGCCGGGCTGCTCATGGCCGGGAACATCTGGTACCACGCGGTGTAGAACGCCACCGCGTTCACGCAGGCCTCGTTAACGCCAACCCGCTCGACGGTGTCGTTGGTGATCCCGTCGAGGCCGGCCCGCGTCTGGGCCGTGGCGTTCTGGGCCGTGCAGGTCACGGACGGGACGACGAAGGTGGCCTGGACTCCGGCGAAGTCCTGCGCCGCCCGACTTGGGCACCGCGGCATAGCCGGACGCGATGGGGGATACAAGGCTGATGCCGGGCACCGCCGGTGCAACCGGGCTGGCGGCGGCCAGCCCCGGTGAGAAGGCCACCACCGCCGCGGTCGCCCCCGCGGCGGTGATCAGCCTGCTGAGACCGCGCATGAAACCACCCCGTTCCTTAGTGCGTCACAATCAACTGCAGCGATCATGCGCGCGCGGGGCGGTGCGACGAATCCGTGAAACCCGCAAGGTTTTCGCCCGCCGCGGTCAGCCGCCGGACGACGCCTGCTGCGCCCAGGCCCGGGCCAGTTCGCTCCGGGAGCGGATGCCGAGCTTGCGGTAGACGGCGGACAGGTGTGCCTCTACGGTCCGCAGTCCCATGTACAGCTCGGCGGCCACCTCCCGGTTCGTGTGCCCGGCCGCGACCAGGCCCGCCACGTGGCGCTCGGCCTGCGTCAGGTCCAGGCCGGCGGCCCGGCTCACGCTGAGCCTGGCCAGTTCGGCGGCGGCCCGCTCGGCCCAGGGCTCGGCGCCGAGCCTGGCGAAGGCCGCCCGGGCCGATTCCACATGCTCCCGCGCTACCACCTTGCGGCGCGCCCGGCGGGCAACGTCACCGGCGGCCAGGTGCGTGCGGGCAAGCTCGAACGGCATGTCCAGCCGCTCGTGCGCGGCGAACGCCTGGCCGAGCGCGGCGTCCGCCGCGGCGTGGTCTCCCTGCGCCGAGGCCAGGAGCGCCCGGCAGCGGCCCGCTGCGGCCAGCGCCCAGGCCCGGTCCAGCGCCCGGGCGCGCTCCTCCAGGGAAGCCAGCAACGGCTCCGCCGCGGCCAGGTCACCGAGCCGGATCAGCGCTTCGATGTCACCGGGGACCGGCCGCAGCGCGAACCAGCCGGGATCGACCATCTCTCGCCCGGACGTCGCCGTGGTCACCATCGACAGGATCGCGTGGGCGCCGGATGGGTTGCCCGAGGCAAGCTCGACCAGGCCGAGCGCATGGCAGCCGAGCAGCGCGGGGTAGTACACGCCGGAGCGCAGGCCAGCGTCGATCGCCGCCCCCGCCTCTGCCCGGGCTTCGTCCTCCGGGCCGCGGACGGCCCGGATGAGCGCCCGGACCGCGTGCATGCACGCCGCCGGGGTGAGTCCGCCCGTGGCCAGCGCCACCTGGTAACCGTGGTCGGCGTACTCCTCGGCGAGGCCGAAGTTCCCCGCCCAGGTCTCTAGTTCGGCCAGATGCAGGATCAGGAACGGCAGGTCGGTCTCGGCGCCCTGCTCGACCGCCTCGGCGTACTCCGCGGCCAGCAGTGCCCTGGCCCCGGCCAGGTCGTCGCTGCACCGCAGCACGTGACTGACGAGCAAGCGCGGCCGCAACTCCATCGGGACCCGCGCGGCCTGCCGCCGCTTCGCCAAGGCGCCGCTGGTGAGGTCGTGGCGCACGCCGTGCCCGGTGACGAACTCGGCGATGGCCTGGAAGGCCAGCAGTTGCGACATCAGCCCCTCGTCGCCGAGCCGGGAGGCGGTCTCGAAGGCGGCCAGGAACTGGTCGACGGGCGCCTGCGTGAAGTTCTCCGTGCTGACCCCGAGCACGAAGCCCATGTCGCGGTGGACCTCCGCGCTGAGCGCCGTGCCGTCGCCTGCCTCGGCGAGCGCCCGTTGCAGCAGCGGCAGGCCGGCGGGTGGCCCCTCCGTGTACCCGACTACCCGGGCCAGGTGGTGCAGGGCGGTGGCGCGCAGCGGGCCTGGCTCGCTCAACGCGATCGCCTGCTCCAGCAGTTCCCTGGCCCCGTCGGGGTCGAACGCGGCCAGTCGGAGCCGGCCGGCGTCGAGCAGGCGCTGCACGCGCGCCACCCCGTGGCCTGCCGGGGTGAGCCGCAGCGCCAGGTCGGCGAGTTCCGCCCCGGCGACCGCGGCCCCGCGAAGGCAGGCGACCTGGGCGGCCGCGGTGAGCCTTGCCGCCAGTTGCTCGTCGGGACCGTCGGCCGCCAGGGCCAGGTGGCGCACCTGGCCCTCGGCCGCGCCGGTGACCGCCGGCCAGCCGCTGGTGGGCCCGGCGCCGCTGCCGCCCGGTCGCGCTGGAGTAGTGCACGGAGCGGAGCAAGGGATGGGCGAAGCGGACCCGGTCGTCGTCGATGGACAGCACGCCCGCCTCCTCGGCGGAGTCCAGCCCGTCCCGCGCGCTCTGGTCATCACCGCAGGCGGCCAGGACGACACCGACCGTGGGAGCCGCGGCGGCCGCCGCGACCAGCGCCACCTCCCGGCCCACAGGGGAGAGAGCCGCCAGCCTGCGCTCGACCAGCGGCCGCAGCGACCCGGGGACGGGAAGCGGCTGCCTGGTGCCGCGCCGGCGGCCATGCGCGCCCAGGGCCGCCGCCAGTTCCAGCGCGAAGTAAGGGTTCCCGCCGGACGCCTCGTGCACCTCGACCACCTCGGGCCAGGCGTCCGGAGGACCGCCCTTGGCGCGCAGCACGGCGTCAAGGGCTGGCACGGACAACGGCCCGGCCGTCAGGACCTGCAGCCGTCCGCCGGGGAACCAGTCCCGCACGCTCACGGCCGCGCTGGGTGGGTCGCCGGTGACGGCCGTGGCCAGCAGGCCCGCGCGCTCGGTGGTGAGCCGGCGCTGCGCGTACTCCAGGACCGCGGCCGAGGCCCGGTCCAGCCACGGCAGGTCGTCCACCCCGACGATCGCCGGGGCGTCCTCCGCCAGGGCCCGGATCACGCCGAGGAAAGCGACCGCGACCGCCCGCTGGTCGGGCGGCTCGGGCCCGGGTTCGGCGCGCAGCAGCGCCACGTCGAGCGCCCGCCGCTGCGGGCCCGGCAGCCCGCTGAAGGCGGCTTCTGCTACCGGCTCCAGCAGGTCCCCGAGCGCAGAGAAGCTGAGCGCGGCCTCCGCCTGGACCGGACGGCAGGTCAGCACGTGCCAGCCACGATCGCGGGCCTGGTCGATCCCGGCCGACCACAGCGTCGTCTTGCCGATGCCCGCCTCGCCCTCGACGAGCAGCGCCGCCGGGCGGTCGGCCGCCTCGTCAAGGAACCGGCCGATCCGGGCCAGCTCGGCGGCGCGGCCGTGTATGCCAACGTCATTGCCGGCCGACCACTCCACGCCACACCCCCAGGCTCACCCGGGCAGCACATCCCGGTTTCGCCATTATGTGAGTGAAACAGCGGGTTTGTGATACATCTGCCACGGCGCGCCCGCCGATGCCGGCCACCGCCGCGGAGCAGGCACGCGGCCACCGGCGCCGCGGCGCCCGTGGCCGGTCAGGAAAACCCGTTGACATGCCTTACAGTGACGCCCGTGAGCCCTCGCAGAGCCCGGCGCCTGCCGGCCGGCATACCGCGCCGGCCGCGCGGCGGCCTCCCGCCGGTGCGGCCCGGAGCGGAGGCGGAAGACGACGCGGAGGTCCCGGCGCTGCGGCTCGGCCCGGAGCGGATCGAGTCGGCGCCGGACGGGGACTGGGTGGTCCGGGCCATGCCGGGCGAGGCGACCGTGAAGTCCTACCGGTGCCCCGGCTGTGACCAGGAGATCAAGCCCGGAACCGCGCACCTGGTCGTGTGGCCCGCCTACACGCCCGGGCTGGCCGAGCGCAGGCACTGGCACCGCCCGTGCTGGGACAGGCCGGCTGCGCCGCCATCCGCAGGGCCGGCCCGGCAGGTAAGGAGCACCGTGACAGAGATCAGGGCCGCGACCGTGCTGCCCGCGCGGCGCGAGGACATCACGCTGCACACCGACGACGGCCTGTCCCTGGTCGGGGAGATCGCCCGGCCGCTCAGCAGGGATCCGGTGGCCACCCTGCTGTGCCTGCATCCGCTGCCCACACAGGGCGGGATGATGGACAGCCACATCCTGCGCAAGGCGTCCTACCGGCTGCCCGCGCTGGCGGACCTGGCCGTGGTCAGGTTCAACACCCGGGGCGCCGAGTCGGAACGTGGCCGCAGCGAGGGGGAGTTCGGCGACGCCGTCGCCGAACGGCACGACGTGGCCGCCGCGATCGCCTGGTGCGTGGCCGCGGGCCTGCCCCGGTTGTGGCTGCTCGGCTGGTCGTTCGGCACCGAGCTCGTGCTGATGTGGGGGAACGACCCGGCGGTGGAGGGCGCGATCCTGCTTTCCCCGCCGCTTCGCCGGGCCGGTGATGCCGAACTGGACGCGTGGGCGGCCGCGGGCAAGCCACTGCTGGCGCTGGTGCCCGAGTTCGACGACTACCTCCGGCCGGACGAGGCGCGGGCCAGGTTCGCGCGGGTGCCGAAGGCCGAGGTGATCGCCGGGGAACGGGCCAAGCACCTGTGGGTGGGGGAGCCCGCGGTGCGTACTGTTCTGGATGAGATCGTGCGCCGGGTGAACCCGGCCGCGTGGCCGCTGCCAACCGAGTGGGAGGACCAACGGTGACCCTTTTCGATCTGACCGGTAAGAAGGCATTGATCACCGGGGCCTCCCGCGGTATTGGCCAGGAGATCGCGGTGGCCTTTGCCGAGGCAGGAGCCGACCTCGCGCTGGTGGCGCGGAGCGAGGACGGGCTCGCGGCCACCGCGGACAAGGCCGCGGGGTTCGGCCGTGAGGCGACCACGATCCGCGCGGACGTGACCGACCAGGAAGCGGTGGAGGGCGCCGTCGCCGCGGCGATCGAGCGCCTCGGCCACGTGGACATCGTGGTCAACAACGCCGGCGGATCCAACTTCGTGGTCCCGTTCATGGACCTGCGGGTGCCGGGCTGGGACAAGCTGATGCGGCTCAACCTGACCTCCGCCGTGTACGTGTGCCACGCGATCGGGCCGCACCTGGCCGAGCGCGGCGAGGGCTCGGTCATCAACGTGGCCTCGGTGGCGGGCCTGGCCGCCTCGCCGTTCCTGTCGCCCTACGGGGCGGCCAAGGCCGGGCTGATCTCGCTTACCAAGACGCTGGCGGTGGAGTGGGCGCCGCTGGGCATCCGGGTCAACGCCCTGTGCCCCGGCTGGACGGCGACCGAGCTCAACCGCAACCTGTGGGAGGACGAGACGACGGGGAGGGCGACCATCGCCACGGTGCCCATGCAGCGGTGGGGCCGCGCGGCCGAGATGGCTGGCCCGGCGGTGTTCCTGGCCAGCGACGCGTCGTCCTACATGACCGGGCAGGCCCTCGTCGTTGACGGCGGCCAGACCACCATGGCCTGAGGTCCGGGCCGGGCCTGCCGAGGGCCCGGACACGCCAGGAGGGGCGGCGCGAGTGCGCCGCCCCTCCTGGCGTGTCCGGTGCGGTGGTTACTCGGTCCACCACTCCTCGTCGTTCGACTTGGCGGACGCCTTGGCGGATACCGGCTGCTTCGGCCCGTTGGCCTGGGCCGGCTGCGCCTGAGCCGCTGGCCGGGGGTCCTGCCGCGGTGCGGGCGGCGGCGGTCCCGCGACGGCCTTGGGCGCGGCCTGCGGGGAAACGGCGGGACGGGACTGGGGCTGCTTGAGCGCCTCGGACAGGCCCGGCATCTGGGTGCCGAGGAGCTGGCTGATCTGCGCCAGGTGCGAGGAGATGCTCTCCTTCTGCCGGGTCAGATCGTCGACCTCGCGCTGGGCCACGGCCCGGTGCCGCTCGAGCTCGTTCTTGGTGTCCGACATGAGCTGGTCGGCCTGGGCCTTGGCCTGGGCGACGATCTGGTCGGCGTTCTTCTTGGCGTTGCCCACGAGCTGCTTGGAGTGCTGCTCGGCCTCGCGCCGGGTGTGGTCGGCCTGCGCGCTGGCCTTGGCGGCCCGCTGCTCGGCGGTGGCGGCGCGCTGCTCCGCCTCGGTGACCAGCTTCTGCGTCGCCGCCTGCGCGGCCGCAAGGCGCTCGGCCTCCTGGCGCTCGGCCTCCTCGCGGCGCGAGGCGAGCTGGATCTCGAACTCGGCCTCGGCCTGTGCCCGCTGCGCCTCGCTCTCCTCCAGGATGCGCTGCGCCTGGCTGCGCATCTCATCCGCCTGCCGCTTGGAGGTGGTGAGGATCTCGTCGCGCTCCCGCTTGGACGACGCCTTGAGCTGGGCGACCTCGCGCTCGGTGGTGGTGCGGAGCTTGGCGATGTCGCGCTCGATCGCGGCCCGCTTCTCCGCCACCTCGTGGTCGGCTATGGCGCGGAGCTTGGCGGCCTCGCGCTCGGTGGTGGAGGTCAGCTCGTCGGCCTCGCGGCGTGCCCCGGTGCGGATCGCGTCGGCTTCCCGCTCCGCCGAGCCGCGCTGGTCGTCGGTCTCCCGCTTGGCGCTGGCGCGCAGCTCGGCCGCCTCGTTCTCGGCACCGGCACGCAGCTCGGCAGCGTCCACCTTGGCGGCGGCCTGCAGTTCGTTGGCTGCCGAGCGGGCCTCGCCGACGATCTCCGTCGCCTGTTCTTCGGCGAGGCGGAGCAATTGCTCGATCCGCGAGCCCAGGCCCGCATAGGTGGGGCGCTCCTGCTCGCGGAGCTGACGATGCGCCTCGGTCAGCTCCTGCTGCAGAGCTCCGACCTGCTCGCGGTGCTGCCGGATCTCCAGGTCGGTCTGCTTGAGGTACTCGTCGACCTGGTGCTGGTCGTAGCCGCGCATGACCTTGGCGAAGTCGCGGGCCGGGGCGTCTTCGAAGAAGTTGCTGAGCTGAGCGTCAATTTCAGGCTGCATGTGGCTTGATCCTGGCTAGACGAAGAGGGGCCTGCGGGGGCAGACGAGTTCCTAGTATCCGGCCGTGAGGGAATGACAAAGTCCGGCAACCCCCACTGGCGCCGACACATGTTAGGCCGCTCGCCCGATCCATCGCAGCGTACTCCCGTTACGCAGGTGATGACGGTGGCTTTACGGCTTCCTGTTGACCAAGATTCACTTTTCGGCGCAACCCGGGATGGCTGCGCCCAGGTGCCGCCCGGCTCAGGCCTCCGGCGGCTGGACCAGTTCGGTCAGGACCCCGCCCACGTCCGCCGGGTGCAGGAAGGCGATCGACGCGCCCATGGACCCATGCCGGGGGCGCCGGTCGAGCAGGCGCACCCCGCGCGCCCCGATGGCCTCAAGCGCCACGGTGATGTTCGTCACCCGGTACCCGATGTGGTGGATGCCCTGCCCCCGGCGTGCCAGAAATTTACCAACCGGCGTGTCCGGGCCGGTTGGCTCGAGCAGCTGGATCCAGGAAGGCCCGGGCCCCTCGCCCAGGCGGAGCATGGCCTCATGAACTCCCTGGTCCTCGTGGGTCTCCCGGGCGGCCACGGTGAGGTCGAAGACGGACTCGTAGAAGGCGATGGCCGCCGCAAGGTCGTGGCAGGCGATCCCCACATGGTCGATCTGGTCAAGCACCGCTGCCTCCCGCGGCCGTCCTGGCGGTCCCGGGGCGGCCCGGCGGCTGCCTGGCCGCGGGCCGTCCCTGGGTATCGTGGCAGACGTCCCGCCCGCGCCGCACCGGGCGGGGGAGCAGCGGAGGAACCATGCCAGAAGCGGTGATCACAGGCGGGGCGCGGACGGCGACCGGCCGCCTGCTCGGCTCGCTCAAGGACCTCGCCGCCACCGACCTGGGCGGCATCGTCATCAAGGCCGCGCTGGAACGCTCGGGCGTCACCGGCAGCGATGTCCAGTACGTGATCATGGGACAGGTTCTGCAGGCCGGCGCCGGGCAGATCCCATCCCGCCAGGCCGCGGTCGCGGCGGGCATCCCGATGACCGTGCCGTCGATCACGATCAACAAGGTGTGCCTGTCCGGGCTGGACGCCATCGCGCTCGCGGCCCAGCTCATCCGGGCCGGCGAGTTCGACATCGTGGTCGCGGGCGGCATGGAGTCGATGACCAAGGCCCCGCACCTGCTGCCCGGTGCCCGCGCCGGGCACAAGTTCGGCGCCATGGAACTGCTCGACGCCATGGCACTCGACGGGCTGACCGACCCGTTCGAGCACATCCCGATGGGCGAGCTGACCGACGCGCACAACAAGCGCCTCGGCATCGGCCGGGCCGAGCAGGATGACTTCGCTGCGCTCTCGCACCAGCGCGCCGCTGCGGCGATCAAAGATGGTTTGCTGAACGATGAGATCGTGGCTGTCCCGGTGCCGCAGCGGCGCGGGGATCCGCTGCTGTTCGACACCGATGAGGGCGTGCGGGGCGAGACCACGGCCGAATCGCTGGCCAGGCTGCGCCCTGCCTTCGGGGCCGGCGGGACGATCACGGCCGGCTCGGCGTCGCAGATCTCCGACGGGGCCTGTGCCGTGGTGGTGATGTCCGCGGAAGCAGCCGCCGCCCGGGGTGCCCCGGTGCTCGCCGAGGTCGGCGCGCACGGCAACGTGGCCGGCCCGGACAACTCGCTGCAGTCACAGCCGTCCCGGGCGATCCGCCATGCGCTCGGCAAGGCCGGGCTGGCCGTGGGCGACCTGGACCTGATCGAGATCAACGAGGCGTTCGCGGCCGTGGTGCTCCAGTCCATGCGCGACCTGGCCGTCAGCCCGGACATCGTCAACGTCAACGGGGGCGCGATCGCCGTGGGCCACCCGATCGGCGCCTCCGGCGCGCGGATCGCCCTGCACCTGATCCATGAGCTGCGCCGGCGCGGCGGCGGGCTGGGCGCGGCGGCGCTGTGCGGCGGCGGCGGGCAGGGCAGCGCGCTGCTGCTGCGGGTGCCGGGCGAGCATGGCTGACGGGCCTGCGAGAGCTTGTTGAACGCCGCGGAGCGGGTGCGGGAGGCGATCGGGAAGGCCAGGGGCGGGGACGCGCGGGCGCTGGCCCGGCTGATCTCGCTGGTCGAGAACTCCGCGCCGGAACTGCGCCAGGTCGCCGCCGCGCTCGCCCCACTCACCGGGCAGGCCCGGGTCGTCGGGCTCACCGGGGCCCCCGGAGTGGGCAAGTCCACGATCACCGCCGCCCTGGTGGCCGCCTACCGGGACCGCGGCCAGCGGGTGGCCGTGCTCGCCGTCGACCCGACGTCGCCGTTCAGCGGCGGTGCGCTGCTCGGTGACCGGGTCCGGATGCAGGACCACGCCACCGACCCGGACGTGTTCATCCGGTCCATGGCCACCAGGGGCCACCTCGGCGGCCTGGCCGAGGCGGCCCCCCAGGCGCTCCGGGTGCTCGACGCCGCCGGGTTCGCGGTGCTGCTGGTGGAGACCGTCGGGGTGGGCCAGGCCGAGGTGGAGATCGCCTCGCTCGCCGATACCACGCTGGTCGCGGTGGCACCGGGCATGGGCGACGCCATTCAGGCGGCCAAGGCGGGGATCCTCGAGGTCGGGGATGTGTTCGTGGTGAACAAGGCCGACAAACCGGGCGCCCAGGAAGCCGTCAGAGACCTGCGGGGCATGATCGCGATGGCCCGTCGTAGCGCCGGGGAATGGAAACCGCCCATCGTGACCACCGTCGCGGTCAAGGGAGAGGGCATCGCCGAACTGGCCGAGAAGGTGGACGCGCACTGGTCCTGGCTGGACTCCTCGGGCCAGGGGGAGGCCAGGCGGCGGGCCCGGGCGCGCGAGGAGATCACCGCGATCGCCCTCGCCGAACTGCGGCGGCGCGTCGGCGGCCTGCCCGGCGACGCGCAACTGGAGGACCTGGCGGGCCAGGTCGCCGACGGCAAGCTGGACCCCTTCACCGCCGCCGACGAACTGATCGCCGCGGAATAGGCCACGTTTGTCATGGCTGGCGCAACCATGACAAAAGGATGTAAAGGATGTAATGGTTGGCGCAACCATCACAAACGCTGCGGGGAGCGGGCAGCTAGGAG
Source organism: uncultured Actinomycetes bacterium (assembly GCA_963726415.1). GTDB lineage: Bacteria > Actinomycetota > Actinomycetes > Streptosporangiales > Streptosporangiaceae > DASXKD01. Next base: position 47,568 of record CAVSCM010000022.1, read on the forward strand.
CGCGGGTGGCGGCGGGGGAGGGGCGGCGGCGCGGTCACGCCAGTCCCGTCCGCATCTGGAGCCCCGCCGGTCGCCGGGTCGGAGGGCTCGGGTGCTAGTGCCTCTTCGGCGGTGCCCGCCGTGGCGGCCTGGAAGGGGTCGTGGGCCGCGACCGGTTCGCCGGCGGCATCGAAGGGCTCGCGGGCCTCGGGCGGTTCGGTGACGGCCTGGAAAGGGTCGTGGGATGCGGTCGGTTCCTTGGCGGCCTGGAAGGGCTCGTGGGTCGCGGGTGGTTCAGGGGCGGGTTCGAAGGGCTCGCGGATGGCGGCCGGTTCCGTGCTGGCGGGGCGTGGCTCCTCGTTGGGCACTGGTTTGGCGTGCCGTCCGGGTGCCGTCTGCTCGGCGGCCAGGGCGGCGATCTCGGCGTCCAGGATCGACTCGCTGCGCAGCCGGGCCTCGTAGGCTGCCTTGCCGCCGCGCACCCCGAACAGGCGTTTGGTCACCACCAGGTAGATGACCAGGCCCAGGTTGATCAGGAAGGCCACCACCCGGAGCCAGGTGACCTTGTTGGTCAGGTCATAGATCTCGTACGGGAGCCCGACCGACGTGGCGATCATGGCGAAGTACTCGCCCCAGCGCTTGAGCAGCCACAGCCCGACGCCCTCGATGACCTCAACCGCCGCGTACACCGCGCAGCCGATCGCGATGTAGGTCAGGATCTTCGGGTCGGTCGTGAAGGCCCTGTTCAGCAGGCCGAGGATCTTGGAGTGCTGGATGCTGAAGCCCAGATCGCGCAGCAGCGCCTTCAGCGGGGGCAGGGCGTGGTCGTAGGACTGCTCCAGGGACTGCCGCGAGGCCGAGAAGCGCCAGACCGCGATCGTGAGCGCGGCGAAGACCAGCGCACGGAGGAACCGCTCGACCGCGAAGATGCGCAGAATCAGCGCGCTGCGGACCTGGGTGTCGCGGCGCACCGCGGGCGCGCTGTCCGCCGGGCCGCTGGCGGTGGGCTCCCCGATGACAAAGGTTCCGCACCGCAGGCATCGCCATGCCTGGCCTTCTCTGGTGCCGAAGCCGAACCGGTCGCGCAGCCCGGGCTCGTCGGGGGCGAACGTGACGTGGCCCCCTGCACCACAGCCCAGCAGGCTCCAGTCCATGTCAGGCAGCCTAACCCCGCCGGGCGGTGGCGGTAGCGTGTGCCTGTGGCCAAGCCCCTGGACCTCCCGTTCGACCCGATCGAGCGCGCCGCCGAGATCTGGGGCGACAGGTTCGGCCCGGCGGACGCGATGGCCGCGGTTACCTCGATCATGCGGGCGCAGCAGATCCTGCTTGCCGGTCTCGACGGCCTGCTCCGGCCGTACGGGCTCACCTTCGCCCGGTACGAGGCTCTCGTCCTGCTCGCGTTCAGCCGCCGGGGCGCGCTGCCGCTGCGGGTGATCGGCGAACGCCTGATGGTCCACCCGACCAGCGTCACCAACACCGTCGACCGTCTGGAGCGGGACGGCCTGGTCCGGCGCCGCCCCAACCCGCGCGACGGCCGGGGAACCCTGGCCGAGATCACGCCAAGCGGCCGGGACGTGGTGACCCGTTCGACCGCCGACCTGATGGCCGCCCGGTTCGGGATGGCCAAGTACGACCCGGTGGAACTCACCGAGATCTTCACCCTGCTGCGCGGGCTGCGGGTGACCGCCGGGGATTTCCGCCCGGAGCCGGGCGCGGTGGCGGTCAGCGCACCGGGGACTCCACCCAGTGCGCCCCGCCGTCATAGGTGAACCAGACCGCGTCGGTGTTGATGGCGGGGCCCGGCACGGCGGCGGTCAGCGCACCGGGGACTCCACCCAGTGCGCCCCGCCGTCATAGGTGAACCAGACCGCGTCGGTGTTGATGGCGGGGCCCGGCACGGCGGCGGTCAGCGCACCGGGGACTCCACCCAGTGCGCCCCGCCGTCATAGGTGAACCAGACCGCGTCGGTGTTCACATTGGCCGGCACGGCGACGCCCTGGTCCGAGGTGGTCATCCCGACGTAGGAGTAGCCGCCCGCCGCCGTCGCGCCCCGGGCGGTGCGCCAGGTCAGGGCCCCGGATGCGCCGGGAGCGTTCGTGGAGAAGTCGATGCCGCCGCTGGTCGCGACCAGCACAGGCCCGGTGGGGGTGCCGGACAGCGACATGGCGGTGCCCCGGGCCGGGGCCGAGCCGGCCGGGCTCCAGGTCCGCCCGCCGTCCGCCGAGTAGTACAGGGTCTTGCCCTGCCGGTTCCCGCCTGCCTGGTCCGCGCACAGCAGGACGAGCCCGGGGCCGGTGGAGGCCAGCATGGCCTGCAGCGGGTGGCCGCCGGTCTCCGCGGCCCCCGGGGCGCAGGGGAGCGATACCGGGACCCCCGCCGCCGTGGTGACCGTGCGCCAGCGCGCGGGGCTGGTCACCGGGCCGCTGGACAACTGGCCGCCCGGGGTCATCAGGTAACCCGTCGTGCCGGTGAGGACCAGTTGCGCGGAGCCGGGCGCACCGCCGCTGGCCTGCAGGCCAGTAGCGCCCGGCACCGGCGACCAGTCGTCGTGGCCGGCCGGGCTGGAGTACAGGGAGAACGAGGTGCAGCCCGCCGCGAAGTCCGCGCCGGTGCTGGCGCACTTGGCCCACACCGCGTAGACCATGTCGCTCACCGTCTCCAGGTCGGTCACCCGCGTCCCGTGGGTCGGGATATGCGCCCAGGTTTGCCCGGCGTCGTGGGTGGCGTACAACTGCGGGCCGAACGCCCAGGCGCTGGCGCCGTCCAGGGAACGGATCTGGCTGGCCCCGGCAGCACCATTCGGTGCGCCGGTGACCGGTGCCGGCACGCCGTGCCAGGTCGAGCCGCCATCATTGGTGGCCGCGACCGAGGTGCAGTCGTACGCCTTAGGAGGGCCGCAGTGCCCAGGCGTCCCGGCCTGGCCGATCACCCATCCGGTGGTGGTGGACACGAACGTGACCGATGAGGCGGCGAAGTTGGGTGGGACCGCGGGCGGTGCCGTGGGTGTAGGCGTCGGAGCTTGATCGCTAGGCCGCGGGGTGCCGGTGCCGGTCAGCTTGCCTGGTCCCGTCGAGGAGCTCTGGGCTGGTGTCGTCTGACCAGACGTGATGGGAGTGCTGCCGGCCGGGCCGTTCAGGATCAGCCGGGGGACGGTGATCGCGCCGGCCAGTACCACGACCGCCCCGGCGGCCGTCAGCGCCGCCCGCCCGGCCTTCCGGCGGCGCGCCCGCCTCCTGATCTGCTCGAAGGTGCCTGGGTGCGGCTGCAAGGGGGTCACCCGTTCCTCGAGCCAGGTGTCGATGTCGTCGCGGGGCTCATCCATGGGCTTCCCCCAGAACCGCGCGGAGCCTGGCCCGCGCGTGGTGCAGGTCGGCCTTGACCGTGCCTTCCGGCCGCCCGAGCATCTCGGCCACGTCCCTGATCGGGAATCCGGCGTAGTAGTGCAGCAGGAACGGCTGGCGCAGCCGCTCGGGCAGGCCCTGGATGAGGGCGCGCACATCCACGTCCTGGGACGGGTGGTGGACGCTCTCGGCCGGCATGGTGGCGCTCACCGCGCGCAGTGCGCGCCGCTCCCTGCCGACCTTGCGCCAGTGGTCTCTGATCAAGTTTGTCGCGATCATGTAGAGGTAGCTCTGCGGGTTGTCCAGGGATGACCACCGGGCGAGCAGCCTGGTGAAGGCCTCGGATGCGATTTCGTGGGCGGTGTCGTCGTCGTCCACCAGGCGGCGGACCCAGCCTGCCAGTCGCGGGTAGCAGGCATGGAACAGTTCCTCGGCGGCTAGCCGGTCGCTGGCGCGGAACGTGCCCACGTGCTCTCCCCGGCTGGATGTGCCCGAGGGGGTAATCCACGCCCCGGACAACGTCATCGCTCTCGGTGCGGGCGCGGCTACCACAGCAGGTCTGGTTTGCACAGGTCTACCACACCTTCCGAGCCTCCTTGCGACTGTGTCCGGGCACGGCCCCGTACTGCCCGGGCATTACCTGAGACGGCGCAGCGGCCGCTCCGGTTGCGGCAATCCCTGCCTGCGGGCCGGGGAGATACACTGGAGACCGAGATAGTAGGACGTCCTACTATCTCGGCAACCGGCGGAGGATCTCGATGGACGCACCCACCACACCCGACGCGCAGGAGGCCGAGGAGGGCAGGCGCCGCTGGCAGCGCCGCTACGACTCCGCGCGGCGGCGCGAGGCGGACTTCACCACGCTGTCCGGCGTCGAGGTGGATCCGGTGTACGGGCCGCCGCCCGGCGCCGTGGTGCCCGGCTTCGCCCGGATCGGCTGGCCGGGTGAGTTCCCGTTCACCCGTGGCCTGTACCCGACGGGATACCGGGGGAGGACTTGGACGATCCGCCAGTTCTCCGGGTTCGGGAACGCGCGCCAGACCAACGAGCGGTACAAGATGCTGCTGAAGGCCGGCGGTTCCGGGCTCTCGGTCGCGTTCGACATGCCGACCCTCATGGGACGTGACTCCGACGAGCCGCGCGCGGCGGGCGAGGTTGGCCACTGCGGGGTGGCCATCGACTCGGCCCGCGACATGGAGGTCCTGTTCGAGGGGATTCCGCTGGCCGAGGTCACCACCTCGATGACGATCAGCGGGCCCGCGATCCCGGTGTTCTGCATGTACCTGGCGGCCGCGCAGCGGCAGGGCGCGGAGATCTCCACACTGAACGGCACGCTGCAGACCGACATCTTCAAGGAGTACATCGCGCAGAAGGAGTGGCTCTTCCCGCCGCAGCCGCACCTGCGCCTGATCGGCGACCTCATGGAGTTCTGCGCCGCCGAGATCCCCGACTACAAGCCGCTGTCGGTGTCCGGCTACCACATCAGGGAAGCGGGCTCCACCGCCGCACAGGAGCTTGCGTTCACCCTGGCCGACGGGTTCGGGTACACCGAGCTTGGGCTCTCCCGCGGGCTCGACGTGGACACCTTCGCGCCCGGGCTTTCCTTCTTCTTCGACGCCCACATCGACTTCTTCGAGGAAATCGCCAAGTTCCGCGCCGCGCGGCGGATCTGGGCACGGTGGATGCGCGACACCTACGGCGCGCGCACCGAGCGCGCCCAGTGGCTGCGGTTCCACACCCAGACCGCCGGGGTGTCGCTGACCGCGCAGCAGCCCGACAACAACGTGGTGCGCACCGCGGTCGAGGCGCTTGCCGCGGTCCTGGGCGGGACCAACTCGCTGCACACCAACGCCCTCGACGAGGTGCTCGCGCTGCCCAGTGAGCGGGCGGCGGAGATCGCGCTGCGGACGCAGCAGGTGATCATGGAAGAGACCGGCGTGGTCAACGTGGCCGACCCGCTCGGCGGCTCCTGGTACCTGGAGGCGCTCACCGACCGCCTGGAGCAGGAGGCGGAGGAGATCTTCGCGAAGATCCGGGCGCTCGGCCCGGACGGCACCATGATCAGCGGGATCCTGCATGGCATCGAGACCGGCTGGTTCTCCGCCGAGATCGCCGAGGCTGCCTTCGCCTACCAGCAGAAGCTGGAGAAGGGGGACAAGAAGGTCGTCGGGGTCAACTGCTATCCGGACACGGTGGGCGAGCCGGTGGAGATCCTGCGGGTCAGCCACCAGGTGGAGCGCGACCAGGTGGCCGAGCTGGCGCGGCGGCGGACGGAGCGTGACGGCGCGGCCGTGGACCGGGCGCTGGCCGGAGTGGTCGCGGCGGCCAGGTCCTCGGCCAACATGATCCCGCCCATCCTCGTGGCGGCCCAGGTGGAGGCCACCCTGGGCGAGATCTGCGGGGTGCTTCGGGATGAATGGGGCATTTATTCCGAAAGCCCCGTATTCTGATGACGCCCAGCAGAGCCATAACGTTCCGTAGCGAACGGTAGCGCATCAGGCATGGACCTGACGTGCAGCGATCTGCGAGGGTGAACCGAAGGCGGCTGGCGACCGTGAAAGGGGAGTCTCGCCCGGCCCGGCAGACCGCCGGCGCCGTGTGGGGATTCCGAAGGGGGACCACGGGCCGTTGGGTCTGCGGCCGAAGCGAAGTTGAGAGGTCATGCGCTTCGTTGCGTTGATTGTCTGGTTTGTCACTGCGCTGTGGGGGCTCTACATGCTCGCGGTGTGGCTGATCGAGAACGACTCCACCCGGAAGGGCAACGCGGCCAGCCGGCTGCCGCTCCCGGTGATCCTGGGCCACGTCACGCTCGCGCTGACCGGCCTGGTCGTCTGGGTCGCGTACCTGCTGGTCGACGGGCCCGTGCTGGCCTGGACCGCCGTGGGCATCCTGGTGGCCATCGCCCTGCTCGGGCTGACGATGTTCGCCCGGTGGATCCCGGTCTACCGGATGGTGGACGACGAGATCAGCCTGCCGGTAGGGGCCATGTCGGGAGGCGGGCCGGGAGCCACGCCTGGAGCGGCGCCTGGCGTCGTGCCGGGAGTCGGTTCGCTGCGTGAATTGCCCGCGGAGGGCAGTTTCCCGCTGCTCATCGTCCTGGCTCACGGTCTGTTCGCCGTCTCCACCGTGGTCCTGGTGGTGCTCACCGCGCTCGGCGTCGGCGGCGGCGGCTGACCGACCGGGCCGGAACCGGCGGGCCAAGCGGGGACTCCCGGCGCCACTGCGCGGCCGCCCCTAGGTGACTCTACTCACATAGCGTGAGACTATGAATACATAGTGCAGTTGCCGCGTAGTCCGCGCACCGGGCCACCAGGCCCGGGCTCGCGGCGGCCGAGCCGGTAGTGCCGGTTGTGACCGTGACGGCCCGTGCGGCCGCCTGGTACCGGCAGCTTCATGCCTGGTGGCGGCTGCGCGGGCGGGCCGCGGCCGTGCTGCGCTGCGGGCCCGCCTGGGCCGCGGAGCCCGGCGCGGAGGGCCAGGGCGGGCCGGCCGTTCGGGGTGCCCGCGCCGGGAGGGCACGTCCGGGTACGGTGACCGGGACGGGAGAACACGCGGCGCAGGAGGCGCGCGGGGGCCAATCGCCGCTAGCCTCGACAGGAGAGCCCCCGCGGCACGGCGCGACAAGGGAGTTGCCCATGGAATCGGAGACGCCTGCCGAGGTGGACCAGGCCATGATGGACGTGGCCCTGGCCGAGGCCAGGGCCGGCCTCGCCGTCGCCGGGGTTCCCGTGGGCGCCGCGCTCGCGGCGGGCGACCGCCTGATCGCTTCCGGGCACAACGAGCGTGTCCAGTCGGGCGACCCGATCGCTCACGGTGAGATGTCCTGCCTGCGCAATGCCGGGAGGCAGGCCTCCTACCGCGGCACGACCCTTTACACCACGCTCTCCCCGTGCCAGATGTGCACCGGCGCGATCCTGCTCTTCCAGATCCCCCGGGTGGTTGTCGGGGAGGCCACCACCTTTGCCGGGGACCTTGACTTCCTCCGCAGCCGGGGTGTCACCGTGGTGCTGGCGGACGACGAGCGATGCGTCGCCGTGATGCAGGAGTTCCAGGAACGCTTCCCCGAGGTATGGAGTGAGGACATCGGCGGGCGCTAGGACAGCGAGCACTGTGATTGGCGAGGAGTTCGCGGACCTGCTGGCTGCGGCCCAGGGCGGCAGCGAGGCCGCCTTTTCCCGGCTGTGGCGGAACGCCAACCCTGCCCTGCTGCGCTACCTGCGGGTGATCACGCCGGGTGCCGAGGAGGACATCGCGGCGGAGACCTGGGTGCACGTGGTCCGTGGGCTGGTGGCATTCCGCGGCGATGAGCAGGCCTGGCGGGCGTGGCTGTTCACCACGGCCAGGCGCCGCGCGATCGACCTGGCCAGGCACCGCTCGCGGCGCCCCGAGACGGCGCTTGACGACGCCACCGTGGCGCAGTTGCCCAGCAGCGCGGATTCCGCCGAGGCGGCTATGGAGAACCTCAGCACGGCAGCGGCGATTGCCCTGCTGGCCGGGTTGCCGCGGCTGCAGGCGGAGGTGATCCTGCTGCGGGTGGTCGCCGGTCTTGACACCGAGTCGGTGGCCCGGATGCTGCGCAAGAGCCCCGGCGCCGTCCGGGTGGCCGCGCACCGCGGCCTGCGCAGGCTGGCCCAGATCACCGCGGACGCAGGTGTAACGCTGTGACAGGTAACGACGTTCCGGATGTTGACATGCCGAACATCCCGCCGCCGCAGCGCCAGGACGAGCCCGTCGTGACGGACGCCGACCTGGCGGCGCCTGCTTGCCGGGACAACGGACGCCGCCCCCGGGCTGCGGCCCGTGGCCGACGTCCTGGCCGCGCTGACCGCCGAGCCCACCGGCATGGAACTGGCCGGTGAGGCAGGCGCTCTCGCCGAGTTCCGGCGCCCGGCGGGCGCGCAGGTACCGGCCCAGCGGGCCCGCCGCGGCACCGGGCTCAGGTCCCGGCTCGGGGTCAAGGTCGGCGCGTCGGTTACCGCCGTTGCCGTCGTGCTCGGCGGTGGCGCGGTCGCCGCCTTCGCCGACGTGCTCCCCGCGCCGATCCAGCGCCTCGCCCATGAGGCCATCGGTGCGCCCATCCCGCAGCCGCGGCATGACCTGCCCTCCCGCAGCAGGACCGCGCGCACACGGCCGGTCCGGCGTGCACGGTAAGCCCGCCGCGCGCGGGGGTCCCGGTGCCAACCGGCAGGCCCGCCCGCAAGCCACGCCGACCCCCACGGGCCATGGCAACCCGCAGGGCCAGGGAAAGCACGGGAACGGCAAGGGCAAGGGGAACGGCCAGGGGAACGGCCAGGGCAACAAAGGCAGTGGCCAAGGGCACCAGGGCACCGGCCAGGGGCAAGGTAACAGCCAAGGCAACGGCAACGGCCAGGGCCAGCAGGGCACGGGCCCGCATGGCCCGGCCCAGCAGGGGAACGTTCCTAAGAAGGGACCGCACGGCAGCTCGCAAGCGAACCGGAGGCCGGCGGGGCACCCACGCCGGCCCGTCCGTACCAGGCCAGTCATGGATCCCTGAGACCTCAAGACCCGTCCCACGCCCAGGGTGCGGTGTGGCGGCGGCGCGGTGGGCCGGGTGGCCGGCCTAGCTATTCCCGGCCCACCGCTCAACCCACGCGGCTGGGCGGGGCGTGATCACGCCCCGCCCAGTCCCGTACTGGCCCGGGGGAGCGACCCCCGGAACCGGCCGCCCGATGCTCCCTGCGTCACCCGGCCGGCCCCGCTGGACCAGCCCTGTATCCAGTGATCCCAGCGAACGAGTCAGACTCCCGGCGCCGGGCTGAAGTCGACCGCGGTCGTGTTCGCCCCGCTGATCACCACGGCCACGGTCTCGCCCGGCGCGGGCTCGCAGCGCCCGGACACCAGGGCGGCCAGGGCCGCGCAGCCACCGGGCTCGGCCACCACCCGCAGCGTCTCCCAGAGCAGTTGCTGGGTCGCGACGATCGCCTCGTCGTCCACTAGCAGCACCTTGGCCGCGTTCTGCCTGATGATCGCGAACGTCAGTTCGCCGACCCGGCGCGGCGCCAGCGAATCCACCGCCACGCTGCCGGCCTCCGCGTCCACCGGCCGGCCCGCCCGCATCGCCGCGGTGAGGGTCGGCGCGCCCTCCGGCTCGACGCCGACCACCTGGGCCTTCCCGGCATACCATGCGGCCACGCCGGCGAGCAGCCCTCCGCCACCCACGCTGGCCAGCACTTGGGTGGCATCCGGGGCCTGGCCGGCGAGTTCCATGCCAAGAGTGCCCGCGCCGAGCATGGTTTCCGCCTGGTCGTAGGCGTGGATCGGGAGGGCACCCGAGCCAGCCGTCCACTCCTGGCTCGCCGCCAGGGCATCGGAGTAGGTGTCGCCCGCCACGACCAGGTCCGCGCCGTAACTCCGGATCCGGGCGATCTTGGCCGGTGAGGACACGTGCGGCACGTAGATGCGCGCCGGGATGCCCAGGGCACGGGCGGCGAAGGCGACGGCCGCGCCGTGGTTGCCTCCCGACGCGGCCACGACACCGGCCGCCGGCATGTCGCGGAGCAGCAGGTTCGCGAACGCGCCGCGCGCCTTGAAGGAGCCGCCGTGCTGCAGTTGCTCGAGCTTGAGCACCAGCGGCCCCGGCGGCAGCCCGAAGTCCGCCCGGTCCACCGTGATCGCCGGGGTATGGCGCAGGTAAGGCCGGATGAGCGGCTCCACGGTCTGGATTCCGTGGCGCGTGACAACGGTCCCGACATCGGCAGCGCTAACCGGGGGGAGCGACCCCCCGGAACCCCCCGGTAGCCCTAGGCCCCGTTCCTTCGTCACGGGGCCTAGGCCTGTTCGGGTGGGCTCACGGCGCTGCGCCGATGGCGCCGGGCCGGTGGTGTGCGGCGTGGTCATGCGTTCAGCCAAGCAGCCGCCAGCCGGCGGCGGCAACCTGGCTGCCCGGCACCAGGTACCGTGAGGCCATGCCCGGTCTGCCAGATCATGGGGTGATGTCCCCCTCGCCCCGCCTGTGGCGGATGCGCCGCGCCGAAGTCGCCGCCGCCGGCGGTGCGGGTGCGGTGGTGGCGGGCACGGCGGCCGGCTTAACGCTTGGCCCGGCGGCGGCCGCGATCGCCGTTGCCGTGGTGATCGCCGCCGCGGTGGCGGCGCTGTGGTTCGTGCGCAACAGGTTCCGGTCCTGGGTGTACCAGGAGCGCGACGAGGATCTCATCGTTGAGCGCGGGGTGCTGATCCACCGCCTGTCCGTGGTTCCCTACGGCCGGATGCAGTTCGTCGACGTCAGCGCCGGGCCCATCGACCGCATCTTCCGCCTGGCCACGGTGAAGCTGCACACGGCGGCCGCGGCCAGCGATGCCCGGATTCCCGGCCTCGAGCGCGACGAGGCGGCACGCCTGCGCGACCGCCTGGCCGCGCTCGGCGAAGCCAAGGCCGCGGGCCTGTGACGGATCCGGGGCAGAGCGGCGCGCCACCGGAAGCGGGCAGCCAGCCCGCGGCGGCAGGCGGCCCACCGGACCAGGGCATGGCGCCCCCGAGGCCGACCATGCTGGACCAGGGCTGGCGCCGGCTGCATCCGCTGTCGCCGCTGGTGCGTTCCGGCCGCGGCCTGATCGCCGTGCTGGCGCTGGCGGGGATCTCCACCTCCGGGGTGATCGGCAGCGGCACCGGCACCCGTTGGTACGACCTGGCGCTGCCGGTCATCGTCGCCGTGGCCGCGCTCGTCAACTGGTTCGTCACCCGGTGGAAGCTGGACGGGGCCACCCTGCGCATCGAGACCGGCCTGCTGCGCCGCGACTCACGGCAGCTGCCCATCGCCCGGATCCAGGCGGTGGACCTGGTGCGCCCGTTCTTCGCCCGGATGCTCGGCCTCGCCGAGATCAGGGTCCGGCTGGCCGGGTCCAGTGACGCCGACGGACGGCTCGCCTACCTGACGGAAGCGGCGGCGTTCGCGCTCCGGGCTCGCCTGCTCGCCGCCCACCACGGGCTGGATCCGGCCACCCCGGAGCCCGCGGAAAGCGTGGTCACCTCGGTCGGCACCGCCCGGCTCGTCAGCTCGGCGCTGATCTCCGCCATCCCGCTCGCCGTGGTGGCCGTCGCGGTGGGCGCGGCGATCGTAGCTGTCACCCCCGGCGGCCTGCTCGCCGTCGGGGCCCCGCTGGCCTGGTGGCTGATCGTCTGCGGCGGGATCGTCTGGCGACGGGTCTCCACCCAGTACGCCTTCACCGTGGCCGTCTCGCCCGACGGGGTCCGGATCCGGCGCGGGCTGCTCGGCACGGTGGCCGAGACCATCCCGGTGCCGCGAATCCAGGCGATCCGGATGATCGAGCCGCTGCTGTGGCGGCCGCTGCACTGGTGCCGGCTCGAGGTCGACGTGGCCGGTCGCTTGGGCCACGACCACCCTGAGGGCACCGGGGAGGTACGCAAGGCGCTGCTGCCGGTGGGCACCCAGGATGAGGCCAGGCGCTTGCTCATGGTCGCGCTCCCGGCCGCCAGGGGCTGGCCCGGGCTGAGCCCGCCGCCGCGCCGGGCCCGCTGGAAGGCGCCGCTGAGCTTTCACTTCCTGACGGCCGGGCACGACGACACGCTGGCCGTGGCGGTCACCGGGCGGCTCCGCCGGGAGACCACCCTGGTGCCGCTGGCCAAGACGCAGAGCGTACGGCTCGTCCAGGGCCCGCTGCAGCGCCGGCTCGGGCTGGCCACCGTGCACCTCGACGCCGCGGGCAGGCGGGTCAGGGCCGAATTCAGGGAACGGGAGCAGGAGCAGGCCAGGTCGCTGGTCGGCGAACTGGCCGCGCTCAGCCGCAGCGCCCGCAGGCAGGCATCGCTGGCCGCCCCGCCGGTGCCGCACACGCCGGGCGCGGCTGGCGGGCCGGCGCCGGCGAACGGCCGCGGCACGGCCGTCGGCCCGGTGACGGAGGAACCGGGCCGACAGGCATCGGGGGCTCCGGGGGGTCGCTCCCCCGGGCCAGCACGGAAGGTCAGGCGGCGAGCGTGGCGTCGCCGGTGAACGCATCCCAGAGCGAGGCGTAGGTACCGCCCGCCGCGAGCAGGTCGCCGTGCGTGCCCATCTCGGCGATCCGGCCCTGGTCGAGCACCACGATCCGGTCCGCGCGGGCGGCGGTGGTGAGGCGGTGCGCCACGACCAGCGTCGTCCGCGAGGCCACCAGGCGCTCCGCGGCCCGCGCCACGGCCGCCTCGCTGACCAGGTCCAGCGCGGCCGTCGCCTCGTCGAGCAGCAGGATGTCCGGATCGACCAGGTAGGCACGGGCCAGCGCGATGAGCTGGCGCTGCCCGGCGGACAGGTTGCGCCCGCGCTCGGACACCTCATGGCCGAAGCCGCCGGGCAGGCCGCTGATCATCTCCACGGCGCCCACGGCGCGGGCTGCCGCCAGCACGTCGGCGTCGCTGGCCTCCGGCCGCCCGTAGGCGATGGCGTCGCGCACCGTGCCCGCGAACAGGAACGCCTCCTGCGGGACCACGCCCAGGCGCCGCCGGTAGGAGGCCAGGTCAAGGTCGCGGATGTCGGTGCCGTCCACCAGCACGGCGCCGCCGGTCACGTCGTAGTACCGCGCCACCAGCTTGACCAGGGTGGACTTGCCCGCGCCGGTCTGCCCGACCAGGGCGACGGTCTCACCGGGCGCCACGATCAGGCTGATTCCGGTGAGCGCCTCCTGGCCGGTTCCCGCGTAGCCGAAGTGCACGTCCCGCAACTCGATGCGGGCCCGGCCGCGCGGCGAGGGCAGGGGATGCCCGGCCTGCGGGGTGGAGGTCGGGGTGTGCAGCAGTTCCCGGATTCCGGCGCAGTCCGACCGCGGCCTGCTGGTAGCCGTCGAACACCTGGGAGATCTGCTGGACCGGCGAGAACAGCATGTCGATGTAGAGCAGGTAGGCGATGAGCGCGCCCGCGGTCAGCGCACCGCTGTGCATCTGCCCCGCCGCGACCAGCAGCACCAGGCCGCTGGCCAGCGTGGACAGGGACTGCACGAACGGGAAGTACAGCGCGATGTAGCGCTGGGCGCGCAGCCGGGACTGGCGGTAGGCGTCGCTGCGCCCGGTGAACCGCTCCAGGTTGCGCTCCTCACGCCGGTAGGCCTGGGAGACGCGCAGCCCGGCCACGTTCTCCTGCAGGTCGGCGTTGACCGCACTGACCTTGTCCCTGGCGTCCTGGTAGGCCACGGACGCCTTGCTGCGGAAGACCGCCGTGGCCACGGCGACCACCGGCATGATCGCCAGCACCACCAGCCCAAGCTTCAGGTTGATGAGCAGCAATGCGGCCAGTACCCCGCCGACCAGCAGCACCGAGTTCACCATCGTGATCAGCCCGGTCTGCAGGAACGAGGAGAGCGCCTCCACGTCCGTGGTCATCCTGGTCATGATGCGGCCGGACAGTTCGTGCTCGTAGTAGTCCAGGCCCAGCCGCTGCAGGTGCGCGAAGATCTTCACCCGCAGCGTGTAGAGCAACCGCTCGCTGGTCCGGCCCACAACCGTGGTCTGCACCGCGTTGATCACCCAGTCGGCCAGGGTGATCAGCAGTGCCACCGCCGAGACGACGAAGATCGCCGACAGCACGCCCGCCTCGATGCCGCGGTCGATGCCACCGCGGACCAGGGCCGGCATGGCCAGGCTGGCGAGCGCGTCAAGGCCGTCGAGCACCAGGCCCACGGCCAGCGCCACGAGGAACGGCCGCAGCAGCCGGCGCAGCGTGAAGTGCGGGTCGGGGGCGCGGGCCGCGGCAGCGTCCACGCCGGGCTCGTCCGACGCGGGCGGCAACGCGTCCACCTGGGCCAGCAGTTCGGGAGAGGCAGGTATCCCGCCGAGGAAGCCGGAAGAGGCTGCGTTACGCACCCGTCCCGATGCCGGCCGCGCCGCTCCCCCCGGCCGTGCCGCGGCAAGGGCCATGGGCTGCGGGGCACCCGGTTGCGTGGCGGTCCCCGCGGCCGGGCCCAGGCCTGTGGCGACCGGTTCTACGGAGTCCGTATCGCCGGAATAGAGGCCAAGCTCGCCGGCGCCGATGCCTTCCGCGTCGTCGCCCGGCCCGGCCAGCAGCAGCCGGTAGAGCGGGCACGATGCCATGAGCTCCTCGTGGTCGCCCTCGGCGACGAGCCGTCCCTCGTCCAGCACCGCGATCCGGTCCGCCAGCCGCAGCGTCGACCGCCGGTGCGCGATCAGCAGCGTGGTCCGGCCTGCCATGACCCGCCGCAGGGTCTGGTGGATGTCCGCCTCGACCCGCGGGTCCACCGCCGAGGTGGCGTCGTCGAGCACCAGGATGCGCGGGTCGGTGAGCAGCGCGCGGGCCAGCGCGACCCGCTGCCGCTGGCCGCCGGACAGGGTCAGCCCCTGCTCGCCCACGACCGTGTCGTAGCCGTCGGGCAGCCCGGTGATGAACTCGTGCGCCTCGGCCGCGCGGGCCGCGGCCACGACCTGCTCCCTGGTCGCGTCCGGCCGGCCGAACGCGATGTTGGCGGCGACGGTGTCGGAGAACAGGAAGCTCTCCTCAAGCACCAGCCCGATCGCCGCCCGCAGCGAGTCCTGGGTGAGGTCCCTGACATCGAAGCCGCCGACCCTGACCGCGCCGCCGCGCACATCGTAGAAGCGGGGGAGCAGCAGCGAGATGGTGGACTTCCCGGAGCCCGCGGTGCCGACCAGCGCCAGCGTCTCGCCCGGCGCCACCCGCACCGACAGGCCGCGCAGCACCGGCTGCGACGGCACGTAGCCGAACCGGACGTCGTCGAACTCCACGGCCGGGGTCCGCGGCGGCAGCGCCACGGCGCCCGGCCGGTCGGTCACCACCGGGCGGGCGTCGATCACTTCGAACACGCGGATCACGCTGGCCCTGGCCTCCTGGCCAAGCGTGACGAGCGCCGCCAGGGACCGGACCGGGCCGACCAAGGCCAGCAAGTAGGAGGAGAAGGCCAGGAACGTGCCGAGCGTGATGTACCCGCGCAGCGCCATCCAGCCGCCGAGCGCGAGCACCCCGACCTGGCCGAGCGAGGGGATCGCCTGCAGCGCCGGGTTGTACTTGGCCATCAGCCGCACGGTCCGCACGCGAGAGGCGTACAGGTCGGAGCCGGCCCGTTCGAGCCGCTCGGTTTCCTGCTCCTCCTGCCCGAAGCCCTTGACCACGCGCACGCCGGTCACGGCGGCCTCGACCACCTCCGCGACGGCGGCCGCCCGCTGCTGCGCGTCCCAGCTCGCCGGGAACAGCGTGCGCCTGGACTTGAGCGAGATGAACCACAGGGACGGGGCTACCGCAAGTGCGACCACGGTCAGCAGCGGCGACAGCAGCGACATCGCGATCAGGGAGCCGGCGAACAGCACCGCGTTGCCCATCAGCATCGGCACCATGGACAGCAGGCCCTGCACCATCGTGATGTCGGAGATCGAGCGGCTCACGATCTGCCCGGTGTGCAGCTCGTCCTGCCGGGTGCCGTCCAGGCGCGACAGCGAGGCCAGGATCTGCGTGCGCAGGTCGTGCTGTACGTCGAGGGAGAGCTGGCCGGCCCGGTAGCGCCGCACGTACAGCGCGCCGAAGTTGGCCAGTGCCGCGACCAGCAAGGCCACCGCCAGTGGCCAGATCGCGGCCTGGGCGGGCGAGGTGAGGTTGTCCACGATCGCCCGCTGGATCAGCGGGATGGCGATGCCCACCGCGGCGACCACCAGGGTCCCGCCGAGGGCGAGGATCACGTTGCGCGGGTAGCGCCAGCAGTACCCCGTGAGCCGCGCTATCCAGCCGCGCTCCGGTGGGCTGGCGCCCGGTGCGCTGGCCGGGCCTTGTGCGCGATCAATGCTTGTGTTCCGGTCCGTGCTCTCCTGACCGTTGTTATCCGTGGCCGCTTCCTCCCCGTCGGGCTTCCACGATCAGCAACGCGCCGGGGACGGGCCGCATTTCCTCCCGGCGCGGCGTTCCTCAGCCGGCACCCGGTTCGACCAGGCCGTGCTCGTACCCGAACACGACCGCCTGGACCCGGTCCCGCAGCCCCAGCTTGTCCAGGATGTGGCCCAGGTGAGTCTTCACCGTGCTCTGCGACACGGTCAGCGCGCCGGCGATCTCGGTGTTGGACCGGCCGCAGATGACCAGGTCGAGCACCTCCCGCTCGCGCGGGGTGAGCCGGGCGAGTTCCGGCGGCGGCCGGCGGGCGGCGGGCCGCCGGGCCGCGAACTCGGCCACCAGCCTGCGGGTCACCTGCGGCGACAGCAGCGCACCGCCGTCTGCGGCCGCGCGCACGCCGAGCAGCAGTTCCTCAGGGGGCGCGTGCTTGAGCAGGAAGCCGGACGCGCCCGCGCGCAGCGCCTCGTACACATACTCGTCCAGGTCGTAGGTGGTCAGCACGACGACCCGGACCGGCCGGGCCCCGGGCGCGGTGGGGGCGGCGAGGATCCGCCGGGTGGCGGCGAGCCCGTTGAGCACCGGCATCCTGATGTCCATCAGCACCACGTCCGGCACGACCTTGCGGGCAAGGTGGACCGCTTCCTCGCCGGTGCCCGCCTGCCCGACGACGGTCAGCCCGGGCTGGCTGTCCAGCAGCGTGGCGAGCCCGGCCCGCACCATGGCCTGGTCGTCCGCGATCACGATGCGGACCAGTCCGCCGCCGGTCACCGCGCGCCTCCCGTGGGCGCCGCCTCATCACCGGCCTGGTGGCCCGCCTCGCCATCGGCCGGTCGCGGCTCGCCCGGCCTGGTCGGCGGTCTCGGCACCGGCCTGGTCGGCGGTCTCGGCACCGGTCCGGTCGGTCTCGACACCACCGGTCCGGTGGCCCGTCCCGGCGCTGGCCTGGTGGCCCGCTGCGGCGCCGCCCGGGATGCCCGCCGCCGCGCGATAGGGCAGTACCGCGGTGACGAGGAACCCGCCGTCCGGGCACGGGCCCGCGTCGAGGGTGCCGCCGTAGAGTTCGGCCCGCTCCCGCATGCCGCGCACCCCCAGCCCGAGCCCGGACCGTGCCCCGGCCTCAGGCGGGGCGTCGGCGCCTGGCCGAGCGGGCGCCGCGGCCGTCCGGTGGTGGCCGTGCGGCGGCGCAGTGTTCCCGACGGTGATCTCCAGCCACTCCGCGGTGTAGCGGAGCACCACCCGGGCCGTGGCGCCGGGGGCGTGCCTGGCCACGTTCGCCAGCGCTTCTGCGGCGATGCGGTAGCCGGACAGCTCCGCGCCGGGCGAGAGCGCCCGCGGCCGGCCCTCGACGGCCAGCTCGGCCGGCACCCCCGCCTCCTTGGCAGAGGCGATGAGCGCGCCCAGCCCGGCCAGCGTCGGCGCGGGCGGCACGTCGGCGGCGGCGTCCGGATCGCGCCGCAGGGCCCCGAGCAGGTGGCTGAGCTCGGCCAGCGCCTCCCTGGACAACTGTTCCAGCCTGGCAAACACCTCGGCCGTGCTGCCCAGCCCGGCCGCGCCCGGCCCGCCTGTGCCCGGCCCACCTGTGCCCAGGTCGCCTGTGCCCGGGTCGCCTGTGTCCGGGTCGCCCGTGCCCGGCCCGCCTGTGCCCAGGTCGCCTGTGCCCGGGCCGCCCGCTGTGCCGCCGCCGGCGCCGTCCACGGTGACGCCGTCCACGGCGGCGCCCGCGTTGAGCCCGCCCGCGGCGACCCGGGCGGCGCCCGCCTGCACGGCGATGGCCGAGAGCTGATGGGCGACCACGTCATGCAGCTCACGTGCGATGCGCGTGCGCTCCGCCTGGTGTGCCGCCGCCACCGCCGCGGCCGTCTCCGCGCGCCGGGCGCTCGCCGCGTCGCCGAGCACGAACGCGGCCCCCAGCAGCGCGAACGGCGCGGCGGCGAGCCTGATGTGGTTGACGGCGACGGTCACCAGCGCCACCGCCAGTGCCGCCCCGCCGAGCCAGCGCGCGTACCGCCTCGTGGCGGCGGAGTAGGCGCCCAGCCCGTAGGCGCCGATCAGGACGGCCGCGAACGCGGAGATCTCGTTGCGGCCCAGGGCGGCCCGGGTCGCCAGCACCCCGGCGGCCAAGGCCAGCACCAGCGCGGGAAAGCGGCGGCGCCAGCAGAACGGAACCGACATGGCCAGCGTGAGCCCCAGCGAGCCGAGCACGACCGGGGTGGACCCGGCGTGGCCGGACGGCTCCCACCACCACGGCACGTCCGGGAGCCCCCAGGCCAGCAGCACGGCCGCGATCGCCAGGTCCACCCGCTGGGGGCGCCCGAGGTCACGCCAGGCAGGCATGCGCATGATCCGACAGTATGACCACCCGGCGCCGTCGCGCCCCGGCCGCATGGGCGGGGTGGTGGGGCCGGAGCCAGCATTGCGCGCCGCGTCAGCCGCTGATGTCGGCACGTCGGAAGATCCGCTCGGCCACGGCCAGGCCGGCCACCACCAGCCCGGCCAGCCCGGCGAAACCAGCCGCCTGGCCGGGCGGGGTGCCGGTGCCGAGGAACCTGGACCAGAAGTTGGCCGGAAGGGCGGTGATCGAGCCGAGCCCCGCGGGGAAGCCCATCCAGCTCGCCACCCAGGTGGCCGGGGTCCATGGCCCGGCGCCGGGCAGCGCGGCCACGGCCAGCATCGCGAGGATCGCGCCGGCGGTGGCCGCGATCGTGCCGATGGCGCCCCGCGTGATCACCGCGGCGAGCAGCCCGATGACGGCGAACGCGGCCAGCACGAGCAGCGCCCTGGCCACCTGGGAACCGGACAGGCTGAGCCCGTGGGCAACCGTCTGGTCCGGCCCGGGCAGGTGGTTGATCCTGGCCAGCACCGGCCCGGCCACCGCCAGCGCCGCCCAGCACGCGGCGATGAGGCCGACGCCGGCCAGCCACAGGCTCACCAGCTTGGCCACCAGCACCTGCCAGCGGCGGCCATGCTGGGTGAGCAGGCTCTTCATGGTCCGGCCGGACCACTCGCCGCCGACGTGGGCGCCCGCGAGCAGCGCCATCGCCAGGGCCCCGGGCAGGGAGGCGATCAGCCCGGCCGCCTCGGCCCCGGCCGCGGCCGGGGTGAGCTGCGCGGCGACCTGTGCGGGTTCCGCCTGGATCCGCCGCAGCCGGGCCCGGGCCGCGGCCTGCCAGCGGGAGCACTGCGGCCCGGCGGGCACCTGTTCCGCCGCGCAGGAGGGCAGGTGCCGGGGCGCACCCTTGGTGTCGAGCACCGCGTTGTGGCTGCCGCCGGCGGCAAGCAGCAGGCAGAACAGTGCCGCCGCGGCCGCCACCCCGAAGCTCAGCGGCCTGGCGAGCTTGGCCAGTTCAGCGTGCAGCAGTCGCATCGTGCACCACCCCGGTGTCCTCGGTCATGGTCAGGAACGCCTCCTCAAGGGCGGGGCGGTGCAGGACGACCTGGTGCGGCCAGACCCCGCCCTGGCCGAGCGCCCGGGCCACCGCCTGGCCGTCGGCGTGGTCCACCAGCACCGCGTCCGGGCCGTCCGGCAGTGCCGCCCAGGGCGCGAGCAGCGCCAGGGCGGCCCGCTGGTCGGCGGGGTCCAGGACCGCCCGCACCCGCGCCCTGGCCGTGACGAGCCCGGCCACCGGGCCCTGCTCCACCAGCCGGCCGGACCGCAGCACCGCGACCTGGTCGCAGATCTGCTCGACCTCGGCGAGCAGGTGACTGGACAGGAACACGGTGATGCCCCGGCCCGCCAGGGAGCGCAGCAGCGTGCGGAACTCGGCGATGCCCGCCGGGTCCATCCCGTTGGCGGGCTCGTCGAGCAGCAGCAGCGACGGCTTGCGCAGCAGCGCGGCCGCGAGGCCAAGACGCTGCCGCATGCCCTGGGAGTACCCCTTGACCTTGCGGTCCGCGACCGCGCCAAGGCCAGCCGCCGCCAGCACCCGGCCGACCTGCCCCGGCGGCCCCGGCAGCGGCGGACCGGACAGCGCCAGCACCTCCAGGTTGCGCCGCCCGGTGAGCCACGGGTAGAAGGCCGGCTCCTCGATCATCGCGCCGACCCGGGCGAGCCCGTCCGGGTCACCGGCCGGCCGGCCGTTCACCCAGGCCCGGCCCGCGGTGGGCGTCACCAGCCCGAGGAGGATGCGCAGCGTGGTCGTCTTGCCCGCGCCGTTCGGGCCAAGGAAGCCGAAGACCTGGCCGGGCCCGACGTTGAGATCCAGCCCGTCAAGCGCGGTGACGCCGCGGTATCGCTTGGTCAGGCCCTCGCACCTGATCACGCTGGCCATGCCCGGGCCTCCCGCCGTCCGGTCCCGCCGGGACGGCGGGACCAGCAACGACGCTAGGGACAGCGCGGCCCGCTGTCATCAGCGCACCGACGACCTTCGCCTCGTCCCGGAGACGAGACGGCCGGCCCGGCTCAGGCCAGGGCGGGATCCCTCGTGGTGCCGTACCCGGCCGCGAAGCTGAACATGATCAGCACGAACAACGCGAAGGTGATCACGTGCACGCTGGTGCACCACAGGCAGATGGCGCCGATCTTGAACAGCTCCGCGTAGACCAGGTAGAGCACGAACAGGATGCCGACGACCATCGAGCCGACCCGTGCCCACCGGATCGGCGGCCAGGTCATCCGCCACACCCACGGCGAGTTGGCGACCGCGAGGAACAGGTAGAAGGCCAGGCCGAGCACCGCGACCGGGATGCCGAACGCGTACGACTCCGGGCTCGTGGTGACCTTCTCACAGTTCACCGTGCTCGTCGCCGGGCAGGCCAGCGTCACCGACGTGTTGAAGTGGGCGATGGTGAGGTAGATCGACACGCCGAGGCCGCCGAGCGACAGCACCCAGGTGGTCCACTGGAGCCAGGCCGGCGTTGCGGCGACGCCGGGCTCCACGGCGGCGGCGACCACCGGGGCCGCGCGCCCGCGCTGCGCCTGGCCGGCCACCCGCGCCTGCCCGTTGCCCGGCCCCGCCTGGCGCGCGGGCTGCTTACCCTGCCGCTGGCCGGTCGCGGCGTTCGCATCGGGGCGGCCGCCCCGGGTGCCCTTGTCGCGTGACTTGGCCCCGCCGCTTGGCCGGGCGGCCGTGCCCGGCTTGCGCGTGGCCACCCTAGAGGCCGCTCTGTACGGCTTGGACGGCTGGCGAGGAGCAGACGTTGGACGGCTGGTTGTTGGTCATCTTGCAGATGGCGCCGGTGATGTAGTTGGCCGCGCCGTTCACGTTCTGGGCGATCGGCGACGTCGGATCCTTCAGCGCGGCGGCGACCTGGCTCCACGACTTGCCCGCCAGCACGCCGGGGTCGTAGATGGGGGCCTTCAGTATGAACTTGTTGCTGAAGGCGATGAACGGGTAGCCGCGGGTGTTCGGGTCGGGCTCGTACTTGGCCCAGATCGCGTTCTGCGCGCTGGTCGGGTTCTGCAGCGGGGCCCGGCTGACGGTCTGCACCTCGACCGGCGTGAACGTCAGGTAGTTGCTGTGGTAAGTGGTCTTGTAGAACGTCAGCGTCGGGGTATTCGGGTCGGTGTCCGTGGCGGAGGAGTGGATGCCGTGCAGCGGGCTGAGCGTGCCGAACCGGCTCAGCGCTACCGCCATGGACCAGCGCATGGCCGCGCAATAGGGGCAGAACTCCGCGCCGATATAGAGCATCTCCGGCTTGCCGCCGCTGGTCAGCGCGGCACCCGAGGCAGGGCTCAGCGGGGTCGATGTGTAGGACGGGATCGCGCCCTTGCCCACCCTGTCCAGGGTGGCCGCGGGAACGCCGGTGACCTGGCTGGACGCGCTGGCAGGCAGCAGCGTGCCGGTGGTCGAGGTGTTGCCCGAGTCGGACGTCGAGCCCTGGGTGAGCTTGATCACGATGAACGCGGCCACGATCACCAGGACGATGAGCGTGCTGCCGCCGGTGATCATGAGCCGGTTGCGCCGCTCCGCCTTGCGTGCCGCCTCACGCTGCGCCGCGATCTTCTCGCGGGCGCTCTGCTGCTTGATCCTGCTCGCCTTACCCATCGCCTGTCCTCAGAAAGGGTCCACAAGAATCCCCCGGCCGCCCTCCATCGTAGGGCGTAAATCATGTGCTGCCGGCCGGCCCGGGCACCGAAGCGGACATTGCCCGGCCGAATCGCTGCGCAAGGACACGACCACGCAACGGTATGTCAGCACTTCTTGCGGGGCGCAATCAGGCATAGCTACTGTCGCATCATGTTGAACACTGGATCAGCGGCCCGCGCGCGGCGCGCCTGGCCACTGGTGGCCGCGGCCACCGCAGGGCTCGTCCTGGCAGCCTGCAGCAGCAGCAGCAGAGTAGTTCTTCTCCGTCGTCCTCCTCGTCCAGCAGCAAACCCACGGGGACGGCCAGCGTCGCGTACGCCGCTTCACTGGAGTTCCTCAACGAAAAGGTCTTCGGGCCCGCGTTCCACACCACAAAGGGGTACGCCTACTCCGGCCGGGCCGGCGAGTCGGGGGCGCTGGAGAGCGAGATCGCCGGGAACGAGATCACGCCGAACGTGTTCCAGGCGGTCGGCGGGGACAACATCACACCGCTGTTCCCCAAGTTCACCAAGTGGTACGTCCAGTACGCGGGCACCCAGATCGCGGTGGCCTACAACCCCAACAGCAAGTACGCCTCGGACTTCGCGGCGATCGCCAGCGGCAGCAAGCCGATCTGCGACCTGTTCCCGATCATGGAGAAGAAGGGCTTCCTGCTGGGCCGGACCGACCCGAACACCGACCCGCAGGGCCGCTCGTTCATCTACATGATCGAGCTGGCGCAGAGCTACTGCCACCTGCCGTCCGACACGGTGACGAAGATCCTCGGCTCGCCGCTGGCCTCGACGTCCTCCCCGCAGGTGTTCGCCGAGACCTCGCTGCTCGCGCACCTGCAGGCCGGGCAGCTCGACGCGTCAAGCGCCTACCTGTCGCAGGCGCGCCAGCTGCACCTGCACTACATCGTGCTGCCGGCCGCGATCAACCTCGGCGACGCCTCGATGGCCGACGCGTACCACAAGGCCTCCATCACGATCACCGGTAATGTGACCAAGCACGGCTCGCCGCTGGCCTACGTCATGACCATCATCGGCAAGCCGACCAGCGCGGGCACCGCGTTCATCGCCTACGCGCTGTCGCCGGCGGGCCGGGCGCTGTACGCGAAGGAGGGGTACAACCTGATGACCCCGACGATCACCGGTGACGCCAGCGCGGTGCCCGCCGCGATAAAGGCTGAAGTAAGCGGGTAGCAGTACGTGAGCTGGGCGGTCAGGCCGGCCCCGGGGCCACGTCAGGTCTCCGGGGCGGCCTTGGCCCCCGCCGTGCGTTCGGTCTCCTCTGCCGTGTCGCTGGTGGCGGCTGCGGTGATCTGGATCGCGCTGCTCGGCCCGGTCATCGCCCTGTTCTTCCACATCACGCCGCACGCGGTGAGCACCGCGCTGCGGGCTCCCGGGGCGCTCACGCCGCTGGTGGTGTCCCTGCAGTCGGGCCTGATCACCCTCGCCGTGCTGGTCTGCCTGGGCACCCCGCTGGCGTGGATGATGGCGCGCGGCAGGCTGCCGTGGCCCTGGCTGTGGGAGGCCGGGGTGCTCGCCTGCCTGCTGCTGCCGCCGCTCGTGGTCGGCCTGCTGCTGATCTTCATGGTCGGGCCGTTCACCCCGATCGGCCAGGCGCTCGGCCATTTCAACCTCTCCGCGACCAACACGTTCTTCGCCCTGGTCATCGCGGAGGTCTACGAGTCCGCGCCGTACTACGTGCTCGGCGCGCAGGCGGCGATCGCGGCGGTGGACCCGAGGATGGAGCAGCAGGCGGCGCTGCTCGGCGACCGGCCGTTCCGCGCGGTGCGCCGGGTGACGCTGCCGCTGGCCGCGCCGGGGCTGGCGATGGCCCTGGCCGTGGCCTGGGCACGGGCGATGGGGGCGTTCGGCGCGGTGATCATCATCGCCTATCACCCCTACGGGCTACCGTTGCAGATCTGGACGACGCTGCAGGAGACGGGGCTGGCTTCCGCGCTGCCCTTCGCGCTGGTCCTGCTGGTGGTCGCCCTGCCGCTGCCGCTTGCCGCCTACCTGTGGAGCGCCCGTGCTCGAGGCCGACGTCGAGGTTGACCGCCGGGAGTTCACCCTTGCGGTGACGCTCCGGGTGGCGCCGGGGGAGCGGCTGGCTCTGTTCGGCCCGTCGGGCGCGGGCAAGACCACCGCCCTGGAGGTGATCGCCGGGCTGGTGCCGCCGCGCCGCGGCCGCGTGGTGCTCGGCGGCCGGGTGCTCACCCAGACCTCGGCGCCGCGTGCCGCGGTCCCGCCGTGGCAGCGGCGGGTGGGCCTGCTGCGCCAGGACCCGGCGCTGTTTCCGCACCTCACCGTCAGGCAGAACCTGGAATATGGGGCAGGCCCGCGGGCGGACCCGGCCCGGACCGAGCGGCTCGCGGCCGAACTGGGCATCGACGGGCTGCTGGCCGCCCGGCCCGGGGGGCTGTCCGGCGGCCAGGCGCACCGGGTCGCGCTCGGCCGGCTGCTGCTCGCGCGGTGCGAGGCACTGCTGCTCGATGAGCCCTACACCGGCCTCGACGCAGGGCTGCGCCGGGCGCTGACCGCACTGGTGCGAAAGCTCGCCGCGGACCGGGATATCCCGGTGGTGCTTGTCGCGCACGAACTTGCCGAGGCGCAGGCGTTCGCCGACCGGCTCGCGGTGCTGGACGCCGGGAGGCTGGTGCAGGACGGGGCGGCCGGCGAGGTGGTCCGGTGGCCGGCCAGCCGCCGGGTCGCCGAACTGGTCGGCTACCTGGGCTTCGTGCCCTGCCCGGCGGGCGGCGCGGGCGCCGTCGCCGGGGTGCACCCGGAACGTGTGGTGCCCGGTGCCCAGGGCGGGCGGGGGCTTGTGCTGTCCGGGCGGGTCCAGGCCAGTCACCCGGCCGGGCCGGCTGGGAGGCCGCCCTGGCGGTCGGGCCCGACGTCGTCTGGTGCCGGCTGCCCGAGGCCCCGGGTGCCGAGGCGACGGTCACCGTCCTGGACCCGCCGTGCTTCGGCGCGGACGGCATGCTCCTGCCCCGGTCCACCCAGGTGTCCGCGTGACCAGGGCCGGGCCGGGCGGCTCGGGTGCCCCGCTGCGCCTGGCCCGGCAGGCGCGGGGATTTTCCCAGCAGCAGCTTGCCCTCATGGCGGGGGTGTCGCGGCAGGCGGTGTCCGCGGTCGAGGCCGGTCATTCCGACCCGTCGCTGCGGGTCGCGCTCGCGCTCGCCCGGGCCCTGGGGGTGACCACCGAGGAGTTGTTCGGCCCGGGCAACGAGCCCCCGCCGGTGGCGGCGCGGCCGGTGGCACCGCTGGGGCCGCCGGGCGCCCGGGTGTCGCTCGCGCCGCTCGGCGAGTCTTTCGTGGCCTTTCCGCTGACCGGCGACACCGCCGCCCAGGCCGGCTTCGCCCCGGCGGGGGGCGTGGTCACCGAGCGGGACGGCGAGGTGCTGCCGGTCGTGCCGCCCCGGCCGACGCTGGTGGTGGCCGGTTGCGACCCGGCGCTGCCGCTGCTGCAGGCCCCGCTCGCCGGGCTCGACCCGCCGGTCGGCTTCGCCTGGTGGCCCTGCGGCAGCGGGGAGGCGCTCCGCCTGGCCGAGGCGGGCCTGGTCCACGTCGCGGGCGCGCACCTGCGCGGGCGCGCCGGGGAGTACAACACCGGCCCGGCCCGTGAGCGCCTGCGCCACGACGGCGCCGAGGTGCTCTGCTTCGCCGCCTGGCGGGAGGGCCTGGTGCTGCGCCCGGACCTGGCCAGCCAGGTCGGCGGCCTGGCCGACGTCGCGCGGTGCGGGCTGCGCCTGGTGAACAGGGAGCGGGGCGCCGAGGCGCGCCGGGTGCTCGACCGGGAGGCGGCCAGGCTGGGCATCGCCCCGGACACCCTGCCGGGCTACGGCACCAGGGTCACCGGGCACCTGAAGGTCGCGGCCGCGATCACGGCCGGGCTCGCGGACACCGGGGTGGCGAGCGAGCCGGCCGCGCTCGCCTACGGCCTGGCCTTCCTCCCGCTGGCCGCGGAACGGTTCGACCTGGTCATCCCGTCCCGGCAGGCAGGCTCCCGCGAGGTGCAGGCGCTGCGCCGGGTGCTCTCCTCGCCGTGGCTGCTCAGCCAGCTCGACAGCCTGCCCGGCTACGACCCCAGCCGTTGCGGAGAGATCGTCGCGTCGTGGTAGGTCAGTGCCCGAACACGGGAATCAGCAACGCCCGGGCGATGGTGTGGAAGCGCAGGTTGAACCCGGCGACGGCGGGCGAGACGTCGGAGTCCACGCCCTGGCTGGCCAGGCTGTCCACGTCCAGCGCGTGCACGGCGAACACGTACCGGTGGGCCGGGTCGCCCGCGGGCGGCGCGGCACCGCCGAACGCCTTGGCGCCGTAGTCGTTGCGGACGCAGAACGCCCCGGCAGGCAGCCCGGACTGGTCGCCGCTGACCGCGCCGGTGGCCAGTTCGGTGACGGACGCGGGCACGTCGAGCAGCACCAAGTGCCAGAACCCGGATCCAGTGGGGGCGTCCGGGTCGAAACAGGTCACCGCGAAGCTCTTGGTCTCCGCGGGGAAGCCGCTCCAGCTCAGCTCCGGGGAGATGTTCTGCCCGGTCATGCCGAAGCCGTCGAAGACCTGGGCGTCGGGCATCTGCTGGCCTCCTGCCACGTCGGTGCTGGTCAGCGTGAACGACGGCACGGACGGCATGAAGTCATAGGGCAAGGGCGGGCGCGCGGTCATGAGTCATCTCCGTACGAGTCGGTCGGTCGGGGTCGCCGGTCCACGGGCGGGGCGGGCGGCCACGCCTACGCTATCCACAGCCCAGCAGTCACGGGCGGCGAATCCCCTCCCAGCCGGTAGCCGCTCCACCTGCCCCAGCCGGCTCTCAGCCCGCGGCGCTACCGTGGTGCCGCGGAAGGGGATCTGGGCCGAGCGGTGGCAGCCGGGAAGGCGCGGAGCGAGGCGTGAAGGTAACGCAGGGTTGGCAGACGTGGGCACGCCGCCTGTCGTTCGCGGCCGTCCTGCTCGTTGCCGCGATCACCCCGGGCATGGCGGCGGGCGGGTCGGCGCAGCAGTGCCAGCGGGCCCACTGCGAGAGCGCCGGCACCATCCGGTGGATCCGGCCGATGCCCGGATCGTGGACCGTGCAGAGCGGGGAGGTGGGCACCACCCCGGTCGACGGCCAGGCCTACGCCGCACTGGGATCCCAGATCGCCGCGGTCGGCTCCGGGCTCACCGTCTCCGCCTACCAGGCCAGCACCGGCAGCCGGCTGTGGACGACCGTGCTGACCGGCTTCCCGGCCGGGTCGGCGATCACCGCGGTCCGGGTGTGGCCGGGCGTGGTCACGGTCGGGGTCGTGCCGCCAGCGCCACCCGGGCCGTCCACCGGTACCGCGTCCGCGCCGGGCGGCGCGGCCGCTCCCGGCGGTCACGCCGCGGGCGGCGAGCATGCCACCGCCCCGGGCAGCGGGCAGGCCGGGCGGCGGGCACACCGGCCACGAGCGGCGCCGCCGCTACGTACCACGGCCCGCCACGGGCGGAGGTCGTGCTCCGCGCCAGCACCGGGCACAAGATCCGCGCCTACCCGGCCGCCCAGTTCGGCGGCGCGGTCGCGGCCAGCACCGCCACCACCGTCGTCGTCGGGCCGCGCGCGGTGACCAGCTACGCCAACCACACCGGCGCCGTGCGCTGGAGCCGGCCCACCGGCACGGTCCCGCAGGCCTGGCAGGTGGACGGCGGCGAACTCTACATGGCGGTGGCGGCCGGAGGTTACCTCGGCTCCGCGCCGGTCACCGCGCTGCGCCGGGTCAGCCTCGGCACCGGCGCGCAGCACGTCGTGCGCCCGCACGGCCCGTCCTTCCTCGGCGCGCTCAGCCTCGCCTACCAGGGCGTCGTGGTGTTCTCCTCGGCGCGGTGGACCAGGGGGTACAGCGCCACCACCGGCCGCGAGTTGTGGCATTACCCCAGCGCGCTGCCCGACACGGTGGACGCGGTCACCGGCCGGCTGTATCTGATCTCCGGCAATACGCTGATCGGGGTGAACCCGCAGACCGGGAGCACCCTGGCCCGGGTCAGCGCGGCCTCCTCGTCCGGGCTGTACGGGGTCCGCGAGGGCGCGGTGCTCGGCATCGATCACGGCGCACTCGGCAAGGCCTGGGGCTATGGCATCGCGGCGCAGCAGGTGCTCTGGACGAGCCGGCCGCTGCCCTGGCCGCACTACTTCGTGGACCTGTCCGGCATCGGCGGCAGCGCCCCGCCCGGCCAGGACGCGGTGCTGCTCGCGATCTGCGGCCAGGTGGCCACCCAGGCAGCCGGGCACCACCCTGCCGAGGTGCACCCGCCCCGAACTTGCCGTGCTCAACCGCTGACCACGCGCGTCGCCGGCGGCTGGGACCGGGCGGGCCGCGGGGAGCGTAGCGCAGGCGAATCCGGGTAGCGCGCAGGAGACCGCGGCCGGGGCATGTTTGCGCCGCCGGCCTGGTTGCTCATAAGGGGGACGGGTGGACACCCACCGGCACGAAGGAGGCATGCGATGACAGCGCGGCGCCAGCCGCCAGCCGCCGCAGGACGCGCCCCGGGTGATCGTCGTCGGGGCCGGCTTCGCCGGGCTGGCGGCAGTGAAGGAACTGCATCGCGTCGGCGCGCAGATGCTGCTCATCGACCGGAACATCTACAGCACCTTCCAGCCGCTGCTCTACCAGGTGGCGACCGGCGGGCTCAACCCGGGCGACGTGGCGTACCCGCTCCGTACGCTTGCGCGCAGCAAGGCCGCCAAGCTTCCGGATGGGGGAACTGGCGGGCATCGACCCGGCCGGCCGCCGGATCACGCTCACCGACGGCACCGTGCTCGGCTACGACTACCTGGTGCTCGGCACCGGGGTGTCGGCCGCCTACTACGGCGTGACCGGCGCGGCCGAGCACACCTTCGGCCTGTACACCCGCCACGACGCGGTCGCGCTGCGGGACCACATCATGGCCCGGCTGGAACGGCTCGACATCGAGGGCCACGGCCACGACGTCTACTTCACCGTGGTCGGCGGCGGGGCCACCGGCGTGGAGCTGGCCGGCGCCCTGGCCGAGCTGCGCGACGACGCGGACGCCTTCCCCGAAGTGGACCGCGCCGACGTGCACATCAGGCTGGTCGAGATGGCCCCGACGCTGCTGGCGCCGTTCCACCCCAAGCTGCAGCGCTACGCCCTGGCCGAATTGCGCCGCCGTGGCGTGGACGCGCACCTGGACACCAAGATCTCCGAGATCACCGGCGACCGGGTGATCCTGGCGAACGGGGACGAGCTGCCCAGCGACGTGACCGTGTGGGCGGCCGGGGTGTCCGCGCCCGCCGAGGTGCGGGCCTGGGGCCTGCCGCAGGGGCACGGCGGCCGCATCGAGGTCGGGCCCGACCTGCGGGTCGCCGGGCAGGACCGGATCTTCGCCACCGGCGACGTCGCGCTGATCGAGGGCCAGCCGCTGCCCCAGGTCGCCCAGCCGGCCATCCAGACCGGGCGGCACACGGGACAGCAGATCGCGCTGCTCATGGCGGGCCGTTCCACCAAGCCGTTCCACTACCACGACAAGGGCATCATGGCGACGATCGGCCGGCGCGCCGCGGTGGTCGAGTTTGCCCACGGGGCGCGGCTGCGCGGCACGCTGGCCTGGCTGGCCTGGCTGGGCCTGCACCTGTTCTACCTGCTCGGCGGGCGCAACAGGCTGTCCGCCCTGCTCAACCTGAGCTACCGGTACCTGGTCTGGGGGCACGGCGGCGGCGTGATCGTCGGCGACGACCCGCCCGCGGCCATCCCGGGCGGCTCGCCGCAGGCGCTCCCCGGCGCCGCGGCGGCTTCCCGTCAAGGTCCCTCGTGAGGGCTCCCGCGCCCCAGGTCAGCGGCAGCGTGCTGCGCTGACGGTCGCGGATGATCTTATCCAGCCGGGAAGACCTGGTCAGAAGGGCCGCCCGTGCCCTTCCCGGGCCGCACTTACAGCGGGGCGGTAATACTAGGACCTATGCCCGCTGCCGCCGAGAGGCCGTTTCCGACCCCGCCGCTGCCCCGCCAGCCTGCCTGCCCGCCCGAGCAGGTCGCGGCGGGACCGCTGGTGCTGCGCCGGGCTGCACGCCGGCGACGCGGGCGCGATCGCGGTCGCGGTGCGCACGAGCCTGGAGCACCTGCGCCCATGGATGCCGTGGGCCACCCCGGACGCGGCCGACCTGCGGTCCCAGCTCGTGCGGGTGGCCGAGGCCGACGAACTGTGGGAGTCGGGCACCGGCTTCATCTATGTGATGATTGCGCGCGACCCCGGCCCGCCGGGACCGGACGCCCCCGGCGCGGTCAGCGACCCCGACGGCGAGTTCGTCGGCACGATCGGGCTGCATCGCAGGCTCGCCGACGACGCCGTGGAGATCGGCTACTGGACCGTGGCGGCGAAGACCAGGCGCGGCTACGCGACCGCGGCGGCGCAGGCGCTCACCCAGGTGGCCCTGGCGCTGCCCGGCGCGCGGCGGGTGGAGATCCACTGCGACGAGGCCAACACCGCGAGCGCGGGCGTGCCCCGCAAGCTGGGCTACCGGCTCGACCGCGTGGAGGAACACGAAAAGGAGGCCCCGGGGGAGCGCGGCCGGCGGATGATCTGGGTCTGGGACCCGGCCGAGGGGCCCCGGGCCACCGGGTCACCGTACGGGCGTGTGGCGCGGGGAGGTGCCCGGTGAAGGCGGCAAGCCTGGCCCTAGGGTGGGGTGGCGGGGCCAGAGCCAGCAGAGCGCGGGGTGGCGGGGCCAGAGCCAGCAGAGCGCGGGGTGGCGGGGCCAGAGCCAGCAGAGTGGCGGTACTGGCGGCATGCGGTCTTGCCCTGGCGGCGTGTGCGTCCGGCGCGGCGGGAGCGCCGGCGGCGGACAGTGCCGGGCGGGCCGGCGGCGGCATGCAGGGGGTGAGCAATCCGGCGCTGGACCCCGGCAGCACGCTGGGCGGGGTGCGCGCCCCGGACATCCGGCTGAAGAACCAGTTCGGCCAGCCGATGGCGCTGAGCCAGTTCCGCGGTAAGGCGGTGGTCCTGGCGTTCGTGGACTCGGAGTGCACCACCGTGTGCCCGCTGACCACGGTGAGCATGGTGGAGGCCAAGGAACTCCTCGGCGCGGCGGGCAGCCACGTGCAGTTGCTTGGCGTGGACGCCAACCCGGACGCCACCAGCGTGGCCGACGTCATGGCCTACTCCAGGGCGCACGCCATGGTGAACCAGTGGGACTTCCTGACCGGCACCCTGCCGCAACTCCAGGCAACCTGGCGGGCCTACCACATCGCGGTGCAGATCCAGCAGGGGATGATCGACCACACCCCGGCCCTGTTCGTGATCGACCCGCAGGGCCGCGAGCGCACCGTGTACCTCACCCAGATGAACTACGCCAGCATCACGCAGGCCGCGCAGATCATCGCCGAGCGGGTATCCAGCCTGCTGCCCGGCCACCCGCCGCTGGCGAGCACCCACTCGCTGGCCTACGTCTCCGGCCAGACCCCGGCGGCGCCGGTCACGCTGCCCGGTGTGCCGTCCGGCTCGGTGACCCTGGGGCCGGGGCAGCCCCGGCTGGTGATGTTCTTCGCCACCTGGGTCGCGGAGACCTCCGACCTGCGGGCCCACCTGCTCGCGCTCAACTCCTACGCGCGCGCCGCGGGGGACGGCGGAAGGGGAGGCGGGCGGGGGCTGCCGGGACTGGTCGCGGTGGACGAGCAGACCACCGAGCCGTCACCTGGCGCGGCGGCGGCCTACCTGAAGAGCCTTGGCGCGAAGCTGCACTACCCGGTGGCCGCCGACGCCACCGGCCGGATCGCCGACGGGTACGGCGTGGCCGACCAGCCGTGGTTCGTGCTCACCTCGGCCAGCGGGAAGATCGTCTGGAAACACGACGGCTGGCTGAGCCTGCGCGCGCTGGAGGCCGCGGCGCACAAGGCGTGACCCGTCGCCTCCGGCCGCGGCCGTGCGGCGGCCCGGGGCAGGTCAGCAGTGGGCGAAGGCGGGCATCCGGATCATCGGCCGGCACAGCAGGGCCCTGGTCATCAGGTCACGGGACTTGACGACGAGTTCCCGGGCGGCGGGTGCCTTGGCGCCCGGGACGTGCCGCTGGCTGCCGGGGAAGCCGAACGCGAGCGTCAGCGCACAGGCGACCGCGGTCAGCGCGGCGGGCAGCAGCACCATGGCGCGGAGCCGGGCCGCCGGGCGCCGCGCCGTCCACCGGAACCAGCTTCCGATGCCGGCCAGCCGGTCGGCCACCGGCCGCACCGCGACCTGCTCGATCCAAGGCATCTTCTCGGCCAGGTTGAGCCGGGTGAAGATGGAGAACAGCGAGGCGAGACGGGGATCGGATTCGGCGAGCTTGCCCTCGATCGACTCCAAAATGCGCTGTTGACCGGTGGGTAGGCTCATCTGCAAAACATCTCCGCTCTGCCATCTGTCGCCTGGATGCCGTTGCCGTAGGAGTTCTACGTTACCGGCCGGGAATGCACGGTGACCGGCGGGTTGGAACTAGTTGTGCCCGGCAAGGACCCTGCCGCGGTGATTACCCAGGGAAACGGGGTTCATCCACGCTGCAACCCCGCCGCGAACCGCCGCGCCGGGGTGGGTTTTCTGTTCTTCGGTGCGATACGCCTACACCGGGATCGCGGCGCCCGACACCAGATGGGCCTGCGGGGAGGCCAGAAACAGGTAGGCCCGGGCGATGTCGGCGACCTTCGGCCAGGAGTCGTGGTCGGCGTCCGGTATGGCCGCCCGGTTGGCCGGTGTGTCGATGATGCTCGGCACGACGCAGTTGACCGTGATGCCGGTGCCCCGTGTCTCGTCGGCGGCCATCGCCACCAGGTGCAGCACGCCCAGCTTGCTCACCGAGTAGGCGAACCCCTGGCCCTTGGTCACCTGGGCGGCGCGGCTGGCCGTGTGCACGATCCTGCCCTCGCCGGTGCGGCGCAGCGCCGCCAGCGCGTGCTTGGTCACCAGGGCGGCGCTGACCAGGTTCAGGTTGAGCTGGGTGGTGAGTTCGCCGGGGTCGAGGGCGTCCAGTCGCGTGTGCGGCGCATAGCCCCCGATGGTGTTGACCACGGCCCAGGGCGGTGGCTGCCGGCCGAACAGGTCCGCGAGCGCGGCGTCGTCCAGCACGTCCACCTCGTGATAACGGACCCCGTCCAGGCGGTGGCTGGCCGAGGGCAGGTGCTTGTCGGCCCCGGCCACCGCCGCGCCGGCCTCGGCGAACGCCGCGGCCAGGCCGCCGCCCAGGGCCCCCGCCGCGCCGAACAGCAGCACGGTCCGGCCCGCGTACCCGGTATCTGCCATGGTCACCACTTCCTCGCCTTTCTGGCATCCGGCGTCTTCCCGGTACCGGGAGCGTCCCTCAGGTCCGGCATCGGGCCGGCCTGCGCCGCGGCGCGGCGCCTGCGCCGCAGCACGGCCCGGGTGATCAAGGCGGCGACCAGCACCGCCAGAGCGATCAGCAGGTAGAGCGAATAGCGCACGATGTCGGTGTAGATCGTGCCGATGTGATTGCCGGCCAGGTAGCCGAGCGGCGCCCACAGCGCAACCCACAGGACGGCGCCGAGCGTGGTGAAGGCGACGAAGCGCCGCCACGGCATCTCGGCGGTCCCGGCGATGATGCCCGCCGCCTGGCGGAGTCCCTCGAAGAACCGCGCGGCGACGACCACCAGGCCGCCGTGGCGCTCGAAGAACCGCTCGGCCTTCTCCAGCCGCTCGGGGGTCAGGAACACGTACTTGCCGAACCGCAGCGCGAGTGCGTGCCCGCCGAAGTATCCGATCGCGTAGCCGATGCAGTTGCCCACGACGGCCGCGAGCACCGCGATGGCACCGACCGCGACGATGTTGAGCCTGCCGGTACCGGCGTAGACCGAGGCCGCTACCAGGATCGTCTCCCCGGGCGCGGGCACGCCGAAGTTCTCCACCAGGATGAGCCCGGCGACCGCCAGGTACCCGTAATTCTCGAGTACCGGTGCCACGGCTCCGAGCAGCCCTGGCAGGGGTGTCGCGGACATATCTGCATGCCTTTCGGTGTCGGCGCCCCACGCCCGTGGCGGGCCCGGCGCGGTGCCAGGATGCCGAAGTTACCTGATACCTCTCTACCAGCCTGCTACGACCGCAGGGTGTAATGGCCCGATGAGACCGTGACATGCGGAAGGACGGGCACCATGCAGGCTCCGGGGGCGTTCGCCGACATGACCGCACTGCGCCAGAGCTGGCATCCGGTCACCTTCGCCGCTGACCTCGCCGGCCAGCCGGTGCATGCCGACCTGCTCGGCCAGCCGCTGGTCCTGTGGCGCGGGCAGGACGGCCTGGCCACGGGCCAACTCCGACCTGTGCGTGCACCGGGGCACGGCGCTGTCGCTCGGCTGGATCAGCGGCGACGAACTGGTCTGCCCCTACCACGGCTGGCGTTACCGTGCCGACGGGCGCTGCGCCGCCATACCCCAGTTGGAGGACCCGTCCCGGGTGCCGCGCAAGGCGCGCATCGACGCGTTCGGCTGCCAGGAACGGTACGGGCTGATCTGGGTGGCGCTGGC
This sequence comes from uncultured Actinomycetes bacterium, assembly GCA_963726415.1. Classification (GTDB taxonomy): domain Bacteria; phylum Actinomycetota; class Actinomycetes; order Streptosporangiales; family Streptosporangiaceae; genus DASXKD01. The sequence goes on from CAVSCM010000022.1 coordinate 82,164, forward strand.
GGAGCCGCGCTGGCCACTGCCCGAGGTGCCGGAATTGGAAAGCGCTGCCTGGACGGTGGTGCCCGCCGGGCCTTACCGCTGGCGCTGCGACGCCGCCCGCCAGGTGGAGAACTTCACCGACTTCGGGCACTTCCCCTGGGTGCACCCCGGGCTGCTCGGGGACCCGGGCCGGCCCGTGGTGCCACGGCACGAGGTCGCCGTCGAGGGCAACGTGCTGCGCTACTCGATCGTCCGGCCGGAGGCGGCCAACAGCGACGACTTCCCGGTGTTCGGCAACGAGCAGGCCGGGCCGCCCGAGCGGCGCAGCCGCTACGAACTGCACCTGCCGTACACGATCGTGCTGCGTCTTGGCTGGGGCGGCGAGCGCGGCATGGTGTACTTCTTCGCCTCCCAGCCGGTCGCTGCCGACCGGTGCGCCGGGTACGTGGTGATCGGCCGCAACTACAACCTCGACCAGCCGGAGCGGGTGATCCAGGAGTTCGAGGACACCATCTTCGGCCAGGACCAGGTGGTGGTGGAGTCGCAGCGGCCCGAGCAGGTGCCCTTCGACCTGGCGGCCGAACTGCACCTGAAGTTCGACGCGGTGGCGGTCGCGTACCGCAAGGCGATGCGCGGTCTCGGCCTGGCCACCAGCGAACCGGTGCCGCGCTGAGGGCTGCGGCGCTAGGCAGCCGGCCCGCGCTTCCTCGATGGTCAGTTCCGCCGCGGGGTCGGCTTCCAGGCGCGCCGGCGGGATCGGCGCGCCGCTGCGCACCGAGCGGCCGTAGGTGCCGTCGTCCAGCCGCTTGAGCGCGCGATCGAGCGCGGCCAGCCGGTCCTGCAGGGTTTCGGCGACGGAGTCGTCCAGGCCCTCGGCGGCCAGTGGCTGCGCCGCGTCGGCGGCGTCTCCCGTCTCGGCCAGCTCGTCCTCGGTCTCGCGGTCCTGCTGGGCTGCCTGCTCGGTGTCCTGGAGCAGGCCCAGCACCTCGGCGCGCTCGGCCACCAGCCGTTCCCGCGCTTGCTCGTTGTCCATGACCCGCAACCGTACCGCCCGCGGCGGCTTGATTGCGCGGGCGTGGCAGGCTGGGGGCATGCGCTTCAATTCCGGGGATCTTGACTGGGCGGCCGGCATCGTGGGGCGGTGGGTGCCGCCGACTCCCCAGTACGTGTGGCCGCTGCTCGCGGAGCACGCCGGCGCCGAAGTCTGGGTCAAGCATGAGAACCACACCCCGACCGGTGCCTTCAAGGTGCGCGGCGGGCTTGTCTACGCCGAGCGGCTCCGGGCCGGGCGGCCCGAAGTCAAGGGCATCGTGTCGGCGACCCGGGGCAACCACGGCCAGAGCCTGGCCTTTGCCGGGCGGGCCGCCGGTGTCGGCGTCACGATCGTGGTCCCCGAAGGCAACAGCCCGGACAAGAACGCGGCCATGTGCGGCTTCGGCGCCGAACTGATCGTGCACGGCCGGGACTACCAGTCCTCCCGTGAGCACGCCGCCGAACTGGGCGCGCAGCGCGGGCTGGAGACCGTCCCGCCGTTCCACCCGGACCTGGTGCTCGGCGTGGCCACCTACGCCAGGGAACTGTTCGCGGCCGCCGGTGAGCTTGATGCCGTCTACGTGCCGGTGGGCATGGGCTCGGGCATCTGCGGCATCATCGGCGTGCGCGACCTGCTCGGCCTGCGCACCGACGTGATCGGGGTGGTCGCGGCGCAGGCCCCGGCCACGGCGCTGTCGTTCGAGGCCGGGCGGGTGGTCACCACGGAAACCGCGCACACGTTCGCGGACGGGGTCGCCTGCCGGGTCCCCGACGCCGAGGCCATGGCGGCCATCAGCGCCGGCGCCGCGCGCGTGCTCACCGTCAGCGAGGACGACACGGCGCAGGCGATGCGGGTCCTGTTCAGCACCACGCACAACGTCCCCGAGCCCGCGGGGGCGCTGGCCCTGGCGGGCCTGCTCGCCGAGCGCCCGCTGATGACGGGCAAGCGTGTCGCGGTGATCCAGACCGGCGGGAACGCGGACACCGGCCTGCTGCTCCAGGTCCTGGCCGGGCAGACGCCGGCCGCCTGAGCGCAGCGCTACCAGGCGGCCCGTTTCCTTGCACCCTGGGCCAAAAGGCCGAGGGGACCGCCGGACGGCGGTCCCCTCGGTGGGCGCCGGGTCACCGGCGCCCGAAGGCCCTCAGCGCTAGAGCGTCAGCTCTGCGGGCACGGGTTGGGCATGATGTTGCGGAAGTCCTCGAAGAAGTTCGAGGAACTGCCGCCCGGGTTGGTGTAGTCCAGCGGGGTCAGCGTGCCGTACTGGCCGTTCTGCCCGAAGTTGCTGATCTCACCGGGGATGTCGTTGCCGAATTGCCAGATGCAGCCGTTGCCGCCCACCTTGGTGTCGGAGAAGAACGGGTAGAAGGTGGCCGGGCCGCCGTTGTCGGTCTGCGGGATGAGCGTGCAGCCGTTACCGGTGGTCACATCGCACGTTCCTTCCACCGCCGGCAAGTCCGCTTCGAACACCGCCTGACTGTATTGCTGCCCGTTTGTTGTCGGGCTGGTGAACTGGAACGGCGTCGGGTGCATCGTGGTGTTGCCGTTCGCCCAGAGCCGCTGGTACGAGGCGCCGTCGAACCCGGTGTTGGTGAAGGTACAGCCCGTCACCTTGTACACCGGTGCCTCATGGCCCGGGAAGCAGAAGGCGTCGTCGCCGTCCGCCGGCGTGGCGTTCAGCCCGCGCCCCTCGTTGTTGCCATTGGGGCACACGGTCGGGCTGCCGTTGGGCAGCAGGCCGAACTGGGTGGCCGGGATCGACTTCGGGCCGGTGCAGAACTGGAAGTGCCCGATCTCGCTGTCGAAGCCGACGTTGAACGCGTGCGCCGCCCAGGTGACGCGGGTCTTGGTGGACGACGTCTTGTACATCGGGTGGAAGTTGTACGGGATCGCGTTGCAGGACGTGCCGTTGGGGTCGAACCCAATCTGGGCGAACCCGTTGGCCTTGCTGGCCGTCATGGATCCGCTCTGGCCCGTGGTGAGGTCGTTGAGGACGACCTTCACGCCGTTCGGGGTGTCGCCGATGTTCACCTGCACGCGGTCGCCCTGGTTCATGAACAGATCCTTGGAGGCGCTCGGCGTGAACGTGGCGAGAGTGGACTCGCAGCGGGTTCGCCGGACCGTTCGACTTGCCGTTCTTGCTGATGAAGGCGAAGTTGAGGTACTCGAAACCGGCCTTGGCCAGGCAGTTGGCGTTATTCGCCTGGTTGGTCACCGGGTTCAGCGAGAGGCTGTCGATGTTCAGCGCGGCACACCACTTCGTGGGGTCGCAGGAGCTGGCGCCCACGGCCACCCGCCAGGTCGGCCACTGGATCCAGCCGGGCGGGTAGAACTGCATCTCCATGAAGGCCGTGCCCGAGTGCCGGGGGCTGGTCGCCGGGTTGAGGATGTTGCTGTCGCTGTCCGGCGTGCACGTTTTCTTCTGCTCGGGGAAGGACTGGGTGTCGCAGATGGCCATGCCGAACCAGTCGGCGCCGCTCAGCTCGAAGGAGAACGCCTTGTTCACGTTGTTCGGGTTGCTCGCCGGCGGTTCTTTAGGCAGCGTCACGGTGTAGCTCATGTGGTTGCCGGACCCGGCCTTGTGCGAGTAGAAGGCCAGCGACGGCTCGTCGTGGCCCACGTAGTGGCCGAACACCTTGTCCGAGTTCGCGACCTCGGTGCACAGCGCGGCGGCCTGCGCACAGTTGATGTGCATCGGCTTGCTCGAGTAGGCCGTGTGCTTGACCGCGTGGGTCACGTGCGTCGCGGCCTGCGAAACGGTACCGCTGGTCACCGCGACCGGCGCGATCGCTACCGCGCCAGCTGCGACCACATACATCCAGGACCTAACGGGTTTTCTCATACCCCCACCTCCTTGTGGATGAACGCCCGGACGGCATCCGCCAAGCTCTTGCGCACCACCTGCCGTCCCTGGGCACTTTGCCTAGAATCGCACCGGCCTTTGCGTCCGTCTATAGGCCAATCGCGTTCTGCCTGCTAATCGCCCCGGCCGTGTTCGCGAGACGCGCATCCGTTGTTAACCGGGATAAGAGGCCAGGAGACCTGGCCATACTGGCGAGCGGCAGGCCTTCCGTGCCAGAGTCATACGGGCCGGAATTCAGCATCGATCGGAGTGATTCGGCATGCCTGACATCTCCCGGATCTGGCGGCCGGGGCGGCTGAGGAGCCGGGCGGCCCGCGTCGCCGGGGTGACGCTCCTCACCGCGGCAGCGGTGGCAGGGACGTCGCTCGCACCGGCGGCCGGGGCCGTGTCGCAGCCCGAGCACAGTGCGGCCGCGATGGCTGGCGAACTGCACGGAATGTGGTGCGCCAGCGCGAGCGACTGCGTCGCGGTCGGCGACCACTTCTCGCAGCAAGGCGGCATCGGCGAGGCCCTCATCGAACGGTGGAACGGCGCCACCTGGTCGGTCGTGCCCAGCCCGAGCCCGGCCCACTTCCCGCACACCGGCGCCGAGCTTGACGGCGTCACCTGCGTTTCCGCGACGGACTGCCTCGCGGTGGGCTGGTTCCTGTTCAGCCATTCGCAAAACCGCGAGCTGCCATTTTCCGTGCGCTGGAACGGGTCGAAGTGGTCGCAGGTCCATGTCCCGGGCGCCGCCATGTCGGCCAGCGATGCCCTGTCCGCCGTCTCGTGCGTCAGCGCCACGGACTGCTGGGCGAGTGGCAGGGTGGACCTGAGGACGCTCACCGAACACTGGAACGGGTCGAAGTGGGCGGTCGTGCCGAGCCCGAGCCCGAACCCGAGTAATGAGAGCGTGCTGGCGGGCATGGCCTGCCCGGCCGCGGCTGAGTGCTGGGCCGTCGGCATCACCGTCCCCAGCAACACCCTCGGGACACTGACCGAGCGGTGGAACGGGACGAAGTGGGTGGTCGTCACCACGCCGAGTTCCACGGACGGACAGCTGGCCACGGATTCCTGCTCCACCGGTTCCGCTTGCCTGGCCGTCGGGAACGACGACAGCGATTTCGCCCTGAGCCAGCTATGGAACGGGTCGAGGTGGCTCACCGGGAAGCCGGTCCGGCCCGCCGGGGTGACCAAGTCCGCGTTCGCGGCTGTGTCTTGCCCCGGCACCGCGTGCGTGGCCGTGGGCAACGACGTCACCGCGGGCAGCCCCGTTGTCTCCCTGGCCGAGGGGTGGAGCGGCACCAAGTGGACCGTCGAGCCGACCCCCAACCCGGCCGGGGCGAGCTTCACCTTCCTGCAGGGTGTGGCCTGCACTTCCGGCAGCAACTGCTGGGCGGCGGGCGAGTGGGGCTCGCCAACGGGGCCCAGGACGCTGATCGAGCATTGGAACGGCCGCGCCTGGTCGGTCACCGCCTGACCGCGGATGGCAGCCATGCGAGTGCTGCTGGCCAGCGAGCCCAGCGCGGCGGACCGGCCGAACGAGGACTTCGCCGCGGTCGTGCCCGGAGCCGTGGTGCTCCTCGACGGAGCCGGTTACCATCCCGCGTCCGGTATCGGCTGTGTGCACGGCATCGCCTGGTACGCGCGCACGCTCGGCGGGCTGCTCGCCGCCGGGGCCTGCGACGACCGGCTGCCGCTCGCCGAACTGCTCAGCCGTGGGATCGAGCGGGTCAGCCAGATGCACGCGGGCACCTGCGACCTCGCGCACCCCGCTACGCCGGGCGCCACCGTGATCATCGCCCGCCAGTCGCGGCGACACGCTGGAATACCTGGTGCTCTGCGACTCGGTGCTGGTGCTCCAGCCGCGGGCGGGCGAGCCACGCGCGATCACCGACACCCAGCTCGGCGAGACCGTGGCCAGGTTCCGCCCGGCCGCCAGCCTAGGGCGCGGCACCCCGGAACACGACGCCGCGTGGCGGGCCTACTCGCGCGAGCTGGAAGATGCGCGTAACCAGCCCGGTGGGTACTGGCTCGCGGCCGCGGACCCCGCCGCCGCGGGCCACGCACTGACCGGCTCGCAGCCGCTGGCCAGCCTGTCGGCCGTGGCGTTGCTCAGCGACGGCGCCAGCCGCCTGGCCGACCGGTTCCACCTGGCCACCTGGGCCCAGGTCTGCGACATTCTTTGCCGTGACGGACCACCGGGGCTGATCGAACTCGTCCGGGCGGCCGAGTCCGCCGATCCCCGGGGCGAGCGCTGGCCCCGGGGCAAGATCCACGACGACGCCACCGCCGTCTTCTGGCCGATCCCGGGCTGAGTTCCGCGTCGCGGGCCAGGCTGCCACGGGGCGTCGTATGGCAACTAAATAGTGCCTGTGCGCGGAGCCGCCGACCAGGCGTGCGCGGCGTTGCCGACCGTGCCAGCGGCGAGTCGTGCGCCGTCGGGCGTGGCCGACATACCGGATGAGGCGTACCGCGCCCAGGTCACCGCCGGGCACCAGGGAGTAGCCGGGGTGCCTGCGGAGGCGAAGACCGCGCCGGCCGCGTCGTCGGTCAGACGTCACCACAGGTCAGAGGGGTACTTCGGCGGCCCGCGAGCGACCCTACAGTGGCCAAGTTTTCCTGGGTTGGGGCGCGCAGCGAACAGGGCTCACGGCTTCGGGAGGCCGCTGCCCGACTTAACGTGACTTTAAAGCCTTAGTCATGCTATAACTCTGGTCCTGTTGCCCCGCGTGATTCGATAATCGTCCCTGCTGCTGTCGGGAGGGGTGGTTTGCCGTCAGGGGGAAGCAGGGGGTATGGGGAAAAATCGGTCGGTCCTAGGCCTGCTTGTGCCGTTGCTGGTGCTCGCGGTGGTGCCGTCGGTGCTGGTGAGCGGTGGTGCCGTCGGCGCTGCCGCCTCGACGTGCGGGTTGTTGAAGGGCCAGAACGGGGCGCTGTCCGCGGCCGATCAGCTGTCGAATGTCTCCTTCGTGTCCGCCAACGAGTCGTGGGCCGTGGGCAGCGTCGGGGCGGCGCAGCGCGCGAACCAGACACTGATCGAGCGGTTCGACGGATCGGCATGGTCGGTCGTCCCTTCCCCGAATCAGGGCACCGGGAACAACGCCCTCAACGGCGTTTCCATGATCCCCGGTGCGGGCTGGGCGGTCGGCTACGCGCAAGTCAGCGGGAAGTACCAGCCGCTGGCGGCGGCCTGGGATGGAACGCAGTGGACCCAGGACTCGCCCGCGCCCTTCGCCAGCAACGCGCTCTTCACCGGTGTCGACACCCTGGCGGACGGAAGCGCGTGGGCGGTTGGTTTCCAGACGGCGGCCGACGGGACGCGGCAGACGCTGATCGAGCAGGAATCCGGCGGGACGTGGACGCCGGTGGCGAGCCCCAACGATGGGACCGCCACGACGGACAACTCGCTCACGGCCATCGCCGGGACGCAGGCGACCGGATTGTGGGCCGTCGGCTGGCGGGAGAGCCCGAGCGGGCTGCAGCCGGTCATACTGAACTACGACACGACCCAGCCGTCGCCCACGTGGGTCTCGGTGACCGGCGCGGGTGGCGTGCGGGCCGCCCGGCACCATCGACACGGTCCTGACCGGGGTTGACGTGCTGTCGGCCACCGACGTGTGGGCCGTGGGTTACTACTTTGACGGCAGTGTCAACCAGCCGCTGGCGCTGCACTGGGACGGCAGCACCTGGAGCAACTCGCCGGTTCCCGGCGCCGGGATGCTGCGCAAGGTCAGGGCGCTCGCTCCGGACAACGTGTGGGCGGCCGGCACCTTCTACAACGGGACCACGCAGGTCTACCAGTCGCTGGTGGAGCATTTCGACGGAACGTCATGGGCGCCGGTGATGTCGGCCAACGCCCCCAAGGCCGACACCGAGATCATCGGCCTTGCGGCCGACCCGGCGGGGTCGAGCCTCACCCTGGTGGGCCGGCAGGGCTCCAAGGCGATCGTCGAACAGGCGAGCTGCCCGTCGGGACCGCTCTCGCTCGCTCCCGGGACGCCTGCGCTCGTTCCTCCGGTGGCAGCCGTTCCTGGCGTCGGCCCCGCGCCGGCCCCACCGCCGCCGACACCCCCCGCAACGACCGCGATCCCGGTGACCATCACCGACCAGGCGCAGGCAGCGGGCATCAGCGGGCCGCAGGACTGGACGTTCAGCGCGTCCGTTGCCGATTTCAACGGGGATAACTGGCCGGACATCTTTATCGCACGCCATTGGCATCCGGCCGATCTGTGGCTCAACAACCAGGACGGCACGTTCACTCAGTCCGACGGCCACCTACTTCGAGTCGATCAAGGACCGGCACGACTGCGAGGCCGCCGATTTCAACCAGGACGGCCTGGCAGGACATGTTCTGCAGCGTGGGAGCAGATCGCGGCTCGGCGGCGAAAGCAAATGCGCTGTACATCCAGCAGCCTGATGGCACGTTCGCCGACCAGGCCTACCAGTGGAACGTGACCGACCCGTGGGGCCGCGGCCGGTACGGCACCGTCCTGGACGCGAACAACGACGGCTACCCGGACATCTTCTACGGCACGGAATCGCTTCGCCCGGACGGGATGCCTTCCATCGACCGGTTCTATATCAACACCGGGCAGGGCTCGTTTGTCGACGACCCGGCCATGGGGCTCGATATGAACATCGGATCAGTGTGCGCGCACACCGTCGACTACAACAGTGACGGCTGGCCGGACCTGCTGGTCTGCGGGGAATCCGGTGGCGGCTTGCACCTGTTCAGGAACGACCAGGGCCATGGGTTCACGGATGTGTCCTCGATTCTTGGCGCGCCCATCAAGGTCCAGGACGCCGCCATGGTCGACATCAACCACGACAGCCGCCCGGACCTCATCACGCTCACCGGGGGCGCTGTCGCCGAACGCCTGCAGCTCGCGAACGGGACTTCGGCAAGCCGAAGACCGTCCTCCCAAGAATCAAGAAGGCTGTGTCACTCGCGGTCGGCGATGTCAACGGCGACAACAACCCGGACATCTATGTTGTCTGCGGCAGGCTCGACAACCAGAACGCCACGGACTACCTGCTGATCGGGAACGCCAAGGGCCTCACCTTCACCTCGATGACGATCCCCGAGACAACCCTCGGCGGTGGCACCCGCGTGTATCCGATCGACTACACCAAGGACGGCCTCAGCTCGTTCCTGGTGCTCAACGGCCAGGTTCCCAATACCGGCCTGGTTCAGCTTCTTACGCCGCAGCCCTCGATGTCGGGGCCGCTGGCACGATTTAAGCCTGGCGCCGCGCCTTAGCGTGCTGTGCCGCACCGTAGCTATCCGTTTACAGAAGAGCGCGAACGCATCTAGGGGGTCGCCATTATGACCGCGGAGCGAGAGAGAAAGCATGCGCGCAGGAGGCGGGTCGGCCTGCTGAGCGCCGTGACGGTGGCTGCCGCGGTGGCGCTCGTGCCTGCCGCGGGATCGGTCGCCAGCGGCTCGGTACGGCCGGCGAGCGCGGGCCTCGCCCCGGCACCCACGTCGCCACTCGGTCCCGGGCCCTACGTCACCCTGCTGTTCTCGCGCACCGAGATGTCGGCGGCCGACAACTGCGTGGAGAATGACGCCGACATCGCCACCCTGGACGGGACGGTCGCGCCGTATCTGCAGTCGCTGGGCATGGCGGGGACCGGGACGCTGGTGACGAAGAAGACCGGTGACACCACGAGGAACTGCACGCATTACAACGACGACCTGACCGCGTCGTGGGCCGACGCCACCAACCTCGCGCAGAACTACGGCTGGTCGTTCGTGTCCCACACCGCCACGTACCCCGGCCTGGCGGCCATCGAGAACTTCACCCCGGCCGAGGCGTACGCCCAGACCTGCGGGAGCGAAGCCACGATCGCCGCTCATGGGCTGCCCGGCGCGGCCGGCATGATCGCCTATCCCGGCTCGTACACCAAGAACCAGGCGGTCGTGAATCTGCAGACCCAGTACGGGCAGAACTGCTTCGACTGGGGACGCCAGTACGACCACGCTCAGAAAGGCGTGAACAACCTGGCCACCACGTCGACGACGCCGCCTTACTGGGTGTACCCGGTCGCGGTCGTCGGCGGCCCCTGCAACGACCCCACACAGCCGTGTTACAACGTCCACATATCAAAACGGGCGGTACACGATGCCGTCGACGATCATCAGCGAGATCCACAAGCTGCAGCCCGGCCAGTACTTCGTATTCCAGGCATACATCCTGGTCACCGGGACCAACCCGAAGTACACCAGCAACATGAACCGGTGGGACTGCACCTCGCCGAATCCGGCCGAGCACTGGACGAACATCACGGTGCGGTACTGCTGGTCGGACTACCAGAAGATCATCCAGGCCATCGCCGCGGACCCGAACATCACCGTCACCGACCCGCAGACGGTGGGCGAGGCGTGGGGCCGCCCGTTCTAGCTGGTTCGCTCCGTACTCATCGGCTGGGTGTCTTGGGAAGTCGTTGTGGAGGGCGTGTCATGAAGAGTGGGCGATCTGGCGGGCTGGGACGGCCAGCAGCCGTGGCTTCCGTGCTGGCGCTGGTGTCGGCGGCGGCGCTGGCCTGGGGAGCCGGCGGGGCGCAGGCGGGCCGTACCGGGGTCCGGTCGGCGGCGGCGACCGGGGACATCACTACCGTCGCGGGGGGTGTCGGTGGTCCGGGCGCGGGCACGGAGGTGTCCCTCGGGTCCGGGCAGAACGGTGTGTGCGGCGTCTCGTACAGTTCCGGCACCCTCTACGTCGCCGACTCCCAGGTGGTGCGGAAGGTCAGCCCGCAGACCGGCGGGCTGACCACGCCGGTGGGCACGGGCGCCGCCGGGCCGCTCGGTGATGGCGGCCCAGCGGACAGCGCCACGCTCGACACCTGCGGGACGACGCTGGATCACTCCGGGAACCTGGTAATCGCGGATTGGGGCGGCAGCCGGATCCGGGTGGTCGCGGCCAGCACCGGCACCTTCTACGGGCAGGCGATGACCGCCGGGGACATCTACACGGTGGCCGGAAACGGCACCTTCGGGTTCTCCGGTGATGGCCACCTGGCTACTTCGTCCAAGCTCGACGGCCCGCCGGCCGTGGCGGTCGACGGCGCGGGGAACCTGGTCATCTCCGACAGTGGCAATGACCGGGTCCGGGTGGTCGCGGTCAAGACCGGAACCTTCTACGGGCAGGCGATGACCGCCAAGCACATGTACACGGTGGCCGGTAACGGCACGTTCGGGTTCGCTGGCGATGGCGGCCCGGCCACCGCGGCCGAGCTGGCCAGCCCGGACCAGACGGCGGTGGACGGCGCGGGGAACCTGGTCATCGCCGACAGCGGCAACGACCTGGTCCGGGTGGTCGCGGCCAGCCTCGGGCACGTTCTACGGGCAGGCGATGACCGCCGGGGACATCTACACGGTGGCCGGTAACGGCACCTTCGGGTTCGCCGGCGATGGCGGCGCGGCCACGAGCGCCGAGCTCGACGGCCCGCGCGGCGTGACGGTGGACGGCGACGGGAACCTGGTCGTCGCCGACCGCGGCAACAACGTGGTCCGGGTGGTCGCGGCCACCTCGGGCACCTTCTACGGGCAGGCGATGACCGCCGGGGACATCTACACGGTGGCCGGTAACGGCACGTTCGGGTTCGCTGGCGATGGCGGCGCGGCCACGAGCGGCCGAGCTGGCCAGCCCGGACCAGACGGCGGTGGACGGCGCGGGGAACCTGGTCATCGCCGACGGGGCGAACGGCCGGGTGCGCGTCGTGGCGGCCGGCGACCGGCACCTTCTACGGGCAGGCGATGACCGCCGGGGACATCTACACCGTGGCCGGCACCGGCACCGGTGGGTTCTTCGGCGATGGCGGCGCGGCCACGGCCGCCGTGCTCAACGGCCCGCGGCGCGTGACGCTGGACGGTGCGGGGAACCTGATCATCACCGACCGCGCCAACAACCTGGTCCGGGTGGTCGCATCCAGCACCGGCACGTTCTACGGGCAGGCGATGACCGCCGGGGACATCTACACGGTGGCCGGTAACGGCAGCTTCGGGTTCTCCGGCGATGGCGGCCCGGCCACCGCGGCAGAGCTGGCCTTCCCGGACCAGGCGGCGGTGGACGGCGCGGGGAACCTGGTCATCGCCGACAGCGGCAACAACCGGGTTCGAGTCGTGGCGGGCAGCACGGGCACGTTCTACGGGCAGGCGATGACCGCCGGGGACATCTACACGGTGGTGGGAACCGGCCAAGCCGCCTATGGCGGTGATGGCGGCCTGGCTACCAAGGCCAAGCTCGACGGCCCACAGGACGTGACGTTCGACGGCGCGGGGAACATGGTGATCGCCGACGGTGCCAACAACCGCGTCCGGGTGGTCGCGGCCAAGACCGCCACCTTCTACGGACAGGCGATGACCATCAGGAAGATCTACACCGTGGCCGGAAACGGCACGTTCGGGTTCACTGGTGATGGCGGCGCGGCCACCGCGGCCGAGCTGAGAATCCCGGAGGACGTCGTCGTGGATAACGCCGGCAACCTGGTGATCACCGACAGTGTGAACGACCGCGTTCGGGTGGTCGCGGCCGGCACCGGCACGTTCTACGGGCAGGCGATGACCGCCGGGGACATCTACACCGTGGCCGGAAACGGCACCGGTGGGTTCTCCGGCGACGGCGGCCCGGCCACCGCGGCCGAACTGGGCAATCCCGGCCAGACGGCGATCGACGGCGACGGGAACCTGGTGATCGCCGACAACGCGAATGACCGGGTCCGGGTGGTCGCGGCCGGCGACGGCACGTTCTACGGGCAGTCGATGACCGCCGGGGACATCTACACCGTGGCCGGTAACGGCACCGGCGGATTCGCCGGCGACGGCGCCCCGGCGCTGAGCGCCGAGCTCAACCACCCGCAGGGCGTGGCGGTGGACTCGGCAGGTGACCTGCTGGTGGCTGACGTGAGCAGCAACCGGATCCGGGAGGTGGCGGGCTGATGCAGAGAAAGCATGCAGGCCTCAGACGTGTGGGCCTGCTGAGCGCAGTGACGGTGGCTGCCGCGGTGGCTCTCGTACCTGCCGCGGGATCGGTCGCCAGTGGCTCGGTGAAGGCGCCGAGCGCGGGCCTCGCCCCGCCACCCACGACAGCGCTCGGCAAGGGGCCGTTCGTCACCCTGCTGTTCTCGCGCACCGAGATGTCGGCGGCTGACAACTGCGTGGAGGATGACGACGACATCGCCACCATGGACGGGACGGTCGCGCCCTATCTGCAGTCGCTGGGCATGGCGGGCACCGGGACGCTGGTCACGAAGCGGACCGAGGACACGACGAGGCACTGTACGCATTACAACGATGACCTCACCGCGTCGTGGGCCGACGCGACCAACCTCGCCCAGAACTACGGCTGGTCGTTCGTGTCCCATACCGCCACGTACCCCACCCTGGCGAAGATCGAGAGCCTGACCCCGAAGCAGGCGATGGCGGAGACCTGCGGGAGCGCGGCCACGATCAAGGCCCATGGGCTGCCCGGCGCGGCGGGGATGATCGCCTATCCCGGCTCGTACACCAAGAACCCGGCGGTCGTGAAGCTGCAAACGGACTACGGAGACACCTGCTTCGACTGGGGGCGCCAGTACGACCACGCCAAGCATGGCCAGAACGTCCTGGCCACCGCCTCGACGACGCCGCCTCACTGGGTGTATCCCGTTGCGGTCGTGGGCGGCCCCTGCAACGATCCCACGCAGCCGTGCTACACCGTCCACGTGCAGAACGGGCGGTACACCATGCCGTCGACGATCATCAATCAGATCAAGCGGCTGAAGCCCGGCATGTGGTACATATTCCAGGCTTACATCCTGGTCACCGGCAAGAACCCGAAGTACCCCCACAACAACAACCGGTGGGACTGCACGTCATCGGACCCGGCGCTGCACTGGACGAACGTCACGGTCCGGTACTGCTGGTCGGACTACCAGCAGATCCTCCAGGCCATCTCCGCGAACCCGAACATCACCGTCACCGACCCGCAGACCCTGGGCAAGGCATACGGCCGTCCCTTCTAGCCGCTACGGCCTTCCGGGCTGTGCACCCGAAAGGTGCTGAGGTCCGGGGTGCCTGCGCTGTCTCAAGACGGCGCAAGCACCCCGGTAGCCAGCGCGCGGACCGGCGACTGTCCGAGGCGGCTGCTGGACTCGCTGCAGCGGGTAGACGATCCGCCGTTGCGGGAGGTCCCGGTGCGCCTGGTGACGTTCAACATCGCTTCGGTCGACGGCCGTATCGCCGTATCTCCATCGACGCCGTCGTGGCTCGACTCGCGCTGGAAGCCGCTTGACCGGTTCGAAACGGTGGACGCCCTGTCCCTCCACGGCACCCGTGTCTCCCTCCAGGGGAGCAACTCCTTTACCGGGCGAGACGCGCCGGAGGCAAGCTTCGAGGACCATGCCGGAGCCCGGGTCCCCGCCGGGGACTTCCTGCCGGAGAGCCTGCACGCCCATCCCGGCCGGTGGTTCGTCGCGATCGACAGCCGCGCCAGGGTCAGGTGGACCACCTCTGAGATGGATGGCACAAGACTGGCCGTTCTGATGTCGAGGACCACGCCCGCCGCCTACCGCATGTTCCTCCGCGAGCATGATGTGCCGTATCTCGAAGTCGGCGAGGATCGCGTCGATCTGGGCCGGGCGCTGCACCGGCTGGGCGAGGTGTTCGGCGTGGATTGCGTCGTCTCCGACGCGGGCGGCGTTCTCAACGGCGTACTCCTCCGGTCGGGCCTGGTCGACGAGATCGACATCCAGTTCCTTCCGGTCGTCGTCGGCTGCGCCGAGGCTCCCGCCATTTTCGAGGGCTACGATCTCGGGGCGCTGGGAGAGCATCCGCGATCTTGAGCTCATCTCGGCGGAGACCCGCCCAGATACCTCGATCTTTGTTCGGTACGCGGTGCGCTGACCCCGCCTCCTGGTGTCGTCCGTCCGTCAGCTGCGGGATGCGCGGTCGGCAATCGTTCTCCTCGTGGTGTCAACCGGAAGATATGAAGGCGCGTCGAATATAGTGAAGGCCGGGGCTGGCGGGCCAGCTACGGCTGTGATCCCGCCGAATGCCCGGCGACGGTGACAACGGAGAAAGTACGGATCGCTCCCCATTCAGGTATCGGTAACGCACCTCGAAGCAGGGATTAGTCATGGGCATCTTGACCTCGGTAATCGGCGGATCAACGAGGCGCACCCGGAGCTTCCCGCTCGCCGGGCGGTGGCTTCCGGCCGGAGCCGTGCTGACCGGGCTGGCGTTGCTGGGCGGCGCGGTCCCGGCAAGCGCGCAGACCCTGACCTGGTCGGTGGTGCATAGCCCCAACCGGCGGGCCAACGGCAACATCCTCGACGCGGTGTCGTGTGTCTCGGCAAGCGTGTGCATGGCCACCGGCCACCGCCTGACCAGCGGCGGCTCGCTGGTGACCCTTGCCGAGTCCTGGAACGGCACCCGCTGGTCGCTGGTGCCCAGCCCGAACGTGGGAAGGGAGCGGCAACGAACTCACCGCCGTGTCCTGCGTCTCGGCGCACGCCTGCATGGCCGTGGGCTTCACTCAGGGCGGCCCTGGCGGCACCCTGGCCGAGTCCTGGAATGGCACCCGCTGGTCGGTGGTGCACACCCCCAGCCCGGGAAGCACCGGCAGCGACCTGAGCGGCGTGTCGTGTGTCGCGGCGAACGCCTGCACGGCCGTGGGCGCCTCCTCTACCAACGGCAACGCGTTGAGCACCTTGATCGAGTCCTGGGACGGCACCCGCTGGTCGGTGGTGCCCAGTCCCAACCCGGCAACCGGTGGCGGCTTCAGTGGCGTGTCGTGTGTCTCGGCGGATGCCTGCATGGCCGTGGGCTTCTCCGGGAGCGAGACCGGAGTTCACGGGACCCTGGCCGAGTCCTGGGACGGCACCCGCTGGTCGGTGCTGCCCACCCCCAGCCCGGGAACCAGCGGCAATTTCCTCAACGGCGTGTCCTGCGTGTCGGCGGACACGTGCACGGCTGCGGGCAACGCCTTCCACAGCAACGGCCCCACCACCTCGCTGATCGAGTCCTGGGATGGCACCCAGTGGTCGGTGGTGCCCAGCCCCAGCCCGGGTATCGGCCAGACCTTGGACAACGGCGTGTCCTGCGCCTCGAAGACCGCGTGCAGCGTCGTGGGCTACTACAGCACCAGAGTCGGCACCAAGATCTTGGTCGAATCCTGGGACGGCAGCCGCTGGTCCGTGGTGCCCACCCCCAACCCGGGCGTCATCGACCACATTCTCAACGGCGTGTCCTGCCCTTCGCCGGACGCCTGCATGGCCGCGGGCTATTTCTTCAGCCACCACCCCAGTTACCGGACCCTGACCTTGCTCGGGACGGCCACCGGGTAAGCCACAGCCTCACCCGCGCTGGCTGATCCATACCGGGACGTGCCGCGCGCTTCGGCTGCCGGGCCGATAAGATCCGGGCGCCTGTAACGTCCTCACTGCTGATCGCGGGGCAAGCCCGTGACAGAGGAGGGAGACACGGCTGTGGCATCGAGTTCGACGGCTGGGCGGTCATGAGATGAGCGGCAAGGTGATCGTGAGCAGGTCGATGTCGCTTGACGGCTTCATCGCCGGTCCCGGTGACGCGATGGACTGGATCTTCGACTTCGTGGCGCCGGACGCGGCCTGGCTGACGGAGACCGCGGCGGCCACCGGCGCCATGCTCGTCGGCCGCGGACCGACCAGGTAGGCAGCAGGATGGAAGCCAACAAGGAGCGGGGGACAGCATCGAGGGGCGAAGGCTACCCCTTTTCCGGGCCCATGTTCGTCCTGACCCACGAGCCGCCGGACCCGCCGGACCCGGAGGTCACGTACCTCACCGGTGACATCGGGGAAGCGGTCGCCACGGCACTGGACGCTGCGGGCGGCAAGAACGTGGAGGTCCTCGGCGCCGACGTGGCCGGTCAGTGCCTGCGGCGGGGTCTCGTGGACGAGATCCTGGTGTATGTCGTGCCGGTGCTGCTCGGCGGCGGCACCCGGTTCTACTCGTCCCCAGATCTTGCGAGGATAGACCTGGAACCGGTCAGCAGCACGCGGGCGGACGCCGTCACCATCCTCCGGTTCCGCGTCCGCAAGTAGTCATCGTTGAGCGGTCGTGATTCCGGCATGCTCTCTGATGTGGATGTTGACGAACTGCGACACGCCTTGGGCGGCGTCGTCCTTGAATCGGCCTACATGGAACGGGTACTACGTACAGCGTTCAGCGCCCTGGTAGGCAGCAAGTATGCAGCCGTAGTGGACGGCCGCCTCGCGGCATCCGCTCTGATCGAGCACTGTGAGCACATCACCAGGTACCACACTGATGTTCCAGCGGAGGCGAAGGCGGCAGTCCACGCTGCTCTCGAAGCCTGTCGTGACGCAAACAGGGAGCGCAACCGGGTGATCCACGACACCTGGGCGACTCGGCCGGGCAACGTGGTGGTCACATTGCACGGCGCCCGAGAGTCTCACGACGTGACCGTCACGGTACGGACATTGGCCGAGGTAACCCAGCTAGCTGATCAAGTAGCTCATGCGGCAGACGCCTTGAAAGCAGCGATGACCGAAGCTCTCGGCTCCGGCTGGATGCTGCTGGAGGATCGGTTGCGTCAGGAACTCGGCCACGACATCACTTCCGCTCCGGGCGGCTAGCATGCCGGCCTCATCGAGCCCTCGGAGTGAACTCGTTGCACGATGGTCGGTGAGGGTGGTTGGCGCTGGTCGCCGGTCAGGAATGGACTCCGCAGGATGCAGCGCGACGGCCGCGTTGCTGCACTGGCTGATGCACCCGAGCCTTCGCTTGCAAGTTTTGTCCCTGCTGTCCCAATGCCGCCGAATTGGAGCAAACCATGACAGAGCCTCAGCCCCGCAACGATTTCGCCAGCTTCCCCGCACCCGCCGAGGGCATCCTGGTGGCGATGTTCATCACCGTCCGCAAGGTCGCGCGATCGCGGGACTTCTACTCCCGCGTCCTGGGCGGCACCGTCATCCTGCAGGAGAATCCGTGCACTGTCAGGCTGTCCAACTCGTGGATCATCATGAACCCCGGCGGGCCGCCCACCCCCGACAAGCCGGGCATCTCGGTGGTCGACTACGAGCCCGGCAACACCACCTCGATCTTCCTGAACTTGCGGGTCGCTGACATCCACGCCTGCTACGAGGAGTGGAAGGCGAAGGGGGCGGAGTTCGTGACGCCGCCGATCGACCGCGGAGCAGAGATCCGCTGCTACATGCGGGACCCGGACGGATACCTCATCGAGGTCGGCCAGTCCACCGGCCTGCTGGATGGCCATCTCGCCGCAAAGCGCCCGGAGGACCTCCCTGGCTGAGCTCTGAAGAGATGCCCGGAGAGGTCCGCCGCAGCCGATCCGTACCGCGGGGAACGCTAGGTGCCGAGGGCGCGGGCGAGGAGTGCCTTGCGGCTTCGGGTCTGGGTCTTGGCGAACATTGACTTGAGGTGGTCTTGCACGGTGTGCTCGGAGAGGAACATCCGGCTGGCGATCTCCCTGGTGTCGGTGCCGGAGACGAGATGGGTCAACAGTTCCGACTCGCGCGTCGAAAGGGCGGTGGCGCGGGTGAACAGGTCGAGCCGCTCGGCGGGTGTCGATTCCTCGATGGTGACGGCGATGTCGGTGCCGATGCGGGCGGCACGCAAGGTGAGCCACAGCCCGGCGGAGAGGTGGACCCGGGCGCTCGGCTGGTGATCGTCCACTCCGGACTCGACCGCGAGCAGTTGCGCCGCGACGTTGTAGGCGCTCG
The DNA here is from genome assembly GCA_963726415.1 of uncultured Actinomycetes bacterium. Lineage (GTDB taxonomy): Bacteria > Actinomycetota > Actinomycetes > Streptosporangiales > Streptosporangiaceae > DASXKD01. The sequence goes on from CAVSCM010000022.1 coordinate 100,739, forward strand.
CGGGAACCGGCGCGAGCCCGTGCTCGGCTGGGATGAGGGCTTGCAGGTACTCGTGGGTTTGCGGAGTCTGTCCGATCACTTCGAGCTCGGGCGAGAGGAGCAACACCACAGGCCCGGGTCGTGACGTGGACGACGGGCGGGAGACGAAAGTGGCCGCCTGTGCCTCACGCAGCACCGTGGTGACGGGTCCGGCGAAAGCGGCCACGCGGCGGGCATCGCCGGCGGTGAACACATCACCTGCGCGCCACAGGTCCAGGAATCCCCAGCAGCCGAAGCGATCACGGAACACGAGTGAGACGACGTCGGTGACACCGTGCTCGCAGAGCAAGGCGCGCAACGGATCGCCGTCGCCCACCGTGCTTAGTAGCGCCACCTGGCCAGGATCGAGGGCGGTCCAGCGGTTTGCTGCGGTGAGATATTTGGCCCGGATCAGGCGCGGCAGCGCCCCGAGCAATGGCATCGGGACGTCAGCGAGGGGCGACGAGCCGACGGCGGTCTCCGGATCTGTGAGCAGGAACGCGTGCGCGTCGAAACCGACCACCCGGCGCAGCTTGCCGAGCAGGTCCATGCGCAGCCGACGGTCGTCGAGCACCTCCAAAGCCTAAGCGGCGACGGATCCCAGACATCTGGGATGGCGCCAGCTACACGGGCTGATCGAGCATTGCGGCATGACCACCTTGCATATCGAGCACGCAATCACCGACTACAGCGTGTGGAAGTCCGCGTTCGACCGCTTCGAAGAACTGCGCCAGCAGTCCGGCGTCAAGCACCACCGCGTCCTCCGGCCGGCTGACGACCCGGCCTACGTCGTCGTCAGCCTCGACTTCGGCACGGCCGAGGAGGCGGACGCATTCCTGGAGTTCCTGCGCACCAACGTCTGGCCGTCGCCGCAAGGCGCGCACGCGCTCGCAGGCACGCCGCAGACCCGCATCCTGGATCTCTGCGAAGAACGGTGACCGTCGGGCGTAACGTCGTCCCTCCCGCGATTCCACCGAGCCTCATCACAGGGGTGCGGTCGGCGGGCGCGGCCTCGTCGGATCAATCGGAGCTGGCCGAGTGAGCGCCCAGGCCTCGCAACCAGGTGATGACGTTCAGTCAGTGTCCCGGATTCGGCAGGCCGAACCAGGATGAGTGAGTGTCCGGGGGTGGGCTAGCTAAGGAGCGGGCCGAAGATGCTGATGCCTACTTGGAGCGCGTGGGCCTGGCTCAGGATGCCGCCGGTGATCTCCGGATGGGCCGCTGCCCACACCGACGCGGCGGCTTGGGTGGCGAAGAAGTTCATATATCCGCAGCACACAGATGCCGACGGTCCTGTGTGGTCGCCGCCGGTCCGGCCGACGTAGACCACTGCCGTGACCGGATTCCAGGTGCTGCTGGCCTGGTCAACGTTCACGGTGATTCGCTGGCCGGTGGACGGGTCGGCTGATTCGATCACGACAGGATGGCCGGTCATTGCGGAGATGCCCAGGGCGTCGATCGCGCACATGGCGAACACGGCCGCCTCGCCTGATATCCGGACCCGGTGCCGGGTCGGCAGTGTGGAGAAGGGGTAGGCGGCAATGATGTGACCGGCCGGGTCGATGAACAAGAAGTCGCCGTCGGCCAGTTCGGCCAGCACCTGTGACACGTCGAAGGGCAGGGCCTGCTTGGCCAGGCTGGAGGGGCCGGGTGCAGCTCCGGTGTGCACGAACGATCGCAGCACGGCCTGATGCACTGCCCGCAGGCCCCGGTCGGCGGGAGCGATGCGGCCCCGGCCAGCGCGTCCCAGCACATCCAGCCAGGCCGGGTCTCTCGGCTGGACGGTAGCGGCCGGGGCATGCTCGATCGCGTGGCGGAGCTGGCTGATTGATTGCGCACCTGATGCGCGGCCGTTCTCATCGCGGTACAGCCGGCAGGACAGGCTCGGGTGCTGCCCCGGTTCGGCGAACGGGTCCAGACCGTCGATCAGCAAGGTGGGGGAGCCGTGCATGTCCCACCGGATTGCCTCGTCTTCGCTGGAGATCACCTGGTGCGACATCGAGATGTCCGTCCGGCCGTGGAGGATCGCCGTGAGCCGGTCCGTCAGGACAGGCGCGTTCGGGCAGGTGGGCTCGGCCAGGACGGTCAGATGCATCTACTCGGCTCCTTGGAGCTTGGCTACCAGGGCAGGTGCCGGTTGAGCCACTGGAGCGCAGGCCCGATCACCGGGCGCTGATGCCAGCCTTTGGCCATGACTTGCTGGCGGACCGACTCGGCGGCACCGCGTAGCGTCTGGCGCATCACAGTGGCTTGATGGTCCCTGGCCCGCCGCCGCAAGAAGTGGACACAGCTGATACAGATGCCAACCTCGGGATGGTTGCCCAGGCGGACCATGGTGTCCTCCGACCTGGGCTTGCCGCAGCACCAGCACCTGCTCTCGCTGGCCTGGTCTATCGCTGACTCGGTCTCCGCGGTCATAACGGCTCCCGTCTGTCAGCAGCGAGTCTAGGCCGCCCGGCCGTAGGTTGATGAAGTGCGGGCCTGACCATACGTGCACCTGGGAGCCTAATGATCTTACTATCATGTTACACTCCATTTACTATCCCTTGACTAAGGGCTGATGGCGGGCTATCCGGGGCTCTGGTGAGACGCTGAGTTCGTGGGCCGTGTGCGCCCCCCGGGCAAGCGGCTCGTGGACCTGTTGGCAGAGTGCTCGGCAGGGGTGACGCTCAGATTCGGATACCACATGTACGACATCGTCGTTGAGATCGAGAAAGTCGTCTGCGTAGACACGGAGTCAATCCACTCATCGGACAGGTTTGCGATGACTGGAGCATTCGTCAGCGACGCGGGCTCGGCAGGCGTTTACCTGCCATCGTTCCGTATTAACGACGGTGAACAGAGAATTATCAACGGGTCATACCGCTTCTCGAGTACGACACCTCGTTTCGCTATGTCATTGATGGCCTGGGACCTGGACGAGAACGATACATGGAAAGACAATGAAGACGCCATCAAGACGGGAGTCGACGCGATCGCGATCGCTGCGGATGTGGCGTGGGGCGCCGGTCCGGTTGTCGAAGCGGTGGGCCAGGCCGTCATCGGCGTCGTAGACCAGTTCAACGAGTGGGACCACAACGACAAGCTCCTGGACTTCAACGAGTCGATCGACCTGCCCCCGGGCGATTACTTTGCTCCAAACTACATTTGGAAGACCATTCCATTCAGCCACGATGACGGGGTGGGGTATTCGAGCTGGGACTACACCCTCGAAATCCGCATTACTTACACGGAATTTATCCAACTCGCGAACACGCCGCCGCCTGCCCTCGATGGCAAGTTCGTAATGGGCGCCTTCCGTCAACGAACTTCTGCCGCATCTGGTCTGGGATTTCTTGGTGGATACCCGACCTTTTACTTCTTGAAAGAAGGCCGGGAGCAACTCGGCGGAGCACTGTTGTTCAGAAAAGATGCCGCAGAGTGGCAGGACGTGCCCCTGGTTCAGCTCGGAAACCCCGCCTTGGACGACTTCAGTCTTAGGATGCGTAGCGCTCAGGACTACGCCGTGCGAGCAGGATTTGTTGGCGCCTTTCCCACCTTCTTCGACGCCGACTACGGCTTCGGGAGAGTGGCCGGGATAATCTTCCTCCCGGCCATGACGGCCGAGTGGCGAGATCTATCGTGGACGGATATCGGCAGCCCTGCTCTCGATGATTTCGTCGCACGCTTCCGTGGGGTGAATGACTGGGCCGTCCGCAATGGGTTCCTTGGCGGTTTCCCCAACATGTATCACGCTGACTATCCAAACGGCCGTGTCGGCGGTTCGATCTTGATCAAGCCGAACCAGGCGGACGTTCACTGGATCGACATGTACACGCTTCCGTAGGGCCGCACGAACGGCTACACGCTCCCGGGGATCCGCAGGCTTCTGGTCAGCCTGATCCAGGCCTGCTCACCCGACCCTGAGCGCGTCTGGTGCTGAGCGCGTCTGGTGCCGACGACGCCAGTACCAGGCACGGGTGTGCCATTACCGGTACCGCGGATACATCCTTACCTAGGGTCCCAAAGCTGCGGGAAGCAGCTGCCGCAGCAGGCCCGTTATGCTGGCGGCCTCGTCGTTGACCAGGATGACGATGCTGGCCGCCCGGTCCGGGATCCAGCAGGCGAAGGACTGATAGCCCGGGTTGTCGCCGGGGTGGTAATAAGCCGCGCGCCCGGCGAAGATCCCGGTAAACATGCCGTAGCCGTAACCGGTGGTGGTCAGCCGGGGCTCACCTTCCTCATCGTCGTTGAGGGGCGCGTGCGCGGTGCACATTGCGCGCAGCGAGCTCGCGGTGACCAGCCCATCGCAGTGCAAGGCGGCGGTGAACCTGGTCAGGTCGCTCGCAGTGGACCAGATGTCGCCGGTGCCGGGCATCGCGGCCAGGTCCCAAGGCGGCACCGGCTGACCGTCTTTGTAGCCGCGGGCCACAGCGCCCGGGGTACCGCCCACGGTGGTGTGGGTCAGCTGCAGCGGGGACAAGATCCGCTCGGCGAGGAATTCCCGGTAGGACTGGCCGCTGGCCCGCTCGACGATGAGCCCGGCCAGCAGGAAGCCCGGGCTGCTGTAGTGCCACTGCGCGCCGGGTTCGGTGCGCAGCGGCGTGGCCTGGATGATCTCCAGCCGCTCGCTGATCCTCATCGGCTCGGCCGGGTCTAGGCCCGGGGCCTCGAGCCAGTGCGGGATGCCCGCAGTATGAGACAGCAAGTGATGGAGCGTGACCTGCCGCCACTGCGGCGGGCCTTCGGGCAGCCACCGGTCGACCGGCTCATGCAGGTCAAGCCGCCCGGACTCGACCAGGAGCATGACCGCGGCGGCGGCGAACTGCTTGCTCACCGAGCACAGCTGAAACCGCGTCCCCGAAGCGCACGGCACGCCGGCCTCGACGTCGGCCAGGCCCGCAGCCAGATCCGCGTGTACCGATCCGCCTTTGGTCACCATGGCCGTACCGCGAAGACCCTCTACCGGGCGCATACCGCAAGCCTAAGTGCCGTTGCAGTTTTGGCTTCAGGGCTGGCCAGCGGGATCGCAGGCCCACCTCCCTCATCTGGCCGCAACGTGGCGCACCTGGCCGGACTGCCCTCGTGGGCCCCGGTTTGACATCATGGTCAGCGAACATGATCAGGCCGGTTCATGGCTGAGGAGACGGAGGGGTGACTCGAATACGGCCGGCCGCCTGGCTCATCGCCGCGGTCGCACTGTTCCTGCTGGCCGTGGCCGGTTATGCCCTGCTCGTCCACGCGTCCCCGCAGTACTACTGGACGCAGATCGACGGGGCCGTCTACCGGGATGGCGGCATCGCTGTGCGGAACCAGCCGGCGATGCTCTACGCGCGGGAGCTCGGGGCGGCGAAGCTGCCGTTCACCTACACGCCGTTCGCCGCGCTCCTGTTCGCTGCGGGGAGCGGTGCGTCGTTCGCGGCCTGGCAGGTCGGGCTGGCGGTGCTCACGATCGGGCTGCTGCCGGTGGTGGCCTACCTTTCCCTGGGACTCGCCGGGCGGCCTGCCGGCCTGGCCAGGGCGGCGGCGGCGTTTGCGATCGCCGCGGTGGGCCTCTGGCTCGAACCGGTGGCGATGACACTGTTCTTCGGGCAGATCAACCTCGTGCTGCTGGCCCTGGTGGTGGGCGATCTCGCGCTGCCGGACCGCATCAAGGGCAAGGGCATCGGAATCGGGGTGGCGGCGGGGATCAAGCTCACGCCGTTGATCTTCATTCCGTACCTGCTGTTAACGCGGCGAGTAAAGGCCGCGGCGGTCAGCGCGCTGACCTTCGCGGTCACGGTAGGACTTGGGTTCGCGCTGCTGCCGCACGCCTCCGCGGTCTACTGGGGCAGGAAGATCACCCGGCCGGGCAGCAAACCCTTCCACCTGGACGACCAGTCCCTTAACGGCGTCATACTGCGCCTTACTCACGCCGGGCCCGACGCGCACGCGTACTGGCTGGTCGCGGCGGTCGTCGTCGGCGTCGCCGGGCTCGCCACCTCGATACTGGCGAGCCGGCGTGGCCACGAGCTACTCGGCCTGGTTGCATGCGCCGCGACCGGCCTGCTGGTGTCTCCGGTCACCTGGTCGCACCACTACGTCTACGTGGTACCGGCACTCGTCCTCGCCGCGTACGGGCCACGGCGCCTCGGCTACCGGATCCTCGGCGCCGCGCTGGTGGTGGGCTTGTTTGGCTGGTGGCCTCTGCCTATTGGCAACCAGGGCGGCTACGACCCTAAGGCCCAGCTGCTGCCGCGCGGGTGGCTGCTTCTCGCGCCGAACCGCGGCAACAGCCGGGCGGCAGTCGAGTTCACCTGGCGTGGGCTGGAATTGATCGTCGGCAACTACTACGTGCTCACCCTGCTCTTGTTTATCGCGGCCACCGCATGCGCCCTGGTGCTTACCCGTCGCCTCAGGCCTGAGCGTGCAGTCGGCCCCGAGCCCGATGCCGTGTGGGCGGCACGCCCGCCCGGCGTCGCTCAGTAGGGCGATCAGCTTCCTGAACGGAAGGCGCACAACTGCGCGACGCCGCTGCGATCGTCCGGGGATGTCCGTTCGCCGCCAGATCCGTTGGTGTCAACTGTGGGTGTCAGCCGCCCACCGCTGCTGCCCGCCTCCCACCACGCCTTCCTCACGCACCACAACCAGGCTTCATCTATCTCGACTAGTCTTCCGCGTCGTATGCGGCGTTCAACGCGGCGGCGATGGGTTCGAGGTCGGCGATGAGCTGCGCGAGTTCACTCGGTTCGAGGGCGTCGTAAGCCGGCGCGGCGAGGTCGTCGGTGAGCGCCTCGATCCGGGCCTTGGTGGCGCGACCGTCGGCGGTGAGCCAGCCATCGGCGCCGATCAGGCCGCGGTCGCGCATGCCGTCCACGACCGCGGCCAACTGCGTGTGCGGCAGGTGCCAGACCCGGCCGAACTTCTCCGCCGGCATGCCCTCCGACAGCGCGAGCAGTACGTGCGCCTCCGTGCCGCCGATGCCGTTGGCGACCAGCGCGACGACATGGCCGTCGCCGCGGTGCTCACGCAGCAAATTGCCCGCGTACCACAGTCGCGCAAGCGGCTGCTCCGGGGCCGGCAGCGTACGCAGCGCTGCGTAGAGGGGACGCCCCTCTGTTCGGGCGGAGGTGGCCGCCTTGACGGCGAGGTCGGCAGCCCGCGCGACGCTAGGGTTGTCGACGAGGTCGCCGAGCATCCGCCGTAGCGCCACGACGCACCCTCGGTCGCGCGCCGCCAGCGCCGCCTCGGGCGTGATCAGGTCCCAGACACGCGGGATATGGCGGGCGGCCTCGCCCGGCGCGAAGTTATAGAAGATCGCGTGCACGACGCCAGCCGGGACATCGCGGCCCAGCGGGGCTGCCCGCCCGGCGAAGTAGGTGTCCCAATAGTTGCGCAGACCGAGCGCCAGCAGCGCCTCGGCAGGCTCGTCAGCCGCATAGGGGATGAGCCCGATCGGCTCCACGAGCCCGTATATGCGGCGGGCGGTGGTGCCCGAGGTGAGCGGTGTCATCATCACGACCTTAGGTCCGGAGTGTGTCCCTCACCCCTGCAACGAATAACCCGGACGCGATCCGACACTCAGCATCCCGGCGTGGGACACCGGCCCCCCGTCACAAGTAAAAGCACGTGCTGTCACCGACCTCAAGCGGTGATCCCCCCCGGGAGGTACGGCTGCGATCAGCAGACGACATTGCTGATCCTTGTTGGCAAGCCGTCCCAGGTCTGCAGATCGAGGCCGATGTGCGCGCGAAGCGCAGCAGCAAGCGCTCGGCGAGCGGAAAGCTTGCGTCAAGAGCGGTCCCGCTGACTCGCAGTTGGGCGAGCGCCCGGCGCAAGCCATTGAATAAGTCGTTGTGGAATAGATGACTCATCGATGAGATTGATATCCCAGCATGAGCGGCATGACTGACCAGGCCGAGGCGGCCCGTACGGCGATCCTCACTGTGGACGACGATCCGGGGGTGTCCCGTGCGGTGGCCAGGGACCTGCGGCGGCGGTACGGGGAGCAGCACCGGGTTGTACGGGCAGAGTCGTCGGCAGCGGCGCTGGACGCGCTCCGGGAGATGAAACTTCGCGGTGACCAAGTTGCGGTGATCCTGGCGGACTACCGGATGCCGGAGCTGAACGGGATTGAGTTCCTCGAGCAGGCGATGGACATCTACCCGGGCGCGCGGCGGGCGCTGCTGACCGCCTACGCCGATACCAGCGCCGCGATCGACGCGATCAATGTCGTGGACGTTGATCACTATCTGCTGAAGCCGTGGGATCCGCCGGAGGAGAAGCTCTACCCGGTGGTCGACGCCCTGCTGGAGGCGTGGGAGACGTCGGATCGCCGGCCCGTTCCGGAGACCAGGGTGGTGGGGCACCGCTGGTCAGCGCGCTCGTCGGAGGTGCGCGAGTTCCTCGCGCGCAACCAGGTGCCATACCACTGGTACAGCACCGACGAACCGGAAGGGCAGCGGCTGCTTGCCGCGGCCGGAGCGGACGGCCGCGCGCTGCCGGTGGTGATCACCCCGGGCGGCGACACGCTGATCGAGCCGGCCGATGCTGAGCTGGCGTCGCGCGTTGGGCTGGCCACCACGCCGTCGAACGACTTCTACGACCTGATCATCGTTGGCGGCGGGCCTGCCGGGCTGGGCGCCGCGGTGTACGGCGCCTCGGAGGGGCTGCGCACCGTGCTGGTGGAGCGGCTCGCGACCGGAGGCCAGGCGGGGCAGAGCTCGCGGATCGAGAACTACCTGGGTTTCCCGGATGGGGTATCGGGGGCGCAGCTTACCGACCGTGCCCGGCGGCAGGCCACGAAGTTCGGCGCCGAGGTGCTGACCGCGCGCGAGGTGACTGGCCTGGAGGTGAACGGCTCGGCCAGGACCGTTCGTTTCGCCGATGGGAGCGCGATCGACGCGCACGCCGTCATCCTCGCGACCGGCGTGTCCTACCGGCGGCTGCATGCGCCAGGGCTGGCCGAGCTGACCGGGCGCGGCGTCTACTACGGTTCAGCGCTGACCGAGGCGACAGCCTGCCAGGGCCAGGATGTTTACATCGTCGGCGGGGCCAACTCCGCCGGGCAGGCGGCCCTGTTCCTGTCCCGGTACGCCAAGTCGGTGACCTTGCTGGTTCGCGGGCCGTCGCTGGAAAAGTCGATGTCCTACTACCTGATCAGCCGGATCAACGACAATCCTGCCATCTCGGTGCGGACCTGCACGGAGGTCATCGGGGCATCCGGGAATGACCACCTGGAGAAGCTGACGCTGCGGGACACCGCACGCGGGACGGCCGAGACCGTCGACGCGCAGTGGCTGTACCTGTTCATCGGTGCCGAGCCGCTCACCGATTGGCTGGATGGCGTCGTGGTGCGGGACGGCAGGGGCTTCGTGGTCGCCGGGCCGGACCTGTCGGCGGGCGGGGAGCGGCCGCGCGGCTGGAACCTGGATCGGCCGCCCTACCACCTGGAGACCAGTGTGCCCGGTGTGTTCGTGGTCGGTGACGCCCGCGCCGAGTCGGCCAAGCGGGTCGCCTCCGCCGTCGGCGAGGGGGCGATGGCGGTCATGCTGGTGCACCGCTACCTGGAGAAACTGTGACCACCAAGTCATGCAGCCCGGACGAGCTCCGCGCGCTGTTCCTGTTCGAGAAGCTGACCGATGCCCAGCTTGACTGGCTGTGCCTAAGAGGCCGGGTCGAGGACATCCCCGCCGGGCCGCTGTACGCGGAGGGCGACCCTGCGACGTGTTTTTACGTCCTGCTCGAGGGCACCGTGGTGCTGTCGCGGCGAATAGGTGCCGACGACATCGAGGTGGGCAGGACCTCACAACCCGGCGTGTACGCCGGCGCGTGGCAGGCCTACCTGGGCGACCGGGTCCCGCAGGTCTACAACAGCTCGCTGCGGGTGACCGAGCCGTCGCGGTTCTTCGTGCTGGACGCCGGGGTGTTCGCAGGGATGATCGCCGAGTGGTTCCCGATGGCGGTGCACCTGCTGGAGGGGGCGTTCTTCGGCACCAGGAACCTGCTGGAGATGACCGGGCAGCGCGAGCGGCTGCTCGCACTCGGCTCGCTGTCAGCCGGCCTGACCCACGAGCTGAATAACCCGGCCGCGGCTGCGGTCCGGGCGACCGCCGCGCTGCGGGAGCGGATCGCCGGCACGCGGCACAAGCTGGGCACGATCGCGCGCGGGACATGGGACAGGACTGCGCTTGAGGCGCTGATCAAGGTGCAGGAAGAGGCCGCCGAGCGGGTGCCGAAGGCGCAGGCTCTTTCTCCGCTGGAGGCCTCAGACGCCGAAGATGCCGTCACCGACTGGCTGGACTCCCACGGGGTGAGCGAGAGCTGGCAACTGGCGCCGGCCTTCGTAACCGCCGGGCTGGATGTCGCCTGGCTGGAGCACGTCGCGAGCACCGTGGACGCTGTCAGCCTGAAGGAGGCACTGCGGTGGCTGCACGACACCGTCGAGACAGAGCTGCTGATGAACGAGATCGGGGACGCCACCATCCGGATCTCCACCCTGGTCGGTGCGGCCAAACAGTACTCCCAGCTCGACCGGGCCCCTTACCAGGTCGTTGACGTGCACGAACTGCTGGACAGCACGCTGACGATGCTGGCCGGGAAGATCCCGCCGGGCATCCGCGTGGTGCAGGACTACGACCGGTCGCTGCCCGCGATCCCCGGTTATCCGGCCGAGCTGAACCAGGTGTGGACCAACCTGATCGACAACGCGGTGTCGGCAATGGGGCAGGCAGGCGCGCTGACCGTGCGGACCGGGCTGGACCGGGACCAGGTGTTCGTGGAGATCGGCGACACCGGCCCGGGGGTGCCGCCGGAGATCCGGGAGCGGATATTCGAGCCGTTCTTCACCACCAAACCGGTGGGCCAAGGCACTGGGCTGGGGCTCGACATCACCTGGCGCATCGTGGTGAACAAGCACCACGGGGACATCCAGGTCGAATCGGTCCCCGGCGACACCCGGTTCCGGGTCCGGCTACCGGTTACCCCCGCAAACACCGAGCCGGTTACCCCTGCAAACACGGAGCACATGAATGATTGAGATACCAGGCATCGATCCTTCGGTGCCGCCAAGCGGGACCGGCTGCATCGAGTGCGACGCCGACGGCGGGTGGTGGGTTCACCTGCGCCGCTGCGCCCAGTGCGGGCACATCGGCTGCTGCGACACCTCGCCATCGCAGCACGCCACCGCACACTGGAAGGCCACCGGCCACCCAGTCGTGCAGAGTTTCGAGCCCGGCGAGGACTGGTTCTGGAACTACCAGACCGAGGAAGCCTTCACCGGCCCGCGGCTCGCCCCACCGGTACATCACCCGGTAGACCAGCCGGTGCCCGGGCCCGCGGGCCGGGTACCGCCAGACTGGCGAGTCCATATCCACTAAACCGTTCCGCTGTGCCCGTACCGAAGATGGCAGCGGACTGCGCATGACTGGGCCGCTGCGTCCTGTGGCAGCGAAACGCACTACATACTTGTCGACTGGGGCGCGTATGGGGCGAGCATCTCCCAGGAGGGCTCGGCGAGGTAAGTAGAGGCGGACGACGAAACAGCCACCTGCTACAACCAACACGCCGCTAGGCAGGCAGCACGGCGGTCTGTGAACACCGCATGGTCTGACGACACCGCACGGAGGAAGATCTCCATACCATCTGCACACGTTCTGCATCGCTCCTGTACCCGCCCGGCTTGCGCTGTGTGGCAAGGGCAAGGCCTGCGGGGAGGGGGCTATGACCAGCGGCCATGGGCATCTCGGGATGTCGCAAGCTAGGTACGGCGCGCCTGACCGCAGCCCTGGGATGACTGACTCTCAAGACTAGCGAGAGGCGGAGGAGGAAGCTCGAGGAAGGATGCCGCCGTGGCCGCCGCCGAACGGCGTCGCCGTGGGGCCCGGTCACTCGTCCAACGGGGGTGAAGGACCCGGAGCGCCTGCGAGTCGGCCTGGTGCAGGCGCAGGCGGGCCACCGGGAGGTACGGCGCCGGTACCGGATGGACATGGCCGTCGCGTCCCGGCCGCTGCCGCATACGTGGTGCTCGGTCTCGCCGAGAGCGTGGTCAACCTCGGCATGGCAGCGCAGGGGGCGCAGGGAGCCATGGGTCTCTTGGCGACCTCGGAGGAGGGCCTGCTGCCTCCGCGCGTCGCCACGCAGGCCTACCTCGACGAGATCAAGAAGTCCGAGGACCTGCTGGCGCCCATCACGCGGGAGGCCGCGCTGCGGCGCCGGCAGCTGCAGCAGCTTAGCCCGCCTCGATAAATAGGGGGTACAGATGGCGGACCTCGTCAGTTTCCGCGTCACCCGGGTCGCTCAGCGTAATGTCACAGAGCAGGACCGGATCATTCCCGCTGTGAGGTCCTCCACGCTGGTGCAGCAGCTTCTCATGGAGGCTGCCGGTGGCGGTGAGCCGGAATCGGTGCTGGCCGACCTGCGCGGCGTGGCGCAGGGATTCATCGGGAGCGACAAGTACATCGACTTGGCGGCCCGGCGGGGCGAGGACGATGACCCTCTCGGCTTGCTGATCCACCTTGACCGGTGGCTGACCGAGCGGCGCAACGAGCCACCGGTCGCCGAGCTGGAGACCGAACTTCAGCCCATCGTCCAGGCAGCATCCCGGCAGAGCGGAGATCCCGGTCTGAACGACAACTGGCTGGAGATCCGGCGGCGGCTGGGCGAGAGCCTGGTGGCGGCCACTGTCGCGCCGCTCCTGGTGCGGGTGCGCAGTCGGCTGATCCGGTACATCGTGCTGGCCGAACTCGTTGCCACCCGGTCGGCAGGGAGGCCGATCGACTCTCCCGCGGGCCTGGATCGCTTGCTCACTGGGCGCACCGTGACCTTGCCCGTCCCACTGTTCCCGCTGGAGGATCTGCTCGGACTGCCTCGCCGTTCCCTGGTGGTACGGGAGCCAGCCTTCGCCGACCTGTTCGTGGTGCGCAACGAGTGGAGCTGCTACTTGCCTGGTGAGATCTCACACGTGGAGAACGTGCTACTGGGCGAGACGAAAGTGCGATCGCTGCGCCGGATCGACGAGAGCGAGACGACGACCACGACCGAGTCGGAGCGGCTCGTCGTGGAGGAGCGGGAGAGCCAAAGCACCGATCGCTTCGAGCTCGCCGACGAGTTGGAGCAGAGCAGTGAGCTGACGATCGGGCTGGACGGGCAGGTGGACACCTCCGGACGCTACGGCCCGACGCAGGTCGACACGCATATCGGCGCCACCCTGGACTACTCGCTGTCGGAGGCCAAGAAGCGGATCGCCAAGCAGGCCCATGAGTTGGTGGGCCGCGCATCGACACGGGTCGAGCAGCGGGTGAGGACGGCCCGGACGGCCCGGAGCCTGACCAGAACGGAGTCGTTCGACGAGCACACTCTGGACAACGCCGAGGGTACCGGCAATGTCCGGGGGATTTACCGCTGGGTGGACAAGGTCCAGCGGATGCAGATCTTCCGCTACTCCAACCGCTACCTGCTGGAGTTCCACCTCCCAGAGCCTGGGGCCCGGGTCCGGTATCGGATGGCCCAACCGGCGCCGGACATCCTGGAGCCACCCCCAGCGCCGCCTCCGTCCGCCTCGACCATCGCCGCGGACACGTACCAGCAACTGCTTGCCACCTACCGGGCGGCCAGGCGCCCCGCCACCTCCCGAGCAGCGGCTAGGGGTGTCCGTCACGCTGTCGTTGGAGCCGAAGGACGAGCTGCCGCCGGACGGCACCAAGGACCGTTACAACGCCCCGATGGCCAGCGCGTCGGCCACCCTTGCCGTCCCCCCGGGCTACGGCGCGGTGGCGGTGTCCGTGGACGGCGCAGGCACACCGATCCGCGGCGACTGGGTTCGCGAGTATTCGATCAACGACGGCTTTGACGTCCAGGACGCGCAGTTGCACCGGATCCAACTCGACGTGCTGGTCGGGCAGCGCAACTTCCGGAAGGCCACGGACGGCCAGAACGCTGTGCAGCTCAACGCCGGCCCGCCGCGCCGCCAGCTCGGCGACGCCTACCTGGCCTGGGAGGACGGCGCTCCCCTCGACCCGCCACTGGTGGACAAGGTGCCGGTGTCCGCGATGAGCGACGGCGCCGGGCGGGGCACGGTGACCGTGCGGTTGGAGTGCGTGCCGCTGGGCGAGACCGTGGAGGCATGGAAGAACGCGGTCTACGACGTGATACAGGCCGCCTGGCAGGCCTGGAAGCGGCGTTACGACGAGGCTGTGGCGGCGCGTGAGGTCCGGGGGTCGGCCGACCGGCAGCTGGCTCCGGCCCGGACCGCTGAGATCGTCCGCGAGGAGCTCAAGCGGCAGGTCATCGAGATGCTGATCGGCGAGCGCTTCACCGGCGACGACCTGGTGAGCGGCAGCCCGCCGCAGACAAACTTGGGTGGCGTCCAGGGCGCGGCCGGACGTGTCCAGTTCCTGGAGCAGGCCTTCGAGTGGAAGAACCTGACCTTCGCCCTGTACCCGTACTACTGGGCCTGGCAGGGGTCCTGGGACGAGCTGGCAGGGATCGACGGTGCCGACCCGCAGTTCACTGCGTTCCTGCGCTCCGGGGCGGCTCGCGTCGTCGTTCCCGCGCGCCCGGGCTTCGAGGCCTCGGTCAACCACTTCATGACGTTCGGGGAGCCCTGGGAGGGCGGAATCCGCCCCGGTGCCGGACGACGAGCTGTACGTGTCGGTGGCCCGGGAGATCCAGGACCTTACCGGCGCACCGGACGACGGCGAGCCGGGGGAGAGCTGGGAGGTCCGGCTGCCCACCACGCTGGTGTGGCTGGACACCTCCGGCCAGCTGCCGGTCAACCCGGCCCGGCGCCTGGGCAAGCCCCCTTTCGCCCCGGCGGAATCCGTACTGCACCCCCTGACCGGGACCTCACACACCGATGGGCGATCTGGCCACCCACGAGCTGGTGGGCGCGGCGGTGGTCGAGATGCTGACCGCCGCAGGTGCCCGGGAATCTTTCACTCACCTGCTTCTGGGCAACTTCATGACCGACGTGTCGCAATTCCGCGACCCAACGGCCTTCGTGTCGGCCAAGTCGTCCGCTGCGGCCATTCGTGTGGTGTCCGGGCTGTCGGTCACCCGGAGCTGGGCGGATGACCTGTTCGGCACTCCGGCCCCGGACCGCAGGAACGGCGCCCTAGCTGCCTTTCTCCGGGAGCTGGCGCGCTTTCTGGCGCACGTCTACTTCAACGACGAGAAGCTGACCTCCAAGAAGCTGATCTCCACCGACCTGCTGCCGGCCGCCGAGGTGGACCGGGTCTTCGCCCAGCGGTTCACCCAGTACTTCCCGCACGAGCACGTCGATCTCGACCCGCTGGCCGACGGCCCGGAGCAGGCCACCCATCCGCTGTACCAGGTGGGGCCGGGCGGGATGCCGAAGTACCTGTCCGAGCAGATCGACTGGATCGCTGAGGAACTCCGCGACCTGCAGCAGCGCTGGGCGGGACTGCGTGGAGCGGATGCCGCCGACCGCGTGGACCTGATGGCTCAGCTCGGCCACCTGAACCACGCAGTCGAGGACTTCTTCTTCCACTCCTCGGTCTGCGAGCTATGGACCTGGCACCGGCTGCTCGCCGCCCTCCGGGACGAGCGGCCGACGCCGGGGGAGCCGCCGCTCGACCCACTCGGCGTGCCACTGGCCCTGGCCCTTGGAGCGGGTCCGTCAGTGAACTCCCCGGACTCAGTTCACCTGCGTCGCCAGTTCGTTCGACGGTTGCGCCGCCCGGTGTACGACGGGCGGGTGCTCGACCGGGCCCGGTCTGATCTGGCCACCGAGGCGGTCTTCACCGGCGGGTTCGGCTCAACGGACGTCTTCCACACCGTCGGCGCTGCGCTGGAGGCCATGGAGCGGCGGGTCGAAGATGTCGAGGTCGGCGGTCTGCCCGGAGCTGCGGATGTCGGCCGGACCGAGCTGCGCAACACCTCGCTGGCCCTGTTCCGGATGATCTTCAACCGGGCCGAGCGCGTTCGGGCAGCCGGGGAGTCCGGTCATGCTGACCGGCTCGCCGATCTGCACCGCAGCCAGCTCACCGACCCGAACCTGGCGCCGGTGCTGCAGAGAGATCTGGACGCCGTCCAGGTGGCCTGCGGGCCGAGTGCCGCCGGGGCGCTGAAAGCGATGCTGGACGTCGACCGGGCGTTCATCGCCGTTCATGACCGATTGCCCTCGGTGGGTGGCTTCGTGATCCTGCTTCTGGCCCGGACCGAGGCCGAGCGCCGCGCCTCTCGCGAGCGGCAGCAGGTGCTCGACTCGGAGCCGGCCTCGGTTGCGGGGACCGGCTCCGCCAACGGGGCCTCGGCAGAGAACATCGGGACGCACTCGTTGATGTCCAAGGACAGTACCGCCAAGGAGCCGATGCGGACTGAGGCGATCCGTGGTGCGGTGTACGCCTCAGGCACCGTGGCCGGCTTTATGGCCGTGCCGCCACCTGGCACGCCTGCGGTCCTGGACTGGAGGGCGGTGCTCAGATACCTGCTGCGCTTCCCGCCGCAAGATGGGACGGGCTGGGAGGACCTGGTCCTCGCCGGAGCTGAGCCCGCGGAGTTCACTGAGCGCCCGCCGCGGCGCCCGGCCGCGCCGCCGCTGCGACGGCGCTCGCTGCGCACTGTCCTCGAGGCCCGCTATCAAGGGCTGGAGGCCGTGATGCAGCGCCGGGTGAAGCCAGGTCTGGACGACTGACCCTTCTAAGAGCCCGTCTGGTCCGAAATGAGGCCCCAGCTGGGCACGCGGCTAAGTCCGGCGGCGCGCCGCGGCGCCGGACTTATTGACCGCGGTCAGTCGGCGGCGGCCAGCAGTTCGCCGGTGCCGGGGTCGATGGCCTGGATGGTGACTTTGCAGCCGAGGCGTTCCAGGCTGCGGATGTGGTTGCGGGCCTGGCGGCGGGCGTGCATGCGCTGGTCGTAGTAGCCGGGCCCGAGGTCGTGGTAGCTCGCGTCTGGGTCGGCGAGCAGGGCGTGGATGATGGTGAGCATGGAGTTGCCGCTGGCCAGGGCTTTCTTCTAGAGCAGCATTAATGCTCACAGGTTCCCACCCTTGCACGTCATTTCTAACAGTCAAGGGTCCGCAAAAACCGCCGTGCGCCGCGACACCGCGAGAGTGTGATCCAGCGCCGATCACACGTCTTATATGAGGGTCAGGCCGCCGCGCCACATCCCCTTCCGGTGCGCTGTGGTGAAAGCTCTTATGAGCGATGCGTCAGGGGCGTCAATGGCTGAATTGAAGCAAGCTCCGGGACACGTTACGTAGCAGTTGCTGAGAAGAATTGTGCAGACATTCTCAGCTGAGCAATGCTCAAGCCCCTTGATAGCCCAACCTCGCCAGCACCCGCCTTCACCGCGTGAACTCACCGGCAGCTCATACGGCTGAATGCTCCAGTCCTGTCCGTTATCCTAATAACTCCCAGATGCTCCCGGCGGAATCACCAACAGCGAATGATCATGCTGGTCTGCGGATAAATAGTTGCCGCCGCAAAGCGCTCAATTCGGCAGATCCGGTCGAGACCAAGACGGCATTCGATGGCGACTTTGCCGAACCTGTTAGCCGAAGATCTGGTCCATGACCTCGGCGCCGCGAGTCAGGGCAGGCACGATCTGGTGGCGGTACACCATCTCAGTCGTCGCGGTCTGGCTATGCCCAGCCAGGAGCGCGATCGCCTCCACTGGGACGCCGTGGGCCGACAGCAGCGACACGAAGGTATGCCGCAGTTCCCGTGGCACCCAGGTAGAGCCCAGTCCGGCGCCCTCGGTGATCTTGCGGAACTGCCTCCGGATGTTGTGGTCGTCGAGCGGTGTCCCGACGGTCGAGGCGAATACCAGGTCGTGGTCTTGCCAGAGCTGCCCGGCGGCGAGCCGATCAACCGCCTGCCGCGCCCTCTGCTCGCGCAGTGCCTCTGCGCACTTGCGCGCTAGGGCTAGTGTCCGCCTGGACTTCGGCGTCTTGGTGTCGCCTCCCGCGCGCTGGGACCGCCACACGAAGACCGCGAGCTGGCCGTGGTCGAACCCGGCCTCGGTGACTGGCCGCCACTGGTCATCCACCCAGGCCACGACGTGATCCCAGCGCAACGCCCGCGCTTCCTCGGTTCGCAATCCCGCAAGCAGCGACAAGGTGATGTAGGCCTCCAGCCGGGTGCCTTTGGCCGCGTCCAGGAGGGCGATCGCCTGCTCCAGGGTGAGCGACTTCGACGGCCGCCCGGCCCGCTGCCCCGGGGGCAGCTTGACTAGGGTGGCGACATTGCGCGCGACCAGGCCATCCCGCTCGGCGTGCCGGATCGCTCGGGCCAGCACGTTGCGCGAGATCTGGACCGTGCGCGTGGACACCCGCGATGCCAAGGCCGTGAGCGCGGCTTGGACGTCGCCAGCGGTGAGTTCTCGCAGTCTGGCGGTGCCGAGCCGCTCTCTCAGCATTGGTGCGATGGTGTCCCGGTACAGGGCCACAGTGCGCGCTGACACTCCGTCGAGATCTTGGGCCAGCCAGTCGTCGAGTGCGTCGTTCACGGTGTAGCTGTGGCTGGTCTTCAGGCCACCGTCGACTTCCTGGTGCAGCTCCCGGAGCTTGTCACGGACCTCGGCCTTAGTGCGGCCGGTCACCTTCCTCCGGATGCGGGTGCCTGCCGGGGTGAATCCTAAGCTGACGGCGCCGACGTACCGGTCCTTGGATGAGTCCCAGTAGATGGAGTCTTCGCCTTGGCCGCGGCGCTTGCCCTTGGCTTGCGTCATAGGCGGAGCCTACGCCACTGGCTCCCCTTTTGGCTCCCCGTCCAGCCCTAGCAAGAGTTCAATGTGCCTTCTACCTGGCGCGCCTGGCAGGATTCGAACCCGCGACCCGCTGCTTAGAAGGCAGCTGCTCTATCCGGCTGAGCTACAGGCGCCTACCGAACGTATTGTGCAGGATCCAGGTCACGCACAGGACACATCGCCTGGATAACGGCCATGATCGTGACCTCTCGGGCGCCTGGCTAGGGCGCCCGGCGGGGTCCCGGCAATGACGGTTGTCATGGCCGGGACGGGAGACTATTCACTGGCCGGCCGCAACCGGCGATCCTAGCGTGGAGCTGTCCCCAACGAGAGTTCCCTGCGCGAGGAGGAGCCGTGACTGCGACCAACCTGTTGATCGGAGTCCTGGTACTTGGCCTGGTGATCTGGCGGCAGTTGATACCCCGCCGGGTCAGGTCCAACATGCGGATCGTGCTCGTCCTGGCGGTCATCGGGCTGATCCAGACCGGGCAGTACCTCCAAGGCCGGCACCTCGACGCCACGCTCATCGCTGAGATCCTGGGCAGCCTGGTGCTGGCCGCGCTGTTCGGCGTGGCCCGTGCCTCGACGGTCAAGCTGTTCTTCAGAGACGGGCAGTGGTGGAGCCGGGGTAGCTGGGTGACCGCGATCCTGTGGGTCGTCTCGGTCGCCGCGCACCTGGGGTTTGACTACCTGGCCGGCGGGCGTGGGAGCGGCAGCACCTCCTTTGGCAACGCCACGATCCTGCTTTACCTTGCGGTCACGTTCGCTGTGCAGCGGATGGTCGTGATAGCGCGGTCGCAGCGCATGCCGGTTTCCGGTCCGAACGAGGTACGCGGCCTGACCTGACCCGCCCCGGGCGGCGCGCGGCGTGGCCGGTGGTGTACCCCGGGCCTGGCGTTCGGCATGATTAAAGTGCACGAAGCGCGGGGCCCGGGGCCTTCCCCGGCCACCCGGCGCCGCGCAGTGCCCGAGGAGGTCACCATGCACCAGCCGCCCATTCCGCATGTCGAGAGCGAGGATCCGGAGATCGCGGATCTGATCCATGCGGAGGCGCGCCGGCAGTTCGAGAAGATCCGGCTGATCCCGTCGGAGAACTACGTGTCCGCTGCGGTGCTCGAGGCCTCGGGATCCGTGCTGACCAACAAGTACTCGGAGGGTTACCCGGGACGGCGCTACTACGAGGGCCAGCAGGTCATCGACCCGGTCGAGGAACTGGCGCAGCGGCGGGCGGAGGCGCTGTTCGGCGTGGACCACGCCAACGTGCAGCCGTACTCGGGCTCGCCCGCCAACCTTGCGGTCTACCTGGCGTTCCTGCAGCCTGGCGACACCATGATGGGCATGGCGCTGCCGGCCGGCGGCCACCTCACCCACGGGTGGAAGGTCTCGGCCACCGGCAAATGGTTCCATGCGGTCCAGTACGGAGTCCGCGCCGACACCGGGCGCATCGACTTTGACGAGGTCCGCGACCTGGCCCTGGCAGCGCGGCCGAAGATCATTTATTGCGGCGGTACGGCCATACCCCGGACGATCGACTTCCCGGCGTTCGCCGCCATCGCCGGTGAGGTGGACGCGATTCTGGTTGCCGACATCGCGCACATCGCCGGGCTGATCGCGGGCGGGGCGCACCCGTCCCCGGTCGGTCACGCGCCGGTGATCACCACGACGACCCACAAGACCCTGCGCGGGCCCCGCGGCGCGATGATCATGTCCACGGCCGAGCACGCATCGGCGCTGGACAAGGCCGTCTTCCCCGGGCTGCAGGGCGGCCCGCACAACCACACCACGGCCGCGATCGCCGTCGCGCTGCACGAGGCCGCACGCGCCGGAGTTCGCCGCGTACGCCCATCAGGTCGTGGCCAATGCGAAGGCACTGGCGGACGCGCTGCTGGCGCGCGGCTTCGACCTGGTGTCCGGCGGCACCGACAACCACCTGATCCTGATCGACCTGACGCCCAAGGGCATCCCAGGCAAGCCGGCCGCGAAGGCCATGGACCGGGCCGGGCTCGAGACGAACTACAACACCGTGCCGTTCGACCCGCGCAAGCCGTTCGATCCCTCCGGGATGCGGATCGGCACCCCCGCGCTCACCACGCGCGGCCTGCGGGAGGAGCACATGCCGCAGATCGCCGCCTGGATGGACGAGGCGGTCGGCGCCGCGCTCAAAGAGGACGACCAGGTCATAGAGCGAATCGCGGGCGAGGTCCGGGAACTGCTCGCCGGCTTCCCCATGGACGGCTGGTCCGAAGCCTGACCTCGCCCAGCTCTTCCATGATCCTGAAGGATTGCCCTGCACAGTGCAGGACAGGCTTTCAGGATCATGGGAGCCAGGGCCGCGAGCGGTGCTCTCGTCAGGAGAGCGGTGCTCTGGTAGTCTGTGTGCGTGAATGCGAGCCGTACCGCGCGTGAGCGGGTCCGCGCCGAGCTGATCAGGGAGATCACCGAGATCGCCCGGCGCCAGCTAGCCACCGAGGGCGCGGCCGGGCTGTCGCTGCGTGCGGTCGCGCGGGAGATGGGGATGGTCTCCTCCGCCATCTACCGCTACTTCCCCAGCCGGGACGACCTGCTGACCACCCTGATCATCGACGGCTACAACGCGGTCGGCGTGGCCGTGGAGAAGGCCGAGGCGGCGTGCCCGGCCGACGACTATGCCGGCCGTTGGCTCGCGGCCTGCCGCGCGGTCCGCACCTGGGCCCTGGCCCACCCGCACGAGTACGCCCTGGTCTACGGCTCGCCGGTGCCGGGGTACCAGGCACCCGAGCGGACGATCGAGCCCGCGGCGCGGGCAGCGGCGGTGTTCGGGAAGATCATCGGCGATGCGTACCGCGCCGGGACCACGGCGGACCCGCCCGGGCCGGTGCTGCCCGTACCCGCCTCGTTCACCCCGGATGCGGCGCGGTTGCGGGACGCCATCCTGGAGGGAGTACCCGACCGCATCGCCGCGGCAGCCCTGATCGCCTGGTCCGGGCTGTTCGGCCTGGTGAGTTTCGAGTTGTTCGGGCAGTTCGAGAACGTGGTCACCGACCGGGCCGCGTTCTTCGACCACGCGGCGGCATGCCTCGGCCGCCTCACCGGCCTGCCCGCCTGACCCGGCGCGCAGCCCCATCCGCGGCCACGGGCTCCTGCCCCGCTCCCGTTCCCGTGCCGGCGCGCACGCTCGCACCTCAGGCCACCGGGCCACGTGCGGGCCATGTCAGACCCATGGGAGTCCCAAGCGTAGGTTTACCTGCTGAAAGGCGGGTAGCCTGGGCGGATATGGCCGGGAAAGCCCGGCCCCTGACGGCGCGCTTTACCTGCGGCACGCACGTTGCCGCGATAGCGTGGCCAGGATCGCAGCCCGGAGGCCGCCCGCTTCCGCCACCGGGACTCATAACCCAAGGCCGCCGGTCAGTGACAGGCCGGCCCCCGCAATGAGGATGCTGCATGACAGTCGGATCGTCTCGGATCGGCGCGGCCGTGAAGCGCAGGCTGCAAACCTCTGTCGGCAAACGGTTCAGCAGGTTCATCGTGGTGGCGGCCGGAGCGGTCATCGCCAGCCAGATCACGCTGACCGTGTGCCTGGGGCCTGTGGGCTGGACCGCCGGCCGTTCGGCCGTCGCGGCCTGGCTGGTGGGCGCGGCCGTGAGCTACGTCCTGTCCCGGTGGGCCTGGGAGCGTAAGGGCAGGCCCAACCTGCTGAAGGAGACGCTGCCCTTCTGGATCGTGGCCGTGGGCACCGCGGTCGTACTGACGCTCACCACCAAGTGGGCCAACCAGCAGGCCATCTCGATGGACCTGAGCCACGTCCAGCGGGTGCTGTTCGTCGACCTCGCTTACTTCCTGGCGAACTGCGTGACGTTCGTGACCCGGTTCCTGATCTTCCACTACGTCCTGTTCAAGGACCGGGGATCGCGGGTCTCGGAGCTGGTGTCCGAACTGCCTGCCTCGGAAATGCCCGGTGCGCGCGCTCAGTCAGCCGCGGGCGGCTTCCCGTCCGCGGCTGCCGCGGGGGAGGGCAACGGCTCCGAGCCGTTCGCGGCCGCAGGCTCGGGAGCGCGGGTGAACGGGTCGGCGTGGTCGGACACGCCGGCCGAGCGCTCGGCCGGCCGCGTGCCGCCCAGGGACGACGTGGCCTTCCCGGAGCCGGGCACCCGGCGCTGACGCTCGCGCCACCAGGTGCCTAGCACGACGCCTGCGTACTTCAGCCCGTAGATCGCGTTGTGCCCCTTCTTGCTCTCGCCGACCTTGCGCTTGTGGATGGTGGCCGGCACCTCGGCCACCCGGAACCCGTGCGTGAGGACGGCGATGAGCAGCTCGGATGACTGGTACTGAGGCTGCTCCAAGCGGACCGCCCCGGTTACTTCCGCGCGCATGGCACGCAGACCGAACGAGGAGTCGGTGATGCGCTGCCCGGTCAGCAGGCTGATGGCCACCGCGAACACCCAGGTGCCCAGGCGGCGCACCGGGTCGTTGGTCTCCTGGCTGCCGAGCTTGCGCGACCCGGTGACGAAGTCGGCGCGGCCTTCCACCACCGGCCGCAGCACGGCGTCCATCTCGGCGGGGTTGTACTGCCCGTCCGCGTCGGTGGTGATGATGTACTGGGCGCCGCCTTCGCGTGCCAGCCGGTAGCCCAGTCGCAGCGCCGCACCCTGGCCCCGGTTCACCCGCACGTCACAGACCAGCGCGCCGTGCGCGTTCGCCTCTTCAACGGTGCCGTCCTTGGAGCCGTCCGACACGACGATCGGCATGGTGTCGAGCCCGCACAGCGTGTTGGGCAGCGCATCCACGACCGAGCCGACCACGCCCTCCTCGTTGTAGGCGGCAATGACGACGGCAACCGGGGGCAGCGCGGTCGCACGTTCACCGTTCTGGGTGAAGAAGGCGGTCGCCGCGGCGTCGTCGATCGCCGTGTCCTGACGGGTCTCGGTCACGATGCAGCCTTTCCATCCGGGGCTTGCGCCCCTGTACCGGGAGCCGGCGCCTCGCCGGCCGGCGCGAACTCTGGCCACACTGTGGCGATCCCCGACTTCAGGTCGTGCGTGGGCCGGTAGCCCAGGGCGCGGGCGCGGGAGATGTCGACGATGACCGCGGGCATCTCGCCGGGCTTAGGAGCGACGTTCTCGACCGGGATGGGCGCGCCCGTGACGCTGCGCGCGGCCGCGATGATGTCGTTGACGGTGACGGACTCGCCGGCCCCGACGATGGTCGCGCCGGTGGCGCGCCCGCGCCAGGCCAGGAGCAGCGCCGACACGATGTCATCCACATGGATCAGGTCGCGGATCTGGGTGCCGTCGCCGTACACCTGCACCCCGTGGCCGTCCCGTGCCGCGCGCATCAGGCGCGGCACGAAGCTGTCCTTGTGCTGCATGCCCGGGCCGTAGACGTTGGAGAACCGCAGCGCACAGCCCGCGATCCCGTACGCCGCGGTGTAGCAGCTCACCAGCATCTCCCCGGCTGCCTTGGTGGCTCCGTACGGGGTCAGCGGGTGGAGGGGAGCCTGCTCGGTGATGACACTGCTGCCGACATCACCGACCACGGCGTTGGTGGACGCCAGGATGAAACTGCCCACCCCCCGGGTCCTGGCCAGTTCCAGCAGCGTGGCGGTTGCCTGCACGTTGGTCTGGTAGGTGCCTACCGGGTCCTCAAGAGAGCGGAGCACGGAGGTGACCGCGGCCAGGTGGAAGACCGTGTCCGTGCCGGGGCTGACCGCCCGGGCGGCGACGGACTCGTCGCGCAGGTCGCCGAGTACCGCGTGAACTCCCGGCTCGGTCGGCTCGAGCAGGTCCGCCACGGTGACCTCGGCGCCGGAATCGAGCAGGGCCCGCACGAGCCGCCGCCCGATGAACCCGGCACCTCCGGTCACCAGCACCCGGGAACCCTGTTCGGCCGTCATATGTTCTCCGTTCGCGGTAGCGACATCAAAGTTGTGCCTCACCCGGTTCTATCGGGATCCTGCGGGCGGTGTGGCCTGGTCCGGTGAAGCCACCAGGTATGGCCCGGCCGTCACGAGCCCTGGTTGTGTTCCGGGCCTTGCACGGCCCCGGTACTTGTGACGGGGTATCCGGGCATCCTTGAGCGTCGAAGTTCCCGGCGCCCCGCCCTGGCAGCCGGGCTCTGACTGCCGCGCAGCGCGCTCCGGCCCGGGGCCGGCACCGCACGGCGCGTGGACAGTGTAGCCGCAGGCTGTCAGTGCTTTCCCTGGGAAGCCGCGGCTGAACCGAACTCTGGGCTACTCTCAATGCGCCGGCCGGGGCCATGGCGGGAGAGTGACGGGGGGAAGCACATCAGGGCCCGGAGGCCCCTCTTTCGTCCATCCTCATGGGTACTCTGCCCAGTCGGTACATAATGACCACAGCAGGTAACACGGCTATGCGGAAAGACGGTTGTCACTATGAGTGACTCCGTGATGTCAGTTACCGGGGGGCGGGTCTGACGCGGAACGATCGTGACATGTGCCACGGACCCTGGCGGCAAGGGGGAACCAGGGTGACCCGTGGGACAACGGCTGAGTTAGAAGTGTCAGCACATGGTGGAAGGGCGATGACCGAGGGTCAGAAAGTAGCGGCTGCCGCGGCACGCGACCCGGGGGCGGGGCCGATTGCCGACGCCCACCCCACTCCGGCCGGGCCAGCTCAGCCCGAACCAGCCTCAACCGGCCCAGCCGGGGCAGTCTCACCCGGTCCGGGCGGCGCGGCCCCAGCCGGGGCGGCGTCCGCCGCGTCCGTCCCCGTTCAGCCGGCGCCGGTGCGGTCGGCCACGCCCGGGTCGGCTGCGTCCGCCCGGCCACCCGCCGAGAGCCCGGGACCGGGCCACAAGCCGAGGCACAGCCAGATCTCGCCGCGCGGCCAGGCCGCTCAGCCGGGACACAGCACCCAGCCGGAGCACGCCGCTCAGCCGGGCCAGGCCGCTCAGCCAGCCAAGACCGGCCAGGTTGCCGAGCCGGGCGAGGCCGCCCAGGCCGCTCAGCCGGCCAAGACCGGCCAGGTTGCCGAGCCGGGCGAGGCCGCCCAGGCCGCTCAGCCGGCCAAGACCGGCCAGGTTGCCGAGCCGGGCGAGGCCGCCCAGGCCGCTCAGCCGGCCAAGACCGGCCAGGTTGCCGAGCCGGGCGAGGCCGCCCAGGCAGCTCAGCCCGGCCAGGAGCCGGCACACGTCGCGCAGGCGCCCGGGAGCCAGCAGGCCTCGCAGCCGCCGCGCGGCCCCGGCCCGCCCCAAGCTCCCGGGAAGCAGGAGAAGCGGCGAGGCCAGGCGGGGCAGGTCCCGGAGATCGAGCCGCACGTCCGGGTGGACGGCAGGCTTCTCGAGTCCGCGATCCTCGCGCTGCGCAAGCCCATCGTCGCGGCCTCGCTGCCACTGGAGGCCCCCGGCGCGGACGAGGCCCGGCAGGAGCGGCGCAAGCTGCTCAGCCAGATCGATGACTACCTGCTGCCGCGGCTGCGCGAGTCGGGCGCCCCGATCCTGGTGGCCCTGGTCGGGTCGACGGGCGCGGGCAAGTCGACGCTGGTGAACAGCATCGTCGGCACCCACGTCAGCATGACCGGCATCCGCAGGCCCACGACCAACAGCCCGGTGCTCGCCTGCCACCCCGACGATGTGGGCTGGTTCGCCGAGAACGTCTTCCTGCCCACCGTGCCCCGGGTGCGCCAGGAGGGACTCGCCCGCTCCGGCAAGGACGGCCTGCTCGTGCTCGCGGCGAACGAGGGGATGCCCAAGGGCGTGGCACTGCTCGACACGCCCGACATCGACTCGGTGGTACAGGCGCACCGCGAGTTCGCCTACCAGTTCCTTGACGCCTCCGACCTCTGGCTCTTCATGACCACGGCAAGCCGTTATGCCGATGCCATGGTGTGGGAACTACTCCAGCACGCCAGGGACCGGGGAGCAGCCCTGGGCATCGTATTGTCGCGTGTTCTTCCAGCCGTCAGCGGCGAGGTGGTCGAGCACTTCCACGCCATGCTGGAAGCGAACGGATTGGGCGGCAATCAGCGCTTCGTCATCCCGGAGACCGTGCTCATCGACGCCAAGCTGCCGCCGGAGGTCTGCGCGCCGGTCCGGGCGTGGCTGGCGGAGACCGCGGACCAGCCCGATCGCCGGGTCGCCGTGCTCACCCGGACCATGTCCGGGGTACTCGACACCTTCCGCATCCGGGTGCCTTCCCTGGCCGCCCAGGTGGAGGATCAGGTCACCCTGCGGGCCGGCCTGACCAGCGCCGTGGCCGGGTCCTACCAGACGGCCCTGGACGAGATCGACCGCAGGCTGCAGGACGGTTCCCTGATGAGCGGGGAGGTGCTCGCCCGCTGGCAGGACTTCGCCGGTGCCGGTGACGTCCTGCAGTCCCTGCAGTCGCGGCGTGGCAGCAGGCAGCGCCGGCACCGTGCCCCGGCCAAGGCCCAGGCGCTGAAGATGGCGGCGCGCACCGCGGTCGAGTCGCTGATCACCTCGGCGGCCGACCGGGCCGCAGAGGACTGCCTGGCCCGCTGGCGGGACCATCCGGCCGGCGCGGTCCTGCTCGACCATCTCGGCTCGGGTGGCAGCACGGCGGCGTGGCAGTCGGAGTTCGCCGCGGAGGCAGGCCTGATCTTCGGGTGGGAGCCGGATGAGTCCGGCGCGGCGGCGAGCGAGGGACTCGGCCCGCAGGCGCGGATCGCGGCACTCGGCAGGTCGTCATCGGACCTGGCGGCCCACGCGGCCCGGGCCGTCAGCGCCTGGCAGGACCAGGTGACCCGCCTCGTGCAAGCGGAGAACGTCACCAAACGGTCCATCGCCAAGGTCGTATCCCTGGACAACGACTCGCTGGCCACGGTGCTCATCGTCAGCCTGTTCGGGGCCAGTGAGGACGACGCGGGCACGGCGGCGATTCCGCGCCGCCTGCTCACGACGCTGTTCGGCGCGGGGCCGCTGCGGGACATCATGGCGCGGACCGGGGCCGACCTTCGGCACCGGATCGCACTGCTCCTGGATGAGGAGATGCGCCGGTTCGCCGACGTGATCGACGCGGTGGGCACGCCTGACGCCGCCGCGAGCTTGCACCTCTACCAGGCCACCTACGCCCTTGAGGTGGCACGGTGAGCCCGGCAGCGACGGCGCGCCAGGCTACGCCGGCTCACAAGACAGCCGTCGTCCGCGGGGGCGGGCGGTGATGGAGACCGAGGCGCCGGTCAGCGGTCCCGCGAGCCCGGGTGGGCCCCACGCCGGTACGCACCGCCTGGCACGGGCCGCAGTGGCCGGCTCGGTACACCCAGGTGAGCTGCCCCCGCGTGGCATGAGCCTGTCGGAGCGCCTCAGCGCCCTGGCGCGGCTGGTCCAGATCGGCTCCGCCCGGGCCGGTCCGGATGGCTTCAACGCCGGCCTGCTGACCGACGCGGAGGCGCTGCTGACCAGAGCGGGGGAACGGCTGCGCCTGTCCTCGCACCACACGATCGTGGTGCTGGCCGGCGGCACGGGGAGCGGCAAGTCGTCGCTGTTCAACCAGCTTGCCGGGGCACAGTACTCCCCGGCGGGAGTGCTGCGCCCGGCGACCAGGGAGCCGCACGCCTGTGTCTGGGGCATGGAGGGAGCCGGGCCGCTGCTGGAGTGGCTGGGCATAGAGCCTCGCCGCCGCTACGCCCGCTCCAGCGCCCTGGAGGAAGGCGAGCGCGCGCTGACCGGCCTGCTCCTGGTGGACCTGCCCGACCACGACTCGGTCACCAGTGGGTCGGCCGAGGTGAGCCGGTTGATCGCCCAGGCCGACCTGATGGTGTGGGTGCTCGACCCGCAGAAGTACGCCGACGCCGCGGTGCACAGCCGGTATCTGGTGCCGATGGCCGGGCATTCGTCGGTGATCGCGGCCGCGCTGAACCAGGCCGACCTGCTGACCCCCGAGCAGGTCCAGGACTGCGTTTCCGACCTGCGCCGCCTCCTGGACGCCGAGGGGCTGCACGACGCCAGGGTCCTGGTGACCTCGGCGACCAGCGTCGCGGGCGTCGCCGATCTGCGCAGGGCGCTGATCGAGACGGTGATCTCCAGGCAGGCCGCGCTGCGGCGGATCAGCGCGGACGTGGACGCCGTGGCCGCGCGGTTCGTGCCTTACGCGGGCGACGCTGAGGCCCGGGCGCGAGTGAGGTCGGCCGTGCCCTGGACGGGCGCACTCGAACCGGCCTTGCCCGAACCGGCTGGGCCGGCCGGGCCGCCTTGGGCCATGCCGGAGCCGCCGGGGGGCCCAGGTGCCAACGGTGACCTGCCAGCCGCCTCGGATGCCGTCGGCAACGCGGAGAGCGGCGCGGCGGAGGCAGCGGGCGACATCGTGGACATTGCGAGGCGCGCCGTGCCCACCGCCGCGAGCGACGCGCTGGCCGCCGCGTTCTGCGCGGCCGCTGGGGTGAGCGGTGTCGGCCAGGCGCTGCAGAGCGCCAGGGAACTGAAGGCCGTCGACTATGTGGGCTGGCCCGTCGCGTGGCTGGCCGATCGCGTGGCCGGTCGCGACCCGGTGCGCAAGGTCCGGCTGGGCGCGCTCTGGGACGAGTTGCGCGCCGTTTCGGCGGGCGCCACCGGTGCGCAGCGGTCGGAGATCAGCAACGCGGTCACCACGCTTGCCGACGAGGCGGGCCGTGGGCTGCCCGGGCCCTGGCAGGCCAGTGTCCGCCAGGCCGCCAGGTCAAGGACCGACGAAATCCCGGCCGCGCTCGGCGCCGCCATCGCCCAGTCCCTGCCCAAGGAGAACAGCGTGGCGCCCTGGTGGCGGGCGGTGGCGGCCTGGCAGGGCCTGCTGCTCGGTGCCGCCGCGGTGGGCGTGGTCTGGCTGCTGGCGATCGTCATCCTTGGCGCGTTCGGGGCGGCGCCACATGCCACGCTGCTGCTTCGTGACGTCAGCCTGCTGCCGTGGGTCGCGCTGATGGTGGCGGCGATCCTGCTGCTTGGCTGGCTGACCGCCAACGGCTGCATGGCGGTGGTCATTCGCGAGGCCGACCAGGAGCGGGAACAGGCGCAGCAACGGATGCGCACCGCTATCGCCGATGTCGCGCAGCGGTTCGTGCTCGCGCCGGTGGAGCGGGAACTGTCCGAGTTCGCCAGGTTCCACGACGAGCTGACGGTCGCCCGCGCCTCGGGCTGAACGAGGCCCGTACCCGGGGGCAACGGCGCCCCCGCCCGGCGGTGCCCCGCGCCGCAAGCCGAACTGGCGGCCTCGCGCCGCGGCCTCGCGCCGCGGGTTGGGGCCCTCGCGACACTTAGCGGAGCCGGCCGGGAAGCAATCTCGCCATCCTGAAGTTCCACATGTAATGATGTAATCCCAGCAATGGAGATGACGTTTGATCATGTCCCCGCTTGACTCGTATTCCCAGATTGTGGCCGGGGTCGCGGCCGAACTCACCGGCAAGGTAGCCAGCCTGCGCGTGCCGCAGCGGGGCGCGGGACGAGCCGGTGAGAGCCTCGGCTCGGCGGTCGTCTACACCAGCGATGGCTTCCTGCTGACCAACGCGCATGTGGTCGGCAACGCGCAGTCGGGCACCGCCTCCTTTGGCGACGGCACCTCGGTGCCCTTCACCACGGTCGGCTCGGACCCGCTCTCCGACCTGGCGGTGGTGCGCGCCGCCGGGCCGACGCCCCCGCCCGCCACACTGGGCGAGGCAGAGGAACTCGTCGTCGGCCAGCTTGTGGTGGCGGTGGGCAATCCCCTCGGCCTGGCCGGCTCGGTGACCGCGGGCGTGGTGAGTGCCTTGGGACGCTCGCTGCCCACCCGCAGTGGCTCCGCCGCCCGGCTGGTCGAGGACGTGATCCAGACCGATGCCGCGCTCAACCCCGGCAACTCCGGCGGGGCGCTCGCCGACAGCCAGGCCCGGGTGGTGGGAATCAACACGGCGGTTGCCGGGGTGGGCCTGGGCCTCGCGGTCCCGGTCAATGCCACCTCGCGCAAGATCATCTCTACCCTGATGCAGCACGGCCGGGTGCGGCGCGCCTACCTCGGCCTGGTCAGCGCCCCCGCGCCACTGCCCGCCCCGCTGCGGGAGCGGTGGGACAGGGCCAACGGGCTGCGGGTAGCGGAGGTCGTCCCCGGCGGCCCGGCAGCGCGGGCCGGCCTGCGGGCTGGAGACCTGCTGCTGACCGCCGCGGGCCAGCCGGTCGAGAAGGCTCAGGACCTGCAGCGGCTGATGTTCGACGACGCCATCGGCCGCCCGCTGGCCATCACCGTGTTCCGCAACGGTGCCCTGGTCGACGTCATCGCCGAACCAGACGAACTCGTCGCGGCCTGACCTGCGCATATAGGAGTCGAGCAAGCAGCCGTTCCGACCCCGCGCGCCCGCGCCCCCGGCACGCGGTGGCTGGCGTCGGCCGGCGGACTTCCCGGGCCGCCGGGCACGGGTATTTTCACACAAAACGCTGGATCCCTTCCTGGCTTATCCACAGGGCACGCGGGTTTCGCGTGGCTGTCCACAGCCAATAGGTGCCCGATGGCCATTGCTGCCCGGGCGCGTGACCGTGGTGGCAGCCGGTGCCGTTCCCGGGGCCGGCCCGGAACGAGCGCCAGCGCATCGCGCTCCTCCGGCCAACACAGGGAGGACCGAGATGATCCACGAAGCACAGGTGCACCTGGCCGGGTATGTGGCCACCGAGCCCAGGTTCAAGAAGGTCGCCGGCGACACCTCGTGCGTGCGGCTGCGGGTGGCCTATACCGCACGCCGCCGGGACAAGGAGACCGGTGAGTGGAGCGATGGGCCCACGTCGTTCGTGACCATCCAGTGCTGGCGGACGCTGGCCGACAACGTGAGCATGTCCGTGCACAAGGGCGAGCCGGTGCTGATCACGGGGCGCCTGCAGATCAGGCGCTTCGAGGACGCCGAGGGCGCGCCCAGGACGGCCGTGGAGGTCGAGGCGTACTCGGTCGGCCACGACCTGACCCGTGGCGTGGCTCAGTTTTCGCGCACCCGGTGGCCCGTGGCCAGCGCGGCGGCCGCCCTGCCGGACGGTGCGCCCGGATCCGAGGAAGGCACGGTGCCGGGGGACGGCGCGGAACTCGCCGACGCCCTGGAGCCCGCAGAGCACCGCAACGGGGCCACGGGCGGTGCCCCCACGGCCGGGGACGGGATGATCGACGAGCGCGCCGTGGCCGAGTTCGCCAGGGAACTCAGCGAGTCGCTCGGTACGGCGGCCGCGTCGGACTCTGCCACGGATGGCGCCGAGGATGCCGGAGCTGCGTCCGAAGCAAGCGTGCCCGCCTAACGGGTATCCGCAGCAGACTCGGGCCCGGGGTACCCGCCGCCGGGCGCGCCTGGCCAAAGGGGGGAAGTCCCGGGGTCTGCCAGGTCTGGGGTACTCGCCGCCGGGCGCGCCCGGCCAAAGGGCGGAAGTCCCGGGTCTGCCAGGTCCGGGGTACTCGCCGCCGGGCGCGCCTGGCCAAAGGGCGGAAGTCCCGGGGTCTGCCAGGTCTGGGGTACTCGCCGCCGGGCGCGCCCGGCCAAAGGGCGGAAGTCCCGGGTCTGCCAGGTCCGGAGTTACCCGCCCCCGGCGCCCCCGGCCAGCGGGCGAAGTCCCGGCGCCCGCCCATCCCACCGGCCCGGCCTGGGTGAACTGTGTCCGCGGGGCTTCCAGTTCGTCCGATCCTGGCGCCGGAAGCCCCTACCCTGGAGACATGCCCGAGTTCATCTACCAGATGCGCGCCGTGCGCAAGGCGCACGGCGAAAAGGTCATCCTGGATGCCGTCACGCTGGCGTTTCTGCCCGGCGCGAAGATCGGCGTCGTCGGGCCCAACGGCATGGGGAAGTCGACCCTGCTGCGCATGATGGCAGGCGTGGAGCAGCCGTCCAACGGAGAGGCGAGGCTGATGCCTGGCTTCACCGTTGGGCTGCTGGCCCAGGAGCCGGAGCTGGACGAAAGCCTCACGGTGCTCGGCAACGTGGAGAAGGGCGTCGCCGACGTCAAGGCGCTGCTTGAGCAGTACAACCAGGTTGCCGAGAAGATGGCGACCGACTACTCCGACGACCTGCTCGCCGAGATGGGCAAGCTCCAGGAACAGCTCGACCACAGGGACGCCTGGGACCTGGACAGCCAGGTCGAACAGGCCATGGACGCGCTGCGGTGCCCGCCGCCCGACGCCGAGGTGGGTGTGCTGTCCGGCGGTGAGCGGCGCCGCGTGGCGCTGTGCGCGCTGCTGCTCGCCCAGCCCGACCTGCTGCTGCTTGACGAGCCGACCAACCACCTCGACGCGGAGAGCGTGCTCTGGCTGGAACAGCACCTGGAGAAGTACGCGGGCACCGTGGTGGCGGTCACCCACGACCGGTACTTCCTGGACAACGTGGCGCAGTGGATCCTCGAGCTTGACCGCGGCCACGCCTACCCCTACGAAGGCAACTACTCGACCTACCTGGAGACGAAGGCCGCCCGGCTGAAGATCGAGGGGCAGAAGGACGTCAAGCGCCGCAAGCTGCTCGAAGATGAACTGGAGTGGGTGCGGTCGAACCCCCGCGCGCGCCAGGCGAAGAGCCGTGCCAGGCTGCAGCGATACGAGGAGATGGCCGCCGAGGCCGACGCACGCCGCAAGATCGACTTCGAGGAGATCCAGATCCCGCCCGGGCCCAGGCTCGGCCGCCAGGTCGTGGAGACCCAGGGGCTGACCAAGGGGTTCGACGACCGCGTGCTTATCGAAGACCTGAGCTTCTCCCTGCCCCAGGGCGGCATCGTCGGCATCATCGGGCCGAACGGCGTGGGCAAGACCACGCTGATGAAGATGATCATCGGAGACGAGCAGCCGGATGCGGGCAGCATCACGGTCGGCAACACCGTGCAGATCTCCTATGTGGACCAGAACAGGTCGCGCCTCGACCCGGACAAGAACGTCTGGGCGGTGATCTCCGATGGCGAGACTTCGATCCGGGTCGGCAAGACCGAGATCCCCAGCCGGGCCTATGTGGCCGCGTTCGGGTTCAAGGGCTCGGACCAGCAAAAGCCGGCCGGAGTCCTCTCCGGCGGTGAGCGTAACCGGGTGAACCTCGCGCTCACCCTGAAGCAGGGCGGCAACCTGCTGCTCCTGGACGAGCCGACCAACGACCTCGACGTAGAGACGCTGTCATCGCTGGAGAATGCCCTGCTCGACTTCCCCGGCTGCGCGGTGATCACCAGCCACGACCGGTGGTTCCTTGACCGGGTTGCCACCCACATTCTGGCCTGGGAGGGCGGCGCGTCCTGGTTCTGGTTCGAGGGCAACTTCGAGGGCTACGAGAAGAACAAGGTCGAGCGGCTCGGTGCCGAGGCCGCGCGGCCGCACCGTGTCACCTACCGCAAGCTCACCCGCGGTTGAAGAGGCCGAGGGCCTTGGGCAGCTCACCAAGCATGCCGGCCTGCGGCCGCTGGGGCGGCTGACGTAGTTCACCCACCTGCCGGGGCGATCGATCCTGCTCGTCAGCCTTCGGCCGCCTTCGCCGTAGCCTGCCGTGCCTACCCGGAGGCCGCCCTCGGCGGCTTAGGCGGGGGTCAGGCCGAGGTCGGGGCCGCCGGGCTCACGAGGCCGGTTGACAAGGCTGTGCGCGGCCATGACGAGGTAGTCCCACAGTTGGGCGTCGTGCTCCTGATCGAGCCCCAGTTCGTCCAGGGCGGCGCGCATGTGCCGCAACCACGCATCCCGCTCCGCTTCCCCGATCGAGAAGTGCGCGTGGCGCATGCGCAGCCGGGGATGCCCACGGCGCTCGTCATAGGTGCGCGGGCCGCCCCAGTACTGCATGAGAAACAGCCGCAGGTGCTCCTCGGCGGGCCCGAGGTCTTTGCTCGGGTATACCGGACGAAGTTCAGGGTCGTTAGCGACGCCCTGGTAGAAGGCGTGCACCAGCCGGCGGAAGGTCTCTTCGCCGCCGACCGCCTCGTAGAAACTCGCCGGTTCTGTCGTCGTGTCCATAGCTGGCGTCCAGGGTACGTGGCCCCGTGTCGGCCGTCGCGCCGCTCGCAGCGGTTACTAAGGGTGATAGTTACCAGACGGACACAGTTTTGCTTTAGCATTGCAGGCCCGGCTGTCCTATATGCAACATGCACTAAGGCTTTGGGTCGCATGTGCATGACGCACACTCACCAGCACAATGTCGATTTCACAGATTCTGATTCTCGCTGAGCGACTCTCAAGTTACATTGAGTCGGTATCACCCGGCCGGGGGACGGGCCAGCGTCGAAGGAGAGGGGCCCGGGATGTTGCAAGGCGCCGACGAGCTCTCACGTGCTGACGAGCACACCGATCAGACGCATCTGCTGCCCCAGCAGCCGGTCGGGCCATCGTCACCACCGGTGTCGTCACCCGCTGTGCCGTCATCGCCAAGACGGTCGTCCCAAGCACAATCATTCCCAGCGCCACCGTCATCCCCAGCGCCGCCGTCAGCGCCACCCTCGTCGGCGTCATTGCCCACCATGGAAGCCGCGCCGCCGGCCGATCTGGTCGCGCGGCTGGCCGGGGGTGAGGCGCGGCAGGAGTTCGTGGTCGCCCGCGAAGTCCGCGCCGCCGGGCTCGTTGGCGGGCTGAACTCGGCGCAGATCGCGGCCGAGATCCACGATCGGTGCGCTCCGCTCGCCGGAACCAGCCGGATCCGCGCCTACCGCCTGGCGCTCGGCGTCTCGCTTGCCGACGTCGTCGCCCAGATCCGCGCCTGGTATGCCAGCGAGGGCCGGCCCGCCCCGCGGTTCAGCGAGACGCTGCTGTCGGCGTACGAGAGCGGCCAGAAGCGGCCTGGCCCGGAATACCTCCACTACCTGTGCGCGGTGTACCGGGCCGAGCCCGCGGATCTGGGATATCCCGGCCAGTGCTTCTGCGGCCGGCCGCATCGCGCCGGGCCGAGGGCCCGGCCAGCCGCTCAGGTGCCTGCGCAGTCAGGGGCGGCCTTCGGCGACCCGCCGGACCGCGCGGCTGTGAGCTCAGCGGAGGTTAGCTACCTGCGTGCCCGGGCATCGGCCGGCGCCTCCCCGGTGCCGCCACAGGACGAGGGTTTCGGTCTTCCGGCGGACCCGCGTGAGGCCGAGGACGACGACGACGTGCTCCGCCGGGCCCAGTTGCGCATGATCGCGGACGCGGCGGCCGGGGTAGACAGCCAGTTCCTCGGTGCCGTGGAGCGCATCCGCCGCCGGATGGACGACGCCCTGGTGGGCGGGACCGTCTCGGCCTCGATGCTGGATCAGTGGGAAGAGACAACCGCCGACTACGGCATCCAGTACCTGACCGTCCCGCCGTTGCGGCTGCTTTGTGACGTGCTGCTGGACTTCGGCGACGTGCGCCGGATGTGCGAGCACCGGCAGCCGCTCGACTTCAGCGAGCGGCTGTGCCGGCTCGCCGCGCAGCTTGCCGGGCTGGCCGGCATGATCATGATCGATGTTGGCCATCAGCGCCTGGCCAGGTCCTTCTTCCGTACCGCGCGGACCGCCGGAGACGAGACCGGTGACCGGCAACTGCGCGCCTGGATAGCCGTCCGTGAGGCGCTCGTCCCGCTCTACTACGGCGACCCGGCCGAGGCGGTGGCGCTGGCCCGGGCCGGGGCGGGCCTGGCCGGGCGCAACGTGTGCGTCGCCGCGGCGATGGCCCCGGTCATGGAGGCGCGGGCGCTCGCCAGGGTGGCCGCACGGCGTGGTGGCACCGCCAAGCCCCAGGGGCTGCGGCGTGCCTCCGGCCTGCTCGACAGCGCTCATGAGGCCCTGTCCCGGCTTCCCGCCACCGACCGCGGCGACACCGCTTTCGGTTACACCGAGCGCCAGTTGCTGTTCCACGAGGGCGACACGCTGGTCACGCTCGCCCATCAGCAGGGCGCGGAGAAGGCCCTGAAGCACGCCCTGCGGCTGTACTCCACCGAGGAGGTCCTGGACCGGTCGCTGGCCACGCTGGGCCTGGCCCGGTGCCGCCTGGAGGCCGACGAGCCGGAGGAGGCGCTCCGGCTGAGCAAGGAGACCTTGTTCGCCGTGCCGCGTGAGCACCGGTCCGAGATCATGGTGCGAGCGGCGAGGTCGCTGGGGGACTGCGTGGCCGGGCGCCACGGTGAGGTCAGCGCGGTGCGTGAATATCGCGAGGCCCTGGCCACCGCTTGAAGAGGTCCGGGCAGGGCCCGGCGCAGGCGGGCACCGGCTGAGGGCCGCCGGGCCGGCGCCCCCCTCGC
This sequence comes from uncultured Actinomycetes bacterium, assembly GCA_963726415.1. Classification (GTDB taxonomy): domain Bacteria; phylum Actinomycetota; class Actinomycetes; order Streptosporangiales; family Streptosporangiaceae; genus DASXKD01. The sequence goes on from CAVSCM010000022.1 coordinate 137,482, forward strand.
CGCCGACCCTGCGACCCCTACCCGCCCCCCGCATACCCGGGACTCACGCGATCCGTAATCAGAAAATATAATAAATCGGACATCAAGGCGGGTGAATCTCACAACCAGTCACCGTTGACGGGTGAACGCTTCGATCCGGGTGCGCTGGCCGACGGGGCTGGCGGCAGTCGGCGACGGAACCCGATGCCGCGGGAGGTGTTAGAGGGTTCGGGCCGCGCCCGTTAGGCTGTGCTTGGCATAAGCACCGCAGACGGTTGGCATGAGCACCCAGGCGGGAGGCGGCGTGCGACGGGTATTGCTGCTCAACGTGACGTATGAACCGCTGACCACGGTTGGCCTGCGCCGTGCGGTGTGCCTGGTCCTGGGGGATAAAGCCGAGGTTGTGCACGATGATTCGGAGGGCGCTTTGTTGCGCTCAACGTCGCTCGTGCTCGCCATGCCCTCGGTCATCCGGCTGCGCCGTTACGTCCGGGTGCCGCACCGGAGCCGGATCCCGCTCACCCGCGGTGCGCTCATGCGCCGGGACAACTACCAGTGCGCCTATTGCAGCCACCGGGCCGAGACCATCGACCATGTAGTGCCGCGAAGCAGGGGCGGCGCGCACACCTGGGAGAACTGCGTGGCCTCGTGCATGCGGTGCAATCACAGCAAGGGCGACAGGCTGGTCGAGGAACTTGGCTGGACCCTGCGCTGCGCTCCCGCCGCGCCGCGCGGGCCGCACTGGCGGCTGATCGGGGCCATGTACGACGGCGACCCGCAATGGGCCGCCTACCTGGTCGAGCCCAGCGCCGCCTGACGCCGAGCGCCACCTGACCCGGTCCGTTCCAGCTCAGCCCGCCGCGCAATCCAGCTCCAGGCAAGTCCGGCCCGACGTCTCGTAGGCCCTGGGCGGCTCCAGGACCCGCGCACGCCACCCGAAACCCACATAACCTCGCCACGTCCCCGCACCGCGTTTGCAGGCGATTACGCCAACGACCACATTCTTTTGTGGGCGTTGGCGCCAACGCCCACAAACCCTCGGCGCGCCCGACGACACCGGCCTGCCACCTTGGGGGACGGATGAGGCGCGGGTGAATTGTGGGTGAAGCCTTGCCGGGCCGGCCCGGGCACGGTCAGTCTTGCGGGCCTTCGGCGGCGGCTTCCCACTTCTGCTCGATCTTGCCGAAGTGCCAGATCGCCAGCGCGACGACCCAGGTGACGACGAACACGCCGACGATCACGAACCCGGCCTTGTTGATGTTGAAGTTGCCCATGAACTCCCAGAACCCGCCGCCGAGCCGGTACTCCTGGCTGATGAGGCTGAGGATCTCCACAGTGCCGATGAAGAAGGCGACGAACACCGACAGCCCGGTGATGGTCAAGTTGTAGTAGACCTTGCGGACCGGGCGGGCGAACGCCCAGTCGTAGGCGAAGTTCATGAAGCACCCGTCGGCGGTGTCGAACAGGCACATGCCGGCGGCGAACAGGATCGGCAGCGACAAGATCGCGTAGAACGGCAGGCCGCTGACGACCGCCGAGCCGGCCAGCACCAGCAGCGCGACCTCGGTGGCGGTGTCGAATCCGAGCCCGAACAGCACGCCGACCGGGTAGATCTTCCAAGGGGTGTCCACGCGGCGCGCCAGCGGGCCGAGGATTCGGTTCATCAGGCCGCGCTTAGCGAGCTGCTCTTCGAGTTCTTCATCGTTGTATGCGCCGCGGCGCATATCGCGGAACACCTTGACGATGCCGACCAGCACGATCACATTGAGCGCGGCGATCAGGTAGAGGAACGTTCCCGACACCCCGGTGCCGATCACCCCGGTCACGTTGTGCAACCCGGAGTTGTCGTTGCGCACCTGGTTGTCCAGCGCGCGGATGCCGAAGTTCAGCAGTACGGCCAAGGCGAAGACGATCGTCGAGTGGCCCAGCGAGAAGAAAAAACCCACCGACAGTGGCCGCTTGCCCTCGCCCACTAGCTTGCGGGTGGTGTTGTCGATAGCCGCGATGTGGTCGGCATCGAACGCGTGCCGCATGCCCAGCGTGTACGCGAGGAACCCGGTGCCCAGCCCGAAGATCTCGGTCTTGCTGATGTGGTAGTGCCCGCTCAGAGCGGCTGCGAGCATGCCCCAGCCGAGCACATGCAGCAGGACCACGGTCCCGGCCATACCGCCCACCCGGCTCCACTCGCTGGGGGTCAAGGCTGCCCTGATGCGCCTGGCCCGGGCTTGCACGGTGACCATGGACTCGATCGACCCCCTCAGTGCCAGCGGATAAAACGCACTCTAGGGAAGATGCAAATTACTCGCAATAGCAATAGGTGCGTGGCTGGCGTCGGCGGGTGGCGATGATGGCGGGGTTCGGCGGACCGGCGGGGGGCGGGGAAGTGGCTGGCGCAGGCCGGGGCGCCGGTCGTGGCGGGTTCAGCCGGGTGGGGGGCAGGCGGGGGCAGCGGCTGGCGCCGGGTCGTGGCGGGTTCAGCCGGGTGGGGGCAGGCGGGCAGTAGCTGGCGCCGGGTCGTGGCGGGTTCGGCGGGCGGAGGGGCGGGGACTGCCCGGCCCTGCGGTGTTACGTTCCATTCAGGCGGCTGCCTGCGCCAGCACGCGGCCCGCCAGGGCCGCGGCCACGGGGAACCAGCAGGAGGACACCGCATGCAGCGCGACATCTTCACCAGCGAGCACGACGACTTCCGGGAGATGATCAAGGCCTTCATCGCCAAGGAGGTCACGCCCTACCACGAGAAGTGGGAGGCGGACCGGATGGTCTCCAGGGACGTGTGGCTGGCCGCCGGCCGCGCCGGGCTGCTCGGCATCGAGATCGACGAGAAGTACGGCGGCGGCGGTTCCAAGGACTACCGCTACTACCTGATCCTCGACGAGGAGCTGGCCAAGGCGGGGGCCACCGGGCCCGGCTTCGCCGTGCACAACGACATCAATGGGCCCTACCTCCAGCGGCTGGCCACCGCCGAGCAGTGCGAGCGGTGGCTGCCCGGCTACTGCACCGGCGAGCTGATCACGGCCATCGCCATGACCGAGCCGGGGGCAGGCAGCGACCTGCAAGGCATGCGCACCACCGCGGTCCGCGACGGCGACGACTACGTCCTCAACGGGTCGAAGACGTTCATCTCCAACGGCCAGCTCTGTGACCTGGTGATCGTCGCGGCCAGGACCGACCCCGACGCCGGTTACCGGGGGATCAGCCTGCTCGTGGTGGAGCGGGGGATGCCCGGCTTCGAGCGCGGCCGCAACCTGGACAAGGTCGGCATGCATGCCCAGGACACCTCGGAACTGTTCTTCAACGATGTCCGCGTCCCGGCCGGCAACCTGCTCGGCGAGGAAGGCGGCGGGTTCGTGGCACTGATGCAGAACCTGCCGAGGGAACGCCTCGCCATCGGCGCCACGGCGCTGGCCGGCGCCGAGGCGGTGTTGGCCACGACGCTTGCATATTGCAAAGAAAGAGAGGCTTTCGGCAGGCCCATCGGCAGATTCCAGCACAACAGGTTCGTCCTCGCGGAGATCGCGACCGAGACCGCGGTGGCGCGCGCGTTCACCGACAAGGCCGTGCTCGAGCACAACGCGGGCAGGCTGTCGGTCCCGGACGCGGCGATGGTGAAGTGGTGGAACACCGAGTTGTGCAACCGCGTCGTGGACCGGTGCGTCCAACTGCACGGGGGGTACGGGTACATGCGTGAATTCCCGGTGGCCCGGGCGTTCACCGACAGCAGGGTGCAGACGATCTTCGGCGGCACGACCGAGATCATGAAGGAGATCATCGGCCGCGACCTCGGGCTCTGACGACGGCGAACGGACCGCTATGACGGTCTGCCGCAGATTTAGCCGTACCCTGTCATAGAGCGTCATAGAGCGCTGCCGAGCAGGACGGAGCACGCTGGTGGCAGAGCCGGATCGCGAGCTGGTCATCCCCGAGGGCGGGTTCTGGCCCGCGCCGGAGATTCCGCAGCCGAACATCTATCCGATGGAGTGGCGGGTGGAGACCGACAAGCTCGCCGCCATCTACGAGAAGTCCAAGCGCGCCGCCTGGAACCCCGCCGACCTGCCGTGGGACCGGTTGCGGGCCGAGGACTTCACCACCGAGCAGCGGCTCGGCATCATGTACTGGTTCTCCGTGCTGGCCAACTTCGACGCCTCCGGTCCCGCCGTGTTCGCCCGCGCCACCATTCACGCGTTCGAGCAGCACGAAGAGGACCCGGTCCGCAAATGCTTCTTCTCGATCACCCGTGACGAGATGAACCACGAGGAGTGCTGCCAGCGCAGCATCGCCAAGCTATGGCCGGGCGGGCCGCTGGACTGGCAGCCGGTCACGCCGCTGGAGCAGGCCGCGCACAACAACATCGGCTGGCTGTACCACAACGGCGGCCGGTACTGGACCGGCTACAACAAGGCGGTCGGCAAGTACTCCCTGCCCGTGCTGTTCACCAGCTTCATGATGGGCGAGATGGCCGCGTCCACGCTGTTCCGCGGCATGTCCTCGGGCACCACGCACCCGGTGTTCTCGGAGATGTTCCAGCGGATCGGCCGGGACGAATCACGCCACCTGCAGATCTGCATGACGATCCTGGAGAACGAGTGGCCGGGCCTGACCGAGGACGTCAAGGACCTGATCACCCGGCAGCTGCGGGCCGGGTTCATCTTCCTGTCGATGATCCTCTGGGAGCCGCCGGAGGGGTTCTGGGAGCTTCCGCCGTACTTCATGGCCAATCACCGGATCCTGATGAACCACGCCCGCGAGGGCGGCCTCGGCGTGCTGTCCTACGAGAAGCAGGCGGAGAACTGGCGGGTGGCCATCGCCCGCGTCCGGGCGATCGTCACCCGGTGGGGCATCGCGTTCCCGGCCATCCCGGAACTGGACATCGAGGGCGTCGACGTGGCCGACGACATCAACCCCGAGGACATCATCCCGGTGTTCTGACGCCCCGGGGCCACGCCGCGGGCCACGGCAAGCACACATTCTGTGAACTGTTGGTAACGCGGCGACGCGTATTCGCGATTCATGAGGTAGACGCGGCCGACGTGGGTACCCCCGAGCTCACGTCGTCCGCGTCTTCGCGTGCTCAGGCGGGCACACGCCGGTAGTTTTCATCTATGACCGAGACTCAGCAGGCGCCCGCGGGCCAGCCCGGCGGCGCGTCCCAGCGACGGGGCGCCCTTCGGCCGGATGCTGACCGCGATGATCACGCCGTTCTCCGCCGACGGAGCACTCGACACCGACGGGGCTGCCCGCCTCGCCACCTACCTGGTCGACGACATGCGTAACGACGGCCTGGTCATCAGCGGAACCACCGGCGAGTCGCCGACCACCTCCGACGCGGAAAAGGACCGCCTGCTGCGGGCGGTCATCGAGGCGGTCGGCGACCGCGCGACGATCGTGGCCGGGGTCGGCACCAACGACACCGCCCACACCTGCGAGCTGGCCAGGCAGGCGGAACGGGCGGGCGCGGACGCGCTGCTGCTGGTCACGCCGTACTACAACAAGCCGCCCCAGGAAGGCCTGGTGGCCCACTTCACCGCCGCCGCGGACGCGACCGGGCTGCCGTGCATGCTCTACGACATCCCCGGCCGCACCGGCACGGCGATCAAGACGGAGACCCTGATCCGGCTGGCCCAGCACCCCAGGATCGTCGCGGTCAAGGACGCCAAGGGCGACTTCGGCGCGACCTCCCAGGTGATGGCCGCCACGGACCTGGTGTTCTACAGCGGCGACGACATCCTCAACCTGCCGTGGCTCTCGGTCGGCGCGGCCGGGTTCGTCAGCGTGGTCGGGCACGTGGTCGGCGACCGCCTGCACGACATGATCGACGCCTACCTGGCGGGACGGGTGAGCGAGGCCCGCCAGATCCACCTCGACGTGCTGCCTGTCATCATCGGGATCATGACCCGTACCCAAGGCGCGATCATGGCGAAGGCGGCGCTCGGCCTGCTGGGGCTGCCCGGCGGGGTCACCCGCCCGCCGCTCGTCGACGCCACGCCAGCCCAGCTCGAGCAACTGCGCACCGATCTGGTGGCCGGCGGCGTGAAGCTGCCGGGGACCGTCGCATGAGCGCCCGCGCCGCCCGGGCGGGCGGGACCACCTGGTGAGCCACCCGCACCCCGATCTCGGCCTGCCCCCCCGGCTGACCCGCAACGGCCTGCGCATCACCGGGCTCGGCGGTCTCGGCGAGATCGGCCGGAACATGACGGTGTTCGAGCACGCCGGCCGCCTGCTCATCGTGGACTGCGGCGTGCTGTTCCCCGAGCCCGACCAGCCCGGGGTGGACCTGATCCTGCCCGACTTCACCAGCCTGGAGGGACGCTACGACCTCATCGAGGCCGTGGTGATCACCCATGCCCACGAGGACCACATCGGCGCCATCCCGTACCTGCTGCGGGAACGGCGGGACATCCCGCTGGTCGGCTCCAAGCTGACCCTCGGCCTGATCGGCGGCAAGCTCGCCGAGCACCGGATCACCCCGCAGACCGTCGAGGTCGGCGGCGGAACGCGGCAGTCGTTCGGGCCCGTTCAGCTGCGAGTTTCTGGCGGTCAACCACTCGATCCCGGACGCGCTCGCGGTCGCGATCCGGACCCGCGCGGGCATGGTCCTGCACACCGGCGACTTCAAGATGGACCAGCTGCCGCTGGACGGGCGGCTCACCGACCTCGGCGGGATCGCGCGGCTCGGCGCCGAGGGCGTGGACCTGCTCATGTCGGACTCCACCAACGCCGAGGTCCCGGGGATCGTGACGCCCGAGCGCGACATCGCCCCGGTGCTCGCCGACATCTTCGCCTCCGCCAAGCAGCGGATCATCGTGGCCTGCTTCGCCAGCCACGTGCACCGCGTGCAGCAGGTTCTCGACACCGCGGCGACGCACGGGCGCAAGGTGGCGCTGGTGGGCCGGTCCATGGTGCGCAACATGGGAGTCGCCAGGGACCTGGGCTACCTGCATATCCCGGTGGTGCCCGGCGGCCTCATGGTCGACCTCAAGGAGGCGGAGGAGATGCCGCCCGAGCGGATCGTGCTCATCTCCACCGGGTCCCAGGGCGAGCCGATGTCGGCGCTGTCGCGGATGGCCGGGCGGGACCACCAGATCAGGGTGGCCGAGGGCGACACCGTGATCCTCGCGTCCTCGCTGATCCCGGGCAACGAGACCGCCGTGTACCGGGTGATCAACGCGCTGACCCGGTGGGGGGCCAAGGTCGTGCACCGGGGCAACGCGATGGTCCACGTGTCCGGGCACGCGTCCGAGGCCGAACTGCTCTACGTGCTGAATCTGGCCCGCCCGCGCAACTTCATGCCGGTGCACGGGGAATGGCGGCACCTGCGCGCCCACGCCAGGCTCGCGTCGCTGACCGGGGTGAGCGATGACAACATCGTGATCGCCGAGAACGGCCTGGTCGTCGACCTGGTCGACGGCAAGGCCTCGGTCACCGGCGCGGTCCCGTGCGGCTATGTGTACGTGGACGGCCTGTCGGTCGGCGAGGTGACCGAGACCTCGCTGAAGGACCGGCGGATCCTCGGTGACGAGGGATTCATCTCGATCGTCGTGGTGGTCGACTCCACCACGGGCAAGCTCGCCGCACCGCCGGAGATCCACGCCCGGGGCTCAGGGATCGACGACGCCGCGTTCAGCGCGGTGATGCCGCGGATCGAGGAGGCGCTGGCTGCCGCCGCGGTCGACGGCATCAACGACTCCCGGCAGCTCGGCCAGCTGGTGCGGCGGACCGTCGGCCGGTGGGTGAACGAGAACTACCGGCGCCGTCCCATGATCATCCCGATGGTGGTGGACGTCTGACGCGGGGCCAGGGCCGGCAGTGCCCGGCACGCCGCCCGGGCTTACCGGTTAAGCCGAGCGCGTGACGCGCGGCGTGTCATTCGCCCGTATCCGTAGGTACTCGTTACCGTGGAGATCATGGCGACCCGTGTCCCCAAGACTGGTGGGTCAAAGGGCGGTGTGTCGCAGGGCGGCGCCCGCCCGCAGGGCAGGACGGCCTCGCGGCCCCGGCCCGCGGGCACCTCGCCGCGCGCCCGGGCCAGCAACAACAGCCGGCCGCCCGCCCGGGGACGGGGCAGAGGCACCGAGGGGCCGGGGCGGGAACCGGCGGGGCAGGACGGCCCGGTCGCAGCGGTCACAGCCGACCAGCAACGGGTTCCTGATCCTGTTCGGGTGGATCGCCAGCGCGCTCGCCGCCGCCTGGATGGTGGTCGCGCACGCGGTCGGCTTCGCCGCGCGGGGGCTGGGCCGCAGCGCGGCCGACCTGGACCCGATGCACCGCAGGGACGGGATCGGGCTCGCCTTCCTCGGCGCGGCCCTGGTGGTCGCCGCCACCACCTGGTTTCACCTGGGCAACGCCGTCGGCAGGCTGATGACCGGCGCAGTCCACGGCGGGTTCGGCTCCATGGCCTGGGTCCTGCCGGTGCTGCTCGCCCTGCTGGCCTGGCGGTACCTGCGGCATCCGGACCGGAACGCGGAGACCGGGCGGATCGTCATCGGCGGGCTGGCGCTGATCGTGGGCGTGCTGGGCCTGGTGCACATCGCACACGGCACGCCGTCCCCGGCCGACGGCGCGGGCGCGATCGAGGCCGCCGGGGGCTTCATCGGTTACTTCGCCTCGGCGCCGCTCGTCGCGGCCGTCACGCCCTGGGTCGCGGCCCCGCTGCTCGCGCTGGTCTGCGGGTTCGGGCTCCTGGTGATCACCGGCACCCCGCTGCACCGGGTGCCGGAACGCCTCGCCGATCTGCGCGGCACCGCGAGGACGACGCGGCGGGGGCAGGGGACAAGACGCCGGCGGCCGGCCGCGGCGGCCGCAAACGGCTCTCGGCCATTGAGGCCGGCGATCATGTCAAGCCATACGACACCCCGCTCCTAGGCGGTACCGGCGGCGCATCGGGTACCGGCAGGCCCAGGGGCAAGGGCCCGGTGCTGGAGGAGCCGTCCCGCTCCGCGGGCGCGGTCGCCGCCGAACTGGAGGGTTCCGGGGATGCCGAGGGCCTGCTCGAGGCGCTGGGATTCGGGCCGTCGGAGTCCGCGCGCAAGCCCGGCCAGGCGCTGGAGCACCTGGGTCCGGCCAAGGGCGAGCAGCTCACGCTCGCCGGGGCCAGCGACGCCAGCTACACGCTGCCGCCCGCCGCGCTGCTGAAGCCGGGGACCGCGCCCAAGGAGCGGACCGGGGCCAACGATGTCGTGGTGCGCGCCCTGACCGAGGTGCTCGACCAGTTCGACGTGGACGCGGCGGTCACCGGGTTCACCCGCGGGCCGACGGTGACCCGGTACGAGATCACTCTGGGCCCGGCGGTCAAGGTGGAGCGGGTCACCCAGCTCACCAGGAACATCGCCTACGCGGTGAAGAGCGCGGACGTGCGGATCGTGTCGCCGATCCCCGGCAAGTCCGCGATCGGGGTGGAGATCCCCAACGCCGACCGCGAGATCGTGAGCCTGGGGGACGTGCTGCGCTCGCCGGTCGCGCTGTCCGATCACCATCCGATGGTGGTGGGCCTGGGCAAGGACGTCGAGGGCGCCACGGTCATCGCCAACCTCGCGAAGATGCCTCATATTCTTATTGCGGGTGCCACAGGTGCCGGGAAAAGTACTTGCGTAAATGGACTTATCACGTCGATTTTGCTGCGGGCCACCCCGGACGACGTGCGGATGATCCTCATCGACCCCAAGCGGGTGGAGCTGTCGCACTACCAGGGCATCCCGCACCTGATCACGCCGATCATCACCAGCCCGAAAAGGGCCGCCGAGGCGCTGGGCTGGGTGGTCGGGGAGATGGACCGGCGCTACGACGACCTGGCCGCGTCCGGGTTCCGGCACATCGACGACTTCAACAAGGCGGTCCGCACGGGCAAGCTCACCCCGCCGCCGGGCAGCGAGCGCACCTACCTGCCGTACCCGTACCTGCTGGTGATCGTGGACGAACTGGCCGACCTGATGATGATCGCGCCCAGGGACGTGGAAGACGCCGTGGTCCGGATCACCCAGCTCGCCCGGGCAGCCGGCATCCACCTGGTACTCGCCACCCAGCGCCCGTCGGTGGACGTGGTGACGGGGCTGATCAAGGCCAACGTGCCGTCACGGCTGGCCTTCGCCGCCGCCTCGGCCACTGACAGCCGGGTCATCCTGGACCAGACCGGCGCGGAGAAGCTCATCGGCCAGGGCGACTCGCTGTTCCTGCCGATGGGTGCGAGCAAGCCGCTGCGGCTGCAGAACGCCTTCGTCACCGAGAAGGAGATCAGGGAGATCGTCGCGCACTGCCGCAAGCAGGCGCAGCCGGACTACCGCGAGGACGTCGCCGTGCCCGAGGGCAGGGCGCGTGAGATCGACCCCGACATCGGCGACGACCTCGACGACCTGATCACAGCCGCCACGCACGTCATCTCTACCCAGTTCGGCTCCACCTCGATGCTGCAGCGCAAGATGCGGGTCGGCTTCGCCAAGGCGGGCCGGCTCATGGACCTGCTGGAAAGCCGGGGCATCGTCGGGCCCAGCGAGGGTTCCAAGGCGCGCGACGTGCTGGTGCTTCCGGATGATCTGCCCGGTTTGCTGGCATCTCTGCGGGGTGGCGGGGACGACTGAGCAGGCCGGTGTCCACGCCCCTGATCGCGGGCATGTCTACACTTGGTGACTGCTCCCGTACTGCAGGAGCGCGCAGAATTTGGGGCCCACTGCGCCGCGTCCCCGGGCGGTCCGCAGTGCTTACAAGTCAGTTGGAGGCGCCGCGTGAGCGTTGGTGATGCCCTGGCGCAGGCGCGCAGCCAGGCAGGTCTCACCATTGCGCAGGTCAGTCAGCAGACCTGCATCAGGGAGACGATCATTCGGGGAATCGAGCGCGGCGACTTCTCGGCATGCGGTGGTGATTTCTACGCTCGGGGACACATCCGCAGCATCGCGAGAGTCGTTGGGCGCGATCCCGAGGAACTGGTTCGCGAGTACGACGCAATTCATGGCGCGCCGCAGGCGATTACCGCTGCTGACGTCTTTGAACCCTCGACCCCGATCCGGCTGAAAGAGCGGCGCTCCGCGAACTGGAGCGTGGTGATGGTCCTCGTGCTGGCCGCGGTGCTCGGCTACGGCGTGTTCCGGCTGGTCGATCACGGAAACTCGCCCCGGCCGGTCGCGGCGGCTGACGGCGCGCATGCCAAGGCGTCCAAGTCGCCTACTGCCAAGCCGTCACCGACACCGTCCGCGGTGCACCACCGCCGCCTGACCATCCGGCTCACAGCCATCCAGGACTGCTGGGTGCAATTCACCAAACCGCACGGCCAGCTCCTGTTCCAGGTCGACGTGCCCGGCGGTACCACCCGCATCTGGCGCTTCCGGCACGCGGTGTCCATGCAGATCGGCAACCCGGGCGGGATCGTGCTCACGGTGAACGGCAGGAACCTGGGCCATCCAGGTACCTACGGCCAGCCGGTGACACTCAACTTCGGCCCGGGCCAGAAGCTGCCCCACACCGCCACCGGCTAGCGAACCGCGCCCAGCGAGCGGGCACGGTCGTGCGGGCCCGGGCGGGCGGGCCGGCGTCGCCGAGCACGGTGCTGTGGCGTCGGCGGTTCGGCGGCCGGTGGTCCCGGCCTGCGCACGGGCGCGGTTACCGTAGTCTGCCGGTGTGCCTTCGAGTCGTGCATCCGTTCCCGGGCGGCGCACCGTCAGCCTGGTCACCTTGGGCTGCGCGCGCAACGAGGTGGACTCCGAGGAACTCGCGGGCAGGCTCGAAGCCGCTGGCTGGACCCTGACCGGCCGGGACGAGGCCGCGGTGGTGCTCGTCAACACCTGTGGCTTCATCGAGGCCGCCAAGCAGGAGTCCATCGCGGAACTGCTGGACGCGAGCGGCTCAGAGGCGAAGGTGGTGGCCGCGGGCTGCCTGGCCGAGCGGTACGGCTCCGAACTCGCCGGCGCCCTGCCGGAGGCGCAGGTTCTGAGCTTCGACGACTACGGCGACATCGGTGCCCGGCTGGACGCGGTCCTGGCGGGCGAACGGCGCCCGGCGCACGAGCCCAGGGACCGGCGCACGCTGCTTCCCATATCCCCGGTGGGCCGGCGCGGCGCCGCCGCCGGCCACGTTCCCGGGCACGGCATCCCGGGCAACGATTCCGCGGTGGCCGACCTGCCCCCGGGCGTCGCACCGGCGTCCGGGCCCCGGGTGCTGCGGCGCCGCCTGGACGGCGGCCCGGTCGCCCCGCTCAAGATCGCATCGGGCTGCGACCGGCGCTGCTCGTTCTGCGCCATCCCGGCCTGGCGCGGTGCGTTCCTGTCCCGCCCGCCGGCCGACGTGATCGCCGAGGCGGAGTGGCTGGCCAGCCAGGGAGTCCGTGAGCTGTTCCTGGTCAGCGAGAACTCCACGTCCTACGGCAAGGACCTGGGAAACCTGCGGCTGCTCGACGAGCTGCTCCCCGGCCTGGCGGCGGTCCCCGGCATCTCCCGGATCCGGGTCAGCTACCTGCAGCCCGCGGAACTGCGCCCGGGACTCGTCGACGTGATGACCTCGACCCCCGGCGTCGCGCCCTACTTCGACCTGTCGTTCCAGCACGCCAGCGGCCGGGTGCTGCGGGCGATGCGCAGGTTCGGGGACGGCCCCCGGTTCTGCGCGCTGCTCGACCAGATCAGGGAGCGGTGCCCGGAGGCTGGCGCCCGGTCCAACTTCATCGTTGGCTTCCCCGGTGAGACCTCCGAGGACATCGCGGAACTCGAACAGTTCCTCTCCGACGCCCGCCTGGACGCGATCGGCATCTTCGGCTACTCCGATGAGGACGGCACCGAGGCCGCGTCGCTGGATGGGCACGTGGACCCGGCGGAGATCGCGCGCCGTGCCGACGACCTGTCCGACCTGGCCGAGGAGCTCATGGCCCAGCGTGCCGCCGACCGGCGCGGCGAAACCGTCGATGTGCTCATCGAGGAGCCGCTGGGCCCGGGCCAGTACCAGGGCCGCGCCGCGCACCAGGCGCCCGAGGTGGACGGGGTGACGACCGTGCGGTCGCCGGCCCCGCTGACCGTCGGGGACATCGTCAGCGCCGTGGTGGTCGGGTCCGAGGGGGTGGACTTGCTAGCCGAGGCCCGCCTCGGCGCCCCGGCCGGGGCGCCGGCCCGGGCGGGGATGCGTTGACCCGGCGGGGCCACGGTGGCCGCCCAAGCTGAGCCTCCGGCCCGCGGGGCCGCCGGCCCGGTGGTGCCGCCCCAGCCGGGACTCGTCAACCTGGCCAACGTACTGACCGTGATCCGCCTGATGCTCGTTCCCGTGGTGGTGGCCTGCCTGCTGGCCGGTGGCACGGCCTGGCGGGTGGCGGCGTTCGTCGCGTTCGGCACCGCGTCGGTCACCGACCTGCTGGACGGCCGCATCGCCCGGAGCAGGGGACTGATCACCGATTTCGGCAAGATCGCCGACCCGATCGCGGACAAGGCCCTCACCGGCGCGGCCCTGGTGACACTGTCCTACCTCGGCTGGCTCCCATGGTGGGTGACCATCGTGATCCTCGCCAGAGAGGTCGCCGTGACCGGCCTGCGGTTCTGGGTCATCAGGTACGGCGTGATCGCCGCGAGCCGGGGCGGGAAGCTCAAGACCCTCCTCCAGGTACTGGCGATCTCGCTTTACATGCTGCCTGGGATCCCGCAGTGGCTGCGAGCCGTGGTGATGGCCGCCGCGGTACTGGTCACCCTGGTCACCGGCGCCGACTACGTGATACGGGCCGCGCGACTTCGCCGCCGGCCGGTCTCCGGCCAGGTCCGCCAGGCGCCCTGACGAAACCCCGCGCGGCGCCTTGGCGCACCTCCGCGCGGCCAGGGCCACGGGAGGCCATGATGGTGCCGTGGACTCACGCGGTGACCTGGCGGCCCGGATCGTGAGCGCACTGGGGGAGCGGGGCCAGACTCTGGCCACCGCCGAGTCGCTCACCGGCGGCATGCTCGGTGCGGCCATCACCGCGATCCCCGGCGCCTCCGCGGTGTACCGCGGCGGCGTCATCGCCTACGCCACCGAACTCAAGACGGCGCTCCTGGGCGTCCCCGCCGACCTGCTGGCCCGGCACGGCCCGGTCCACCCCGACGTCGCACGGGCCATGGCCGCGGGCGTCCGCGACCGGCTTGGTGCCACGTGGGGCCTGGCCACGACGGGAGTGGCCGGGCCGGACCCGGTGGACGGGCTGCCGCCCGGAACCGTGCACGTCGCGACCGCCGCGGGGGTGCCGGCCGCCCGGGCCCTGGCGCTGGCCGGCGATCGGAACGACATCCGGCGGGACACTGTCGGAGAAGCCCTGAAACTCCTGTGGGGGCAGCTTAGGGAAGATGATCCCTGATTACAGCGTTACGTCATCAGCGAACACGGCCACGCCTGCACTCCCCGAGTGTCGGTAAGGCCAGGTACCGTGGTGACTGCCAGACTCACTTCGCGAAGGGAGCGCGACATGGTCCTGCTTCGTCACTTGCTCGGTGACGCGCTGCGGCGGCTGCGCCTGCGCCAGGGTCGTACCCTCCGTGAGGTCTCCGCCGCGGCCCGGGTGTCGCTGGGCTACCTGTCCGAAGTCGAGCGCGGTCAGAAGGAGGCGTCCTCGGAGCTTCTTGCGGCAATCTGCGGCGCGCTGGAAACCCCGCTGTCCCAGGTCTTCCGCGAGGTGTCGGACAACTTCGCGCTCGCGGAACTGCAGAGCGAGCCGGTTCTTTCCGGCACCAGGGAGCCGTCGCTGCGGTCGGCCGAGGAGACCGCGCTCACCCCGCCGGGGGCGCGCCCCTTCCGCGGTGCCGTGCCGGCGGCGCTCAACCTGGCCACCGCACCCGAACTGGGGGACGGTGCCAAGCTGGGCGAGGGCGCGGAGCCGGTCATCGGCACCATCAAGCTGCACGCCGGTCACCAGACCGGGTACGACGACGTGGCCCGCCGGATCCGCGACATCACCGACATGGTGCCGGTGTAGCCGCGACGGGCGAACTGTGCTCATCGGCCTACGGCCGATTTCGCGTGGGTCGCGCCTACGTGCTGACCCGGGGGGCCGAGCCCCCAGGAACCCCCGCGATTGACGGTTGCCGTCGGCTGCTCGGGACCCGCGATTGACTGTTGCCGTTGGCTGCTCGGGACCCGCGATTGACTGTTGCCGTTGGCTGTTCGGGACCCCGCGATTGACGGTTGTCGTCGCTCTTCGCGGTCCGGGAGCGGGTCGGCCCCTCAAACTCATGATCACGACCGCGGCTCAGGCGGGTGGACGGAAGGGGCTCCGTCTATCAGGCGCAGCCCGCGACGGCCCGGCGTGGCGGGCACGGCGGAGGTTGCTCAGGCCCAGGCGCGGGGGTCGTCGGTGAGTTCGCGGACCCGTTCGGGCAGTTCGCCGGTGACGATGTGGTCCAGGGTGACCTCATCGAGGATGGCCCGTTCGTTGGCGCGCAGCGCGATCCAGACGCTCTGCAGCGGCTCGGCCGCGCCGATATAGCCGAGGTTCTCCGGGCGCTCACCGCGCACCCCGACAAGCTGCCCGTCGACGGCGCGGATGATGTCCGCCAGGGAGATCTCGTTGGCGGGCTTCGCCAGCCAGAATCCTCCTTCGGGGCCGCGCTGGCTGCGCACCAGCCCCGCCCGGCGCAACTGGGTGAGGATCGCCTCAAGGAACTTCGCCGGAATGTTCTGCGCCCGTGCCAGCTGCTCGGCCGTGGTGTGATCACCACTGGAGGCGGCCAGTTCCACGGCTGCACGCAGAGCGTAATCAGCACGAGCAGACAATCTCATGCCCTGCATTATGGCCCTTATGACGGGGTGAATGCTGCACCGGCCGGCCCGGCACGCCGCCGGCAGGCCCCCGCCGCGGGTCAGCTAACGTGGTCAAAGTGACCATCCGTGACCAGAATGGAGGGGCTCGTCCCGCTTCCGGCCCGGGCGCGTTCCCCCTGGGTGCGGCCGTCACCCTGGCAGATCTTGACCGCGACCCGCACCCCTGGCTGGACCGGCTGAGGGACACCGAACCGGTTTCCTGGCTGCCTGCCCTGCACGGCTGGCTGGTCACCAGACATGATCTGGCGGTTGCGGCCATGCGGGACAGCGCGGCCTTCACGGTGGACGACCCGAGGTTCTCCACCGCCCGCGTCGTCGGCCCGAGCATGCTGTCCCTGGACGGTGCCGCGCACGGCCGCCACCGCGCCCCGTTCACCAAGGGCTTCGGCCGTGCCGAGATCCACGCGAGGCTGGCCGCGTTCGTGGTGGCGGAGGCCGATCGCCTGGTGACGGCCATACGGCCCGGCGGTGCCGCGGACCTGCGGCGCACCCTGGCCGGCCCGCTGGCCGTGGCGGTTGTCGCCGAGGCCCTCGGCCTGGGTGATGCCGACCCCGCGACCGTGCTCGACTGGTACGCGGCGATCGTCGGCTCTGTGTCCGCCCTGACCGGTGACCACGGCCCAGGCGGCGAGAACGCCCCCGAGGGCCGGGCGCACAGGGACAAAGCCCGCGTGGCCGGGGCCGAGGCCTTCGGGTCGCTGAGTGCGCGGCTCACCGCGGTGATCGAATCGGACGGCGGGACGCCGTCGCTGCTTGCCGTCGCGGCCGGTGGCCGGGGGGACGTCGCTGCCGGGACTGCCGGGGACGGCACGGCGGAAACCGGCGGCGGCACCGGGACCGCCGCTGCGGCGCTGGCCACCGCCGAGGTCATTTCCAACGCGGCGGTGATCATGTTCGGTGGCATCGAGACCACCGAGGGCATGATCAGTAACGTCATACTCCATCTGCTCCAGCATCCCGGCCAGCTAGCCCTGGTCCGCGAGGATCCAGGCCTGGTGGCGGGCGCGGTGGAGGAGTCCCTGCGGCTGGAGCCCGCGGCCGCCGTGGTGGACCGCTACGCGACCCGCGATGTCACGCTCGGCGGGGCCCGGATCCGCGCGGGCGACCCGGTCACCGTTTCGCTGGCCGGAGCCGGCCGGGACCCCGCCGTGTTTCCGGACCCGGATACGTTCGACGTGCGCAGGCCCAATGCCCGGCTCAACCTTGCCTTTGCGCACGGCCCGCACTTCTGCCTGGGAGCCCACCTGGCCAGGCTGGAGGCGCAGGCCGCGGTCCGCGCCGTGCTCACCCTGCCGGACCTGCGCCTCGACCCGGCGCACCCGGCTGCACCCCGCGGGCTGGTGTTCCGCAAGCCGCCGTCGCTGCGCGTACGGTGGACCGCCTGACGACTGGCGGGACGCGGCCGGATCAGCCGCGCAGGCGCAGGCCGCGGGGAGTCGGCCGGAACCCCGCGTCGGCAAGGGCCTGGGCCAGCGGTGTGTCGTAGACACCGGTGCCGTCGGCCCGCTCCACGGTGAGCCGGCCCAGCGCGCCGCCCCGGACCGCCTCGGCGAGCCCCACCGCCGCGGGGACGAGCACCTCCGGGTCGCTCGTCCAGGAGAGCAGGGTCTTGCCACCGCGCTCCACGTAGAGCACGAGCTTCCCGTCGGACAGCACCACGAGCGCGCCTGCCTTGCGGCCGGGGCGGTGCGCGCCGGGTACCTCGCCAGGCCGTGGCGGCCAGGGCAGGGCCGCACCGAACGCGTTCGCCGGGTCCGCCGCCGCGAGCACCGTGATCGGCGGCCCGGTTCCTGGGGTTGTGGTGCCCCCAGAACCCTCAGAGCCCGCTGCGCCTGCGGCCCAGCCGCCCCCGCCGTCCCAGGACACCGGGTCTCCTGACGCGGCACTTCCACTCGCGGGCACGTCGCTCCCGTGGCCAGAGGCTGCCAGGGCTCCGGCGGCGGCACTCTCGCTCGCGGCCGCACCGATCCGGCGGCCAGAAGCGGCCGCGTCTGATGCCGTGGCACTCCCAGCTGCAGGGTGACCGGTCCCGGCAGCCTCATCGGCCCAGACGGAACCCTCCGGCCAGGAGATTCCCTCCGGCCAGGCCGGACTCTCCGTCCGGGCAGCACGCTCTGACCGGTCAGCACCCTCCGGGCGAGAGGCAGCACCGCCTCGCCGCGGGCGAGCCGGCGGTGGCTGGCCGGGCCAGCGCGGGTGCCCGGCATCGCCCGGCGGGCCTGTCACGGCCGCCTCCTGGGCCGAGGCGACGGCGCGCATCCGGTCCACCGCGCCGGGCAGGGCGAACTGCGCCGCGCCGAGTCCTTCCACGAAGTACCCGCGCCGGCACTGCCCGGCCTCTTCCATGGCCCGCAGCACCGGGTACAGCGCACCGAACCCTCCGGGCACGCGCTCGGCCACCACCGAGCCACGGGTCACGATCCCGTGCCGGTCGAGCAGAGCCTGGGCGATGGCGTGCGAGCGCCGGGTGGGGTCGGGGTCCCGGTCGGGCAGCAGCGACCACCGCCCCGTCACGGTCGGCGGCCCGGTCCGCGTCGGCACCACCGGCCGGCCGTACCCACGCCTGCGTGCTCCGATCCGGCCCGAGCGGCCCGCCATCCGTATGCTCCCCGGGACCGCACCTGCGCCGCCCAGCCCTCGTGGATCCAGCGCCCCGGTCCCTTGGCCCCCGGAGCCCTGGCCCGCGCCGGGGCCATGGGCCCCGCCGTTGACCCCGGAACCAGTTCCAGCCAGTGGGCCCGGCGCCGCAGGAACCGCCTGCCGTCCCGGCGGAACCCCGTCGAACACCGGCCGGCCGGTCCCGAGAACCGTCCGCAACGGCGCCAGTGTGTCGTTGGTCAGCCGTCCCGCCCAGACAAGGTCCCAGATCGCCGCCGCCACGGCCAGGTCGGACAGCCCGCGCCAGTCATGATCCTTGAGCATCCCGGCGACCCGGTCGGCCAGCATGCGGAAGAACATGCCGCCGCCTCCCTCCAGCACCGCCAGGATCGCGTCATGCACCGGGGTCATGGTGATCTCGGCAGGCGGCGGCAACAGCAGCGGCACCGCCTGCGCGGGCGCGAGCACCACCCAGCCGTCCCCGCCGGGCAGCCCGCCCGCACCGGACCATACGATCTCCCCGGCAGCGGTCAGTTCATCGAGCACGGCGGGCTGATAGCCCGGAACCCGGCCAGGGAGCACGAGTGTCTCGAGCGCCGAGGCTGGCAGCGCCGCCCCGGCGAGTTGATCCACCGCGTCGAAGACCGCATCCGCGCTGGCCGGGCGCCAGCCACGGGCGGCCCGCCCCGGCGCGCCGCGCCGCGGGCCTTCGGCGGGCTGGCCCGCGTTCTGCCAGGCAGGCAGGAATGCCGCCAGCGCCTCCGGCGGCGCGGGTTCGACCTCCTTGCGGAGTTTGGCCAGGCAGCGGCGGCGCAGCATGCGGAGCACCTCTGCGTCGCACCATTCGGTGCCCCGGCCCCCGGGCACGAACTCGCCCTCGACGACACGGTGCTCCGCGGCGAGGCGGTGCAGCGTGGCGGTGATCACCGCGACGCCAAGCCCGTACCTGCCCGCGGCGGCCTGCGCGGTGAACGGCCCGTGGCTGCGCGCGTACCTGGCCACCAGGTCACCGAGCGGGTCGGGAACCGGCTCGGTGAAGGCCACCGGCACTCCGGGCGGCAGCGGCACCCCGAGCGCGTCCCGCAGCCGTCCGGCGTCCTCGATGGCCGCCCACCTGGCCTCGCCGCCGATCCGTACCTCGATCGCCCGCCGGGAGGCGTCCAGTTCCGCCAGCCAGCCCGCGGCCATGCCCGGCTCGGCGCAGCGCTGCGCCACCTCTTCGGCCGATAGCGGCCCGATGACCCGGAGCAGGTCGGCCACGGCCTCCAGGCTGCGGCAGGCACGCTCGGCGGTGAGCCGCTGTAGTTCGGCTTCCACCTGGCCGACGACCGCCGGGTCGAGCAGTTCCCGCAGATCCGCCTGGCCGAGCAGCTCGGCCAGCAGCGAGGAATCAAGCGCCAGCGCCTGTGCCCGGCGCTCGGCGAGCGGCGAGTCGCCCTCGTACATGAACGCGCCGACGTAGCTGAACAGCAGCGACCTGGCGAACGGAGACGGGGCCGGCGTCTCCACCTCGACCAGGCGGACCTTGCGGCTTGCCAGATCGCGCATCAGGCCGGCCAGGGCCGGGCACGTCGAAGGTGTCCTGCAGGCATTCCCTGACGGTTTCAAGCACGACCGGGAACGTGCCGTACTTGGAAGCCACGGCGAGCAGCTGGGCCGAGCGCTGCCGCTGCTGCCATAGCGGGGACCGGTGGCCCGGCCGGCGGCGGGGCAGCAGCAGCGCGCGGGCCGCGCACTCACGGAACCGGGACGCGAACAGCGCGGAGCCGCCAAGCTCCGCGGTGACGATCGGCTCGACCTCCTCCGCGGCCAGCTCGGCGATGCCCGCGGGCGGTGGCTCGTCGGTGTCCGGAACCCGCAGCACGATCCCGTCGTCGGTGTGCAGCGCCTGCACGTCCATGCCCTCGTAGCGCTCCCGGAGCCGCGCGGCGATGGCCAGCGCCCACGGCGCGTGCACCCGGGCCCCGTACGGGCTGTGCAGCACCAGCCGCCAGTCCCCGAGTTCGTCACGGAACCGCTCCATCACCAGCGTGCGGTCGTCGGGCAGGTAGCCGGTGGCCTCCCGCTGGCCGTCCAGGTACCGGATCAGGTTCTGCGCCGCCAGATCGTCCAATCCAGCGTTACGCAGCCTCGTGGTTGCCTGGTCCCGGCCCGCTGCGGCGATTTCCCGGCAGAACGCGCCTACCGCCCGGCCCAGCTCCGCGGGGCGGCCCATCGTGTCGCCGTGCCAGAACGGGAGCCTGCCCGGCTGCCCGGGCGCGGGGGAGACCAGAACCTGGTCGGCGGTGATGTCCTCGATCCGCCAGGAACTGGCGCCGAGCACGAACACGTCACCGACCCGCGACTCGTAAACCATCTCCTCATCGAGTTCGCCGACGCGGTGCGAGTTGCGGCCCTGGCGCTGCGGCCCGGCCAGGAACACCCCGAACAGGCCGCGGTCGGGAATGGTGCCGCCGCTGGTCACCGCGAGCCGCTGCGCGCCTGGCCGGCCCCGCAAGGTGCCCGTCGTGCGGTCCCAGATCAGCCGCGGGCGCAGCTCGGCGAATTCCTCGCTCGGGTAGCGGCCCGCCAGCATGTCCAGCACCGCGTCGAGCACGCCCCTGGTGAGCCCGCTGAACGGGGCCGCCCGCCGGACGAGGTGCTCCACGTCGCCGACCTGCCAGTCGTCCATCGCCACCATGGCGACGATCTGCTGGGCAAGCACGTCGAGCGGGTTGCGCGGCACGCGCAGTTCCTCGATCTCGCCGTCCCGCATGCGCTGCACGACCACGGTGGCCTCGACCAGGTCGCCGGGGTACTTCGGGAAGATCACGCTGCGGGACACGTCGCCCACCCGGTGCCCGGCCCGGCCGGTGCGCTGCATCCCGCTCGCCACCGACGGCGCGGACTCCACCTGGATGACCAGGTCCACCGCGCCCATGTCGATGCCGAGTTCCAGGCTGGACGTGGCCACCACGGCGGGCAGCCGCCCCGCCTTCAGCGCCTCCTCGATCTGCGCCCGCTCCTGCCGGGACACCGAGCCATGATGCGCGCGGGCCACCTCGGCCGGGGCACCCGCCGAGGCGCCGGACTGCGCCATGATCTGGGCCGGCGGCCCGGCGGGCGGCCCACCCGGCCCGTCCAGGCCCGCGGCGGCCTCGTCGCGGGCCTGCGCCCGTTCCGCGGCGAGCTCGTTCAGCCGGCCGCACAGCCGCTCGGCCAGGCGGCGCGAGTTGGCGAACACGATCGTCGACCGGTGCGCCTCGATCAGGTCGAGCACCTTCTCCTCGACGTGCGGCCAGATGGACCGCTGGCCCTGGGCGGCGTCACGCAGATCGGTTTCCCCCGCCGCACCATCGCCGGGCGCGCCGGACGCCGGGCGGAGGCTGGCGGGCGGCGGATCCGGGTCGGTCATGTCCTCGACCGGGACGACGATCCGCAACTCCATCTGCTTGACGTAGGGCGGCGCCGCGATCGTTACCGGCCGGGCACCGCCGAGGAACGTGGCCACCTCCTCCGGCGGCCGGACGGTGGCCGACAGCCCGATCCGCTGGGCCGGCCCGGCAAGCTCGTCCTGGCCGGGCTCGCCCGGCACGGCACCGTTCCGCAGCGCGTCCAGCCGCTCCAGCGAGATGGCCAGGTGAGCGCCGCGCTTGTT
This sequence comes from uncultured Actinomycetes bacterium, assembly GCA_963726415.1. Classification (GTDB taxonomy): domain Bacteria; phylum Actinomycetota; class Actinomycetes; order Streptosporangiales; family Streptosporangiaceae; genus DASXKD01. The sequence goes on from CAVSCM010000022.1 coordinate 159,437, forward strand.
GCCGGCCAGGGCGTGCACCTCGTCCACGATGACGGTGTCCACGCCGCGCAGGGAGTCGCGCGCCTTCGACGTCAGAATGAGGAACAGCGATTCAGGTGTGGTGATCAGGATGTCCGGCGGCTTGCTGGACAGCCGCCGCCGTTCGTCGGCGCCGGTGTCGCCGGTGCGCACCGCTACCCGGATGTCCGGCTCGGGCAGCCCATGGCGCTGCGCGACCTGGCGGATCCCGGCCAGTGGGGCGCGCAGGTTCCGCTCGATATCCACCGCCAGGGCCTTGAGCGGGGAGATGTACAGCACCCGGCAGCGCTGCTTCGGGTCGGCGGGCACAGGACTGCTGGCCAGCCGGTCCAGCGCCCACAGGAACGCGGCCAGCGTCTTGCCGGACCCGGTAGGCGCGATGACCAGCGTGTTGTCGCCGCCTGCGATGGAGGCCCAGGCACCCGCCTGCGCCGCGGTCGGCTCAGTGAACGCGCCGGTGAACCACTCCCTGGTCAGCGCGCCGAACCCGGCCAGCGGATCCGCGCCCGCGCCACCCGTGGGCGCGCCCGCGACACCGACGGCGCCTATACGTGGCGGCGCCGCACTCCGGGTCCGGGTCTTCGCGGGCATGCAACCATCCTGCCTCGCCCTGCGGACAGTTCTGCCCGCCTGCTTGCAAAGGGCTGCTTACCGACCTCGGACCACGGCGAAGCCGAGATGGTCAGGTGAGTTGCCGACGGACATGGCAGCTCGCCGATCGCGGGGCGGACAGTCAGTATTCCTTCCGCGCATCGTTAACCTCGATCTTTCGCGATCTTGATCTGTCTGGCTGAGCCTGCGGCTGGCGGCCGTTTTCAGCGCCTGACCGTGCCTGGCTGCCCGGTTGTCGCGCCGGGTGGGCGGGGTTCCCGGGGGCCCTGGGTTTGTCCTTCCTGATCGCAGTGACGGTTCCAGCTGGTCAGCCGGGGGCGAAGGCCTGCAGCCGGGTGATCGCGGCGGTGAGCTGATCAGCCCAGGGCCAGGTGGCGGCAAGGCGCAATCGCAGCTGCCGGCTGCCGCGCGCCAGCCGCCCGGCGGCGGAGAACAGGCGCAGCCTTAGCCGTTTGGGTTCCCAGGCGCGGGCGGGGCCGTTCAGGGCGAGCATCTGCATCCAGGCCAGCAGCTCGCTGGCCATGGCCACCAGCTCGCACCAGAGCTGGTTCTGGGCGAATCCGTGCAGGGGCAGGTTACGCAGGCCGGTGTCTTTGGCGTTGCGGATCCGGTCCTCACACCGGGCGCGCTTTCGGTGCCGTAGTTCCAGGTCCGCGAGCTGCCCGCGCCGGGCGTCAGTAGCGAAGGCGGTGAACCGGTGCCCATTGATGTCAGTGAAGCGCAGCTGCGCGCCGGGGTGGGGGCGTTCCCGGCGGACGATGACCCGCATCCCTGCTGGCCAGTCGCCCAGGTCCAGCAGGCCGGTCAGCTCGGCCACCCATGCCCCTCGCCGGACCTGGCCTTCAGCGTCATAGGCCGGTTCCCAGATCCGCTCCGGCAGGGCCAGGATGGCCACGGCCATGTCCTCGGTGATGGTCATGCCGACCGAGTAGTGCAGGCGGCGGGACGGGCTGGCCAGCCAGGTTAGGAAGTCGTGGGTGCCGCCGCCGGAATCGGTGCGGATCAGCACCGGCGCCGCAGCTTGCGGGGCAGCTGCGCCAGCGCGAGCTTGGTCACCTCGATGTGCTCAGCCGCGGTGTTCGACCCGGCGTTCCCGGCGCGCAGCAAGATGGCCAGCGGCTCCCCGCCCGCCCCGGCGCCGTGGTCGGCGAACGCGCCCAGCGGATGGAACCCGTAGGTCTTTTTCCACGTAGGAGCAGCCTTTTCCTTCTCCGAATGCGCGAGCACGATCGTGGCGTCGATGTCGACGGGAACCAGGCCACCATCCGCACCCGGCGCCCGCTCGCCGGCCAGCGCCCAGGCCCGCTCGCGGGCGGCAGCCCGGGCTTTGCGGATCGCCCGCAGCGCGCGCGGCCCCTCCGCCGCCAGCGCGGCGACCAGCCGGGAGATCACCGGATCCGACGCCACCGGCCCGGCCAGCTCCGGCTGAGCGCGCAGCACCGCAACATCAGCCAGGCAGTCACCGCCCAGCGCCAGCGCGATGGCCAGGTCGGTGAGGATCTTCCCCGGGTCGTGCACGCGCGCGGCGCCCGCCACCGCGCCAGGGCGCCGGCCAGGCCCTCACCAAGGCCTGTCACCCGGGCCGCTTCGGCCAGCAGCAGCGTCCCGGCCTGGGACACCAGTCCCTTCCCGTCAGCAGACACAGTGAACTCTTTCCATCCTGGTTATGCCTCGCGGATCTGCAATACGTGGATGGCCTTGGCGAGCCGCCCGGCTTTCCAGGGGCAGCAGCGGAGCTTCCGGAGAATCTTCCAGGTCTTGAGCTGCGCGTTCGCGCGCTCGCCGGGCGCGCGGAGCTTCGCGTGCGCGCGGTTGGCGTCTTTCTGGGATTGCGGCTTGTTCTTGCCCTTGTACGGGGTTTTCGCGTACGTGCTGCCCTGGTAGCCCTTGTCGGCCAAGACGACCAGCCCGGCCGCCTCCAGCTCGGCCAGGACGCCCCAGATCCACTCGGCCTTCTTGTCGTGCACCGAGCCGGGCAGCGGCCCGGACACCCACAGGATGTCACCGGCGGGACTCGCGATGACCTGCAGGTTCATGCCGTGCTTCTTGTGCTTGCCGGAGTAGAAAGGCCGGTCCGCGGCGACCCGGTCAATGGGGATGAGGGTGCCGTCCACCACGACGTAGGCATGCCCGGCCCTCGTGGCGTCCCGGACCGCCATGCGCAGCTTCGGCGCCCGGGCCGCCAGCAGCGCGACGGTCTCCTCCACATACCGCCAGGCGGTCGTGGTGCCGACCGCGAACCCGGCCGCAAGCTCCGCGAACGCCTCGCCTTTGCGCAGGTAAGCGAGCACGAGCAGGGCCTGCTTGCCGGGGTTCAGCCGCCGCCACCGCGACCCGATCGACTTGCGGTGCCGGCGGATGATCCCGGACACGTAGGTGAGGGTCCTCGACGACAACGGCAGCGCGGCACGGTAGAAAAGCATGGAAGCCCCTGGTGGTGGAGTGGATCTTGGTCGACTGCCTCATTTACCAGGGGCTTCCTGGTTCTCAGCGGAGGCGCGCCGCCACGCAATCAGACCGTGACGAACCCATCACAAACAGGATGAAAAAGGCTCAGTGATCTTGGGGCGGCGCGCGGTATTCTGCACGGGATAAGTGCCTTCGGCTTGGCGCGGACAAGATCCTAGACAAGTCCCATCCTCCCAAGTCAAAGGCACTTTTTGCATGTAACCGATCAAGGTCGGCCGGTCGCGGGCGAAAGCCCGAGGCTAGTGGATACCTGCCGCAAGGCCAATCCACACCAAGAGCACGACGCCGACTGCCAGGCTGGCCAGGAGGGCAGCCTCAAGGCTCGGAGCAAGGCCAGCGCGCCGGTGGGCTGGGGAGACCCCGGGCTGACGCTGTGTAAAGGTGCAAAAGGGTCTATCAATTGGCGCAGCCGGCACTTATAGTGTGTGGTGTCTCACTACCACCCCAATAGGAGCCTGCGTGAGAAGAGTCGGTTTCTTGTCGAGTGTTGCCATAGCGTTCACATTCACTATGGGCTTCTCCGTGCTGCCGATGGCCGTCTCGGCCAGCGCGCAGGTCTCCTGCTCAGCCACCGCCCTCGACGCCGCCGTCGGCGGCGGCCAGGTGCGCATCCCGATCCAGGCCCCGGGCGTCAACAACTTCAACTGTGTGCTCGGGATCGGCAACGCCGGCAACGCGGTGTCGACCCTGCAGAATGCCTTGAACAAGTGCAACCTCCACGCCGGGCTGACGGTCGATGGCGACTACGGGCCAAACACCGCGCGGGCCGTCACGAACGTAGAAGCCCATTTCGGTCTCCAGCAGGACGGCACTTACGGACCGCAAACGGGAACTCACATGTCGTGGCCCGTAAACGGCAATCCTACAGTTTGTAGGAAATTCCAAGTCTGACATCGCAGCACACTATTGGCGAGATGTGAAGGGCTCGCCGCAAAGCGTGCAGAAAAGCGTGTCACCCCGCCGAAGCCGGATTGACGTCAGGCGACGGCGGGGTGACCGGTGGGGTTATCCGACGGGGACACGTAGGAGCAGCCTTTTCCTTCTCCGAATGCGCGAGCACGATCGTGGCGTCGATGTCGACGGGAACCAGGCCACCATCCGCACCCGGCGCCCGCTCGCCGGCCAGCGCCCAGGCCCGCTCGCGGGCGGCAGCCCGGGCTTTGCGGATCGCCCGCAGCGCGCGCGGCCCCTCCGCCGCCAGCGCGGCGACCAGCCGGGAGATCACCGGATCCGACGCCACCGGCCCGGCCAGCTCCGGCTGAGCGCGCAGCACCGCAACATCAGCCAGGCAGTCACCGCCCAGCGCCAGCGCGATGGCCAGGTCGGTGAGGATCTTCCCCGGGTCGTGCACCGCGCGGCGCCCGCCACCGCGCCAGGGCGCCGGCCAGGCCCTCACCAAGGCCTGTCACCCGGGCCGCTTCGGCCAGCAGCAGCGTCCCGGCCTGGGACACCAGTCCCTTCCCGTCAGCAGACACAGTGATCTTGGGGCGGCGCGCGGTATTCTGCACGGGATAAGTGCCTTCGGCTTGGCGCGGACAAGATCCTAGACAAGTCCCATCCTCCCAAGTCAAAGGCACTTTTTGCATGTAACCGATCAAGGTCGGCCGGTCGCGGGCGAAAGCCCGAGGTTAAGGGTCGGTCTCTTCCTGCTCGTCGAGCCACACGCTGAACCGCTGCAAGCCGCGGCCGGCGTCGTAAGGCGTCTCGTCCGGAAGGTAGGCCTGCTCGGCCTCGAGGTACAGCGCCAGGACGAATCGGTCGTCAAACGTAGCCGGTGGCTCCGGTGCTGCATAGGGCTCCAGCGTGATGACCAGCTGCGCCGCATGAGTCGGCGCCTCCTGGGATGGGGCGAAGACCCAGCTCTCAAATTCGGGCATCGTCAGTCGCCTCCTTCCGGCCCGCCGAGTTCAAAGGGCACATATGGGCCCAGTTCGTCTCTCAAGGTTCTTCTTGCCGCGGCAAGTAGCTGACTGACCCGGCCAGGTGTGATGCCCAGTGCCTCGGCGATCTCCCAGTTCTGCCACCCGCATCGCCAATGCAGGAACGCCACCAGCCGTCGCTGAGGAGGCATCCTGTTGACCACTTCAACGAAGCGCTGCATGAGGCTCGATGTGATCGCCTGCCGCTCCGCATCTACCTCGTCCGGCCGATATAGCTCGGTAATCTCCGGCCAGTTCTCCCGCGCGACCTTCTCCCGCCGGAAGATGTCCACGGCGGCGTTGGACGCCACCCTGACGAGCCAGGCCAGGCGCGCCTCCCCCGAGCGGCCGCGCAGCTTGTCCCAGTCCTGCCACGCCTTCCTGAACGTCTCCTGGACCAGGTCCTCAGACAGTTCCTTGTCCCCTCCGGTAAGGCGGAGCAGGAAACCATAGACGCGCCCCGACGTTGACTTGAAACAGTCCTCGGCCTCAGCGCGGTACTCGGGCGGTACGTTTCGGCTCATGTCCGCCGTCCGTTCGAGGCAGCGCTTTCCCCATGGGTCACTGGCGTTCTTGTCACCGGGTCCGTCGGCTCAGGCCGCTGTCCGCCGCCGATCTGAATCCACATCTGCGGGCTCCCGGGGACTTCCCCCTGAAAGACGATCGTCCCCGCAGGGGCGTAGCGGTAGGTGGCCTCCAAGGTCTTCCGCCGCTCGCGCTCGGCGAGCAGCCGGTAGGCCAAGACCACGAACGTGACCACGATCATCGCGCACGCTCCCCGCCAGGACACCGCGTGTGCCGTCACCAGCAGCACGCGGTCGACCCCGGGCGCGGCCAGAGTCTGGAGCATCCTCATGCCCAGGACACGTATGAGGCCTTTGAAACTTTAGGCCTCCGGCGCTGATTCTTCCGGTGGACGGGCCCTGGCCCCGTGCTAGGGGCTGGAGGCACGGACTGAGCCGGTGAGGCCGCCCTGGGTGCCGCGGATCTCGCAGATGACCATGTGTTCGCCCGCCGCCCAGGCGCCCTGGTCGGGATAGGCGTAGGAGTCGGTCAGGTCGCCGGTGTCCAGTTGCGGGTTCAGGTAGCCGGCGAGTCTGGCCTGGCAGCCCAGCCGGGCCTGGTTCGCAAGGGTGGCGCTGCCCGGCCAATCGTGTCCCGCCACGCGGAACGCGCCGTAGATCTCCCCGTCATGCGGCTGCGCGCAAGGAACCGCATGAGCCCCGGCGATTCCGTTCGGCAAAGAATTGAAGCACTGGCCCGGGTGCAAGCCGAACACCGTGGCGCGCAGCGGATGTGCCGCCGCGCGCGCCTGGTGCGGGCGGTGCGTGAGCAGCACAGCGGTCACCGCCGCCGCCGCGACGGCCACCGCGATGCTGACCACGAACAGGAGGATGAGCAGGCGCTTCCCGCGTTTGCGGGGGCTGGCGAGTACCGGCGGAGCCTCGCTGGCTGGCCGTCCCGGCGCGCTGGCGGGGGCAGGGCTCGGGGCCTTATCCTCCAGGCTGGTCGCGGCAGGGCCGGTCTCCGGCATCTCGTTCATCGCGCCCCGTCCCAATACTTCTGTCGGAGAAGCTTCCCCTGGATACTCGTACCCGGTCATGCACCAGACATTCACGGACATTTCTTGGCCGGGCCTGCCGGCCGGCTGAGACTCCGCTGGGCCGTGGAGCGGGCGAAGCGATAGCGTCGAACCCGTGAGGCTCTCGGGGCGCTCCGCCGTCGCCATCGCGGCCCTGGCGCTGGCGGCCTGCAGCTCGGGCGCGCCGCGCGCCACGCCGGGCCCCCGGCCGGTGTCGACCAATCCCGTGGTGTCCAGCGTCGCCGCGCCCGGCTGCAGCGCCGCGAGCACGCCCGGGCGCCAGCTTCCGGCCGGGCTGGCCCGGCTGTCGGCGGTGCCCGGCGACCCGTTCGGTGTCGCGGTGACGGCGGACGGGCGCTGGTCCTTCGTATCGCTGATGCCCAACGGGAGCGGGGCAGCGCTCGGTGTGTTCACCGGCACCGGTTCCGCCAGCCCGAGGCTGGTCCGGCAGATCCCGCTGAGTGGGGCGGCCCTGGGCGTGACGCTCACGCCGGACGGCCGCTACCTGCTCGCCGCGAGCGGCAGCGGCGCCACAGTGGTCAGCGTGCAGGCGGCCGAGCAGGGCAGCCCGAACGCGGTCCTGGGCACGCTGAGCAGCGGCGGTGGGCAGGCGGGCGGCGCGATCGAGGTGGCCACCTCACGCGACGGCAGGTTCGCGTTCGTCAGCCTCGAGGACTCGGGCAAGATCGCGGTCTTCAACCTGCAGCAGGCGCTGGCGAGCCACTTCCGTACTTCCGGCTTCGTCGGGGATGTGCCGGCCGGGGTCGCGCCGGTCGGGCTTGCCGTGTCGCCGAACGGGGACTGGCTGTACTCGACCAGCGAGTTGCGGTCCTTCAGCGAGGTGCACCGGGCCGCACATCACGGGACAGTGAGCCTCGAACTGGGCGGCCAGGGGACGCTGGCGGTGATCAGCGTGCGCAAGGCGGAGACCGATCCGGCGCATGCGATCGTGTCCACGGTCACCGCCGGCTGCAGCCCGGTACGGGTGATCACTTCCACGAGCGGCGGGACGGTGTGGGTGACCGCCCGGGGGAGTGACATGCTGCTCGGCTTCTCCGCGTCCCGGCTGCGCGGGGACCCGGCGCACTCGCTGATCGCCCGGGCCGGGGTGGGTACGGCCCCGGTCGGGCTGGCCCTGGTGGACGGCGGGCAGCGGGTCGTCGTCGCGGACTCGAACCGGTTCAGCCGCCCGGGAGCGAGGTCCAGCCTCGCGGTGGTGAATGTCGCCGCGGCCCTCGCGCACCGGCCCGCGCTTGCCGGGTACCTGCCGGCCGGCGGATTCCCGCGGCAGATGGCCCTGGAGCCGGACGGCCGGGTACTGCTGGTGACGAACTTCAGCTCACGGCAACTGGAGACGGTAAACGTCGCGAGCCTGCCCTGAAGCGCGGCCGGGTGCCCCGGCGCGTTGCGGCGGACGGGCGCCGGGGCCGGGGGCGGGCGTCCTGCGGCCGCGGGTGCCCGGGCTCCCCGGCTTTGCTGCGTCGCTGGTGTCCTGGGCTGCTGCGGGCCGGGCCGCCGGTACCCTGGCGCCGTGCGGCTTACGGTGTTCTGGGAAAAGATGCGCGGGCAGTTCGGCGAGGCATACGCCGCCAGCGTTGCCAAGGACTATGTGCTGACCGGTCTGGGCGGCGCGACGGTAAACCAGGCCCTGGCCGCGGGTAAGGAACCGAAAACCGTGTGGCTCGCGGTGTGCGAGGCCTTCGAGATACCGGAGGAATCGCGCTGACGCCATTCCCGGTGAGGGGCCGGCGTGCCGCGCCGGCCAGGATGGTGGCGGCCGGATGTTTCTTCTCGAACGTGTGCGTGTCCTGTGCCTGATCGAACAGTTGTTCGCCTAGAGTAGTGAGCTGCGTGACGGGCCGCTGCGGCGGCTGCGGCGCGATCTCGATTGGTTCACCGCGCGGGAGAGTTTTGTCGGTGGCGGCGCGTAGCGTCGGCGCGGACAAAGAAGCCCCTTATCCAATGGGAGTACCCATGGCAGGCATCGACAGGCCGGGCGGGAAAGCCGGCGACAGGGACAAGGCCCTGGAAACCGCCCTCGCCCAGATCGAGCGGCAGTTCGGCAGAGGCTCCATCATGAGGCTCGGCGACGAGGGCCGCGTGCCGATCGAGGTGATCCCCAGCGGGGCGATCTCGCTGGACATCGCGCTGGGCATCGGGGGCTACCCCCGCGGCCGGGTCGTGGAGGTATTCGGGCCCGAGGGATCGGGGAAGACCACCGTCGCGCTGCACGCGGCCGCCAACGCGCAGAAGAACGGCGGGATCGCGGCGTTCATCGACGCGGAGCACGCTCTCGACCCTGAGTACGCCAAGAAGCTTGGCGTGGACACCGATGCGCTGCTGGTCTCCCAGCCGGACACGGGCGAGCAGGCGCTGGAGATCGCGGACATGCTGATCCGCTCCAGTGCCATCGACGTCATCATCATCGACTCCGTCGCCGCGCTGGTGCCACGGGCCGAGATCGAGGGCGAGATGGGGGACAGCCACGTCGGCCTGCAGGCCCGGCTCATGTCGCAGGCGCTGCGCAAGCTCGCGGGCGCGCTGAACCAGACCAAGACCACCGCGATCTTCATCAACCAGCTGCGGGAGAAGGTCGGGGTGATGTTCGGCAGCCCCGAGACCACCTCTGGCGGGCGGGCGCTCAAGTTCTACTCCTCCGTCCGGCTCGACGTGCGCCGGATCGAGACGCTCAAGGACGGCACCGACGCCGTCGGCAACCGTGTCAAGGTGAAGGTCGTCAAGAACAAGGTGGCGCCCCCCTTCAAGACCGCGGAGTTCGACATCCTGTTCGGGTTTGGCATCAGCCGGGAAGGTGGCCTGATCGACCTCGGGGTGGAGCAGAACATCGTGCGCAAGTCCGGTGCCTGGTACACCTACGAGGGCGACCAGCTCGGCCAGGGCAAGGAGAACGCGCGGAACTTCCTGCGTGACAACCCCGATCTTGCCAACGAGATCGAGAAGAAGATCAAGGAGAAGCTCGGCGTCGGCCCGCGCCTGGACGCGGAGGCAGCGGACAAGGAGCCGGCGTCGGCCGCGGGCCTGCGCGCGGTCCCGAACGTGGCCGCAGGCACGGCTGCCGCCGCGGACGCCTCCGGCCGTGGTGTCACCAGGGTCACCGGAGGGCCCGGTGGCGCGGGGTAGCGCTGGTGGCGCGGGATAAGAACCCGCCGGGACGGGCCGCCCGGGGCGGCGCATCCGGGCGGAAGCGGGGCACCGGGCACCTGACGGTGGTGCCGGATCCCGAGGACGAGGACGCCGGCCCTGTCGCCACGGGCCCCGCCCCGGCGGACTCCGGGGCGGAATCCGGGCCGGGTGGTGCTGGGCTCGGTGGTGCGGAACCGGGCAGCGAGGAAGCGGCGCGGGCGATCTGCTTGCGGCTGCTCACCGCAGGGCCGCGCACCCGGGCACAACTGGCCACCGCGCTGCGCAAGCGGACGATTCCTGACGAGGTCGCGGAAGCCGTGCTGAGCCGGTTCACCGAGGTCGGCTTGATCGACGACGCGGCCTTCGCCCGGGCGTGGGTGGAGAGTCGGCACCACGGGCGCGGCCTCGCCCGCCGCGCGCTCAGCGCCGAACTGCGGCAGCGCGGGATACCCGACGGCGAGGTGCGGTCGGCGGTCGGGTTGCTCGGGCCGCAGGACGAACTGGCCACCGCCCGGCAACTGGTGGCCAAGCGGTTGCCGGCCAGCCGGGGAAAACCGGTGCCCGCCCGGGCCCGGCAACTGATGGGCATGCTGGCCCGCAAGGGCTATTCGGCCGGCCTGGCCGCTCAGGTGGTGCGGGAAGCCCTGGAACAAGAGCAGGAAAACGACGCGCACCACCGGGCGGATCTGGCGTGGATTAGCGAAGACGGCGCCGGCGACGATTGGCTGTGAGCGGGCCACGGTGCGTGGAGTAACGGAAGGATCACTAGGCCGAGCTTGCCCAAATTGTTATCAGCGCTTAACCTCACGGCAGCGAGGTGTTAGACCGTTAGAGGCGATTGGGAACATACGACACGCCCGGCAATCGGTTGCGCCCGGTTGCCGGTAAGGACACAGATCCGGTCCGTAGCCGGACTCCGGCGAGGTGCTGGCCCGCCAGGTCAGCCCCGGACCGGTTCGGCTAAGCAGTGGCCACGGCCCCGCGGAAGCGGTGGCTGATAAGGGGGCGGACAGGGCTTGACGTGGTACCTGGGCACGGACCCGCGGGGCCCGCAAATGAGGGCTTGTGCGGGACGGCCGGTCCAGGAACCTGGACGGGCAGATGGTGTGCCCGGCAAGGCTCTGGCCGCGGCCGGGCCTGCGCGCGGCGAGATGCCGGCGCGGGCAACAGCGGTGCGGGCTGGCCCGCCAGCGGCCGCGGGGGACGGCGCTCACGCCGGAAGGCTGGCGGCGGCATCGGCGGTCGGTGCAGGTCACGGGCTGCTGGCCGATGCCTGGCCGGTTGTCGTTGTCCGGGTCTTATACCGGGTGCCACCGGGCCGGGGACCCGCTGGCAAATCTGGTCCCGCGGGCGGCGTTCTCATGAGCGGCGCTATGGCGGGTAGTAATACTCCTGCGGGCGGCGCTCAGCAGGTACGGCCCTCCGGGCACGGGTCCTGTGGGCGGCGGCAAAGCCGCTGACCGCGTGACCGTGCCGCGAGCGCCGTGGTACGGCTGCCGGAACCACCGGTGGCCGGGCAGGCCCGGCTGACCGGTTCGCCGGCAGTCGGCGTCCGCGCAGTGACACGCCGCGCATGGCGCGCCTGACCCCTCGCCACAGGGATCAGCCCTGGCTCCGTACCCCGGGGCCGGGGCCCGCGAGCAGGATTGAGGTGTGCCATGAGCAACACAATCGCTGTAGTGATCGCGGTGATCGGGATCATTGCGCTGTTCGCCGTTGCAGGTGCGTTGTTCGCCGTCGTGCGCAAGGCCGGGAACCGTACGGTTCCGGCACCCCCGGAAACCGCCGTCGCCCAGTCATCCGTGAGCCCAGAACTGGCCGCCGAGGCAGATCGCCGGGCGGCAGAGGCTGGCCGCGCCGCGGAGCAGCGCCTTGAAGAAGCCGGCCGGGCCGCCGAGCAGATCCGCGCCAGCGCGGAGGCCGACGCCACGGCCGTCATGCGCCGGGCCGAGGAGTCGGCGCGCCAGGTCACGCAGGCACAGCGTGTTGCCGAGGAACAGGTCCAGGCAACCAGGGAGGAAGCCGCCCAGCTTCGCGCCGACCTCGAACGCAGGGAAGCGCGGCTTGCCGAGCGCGAAGGCAGGCTGGACGGCGAACTGCGCAAGCTGGAACAGCGGTCCGCCGGGCTGGATGAGACCCGGGCCGACCTCGACGCCCAGCGCGCCGAGCTTGCCCGCCTGGACGACGAGCGCCGCGTGGTACTCGAGCAGGCCGCCGGGCTGACCGCCGAGCAGGCCAAAACCGAACTCGTCGCCACCATCGAGAACCAGGCCAAGCGCGAGGCCGCACTGATCGTCCGCGAGGCCGAGAACCAGGCCCGCCGCGACGGGGAAGAGCGCGCCAGGCGGATCGTGACGCTCGCCATCCAGCGGGTCGCGAGCGACCAGACCAGCGAGTCCGTGGTCTCGGTGCTGCACCTTCCCGGCGAGGAGATGAAGGGAAGGATCATCGGCCGCGAAGGCCGCAACATCCGCGCCTTCGAGTCGGTGACCGGGGTCAACCTGATCATCGACGACACGCCCGAGGCGGTCCTGCTGTCCTGCTTCGACCCGGTACGGCGGGAGGTGGGCAGGCTCGCACTGGAGAAGCTGGTGCTCGACGGCCGCATCCACCCGCAGCGGATCGAAGAGACCTACGAGCGCAGCAAGGCCGAGGTGGAGCAACTGTGCGTGCGCGCCGGTGAGGACGCCATGGTCGAATTGGCCATCACCGACATGCACCCGGAACTCGTGACGCTGCTCGGCCAGCTCCGCTACCGCACCTCGTACGGCCAGAACGTGCTCGCCCACCTGGTGGAGTCCGCGCACATCGCCGCCATGATGGCCAGCGAACTGGGCATGGACCCCGTGCTGCTCAAGCGGTGCACCGTGCTGCACGACATCGGCAAGGCGCTCACCCACGAGGTGGAGGGCAGCCACGCGCTCATCGGCGCCGAGATCGCGCACAAGTACGGCGAGTCGGCCGACGTGGTCCACGCCATCGAGGCGCACCACAACGAGGTCGAGGTCCGCACCGTCGAAGCCGTCCTGACCCAGGCCGCCGACGCGATCAGCGGCAGCAGGCCGGGCGCCCGGCGCGAGTCACTGGAGGCCTACGTCAAGCGGCTGGAGCGCCTCGAGGAGATCGCGACCGCCCACGAGGGCGTGGACAAGGTGTTCGCGATGCAGGCCGGGCGCGAGATCCGGGTCATGGTGAAGCCGGACCGGGTGGACGACATTCAGGCTCAAGTCATTGCTCGTGATGTCGCTAAGCAGGTCGAAGAGGAGCTGACTTATCCGGGGCAGATCCGGGTCACGGTCGTGCGGGAGTCGCGCGCCACTGAGTTTGCGCGCTGACTGACTGCCGCCACTCTTTGGCGCGGATGGGGCGGCCAGCATCGCTCTGAACAGCGGGACAAAACGCTGTTCAGAGCACCCCTGGTGCCGTGAGATGAGCGCGGCCCTGACCGCCCCCTTGGGGCTTCTAGGCGCGGGAGTGCTGCTCTTCGCTGATTGTTTCTCTGGGGACCGGCTGGGGAGACGCCGGCCGCCTCGTGGAAGGGGAAGCGAAAGGTGGTTCCGGGGCTGGTGGGGCATCGGGAGCTGGATCTAGGGCCGGGAGGTCGGGGGTGGTGGTGTGGAGGCGTAGCAAGGGGGTGTCGGGGTGGGGGAAGTTCAGGGTCTGGGCGTAGAGGGAGAGTTCGGCTTCCAGGGCCCTGATGATCGTTTCGGTGCGGCGGAAGCCGTGGGACTCGCCGGCGAACTCCAAGAGGGCGTGGGGGATGCCCTGGTGGGTTAGCTGGGCTGCCATCGTGTGGGCCTGGGCCGGGGGGACGATGATGTCGTCCTGGCCGTGTAGCTGGAGGATGGGGCAGGTCTCGGGGGTGACGTGCTGGGCGGGGGAGCGCTCCGCGTAGGTTGCCGCGAGACCGGGCAGCGGGCCGATCAGGCCGTCGGTGTACCTGGACTCGAAGTCATGGGTGGTGGCGGCGAATCCCCGCGGATCGGTGATGCCGTAGTAGGACGTCGCGGCCCTGAACGGGCTGTCGGCGGCGTGCGAGGTGACCGCGGCGAGCGCGGTCCACCCGCCCGCGGAGCCGCCGCGGATCACCAGCCTGGCGCCGTCCGCGTCGCCGGAGCACACCAGCGCCTGTGCCGCCGCGATCACGTCCTCCACATCGACCACGCCCCACTGGTGGCGCAGCCGCTCCCGGTATACCCGGCCATAGCCCGCCGAGCCGCCGTAGTTCACGTCGATCACGCCGATGCCCCGGCTGGTGAAGTACGCCTTCTCCAGGTCCAGCCTCCCGTCTGACTGCGACGCCGGGCCGCCGTGCGCCCAGACCACGTACGGCGGAAGCTCCCCCTCACCGGCCGTCGCCTCCGGGTTGGCCGGCGGGTACACCCAGGCGTGCACCTCCTGGCCGAACTTTCCTTCGAAGTCCAGCTTGCGCGCCTTGGGCAGGTACCCGGACGCGGGCAGGCGCCCGGCCGGCGAATAGAGCTTCTTCGCCTTCCCCGTGGTCATGTCGACCCGGATCACCGACATCGGCGTGCTCGGGCCGCCGGCCACCAGCACGACGGACATACCGTCCGCAGACAGCCCGGGCGCGAAGATCCGGTACGGGATGTCCAGGCCGGTCAGCTCCCCGGTCGCCGGGTCGAGCAGCCCCAGCCGCAGCCCACCGCTACCGTGCAGCACCGCGAGCTGCCCGTCGGCCAGCACCGCGTACGTGCCCTGCCCGAGCTGCCACAGCGGCGCGGCGAACTCCTCCTCGGCGGGGTAGACCGCCTCGGCGGGCCCGGCGGCCAGGTTCAGCGTGTAGAGGTTCCACCAGCCCGGCCAGTCGGAGATCAGGTACATGCTCGTGTCGTCGTGCCAGGCCGGGGCCAGCACCGACTCGCTCACGCCGCCCTTGACCAGCCCGCCCCTGCCCGGCAGCTCGTCCACCCGCGCCACCCGCAACTCGGTGCCGTCCCACGGCATCCGCGGATGGTTCCAGCACACCCAGGCAAGGCGGCGGCCATCGGGGGAGGGGGTCGGGAACGCGTAGAAGTCGGCCCCGCTGGCCAGCTCACGGATCGCGCCGGCATCCTCCGCGGCCGAGCCGTCCAGCGGCACCGCGACGATCGCGCGGGTCACCTTCCCGGCTTCGTGCCGCTCCTGCACGCACCACACTTCCGCTTTGTCCGGCGACAGGACGAAGTCTGCAAAACGAAACTCCGTGATACCGGGCTCCGCCAGCGGCGCGGGGGTCAGCGGCCGGGGCGCGGTGCCAGCCCCGTCCGCACCCGGCTCGCCCGCGAGGTAGAGGCGCTGGTCCGTGAAGTTCGCGAACACGATCGCCCAGGACTGCCCACCCCCGCGCCGCGCCGTGCGCACCGGGAGGTAGGACCGCCCCCCGTACTCGTGCACCCGGGTCCGGGCGTTCCACGGGGCAGACAGCACCTGCCTGGGCTTGCCCGCCGCATCCAGGTGAACAACCGTGGTCCGGCCCAGTTCCCCGGGCTGGGTTTCCTGCCACCACACCTCGCCATCGATCGTCACGGGAAACGAAACCTGGCGGTACTGGCCGGCGACGTCCGCCGCGGTGATCGGCGAAGGCCAGGTACCGCACGGGAGGGGCCGCGCGGCAGTGGTGTCTGTCATGCCA
Source organism: uncultured Actinomycetes bacterium (assembly GCA_963726415.1). Taxonomy (GTDB): domain Bacteria; phylum Actinomycetota; class Actinomycetes; order Streptosporangiales; family Streptosporangiaceae; genus DASXKD01. Next base: position 174,813 of record CAVSCM010000022.1, read on the forward strand.
ATATGGTCCACCAAGGCCGGGCTGGCCACGGGAGATTCCGGATATGCCGAGGGGTGCGCGTACCCTCGGTTGTTGACATGAACACGGTCCGGACTTATGAGATCCGCACCTACGGGTGCCAGATGAACTTCCACGACTCCGAGCGCCTCGCCGGCCTGCTCGAGGAGTCTGGTTACCAGCGCGCGGACGGCGGCGCAGTGCCCGACGTGATCGTGTTCAACACCTGCGCGGTGCGGGAGAACGCCGACAACCGGCTGTACGGGAACCTCGGCCACCTGCTGCCGGTGAAGTCCTCGCACCCGGGCATGCAGATCGCCGTGGGCGGCTGCCTGGCGCAGAAGGACCAGGCCGGCATCGCCAAGCGGGCGCCGTGGGTGGACGTGGTGTTCGGCACGCACAACATCGGGTCGCTCCCGGCGCTGCTCGAGCGGGCCCGGGTGCAGGCCGAGGCGCAGGTCGAGATCGTCGAATCGCTGGAGCGGTTCCCCTCCGTGCTGCCCGTGCGCCGCGAGTCCCCCTACGCCGCCTGGGTGGCCATCTCGGTGGGCTGCAACAACACCTGCACGTTCTGCATCGTGCCGAGCCTGCGCGGCCGGGAGGAGGACCGCCGGCCCGGCGACGTGCTCGCCGAGGTCACGGCGCTGGCCAATGAGGGCGTACTCGAGGTCACGCTGCTCGGGCAGAACGTCAACTCCTACGGAGCGGGATTCGGGGACCGGCAGGCGTTCGGCAAACTCTTGCGGGCCTGCGGGGAAATCGACGGGCTCGAACGGGTGCGCTTCACCTCGCCGCACCCGCGGGACTTCACCGCCGACGTGATCGCGGCGATGGCGCAGACGCCGAACGTCATGCCGAGCCTGCACATGCCGCTGCAGTCGGGCTCGGATGCGGTGCTCCGGGCCATGCGCCGGTCCTACCGCCAGGAGCGGTACCTGGGCATCCTGGAGCAGGTGCGGGCGGCCATCCCGGACGCGGCCATCACCACGGACATCATCGTGGGCTTCCCCGGTGAGACCGAGCGGGATTTCGCCGACACCCTGGACACGGTGCGCGCCGCCAGGTTCGCCGGCGCCTTCACGTTCCAGTACTCGCAGCGGCCGGGCACGCCTGCCGCGGACATGCCTGGCCAGGTTCCCGCTGACGTGGTCGCCGAGCGGTACGGGCGGCTCACCACCCTGGTCGCGGAGATCGCGGGCGAGGAAAACGAGGCGCTCGTCGGCCGCGAGGTCGAGGTGCTCGTCGCCGAGGGGGAGGGGCGCAAGGACAGCGCCACCCACCGTGAGAGCGGCCGCGCGCGGGACAACCGGCTGGTCCACTTCGCGCCGTCGCAGACACGGCCGCGCCCGGGGGACGTGGTGACCACGGTGGTGACCAAGGCGGCGCCGCACTACCTGATCGCGGACGAACCACCGCTGAAGGTGCGGCGGACCCGGGGCGGGGACGCATGGCAGGCCCGCAAGGACGGCCTGGCCGCGCCGCCCGCCGAGGACATGACCGCCGGTGGAGCGCCGGTGCTCCTGGGTATGCCTGCCATCAGCCGGCCCGGCTCGTGACCGGACCGCGTACGGCGGCTGACCGGGACCGCGTACGGCGGCTGACCGGACCGCGTACGGCAGCCCCTGGGATGGCCGCCGCGTGCATGGCTGCGGCAAACTGACGCCATGCTGATCGCTGGGGCCGTTTGCCCGCACCCGCCCCTGCTGATCCCGGAGGCGCTCGGCGCGGCCGCCAGCGACCCTCCGGATGAGCTGCGCAAAGTGGCCGCCGCCGCGGCCCGGGCGGTTGCCGGGCTCGCCGCGGCGAAGCCGGAGGCGATCGTGGTGGTCGGCGGTGGTGCCACGGAGCGCGAATACGGCGCGGACGCCGCCGGGGGGCTGCACGCGTTCGGGGTCGGCGTGACGATCGGTGCGGGCGAGCCGGTCCTGCCGCTGTCGCTGACCGTGGGCCGCTGGCTGCTGGAGCAAGGCGGCATCCTGGACCGCGACGGCACTTCGGCGGGCGGTGTAGCCGTGGTGTTCCAGGAGGTGGCCCGGTCCGCCGCGGCGGGCGACTGCATCAAGCTCGGCCGTATTCTCGCCGACCGCGCCCCGCGCGTCGCGCTGCTCGCCATGGGCGACGCCTGCGCCCGGCCAGCCCGGGAGGCGCCGGAAGTGCCCGACCCGGACGCGCAGGAGTACGACGAGGAGGTCGCCGAGGCGCTCGCCGCCGCGGATGCCCGCTGGCTCGCCCGGCTGGACCCGGCACTGGACGAGGAGCTTGTGGTGGCTGGCCGGGCGGCGTGGCAGGTGCTGGCGGGCGCGGCCGGTGGGCGGCGCATGCAGGGACGGCTGCTGTACATGTCCGCTCCCTACGGGGTCACCTATCTGGTCGCCTCCTGGGATGAGCCCCGGCCGGACTTATGCCGCTGGCCGGACCAGCGATCTCCCCGGACGCAGGTGACCTGCAGGGGGAGACGCTGGCTACGATCGGGGCCATGCGGTTCGCGAAGGGACACGGCACCGAGAACGACTTCGTGATCCTGCCTGACCCCGACGGCTCCGGCGGGCTCACCGCCGATCTCGCGGCCCGGCTGTGCGACCGGAGGGCCGGCATCGGGGCGGACGGTGTGCTCCGGGCGGTGCGGTCCGCGGCGTGCGGCAGTGCCGGGCGGGCGAACGGGGAGCCCGGGTCCCCCGACGGCGCCGCCGGGCCGGAGTGGTTCATGGACTACCGCAACGCCGACGGCAGCGTGGCGGAAATGTGCGGCAACGGGATCCGGGTGTTCGCGCGCTACCTGGTGCGCCATGGCCTCGCGGAAGGTCCCGAGTTCACCGTGGCCACCCGGTGCGGGCCGCGCCTGGTCCGGATGTGCACCGATGGCAGGGTCAGCGTGGACATGGGCGCGGTGGCCATACTCGGCACCGGCAGTGCCGTCATCGCCGGCCAGGCGTACCCGGGGCTGCGGGTGTCGGTGGGGAACCCGCACCTGGCCTGCCTGGTGGATGGCCCGCTGGCCGCGTTCGACCTGTCCGGGCCGCCCGGACTGGATCCGGGGCAGTTCCCCGAGGGCGGCAACGTGGAACTGGTCCAGGTGACCGGTCCGGCGAGCGTGGCCATGCGGGTACACGAGCGCGGCTCCGGCGAGACCCGTTCGTGCGGCACCGGTGCCGTGGCCGCCGCAGCCGCCGCGGCGGCCGGGAGCGAGGGGACCTGGGACGTCCGGGTGCCAGGCGGCGACCTGAAGGTCACCCTGGAGGCGGGCCGCGCGTGGCTCACCGGCCCGGCCGTCATCGTCGCCGAAGGCGAACTCGACGCTGCGTGGCTGACTGGCGACCTGGCCGCCACAGACGCCTCCGCCCGCTGAGGCCGCCCGGGGCCAGCCGCCGCCCGGCCGTGAATGTGGATCTGGTGTTCAAAGAGCAACACCAGATTCACATCGATCAAGCACGGGGACGCTCGTAGCGGAGCAGGACGACGCCGATGGGCCGTGGAAGGATCGTCCGGCGCGATGACCTGCGCGATGGCCATCGCGGTCACCAGGTCCCGCTGCCGGGAGGGGGCGGGGCCGAGCAGTTCTTCCAGGCCCAGCGCCCGCGCAGTGCCCAGCACCGCGGCGACGTGCCCGTGCGGCAGGCTGCGGGCGATCTCGAAGGTGCCCTCCCCGGCGGCGGCCGGCGCGAGCTGGCCTTTCAGCACCCGCGCCAGGGCGTCGACCTTGGCCTCGGGCCAGGAGGACAGGTTGGCCAGGGTGCGGTTCTTGACCTTGCCCGCCTCGCGGTAGCTTTCGCGCAGCAGCACCGCGGGCGGTGACCCCCGGTTCGGCACCTTAGCCACATACATGACCACGAACGATACCGGCAAGCACTTCATAAATGCAGCACAACACGCCGATATCGCCGCCACCACCGCGATCTACATGACTACGCTTCCTGCTCTCAGCGAGCGCGGTTCACCTGGTCACAGCCCCATTGCCGGGTTGATCAGAGGCTCAGGAGGGGGAACTCGGCTTAGGCGGCGCTGGGGCCGAGGGCGGACAGGCGCAGCCCGCGGAAGGAGGCGTCGAGCACCTCGGCGATGTGCGCCACGAGCACGGGTTCGCCGCCATCGGCGGCCATCGCGGCCGCGATCTGCAGGCTGCAACCGGGATTGGCGGATACGACAAGGCGCGCCCCGGTCGCCCGGATGGCCGCGGCCTTGCGCTGGCCCAGTTCGGCGGCCGCCTCCGGCTGTACCAGGTTGTAGATGCCCGCCGACCCGCAGCAGGCTCCGCCGCCGCCGACCTCGATCAGGTCCAGGCCCGGGATGCCGCCCAGCAGGTCCCGCGGCTGCTGCCGGATTCCGCTGCGCGTGCGCGAGATGGCAGGCGTCGTGGTAGGCGGTGACCGCCTTCAGCTCGTGCCGGACCGCGCGCGGGCCGCCGTGGTCGCGGTACAGGCTGGCGAGGAACTCGCTGAAGTCGCGCACCCGGCCGCTGAACGCCGCCGCCCGGCTGGCCAGGCGGCCGGGCTCGCCGTTCGCCGCGCGGGCGAAGAACGCGCCGTACTCCTTCATCGCCGACCCGCACCCCGCCGAGTTGATCACGATCGCGTCCACGCCCGCGCTCTCGAACTCGGCGATCGTCCGCTCCGCGAAGCCGGCCGCCTCGTCCGCCCGGCCCGCGTGCAGCGACAGCGCACCGCAGCAGCCCTGGCCGGGCGGCACGATCACGTCGCAGCCCTCGGCGGCGAGCACGCGCGCGGTGGCCGCGTTGACGTGCGGGAAGAAGACCTGCTGCACGCAGCCGGTGAGCATGCCCACCACGGCGCGGCGCTCACCCCTGGCCGGGATGCGGGCGGGAAGCTTGGCCTGGCGGCCGGGGGAGCGCGGTGCCAGCCGCAGCGACCCGGCGATTTCGGGGGCGTACCTGGCCACCGGGCCACGCTGGACCAGGCGGTCGAACCCGGCGCGCTGGGCCGCGCGCAACGGGCCGGACAGCGCGCGGAGGCGCTTGGGGTACGGGAACGTCGCGAAGATCGCGGCGCGCACGGCCCTGTCGCGGACCGAGCGGGGCGCGCCGGCCTGTACCGGGCCGGTCCCGGAACCCGGCTGTTCCGGCCAGGTGCGGGCCGCCTCGATCAGCTCGTTGTAGCGCACCCCGGACGGGCAGGCTGTCACGCAGGCCATGCAGCCCAGGCACCGGTCCAGGTGCAGGGTCACCTTCTCGCTGACCGGGGCCCCCTCAAGGACCTGCGAGATCAGGTGGATCCGGCCGCGCGGCGAGTCCATCTCCTCGCCCCAGAGCTGGTAGGTCGGGCAGGCGGGCAGGCAGAACCCGCAATGGACGCAGTCACCGGCCGTGGCGGCAAGGTGCCCGCCGGGGTCGAGTGCACCGGCTCGATCGTCCATCAGATTCCTCCCGCGAACCGGCCCGGCGCCATGCGGTGGCCCGGGTCGAACTGGTCCTTGACCGCACGCATCAGCGCCAGCGACGGCACCGGCCCCCAGAGATCGATCAGGTCCCTTGCCCGGGGCGGGGCATGCACTACGACTGCGCTTGCCAGCACGGGCGGCCCGTCGGGAACCGGGGCGGACGCGGGCCGCGCGTCGCCGTCCCCGCGGGCCAGCGCCTCGCGCAGCCCGGACACGAACGCCGCGACCGCGGCCGGGTCCGCGCCCGGCCCGACCGCCGCGTAGATCACCCCGGCCGCGGCGGAATCCGCCGACGGCGGGGTCGAGCCCGGCGGCCAGCGCCGCGGCGTCGACCGCCCGCAGGATCTGCGGCAGCCCCGCGGCCCAGAACCCGATCCGGATCAGCGTGCCAGGCCTGCCCGGCACCGGCCGCGCCGCCCGGCTGCCCGCCGCCGGACCGGCCGTCGCCCGCCCGCCCGTCGCTGGGCTGGCTGTCGCTGGGCTGCCCGCCACCGGCCGCGCCACCGGGCTGGCCGTTGCCAGACCGCCCGTTCGCCGGCCACCCCCACCACCCGGGCGCGGCGGGCTGCGTGGCCGCCCCCTTGCCGAGCAGGGTGCCCATCAGGCCGGTCCGTTCCGCCGTGCCGTCCGGGTCTCCTTCCAGCAGCACGGCCACCCGGAACGGCTGGTCTCGTGCCGGGCGGTCGAGTTCGATGGCGGACGGTGCCAGCTCGCTGCCCGCCGCCGCGGCGACCGCGTAGTACGCCTCGTCCGGCCGGTCGCACTCCACCACGACGTAGGCGGCGCAGGCAGGCCGGGGATGCAGCCGGAACACCGCCTCCACGATCAGCCCGAGCGTCCCGAACGAGCCGGTGAACAGCTTGCCCAGGTCGTAGCCTGCGACGTTCTTGACCACCTTGCCGCCCGAGTGCGCCACTGTGCCGTCGGCGCGGACCACGGTGATCCCGATCAGCAGGTCCCGCGGCGTCCCGTAGCGCAGCCGCCGCGGTCCCGCGGCCCCGGTCGCGAGCGTTCCGCCGACGGTTGCGCCCCGCCACTGCGGTGCTGCCCCGTTCGCCCCGGACGGCGCTTCGCTCCCGGCCGCCGCACCCGCCCCGGATCCTCCCCGTGTCCCGGCTACCGCGAGGGGAGCGGGCGGCGGGTCCAGCGCGAGCTGCTGCCCGGCCCCGGCCAGCACCTCACCGAGCTGGGCCAGGCTCGCCCCGGCCTGGGTGCGGACGACCAGGTCCCCGGCGGCGTGCTCAACCACTCGATCCAGCCCCGAGGTATCCACGATGAGGTCAACGCGGCGTGGCGGAGCGCCCCAGCCGAGCTTGCTGCCGCCGCCGCGCGGCACCACGGCCAGGTCATGTGCGGCGGCCGCGCGCAGCAGTTCGCTTGCCTCAGCGACGGTGGCGGGGGAGGCGGCGAAGCGTGGCATCACCCCGGCGACCGCGTCCTCCGGCTGCGCACGTGCCGCCGGGCAGGCCGCGGCCAGGGCCTCCAGGACCGGGTCAGCGCCCACGGCACCCCCGCGCGGCGGACGGCGGGCCTGCACGGGGTGGCGTAATGCTGCTCAAAACTGATCCACCTGCCCCGAGGCCACCAGCGGATGCGGAGCACGGCGCGCCCCGGGAACCTCTCCGCACAGCCGGGGCGTCGGGAAGATCTTGCCCGGGTTACACAGGCTGGCAGGGTCGAACGCGCAGCGCAGCAGCTGCATCGTGTCGAGGTCTTCGCGTGAGAACATCTTGGGCAGGTACTGGGACTTGTCCACCCCCACGCCGTGCTCGCCGGTGATCGACCCGCCGTACGCGATGCACAGGTCCAGGATCGCACCGGACACGGTCTCGGCGGTCTCGGCGGCCCCGGGCACGCTGTCGTCGTAGAGCACCAGCGGGTGCAGGTTCCCGTCGCCCGCGTGGAACACGTTGGCCACCCGGATGCCCGACTCCGCCGACAGTTCAGCGATCTTGTCCAGCACCACGCCGAGGGCGGTGCGCGGCACCACGCCGTCCTGGACGATGTAGGCCGGCGCGATCCTGCCGACCGCCGCGAACGCGGACCTGCGGCCTACCCAGATCGCCGCCCGCTCGGCCGGGTCGTCCGCCTCCCTGATCTCGGTCGCGCCCGCCTGCTCGCACAGGGCGCGGACGGCGGCGCTCTCGCGCTCCACGTCGCCCTGCGGGCCGTCGAGTTCCACGATCAGCACCGCGCCGGCGCCTTCGGGGTAGCGGCAGCTCACCGCGGCCTCGGCGGCCTCGATCGCCAGCGCGTCCATCATCTCGATCGCCGCGGGGACGATGCCGGCCGCGATGATCGCCGACACCGCGTTCCCGCCCGCTCCGGTGGTCTCGAACGCGGCCAGCAGGCACTTGACCAGCTGCGGGATCTTCGTCAGCTTGACCACGATCTTGGTGGCGATGCCCAGCGTGCCCTCCGAGCCGGTGAACGCGCCGAGCAGGTCGTAGCCGGGGGCGGCCCCGGTGCCGTCGCCCAGCCAGGTCAGCTCCCCGCTCGGCGTGACGATTTCCAGCCCGGTGATGTGGTGCACGGTAAAGCCGTGCTTGAGGCAGTGCGCACCGCCGGAGTTCTCCGCCACGTTCCCGCCCACCGAGCAGACCACCTGGCTGGAGGGATCCGGGGCGTAGAAGTAACCGAACGGCCGTGCCGCCTCGCTCACCGACAGATTGGTGCAGCCCGGCTCGACGATGGCCCGCTGGCTGGCCGGATCGATCGCGATGATGCGGCGCATCTTCGAGGTCACGATCAGCACGCCCTCGGCGTGCGGCAGCGCCCCGCCGGACAGGCCCGTGCCCGAGCCCCTGGCCACGAAGGGCACCTTCGCCGCGGCGCATTCGGCCACCACCGCGGCGACCTCCTCCGCGGCCCTGGGCAGGACCACGAGCGCCGGGGTGACCCGGTGCGAGGTGAGCCCGTCGGTCTCGTAGGTACGCAGTTCCGCCGGGTCGGTGATCACGCCGTCGGGCCCGCAGATCTCGGTCATCCGGGGGATGAGCTGCTTGATCATCGTCTCCCCTCGGGGCGTTGCCGTTCCCTCCAGGGTGCCCCCGCTGCGGGCTGCCTGCAACGCCCGGCCACGGTGGTGCGGGCCGCGGCCACGCAGCGCGGGCCGTCAGGGCATGCGCTCGTAGGCGGGCAGCGTGAGGAACTCGGCGTAGTCGTCGGCCAGTGCCACCTCGGTGAACAGCTCGGCTGCCTGCTGGTAACGGGCGGCGTCGAACCCGCCGCCGAGCGCCGCGGAGATCTTCCCCAGTTCCTCGCCGATGATCTGCTCCACCAGTTCGCGGGTCACCAGCGGGCCGTCGTCCAGGGTGATGTCGTTGTGCACCCACTGCCAGATCTGGGAGCGGGAGATCTCCGCGGTGGCCGCGTCCTCCATCAGGTTGAAGATCGCCACGGCCCCGTTCCCGCCGAGCCAGTTGGCCAGGTACTGCAGCGCCACGCTGACGTTGTTGCGCAGGCCGCCCTCGGTGATCGGGCCGCTGGTCTTGGCGACCGCGAGCAGGTCCGGTGCGGTCACGCTGACGTCCTCGCGCAGCCTGTCGAGCTGGTTGGGCCGCGTGCCCAGGGCCGCGTCGAAGACCTCCTTGCACAGCGGGACCAGGTCCGGGTGCGCGACCCAGGAGCCGTCGAAACCGTCCCCCGACTCGCGGGTCTTGTCGTCGCGCACCTTGGCCAGCGCGGTCGCGTTCACCTCGGGGTCGCGCCGGCTCGGGATGAACGCGGCCATCCCGCCCATGGCGTGCGCGCCGCGGCCGTGGCACGTCTTGACCAGCAGCTCGGTGTAGGCGCGCATGAACGGCGCCGTCATGGTGACCGCGTTGCGCTCCGGCAGCACGAACTCCCGGCCCCGGGAGCGGAACTTCTTGATGATGCTGAACAGGTAGTCCCACCGGCCCGCGTTCAGGCCGGAACTGTGGTCGCGCAGCTCGTAGAGGATCTCTTCCATCTCGAAGGCGGCCGGGATCGTCTCGATCAGCACGGTCGCCCTGATGGTGCCGCGCGGCAGGCCGAGAGCGGCCTGGGCGACGCCGAAGACGTCGTTCCAGAGCCGCGCCTCCAGGTGGCTCTCCATCTTCGGCAGGTAGAAGTAGGGGCCCTTGCCCTTGTCGAGCTGGCGCTGCGCGCAGTGGAAGAAGTACAGCGCGAAGTCGAACAGGCCGCCGGCGACCCGCTTGCCGTCCACCAGCACGTGCTTCTCGTCGAGGTGCCAGCCACGGGGACGGACCACGATCGTGGCCAGCTCGTCGTCGGGCCGCAGCCGGTAGTCCTTGCCCTCGTCGCTGGTGAAGTCGATGGTGCGGTCCAGCGCATCGCACAGGTTGAGCTGGCCGGTGATCATGTTCTCCCAGAGCGGGGTGTTGGCGTCCTCGAAATCGGCCAGCCACACGTTCGCGCCCGAGTTGAGCGCGTTGATGGTCATCTTCCGCTCGGTGGGCCCGGTGATCTCCACCCGCCGGTCCACCAGGCCCGGCGCGGGCGAGGCCACCCGCCACAGCGGGTCCTCCCTGATGTGCCTGGTCGCGGGCGGGAAGTCCAGCGTGCCGCCGGCCAGCAGCTCCTGCTGGCGGGCCGCGCGCGCGGCCAGCAGTTCGGCCCGCTTGGCACCGAAGTCACGCTGGAGCATGGCGACCAGGTTGAGCGCATCCGGGGTGAGGATTTCCTCGAACCGGTCCCCGGGCGGGCCAATGATCTCGATGCCGTTGCCAGCCGCCATCTCGCACCCCTTCTCGGCCGGGAATGTGAAATTGACGCTAGCCCGCGGCCGCGATGGCGGTCAAAGCCAGCGTGCCCCAAAACTTACCCGTCGGTAACTGGGGCACAAGCAGCGGCCCCTGGACGTTATTGGAATGACCTGGATACGCCGGCATGGCAGCATTGACCAACCAGGCCCGGAGGCGCTTGTGCCTGCTGCGCAGGCTCTGGCGCGCCCGGGCGGAGATGAGACCCAAGGCAGTGATGAGTTCTTCACCCAAGGTTGACAGCGACTTCGCCAGCGAGATCAGCCTGGGAGCCCTCGCGGCGCCAGCCGCGCCCGGTGACCTGGATCTCGCCGACCGGCATGCGCTGCGCCGGGTCGCTGGCCTGTCCACCGAGCTCACCGACGTCACCGAGGTCGAGTACCGGGCGCTGCGGCTGGAGCGGGTCGTCCTGGTCGGCGTCTGGACCGAGGGCACGCTGGCCAGCGCCGAGAACTCGCTGCGCGAACTGTCGCGGCTGGCCGAGACCGCCGGTTCGGTGGTCCTGGCCGGGCTGGTGCAGCGGCGGGGCAAGCCCGACCCCGCGACCTACATCGGCTCGGGCAAGGCGCGCGAGCTGGCCGACGTGGTCACCGAGACCGGCGCGGACACGGTGATCTGCGACGGCGAGCTCACCCCGGGCCAGCTCCGCAGCCTGGAGGGCGTGGTGCGGGTCAAGGTCGTCGACCGGACCGCGCTCATCCTCGACATCTTCGCTCAGCACGCCCGCACCAAGGCCGGCAAGGCCCAGGTGGAGCTGGCACAGCTGGAGTACCTGCTGCCCCGGCTGCGCGGCTGGGGCGAGTCGCTGACCCGGCAGGCGGGCGGGCGCGTCGCGGCCGGTGGCGGCATCGGCGGCCGCGGGCCGGGCGAGACCAAGATCGAGACGGACCGGCGCCGGATCCGGGCACGGGCCGCCAAGCTGCGCCGCGAGATCGCCGGGATATCCGCGGGCCGCGAGGTGCAGCGCCGCCAGCGGCGCCGCGGGGACGTCCCATCCGTCGCCATCGCCGGGTACACGAACGCCGGCAAATCGACATTGCTGAACGCACTGACCGGGGCCGGCGTGCTCGTCGACGATTCGCTGTTCGCCACCCTGGACCCGGCCGTGCGGCGCGCCCGCACGCCGTCGGGCCGGTGGTTCACCCTGACCGACACGGTCGGGTTCGTCCGCCACCTGCCGCACCAGCTTGTTGAGGCGTTCCGGTCCACGCTGGAGGAGGTCGCTGACGCCGACCTGATCCTGCACGTTGTGGACGGCAGCGATGCCGACCCGCGGGGCCAGATCAGCGCGGTCCGCGAGGTGCTCGGCCAGATCGGCGCGAACAAGGTGCCCGAGATCGTGGTGGTGAACAAGGCGGACGAGGCCGACCCGCTCGAGGTCAAGGGCCTGCAGCTGGCCGAGCGCGGCGCCGTGGTGGTATCGGCCAGGACCGGGCGGGGTCTTGACGACGTGCTCGCCGCCGTCGAGGCCGCGCTGCCCAGGCGCGACGAAGTCAGCGCGCTGGTGCCCTACGGCCGCAGCGACCTGGTGGCCCGGGCGCACCGGGAGGGTGAGGTGCTGGCGGTCGCGCACTGCGAGGGCGGCACTCAGCTCACCGCGCGGGTCCCCCCGGCTCTGGCCGCCCAGTTGGCCGGCGCGAGCACCGGGGCGCGGGGCGACAGCCCGGCGGCCGGGCCCCGGCCCGCCGGCGAGCCGTCCTGAGCCCTTGCGCCAGGCCGCTGCCTGCGTAAATGACACCTGGTATGGTCGGCTTGCCCTGGACACATCGGTGCCGGTCAGGTGCGTGCGGAAGCTGCCCATCCTGAGCCAGTTCTGGGAACCGGCTGTGAATCTGGCGGGCTTCTTACGATTCGGCCTGTACACGCACCCTCTCGTGCAATACCGTGACTGAACCGATATTGTTGGTTGCCGCATCTTCCCCAGCACCCGGCGGCCTCACATGCGATCCACGATCCCGGGTGCATGCGGTGGTGCTCCACCACACGGCACGAGCCATGGCAGGTGACCGCTTGACGACGCAGGGGACCCGCATCTGGGTTGTACCCGCGTGGGAGCGTGCGCCATGGTGAACGCGAACGTGCGCCTGCTGACCAATATCGGCCGGTTGTGGACCGGTTCCGAGGTGTGGAGCAACGCGGCGATCCTCACCCACGGCGACCAGATCGCCTGGGTAGGCCCGGCCGCCGAGCTGCCACGGAGCCTGCCCGGCGTCATCGACGACATCGTCGATGTGGACGATGTGCAGAACCTCAACGGCGGCCTGGTCACCCCCGGGCTGATCGACGCGCACACACACCCGGTCTACGCGGGCAACCGGTGGGCCGAGATCGCGATGCGCACCGGTGGGTCCTCGCCCAACGAGATCGCCGCGGCCGGTGGCGGCATGGCCTCGACCGTCACGGTGACCCGCGGAACCGACCCCTGGACGCTGTGCCACGGCGTACGGAACCGGCTGCGCGAGTGGCTGCTGTCGGGCACCACGACCATCGAGGCGAAGACCGGCTACCACCTCACCCGCGACGGGGAACTCGCCGACGTGCGCATGCTCCGGTCGCTGGAGAACGAGCCCGGGATGCCCCGGGTGCACGTGACGTTCCTCGCCGCCCACGCGGTGCCGCCGGAGTTCTTCGGCCGCCGGCACGACTACGTGGACGCGGTGGGTTCCTGGTGCGCCGATGCGGCCGCCGCCGGAGCCGACAGCGTGGACGTGTACTGCGAGGAGGGCCGGTTCACCGAGCGCGAGGCACGCTGGGTGCTCGGCGCGGGCCGCGCGGCTGGCCTGCTGCCCCGGCTGCACGCTTGCGGGCAGTCCCGCACCGGTGCGGCCACGCTGGCCGCGGAACTCGGCTGCGCGTCCGCGGACCTGCTGCACGAGGCCTGCGAGGAGGACGTGATCGTCCTGGCCACGGCGGGTGTGGCCGCAGTGCTCTGCCCGGGTACGGCGCTGCAGGTCGGCAAGGTGCCGCCGGTTCGCTCGCTGCTCGACAAGGGCGTGGCGGTCGCGCTGGGATCCGACCATTCGCCCGGCGTCAACGGCATCACGAACATGTCGCTCGTGGTCTCCCTGGCGATCACCCACTTCGGCATGAGCGTGGCCGAGGCGCTGCGCGCGGCCACCCTGGGCGGTGCCCAGGCGCTGCGCAGCCCGGAACTCGGCACGATGGCTCCCGGCCGGTACGCCGACATCGTCGCCTGGGACGCCGACCACGAGGGCGCGTTCGCCTGGTCGTACGGCTTGCGCCCGCTGCGCGTCTGGCGCGGCGGCGAGCCCGTCTTGGCCTGAGCGAGAACCTGTTCCCCCGCTTCGTGGGATGCTGCTGGCATGCCCGTGCGTGAAGCCAGGGGTGCCGCCGCGCCCGCGACCGGGGGCGCACGCGTCAGCGTGGTCACCGGGGACGAGGAACTGCTCGTGGAACGGGCCGTTGCCCGCCTGACCGCCGCCACGGCCGATGACGGTGGAGCCGGGGCACGTGAGGTATCCGCGGGCTCCCTCGCGCCCGGCGAGCTGGCCTCGGTCACGGCGCCCTCGCTGTTCGACGCCGTGCCGGTCGTGGTGGTCCGCGACGCCCAGGACGCCGGCAAGGAGGTGTCCGAGGAACTCGCCGCGCTGGCCGCCGACCCGCCACCCGACCTGACGCTGGTGATCACGCACGCGGGCGGCGCGAAGGGCAAGGCGCTGCTGGCCAAGCTGACCGGCAGCGGCGCCCAGGTCGCGCAGTACCCCAAGATCACCCGGATCGGCGACCGGATGGGGTTCATCCGCGAGGAGTTCCGCGCCGAAGGCCGCAGGATCGACGACGGCGGCCTGCGGGCGCTCATCGACGCGCTCGGCTCCGACCTGCGCGAGATCGCCTCCGCGTGCGCCCAGCTCGCCGCCGACACCACCGGCCTGATCGACCAGACCACGGTGGCCAGGTACTACCGGGGGCGGGCGGAGGCCTCGGGGTTCGCGGTGGCCGACCGGGCGGTGGAAGGGCGCCTCGCCGAGGCGCTGGAGTACCTGCGCTGGGCCCTGGCCGTCGGGGTGTCACCCGTCCTGATCACCAGCGCCCTGGCCCAGGGGGTCCGCCTCATCGGGCGGGTCGGCGCAGCGTCACGGTCCCGGCCCGCCGCGGCGCTCGCCGCCGAGCTTGGCGCCCCGCCCTGGCGGATCGACAAGGTCCGCCAGCAGCTGCGGGGGTGGACGCCGGACGGGATCACCCGGGCGCTCACCGCCGTTGCGGAGGCCGACGCGCAGGTGAAGGGCGAGGGCGCGAACCCGGGTTATGCCCTGGAGGTGGCCGTCCGCGCCATCGTGGCCTCCCGTTCCGGCCGCTGACGGGCCCGGGAACCGGCCCATCACGGCGGTCATCCGAGTTCCGGCCCGCGGGGCCTGGCCGCCTGCGAGGCCCGCTGTTACGATGCGTGCGAGTAAAACCGGGGTAAATGGCGGGAAATGGATTACCAAATGAATACTCGGACGCGCCTGGGCGCGGTCGTGCTCATCGCCGCGACAGGGGCGCTCCTCGTGCCGGCGATGGCCACGGGTCCGCCGCGGTCACGATCACGATCAACACGACGACCCACACGGTCACGGCGACCAAGTTCGCCCTCCAGTTCGGTAACAAGACCACGGATGCGCCCAACGATCCGGAGCGAATCGACTCGCTGACCTGGAAAAACAGCCACGGCATGGTGAGCGCGAACCTCGCGGCCCGGGGCGGCAGCCTCTGCAACGGCGATTCCCAGGAGTTTTGGGGGCAGTCCTACGGCTCTACCGCGGGACAGACGCCCTTCCTGGTGGTCGCCGCCTCGGCAGGCTCGTGGACCTCCCCGGCCGGCGGCCAGGTGCTGATCAAGTCAAACACCCCGACAACCTGCGGCGCCGATTCGCACATCCCGGTGACCACGACCTACGCATTCTTCGGACCCGGACCACACGTGAACGAGATCAAGGTGACGCGGACCATCCCGTTCGGCACCCACCACTTCGCCAACCCGAGCGACGAAGGCCTGCGGATCTACGTGCCCCGCCTGCCGGGAGCCACCTACAACCAGCAGCTCTATCCGAACAGCAGCCAGAAGCTGGTGGTCAGCGGGCTGTGTGACGGCTGCGCGCCGTTCGGCTCCTCGGTGTGGGGCGGCGGGTGGTTCGCGGACAACAGCTCCGCCACCAACAGCGGCCTGCTGGTGCTGCGCGCGGCCACCGACAAGCCGGGCGCGGAACTCGAACTCGACGCGGACGGCCTGTCGGCTTCGGTCAACACGTCGATCGACCTGCCGCAGCCCGGCGGCTGGAAGACCTCCCTCACGGAGACTGAGTACCTGTGCTTCTACGACACCACCAGCTGGCCGCTGAGCCACCGGCAGCCGGGCAAGGCGGTCACCCTGCCGGCCGGCTGCGGCCCGTAACAGGCCGCGCTGCCATGGCCGCGCTACCAGGGCCGCGCTGCCTGGTTTGAGCGCGGGCCGTCGGTTGGGATATCCTTCCTCGTCGGAGTGTTGCGGCCCACGCTTTTGTAGCACTGGAACTCGTGGGGCTGCCGTGGGTGCGAAATCCGCCCGCGCCCTACCCGACGAGACCAGAACCTGAGCGAGGCTTCCGCGTGGCGAATATCAAGTCCCAGATCAAGCGCAACAAGCAGAACGAGAAGGCACGGCAGCGCAACAAGGCCGTCAAGTCATCCCTGAAGACCTCGGTGCGCAAGTTCCGCGAGGCCGCCGACGCCGGCGACGTGGACGCGGCGACCGTGGCCATGCGCACGGCATCGCAGAGCCTGGACAAGGCCGCGAGCAAGGGCGTCATCCACAAGAACCAGGCAGCGAACCGCAAGTCCGCGATGGCGAGGCGCTGCGCGGAACTGAGCAAGAGCTGACGCCAGGCAGCACGCCGCAGGGACTGCCGCAGTCCGGCCGCGGGGCAGCGCGCCCCGGGGCCCGGCACCGTCGGCCCCTGCGGCATGCGACCATGGACGCTGCAACCTAGGGCGTGCCCCCGTGGACTCTGGGGCATGCCCTTCATCGACCTTGGGGTTTCCTGTGTCCTCCGTGCCTGAGCAGGCCCTGCCGACCGGCCGACGCCCTGCGTCCCCGGCCGGGGACGCACCTGCCGTCGGGCATACGCCCATGGACATCATCAGGAACTTCTGCATCATCGCGCATATCGATCATGGGAAGTCCACGCTGGCGGACCGGATGCTGCAGCTCACCGGCGTCGTCGGCGAGCGGGAGATGCGCGCCCAGTACCTGGACCGGATGGACATCGAGCGCGAGCGCGGCATCACGATCAAGAGCCAGGCCGTCCGGCTGCCCTGGACCGGTCCCGACGGCCGCCAGTACGTGCTGAACCTCATCGACACGCCCGGCCACGTGGACTTCTCCTACGAGGTGTCCCGCTCGCTGGCCGCGTGCGAGGGGGCGATCCTGCTGGTCGACGCCGCGCAGGGCATCGAAGCCCAGACGCTGGCCAACCTGTACCTGGCCCTGGACGCCGACCTGCACCTGATCCCGGTGCTGAACAAGATCGACCTGCCCGGCCGCCCAGCCGGCCAGGTACGCCGAGGAACTGGCCCGGGTGATCGGCTGCGACCCGGGCGATGTCATGCAGGTCTCGGCCAAGACCGGCGCGGGCGTGAGCGGACCTGCTCAACGCGGTCGTCGCACAGGTGCCGCCGCCCAGCGGCGACCCGGACGCCCCGGCCCGTGCGCTGATCTTCGACTCGGTCTACGACACCTACCGTGGCGTGGTCACCTACGTCCGGGTGATGGACGGCAAGCTGTCCCGGCGCGAGCGGAGCCTGATGATGTCCACCGGCACCGCGCACGACACGCTGGAGGTGGGCGTCATCTCGCCGGAGCCGATCCCGGCCGACAGCCTGGCCGCGGGCGAGGTCGGCTACCTGATCACCGGCGTCAAGGACGTGCGGCAGGCCCGGGTCGGCGACACGGTGACCAGCTCCGCCCGGCGGGCGGCCAAGCCGCTGGCGGGCTATGCGCACCCCAAGCCGATGGTGTTCTCCGGCCTGTACCCGCTGGACGGGGACGACTACCCGGACCTGCGCGATGCGCTGGACAAGCTCAGGCTGAACGACGCCGCGCTGGTGTACGAGCCGGAGACCAGCCTGGCGCTTGGCTTCGGCTTCCGGTGCGGGTTCCTCGGCCTGCTGCACATGGAGATCGTGCGCGAACGGCTGGAGCGGGAGTCCGGCCTGTCGCTCATCTCCACCGCGCCGAACGTCGTCTACCGGGTCGTCCTGGAGGGCGGCGGCGAGGTGATCGTCACCAACCCCAGTGAGTTCCCCGAGGGGAAGGTGGCGCAGATCTTCGAGCCCGTGGTCAAGGCC
Organism: uncultured Actinomycetes bacterium; assembly: GCA_963726415.1. GTDB lineage: Bacteria > Actinomycetota > Actinomycetes > Streptosporangiales > Streptosporangiaceae > DASXKD01. Next base: position 192,269 of record CAVSCM010000022.1, read on the forward strand.
ACGGTGCTGGCGCCCGCCGAGTACATCGGCGCGATCATGGAGCTGTGCCAGAGCCGGCGGGGCACGCTCGGCGGCATGGAATACCTGTCCGAGGACCGGGTGGAGATCCGCTACGCGATGCCGCTCGCGGAGATCATCTTCGACTTCTTCGACCAGCTCAAATCGCGGACCCGCGGCTACGCCTCGCTGGATTACGAGCCCGCGGGCGAGCAGGAGGCCAGCCTGGTCAAGGTGGACATCCTGCTCCAGGGCCAGCCGGTGGACGCGTTCAGCCAGATCGTGCACTCGGACAAGGCGCGCGACTACGGGGTAGCGATGACCTCGAAGCTGCGCGAACTGATCCCGCGCCAGCAGTTCGAGGTGCCGATCCAGGCGGCCATCGGGTCCAAGATGATCGCCCGGGAGAACATCCGGGCGCTGCGCAAGGACGTGCTGGCCAAGTGCTACGGCGGCGACATCACCCGCAAGCGCAAGCTGCTGGAGAAGCAGAAGGAAGGCAAGCGCCGGATGAAGGTGATCGGCCGGGTCGAGGTGCCGCAGGAGGCCTTCATCGCCGCGCTGTCCACCCAGCCGGACAAGCAGCGCTGATCAGGCGCGCCGGTCGGGCGGCGGCGGCGCCTGCGGTACCGCCAGTTGCTTGGGCAGCAGGTGCGCGTGCACGATCACGGCCGCGTGGCCGGTGCGCGTGACGACGAACAGCGTGAGGCCCAGGATGGCGAGGACGCCCAGGGCGACGGTCGCCCAGCCAAGCAGCAGGCCCGCCAGCGCCATCCCGGCGCCCTGCTCCCCGGTGCGCTTGATCTGGTGCCTGGCCATGTGACCGAGCACGATGGCCGGGATGGTCGGCAGCGGCCCGAACGCGAACTGCGCCACCCCGCAGGCCAGGCTGGCGATCGCCAGCCCGTTGGTCGGAGTGGGGCCCCGCCGGGGCACCGGGCCGACCCGTGCGCCCGGCAGGTCGGTCACGACCTGGTCCAGCTCGGCGTAGGTGCGCGCGACCAGGGCGGTCTCCAGGCGGGCGTCGTACTCGTCCTTGGCCAGCCGGCCCTCGGTGTAGGCGGTGGTGAGGTAGTTCACCGCGCGGTCGCGGTCCGCGTCGGCGGCGCGCATCTGGCCACGCTCGCCGCCCGGTGCCGGATAGCCCTGCCCGACCGCCATAGGTGCCTCCAACCCCCGGAGCTTCCCTCGGTGCCGTCCAGCATAACCGGCCAGCCAGTGCCCGGATTGCCCTGATGATGCCCAGCGGCCCCGCACAAGGCCGGGCGGTCCGCTTGTGAGTAGGTCAGGCCTACGCTCTCTGGGGGTTGGCGGCCATGGCGGATGCCGCCAGACTTGCTGGAACCCTGGTCATGAGTCCCGGTGGGAAAGGTGTCATGAAGCTCAGCTGGCTGGCCTGCTGTGCGGCACTGGGCGCCGTCGCGATACCCGCGGCTGTCACCACTGCGGCGAGTGCTGCGCTCGCTGCCCCGGCACCGCGTATCCGCCTCTCCAGGGGCACGTCCCGCAGCCCCCGCGCCCGGCACCCGTCCGCCACGGCGCGAACGCGGCCGGCGGGGCGGAGCTTTGGCGCGCCCGGTACGGGAAATCCCCGGACGGCGCGGGCTATCCCGGTTCCGCCGTGGTGAGCCCGGACGGGTCCCAGGTCTATATCGCGGGCACCATGGCGGTCGGTTATGACGCCGCCACCGGCGCCCAGCGCTGGGCGGCCCCCACGGGGCTGAGCCGCGGCGGTTTCCTGGGCGTGAGCCCGGACGGTTCGCGGGTGTTCGTCACCGGCAGCAGCGCGAACGGCAACGGCACCCTGCGGTACACGACGCGGGCGTTCAACGCCGCCACCGGGGCCGTGCTGTGGACCGCGTTCGACCACGGGCCGGGAACCGGCGACGACCAGGCGCAGTCCCTGGCGGTGAGCCCGGACGGATCGCGGGTGTTCGTCACCGGCAGCAGTTCCGACCCCAAGGGCACCTTCCGGTACACCACGATCGCCTTTGACGCCGCCACCGGAGCGCGGCGCTGGGTGGCCCGTTACAGCTACCAGCACCTGCGCGCCGAGGCCGCGTCCGTCGCGGTGAGCCCCGGTGGCACGCAGGTGTTCGTCACCGGCGGCAGCGCGGGGCCCACGGGTCATGGCAGCGCGGCGACGGTGAGCTACGACGCCGCCACCGGTGCGATGCAATGGGTGGCCCGGTACAGCCCCCCGGACGGCCGCAACGCCGGCGCCGGGACCGTGGCGGTGAGCCCGGACGGTGCCACGGTGTACATCGCGGGCACCGCCCAGGTGCGGCGGGGCCAGGCCTTCCCGCAGAACATCGCTGTGGTGGCCTACACCGCCGCCACGGGGACCCAGCGCTGGGCGGCCCTGTATCCCGGGGCCGCCAGTCCGCCTCCGGTCTACGGGTCTAACGCCGTGGCCATGGCGCTGAGCCCGGACGGCTCCGCAGTCTTTGTCGCAGGCCAGGCCAGCACGCAGGGCAAGGCGCTGTACAACACGGTGGCCTTCGACGCCGCCACCGGTGCGCTGCGCTGGGCCAGGCAAGCCCCCCTCAATGGGTTTGGCCTGCCGGCGGGCATCGCGGCGGCCAGCACCGAGGTGTTCATCACCGGCCACACCGACCGCCAGTCCCGGCAACGGGCCCACCGCCTACGCGACGGTGGCCTACGACGCCGCGACCGGTGCCGAGCGCTGGACACGGCTCTACACCGGGTCCGCGCCCGGATTCACCCAGGCCACGGGCGTCGCGGTCAGCCCGGACTGCAGGCGCGTCTTCGTCACCGGCGGCGCAACCGGGCCGAATCAGCAGCCTGAGATCAGCTACACGACGCTGGCCTACTCGCCGTGAGCCGCTGACGCACGCCGTGATGACAGGCTCCGGCCGGCCCGGAACGTTATGGTTCGACCTGGTCTGGCCGCTGCGCTAGCGTCGGGAAGCGTGACAAGCGCGCGCGTGATCTCGGTGAACGTCGGCCGTGGCAGGGACGCGGACTGGGCCGGCAAGCTGGGCCGGACCGCGATCGACAAGCGCCCGGTGGCCGGGCGGGTCGAGGTGGGCAGGCTCGGCCTCGGCGGCGACGAGCAGGTGGACAAGCCCGCCCACGGCGGCCCCGAGCAGGCGGTGTACGCCTACGCCAGGGAGGACCTGGACTGGTGGGTGGAGCAGCTCGGCCGTGAGGTGACCAACGGCGTGTTCGGCGAGAACGTCACCACCGCGGGCGTGGACGTCACCGGGGCGCTGATCGGGGAGATCTGGCAGCTGGGCACCGCCACGGTCCAGGTCACCGCGCCGCGGATCCCGTGCGTGGTGTTCGCGGGCTGGATGGACGAGCGGCACTGGGTGAAGCGGTTCGCCGACGCGCGGCGGCCCGGCGCGTACCTGCGCGTGCTGCGCGAGGGCGTGGTCGCCGCCGGGGATCCGGTCGAGGTGCTGTCCCGCCCGGACGAGCGGGTCACGATCGCGGAGTCGATGACCGCGTACTACGGCGACGCCGAACTGATGTCGCGGCTGCTGCGGGTCGAGGGGCGCGGCCTGGCCTGGGACGAGATCGCGCCCGGCGTGCTCGAGCGGGCCGCCGCGGGTTCATGAACGCCATCCCGGCCCGCCCGGCCGGGGGGCCAGCGCGAGGGGAGAGCCGTGCCGGGCGCGCCTCCCGCCGGTGAGCCCGCGCCCCGCGACGGGAGCCTGCCCGACGGTGCGGCGCACGGCCTGGCGGGCCGTCCGTTCGGCATCTATGTGCATGTGCCGTTCTGCCAGACCAGGTGCGGCTACTGCGACTTCAACACCTACACCGCCGCCGAGCTCGGCGGCGGGGCCAGCCGTGAGTCCTACGCCGGCCAGGCGGTGGCCGAGATCAGGTTCGCCCGCAAGGTACTCGGGCCCGGACGTCCCGCCGGCGGCGACCGTGTTCCTCGGCGGCGGCACGCCGACGCTGCTGCCGCCCGCTCGGATCGCCGGGATCCTGGCCGCGATCGACGGCGAGTTCGGGCTCGGCGCCCGGCTGCGAGGTGACGGTCGAGGCCAACCCGGAGACCGTGGACGAAGCGTCGCTGGCGGCGCTGCGGGCCGCCGGGGTGACCCGGATCTCGCTGGGCATGCAGAGCGCGGTCCCGCACGTGCTGGCCGTGCTCGACCGGGTGCACCAGCCGGGCAGGCCTGCCCAGTGCGCCCGCTGGGCCCGCGCGGCCGGGTTCGAGCACGTCAGCCTGGACCTGATCTACGGGACCCCGGGGGAGAGCGACGCGGACTGGCGGGAGTCGCTGGAGGCGGCCCTGGCGGCGGGCCCGGACCACATCTCCGCGTACGCGCTGATCGTGGAGGACGGCACTAGGCTGGCCGCGCGTGTCCGCCGTGGCGAGATCCCGCCGCCCGACGACGACGCGATGGCCGACCGGTACCTGGCCGCCGATGACCTGCTGACCGCCGCCGGGCTGCACTGGTATGAGATCTCCAACTGGGCCGCGGCGCCGCCGGCGCAGTGCCGGCACAACCTGCTCTACTGGACGAGCGGCAACTGGTGGGGCGTCGGTCCCGGCGCGCACAGCCATGTCGGCGGCACCCGGTGGTGGAATGTCCGGCACCCGTCCGCGTACGCCGCGCGTGTGTCGGCCGGCGAAAGCCCCGCCCAGGCTCGCGAGATTCTGACCGAACGGCAGTCCCGCCTGGAGCGGATCCTGCTGCTCACCCGCCTTTCCGGAGGCTGTCCACTGACCGAACTCGACCAGCCCGGAGCCGATGCGGCGCGGGCGGCCGTGGCGGACGGGCTGGCCGAGCGGGCGGCCCACCAGGAGGGACGGGTGGTGCTCACCCGGCGCGGCCGCCTGCTCGCCGACGCCGTGGTCCGGGACCTGACCGGCTAGTGCTGGCCACCGCTGGCACGCTGGTGTCCTCGCCACGGTGCCTTTGGCGCCCCAGTCCGCCATAGAATTGGCACTCGGGATGATGGAGTGCTAGGGAGGTGGGCAGGTGCTGGACGACAGGAAGCTCGCAGTCCTGCGCGCCATCGTCCGCGACTACGTCTCCACGATGGAGCCGGTCGGCTCGAAGTCTCTGGTTGACCGGCACCATCTCGACGTGTCGCCGGCGACGATCCGCAACGACATGGCCGTACTTGAGGAGCAGGGCTACATCTCCCAGCCGCACACCAGCGCCGGCCGTATCCCCACGGACAAGGGGTACCGGCTGTTCGTAGACCGGCTGTCGGGGATCAAGCCGCTGTCGGTGGCCGAGCGGCGGGCGATCGAGACCTTCCTGGCCGGGGCCTACGACCTCGACGACGTGGTGCTGCGGACCGTCCGGCTGCTTGCCCAGCTCACCAGGCAGGTGGCGCTGGTCCAGTACCCATCGCTGACCAGGTCGGCGGTCCGGCACATCGAGCTTGTCCCGCTGGCGCCGCAGCGGCTGCTGCTGGTGCTGATCACCGACTCGGGGCGGGTGGAGCAGCGCGCGGTGGAACTGCCCGAGCCCAGCGAGGAGGCGGCCGTCGCGCACCTGCGCGCGGTGCTCAACGCCTGCCTGGACGGCCGGCGGCTGGCCGAGGCGGCGTCGCTCGTGGTCGAGCTTCCCGAGCGGGTGCAGTACGGCGACCGGCACAACGCCGCCGCGGTGTTCTCGGTGATCCTTGACACGCTCGTGGAGCATCACGAGGAGCGTGTAGTGGTGAGCGGGGCGGCGAACCTGACCCCCGCCGACTTCTCCCAGGGCCTGCGGGAGGTCCTTGAGTCACTGGAGGAGCAGGTCGTATTGATGCGGTTGCTTGGTGAATCCGCCGACGAAGCCTCGGTCACGATCAGGATTGGCGCGGAGAACGAGGTCGAGGGGCTGCGCAGCACGTCGCTGGTGGCCGCCGCCTACGGCGCGCCCGGCGATCAGGCGCTCGCGAGGCTGGGCGTGATCGGCCCGACCCGGATGGACTACCCAACGGCGATTGGAGCGGTACGCGCGGTGGCACGGTATGTAGGCCAGATCCTGGCGGGGTCGTAGTGGCCAACGACTATTACGCCACCCTGGGTGTGCCGCGGGACGCCAGCCCGGAGGACATCAAGAAGGCGTACCGGCGGCTCGCCCGGGAACTGCACCCTGACGTCAACCCCGACGTCACCACGCAGGAGCGGTTCAAGGAGATCACGCAGGCATACGAGGTGCTCTCCGATGCCGAGAAGCGCCAGATGTACGACATGGGCGTGGACCCGATGTCGCGGACCGGCGCGCCCGGGGCGGGCGGCTTCGGGGCAGGCTTCCCGTTCAGCGACATCATGGACGCGTTCTTCGGGGCCGGTGCGGCCTCCCGTGGCCCGCGCAGCCGGGCCAGGCGGGGCCGGAACGCCACCGTCCGGGTGGATCTCGACCTGTCCGAGTGCGCGTTCGGCGCGACCAGGGACCTGACCGTGGACACCGCGGTGGTCTGCCCGACCTGCTCCGGTGAGGGCACCGCCCCGGGCACCCACCCGGAGACCTGTGACGTCTGCGGCGGCCGTGGCGAGGTCAGCCACGTCACCCGCTCGTTCCTGGGGCAGGTGATGACCTCGCGGCCCTGCCCGGCCTGCGGCGGGTTCGGCACGGTCATCCGGCGGCCCTGCCCGGAATGTGACGCCGACGGCCGGGTCCGCACCCGGCGCACGATCAAGGTCAGGATTCCCGCGGGGGTCGAGGACGGTACCCACATCCAGCTTGCCGGCGAGGGCGAGATCGGGCCGGGCGGCGGCCCCCCCGGCGACCTCTTCCTCGAGATCGTTCAGCGCCCGCACCCGATCTTCGAGCGCCAGGCCGACGACCTGCACTGCACGGTGACCATCCCGATGACCGCGGCCGCACTCGGCGCCGCCCTGAGCGTGGAGACCCTGGACGGGACCAGGGAGCTTGACATCCGCCCGGGGACCCAGTCCGGGCAGGTCATCCCCATGTACGGGCTGGGAGTGCGGCACCTGAACTCCTCGGGCAGGGGTGACCTGGTCATCCACGTGACCGTCGAGACGCCGACCAAGCTCGACGAGGAGCAGGAGGCCCTGCTCAAGCAGTTGGCGAAGCTCCGGGCCGAGGAGACGCCGCCCGGCCGGTTCGTGCCCGGCTCGCAGGGCTTCTTCTCCAGGCTGCGGGATGCCTTCAACGGCCGCTGAGCCCGACTCCCGGCCGCCGGTCTTCCTGACCGGCCCGGCCGCCCTCACCGGCGACACGGTGGTCCTGGACGGCCCGGAGGGGCGGCACGCCGCCACGGTGCGGCGCCTCGCGGTGGGGGAGCGCGTGGACCTGACCGACGGCGCCGGGCTCGTCGCCGAGTGCGTCGTCACCGCCGTGGGCGCGGGCACGCTGGAGCTGAGCGTCCTGGCCCGGCGCAGCGAGCCACGCCCTGACCCGGTCCTCGTGGTGGCGCAGGCCCTCCCCAAGGGAGATCACGGCCCGCTGGCGGTGGATCTGATGACCGAGGGCGGCGTGGATGTGATCGTGCCCTGGGCGGCGCAGCGCTGCGTGACCCGCTGGGAAGGCGCCCGCGGGGAGCGTGCGCTGGCCCGGTGGCGGGCGACGGCCGCCCAGGCCGCCAAGCAGTCCCGCCGGGCCTGGCTGCCCGAGGTGACCACCCCGCTCAGCACCGGCGAACTGGCGGCGCGCGTGGCCACGGCCAGCCTGGCGGTGCTGCTCGACCCGGCCGGGCCGGTCGCGCTGAGCGGAATGGACCTTCCCGGCAGCGGCGACATCCTGGTGATCGTCGGCCCGGAGGGCGGTATCAGCCCGGCGGAGACCGTCCAGCTCACCCGGGCGGGCGCGGTAGCCGCCCGGCTGGGCCCCACCGTGCTGCGGACCTCCTCGGCAGGCCTGGTGGCGGCCGCCGTCGTGGCGAGCCGCACCGGCCGCTGGGGCTGACCCCAGCCCGCTACGGCGTGGGCGCCTGGTTCGCCGGACTTGGAGAGGCCGGGGGCTGCTCGCACGTCACCAGGGCCATCGTCCCGATGGCCTCCTGGGTATGGCCGGCGATGCCGCCGGTAAGAGGAGCTTGCGACGGTGGCGGCGAACTCGGCGGCGGCGAACTCGGCGGTGGTGAGCTCGGCGGTGGCGAGCTTGGCGGCGGCGACGTTGGCGGCGACGAGGTCGGCGACGTCGCCGGCGACGGGCTGCTCTGCGCGGGGGAACTGGGCGCCGCGCACGGCGTTGACGACGGGACGACCCCGTTGTGCGCCGCGGAGGCGCCGCCCGAGGGCGCCCTCGAATTCCCCTGAGACGCCGTTCCAGAGCCAGGCAGCTGGGAGCCGCTGCCGTTCGCGTTCCCGTTCCCGTTCCCGGGCCCGGAGTTTGTGTTGCTGGTCCCGGTGGCGCCGTCGAGCCCGACGACCGTGCGGATCGACCCGAGGGCGAAGACCCCCGCCACGACGAGCACCACGGCACCGGCCACCGCGAGAGCCGGACGGAACCAGGCCATAGCCGGGCCGACCGACCTGCGCGGCCGCTGGGCAGAGCCCGAGGTCAAGGTAGCGATGCTGAGCAGGGACTTCAGCGGCCCGCCATCCGATTCCTGGGCCGCGGTCGCGTCCGGGGCAAGGTCCGTTACGTCGGAGCGGGACCGGATCTTGCTGAAGAGGGACTCGCATCGGACAACGACGAGCCAGCGGAGCACCATCAACTGACTGCGCAGCAGCCACCACTGCCGCTTGAGCCACGGCTCGCTGAGCCGTGCACGGATCTTCGTCAAGCCGTCGCCGACAGGCTCCAGCTGATCCGTTGTCGTGTGCAACACGCGGCTGAGGATCGCCTCGTAGTCGCGTTCCTGTCCCGTCATGCCCCTCGCTCCAGGCCGCTTACGGCCCCCCTGGGCCTGCTCACGTCTCCATCTCCAACACGACCCGCAGTGCCGCTACGCCCCGGGCGGTGTGGCTTTTGACCGCGCCCCGGCTGATCCCCATGGAGGCGGCGATCTGCGCCTCCGAGAGATCGGCGTAGTACTTCAGCACGAGCGCCTCGCGCTGCCGTGGCGGCAGCGTGCGCAGCGCAGCGATCACCGCCGACCGCTCGAGCAGGGAGATCGCGCCCTGCTCGGCGCTGGGCATATCCGGCGCCGGCTTCGGGGCGTTCTTGTCCACCACCACCCGGTGCCGTAGCACCGACCGGGACCGGTTGACCACCGATTGGCGCAGGTAAGACAGCGCCTTCTCGGTATCCCGGAGCCGGCGCCATGCGGCATGCATGGCGATGAACGAGTCCTGCACTACTTCCTCCGCGGTCGCGACGTCACGTACCAGCAGGACCGCTAGACGGACCAGCGAACGGTAGTGCGTCGTGTAAATCGCAGTGACTGCCCTGGCGGCATCCCACTCCGCGGGGACCGGCTCAACCGAAGGGCCGGCCAGCAGGGTGTCGGTTGTCACGGTTATGGGACGCGCAGGTCCCGCATCCGGTTCACCTGTGGTCATGCTGGAATTGCGAGAAGATTCCACGGCCGCAGCCTGACCTCAACGATTCCGACCCCCAACAACGGACCTTGAGTGTGACGCGCTGCCATGTCCCCGTCCAGACGTCACCGCCGCGAGCACAGGCGAAACTCACATGCCGGGCCATGCATCTCGGAGGCGTGCGCCACAAACTTCGCAACGTGTCAACGATATAGGCCGAGAGCCGGTCATGGGAGTCATATGAAGAGAGTCGATCGGGGGTCCAGACCTAGCCTGCGCGCTAGGATCCGCAGGTGGCCGACTGCCTCTTCTGCAAGATCGTGACCGGTGACATCCCGGCCGAACGGGTGGCCGAAAGCGGCCGGACGATCGCCTTCAGGGACATCAACCCGCAGGCACCCACGCACGTCCTGGTGATCCCCAAGGACCACCACCCCGACCTTGCCGCGCTGGCCGCCGCGGACGCCAGCCTGCTGGCCGAGGTGGTGGCGCAGGCGCACCAGGTCGCGGCGGCCGAGGGGATCGCTGCCGACGGTTACCGCGTCGTCTTCAACACCGGGCCACGGGCTGGGCAAACGGTGTTCCACGTGCATGCCCACGTGCTGGGCGGCAGGGATATGACCTGGCCACCGGGCTGACCCCACGGATAGCCCGCTCCGGCGGATAGCATGGGCTCAGCGATGCGCGGGCGGGGGCCCGCGCCAGGCGGAGACAAGGAATTGACGGACACTTCCCGCGAGTCCCGGCGGCGCCCCCAGGGCGAGACCCCGGCTGAGGAGCCGGCCGCCGGCAGTACCCAGGTCAAGGTCGTGATTCCTGACGACCACTCGATGGTCAGCCTTCTTGGGTCCGGCGACGAACTGCTCCATGCGATAGAGCGATCCTTCCGCGCCGATATCCATGTCCGGGGAAACGAGATCACTATTACCGGGACGGCGGCCGAGACGGCTCTTGTCGCGGAGTTGTTCGAGGAAATGACCGCGCTTGTCGCCGGCGGGGCAGAACTCACACCGGCCGTTGTTGAGCGCATCATTCCCATGCTCCGGCGTAAGTCGGGAGTGCGCCCGGCCGAGGTGCTGTCCCTGGACATCCTGTCCTCCCGCGGGCGGACGATCCGGCCCAAAACGCTCAACCAGAAGCGCTATGTGGACGCGATCGACGAGCACACGATCGTGTTCTGCATCGGCCCGGCCGGCACCGGGAAGACCTACCTGGCCATGGCCAAGGCGGTGAAGGCACTGCAGGCCAAGGAGGTCAACCGGATCATCCTGACCCGGCCCGCGGTGGAGGCAGGTGAGCGGCTGGGATTCCTGCCCGGCACGCTGTACGAGAAGATCGACCCGTACCTGCGCCCGCTGTACGACGCGCTGCACGACATGCTGGACCCGGAGTCCATTCCGCGGCTCATGGCGGCGGGCACGATCGAGGTCGCGCCGCTTGCCTACATGCGCGGGCGCACGCTCAACGACTCGTTCATCATCCTGGACGAGGCGCAGAACACCTCGGCCGAGCAGATGAAGATGTTCCTGACCAGGCTCGGCTTCGGTTCCCGGATGGTGGTCACGGGCGACGTCACCCAGGTGGACCTGCCGGCCGGCCAGGCCAGTGGCCTGCGACTGGTGCAGGACATACTCGAGGGCGTCGAAGACATTCAGTTCGCCCGGCTGACCAGCCATGACGTGGTCCGGCACCGGCTCGTCGGGGACATCGTGAACGCCTACGCCGCCTACGAGGCACGGACCGGTGGCGTGGCCGGCCCGGTGCGGGACGGCAGCCTGCGCGGCCGGGCTGCCGAGCGCGGCGACGGCCGGGCGGGGCCCCGGGGACCCCGCAAGCGGGCCCAGTGACCGGGCCGGGCGCATGAGCATCGAGATACGCAACGAGTCCGGGGTCAGCGTGGACGAGCCTGCCCTCGCGGCGCTGGCCCAGTACGTGCTCGACGAGATGCGGATCCACCCATTGGCGGAACTATCGGTACTGCTGGTGGATAGTCCCACCATCGCCGATCTGCACCAGCGCTGGATGGGCGAGGAAGGTCCCACGGACGTGCTCGCCTTCCCCATGGACGAGCTTCGCCCGCCGCCCCCGGGCAGCGACCGCACCGACCGCACGGGGTCGGCCGCCGGTGACTCCGGGCCTGTCACCGTGCTCGGCGACGTGGTGCTGTGCCCTGAGGTAGCTACCGAGCAGGCCCGCGAGGCGCACCGCCCGGTCACCGACGAACTGGAGATGCTGTGTACCCACGGCATACTCCACCTGCTCGGTTTCGATCATGCCGAGCCCAGGGATCATGCCACCATGTTCGGACTGCAGGACCAGTTGCTTGACTCCTGGCGCACCGCCCACGGCCCGGTAGAGGACGCCGTCGCGCGGGACGGGGAGGCGGGCGGGGGAGAATCCGGGTGATGCTGCGATGGCATGGCTACTTGCCGCCGCAGTAGTGCTCGCGGTGGCGGCCGGGCTGTGCGCCAGCGCCGAAATCGCCCTGTTCCGCATGGTCAGGGCGGGCGGCAGAGAGCGCGCCAGGGACGGCTCGAACGGTAACTCCTCCGCGGTGCAGGCGATCCTGGCGGAGCCGCGGCGGTACCTGAGCGTGCTCCTGGCGATCCGGATGGGTGCCGAGACCGCCGCCGTGGTGCTCGCGACCGCGGCACTGGTGAAGCTGCTCGGCACCGGCTGGCACACGTTCCTCATCGCCTTTGCGGGCATGGCTGCGCTGCTCTATCTCGTGGCCGGGATCTGGCCGGTTGCCCTGGGCCGTCAGTACGACCGGCAACTGGCCAGGGTCACGGCGGAGGTGCTCGTTCCCGCGGTCCGGGCCCTCGGGCCGCTGCCGCGGCTGCTGCTCGCGGTGGGCAACGCGCTCACACCGGGGCGGGGCGGCAAGGAAGGTCCCGCCGAGTCGGAGGAGGAACTGCGCGGGCTGGTGGACCTGCTGGGTGAGCGCCGGGTCATCGAGCCGGGCGAGCGCGAGATGATCCACTCCGTATTCGAGTTCGGCGACACGATCGTCCGCGAGGTCATGGTGCCGCGGACCGACATCGTCTTCGCGGAGCGGGACAAGAACGTGCGGCAGGTGCTGTCTCTGGCGTTGCGCAGTGGCTTTTCCCGTATCCCCGTGGTCGGCGAGAACAAAGACGATGTCATCGGCATCGCCTATCTCAAGGACCTGGTGGCCCGCAGCCGCGAGCATCCCGAGGCGGAGACGGTCGAAAAGGTCGAATCGGTCATGCGCCCCGCCACGTTCGTGCCGGAAAGCAAGCCGGTTTCCGTGCTGCTGCAGGAGATGCAGGCGCGGCAGATCCATCTGGCCATCGTGATCGACGAATACGGCGGCACGGGCGGGCTGGTCACCATCGAGGACATCCTGGAGGAGATCGTCGGGGAGATCACCGACGAATACGACCAGGAGCGGCCGCTGGTGGAGTGGCTGGCACCCGAGCGGGCCCGGGTCAACGCCCGGCTGCCCATCGCCGACCTGGAGGAACTGTTCGGGGTCAGCATCGATGCCGAGGACGTGGAGACCGTCGGCGGCCTGCTCGCGCACGCGCTCGGCCGGGTGCCCATCGCCGGGTCGACGGCGACCGTGGCGGGCCTCAGGCTGACCGCGGAGAGCCTCGCCGGGCGGCGTAACCGGATCGGCACGGTGACCGTCGAGCGCGCGGCGCGATCCCGGGCTGGCAAGGCCGCCGGCCACCCTGAACGTGAGCGTGATCCCGCGAACGAGCCGGAATCCTCGTGACCATCGGCGCCAGGGGCGTCATGCGCCTCTCGTGATTGCATGGGGGAGATCCGGGCGCACCGGGGCACTGGGGGTTGGCATGCCCGCTATTTCGTTCAACAGCGTCCTGATCATCGCCGGGGTCGCGGTGCTGGTCCCCATCGTGCTCGGCATGATGCCCCGGCTGCCGGTGCCCGGTGCGGTGCTGGAGGTCGTGGCCGGCATCCTGGTCGGCCCTTCGGTGCTCGGCTGGGTGCGTGTGGACGCACCGGTCCAGGTCCTGAGCGATCTTGGCCTGGGCATGCTGCTGTTCCTGGCCGGGCTGGAGATCGATATCGATGCGCTGCGTGGCCCGCTGTTCCGGTTGGCGGGCTTGGCGTTCGCTGTCTCGGCCGGTCTCGCGCTGCTGTGCGGCTTCGCCTTCCACCTGGCGGGCCAGGCGACCCATTCGCTGCTGCTGGCGATCATTTTGATGTCGACGTCGACCGGGCTGCTGTTGCCGTTGCTGAAGGACGCGGGAGAGGACGCCACCGAATTCGGCCAGCTGGTCATGACCGCCGCGGCGCTGGCCGAAATCGTGCCCATCATGCTTCTGTCGCTGTTCTTCTCGGCCGCGGCGACAACGACAGAGGATCAGCTTGTATCCCTCGCGATCTTCCTGGTGTTGCTGGTGCTGATCGGGCTCTTGCTGGCCCGGGTGCGCCGTCTGGCAGGCCTGGACCGGCTGATCAACCGCCTGGCGGACCGGAGCGCTCAGCTGCGCGTGCGGGCCGCGCTCACCCTGGCCCTCGGCTGTGGCGTGCTCGCCTACCGGTTCGGCTTCGCGTCGATCCTCGGCGCGTTCGCTGCTGGCCTGCTGGTGCGGTTGATCGAGATTTCCGGGCGCACCCCGCATCCGCAGTTTCAGATCAAGCTGGAAGGCATCGGCTTCGGTTTCCTGATCCCGATCTTCTTCATCGCCACCGGCGTTGAGTTCAAGCTCAAGGAGTTGCTGGCGAATCCTGTCGCTATCGCCGAGGTGCCACTGTTCCTCGCCGCGCTGCTACTGGTGCGCGGATTGCCCGCGGTGCTGTACCGGCGCCGCACCGGCACCCGCCGCGCCGAGGCCGCAGGGCTGCTGCAGGCGACGACGCTGACGTTCGTGATCGTGGCGACGCAGATCGGGCTGGCCACCGGGAAGATGTCGGCAACCTCGGCCGCCTCGTTGCTCGCCGCTGGACTGCTCTCCGCGGCCCTGTTCCCGGGCGGGGCGCTGCGGCTCCTGTCCCGGGGCGCCAAGCCAGTGGCCGAGCAGGCCGGGGGAAAGACTTGATCGGGGGCGGAGGGCGCGCGGGGGCCTAGACTCGGCGCCGTGGAGGCCCTCGGCGAGGAAGACCAGAAGATCATCACGCTGGCGCGGTCGGCCCGTGCCAGGACCGGCGCGGCCGAGGGTGCTGCGGTCCGCGACGAAACCGGCCGCACCTACATGGCCGCCACCGTCGACCTGCCCTCGCTACGGCTCTCGGCGCTGCGCCTGGCGGTAGCGATGGCCGTCTCCAGCGGCGCGACGGCCCTTGAGGCCGCGGCGCTGGTCAGCGAGGCCGGCGCGGTCGACCCTGAGGACCTGGCGGCCGTGGCTGATCTCAGCCCGCAAGCGCCCGTGTTCCACGCCGGCCCCGATGGGCGGCTGCGTGCGGCCGTTGAGCCCTAGGACGGCGGCCGGGCCGCGGGTAAGGGAGAATCTGCCCGTGGAGGCCGGCCAGCAACCAGCGGAGGGACCGGAGTTCCGGTCCGGGTTTGCCTGCTTCGTGGGCCGGCCCAACGTAGGCAAGTCAACGCTGATGAACGCGCTCGTCGGTACCAAGGTCGCGATCACGAGCAGCCGCCCGCAGACCACCAGGCGGGCCATCCGGGGCATCGTGCACCGCAGCGACGCGCAGCTGATCATCGTGGACACGCCGGGCCTGCACCGGCCGCGCACGCTGCTCGGGGAGCGCCTGGACAGCCTGGTGCGCGCCACGCTCACCGAGGTGGACGTGATCGGGTTCTGCGTGCCCGCGCCCGATCGCACCGGCCCGGGGGACAAGTACCTGGCCGCCGAACTCGGCGCGGTCAAGGGCACGCCCGTGGTCGCCATCGTCACCAAGACCGACCTGGCGCCGCCGCAGCGGGTCGCCGCGCAACTCGCCGCGGTGGCGGACCTCGGCGACTGGGCCGACATCGTGCCCGTATCGGCCGCCACCGGCTTCCAGTTGGACGTACTGACCGACGTGCTGGTGGCGCACCTGCCGCCGGGACGGCCGCTGTACACCGACGGTGAGCTCACCGACGAGCCCGAACAGGTGCTGGTCGCCGAGTTGATCCGGGAAGCGGTGCTGGAAGGCGTGCGGGACGAACTGCCGCACTCGATCGCGGTGGTGGTGGAGGAGATGGGGCCGCGGCCGGGCCGGGATGAGCTCACCGACGTGCACGCGCTGATGTACGTGGAGCGGCCAAGCCAGAAGTCCATCGTCATCGGTGCCGGAGGCGCCCGGCTGAAAGAGGTCGGCACCAGGGCCCGGCAGCAGATCGAGGCGCTGCTCGGCACCAAGGTGTACCTGGACCTGAGGGTCAAGGTGGCCAAGGACTGGCAGCGCGACCCGAAACAGCTGCGCAGGCTCGGCTTCTACGACTGAGCGCCGAAGTCCGCGCTGGTGATGCGGGCCATATCCAGCTCCCAGGACAGCTGCCGCTCCAGGACCACGAATCCCAGCTCCGTATTGATCGCGATCATATGCTCGTTGCCCTCGGCACTAATCGTCAGGATCTGGCTGAGATGCGGCTCGTGCGCGGCGAGCAACTCCAGCATGGCCACCTTGACCAGCAGCCCGAGCCGGTGCCCCCGATGTGGCCCCGCTACCGCGGTCAGCGACTGGATACCCCAGCCCGGGTCGAGCGGGTCGACACCGAGCTGGGTGATCGCCACCAGCGTCCCGGCCCGGTCCGCCCGGGCGGCGAGGCTGTAGAACCGCCACCCCTGATCGGCCAGCCGCTGGTCGGCCGCCCGGACCCGGGCCGCGTCCCAGCCCTGCGGCTCCACCCCGGCGGCGCGCGGCGCGTCCGCCTCGACGCCGAGAAGCGCGGCGACGTCCGTCAGCCGGTGTTCCGAGGTCGGCCCCTCCCAAGACACCAGCGAATACCCGGCGGCCGCGTCCGCCGCGTTCCGGCGCAGATCAGCCAGATGACCCGGCGGAAAGGTGCCGAGACGGAGCACCGAGAAGGTCCCTACCAGCCGCTGCCGGGCACCGAGCGAACGGGCGAAGGCCGTCCCGGCGGAGTACTCGTCGCTGTGCCCGGTCAGGATCGTCCGGCCAGCTTCCCGGGCACGGTGTGCCGCATGGTCGGCCAGTGCTGTGCCCAGCCCGGCCCGGCGCCGCGACGGCGCCACCACCAGGTGGAGGTCGGCCAGGTGCCGGTTCTCCCGTTCCGGCACGGTGAGCAGGTACCAGCCAGATACCTCACCGTCATCGTCCCGCGCCAGCCACACCTGCGACGGATCTTCCGTCCACCCGTAACGCAGCCAGGCCCGGAAGGTTCGGGGAGACATCGCAGGCCGCCGCATGCCGTCTGCGCGGGCCGCGGCCAGATATATCTCGTGGCACGCCCGCACCGCCACGGTGTCGCCAGCGGGATCGAACCGCTCGGTCCGCATATACCTACCCAAGCCCTGGCGGAGTCGGCCCGCCACCCTGTTTTTCACCACGGAACCCGGCACAAGGGCCGACGGGCCTGCCGGGCGCGGAGTTCTGCCCCGGCAGGGGCATCCCGCTGTCTCCCTAGAGCCAGCCCTTGCGCTCGGCGATCTGGATCGCTTCGGCGCGGTTGCGGGCACCGAGCTTCTGGATCGCGGCGGACAGGTGGTTGCGGACCGTGCCGGAGGACAGGTGCAGCGAGGCCGCCAGGTCCGAGATCGCCGCGTGGCCCCGTGCCGCGGACAGCACCTCGGTCTCCCGTGCGGTCAGCGGGCTCGCGCCCTCGGCGAGCGCCGCCGCGGCCAGGGCCGGGTCGACGACGCGTTCGCCGGCGTGCACCCGCCGGATGGCGGTGGCAAGCTCGGCGGCCGGTGCGTCCTTGAGCAGGAAGCCGCTCGCCCCGGCCGCCATCGCCGCGGCCAGGTAGCCGGGCCGGCCGAACGTCGTCACGATGACGATCTTCCCGGCGAACCCGTCCTTGGCCAGCCGCCTGGCCACCTCCAGCCCGTCCGGCCCCGGCATCTCGATGTCGAGCACGGCCACGTCCGGCTGGTAGCGGTGCGCCATGGCGATCGCCTCGTCGCCGCTGGCGGCCTGGGCCACCACGGTGATGTCGTCCTCGAGTTCGAGCAGGGCCACGAGGGCCTGCCGGACCATGGTCTGGTCCTCGGCGATCATGATCCGCACGGTCACGAGGGCATCCGCCCCGGGTGGGCGGCGGGGTCGACTGGCGTTGGGTGCGGCGGTGGGGTCAGAGCTAGCGTTGGGTGGGGCGGTGGGGTCAGAGCTAGCCGACCCCGCCGGGTCCGCGGCGCCCTCGGCCGGGGTGCCGGTCAGCGGCACGCTGACCCGCAGCCAGAACCCGCCGTCCTCGCCCGCGCCGGCGGACAGCGCCCCGCCGAGGCGGGCGGCCCGCTCGGCCAGCCCGGCCAGGCCGGAACCGGGTGCCGGCGCGGCCGCTGCGCCGCTCCCGGCGGCCGCCCGTCCCTCGGCAGCCCCGCCGGTCTCGCCGGTCCCGGCGGCTACGTCGCTCGCGGCGGCCGCGTCGCTCCCGGTGGCCGCGTCGCCCCCGGTCCCGGCGGCCCGGCCGTTGCCGTCGGCGGCCCTGCCGCCCGCGATGGCACCGGCGATGGCGCTCAGGCCCTTCCCACGCGGTCCCGCGCCGTCGTCGGACAGCCTCGCGGAGGCCTCGGTGTCGGTCAGGTCGATGACGATCTTCGCGTGCCTGGCGGCGGAGTGCCGCACGATGTTGGTCGCACCCTCCCGGACCGTCCACGCGAGCAGCGCGTCCACCGCGGGCGGCAGCGAGTAGGCGCCGGGGACCCGGAGCCGGCAGTCGATCCCTGCCGAGGCCAGCATGCGGCGGGAGCTGACCAGTTCGGCGGCCAGGCTCGGCTGCCGGTAGCTGGTCACCGCCTGGCGCACCTCGGTGAGGGACCGCCGGGCCACCGTCTCCAGGTCGGCGATCTCCCTGGCCGCCCTCTCCAGGTCGGTGCCCATCAGCCGCCCGGCCAGTTCGGCCTTGAGCGTGATCAGCGACAGGCTGTGCCCGAGCAGGTCGTGCAGGTCCCGGGAGATCCGCAGCCGTTCCTCGGCCACGGCCGCCCTGGCCAGCTCGGCCCTGGTCTCCTTCAGCCGGTACATCAGCACGTTGCGCCGTTCCGCGCTGTGCGCCAGCAGGTTGCCAAGCGCGACCACGGCAGCGGCGACGACCGTGTTGCCGTAGCCGAGGCCGGTCGCGGCGCTGATCGCCACCGCGATCCCGGTGCAGCACACCAGGCCGAGGACGGTCGCCCGGCCGTCCTGCGCGATGCGGCCCACGGCCGCGGACGCGACGGCAAGCGCGGTGAGCCAGGCCATCCCGCCGACCGCGAACATCGCCGCGCCCAGCGCGACCACAATCGGCAGCAGCACCCTCTGCCAGCGCTCGTACCGTCCGGGCTCGGGCATCTGCACCAGCACGGTCCGGTCGACCAGCACCACGAACGCGAACGTCGCGAGGATCAGGAAGGCAGGGTGGCCGTTGCGGTGTGGTGCGAGGTGAGGAGCGCTACGACGGGGAGGATCAGGAAGATCACGAGCAGCACGCGGATGACCAGCCGCCGGTACCGGAGCAGCCCGGTGACGCCGGCGTCGAGGTCGTCGTCGATCGACGGCCCCGGCTCAGGACCGGGCTCGCTCCGGCTGGTCAGCCGCATGTTCACCATCATGCCCGGCGCGCTCAGGCGGTGGTGCTCTCCTGGCGCCAGCGCCAGATCGCGATCACGCCCAGGGCCACCGCCCAGGCGGCGAGCACCAGTATGTGCGGTCACGCGCAGCGCCCGCCCGGCCGCCGCGTTCCAGCCCAGCTGCACCAGGTGATAGCTCGGCAGGACCTGCCCGATGTTCTGCATGACGTGCGGCAGGTGGCTCCACGGGATGAAGATCCCGCCGAGAAAGGCCAGCAGGATCAGCGTGAGCATCTGCGCCACCTGGGCGGTCTGGCCGTCGAAGACCAGGCCGATGACCAGCCCGAGGACGCAGAACGGGATCAGTCCTAGCACCAGTACCGCGGCGAGCACCCCGACCCTGGCCGCCGCCAGGTGGACGTGGCCGTAGCCGAAGCCCAGCGCGGTCAGCAGGACGAACCCGGGGACGATGAGCAGGAGCCCCTGGACCAGCTTGGCGCCGAACCAGCGCGGCGCGGAGATCGGCGACACCCGGAGCTGCCGCATCCATCCGCTCTGCCGCTCCCTGGCCAGCTGCGGGCCGGTCGCGAACATGGCCGAGCCCATGCCGGACCACACCGCCATGGACACCATCAGGAGGGCCGCGACGGTCAGGCCCTCGGAGGTGCCGTGCTGCTTGGCGTAGATCAGGTACAGCAGCACGGGAAACCCCGCGATGAACACGATGAACCTGACATTACGCAGGCTGCGCATGATCTCGAATCTCAGGAAGCCGGCCACGGTCAGCCCACCCTTTCCATCGTCTGCGAGTTGCTAGCGGCAGTGCTATCAGGTGAGCGGTGCCGGCGCGGGCGTGCCACAGCTGTGCCCCCGGCCGCCGCCGCACCATCGTCGCCAGTGGTGCCGGTGTCGTCTGAGGTCAGCGCGATGAGCGACTCCTCGAGGCCGCCGCCGCCCACCTCCATGGCCTTGACCGGGAGCCCGAGCGCGTACAGCGCGGGCAGCGTCGCGTCGGCGTCGCCGGTCCGCACCGTCACCGCGTCGCCGTTCACCAGGACGTCGGCGACCCCCGGAAGCCGGAGCAACCGCGCCGGGTCCGGGGCGGGCGTGGTGAACCGCAGCGTCCGGTTGGCCGTGTAGGCCTTGATCTGGGACGGGGTGCCGTCGGCGACGACCCGGCCGTGGTTCACCACGATGATCCGGCTGGCGTTCGCGTCCGCTTCGTCCAGGTAGTGGGTGGCGAACAGCACGGTCGTGCCCTGCTCGCTGATCGTGGCCACCGACCGCCAGAAGTTCCGCCGGGCCTCGACGTCGAGCGCCGCGGTGGGCTCGTCGAGGAACAGCAGTTCCGGCTCACCCGCCAGGGCCAGCGCGAACCTGACCCGCTGGGTCTGCCCGCCGGACAGACGCTCCACCCGCCGGTCACCCAGGTCGGCGATCCCGGCCAGCCGCATCAGCTCGGCGGCGCTGCGGCGATCCCGGTAGAGCTGCCGGAACAGGCCGACCAGCTCGGACACCTTCGCGCCCTCGGGCAGGCCGCCGGTCTGCAGCATGCCGCCGATCCGGCCGGCGGCCACGGCCGCCGCGGGCTGGTCGCCCAGGACCAGGACCTTCCCGGAGGTTGGCGCGCGCAGGCCGAGCATGGTGTCGATGGCGGTGGACTTCCCGGCCCCGTTCGGGCCGAGCAACGCCACCGTCTCACCGCGGTGGATGTCGAAGGTGACGTGGTCCAGTGCGCGGATATCCGGGTGATACACCTTGACGACGTCGCGGAACGCGACCGCCGCGCCGGTGCTCCCGGCCGTCAGTAATCATGACTTCACGCTAGGAGCGGCGGCGGCCGCTGCCCTGTCACGCGCATCCGGACCTGGGGATGACAGATGTCACGGTTGTCCAATGGCGCGTGGGCGCCGGCCCCGGCTCAGGTCCTTGGCGTCATCACGCTGACCGAGCAGGGCGCCAGCGCCGAGTAGGCCGCCGCCGCGGGCGGATCGTTATGTCTGATAATCTCTTCCCGATGTGTCGCGGACTGCTTCTTAGCTGCCGCGGCGAGGCCCGATCAGGCCGGCTCCCTCGCCGCGGGGCTGTGCCGTCCGTCGGCTACCCGCCTCAATCGAGGGAGCAGTTCCGCCAATGCGAGTACAGCAAGTCCCCAGCGGCATGCCCTGTCACCGCTATGCCCCATTCCGTCCGGTCCGGCTGCCGGACCGGACCTGGCCCGGCAAGACGATCACCGCCGCGCCGCGCTGGCTGTCCACCGACCTGCGCGACGGCAACCAGGCGCTGATCGACCCGATGAGCCCCGCCCGCAAGCGCACCATGTTCGACCTGCTGGTGCGGATGGGCTACAAGGAGATCGAGGTCGGGTTCCCGTCGGCGAGCCAGGCCGACTTCGACTTCGTCCGCAGCCTGATCGAAGACGACGTCATCCCCGATGACGTGCAGATCTCGGTGCTGACCCAGGCCCGCGACGAGCTGATCGAGCGGACCGTGCAGTCCCTGGTGGGCGCGCCGCGCGCCACCGTGCACCTGTACAACGCGACCGCGCCGCTGTTCCGGCGGGTCGTGTTCGGCGTCGACCGGGAGGAGTGCAGGGAGCTGGCCGTCGAGGGCACCCGGTCGGTGGTCAAGTACGCGGAGCAGTACCCGGCGGCTGCGACTTCGGGTACGAGTACTCGCCGGAAATCTTCATGGACACCGAGCTGGACTTCGCCGCCGACGTCTGCGAGGCGGTGATGGACGTCTGGCAGCCGGGCCCGGACCGGGAGATCATCCTCAACCTGCCGTGCACCGTGGAGCGGTCCACCCCGAACGTCTACGCCGACCAGATCGAGTGGATGAGCCGCCAGCTGTCCCGGCGCGAGCACATCTGCCTGTCGGTGCACACCCACAACGACCGCGGCACCGCGGTGGCCGACGCCGAGCTGGCCGTGCTGGCCGGGGCCGACCGGGTGGAGGGCTGCCTGTTCGGCAACGGCGAGCGGACCGGCAACGTCTGCCTGGTCACGCTCGGCATGAACCTGTTCAGCCAGGGCATCGACCCCATGATCGACTTCTCGGACATCGACGAGGTCAGGCGCACGGTCGAGTACTGCAACCAGCTGCCGGTGCACCCGCGCCACCCCTACGCCGGCGACCTGGTGTACACCGCGTTCTCCGGGTCGCACCAGGACGCGATCAAGAAGGGTTTCGAGGCGCAGGAGGCCGCCGCCGCCGCGCGGGCGCCGACGTGGCCGAGTTCCCCTGGGCGGTTCCGTACCTGCCGATCGACCCGCGCGACGTCGGCCGCACCTACGAGGCCGTGATCAGGGTCAACTCCCAGTCCGGCAAGGGCGGGGTGGCCTACATCATGAAGGCCGGGCACCAGCTCGACCTGCCGCGGCGGCTGCAGATCGAGTTCTCCCGGGTGGTCCAGGCACGCACCGACGCCGAGGGCGGCGAGGTCACCCCGGCGCAGATGTGGGAGGCGTTCTCGGCCGAGTACCTGGGCGCTGGCCGGGTGACGCTGCAGGCGCACCACACCTCCTCGGTGGTGGACGACCAAGGACGCGCTGAGCGTGGAGGTCAGCGTCGACGGCGAGGGGCGCCAGATCGAGGGCGTGGGCAACGGCCCGATCTCCGCGTTCTGCGACGCGCTCACCTCGATCGGGGTCGAGGTGCGCGTGCTCGACTACACCGAGCACGCGCTGACCGCGGGCAGCGACGCCCAGGCCGCCGCCTACGTCGAGTGCGAGATCGGCGGGCAAACACTGTGGGGAGTCGGCGTCGACACCAACACGGTGACCGCGTCGCTGCGCGCGGTGCTGTCGGCGGTGAACCGCGCCGGGCGCCATCCGGCGGCTAGCCACCGGGCACCGCCGGGGCGCGCCTGCCCCGGGCGCGCGCCGTGCCGATACGGGACAATGGCAGGGTGAGCCTGTACGCCGATGACGGGATCGTCCTGCGTACCCAGGACCTGGGCGAGGCGGATCATATCGTCACGATCCTCACCCGGCGTACCGGGCGGGTCAGGGCGGTCGGCAAGGGCGTACGCCGGACCATGTCGCGGTTCGGTGCCCGCCTGGAACCGTTCTCCCATGTCGACCTCCAGTTCCACACCGGCCGGTCGCTTGACTACATCACCCAGGCCGAGCTGGTGCGGGCGTACGGCGCGCCGCTGGCCGCGGACTACCCCCGCTACACCACGGGCACCGCGATGCTGGAGACCGCCGAGCGCTTCACCCCTGAGGAGAAGGAGCCCGCACAGCGGCAGTTCCTGCTGCTGGTCGGCGGGTTGCGGGCACTCGGTGCGGGAGTTCACAGCCCGCGGCTCGTGCTCGACGCCTACCTGCTGCGCTCGCTCGCCGTGGCCGGCTACACCCCCGCCCTGGACGAGTGCGCGGTGTGCGGGTCAGCCGACATGCGGCGGGCAGCGGGGGATCACGGGCGTTCGGGATCGCCGCGGGCGGCCTGACCTGCCGGTCCTGTCGGCCGGCCGGTGCGGCGACACCGTCCGTGCACACGGTCGCGCTGATGACCGCGCTACTGCGCGGGGACTGGGCCGCAGGCCGACGCGGCGCAGCCGCGCCACCAGGTAGAGTGCAGCGGCCTGGTCGCCGCGTACCTGCAGTGGCATCTGGAGCATTCCATCCGCTCGCTGCGGCATGTCGAACACGCGTGAGGGCCACCGCGAGTGAGGAGAACAGCGAATGAGCCGTCTGGCCAGTGACCGGAAGCCGGCCCGCAGGGCAGGATGGCCGGGCCGCTCGCCAGACGCTTCGCCACCCCGCCCGGTGCGCCCGCCGGATCCGCACGTGGACGGCGCCAAGCCGCCCGCCATCCCGGCCGACCTGGTGCCCCGCCATGTCGCCCTGGTCATGGACGGCAACGGCCGGTGGGCCAAGGAGCGGGGCCTGCCGCGCACCGAAGGTCACAAGCGGGGCGAGTACTCGCTCTTCGACGTGATCATGGGCGCGATCGAGCTTGGCATCCCCTATCTGTCCGCGTACGCGTTCTCCACGGAGAACTGGCGCAGGTCCCCGGACGAGGTCCGCTTCCTCATGGGGTTCAACCGGGACGTGATCCGCCGCCGCCGGGACCAGCTTCATGAGATGGGCGTCCGGGTGCGGTGGGCCGGGCGCCGCCCGCGGCTGTGGCGCAGCGTCATCTCCGAGCTCGAAGACGCGGAACGGCTGACCGCCGGTAACTCGGTGCTCACCTTGCAGTTCTGCGTGAACTACGGCGGCCGGGCCGAGATCGCCGATGCCGCGGCCGCCATGGCTGCCGACGCGGTGGCCGGGCGGCTGCGGCCGGACAAGATCGACGAGAAGGTCCTGGCCCGGTACCTGGACGAGCCGTCGCTGCCCGACGTGGACCTGTTCATCCGGTCATCCGGGGAACAGCGGCTGTCCAACTTCCTGATCTGGCAGTCGGCCTATGCCGAGCTGGTCTTCCTGGACACGCTGTTTCCCGACTTCGACCGGCGGGACCTGTGGCGGGCGTGTGAGATCTACGCCAGCCGGGACCGCAGGTACGGAGGGGCGGTGCCCAATCCCGTGCCGCTACCTGGTGGCCTGGATGATCGCGACCACCAGCACGCCGGCGACCGCGGCCAGGCGCAGTAGCCGCCCGCGACGGGCCACCCTGGGCCACGACAGCGCCGCCAGCCAGCCGAGAAACGCGGCGACGAGGATCAGCGCGACGGCGCCCAGCCACCCGGGCACCGCCAGCCCGACAACCAGCAGCACGGCCACGACCACCGGGGGAAGCCACACCGGCTGCTGGTGCAGCAACACCAGCGCCCTCGCGCTTGACCGCTCCATTCGGGCGGCGTGAGTCGCTCGCGCCCGGGGTGTAGAACGAGGTCACCGCGCGGCAACGGCCGGGCCATGCCCCGCCGCTGCGTCCCCTGCCCGCGGCCTGTCATCTGGTCATCCTCCCGCCAGTCGGCAGGCGTCGCAGGCGCTGGCAATTCCCGTCGAATACTGTCCCCGGTCCCAGCGCACTTCCACCCGCCACGGGTGAGCTGCCTGCCCGTACCGCTGACCCGTGCCGTCAGCCAGCCGCGCGCCGACCCAGCCCGGCGAGATCGTGGGGTTCTGGCCACCGGTGGGCCAGAACCCCACGATCATTAACGGCTTACTAATGGCCGGTGACCGTGACGGTCTGCAGGTTCGGGTCGGCGGCGATCTGCCCCGGGCAGAACCGGGTCCGGCAGGAACTTCTTCTTGCTGAACAGCTTCGTCTGGTCGGCGAAGTGCGGCGACACCGGGTTGGACGACTCGGAGTAGGTCAGGATGGTGTCCCCGACCGGGCAGCTGCCGTGCCTGGGCCAGGTCGCCGCCTGGATGAACGACGAGCCGGTGTCCGGTGACGTGGCCGAGTTCCGGGCTCGGTGTTCTCGTAGATCGCGTTGTAGATCCCGTCCGGGTCGCCGGGGCCGCCCGGGATCGTGATCTGGCTGCCGTGATAGCTGACGAACTGCACCGCGCCGAGCGTGGTATCGATCGGCACACTTGCGTTGCGCAGCCCCGCGATGGCGTCGCCCAGCGCGTTGTGCACGGTCGTGTTGGCCGTGTTCAGCCCGAACGGCGTGGTGACCGGGTGGGCCAGCTCGAACCGGTGCGAGAACGGCG
>CAVSCM010000023.1:0-98620 GCA_963726415.1 uncultured Actinomycetes bacterium
TACCCGCCGAAGAGCCCGCCCAGGACGATCACGTCAACGCCCTCGTCCCGCGCTGCCACCTGTGCGCAGCGGGCCAGCAGCATCGGGTCGTCCTCCACCCCGCCAGCGGTGTCCAGGGTCACCGGGTTGCCCGCCGCCACCCGCGGCGCGTCGGCCGGCACCAAAGTGGCGAGTTCCGCCTTGGTCGCGGCGGACAGCGTGGCTAGGGACAGCCCGTTCGCGGTCAGTGAGTCGATCGCCATGACCGAGTCGCCGCCACCATCGGTGAGGATCATGGCGCGGCCGCCGTGCCTGCCGACGCCGCACGCGACAGCGAGCGTGTCCACGAGGTCCTGGGTGGAGGTGACCTGGACCGCTTCCGCGTCGGCCAGCACCGCCTGCCAGACCCGCCCGTCCGAGGCCAGCGCGCCGGTATGAGTGGCGACCGCGGCGGCAGCCCGCCCAGACAGCCCGGCCTTGAGCACCACCACGGGCTTGCCGGCCGCGCGGCAGGCCGCCAGGCCGGCCCGGAAGTCCGCCCCGGACCCGCGCAGCCCCTCGACATAGACCGCGATCGCGTGCGAGGCCGGGTCGTGGGCGAAGTACGCCAGCAGCTCACCTAGGCCGACATCCACCTGGTTGCCCACGCCGACGCAGGCGGAGAAGCCGATGCCAGCCTGCCGGGCCTGTTCGTACATGGCCACCACGACGTT
Organism: uncultured Actinomycetes bacterium; assembly: GCA_963726415.1. GTDB lineage: Bacteria > Actinomycetota > Actinomycetes > Streptosporangiales > Streptosporangiaceae > DASXKD01. Next base: position 693 of record CAVSCM010000023.1, read on the forward strand.
GCCGGACTGGCTCAGCAGCGCGACCCGTCCGGCCGGGATGTGCTCGCGCGGGGTGAGGTTGACCCCGCTGCCCGCGACGAACAGCCCAAACGTGTTCGGGCCGAGCAGCCGGATGCCCGCATCCCGGGCCTGGGCGGCTATGCGCTGTTCCGCCGACAGGTGCTCACCGCCGAGTTCGCCGAACCCGGCCGCGGTGACGAGGACACTCTTCACACCCACGGCGGCGCACTCCGCCAACAGGTCCGCCGTGGCTGACGCGGGCCTGGCCAGCACCGCCAGGTCGATCGGCACCCCGATGTCGGCCAGTTTCGCCACCGTCGAGACGCCAGGCAGCCCGAGGTCATCCACCATCGGGTTGACCCCGTACAGGGCACCGGCGAAGCCAGCGCGGCTGGTGTAGGTGAGGATGCGCCTGCCCCACTTCGCAGGATCCCGTGACGCGCCGGCCACGGCGATGACACGTGGGCGCAGCAACGGGTCCAGATCGGCGGGTCGCGGCTCCATAGCCCGCGATGCTAGCCGCGCACCTGGCCGGAGTCCAATCCCCGTTAATCGATCGATCGATCGGAGGAGTAGGCTGTCGGCCATCATGACCCAGACCCAGCTCGGCACCAGCGATCGCATCCACCGGGCCGCGGTGCGGCTGTTCGCCACCCACGGCTTCGCGGGGACGGGCATCCGCAAGATCGCGGACGAGGCAAGGGTCACCGCTGCCTCCCTGTACCACTACGTGGGCACCAAGGAGGAACTGCTCAAGCGGATGATGGAGGAGAGCATGAGCCAGTTGCTCATGCCCGCCCGGCAGGTGACCGGCGACCCTGTTCAGCGCCTGTCCGCCCTGGTCGACCTGCACGTCCGGCGGCACGCGCGTGCCTCGCAGCTGTGCCGAGTGGGAGACACCGAGCTGCGCTCGCTGTCGCGCGGCAGCCGCGCCGGGGTGCTCGCGCTCCGCGACGAGTACCAGGGGATCTGGCGCGACACGATCACCGCTGGCGTCGCCACCGGGGACTTCACGGTGCCCGACACGAACCTGGCCGCCATGGCCATGTTGCAGATGTGCACCGGGGTGGCCCATTGGTACTCCCCTCGCGGCCGGATGACGCTCGACCAGATCAGTACGGCGTTCGTCACGATGTCCCTGGCCCTGCTCGGTGGCGGGGCAGGGCCGCACCCCCCGGCCCCGGCCGTCGCGAAGGGCGGTGGCCTGGCATGAGCACGCCAGCCCCGGAGGAGCAGCCAGCCCGCGACGAGCCGACGGTGCGGTACGACTGCCACGACGGCATCGCGGTCATCACCCTGAACCGCCCGCGCCGGCTGAACGCGGTCGTGCCGGAATTGGTGGAGCAGTTGTGCGGGGCGCTCGGCCAGGCCCTAGCAGACGACGTGGGTGCCTGTGTCCTCACCGGCGCGGGCAGGGCATTCTGCGCCGGGCACGACCTGCGGCAGGAGCAGGATCCGATCAGCGAGGCGGAAGACCGGCGGCGGCTGCAGCGGGTCCAGGACGTGACGCGGCTGGTCCGGCAGACGCCGTTCCCGGTCATCGCCGCCGTGCACGGCTACGCACTCGGCGCGGGGTGCGAGTTCGCACTGTGCTGTGACCTGGTGGCAGCGAGCAGGGACGCGGTGTTCGGCTTCCCCGAGGTGAGTGTCGGGCTGGGCGTCACCGGCGGGATCTCGCGCCTGCTCCCGCTCACGGTGGGTATGGCCAAGGCCAAGGAACTGGTGTTGCTGGGCGAGCGGTTCAGCGCAGCGCAAGCGCTCGAACTCGGCCTCATCAACTGGGTGGCCGAGGAGGGGAAGCACCTGCACTCCGCCATGGACGTGGCAGCCACGCTGCGCGACAAGCCGCGCGCGGCACTGGCCAGGGCCAAGGTCGCGCTCAACCTCGGCCCGGAGGTGGGGCTAGAGGCCGCCTTCGAGACGGAGATCGGCAACGCGCTGGCGCTGCACGCGGGTGCCGACTCCCAGGAGGCCGCCCAGGCGTTCCGGGACCGGGGCAGCCCCGCCACTGCGGCGAACCCACGGGAATGACCAGCGCACAGATGTGACCAGCCCGACGGAAATGACCAGCAGGGAGAAGATTCGATGGCCAAGCGGTTCCGCGTCACCTATGCCACCTTGTCGGCGGACAACGAGGACCTGCAGGCTGCCTATGACGAAGGTGTCCGGGTTGCCAGGTCATGGTTTGGCGAGACGCTCCCCGGATACGTCAGCGGGCAGCCACGCACCGGTGGCCCCACGTTCGAGGTCGTGAGCCCGGCTGACCAGTCGGTGATGTGCCGCGTGCACGAGGCCACACCTGCCGACATCGAGGATGCGGTCGCCGCCGCGGCAGCCGCCGCCCCTGGCTGGGCCGCCACGCCATGGCAGGAACGGATCGCCCTGCTGCGGGCGGCCGCAGACCTCATCAGTGACCGTTCCAGCGAACTGGCGGCGCTGATGAGCATGGAGGTCGGGAAGAACCGGCTGGAGGCACTCGGGGACGTCGAAGAGACCGCGGACCTGATCCGCTATTACTGCACGCAGATAGAGGCCAACGGCGGCTTCAGCCGGCCGATGGACCGGCTGTCCGAGCACGAGGCCACCGATAGCGTGATGCGGCCCTACGGAGTGTGGGCGGTGATCGCCCCGTTCAACTTCCCGATGGCGCTGGCTGGCGGGCCCGCCGGTGGCGCGCTCGCGGCCGGTAACACGGTGGTGATCAAGCCGAGCATGCAGGGCTCGTTTTCCGGAGTGAAGCTGTATGAGTGCCTGCGCGACGCGGGCCTGCCCGACGGCGTCGTCCACTTGCTGCCCGGCGGCGATGAGGTCGGCAAGGCCCTGGTGGCCCACCCAGGCGTGGCGGGCCTGACGTTCACCGGCTCCTACGAAGCGGGCATGTCGGTCTACCGGCACTTCGCGACGGCCTATCCCAAGCCGGTCATCTGCGAGATGGGCGGCAAGAACCCCACGATCGTGTCGGCCAAGGCCGACCTCGGCAAGGCGGCGGTCGGGGTGGCCCGCTCGGCATTCGGGTTCACGGGGCAGAAATGCTCGGCCTGCTCCCGGGTCTACGTGCAGCGCGAGGTCTATGAGGACTTCCTCGCGAAGCTGGCCGAGCAGGCGCGCTCGCTGGTGGTCGGCGACCCGACGCGGCGCGACGTGTTCGTCGGCCCGGTCATCGACGGCGCGGCCGTGGACCGTTTCGAGGCGGCCGTGAAACACGCCAGCGAGGCGGGCCGGGTCGTCTAGGGCGGTGAGGTGCTGCGAGGCCGGGACGGCTATGGCGACGGGAACTACCTGGCCCCCACCGTAGTGGCCGACCTGCCTGCCAACGACCGGCTGCTGCGGGACGAACTGTTCGTTCCGCTCGTCGCCGTGCACCCGGTGGACTCGCTGGCGGAGGGGATGACGCTGGCCAACGACACCGACCTGGGCCTCACCGCCGGGTTCTTCTCGGCGGACAACGATGAGATCGAATGGTTCCTGAACGAGATCCAGGCCGGCGTGGTGTACGTGAACCGCCCCGCTGGCGCCACCACCGGCGCGTGGCCCGGCGTGCAGCCGTTTGGCGGGTGGAAGGGCTCGGGCACCAACGGCAAGGCGGGCGGCGGCCTCTACTACGTACAGCAGTACATGCGCGAGCAGTCACGGACGGTGGTGGAGTAATGCCGGACTCGCCTGAGCTGACCTGGCTGGACCCCAGCAGGCCAGTCCCTGACGTACGCACCCCGTTGCCCGGGCCGCGGGCCAGAGCCGTCTACGAACGGGACCAGCGGGTCACCAGCCCGTCGCTGCCGCGCGCCTACCCGCTGATGCCCGCGCGGGCCAGCGGCGCGGTGATCGAGGACACCGACGGCAACCTGTTCCTCGACTTCAACGCCGGAATCGCGGTGAACTCGACCGGCCACTGCCACCCACGGGTGGTGGCCGCCATCCAGCGGCAAGCGGCCGCGCTGCTGCACTACTCGGCCAGCGACTTCTACCTGCCGATCTACTCGGAGATGTGCGAGGCGCTGGCGGAGACCGCCCCGATGCCAGGACCGGTCCGGGTCTTCCTGACCAACTCCGGCGCCGAGGCCGTGGAGGGCGCGCTCAAGCTCGCCAGGTACGCGACAGGGCGGCCGAACGTGCTCGCCTTTTTCGGCGCGTTCCACGGGCGCACCTACGGCGCGGTCACACTCACCGCGTCCAAGACCAAGTACCACCAGGGGTTCGGGCCGCTGCTGCCGGGGGTGTTCCACGCCCCCTATGCCTGCAACCGCGTCGACCCGGTCACGGGCGCCCGCTCACACGACCCGGAGGAGACCTTCGACTACCTGGAGAATGTCCTGTTCCGGTACGAGGTCTCACCCACCGAGGTCGGCGCCATCTTCGTCGAGCCCATCCAGGGGGAGGGCGGCTACATCATCCCGCCCCCCGAGTGGCTGATACGGCTGCGTGAGTTGTGCGACCGTCACGGCATCCTGCTGGTGGCCGACGAGGTCCAGTCCGGCATGGGCCGCACCGGCCGGATGTGGGCGATCGAGCACGCGGGGGTAACACCCGATGTCGTGATCAGCGCCAAGGGCATCGCCTCCGGCTTGCCGCTGGGGGCGTTCATGGCCCGCGCTGACCTGATGGAACGCTGGACCGCCGGGGCGCACGGGTCGACCTACGGCGGCAGCCCGGTCCCGTGCGCGGCCGGGCTCGCCACGCTGGAGGTCATCAAGTCCGAGGGCCTGCTCGCCAACGCGGCCGAGCAGGGCGAGACGCTGCTCGCCGGGCTGCGCGAGTTGCACGCCACCTACCCTGGGCTCATCACCGATGTGCGTGGTACCGGGCTCATGATCGGGATCGAATTCCACACCGCTGAGCAGGCCGAGGAGGTCCAGCGCCAGGCCTTCGAACGTGGCCTGCTGGTACTCGAATGCGGCGAGAGCTCAATCCGGGTCTCGCCGCCCCTGGTCATTACCAGGGAGCAGGCCAGCACGGGGCTTCGGCTGCTGAACGAGGCGCTGCGGGCCGCCGCTGGCTGACCCGGCGGCGACGAGCCGCTCGCCCGGCCGGCTGATCGGGTGGCCTGCGGCGATCCCGCCAGTGCGCGCCACGAGCGGGGCCCGGCAGCGCTTGAATAGTCTGCGTCTTATGCCGGACCAGCCGCCTGACGCCGTGAGGCTGATGCTGGGCATGGAGCCCGGGCTCTGCGGAGCCTGCAGGCACGCGAAGCTCAACCAGACACGACGGGGCACCGCCTACCTCCGCTGCACGCGCGCCACCTGGGACGCCGCCCTTCCTCGCTATCCGCGTCTGCCGGTCACTGAGTGCGCGGGATTCGAGCAGCGCGAGAAAGAGCCCTAGCACCGCGCCGGTCACGCCGCTGCCTAGAAGTGCTCATCCGCCTCGATACTGGCGGAGGTGCGAGCTACGGACTCGTAAGCTCGGGACCTGCGGGGCCTGTAGGGTGCCATAAGTCTGCCCGACCTGTGAGCTGCAGTAATGCGCCAGGCTACCGGTAGGCCATGATGATCGCCCGTGTCCCTTCGTCTGCTCTATCTCATCCTCATCCGGGCCTGCGGCTGGCTGGTCCTGCTAGGCCGGTCATCCGCTTCCAAGAACGCCGAACTGCTGGTGTTGCGGCACGAGGTCGCCGTTCTGCGCCGCGCCACTCCGCGGCCACGGCTGGACTGGGCCGACCGCGCCGTCCTCGCCGCGCTGATCCTGTGGGTGCCGAAAACCTCATCCACGTCACGCGACCAGGTGATATTCGTTAATCGCGCCGCCGGCGCGAGTATGCCTTCGGACGCGGTATTGCTCAAGATCGACAGGTTTGGGTAGTGGTTTCAGCGGGGCAGCGGCGTTTAGGGACCGGTGCGGCCGGTGGTGATTGTGGTGGGTCTCGTACTCGCGCAGGATCCGCCGCAGATGAGACTGATTCCAGACGAGGGTATGGTCCAGCAGCTCTCGGCGGCATCCCCCGATCCAGCGCTCGGCCATCGCGTTCATGCGGGGCGTCCGGACGTTGCAGAGTACGGTCCGGATCCCGGCGTCGGCGAGGACCGCGTCGAATGCAGTGGTGAAATTCGAGCCGCGGTCGCGGATCATGAACTTGACCTGATGCGCCTGATCGCCCAGGTCCATGAGTAGGTTGCGTGCCTGCTGGGCGGTCCACGCCCCGGTGGGATGCTGCGTGACTCCGAGGACGCGGACGCGCCGGGTCGCGTGCTCGATCACGGCCAGCACGTACGCCTGGGTGCCGTTGAGCAGGTCGACCGTGAAGAAGTCGCACGCCAGGATCACCTCAGCCTGGGAGCGCAGGAACTGCGACCAGGCAATCCCGGATCGGCGCGGCGCGGGGTCGATCCCGGCATTCCTCAGGATTTCCCATGCCGTCGACGCCGCTACCTTCACTCCCAGGCCGGCCAGTCCGCGTGGATCCTGCGGGAGCCCCATTCAGGGTTCTCGCGGGCCAGCCGGAGGACCAGGGCCCTGATGTTCCGGCGGGTCGCCGGGCGGCCGGTCTTGCCGCGTATGGACCGGGCGGCCCAGCGGCGGCGGGCGAGGTCGTGGTGCCAGCGCGCGATCGTGTCCGGGGTGACTAGCAGCCGCAGCCTGTGGCGCCGCGTCTTGGGTATCGCGCCGAGCAGGGCCGCGAGAAGGGCCCGGTCCGCCCAGTTCAGGTTCGGGCGGCGCGGCTGGTTGCGCTGCAGGACGGCGAGCTGGTGGCGCAGGATCAAGATCTCGGCGGTCTTCCATGCCTCCTCTCGCCGGGACAGCCGCAGCCATGAGGCCACCCGCGTGATCAGGAGGAAGACGAACCGCAGGCACATGATCGTTGATCATCGCGGCCGGAGCGTCGGCAGAGCAACTCTGCTGGTCAGAACCGCGGACGAGGTTTTCGGCACGCACAACTCCACAAACCCACAGGTCAGACAGTAAGCGACGAGTTTTGGAGCGGTACAGGATCCTGGGAGATCATCGCCATCTGCTGCCCCGCAACTGACGCACCCGGGCGGGCGACGCCGGAACCAGGTCGTCCTCCCCATTCCGCCAGATATGGCCGCTGATGTCCGCGTTGGCACCGTGATGCAAGCCCATGATGCCCAAGTGGGGACGTTCTTACCCAACCCCGGCTCGCCGACGATGCCCAGCGTCCGTGTGCGGTGCCAGAACTCGCGCAGAGCATCTGACCTGGGCTTCTACCCTCGACGCTCATGCTCCTTCGCCTCGCCTATCTCCTCATGGTCCGGTCGTTCGGCTGGTTGGCGCTCCTCGCGCGCAGCGGCATCTCGAAGGACGCGGAGATCCTGGTGCTGCGGCACGAGGTCGCGGTTCTGCGCCGCCAGGTCACCCGACCGAAGCCGGACTGCGCCGACCGCGCCGTGATCGCCGCGCTAGCGCGGCTGCTGCCCAGTCGCCTTCGGCTGCACCGGATCGTGACGCCCGGCACCCTGCTCGCCTGGCACCGACGCCTGATCAAGAACAAATGGACCTGCCCGAACACCACGGGACGCCCGCCGGTCCCCGATGAGATCCGCGAACTGGTCCAGCAGCTGGCCAGGCAGAACCCGCGATGGGGGCACCGGCGCATCCAAGGCGAGCTCCCCGGCCCCGGCTACCGCATCGGCGAGGGAACCATCCGCCGGATCCTGGCCGCAGCCGGGCTCAAACCGGCACCACGCCAGGCGTCGCTGACCTGGCGGCAGTTCCTGACCTCTCAGGCGCCCGGGATTCTGGCGTGCGACTTCCTGCACGCTGACACCGTGTTCCTCCAGCGCCTGTATGTCTTCTTCGCAATGGAGATCCAGACACGGCGCGTGCACGTGCTCGGCGTCACTGCCCACCCCACCGCAGCGTGGACCGCCCAGCAGGCCCGCAACCTGCTCATGGACCTCGGCGAACGCGCCGGCCACTTCAAATTCCTGATCCGCGACCGCGACAGCAAGTTCACGCCGACGTTTGACGAGGTGCTCACCGGCAACGGCACGCGGACCCTCAAGAATCCGGTCCGGCCGCCCCGGGCGAACTCCTTCGCCGAGCGGTATGCAGGAACGCTACGGCGCGAGTGCCTGGACCACCTGCTGATCCATGGCGAACAGCACCTTTCGGCAGATCCTGGCCGAGTACTCGCGGCATGACAACGATCACCGGCCCCACCAGTCGCGGGAGCAAAGACCTCCGCTGCACGAGCCCGACCAGGCCGCCATCGATATGACCGCCCGGATCAGGCGCCGACAAACCGTCCAGGGCCTGATCAGCGAATACCAGAGAGCAGCCTAGCGATCGCAGAAAACACCAGCTCAGAGCCAGTGTCCGAGTTTTGGCACGGCACAGGCATGCGGCCGGCACCAAATTCCTGACGCAGTATGACGCACGGCCTACCGGAGCACGGCCCGAGCGCTTCCCACGTCGTCGGTGGCAATCACGATCTTCCCGCCCGTGAACGTGGTGTAGGCGAGGTCGACGTTGACGTTAGCCTGGGCGAGCCGCCGGGTCAGCTCGCCCAGGGCTGCAGGCCGGTCCTGGACGTCGATCACGAAGACCTCCCGCTCGTCGGCGATCCCCATTCCAGCGCGCTCAAGGGCCGCCCGGCATCCGGCCACGGCCTCGTCGTCGAGGAGCACGTGCACCACACCCCTGCCCTCACCGGTGAAGGCCGCAAGGCCATGGATAGTAACCCCCGCCTCGCCGGTAATCTCCGCCAGCCGGGCCAGCTCGCCCGGCCGGTGCTCGAGAATCACTGTCAGGTCCGTAGGCATCGCATCTTCGATCTTTCCACCGCGTCCGGCACCAGGGCAATCCAGTCATCCCCGGCCAGCTCAGCGCCACGGCTCGCGGCCTCTTCCTTGGCACGGCCTGGCCCGGCGGGCGCCCGCACGCCACGGGACCGGCGCGCGGTACGGCACGACGGCGACCCCTGTGTCACCAGCAGGCCCGGTACTCGTAAGGCACGCAACCTGGCGCCGAACAGCCTGCACAATCTCAGTCAAAGCTTTCGGCATCGGCCTGACCCTCGACGGCGAGGCGGCGCGAGTCACCGAGCCAGCGATCTTGGAGCAGGTGGCCAGCAGTTACCGCGGCACCGGCTGCCCGGCCGGCAGCGGGCGACGGGTTCACCGCGCCCTACAGCGCGCCGAGCGCTGGCCCGCCGCCGTGGCATCGTTACCAGTTCACCTTCCACACCGTCATCGGTTTGAGCACCACCGAGCCGGGCGGCGCGACAAGCTGGCGGTTCAGCCGATGACGACACCTCCGCCCGCTACGACCGGACGAGGCCGCAGTCATGGGGAGACACTCATCCGCCTCCGGCCGGGCGATCCACCTGAACCCCGGCTGCCAAAGCGACCTGGCCGGGTGGCCCATCGGCAGCCACCCGGATCTGCCCCTGCCGTTCCACGCTGACGCAAACGCGTCACCGAATGTGATCGGAGGGAAGCAGGTGCGGGCGCGCAGTCCCGCCGGTAGGAACGGCTACGAGGTCGAGTTCTGGGATGCCGGCAGCCATCCATATCGTGATGTTCTGCGCGCGGCACGAGGTGAACGGCTGGCCCCGCCACGTAGCGGGCCGGCTCACGCGACCAGCCGGGAAGCCGGGCCAGCCCGCAGGCTGCCACCAGCCTGATCACTGCCTGGCGGGTCGGGCAGTCACCGACCAGGTAGGCCGGCGGCGCGGTAAGCGGGGCGAGTGCCGCGACGAGCACCTCGGGTGCCTTGCCGGCGCGGAACCGGCCGGTGACGGTCAGCCGCGGTGACGGCAGTCCCGGCAGCGGTTCGGTCGACAGCCCCTCCGGGCGGTATCGCGGCGTGGACCGGATCTTCCCCGTTCAGCGTCATGACCTGCCTGCTCAGGCCCCGCTGCTAGATGTGCTACCAGCGTGGGTCCGGGCCACTGGTCGAGTCGAGAAAAGCCGGTACAGCTTTCGGTGGCAGGGCACGGGACGTTCAGCCGGCGCCGCCGCCCGTGCTGCCGGCGGGCGCCTCACCCGGCCCGACGGTGCTCCCCGGCACGACGCGGCTGCCCCCGGCCGCCCGAGTGACCTCAACCCGGCGGGCCTGGGCCTTCGGTGACGCGGGGATGGTCACGTGCAGGACGCCGTCGGCGTAGCCGGCGGTGAGGTTCTCCGCGTCCACGCCCTCGCCGAGGGAGAGCTGCCGGGCGAACGCCCCCTGGGGCCGCTCGGCGGCAATGACCTGCTCGCTGGCGCCATAGCGCGGGGTGCGCTCGGCCCGGATCGTCAAGACGCCGTGCTCGACGGTCACCTCGACGCTGTCAGGGTCGGCGCCGGGCAGGTCGGCCTCGACATGGTAACTGCCGTCCTCGCCGCGGTAGACGTCCATCGGCATGCCGAGCGGGGCACGCGTCCCGGTCGCGGCCATCGAGAAGAGCCGCTCAAAAGGGTCCCTGAAGGGCTCGAACCTGAGTACTGACATCGCTGCCTCCTGCTGTGTGGTGCCTGCCCGGGAACCATGTGGGGCCTTGGCCGGCACAGTCCTCTCACACGGCGGGGTAGTTCTCCGGCCGCTCCCCATTCAGGCCCGCCAGCCGCCGTGGCACGTCATGGCGCTAGCCGTGTCGCCGCTTCGGGCGGCAGGCCCCGGGCCAGGGTCCCTGGCCCGGCGGACCCACGTCCGGCAGTTACAGCTTCCGCCGGATAATGCGAGGTACCGCGAGCATCATGGGCGGCTCCCTCCGGTGACCCCGGGGCACCTTGGCCGCCGTCGGCGGCTGATCCCGGTGTCTGCCCCCAGCCTACGTTCGCAATTTAAAACTAGCAATAGATTTCTAGAAATTGTGATAGGTTTTCAGTGGTGGCGAGCTGGGGTTTCCTGACCAGCCACGCCCGGGCGCCGACACCAGCAGCCGCCGAGTCCTCGCGCCGCGCGTATCCGCGTCCGACCGCCCCAAGCCGACCGCTCACACGCAGGCCTGACACGGCACTCCGGCCGTACGGCTCTCCGAAGTGCGCTCATCTGTGCAAGCCGACGCCCGGTCCAGCGTGACGGATATGCGGGTGAGCGACGGTCTGCCGGTGGTCCCATCCATGGGCAGCCGATGCCGGAGCCGGCGGCTCCGGTGCCGGGCCAGGACTGCGAACCGGGAAGGCTGACGTTGGAGATGCCAGGCAGGACAGCCGAGTGCGGGTCAGGCCTCCCGGTCGTTGGCTTCGGTGTCCGCAGCGCCGGCGCCGAAGCCGGCCTCGGTCAGCATCCGGCGCAGGTTGACAACTGCCTGGGTGTCGATGTCTTTATGGGGGGGCGGGTCGAAGTATTCGGTCTGCGACCCGATGGTCACGGCAACCTTGCCGCCGGGCTGCTCTTGGGCTGAGCCGACCGCTTCCAGCAGCGACAGCACAGCATGCCACTCGATGTTGTGGCCCGCGGGATGCTGGAAGATCTGGCGCAGCGTGTTGCGGTGATGGTTACTGAGGTGCGCTGGCTGCGACGGCGATGACATTCATGCTCCTTTCCGCTCCGCCACTACGGGCGGAGCTACGAATTTTCGGCCGGCTGCGGCCGCCTGCCTTTTGATGTGATAGCCGGGCTCCAGGTATCCCGGCGCAGGCTTTCGCAGGAGCTGTGAACAGCATGGCACGGGCGGGCGTAGCATCTGCCCGGGCCGGAATCGGCCTTCCTGAACATGGCCCGGCCGGGATCATAGGATCGTTGTGTACCCGTGAGCTGACCTGCTCTCGCCGTGAGCGGGACTGCTGAGCCTAACCGCAAAGGTTCTCGCCTGGGCTGACGCAGCACACGCGCTCCGGCCGCTGGTGGCCGGTGCCGGGGGGGATCCGGGTCCCGGTGAGAGGCTTCGGGCGGAACGGCTGGCCCGGTGGTGGCGGGTGTGCAGGCGCGGGGGGCTGGCCTGGGGTGAGGAGCAGCGCGGCCAGCAGGAACCACAGCAGCTCCAGGGCGAGGAAGATCCGCTCCAGCAGGCCGCTTGCCGGGGTGGGCGCCGGGCCCGTGGCGGGGGTAGCGCAAGACCGGGAATGGCCAGTGCCGGGTTCGCGGTGAGCGGTGCGGGCCAGCCTCGCCACGACAGGGCCGCTGCGGGCCTGCACGCAGTTCCGGCGGCCGCGGCCAGGAAGGCGGTCAGTTGCGATGAGCAGGCGGGTGCGCCCGGTTCCCGGTCACCGCGGTGCTAGCCGGGTCCTCGGGGAAGAATGCCAGGCGGCCAGGCGCGGCCGCCTGCACCGGGTCGGGAGGTGAGGGGTGCCCGCGGTGAGGGACAGGCTGACCGATGCGGGGTATGGCCTGGGGTGGTCTGTGGTGTGCCGGCTGCCCGAGTCCTGGGCCCGGTGGGGTTTCCGGTGTGCCGCCGACCGTGCCTGGCGCCGCCGGGGCACGGGGGTCGGGGTGCTTGAGGGGAACCTGCGCCGGGTGATCGGCGCCCAGGCGTCCGGCGGTGAGCTGCGCGCGCTGTCCAGGCAGGCCATGCGCTCGTATGCGCGGTACTGGCTCGAGGCTTTCCGGCTGCCGGTGATGCCGCCGGGCCGGCTGGCTGCGGGGATGCGCGACACTGGGCACCTCGAGACCGCGTTCGGGTACTTGGCGGCCGGGCGCGGGGTGGTTTTCGCGCTGCCCCACATGGGCAACTACGACCTGGCTTGCGCATGGATTGTCGCCCAGGGGGCGGGCTCGGTGACCGCCGTGATCGAGCGGGTGAAGCCGGAGTCGGTCTATGACAGGTTCGTCGCGTTCCGCGAGGGGTTCGGCATGGAGGTGCTGCCGGCCAGCGGCGGGACGCAACGGTTCGCCATCCTGGCCCAGCGGCTGCGGGCCGGCAAGGTGGTCGGGCTGATCTGTGACCGCGATGTCACCGGCGGCGGCATCGAGGTGGAGTTCTTCGGCGAGAAGGCCCGGATGATGGGCGGCCCGGCCGCGCTGGCCGTGCAGACCGGCGCGGCGCTGATGCCCGCGATCTTGTGGTTCGAGGGCGATGGCTGGGGCGTGCACGTTCATGAGGAGATCCGCGTGCCTGCCGAAGGCGACACCAGGCAGAAGGCGGCGGCGATGACCCAGCAGGTCGCGCGTCTTTTCGAGGCGGGCATCAGGGCTCATCCGCAGGACTGGCACATGCTGCAGAAGGTGTTCGCCGCCGATCTTGACCCCTGTGGGGTTCAACTACTACGCCAAAGGGCTGAGCTGGGACGCGGTGCGTCGCGTGTTGATCAGCACGGCATGATCGGCAGATGTGTCTCCACGCGTGATCTACCTGATGTTCTGCCGAATCCTGGCCTGGCTCGTCCTCCTGGCCCGCAGCAGCGCCGCTAAGGACGCCGAGATCCTGGTGCTCCGCCACGAGGTCGCGGTGCTGCGGCGGGCCGCTCCCAGACCGCGTCTGGACTGGGCTGACCGTGCAGTGCTGGCTGCGCTCGTCAGGATCCTGCCCCGGCACCTGCGTATCCGCCGGCTGGTCACTCCCGGCACCGTCCTGCGGTGGCATCGCCGTCTGGTCGCCCGCAAATGGCGCCAGCCCCGAGCACCGGGCCGGCCACCGATCGGCGACGACCTGACAGCCCAGATCGTGCGACTGGCCACCGAGAACACGTCGTGGGGATATCAGCGGATCCAAGGCGAGCTGCGCCGCCTAGGGCACCGGGTTGCCGCCGGGACGATCCGCAGCATCCTGCGCGCTCACCGCCTGCCGCCCGCGCCGCGAAGAGGCGGCGACCAGACCTGGCGCAGCTTCCTTCGCGCCCACGCCGACACGCTTCTGGCGTGCGATTTCTTCCACGTCGATTGCGTGACCCTCAAGCGTGTCTACGTATTCTTCGTCCTGGATGCCCGCAACCGCCACGTCCACATCCTGGGCGTTACCTCGCATCCAACCGCGGCCTGGACGACGCAACTGGCCCGCAATCTCGTCGCTGATCTCGGGCAGCGGGCCGACCAGTTGCGCTTCTTGATCCGCGACCGCGACAGCAAGTTCACCGACTCCTTCGACGCGGTGTTCACCAGCGAAGGCATCGAACCGCTCAAGATCCCGGCCCAGTGCCCAAGAGCGAATGCCCTCGCGGAGCGCTGGGTCCTCACCGCCCGGACCGAATGCACCGACCGGATGCTCATTGCCGGGGAGCGACATCTGCGCGTCGTGCTGGAGGAGTACGCCATCCACTACAACAGCGGACGACCCCACCGCTCGCTTGACCTTCGAGCACCCGACGACGATCCAGATGTGAACACGTTCCCGGTCCCACTCGACCGGATCCGACGCCATCAGATCCTCGGCGGCTTGATCAGCCAGTACGAACCGGCCGCATAGCCACCGGGAAGATCGCTCACCGCCGCAGGTCAGCCCCCGTGGCCGAATACTTGAACCCCACAGGCCCGCGAGGCCGGAGAAACCCCAGCCCACGGGCCGTTTTCGCTGGTGGTGGCAGGTGATGGGTTCGAACCATCGTAGGCTAAGCCGACGGTTTTACATCAGACCGCCATAGCTCAGGTGGGTCTATGGTCTGTGGCCTGCGGTGACGCTCCCGGCCTCGATCGACGGCGACGTTGCATCCCACGTATGTCCCACGCAGCGAGGATTTGGGCTCCGAAGTTGGACTGTCAGCTTGGGAATTACACATATTAGTGCCGTTGTGTGTGTGACCTGCTGCGGAGCTTCGCCGCGAGTGGCCGCGCATGACCCTGGCGACCTCTGGCTAATTGCACGTTAATGCACGTTGCCTGTGGCCGGGACGGGCATCCGGCAGGCTGGCACGTGAGGTTATCTCTTCGGTCGGGCACCCTCTGGGCTGCCCGGTGCTGGCTGCACTGTGCCTTGCGGAGGTAGACGTGAACCACCCGGGTGTGTCCAGGGGCTACGTCTTGCTGTCCACGAACACCTGGACGTGGCCGGAGCTGTCTGCGTAGCCCCCGCCCGCGCTGCACTCGCCCGCCGCGGCGCACGACACCGAGGCGGTTCCCGCGCCCCCGCCCTGGTTGAGGGCCGCGGTGCCGGGCACCTCGATGGCCGTGTGCCAGGTGCCGTTCACCTGATTGACCACGAACGCCTGGAACGCGCCGGAGCTGTCTAGGTAGAACCCGCCCGCGCTGCAGTTGCCCGCCGCGCCGCACGACACCGACGTGAGCTGGGCGTTCCCGCCCTGGTTGAGGGCCGCGGTGCCGGGCACCTCGATGGCGGTGTGCCAGGTGCCGTTCACCTGGCTGGCCACGAACACCTGGCGGCGGCCGAGCCTGGGCGCGTAGAACCCGCCCGCGCTGCAGTTGCCCGCCGCGCCGCACGACACCGACGTGAGCTGGGCGTTCCCGGCCTGGTTGAGGGCCGCGGTGCCGGGCACCTCGATGGCCGTGTGCCAGACGCCATTCACCTGCTTGACCACGAACGCCTGGTCGCGGCCGGAGCTGTCTGTGTAGAACCCGCCCGCGCTGCAGTTGCCCGCCGCGCCGCACGACACCGAGGACATGACGGCGCCCCCGAGGGCGGCGATGCCGGGCACCTCGATGGCCGTGTGCCAGATGCCATTCACCTGGCTGGCCACAAACGCCTCCAACACGCCGGAGCTGCCTGCGTATTGCCCGCCCGCGCTGCAGTTACCTGCCGAGGCACACGACACCGAGTTGACCTGGGCGTTCCCGCCCCGGTTGAGGGCCGCGGTGCCGGGCACCTCGATGGCGGTGTGCCAGGTGCCATTCACCTGATTGACCACGAACGCCTGGAAGTGACCGGAGCTGTCGTGGTAGATCCCGCCCGCGCTGCAGTTGCCCGCCGCGCCGCACGACACCGAGGTGACCTGGGCGTTCCCGTCCCGGTTGAGGGCGGCGGTGCCGGGCACCTCGATGGCCGTGTGCCAGGTGCCATTCACCTGGCTGGCCACGAACGCCTGGCCGTGGCCGGAGCTGTCTGCGTAGAACCCGCCCGCGCCGCAGTTGCCCGCCGAGGCGCACGACACCGAGTTGATGTCGGCGAGCCCGCCCCGGTTGAGGGCGGCGGTGCCGGGCACCTCGATGGCGGTGTGCCAGGTGCCATTCACCTGGCTGACCACGAACGCCTGGTCGTGGCCGGAGCTTTCTTGGTAGTGCCCGCCCGCGCTGCAGTTGCCCGCCGCGGCACACGACACCGAGGCGATGCGGGCGTCGCCCCGGTTGAGGGCGGCGGTGCCGGGCACCTGCTCCGCGGTCCCCCAGACGTGACTGCTCAGCGCAGCCGCCATGGCACCGGTGCTGGCCGCTGCGCCGCCGCTGGCCAGCGATGCCACCCCAATTGCGGCGGCGGCTGCGACGATCATCGGTACGCGGCTGTTCATGAGCGACCTCGCTACGTCTGGCTGACCACGAACGCCTGTTGATGGCCGGAGCTGTCGGTGTAGAACCCGCCCGCGCTGCAGTTGCCCGCCGCGGCGCACGACACCGAGCCGATTCCAGCGTCCCTGCCCTGGTTGAGGGCGGCGGTGCCGGGCACCTCGATGGCGGTGTGCCAGGTGCCGTTGACCTGGCTGACCACGAACGCCTGGAAGTGGCCGGAGCTGTCGGTGTAGTCCCCGCCCGCGCTGCAGTTGCCCGCCGAGGCGCACGACACCGAGCCGATGCCAGCGCGCCTGCCCTGGTTGAGGGCGGCGGTGCCGGGCACCTCGATGGCGGTGTGCCAGGTGCCGTTGACCTGGCTGACCACGAACGCCTGGAAGTGGCCGGAGCTGTCAGGTAGCACCCGCCCGCGCTGCAGTTGCCCGCCGAGGCGCACGACACCGAGGTGATTTCAGCGCCCGCCCTGGTTGAGGGCGGCGGTGCCGGGCACCTCGATGGCGGTGTGCCAGGTGCCGTTGACCTGGCTGACCACGAACGCCTGGAAGTGGCCGGAGCTGTCTGTGTAGTGCCCGCCCGCGCTGCAGTTGCCCGCCGCGGCGCACGACACCGAGGCGATGACGAGCGTTCCCGCCCTGGTTGAGGGCCGCGGTGCCGGGCACCTCGATGGCGGTGTGCCAGGTGCCGTTGACCTGGCTGACCACGAACGCCTGGAGGCTGGCCGGAGCTGTCTGCGTAGTGCCCGCCCGCGCTGCAGTTGCCCGCCGAGGCGCACGACACCGAGGCGATGCGAGCGAACCCGCCCCGGTTGAGGGCCGCGGTGCCGGGCACCTCGATGGCGGTGTGCCAGGTGCCGTTGACCTGGCTGACCACGAACGCCTGGGGGCGGCCGGAGCTGTCTGTGTAGTACCCGCCCGCGCTGCAGTTGCCCGCCGAGGCGCACGACACCGAGGCGATGTCAGCGAACCCGCCCCGGTTGAGGGCCGCGGTGCCGGGCACCTCGATGGCGGTGTGCCAGGTGCCGTTCACCTGGCTGACCACGAACGCCTGGAAGTGGCCGGAGCTGTCTGTGTAGAACCCGCCCGCGCTGCAGTTGCCCGCCGAGGCGCACGACACCGAGCGGATTTCAGCATCCCCGCCCTGGTTGAGGGCGGCGGTGCCGGGCACCTCGATGGCGGTGTGCCAGGTGCCGTTGACCTGGCTGACCACGAACGCCTGGACGCGGCCGGAGCTGTCGGTGTAGCCCCCGCCCGCGCTGCAGTTACCCGCCGAGGCGCACGACACCGAGGCGATGAAGGCTTCCCCGCCCCGGTTGAGGGCCGCGGTGCCGGGCACCTCCTGCGCGGTCCCCCACACCTGACTCCTCAACACCGCCGCCACACACCGGCGCTGGCCGCTGCGCTGCCGCTGGCCAGTAACGCCGCCCCCACCGCGGCGACCGCGGCGATCATCCGTACGCGGCTGTCCATGAACCACCCGCTTCCTACCGCTATCCTCCCAGGCCCGGGCCATCCGCCCCCTGCCTGCTGCGATAGCCCCGCCAGCTTAAATCGCGCGATGCTGGCCAGTCCACAAAGGGCTGTGCTCATCTGCCAGAGCCCGGCCCGCCATCCTTGACCACGACCTGCTTCCCCCGCCGCCCCACCGGCGCCGAATCCAGGTCAGCGGACCCCGGGCCGAGGGACGCGGCGAAGCCGATCACATGCGACGGCCCGCAGGGCCCTGGACACGGTGGCTGCCAGCTGGACAACCGGGAGCGGGGCGACGGTTGCGCGCAGCCCGGCCTGCCTGCCGTATGATCCTCTCGATTGGGTCAGGCAGGGGTCTGCTGCATGGAGCGGCTTTACAGTGAGACGGCGGCCTCACCAATTACACGCCTCTGACCTGGCCGGACATGCTCTGTCCGGCCTTACTGATGGCTGGATGTTTCGTCACAGTTGCGAACGGCCCCTGGCCCGTCCACCGTGGTTTCAAGGCCGGTCCACCAAGTCGTTGCTCCGGCCTCTGATGACCTGCGCGCCGGGGCTGGAGACTTGTCAGGCCCGTGGTCAGCCTGCGCATGTCCGCAAGCGGATTACCGGCCGCCGCGGGAGCCGTACGTTCGTGGAGTGAACACCGCCGAGGAGATCATCGACTTCGTCCGGAACCGGATGCGGATGAGTCATGTCTATCAGCCCCTCCTGATCCGAGCGCTCGTCCGGGCCGGTGGTTCGGCCTGTGCTGTGCCAAAACCTTACGCGGGGGCCTGACCTGCTGATTTACGCTCGGCGCTTGTGCTGATTCGTCTCGTCTACGTGTTCATGGTCCGGGTGTTCGGCTGGCTGGTGCTACTGGCCAGGAATGACGCCGCCAAGGATGCGGAGATCCTCGTGCTGCGGCATGAGGTCGCGGTGCTGCGTCGTCAGGTCGCCCGCCCGAGGCCGGACTGGGCTGACCGCGCCGTACTCGCCGCCCTGGCCTGGTTGCTGCCCGGGCACCTGCGGCGGCACCGGATCGTGACCCCGGGCACTCTGCTGGCCTGGCACCGGCGCCTGGTGCGGAAGAAGTGGACCTATCCGAACGCGCCGGGACGACCGCCAGTCCCGGACGAGGTCCGCGCGCTCGTTGAGCAGCTAGCTCGGGAGAACCCGCGCTGGGGCTACCGGCGCATCCAGGGTGAGCTGCTCGGCCTGGGGCTCCGGTTGGGAGAGGGGACGATCCGCCGGATCCTGGCCGCGGCCGGTCTCGGTCCCGCGCCGCGGCGGGCTTCGCCGACCTGGCGCCGGTTCCTGGCCATTCAGGCGTCCGGCATCCTGGCCTGTGACTTCCTGCATGTTGACACCGTGCTGCTCCGGCGCGTGTATGTGCTGTTCGTAATGGAGATCCAAACCCGGGTCGTGCACATCCTGGGTGTGACCGCCCATCCGACAGGTTCGTGGACTGCCCAGCAGGCCCGCAACCTCCTGATGGACCTCGGCGAGCGGGCCGGGCGGTTCAAGTTCCTGATCCGCGACCGGGACAGCAAGTTCACCACGGCATTCGATGGTGTCTTCGCGGGTAATGGGACGCGGGTGATCAGGACACCGGTCCGCTCGCCGCGGGCGAACGCATTCGCGGAGCGGTTCGTGGGGACGCTTCGCCGCGAGTGCCTGGATCACGTGCTGATCCTCAGCGAGCAGCACCTGCGGGAGGTGCTGGCCGAGTACGTGCAGCACTATAACGGCCACCGGCCGCACCAGGGGCTGCAGCAGGAACCTCCGCTGCGTCAGCCCAGCCACGCCGTCGATATCACCGCCCGGATCGAGCGCAGGAACGTCGCCGGCGGGCTGATCAGCGAATACCGCAGAGCAGCGCAGCGAACGCGAAACGCCAGGTCAGCGGCTATGAATGAGTTTTGGCATGGCACAGGGCCCTTTACGCCGGTTTCCCGGCGATGGGCCTTCATCTATAGACGGGGTCGGGTCAGTGGCCTGCCGGGTGTGGAATCGTGGGGCAAGGTGATCTCGACGCCACGGCGGCGACGCCGGAGGAGCTTGCGGCCGCGGTTGAACGGTGCGGCGATGCACTGGCGGGCCGAGGTCATGCTCATGAGCACCCGGCTGAGTCCGTGCGGGAGGCGACGTACAAGGGTCATGACATCCGTATCGTCACCACGTACCAGATCGCAGAACATCTAGATCTGCATGACAACAGTCACCCTGGTCGGCGAGCCGATACCCGAGCATATCGGCGGCTATTCGCGCGCACAAATGCTGTCTGAGCTTGATCGTCGAAGTCTGCCAGGGCCGAGCTGCTTGCATGAATCAGCCTGTCGCACAAACCCGAATGTGTCTCGCATCGCGAGATTGGAGGTCCTTCGAGCCTGTTGTAGCCCAGGTCTGCGCTGGTCATGGCGCTACGGAGCAGCAGCCTCACGCTGCCCATCGCTTGAATCTCTCAATATGAGACGTCCAAGCCTTTGTGCGACAGGCTGGAATATTCATGATGGCCGTACCGCATAGATGCGCGCTCATGCCGCATTCCGCGCGTCTGTCAGCCGGGGTGGTGGCTGCTGCGGGCTGCGACTGCAGGAGGCTGGGCCACTTCGGCGGCAGGCCTGCCACGTACCTGCGGGCCTGCCCGATCCAGCGGTCTAGCGCCTTGTCATCCAGCACGGCGCTGTCGATCACGACGATGCCGCGCATCGGCCGGCCAGTCATGTCGAAGGGCCGCACACCCGGCTGGGCAGTCGCCGCGTCCATGTCTTGCGCGCCGATCCGCGCGATGAGCCCATCGCCGTACACGCCCACAGTCAAGTGCCACCGGTCAGGAAGGCCGGGCCGCCGAACACCTTCTTCTCGCTGACCCCGGCGACCTGCTGAAGGCGTGTGCGGATCCGGTCCGCCAGCAGTTCGTCAAACGCCATGCCCTGGATCGTAGAACCTGGCGAAGTCAGCCGGCGCCCATGGGCGTGCGCGAGGGAGGCGCCTGGGACGCTTGGCCGCGAGGCAGTTGCGGCGCTGTTAGCACTGCCCGGGCAGCCGGAAAGATCACCGGCCAGTGGCCACACCGAAGCTGACGCGCGGCTTCTCACCGAACGTAGTCACTCACTGCACAGAGAACGCGCGCTGAGCCGCCGTTCTGGACGGGTGTCCTGTCGAGCTCGGGCAGGTAGGCGATCATGCAGATCGGGGTGATCTGCGCGGCCAAAGGCATGCTGCCGGGCCCGGCCGATGAGCGGGAGCTGGCCGGGCGCCTGGGCCTGGCGGCGTCCCACGGCATCAGCTGCCGATTACTGCCGTCGGGGGCGGTCAGCGGACCGCCCGATGCCCGGATGGCCTGGCGGGCGGCAGCCGACGTCGGCAGGTGGGATGGAACAGCGCCCGGTGTCCGCCAAGGTTGCCGCGCTGCTTTGGACGACGCCGTGGCTAGTGCGGTCGTTGTTCCCGGCGGGTCAGGGTTTACGGGCCAGGCCGCAGTAGCCGGCCGCCTCCTGGTGGTGCCCGGGGGCGGCGAGGCCGGGCCGCCACCGGTGGACCTGGATCAGGCCGGGTTCTAGTAGTTCCAGGCCGTCGAAGAAACGTAGGATCTCGGCCCGGGTGCGCAGCGTGGCCTTCGCCGGCGCCAGTTGGTTGAACCGGCTGGCCGCCTGGGACACCTGCTGGGGGTGGATGTCGCGGGCCGGGTGGGACAGCGCCAGCCAGCTGCCAGAAGGCACCGCCGCCATCAGCCGGGTGACGATCGCGTGCGGGGCGTCCTCGTCGCCGATCAGGTGCAATACGCTGATCAACATGACCGCGACCGGCTTAGTGAAGTCCAGCAGCCGGGCCGCCTGCGCCAGCACCGTTTCGGTGTCGCGCAGGTCGGCGTCAACGTAAGCGGTCGGGGCGGTCACGCCGACCAGGAGCGCGCGGGCGTGGGCGAGCACCATGGGATCGTTGTCCACATAAACCACCCGGCAGCCGGGCGCCACGCCCTGGGCGACCTCGTGGGTGTTGTTCGCCGTCGGGATGCCGGTACCAATGTCCAGGAACTGCCGGATGCCCGCCACGCCCGCCAGGTAGCGCACCGCATTGGCCAAGAACGCCCGCTGCGCGCGGACGTCACGCAAGATTCCCGGGTAGGCCGCGATCACCTGCTCGGCGGCCTCCCGGTCCACCGCGAAGTTATCCTTCCCGCCCAGCCAGTAATCGTAGACCCGGGCGATGTGCGGCACGCTGGTATCCAGCTCCACCGGGACCAGGCCGCTCGCGGTGAGCGAGTCCTCGGGCCAGTCTCCTGCCACGGCTCGCTTCCCCTCTGCAGGCACACTCCAAATCTGGCAGATAGATTATGCCTCGTTCCAGGCCCAGCCCACCGCCCGCCGCACGCCAGAGCGTGCAAGCCACCCGAACGGCCAGGAACCACCCAACCGGCGAGGGCCGGTCTCAAGTAGAGGACACACCCCGCCACAGACTGCGCCATAACTTGCCGATCGGGCGCTGCGCAGCCGATCGCTCACGCGTACTGATGGCCGCTGCGTGGATGCGCGGGCTGCCTGCGATAGCAGCCGGTCCTGCCGCACAGGGCCAACGGGCGCCCGGCCTGGCATGAGAGGTTTCTCATCTGGCCCGTCCACGTGCTCTCCGGTGCTCATACTGGCTGGTGCTGGGGAACGGGAACGTTCTCACGAACGCGGGCCCCAGGACTGCGGCTGAGATGCCCTTACCGGCCGTGGGCCAGGCCGGGAAACCGTTGTCCTGTCCGGCCCGCTGGAGGTGACTGCTATGACCGACGCCGCGACCGCGACGATGGGCCCGCTGACCGTGGTGACCTTCCCCGCCGAGATCGACATGGCCACGGCCGGCGCCATCGGCGAGCAGGTCGCCGCCGCGCTTGCCCCCGGCGTGCATGCGGTGATCGCCGACATGACCGCCACCACGTTCTGCGACTCGGCAGGCATCACCATGCTGATCCGCGCCAAGAAACAGGCCACCGCCCACGGTGCCGAACTCCGGCTGCTGCTGCCGTGCCCCAACGTCTTGCGCGTCTTGCAAATACAAGGCGTTGACGCGGTGCTGCCGATCTACCACAGCCTGGAAGAAGCCCTGGCAGACGCCGGGTAACGGAGCCAGTGACCGACCACGTTCAGCGACCGGGGCTGGCCCGCAGATTGCGCACGCTGCCGCCGTTAGGAATGGCCGCCGGGGCCGTGGTGTTCCGCCCGCTGAGACGGCCAGAATTGGGTGATCTGGGAGCGGACGGCAGGTCTGCCTTTCGCTTCTGCCTGTGCCGCCGTCCCTGACCATAAAGGGACGATCTGCCAGGGGAGCATTGGCCAAGGCGGAGCGGAGCCCCGGTCACCAGCGGGGGGAGACGGCGTTGCCGGGGCTCCGCCCCTGACCCGGCTGGCTACCCGGCACCCCGAGCATCGTGCAGCCGGGCTTCCTCACGAAGATGCCCGGGTCTAAGCATGGTTATGGGAAAGTTCCCCACGTTCTCAGCCGAGAGCATCGTCGTGCTTATGAGGCTGCCGTGGGCTAGACAATGAGTCCTCACCTAGCCCGCACCCCCCAGCGCCCCCCCGCGCCCAAGGCTAGGCGAGGACCCGGCACCGAAGACCTCGGCCCGTCCCCCGGAGCTTGCCTGGACGCTTGGTCAAACAGCGGTAGAGACTCTACGCGCAGTCACAGCGTACGGTCTAGACCCTTTCCCGCATTTGCCGGGCTGCCGCAAACGCCTCGTGAGAGGCAAAGCTCGCAGCAATCGAACTCACCTTCGTATACTGCCCTCTGATCTGTTAGCATGACTACCGCTGGGGACCCAGAGTGCACGGTGACGCCACAGCCCCGCCCAGGGTGACCTGGGCGGGGCTGCGTGCTGTGTAACTCTTGACACACGGGCCGGCGCGCCTATAACCGAATGTCGGGGCAGGAGAGCCTGTGGGGTGCCAGAAGTCTGCTCGTTCCTGTGACCTGCGTCGACAGGCGGCCCATGGCCATCGGGAATGATGATCACTTGTGTCTCTCCGCCTGCTCTACCTGATCTTCGTTCGGCTCTGCGGCTTGCTGGTCCTGCTCGGCCGGTCAACGGCGTCCAAGGACATCGAGTTGCTTGTGCTGCGGCACGAGGTCGCCGTACTGCGCCGTGCCAGTCCCCGGCCACGGCTGGATTGGGCCGACCGAGCTGTTCTGGCCGCGCTGATCCGGCTCCTGCCTCGAGGTCTGCGGGTGCACCGGTTGGTCACGCCCGGCACCGTCATGCGGTGGCACCGCCACCTCATCACCAGGAAGTGGACCTATACGAACCGGACGGGACGCCCGCCGGTCGGCGCCGAGATCGCCGCGCTGATCGAGCGGCTCGCCACTGAGAACCATGGCTGGGGATACCAGCGCATCCAGGGCGAGCTGCTCAAGCTCGGCTACCGGGTCAGCGCCTCCACGATCCGCCGTGTCCTCAAGACCCTGCAGATCCCGCCAGCACCGAAACGGCACACCGACACCACGTGGCGGCAGTTCCTGCACGCGCAAGCCGCGGCCATGCTCGCCGCTGACTTCTTTCATGTGGACTGCGCGGTGACGCTCCGGCGCCTGTACTGCCTGTTCGTCATCGAAGTCGGCTCGCCGCTACGTCCACATCCTCGGGGCCACGGCCCATCCGGACGGGCCGTGGACTACCCAGCAGATGCGCAATCTCCTGATGGACCTCGGCGACCGCGCCGCGGACTTCCGGTTCCTGGTCCGCGACCGCGCCGGGCAGTTCACCGAATCCTTCGACACGGTCCTTACCACCGCAGGTATCGAAGCCGTGAAGATCCCGCCCCGAAGTCCTCGCGCGAACGCCTATGCCGAACGGTTCGTGCTCACCGCCCGCACCGAGGTCACCGACCGGATGCTGATCTTCGGTGAACGTCACCTGCGCAGCGTCCTTGCCGGGTATGCCCGGCACTACAACAGACGACGACCCCATCGCGGCCGCCAGCCGCGTCCGCCCCGACCCGGCAACCCCGCCGCCAACCTCTCCCAGAAGCGGATCAAGCGCCGACCCGTCCTCGGCGGCCTCATCAACGAATACGAGCGAGCTGCGTAGAAGCCCTGATCAAAGACGGTGTCCAAGTTCTGGCACCCCACAGGGGATTGGCGCGGCGCAGCACGGCGACCTCGTGCCGCAGGACGAGCAACTCCGCGTTCTTGGAGGCCGATGACCGGCCGAGCAGGACCAGCCAGCCGCAGAGCCGGATGAAGATGAGGTACAGCAGGCGCAAGGACACAGATGATCATGATGCCCCACGGCTGGCCCTGGTCATCGCTGCAGTCACAGGCTGGGCAGACTTCTGGCACCCCACAGCCCTTGTCACGCGGCCACTTCTCTCCGTCACAGGCCTGACCTGTGCCGCTCGAAAATTCGATTGCATGGCTGACCTGTGCCTTCGCCAGCAGCCAGGGGGCGGTGGTGGTTGGCTGGCCGGGTGCTGCGCGTGCAGGTCCTCGCCGACAATCTGCTGCACAGCGATGTGCCAGTCATAGGAGAAGCCCTCCACGTTGAACCGGATGTAGGCTTCCCGGCCGCGGACCTGTTCCCTGGTTTGGGGGCCGCGGTAGACCACGTCGTCGGCGAGCAGTGCGGCGAATGCATCCCAGTCCCGCGCTTCCGCCGCGGCCCAGTAGGCCGCGATCACCTCGTGCGCTTTGGTCATGCCAGGCAGAGTACTCGCGAGGCACGACGGTGCCACGCTGAGTGGACACGCCGGCCGTGATCGGGTGCGTGCATCTGGTGATCTTCAGCCGTAGTGTCCCGCCGTGCCCGCTGATCAAGGCGCGCCGCCGTATGAGGTGTTCGCGGGTCTTGTGGTGTCTTTGCGCAGAGAATTGGCCGGGTCCCAGGCCGCTTTGGCCCGGGTCACTGGCGAACTGGAGCAGGCGCGGGCCGAGCTGGCGGCGGCGCGGAAGCGGATCGCCGGGCTGGAGGCCCGGCTGGCCCAGTCGCCGCGGAACTCCTCCAAGCCGCCGTCGAGTGAGGGGCTGGGCAAGCCTGTGGGTGCCCGTAACCGTGTCACATGGCCTGATCTGCGGTTTCGCAGCTACCGGAGCCTGAGCTCCGGCAGGATGCGGGCGGTGGCCGTACGCCTGCTCTACTTGATTCTTCTTCGTGTTCTCGGCTGGATCATCTTGCTCGCCCGGTCGGAGGCGTCCAAGGACGCCGAGATCCTGGTGCTCCGCCACCAGGTCTTGGTCTTGCGCCGGCAGGTCGGCGCGCCCAAGCCGTCGTGGGCCGACCGGGCGATCATCTCCGCGCTGGTCCGCCGCATCCCCCGCACCAGACGGCTATGTGTGCTCGTGACACCCCGGACCCTGCTGCGCTGGCACGCTCATCTGGTCAGGCGACGCTGGACCTACCCGAGGCGCGGCCCAGGACGGCCACCGACCCGGCCGACGATCCGCGCGCTGGTACTGCACCTGGCGGCCGAGAATCCGGCCTGGGGATACCGCAGGATCACCGGGGAACTAGCCGGCCTGGGCCGGAAGGTGGGCGCGGCGACGGTCTGGCGGATCCTGCGCAAGGCCGGCATCGACCCCGTCCCGCGCCGGTTCGGACTGAGCTGGGGCCAGTTCCTGCGGGCCCAGGCCGAAGGGATCCTCGCCTGTGATTTCTTCCATGCCGACACGATCACCTTGACCCGGCTGTACTGCTTCGCCGTCGTCGAGCACGCCAGCCGCCGCGTCCAGGTCCTGGGTGTGACCGCGAACCCGACCGGGGCATGGGCCGCCCAGCAGGCCCGCAACCTGATGCTCGACCTTGGCGACCGCGCAGGCGGCTTCAAATTCCTGATCCGTGACCGCGACTCCAAGTTCACCGCGATCTTCGACGAGGTGTTCCGCGCCGAGGGTATCCGGATCGTGCTCACCGCCCCTCAGGCGCCCCGCATGAACGCGATCATGGAACGCTGGGTAGGCAGCGTGCGCCGCGAGGTCCTCGACCGGATGCTTATCATCAACGCCGCGCACCTGCGCAAGGTCCTGTCCGAGTATGAGTGCCATTTCAACGGACACCGGCCGCATCGGGCACTGAACCATGCCAGTCCGCTCCGGGCGCTCCCTGACCCCGTCGACGCCGACGTCAAGGTCATCCGACGCGACAGGCTCGGCGGCCTGCTCCACGAATACGCCCAGGTCGCATGAGGTGACAGAGTTTCGGGCACCCACAAGGTCAAAGACCAGCTCGGCTGGGCCGACTTCCAGGTCCGCTCCGATGTCGCGATCCGCCGCCACCAGGCCCTGGTCAACTGCGCGTTCAGCTTCTGCTGGGACACCTGGTTCGGAGATCATCCGCCGCCGCCTCAGCCTCAGACACCGCGAACTGCAACAGCCCGCGGAGAGAGGGGGGCCATGCGCCGCCACGCTGCCGGCGCCATCCTGGCCACAGGCATTACGCGCGATACGCGCCTGGCTCACCCGTGGATCGCGCTGCGGCGCTGGTGGCAGGCGTGGTCCAAAGCGCCCCCGCCGCCGCAGCTGCACGCCCTAATGAGATCGGTCGCGGCAGGCTGCGGCCTGCACCTCTACATCCCAAATTAACAAACTACCGCTAGCTGGTGTGCTCGCAGCTTCCCTGGCAGGAGCCGGATCAGCGCGGCCATGACGGCCCGGTCGGCCCAGTCGAGCCGGGGTCTGGGGCTGGTGCGGCGCAGCACGGCGACCTCATGCCGCAGGACTAGCAGTTCCGCATCCTTGAACGCTGACGAGCGGCCGAGCAGGACCAGCCAGCCGCTGAGCCGGACGAAGATCAGGTAGAGCAGGCGGAGGGACACGGCTGACCATCATGCCCCACGGCCACACGCCGCCTATCACCGCAGGTCACAGGGACAGGCCGAATTTTGGCACCCGACAGGGCTAACACCTGGCTGATGGCACCGTGCCTGTACTGGAGGGCCCCCGCCCGCACGCCGGTCAAGGTGAACGGGAGCCGGATCAAGAGCGCGCTGCTGATCGATGAGACGCTGGACGCGTTTACGCCGTTCGCGGGCAGTGTCGAGGTCCGCCGACTGTTCCCGCACTCGGTGCTGATCGCCGTGCCCGGCGGCACCACCCACGTGAACTCGCTGTCGGGGGACCTGTGCATGGACCGCCCGATCGCCCGGTATCTGGAGCACGGCACGCTGCCCCCGCGCAAGCCACACGCGCGATGGGACAAGACCTGCAAGCGGCAGCCCCGGCCGGTGCCCGGGACGTCCTCCTCGGCGAAGCTTCCGGCCAGCACGTTCAGCCTCGTGATGACCCTGTGGGGTGCCAGAAGTCTGCCTGGCCTGTGAGCTGCAGCGATGCACCGGGGTCAGCGATGGGCCATGATGATCAGCCGTTGACACTCCGTCTGCTCTATCTGATCTTCATCCGGCTGTGCGGCTGGCTGGTCCTGCTCGGCCGCTCGCCCGCCTCCAAGAACGCGGAGTTGCTGGTGCTGCGGCACGAGGTCGCCGTGCTGCGCCGCATCAATCCGCGGCCCCGTTTGGACTGGGCCGACCGCGCTGCGCTCGCCGCCCTGATCCGCCTCCTGCCGCGAAGGCTGCGGATGCATCGGCTGGTCGCCCCAGATACCGTCCTGCGGTGGCACCGCCGCCTGGTCGCCCGGAAGTGGACCTACCCGAACAGGACAGGCCGGCCGCCGGTCAGCGCCGAGATCGCAGCGCTCATCGAGCGTGTACCGCTCCAGAACTCGGCGCAGGGCCTGTGAGCTGTGGGTTGGCAGGTTGAGCGAGTTGCGGCAAGATCGCGGCTTGTGCCTGTCCGTTTGCTGTACCTGATCACGACCCGGATCTTCAGCTGGCTGGTCCTGCTGGGCCGCAGCCAGGCGTCCAAGGACGCGGAGATCATCGTGCTCCGTCACGAGGTGATGGTGCTCCGGCACCAGGTTGCCCAGCCGAAGCCGGACTGGGCCGACCGCGCGGTCCTGGCAGCGATATCCCGGCTGCTGCCCGGCCCGCTGCGTGCCCGTCGGCTCGTCACGCCGGGAACCTTGCTGGCCTGGCACCGCCATCTGCTCGCGCGTAAATGGACCTATCCAGAACGGCCGGGTCGGCCGGCGACCAGCAAGGAGATCTGCGGGCTGGTGCTGCGGCTGGCACGGGAGAACCCAGCGTGGGGATACCGCCGGGTCCACGGCGAGCTGACCCGCCTTGGCCGCCATGTCAGCGAGGCGACCGTCCGCCGGATCCTCCGCTCCCGCGGCTACCGCCCGCTCCCCGCGACCTGGACACCTCCTGGCGCACCTTCCTTCGTGCTCAGGCGGAGGGCCTGCTGGCGTGTGATTTCTTCACCGTGGACACGGTCATGCTCAGGTGCCTGTACGTGCTGTTCGTCATGGAGGTGGCGACCCGGCGGGTGCACATCCTCGGGGTGAGCGCCCACCCGGACGGCGCATGGACCGCCCAGCGGGCCCGCAACCTCGTCATGGACCTTGCAGGGCGGATCGGCTCGTTCCGTTTCCTTCTCCGGGACCGGGACGCCAAGTTCACCCGCGCGTTCGACGATATCTTCACCAGCGAGGGCGTGCGGATCGTGAAGACCCCGCCGCGGACGCCTCAGGCGAACTGCTATGCCGAACGGTGGATACGGACCGCACGAGCCGAGTGCACCGACCGGATGCTGATCTATAACGAAGGCCATCTGCGGGCGGTGCTGCGGACCTACGCCGGGCATTACAACGGGCACCGGCCGCACCAGTCCCGGTGTCAGCGGCCACCTGACTGTGACGAGCCAGTCGTCGTCCCGCTCAGCGCGCCGGTGCAGCGCCGCAAGGTACTCGGCGGCGTGATCAACGAGTACCACCGGGCCGCGTGAGCGATTCTATGAACCCGCAGGTCAAACACCACTACGACATTTTGGAGCGGTACAGGCCGCCCAGATTGCTGGTGTCCACACCGAGTTTGCTGAGCAGGCCCGCATGCTGGGCATTGTCGGTGTCGACCTGGTCGGGGAGTTGCTGTCTCGCCTGCTGGGCTTGGTCGTGGTTACCCTGGCTTTCCAGCAGCTGGATGATCTGATCTTTATTGATGTTCATGGGCGCGTTCCCCTCTCCAGCCGCAGGTTGGCGTCACGGCTGCGGAACCAGCCGCCGTCAGTAGGAAGTTCCGCTTCCCCGCCGATGCAGCGCGAAACCTCGCGATGCCCTGCCCGCCGGTATTACATGGCCTTGCCGGGCAGGGCGGGGCGCTACCCGGAGCAAGGGGTGCTATGCGCCTCGCTGTATTTGGTGGACGCTGGCTTGGGCTTGGGGGTGGCCCGCCTCAGCGGCTGCCTGGCGTTCGGCTTCGGCGTTGATCTCGGCGCCGAGCAAGATGGCGACGCCGGTGAGGTAGAGCCAGAAGATGAGGATGGCCACCCCGGCGAAAGCGCCGTAGGTCTTGCCGTAGCTGCCGAACTTGGCCACGTAGAAGGAAAAGCCCAGGGAGGCGAGCACGAAGATGGCGCTGGCGACCAGCCCGCCGGGGCTGACCCATTGCCAGCGCGGCGACTCCCGGTTCGGCCCGAAGTAGTAGAAGACCGAGAACAGCAACGAGATGGCGATGACCGTCAGCACCCACCGCAGCACCGTCCACACCACGATAAACGCCGTGCCCACCACGCCCACATGACCTTGGATGGCGGAACCCAGTGGAGCGCCGAACACGATCAGGGCTGCGGCGATCCCGCCCAAGATCACGGTGGCCAGCATGAGCGGGCCCGCCCACAGCCGCTTGGCCAGGAACTTGCGGTCCACCGGCACGTCGTAGGCGATGTCGAGGCCGGTCTGCAGCGCGGCCATGCCCGCCGAGGCGCTCCAGATCGCGATCACCACGCCGAGGATCACCGCGGTGAGCGATCCCCCGGCCGAGCGGTGGGTGGCCGCGGTGACCGCATCGCTGAACACCTGCGAGGCGCCCGGGGGCAGGGCATGGGACAGGCCCTTGACCAGCTGATTCACCGTCGATTGGCCGATCTGGATCAAGCTGGCCACCCCGAGCAGCGCGATCAGCGCCGGGAACAAGGCCAAGAACCAGTAGTAGGCCAGGCTCCCGGCGGTCATCGTGCAGCGGTCGTTCTTGAACTCCTTGAAACTGCGCTTCAGCAAGTCGCGCCAGCCGGTCTTGC
The DNA here is from genome assembly GCA_963726415.1 of uncultured Actinomycetes bacterium. Taxonomy (GTDB): domain Bacteria; phylum Actinomycetota; class Actinomycetes; order Streptosporangiales; family Streptosporangiaceae; genus DASXKD01. The sequence goes on from CAVSCM010000023.1 coordinate 31,460, forward strand.
CCAGTTCCAGGGGAGTGTCCGGGGCGCCTGAAATCTTATCCGGCGGCGGCACCTCCTGGGTGCCGTCTGGCTGGTTCCCCCGGGCCATGGTCACGCCGCCTTCTCCGGCTGCTGGCCGTTCTCCCCCGGCCAGACACCGGTCAGCTTGTGGGTGCCTTCGGCGGCACCGCGGTCGACCGCCGCCTTGACCACCGCATACACCGCGCCCTGCAGCGCGGCGGCCGACAGGACCTCCGGCCAGCCCCGCCGCGCGTCGGTGGCCTTGGGCGCGTCGTCCTCGCGGGCGGCGAGCTTCCAGATCTGCTTGAAGATGGCCCCGGCGAGAACCCCGCCCAGCACGCTGACCAGAATGCTCACCGGCTTGTACACCAGCTTGATCATCGTCTCCTCCACCACCTGAAAGCCACAAAGCCAGCGCCCAGGGCCAGCAGCGCTGCGGCCAGCGGCACCCGGCGCTGCCTGGCGGTGCTGGCCCCCTTGCTCACCACCTCGCGCACCGGTTCGGGCGTGGCCTGCCACACCGGAGCTGCCCGCGCCCGCAGGTGGCCCGTGCCCTTCCCGGCCACCGCTGCGGCTTTCTGGTAGGCCACCGAGGGTTTGCCTGTCGCCTGGCGGCGCACACCCGCGGCACGGTCAGCGGCCTTCACCCGCGCCTGGGCTGCCTTGCCCTTGGCCTGCCCGGTCAGCTGGGCCGCCTTGGCCCGCATTCTCCCCTTCACGTCCGCCTTAGCGGCGAGCTGTTCCACGGTCTCGCCGAGCTGTTCGCGGGTCTGCTCGATCTCCTGCCTCAGCTCCTGCTCGTCGTCGGGGGCTGCCGACTCACCTGAAACCTGCGCAGCGCTTTCCGGCGGTCCCCCGGCGGTTGCGGCATCAGGAAGAGGGCCACTGCCTGGGGCGATGACGGTCTCAGCGGTCTGCTGTTGCGCGGGTTTACGTGCCCGTCCGCTGGTGGTCATCGCCGCGCCCTCTCCTTGATCACTTCCACGTCAGTCTTGACGCTGCCCACGGTCTCCTTCGGGACCGGCGGTGTCGCCTTTTGCAGGCGGCTCTTGCCCAGCAAGGCGGCGGCCCCGGCCACCGCGAGCAGGGCCACGCCCACGATCAGCGCGGCAAGCCACGCCGCCAGTCCCTCACTGATGGCCAGGATCACGCAAGCGATCAGGCAGCCCAAGCCGTACAAGGCGATCAGGCCACCGCCGCCGAGCATCCCGGCGCCGACCCCGGCCTGCTTGGCCTTGCGGGTCATCTCCAGCTGGGCGAGCTTCAGCTCCTCACGCACCAGCACCGAGACCTGCTCCGACAGTTGCTTAACCAGTTCCCCGGTCGGGCGCTCTTGAGAAGGGGGCGCCTGCGCACCGTCCGCAATGTGTTTCATCACGTCCTGTCCTTCATCCGGATAAAGGCATGCGCTACCCAGCCATCCACGGGTAAACACGGCCCGGCCAGAGCCCCAGCGCGTGAGGCCGCGCAGCTCCTTGCGAGACTGCCTGACGTGCGGCGATGCCAGCCATGCGTAAACGGCGAACTTAGGGACGGCCGGTCGTCACCGCCACGCCTGACAGTGCGTCGTCAAGGTTGCGGTAGATCGGCAGGAGTTAGCAGAACGGATGGTGAACGGGCGTACGCTTGCTCTGGGTGCCATCGGTGGAGCGGGCGTGCGGGTCCAGCTCGGCGCTCGCCGGGCGTGCCGTCGCGTGGACGGGCTCAGCGACCGGGGAGGCGTCTCAATCGGGGATCCTCAATCGGGGCGCGGGTTTGATGATGCGGCACCGCCGTCCGGTGAGCTGGTCAAGCTGGCCGTGGGCGACATGGTTCGTGACCCGGTCAGCATGCTTCATGAGGTATCGGCCACGCCCTGCCAGGCGACCTCGGCGAAGCTGAAGAGCCGCTGCGGGGTCATCCGCAGCCAGGCGGTTGCCCAGTCCAGGCTGCCGCCGCGGTTCCGCACTTCGGTGATGCTGCGGAGTTCGTCTGGAACGGTCGCCACCACCTCGGCCGGGCCTTCGGTGAGCACCGCGGCATGAGTGTCGTGCTCGCCCTCGAGGATGGACAGCGCGAGCCACGGATGGGCCCGGACGTTGCCGAGCCGGGCCGCGCCGCCGAGCGTGGGCAGCCAGAACGCCTCCGCGTATAGGGAGAACAGCGTCGGCGCGGCGTGCGCACGGCCGTCGGGCCGGGTGGAGGACGCGAGCGCGTAGGTCCGGCGCTCCAGGTACCCGGCCAGCTGGGGCCCGGTCATCCGCCGCTGCGGCGGGTACGCCATGCGCAATGCCCGGCCGGCCCGGCTGAAGGACGCATCCTGTAGTCGGCCCAGCCAGGCCGCCAGGGCGGCCTGATCGGCGGCACTGGCCACAAGCTTTTCTCGGCGGTTACTCCGCATAGGGCTCGTTCTTTCCTCGGGCGCTGTATCTGATGTTCCAGAGGTAGCCGCCGGGTCGGCACACGAGTCGCCGTACCTCGGCTGCTGCGGTACGGCGGCGGCACTGCCACATGTCGGCTACTTTCCGCGCAGGCCGATCGGATTGCCGTCCGTGTCAGCGAGCACGCAGATGCGCGCCCCTGGTGCGACCTGACGCGGCGCGTCGCGCTCGGTGGCGCCAGCCGCGAGCACGGTCTCGCGGGCCGCGTCGAGATCCTCGACATCGGCGAAAGCCACCGGCCCCCCGCCCTCGCCGGCTGGATTGAGACCGACCTCGAAGCCGTTGATGTTGTAGCCGACGTAGTACGACTCGTCGGTGTGCGGTGAGCCCAGCAGCGCGCTGTACACGGCCTTGGCGGCATCCAGATCGGACACCGGGATGACCAGGCTACGGATCGTGGGACTCATCTTCGTCTCCTCACGGGTAAGGCGGTCACATCGCTGACGGCTGCTGCGCCGGTGGTGCCACGCTATTAGCGGATCACCGACCGGCGCTTCTCGATTCCTGATCGACCTGACGACTGCCGAGCTCAGCGCCAGCTCGTTGCTGCGGCTCAGGGTGCCGGCCGATCGCGAACGACCGGCGGTCCGGCGAACTGCCGGTGCCGGCCGATCCGCCCGGCTACAGCGACCAGAGCCCGATGCCGCACCAGGCGCGAGACTTCAGCGGGCGAACGCCGAGTGTGCTCCGCCGACCGGCGGTCCTCCTCGGGCCGGGGCGGCACGAGCTGATGCCGGCGGCGGCGCTGCCGGGCCCGCCTCGATGCCCGCGTCGAAGGGCGCCAGCGTCCGGCGACGTCAATCGTGCCATTAGCCGATCCAAACATGACACACCTCGTGAGGTAGGCCGACCCGCCAACCAATGTCGCGGGCATCGACGACGGTCAAAGCCGCTACAGGCCATTGGGACACGGCCGCGACCCGCGGACCGCCGCCCTAGACGACCTGCCACGATTACAGCATCTGTGGCACACTGTATGTATGGATGCCACGCTCGTGTTGGGTCAGCAAGGTCGCCTCGTGATCCCAGCGGAGGTCCGCGCGGCGCTGGGGCTCGCACCCGGCGACCGACTGCACCTGCACCTGGCTGGGCCGCGGCTCATCCTGGAGCGCCAGCAAGACGCGGTCGCCGAACTGCGCGCGCTGGCCAGCGACGTGCCCAAGTCACGCTCCTTCGTCGCGGAGTTGCTCGCCGAGCGCCGACTCGCTGCCACCACGGAATGACCGTCCTCGACGCCTCCGCCGTGCTTGCGCTGATCCACGATGAACCCGGAAGTGACATCGTCGCCGCAGAAATTGCTGGGGCTGTCCTCGGTGCGGCGAACCTGGCCGAGGTGGTCGGCAAGCTGGTGGACGCTGAGGTCGATGTGGCCCGGCTGCGCGAACTGCTCAGCGCGGCAGGCGTCACCGTCGAACCGCTCACCGCTGCCGACGCCGAACTTGCCGGCGCGATGCGCTCCCTCGACGGCGGTCGGGCGCTCTCGCTGGGAGACCGCTGCTGCCTTGCCCTCACTGTCCGAAGCACTCCAGCCGAGGTGCTGACCGCCGATAATGTCTGGGCCGAACTAGACCTCCCCATCCGCATCCGCCTGATCCGGTAGCGGATCGATCAACGGGCGATGACCGGTCGGTACCGCACGTTGACTGCCGATGTGGGATCGTCGTCGCCGACCCGGTGAAGTCGGATGGCTTCGCCGGCTGGGTTGTCGTAGAGGCGGATGCCGGCGCCGAGGAGGATCGGCGCGATGTGCAGGTCAATCTCGTCGATCAGCCCTTGTGGGGTGCCAGAACTCGGCCACTGGCCTTGACCTGGGTTTCTATGCGGCTCGCTGGTATTCGTTGATGAGGCCGCCGAGGACCGGGTGGCGCTTGATCCGCTCCTGGGAGAGGTCGGCGGCAGGGTGATCGGGCCGGGGCGGGCGGAGTTGGCGGCTGCGGTGGGGTCGTCGTCCGTTGTAGTGCCGGGCATACTCGGCGAGGACCGATCGCAGGTGGCGTTCACTGAAGATCAGCATCCGGTCGGTGACCTCGGTCCGGGCGGTCAGCACGAACCGTTCCGCGTAGGCGTTCGCACGAGGGCTTCGGGGCGGGATTTTCACAGCGTCGATACCGGCAGCGGTGAGGACCGCGTCGAAGGATTCGGTGAATTGCCCGGCTCGGCCGCGGATCAGGAACCGGAAGTCTCTGGCGCGGTCGCCAAGGTCCATCAGGAGGTTGCGGATCTGCTGGGTGGTCCACTGCCCCGTCCGGATGGGCGGTGACGCCGGGGATGTGGACGTAGCGCGAGCCGGCTTCGGTGAGGAACAGGCAGTACAGGCGCTGGAGCGTTACCGCGCAGTCTGCGTGAAAGAAGCCGGCGGCGAGCATGGTCGCGGCTTGGGTGTGCAGGAACTGCCGCCAGGTCGCGCCGGTCCGCCTTTGGTGCCGGTGGGATTTAACGGCCTTGAGGACGCGGCGGATCGTGGATGCGCTCACCCGGTAGCCGAGCTTGAGTAGCTCGCCCTGGATGCGCTGGTATCCCCAGCCATGGTTCTCGATGGCGAGCTGCTCGATCAGCGCGCCGGTCTCGGCGCTGACCGGCGGGCGGCCCGTCTGGTGTGGGTAGGCCCATGTCCTGGTGACCAGGCGGCGATGCCACCGCAGGACGGTGCCCGGGGTGACCAGCCGGTGCATCCGCAGGCTTCGCGGCAGGAGCTGGATCAGCCCGGCGAGGACCGCGCGGCCGGCCCAGTCCAGCCGTGGCCGGGGACCGGTACGGCGCAGTACTGCGATCTCGTGGCGCAGAACGAGCAGTTCGATGTCCTTGGAAGGTCGTTGACCGGGCGAGCAGGACCAGCCAGCCGCCAAGCCGAATGAAGATCAGGTAGAGCAGGCGGAGAGACACTGGTGATCATCATTCCCGATGACCATGAACCGCCTCTCAACGCAGGTCACAGGAGCGAGCAGACTTCTGGCACCCCACAGGCGTATGAAAACGTGTGGACTGCGCTGAATGAACGCTGCATTGAGTTCGGAAACAGCTTCCGGAAACTCTGCGGCAGTTCACTGCCCGACACCAGTCGAAGCTCTCCGGTGGAGCATGAGCAAAGCTGCCGACGAGTACCAGCGCCGTGTCCGGCATTCCCCGGCCAAGGTCCGGCTGAGCGAGTCGCGTCCACAGTCCGACGCCAGGCACATGCGCCTCGGTTTCCGCTACAGTCTGGCCGCTGACACCAGCTCATCCACTGGGAGTACGCGTCGCCCGATCCTGGGGCAGGGATGACCCGCCGGGCTGCGCAGACTGCTCCTGCATGGTCTTCAGCCGGAACTTCTGGACCTTGCCGTCTGTGGTCCGTGGGAGCGATGAGACGAGATAAAAGTGGTCGGGGACCCGGAAGCCCGACAGGAGGCTCTGGCAGTGCAGCCGCAAGCCTTCAAGCGAGAGATCGTCAGGTCCTTCGACATATGCCGCAATCAGCGTGCCATCCGGCTCGGCGTATCCGATCACCCCGCTGCCGGTAACGCCGGGGTAGGTCTCAATGACTTCTTCTATTTCCGCTGGGAAGATCATGCGATCGTTCCGCTTTATTGCCTCGTCCAGGCGACCGAGGATAATTACGTTGCCTTGGCTGTCCAGGCGTGCGCAGTCACCGGTCCGGTGCCAGCCGCCGCCGGCCTTGTCCCGCTTGAAGGCCAGTTCGCCGGGCGTGCCTGGGCTGCATTCTCTGCCTAGGTCATCCACGATTGCAACGGCAACACCCGGGAATGGTTTGCCTACCGATGAATGACGGGCGGATCGTGTGTCTGTCAGCCGTGTCGCGAGGATGCCACCGGTGGCTTCCGCCGATCCGTATCCGACGGTGACGCTGCAGTGGAATCGTCTCTCTAGTTTTTCGATCAGCTCCGGCGGCGCTTGGGCACCACCGAGTCCTATGACCAGCAGGCTGGACGTATCGTGGCTGGCCGGATGCTTGGAGGCAACGAGTAGCCGTGCCAGCGCAGGCGAGGTGGCCAATACGTTGACCCGTTCGCGCTCAATTGCTGAGAGGACTGCTCTTGGGCTGACCAGCGGGGTCAGGGCCAGGGTATCTCCACGCAGCAGGCATCCGAGCAACACCTGCAAGCCGGCCATGGTGGAGAATGGGCTTGTGGTGAGCCAGGTCTGGCGTCTCGCCGCGGTGAGCAGCTTCCCTCTGTAGAGCATGATCAGGGCAAGCACCGACCGGAAGGTTCGCAAAGGGGATCTGCTGAAATAGCTCCTGTGCAGGCTGTGCAATGATGACATGGCGGCCAGCAGGTCAGCATGTGTCTGCTCAACGGTCTTCGGCTGGCCCGTGGTTCCCGAGGTGAAGACTGCAACAGCCAGATCGTCCGAGAGGATGCGCGCCTGGCCTGGGGCAGGTCTTGCGTCAAGTGACCATGGCGACGTCGCCCAGACCATAGGCAGCGAGGCCAAGCCGGGTACTGCCGCGATGTTCGCAGCCATCCGGTCATGCACGATCTTTTGATCACCATCGCAGGCAACGACGGCTTTAGGCGCCGAGTCACTAGCGCGCAGGCTTAGCTCGTGTGGGGTCAGCGACCAGTCCACTGGAATTACCGCGCAGCCTAGGCTAGTAATTGCAAAGAATGCCGCCACGAATCCGGTCGAGTTCGGGCCGATGAGCAGCACCCGCGTTCCTGGCCTGGCACCTGCGGCGCGCAATTCCGCCTGGAGGCCGTCCACTCTTCTGATTAGCTCGGCGAAGCTTACACGATCCCGGTCACTGCAGACCGCGATCCTGTCCGGGTGGGCCGCCGCCGCGCACGCCAGGGCACCGTACAGGGACCCGAATGGGCTGTCCACTGATCTTGACCTCTATTCCAGCCGTGCCCACACGGTCTCAGGGCCGCGAATGAATTCGCCATGCGCGCCCGCCGGCTGCCCGGTCAGCCTCGCCCGCGGGTAGCGGTGCAGGAGTTCCTCGACGGCGATCGTGACCTGTGCAAGGGCCAGTGGAGCACCGATACAGCGGTGCGGGCCGGAACCGAAGATCAGGGACGTTCGCCGATGACGGCCGCCTGCTTCATCTAGTGCTGCTGAGCCGACATGTGGCAACACGAGCGCCCCTTCTGGGATATCGGCTCCTGACAGGTGGACGGCGGTACGGGTAAGCCGGCCGGTCATCTGGACTGGCGCGTCCGCGGTCAAGGCATCCAGAGCGGCTCGCCGGGCCTGCACCCTGCGCGCACCGGGCGGGCCGGGCCGGTGCGCTCCGAGAGTGGACCGCAGGACGGTGCCAAGTGCGGGCCCGGTGGTCTCAACAGCGGCCCAGCACAACAGCATCAGCAAGTCGGTCAGCTGAGACGGCGCCAGGTCCGCCGCTTGCAGGGCCGTAAGCACGGGACCCGGCGGCCGGGGTGAGGCGCCCTCGATCAGCTCGCCCAGCTGTGCCCGGAACGTGCGGGCCGCACGCAGGCCAGCAAGCGGCTGGCGCTCGAACGACGCCATGTGACGGACGGCAGAGTAAACGGTGCGCCACTCGGCTGGGTCGATGCCGATCAGGTGACACAGCACCTGAGAGGGCAACGGCCGCGCTAGGCGATCGATGAGGTCTACCTGATGACCGGGTGGCAGCTGCGAGACCAGCCTCTGTGCGAGCGGCCGGACTGCTGTCTCACTGACCCGCGTCAGTGATGGAGGACTCAGGATCGGGCCCACGCAACTTCGCAGCACGCGCCATACTGGCTCGTTCTCACGAAAGATAGCCGGTCCCAAGACTGCCTCGTAGCGCGCCATGACCGGAGCCAGCGAAAACACCTCGGAATCGCCCAGGGCGCGCAGCACATCCGCCCGCCGGTAGAGGACATAGGCCGGCAATGAGGGGAACCTGAGAAAGGGAAACACCAACCTCACCGGCGCATTGCGGCGGAACTCAGCGAACGAGGCTTCGCGGATGTTTCCAGTGCTTATCGCCTGGCTCTGGATATCCATCCAGTCGGTGCCGGTCCCCCCCAGTCGCCGGGCGTCACCGTGTCTGCGCTGGTCAGCGGGACCTGCGCTGGGGCCGCGGCCTGCCCCGCCGTTGCTTACCGGCTGGCCAGAGTTCACGGGCGTCTCACGCCTGCGCAGATGACCATGTCCGTCAAGTTGGCGTTGATCAAGTAGAAGTCGCGGAGCCTGCCCTCCTCGTGGATCACATCAGCCATCGCGGGTGCTACTGCGCGATGCACCGGGCCGGGAAGCTCCAAATATATCTTGTGCCAGTTACGAGCGGCCCAGAGCGCTTCGAGCATCAGCTCGGTAGCCGCCCGGAACTCCCGGATCTGGTGGATAACATCGGCCAGGATGATATCAACCTTGCACGTGTCTGCGGAGCCATCACTCGAATGGCCGACGGCGAATCCCAGCAGCGACTCCGCCGAGTCACCCGAGATCACCGCGTACCGGCTGATGGTCAGTTCCCAGACAATGTGCGCGAAGTCGTCCAGCGATACCGGTGTTCCATCGGTGCACCAGCGGAAGCTCCACGGGTTGCACAACATCAACTCGTAAGCAGCATAAGCATCCGCTGCAGCGACCGGGCGGAGCCGCACGAGAGGCGCGGGGCTGCTCATGGGCCCGAGTCCGGCCCTTGCGCTAGCGAGCTGTAGACGCGGAAAGCATCATCGACGGTCTTCAGGCTCCACGCCAGGTCGTCGGCCAGAGCGTGCCCGGTGAGGTCCTCCAGCTCCAGCACGAGCTCAAGCATCTTCAGTGAGTCCAGCTGCCAGTCCGCCGCCAAGAGCGAGCCAGGTTCGAGCGGCACGGTCGCCGGCAGCTCCAGGTGGCGAGCGAGCTCGTCGGCAAACGATTCGAATGACAATGCCACCCTACCCTCCAAGGAAACCCGTCACGGCTGCCGCGCCGATCAGGACAGCAAGACCACCGAGATCCGCGGCCCGTACCCAATTTTCAAATAGGCCCATCCTTTGAAGGGTATGACTGATCCTGTCCGGATGCCCGCCGGTAAGGTTCAAGAGCACGATCAGCGACCGGGCGGATCCGAAAGCTGCGCCTACCAGCGCTGCCTGCCAGACCGGCAGAACCAGGCCCGCACCTACGAGCACAACATACGTCAGCGCGAACGAGATACGTGTACCAAATGCACCGCCGAGCAGGATTCCGTAGCACAAGGCGCACAACCTGGGCCCGAGTTGGCGGCGCCACCGAGACGGGACCTGTCTCGCCGAGGACGGGATCCTGGCAGGAAGCAGGCCGGAGTCGAGAAGCAGTGCCGCCACCGCCAGGGCAATCAGCAACCCGGACCGGCCGCCGTGAAAGGCTGGTGCAAGCGAAAACAGAGCGCTGGCCGCCGCTGCTACAAAGGCTCCGCCTACCGCGCCGCCCACAATGTGCGCGGCAGCGGCATCGGCCCACACCCTCCTGGATCCCCCGTAGACCACGGGGCTGATGCTCTGCACCATGGACCACCCTCAAGGTGACCAACTGGCGGCGATACCACCGATCACCGCTATGAGCAGGAAACTAGCCAAGAGCATGCGGCATCGCCTCCGTGGCCGGCATCCCGTCGCCCATCAGCAGGTAGAGCTGCCGCAGCCGTAGAAGCGGCACTGGACATGATAATTATTGTTCCCAGGCCACTCGCAGGAATTGCAGCAGGTATCGGTGTTGCCCCACACATCATGATGCCCGCCGGTGAGATGGGTGCAGCCGCACTGGCTCGCTGGCTTCGAGCAATCAGAGAAGGTGATGAAGAGCTGCTGGTTGCTGCCGTTCACGCATTTAACCCCTTTTTGCTGCGGGCATGTTGTCCAGCAGCCGCACCAGGTCTGCCCGCTGATGCAGTTGTTGTTACCATTAAGCGTGCCGCACATGACCGACTCGCCGCTCTGATTTTGGTTGTTCTCCGTGCTGCAGGTAATGGCGCCAATCCTGCCCGGGAACATGGCATCCCGAAGAACGGGCGCTGCTACCACGCCGCCCATGACTGCGCCAGCCCTGGCCATGAAACCGCGGCGCGAGTACCTGTTCGCCGCCCGGATGGTCCACTGCCCGACGATGCTGTCCACATCCATTCGCTTCATGCGGCTGCTCCTGATCTCCTAATGCCTGTCATTTCGGGTTCCTGGCATCTCGGCCCGGACTCAAGGAATGTGCTTGGCTGTCACCTGCGGCTCCTGCCGCATGTCGTTCCCGTCGCGCGCTGGGCTCGGACTCCGTCGGGGCCAGGGATGCTGCCTGCCTGGAAGGCTGGCTGGACTCGCCGTGATGCCGGGCCAGGCCCTGCTCATACAGCTCGTCCAGGTGCTCCAGCGAATTGACCACGCCTTTCGCGTCGATCACGCCGCCCCGGCCGACAATTACCCCGTACGGGGGATTAGTGACGTTGAGGTCATCAGCAAGCTCGCTGTTAGCGAAAACGGGAATCCGCGCCAGGCCTTTCCCGTACTCAGCCGCCTCCCTGGCCGTACCGGTGACGGTGACAAGGACACGAACGGGATTGGATTTCGAAAATGCCCGGATCGCTGGCACAACCGTCTTGCAGATACCGCACCCGGGGGAAAGGAATATCAGCAGGGTGTCCGAAGCGTCCGTGTGAAGGGGCTGAGTGGAGCCGTCCACAGCGACGAGAACGCGGTTTCGCACATGACGCCCGATGTCGGGCCCGTCGCCCTGCAGGGCAAGCGCACCCCTAGGGCCGAATCGAAGATGCAGCAGCCCCACCTGCCGATAGAGGACGATCAGCCCGAAGGCCAGGCACAGCACAGCGATCCACAAGACAATGTACGACAGCGTCCACAGGGTCACACGTGCCTCCCAGGCATCTGGTCAACGCCAGACCGGTACGTTTCGTGGGCTGGTGCCGACAGGGTAAGTGATTGCACATGCTCGCCCGCGTGCGCGGCGTCTTGCTGGCGATCGCGGTAACGTTCGGCCTGGCGGATAAGGTGACGTTGCATATACCTCGGCACCAGCTTCTCGAGACGCCAGATATGCAGCAATAGCTGGGCTGAGAAACCGATACCCAGCACCGTCAACGTCGCGACCAGTGATGGCGGCATTGTGGGGGCGGTTGTCAGCGCAAGAGAGAGAACGAGAGCGGAAGCGCCAAGATTCGCCGCCACCCGCTGCCAGCTGATGAGACTTTGGCTCTGGCCCGTCCCGCAGCCACACGGGCTGCGCTCTCCGGCGAGGAGGTTCACGCTCATCGCTATCGCGAAAATGATGAGCAGACAGGCGGAGGCCACAGCTGCCAAGGCAACTTCGTACCCGGCGACGAGGGCCAATCCAAATGCCGCCTCGATCGTAATCACCATCGGTGCCACTACCGGAACAAGCTGGCGCGGAACCACCCGGTAATGGCTGAGCGCATCGTCAAACGAACCGCGGCTGCCGATCTTTGCCAGCGCTGAAAGAAGCAGCGCCGGGCCGAGGCTCGCCCTGGCCACAAGCCACAAGCCATCCTGCCAGCCGAGAACGGGCCCCTGCCCTACGATGGGGATCATTATCACCGCCTCCGATGCCCCGATGGGCTAGCTGGCGAGCGATTGAAGGCCCCGCATGAAGCCAGGGTTGTTCGAGAAGAAGCCATTCGCAATCTTCGGCAGGTCGTTCCAGGCTTGCCACCTGCCGCGGACCACGATGTTTCCAGACGAGTAGGCGCTGACGGCCGCGACGCCATCGGACAGCCACGATTGCCGTAGCGTGTCGTAGTCGCTCTCGATGAAGATGTCCACCTCGTCTGCCGCACCTGGAGTCCAGGACAGGCGCCCAGCCTGCACCGTCATATAACTCGCCTGATGCGTACCAGGTGGTGGATTGGTTACGGTGACGCCGATGACGATTCCGAGATTGTACGGCGCGGCATCGCCGTGCTGGCCTCTCAGCGCTCCCTTCATCAGGGTGAACCACTCATCGGACAAAAATGGTGCTGCGTTCATGAACCTCACCGACTAAGCTAGAATCGTGACCTTGACCGTCGCCAGGGCGGGAAGAAGTGGAAATTATTCTCCTGGCCAGCTCGCTCGCCTGCCAGCCTTCTCGATCCACGACCATGATATGGGTATCCCAGTAGCGGCCGGATGCATACCGGGCCGACTCCAAAGTTGCTTCAATCCCGAGCAGGTCGGACGATCCGCTGCCCACGCTCCGGTGAGTAAATTGGGGTGCCTCAGCGTATATTTTGCGAAATGGCCACGTGCGGAAGATGTAGTCGATCAAGAGCACGCCAGCCTCAATGCCGGCCCCGGTGTTTTGAAAAGCAGGCTCAATAACAATGCCGATTTGGCAATGACCGTGCCGAAAGTCCTGGGCAAACCCACTGGCCAGCCCTATCGGCTGCCCGGCAGCGCGGGAGTGGATGACCAGCTGCACAAGATCACCGCTGGATCTTATGCCGTGCAGGAGCGCGTCACGTGAGGGGGGAAGGCCCCTGAATCGCCACCGATAGGCCTCGGTGGGACTGCTTAACAAGTCGAGGAGGAACTCCCAATCATTCGGCCCAACTGGCCGCAGGAACAACCGCGCACTAGATGCAGGTCCGCCGTTGAAGTAGATGCCAGAAGAAGCTTCGCCAGAAGCGGGGAAGCTCTGTGATATCGCGTAGGCCGCCACTGATATCACCTCAGAGAGTACCTAAACTCCCACCTGACGCTAGTCTTGGGCATGTCGCGAGTCAAGGGCGAGGTGAGTTCTGCCGGGGCGGGGGTTTCCGCGAGCCGGACTCGTCGCCTCACCTGGCGACGCTGTAAGGAGCTCAGACCCGCCGATCCGGGCACCAAGATGATGGTGGCGCGCTGCCGTGCGAAGGTATCCCGGCGGGGGGCATTCGCAACCAAGCCGGCGCTGGCCCGCCGTATGCTTCGCCCGCACCCGGATGCCAGCGTGCCCGCCCGTTGGGTTGCCGCTGATGAAGGTCTATGGCACCGATCCCGGGCTGCGTACCGGCCGGAGGCCGTCCCGTCTGCACCAGCCAACCTGGCATAGTGCGCACCGATTGCATCCCATCGGGCGCCATGACGCCCACCGCACAGGAGACAGAAACAGGTGATCTGCGCGCTTCGCAGTCTCGGAGGTGGCGACGACCGGGCCGCGCGGAATCGGCGGTGCCGTGCCGTAGCAGCTCCCGCCAGTCGCAGGCAGACCCCGTGTCGGGCACACCCGCATAGGTCAGCCCGTCCACCGCGAGCCGCCGGTGAGAATCGACCTTGTGCTCCAGCCGTGCTGGGGCGAACCGGAACACCCCGCGCACCCGCACACCTGTCAGGTTGACTGCCACATCCTCAGCGCCCTCGCCTCCACCGGTAGCAGTGAACCCGTCGGCGAGATACATGTTCTGGCCGGCCCGCAGGCTGTTCGCGTGCAGGGCGGGGCCGGAGTCGTTGCACAGCTTCACCCCCCTGCAATCGAGATTGAGACCGATGCGGGCGCCGACCAGGCGAACCGCACCGAGGCCGCCGCTGCCGGTGGCGGTAAACCCGTAGCGGATAAACATGGCCTGGCCGACGTGCAGGCCGTCGGCGTTCAGGGCGGGGCCGGAGTCGTTGCACAGCTTCGCCCCGGAGCAGTCGAGGTCGCCGCCGATGCGGGCGCCGAGCAGACGGACCGCGCCGTCACCGCCACTGCCGGTCGCAGCGAAACCGTCGCGCAGATACACGCCGTGACCGACTTGCAGGCCGTCGGCGAACAGGGCGGAGCCAGAGTCGTTGCACAGCTTTGCCCCCTCCAAGAGAAGGTAGCCGCCGATGTGGGCGCCGACCAGGAAGACCGCGCCGCCTTCGGAGTGGCCCTTGACTCTTGCCCCGTTCAGCCAGAGCAGGCTGCAGGTCAGGCGCGCACCGTCCAGGGGTGGCTCGGCGGGGTGCTCGAGCTGGCATCCGTCCAAGACGACCGTAGCCAGGCGGGCATCCCGGGCGACGACGCCTTCCTCCAAGAGGCAATCTTGCAGCTCAAGGTTGACATCCGTGGTGAGGTTTTCCAGGTCAAGCCGTCCGGTGATCTTGGCCCCCCGAACCCGCAGCCCATGCGGATCAGGGTCGGCCGCGAGCCGCCCGCGCAAGATGTCGCGGATCACCACCGCCGAAATGGTCCGCGACTCACCCCACGACCGCATCGCGGCCTCATCATCGGCAGCCAAGTCGAGCAATTCCCCGCGGCCAACGTGCTCGACCAGCGACTGCTCCACCGAGGTCAATTCCCCGCTGGGCACCTGAGTGACCACACCGGAACTCTAATCAGCATTGCCCGAAGCGGGATCGCATCTTCGGAACTGCGAAGGCATCAGACTGTGACACCGGCGCTCACACGCACCCAAGTTCTCCCGCTCCACCGTCTGTCACCCGAGCCAACACGCCACGGTTGCAGTATTGACCGACGACCTTCTGACTGCTTTCGCCACCTGCCGCCTCGCAGCCCAACTCAGTCGCCAGCCTGCCTGAGGCCAAGTCGCCTATCCGGAGGCATGGTCTGCCACTCCATCAGAGACAGCGCAGATCAGCCTGCCTGCCGGTGGCTCGGATCCGATGGCGCAGGATAGCTGACACTCCGGTCCCGAATCCGCCGAGTCACCTCATGATCAGTGGCAGCAAACCAGCCCACGGCCGCCAATCGGGTCGAGGCACCGCAGGTCAGAGCGGTCTCATACCTCATATGGCGTGGCACAGGACAAGGCAGGTTGCGCCAGCTCGTACATCTGATGCAAGATTCACTCTCCGTAGTTGGAATCTTGCGGGCGGTGTGGTGGCGGGTTACCGGGGCGCGCCGGGCGGGGCTCCGGAATTGTTTATCGCGAGCGGGTCGGTGCTGCTGCGCGCTGATGAGCAGGTGTTCGGGGCGATGCTGGCGGGGTGGCGGGATCAGCAGCTGAGCCGCAACCTGAAAGCGGACACGGTGGAGGGCCGGCTGGCGGTAGTGCGCCGGTTCCAGCGGTTCACCGGGGAGTATCCGTGGACCTGGCAGCCGGTGGAGGTGGAGGCGTTCACCGGGGAGTTGCGGGGCGAGCGGCGGGCGCTGGCGACGGTGCGCGGCTATCAGGGCGCGATCCGGCTGTTTTGTGAGTACGCTGCCGACCCGCGCTATGAGTGGACGGCGGTGTGCCAGCGGCTGTTTGGCAGTCATCCGGCGCAGGTGTGTTTTGAGTGGAACACGGCCCGGCATGCCGCGGAGTATGAGGGCCGGCCGCAGCGGCGGGCGCTGGCCAAGGCGGAGCTGCAGCGGCTGTTCGATTACGCCGATGACCGGACTGAGGTGGCCCGGCGCAGCGGCCGCAAGGGGTGGCTGGCGGCGCTGCGGGATGCGCCCGCGCTGAAGACGGCGTATGCGTGGGGCTGCGGCGGCGGGAGACGGTGATGCTGGAGCTGGCTGACTTCGGGCCCAACCCGCACGCGGCCGAGTTCGGGTCCTATGGGGTGGTGTATGTCCGCTGGGGGTAAGGCGGGCAAGGGCAGCGCGCCGAAGCGGCGCGGCGTGCTGACGGTATTCCCGTGGTCGGCGCGGGTGATCGGGCAGTGGATCGGCCAGTGCCGGGAGCTGGCCCCGGCCGCGAAGACCAGCTCGTCCTTGTGGCCGAGCGAGCGGTCGGGCCGGCTGTCGGCCGAGAAGCTGGGCGCCCGGTTCGCCGAATACCGCGACGCGCTCGGCCTGCCGGCCGAGCTGAGCCTGCACTGCCTGCGGCATTCCTATGTCACGCACCTGATCGAGGACGGCTACGATCCGCTGTTCGTGCAGGAGCAGGTCGGGCACTCCTACTCCTCCACCACCGCGCTTTACGCCTCGGTGTCGTCGGACTTTCGCACCCGCACCTTGCGCACGGTGCTGGATGGCACGATCGGCCGGGCCCTGGCACCCGGTCAGGAAGCAGGCACATGATGGCCCGCCGGCAGCTGGACTTTCACTGGAAGCTGCTCCAGCTGATGGCCGCGCACGATCTGTGGAAGACCACCCAGCTGGCCCCGCTGCTGCGCGAGCGCGGCGTGGAGCTGTCGGCCGCGCAGATTTACCGGCTGGTCACCAACAAGCCGGAACGGCTGTCGATGAAAGTCCTGATCGCGCTGTGCGACATCTTCGACTGCACCCCCGCCGACCTGATCGCGCCGTATATGCTGGCGGGCCGCCAGCCGTATGCCGCCTCCGGGAAGAATGCCGGTCCTGACGTGGCCCGGGCCGGCTGCGCCCAGCACGACATCGACGCCTGGTATGCCAGCGGCCCCGGCACCCGCCACAAGGCCGAACGGTTTCTCTGCTGGTGCCGCGCCCAGCGGCTGACCCGCAGCCTCGACATCCCCCGGCGCAGCAACGACAACCCCGTCCTGATCGGCGAGACCGAGCGGCTGCAGATCATCGGTTCCCTGCTGCTGCAGGACGACCTTGCGCTGGCTTACCCGTATCGCCGGGTGCCTCATCACCGTGTTCGGCCAGCCCGCCCGCCGGATCGTCAGCCTCAGCCTCAGCGACGTCGATACCGGCGGCCCCACCGTCCGGCTCCGCCTCGCCCGGGACTGGCTCACCGTCCCCGAGCCGCTGGCCACGCTGGTCATCAAGCACGCCGCCGACCGCGCGAACACCAATACCGCCGCCAACGCGGCCTCATCCTGGCTGTTTTCCGGGGGCATGCCCGGAGAGCACCTGGACCGCAACCACCTGCTCACGGCGCTCCGCAGCGCCGGCGTCCCCGCCCTCGCCGCACGCAACGCCACCTGGCAACACCTCGTCCGCCAAGCCCCGCCCCAGGTCCTAGCCGACGCCCTCGGCATCAGCCCGGCCACCGCCATGCGCCACGCCGGCCAGGCAGGCTCCGACTGGGCCCGCTACGCAGCCACCAGCTCCCAGGCGCACCACCAAGAAGGCTGACCATCCAGGCCGACGCCCGGCGCTGCGCCCCGGGCAATTCGGCTGGTCGCCGTGACGCCCCTGGGCGTCACGGCGGGGGCACCGGTCCGGGCGGGCTGGGCAGCGGCGGCACCCCAAACTGGGCGATGCCTCCCACCACCTCCCCGTTTTTGAACGCCCATGCCATGGTCAGCCACCGGGTATTCCCGGCCCGCATCCAGCCCGGCACGGTCCACCGCAGCCTGAACCGGTGCTCGCCGGTGCGGAGCGGGTGGCGGGTGTGCGCCAAGACCGGATGCATACCGACGGGCCGCCCCCCCGGGCCGGAGCCCCAGATGTCCCCGGTGATGCCCAGCCACAGGGCCGTCACGGTGGCGTGCCGCGGCACGGTCACATCGACGTGGATCACCAGGCGCTCGCCGGGCGAGACGGCAAGAAGCGGCTGCGGAACGTGGGCGGCGGGCCGCACGGTGCGATGCCGCGACACGTCGGTCACCGTCACCGTGACTGACGGCCGGAACGGAAGCGCCGCCGGGTGACCGCGCACCGGGGAGCCGGCACCGCTCAGCGCGACCGGGACCGCCACCGCAAGAGCGGCCACCGCCAGGACCGGTGCCGAGACCACCCCGATGACCTGGGCGCGCCGCCGCCGGATCCGGCGGGCCAGGGCCTCCACGCTGAACCGGGGGGCGCTGGCCTGCATCGCCGCCGCCGCCAGGCGGCGGCGCAGTTCCTGCTCATCGAAAGACATTCCGGCCGCCTCCGTTATCCGCTTCCGGCGGGCGACAACCGCGCGGCCAGCCGCGTCATCGCCTCGCTCAGGTATCGCTTGACCGTTCCCTCTCCCACGCCCAGCACCGCCGCGACCTCGGCCACCGGGAGATCTTCGTAGTAGCGCAGCACCACGCACGCACGCTGCCGGGGTGACAGCTCGTGCAGCGCCACCAGCAGCGCGTCGTGGCTGGCCACCTGGTCGGCGGGATCCCAAGCCACCTCAGCCCGCGCCAGCAGCGGCGCCGCCCGGCGCCAGCGTGTCCGCCGCCGGGCGCCGTCGATGAACAGGTTCGCCATGATCACCCGAACGTACGCCTCGGCCCCGCCGGGCCGCGGAGCGCGCAGCGGGCGGACGAACGCCCGCACCAGGGCATCCTGCACCAGGTCCTCGGCCTGGGCATCATCCCCGCACAGCAGGAACGCGTGGCGCTTGAGCGCGGCGCCGCGCTCGCTGGCCAGGTCCGCCAGCGTCTGCTTCCAGCTGTCCACCCCGCACCCCGGCTCCTAGGCTCGCCTATCTGGTCAACGAACAAGCCGGCCGCCGCGTTGGGGGCGGCCTGGGGCTTTCCCCGGGTCAAGACGGGTGTTTGCCGCGTTCTCCCGGCGCACCGTTGCCTCCTGGCGTGGCAGCAAGCCGAAGGAGGCAAACCAGTCGTGATCGAAGTCCGTAGCCTGACCAATACTGCTCTATCACCCACGGCGCCCCGGAGGGTCATCATCGGAGCCTTCCAGACACCCTCCGGCGCGGCCTCCTGACGAGCGGGCGACTGAGCCCCTCGCCTGGAGCAGCCCAGCCCGATCTCGGCGCGGGCCCGGCGGCCCGCTCGCACCCAGCTTCACCTCGGCGAACTCGTCACACCTGAATACGTCGGGTTACCAGCTCGCTCTGGCCAGCTCCGGCTCAAGCTGCCAGCGCGTTGCCTGGCGAGAACCTTCTGCCAGGTGGCGGATCCCGCTCACTTTGTGATCAAACGGTTTCTGCCTCTCGAGCGACGTGAGTGTGTGACAGTTACGACGATCCTGTACCGGGGTGGGGCAGGGCTGGCCGCGCTGCCGTCCCTGATCCTATGGCCGACCGCGCTGGCCCCTGTGCTCGCTTTGCCGGTGATCTGTGTGTTCCGGCTCCTGGTGGAGTGGCAGCGTCGTGTGACCTTGGTGGCTGTTGTAATGAAGGCACCGCGGGGGGACTGTGGTGGTGCAGGAGTCGTGGTCAGGGGGGCCGGCACTGTGGGTACGGGTCGGGCACTCAGACGGCTCTGCGCCCGGCGGGCCCTGGGATGGGTAGCGAACTCCGGGGGCCGGACGCCGCTGAGGTGGAGTTTCTGGTCATCCGCGTGGCGGACGATCTGTATCGCCGTGCGGTGAGGGACATGCAGGGCGACCGCGCCGCTGCGGAGGATCTCGTCCAGGAGGTTTTCCACGCGGCTGTGCGCTCCTGGGGCAAGATCAGAAAGCTGCCTCTTGATCAGCAGAGAGCCTGGCTCTTCGTGGTCCTGCGCCACAAGTTTGTTGATCACAGCCGGGCCTGCCAGCGGCTCGAACCCGCCGGTCACGTGCCCCGCCTGGATCGTGTTGCGGATGACGTTGATCGCGTCGCATTGTCGAATGTCGTCCTCGAACGATGCTGGAAGGTGATCCAAAAGATGCCCCCGGTGCAGCACCGCGTCGCTGTGTTGCGCTGGGGTGAGAACTGGACAGCGAAAGAGATCGCCGAGGTCCTGGGAATGACCCAGAGCACGGTGCGCGAGGTTGTCCCGAGTTCCGTAGAACTTCGGTGGCGGTCCCCGTGATCATCATGCCGCTTTCTGGTTCTCATTCTGGCTTGCGGCACTGACATTCCTGAAGTGCGCATCGAGGGCGGCGCGGAGTTTCGGCAGGTGCAGGTGGCCGTTAACGCGGCGGAACTGGTGATCGGCTTCGAGCATCCCGGCGGCGCACCAGCGCAGCGCCATCGTGCCGTCCCGCCAGCGCTTGACGTTCTTGGAGTGCTCCCGGCAGATTTCGATCAAGGATTCGATGGGGTTCGTGGAGCGAAGGGTCCTGGCCAGGGTGGGCGGCACGCCCAGCCGCAGGATGGTCAGGGTCTCGGCCATGCCCTCTCGCAGCGACGCGGCGGCGCCGGGGTGGGTCTTGTCCAGCTCGCCCGCCAGCTCGGCCAGAAGGCCCTCGGCCTGCAGCGCCGATTCGGCGTGGTAGGCCTGCCGCATCCGCCGCTCCGCCACGGCCCGCAGCCGTTCGGGCAGCTTGTCCCGGACATTTTTGATCTTGTGCTGTTGGCATCTTTGGACCAGCGGCTGGTCGAACACATCCTTCACCGCGCGGGACAGGGCCTTGGCGCCGTCGAGGACGGCCAGGACCGGCTTGGTGACATCCAGGCCCCGCTCACGCAGCCCTGTGATCAGGTCGGTGACCAGGGTGGCGTTCTCGGTGGAGCCCTCCTCCACGGCGAGGGGGTGCTTGGTCCCGTCGATGTCAATGCCGAGCGCGACGACGCAGGTGTGCTCGCCGAAGTGCACCCCGTCGATCATCAGCGCGACCAGGTCCAGGTCATCGAGGCGGCGGGACATCAGTTCCGCGAGCGCGGTCTCGGTCGCGGCCACGAACCGGCGCGACACCGCCGACTTCGACGTGGCCGCGGCCTGCGCCTCGACCGCCTGCCCGGCGGGCTCCAGCCCGGCCCGGTAGCGGTGCGACGATAGGCCGGCCAGCATCTTCTCCATCGCCAGCCGGCCCAGAACCTCGGCCGAGGAGAACAGGTCATAGCTGGGCAGGTGCAGCTCGCCGGACCCGTCGGCTGCCCGGACCCGCGGCCGGGCCACCGGGACACGCCGCCCGCCCAGGGTCACCGACCCGGCCTCAGTCCCGTGCCGATACCCGGCCCGGCCGCGGTTGTGCTTGCCGTCCGGCCCGCACAGCCGCTCAGCGTCCTCGCCGAACATGGCAGCCATGACTTGCAGGCCGGTGCCGACAGCCAGGGCCAGCAGGCCCTCCTTCGCTGATTCGGCGATCCCGGCCATCGACACGATCACCTGCTCCGGGACGGCCACCTCGCCCGGCAGCGGGTCAGGCTGGGCAGGGCGGCGGTCCTTCTGGTAGGTGTTGCTCACGGCGGTCCCCTTCCTTCGTCGGATGACTTGGCGGTTGCCCGACACCTACCACTCGGCAGGCCACGGGCGGGGGACCGCCACTCTCAAGTTCTACGAAGGCCGGGACATCCTCCGGTGCGCGGTCACCTGAAGAGAGCCCGGGATCAGCTGGCAGCGGAGATCGGGCCGGACTTGCTTGTTGTGGACGAGTTCCATCACGGCCCAGGCACCGGCAGGAGGAGGGAACATGACTGACCAGCGCAACCGCACCGCGGCGGCCCGGGTGCCCATTTCGGCCGTGTACCGCGAGCTGGCCGGCCACGTCGCGGAGGGAGAAACGCCCTACGACATCATGACCGGGTTGCGGCGCCTCAGGCAGTGGATGGCCGCTGAGGGCCTCGCCGCGTCACAGGCGGCCAGCCAGCGCACCGTGAGGCCCGGCGCGGTGCGGCCGGCGAGTGCCCCCGCCGTGCTGGGTGAGACCGTGCTCATGGCGGCCGGTGCGGGGCCTTGGGTCATGACGCGGGCGGGGGCGCTGGCTGAACTGGCCAGTTCCCCGCCGGACCTGGCCATGGTGCCGCCGCCACATGACGCATCCGGCCAGGTCCTGCGGCCCCAATTCGGGCCGACGGTCCTGCGCATCTTGGTGGGCACTCAGTTGCGCCGGTTGCGGGAGGCCTCGCGTATCACGCGGGAGGCCGCGGGACGTGCCATCCGGGTTTCGGAGTCGAAGCTGGGCCGGATGGAGCTTGGCCGGGTGGGCCTGAAGGAGCGTGATGTCGCCAGCCTGCTCACCCCGTACGGAGTCGCTGACGAGCAGGACCGGCAGGCACTTTTGTCCCTGGCCCGGCGGGCCACCGCGCCGGGCTGGTGGCACCGGTACTCAGACTGGCTGCCTGTCTGGTTCGAGGTGTATGTCGGGCTGGAACAGGCCACGGCGCTCGTCCGCACCTACGAGACACAGTTCATTCCTGGGCTGCTCCAGACCGAGAACTACGCCCGGGCGGTAATCCGGCTGGGAAACCCCGGCGCGCCGGCCCCGGAAATCGAGCGCCGCGCCCAGCTGCGCATGACCCGCCAGCAGGTCCTGGGCACACCTGGCTCACCGCGCGTGTGGGCGGTCTTGGATGAAACCGTCCTGCGCCGGCCACTCGGCAGCCAGGAGGTGATGCGCGAGCAGCTTCGGGCCCTGATCGAGGCCACCACCCAGCACAACATCACCATCCAGGTGCTGCCCTTCCCCGGCAGCGCGAATACCGCCACAGGACCGTTCAGCATCCTGCGATTCCCGAAACCGGACCAGCCCGACGTCGTCTACATCGAGCAGCTCACCGGCGCCCTCTACCTCGACCGGCCAGAGGAAACCAGCCGCTACATGAAAGCGATGGACGAGCTGTGCATAGCCGCTGAACCGCCCGCCGCATCTCGCCAGATGATCCTCAGAATCCTCCACGAGAACTGAGCGCCTGCATGAATGGAGCCGGAAAATGAGGGAGACCATCGACGGACAGGACGCTGCCAGGGACGCTGAGAATTGAGAGCTACCCGCTCCTGCGCGGGGGGCCGCTGGCTGATGCTGACCTCGGCGATGGATCATCGCAGCAGCGCAAGCCAGGCTGCAGGGTCGCGGCGCGTCAGCGCGGCCAGCGAGGTGCCGGTACAGCGGCGGCGGCGGCGGCACCTCGCTGGCCGCCCACTTGCCCATCAGATAGCCGGTCACGAACGTCTCGGCACCGGAGCCGGGCGCATCGGTAACCGCCGGGGTGAGCCAGCCCGGCTCCCGTTCCACACACAGCGGCTCACCGATGACCGGGCCGGCCCAGACCCAGCCCGAGGGGACCGCTTCACCAGCGCTCACAGCCAGCAGACCGACACATCCGCTCGTACCACGCCGGGCCCCGAACCGCGCCCAGCGGCGCAACCCCCAAGGCCGTGACCGGGCCGGCCCAGCGATCAAAACAGCGCGGTAAGGAACCACCAGAAGGCCGCCATCGCCATCAGCCCTGCGGCAGTGACGATCATCGCGTCCCCACGATCCGCTCATGCCCGCCGGTGTGCCCGGCACCCGCAGCTATCATGCGTGGATCCCTGGGCGTGGGGAGCGCAGAGATACCCATCGAGTGGAACGCCAGTAAGCCTGGCAGACATCAATGCTATTCGGCTAACGAGCCCTTTCATGTGCCATAGCGGGTGGCGCGCAGGGCTTGTCCGGATGATTAGCACTGTGGCCGTCGTGATCGCATACACTAACGTCAGTTTCTTCAACTGATTCTGGATCGGAGTAAGACCAAATGGCTCAGCGGACACAGGTCCTGTACGTCGATGACATTGACGGCAGCGATGCTGAGGGCACGGTCAGGTTTGGCCTCGGCGGCGCCAACTATGAGATCGACCTGAACAAGAAGCATGCGGATCAGTTCGTCAAGGCGATTGGCCCCTTCATCACGGCAGCGCGCAAGGTCCCCGCTGTCCGGCGGGCCGCGCGGGGCTCGCGTGGGTCACGGCACGACCAGTCCGATGTCCGGGCATGGGCCCGGGAGCAAGGCATCAATATCTCCAACCGGGGACGCATCCCCGCCGACGTCCTCGCCCAATACCACGCTACGCACTAGATCGCGGCTCCCCCGCTGAAGGCCTAGCCTCTGCCTCAAAACACTAGATTTGCCGGGTAGAGGGCTGAGAGCTAAGCAACGGGATCATCGTCCTCGCCAGGTGTCGGTCACGCTGCCTGTCAGTTGTCTCGCCACGCAGCCTCCCGCGCCTGGTCATGAAGCTTCCCGGGATGTCCGGGGTGGTGACCTGCTGCGGCAGGTACTGGATGGTGTTGTTACCGATGCCGAGCTGGCCCCACGGCTGTTGCCCCGGCACCACGGGGTGTGGCCGGTATGGGTAGCGCAGGTGTGGTTCCCGCCGAGGGCGATGAGGCTCCAGCCGGTTGTGGCAGGCACCCTGATCCGCTGGGGCCGGTCGTAGCGTTTGCCGGTTCCCATGCCGAGTTGGCCGTCGAAGTTGCCACCCGAGCACAACAGGGCGTGCGTGCGAGTGGCGCAGGTATGCTCCCCACCGGCCGCGACGCTGGTCCACCCCGTCGCCGCCGGGCGGTGATCTGCTGCGGCAGGTCCTGATTACCCCTGGTTCGGGCGAGTCTGGTCGCCGATGCCGAGCTGGCCGAAGAGGTTGAGACCCCAGCACCACAGGGTGCCGACGCTGCGGATGGCGTAGGTGTGCCCCCCGCCCGCCGCGACGCTAGCCCAGCCGGCCGCTGACCTGGAATGGAGTCCCAAGCAGATCGTTGCCGCCTTGGCGCTGGCCCGCGCGGCTGCGCGGCCTGGCGCACGCCCTGGCGTCGGCGACGGCGCTGTACGCCGCGCGGAACTGGCTGGCCCGCCACCACCAGCGCCGCCCTGCCACGAAGATCGCCGCCCGGCGGTTCCGCGCAGGAGACCTGCTGTCGGTCCCCGAACTGGCCTGCCTGGCCCGCCTGCCCGCCGATGCGCTGGTACCCGGGCTGGCCCGCGCCGGTGCCCGGGCCGTGCCCCGCCGCCCGGCATCCCCGGCCCAGGCCCGGGTGCCCGGCCGCTGGGGGTGACCGACACCGGGACACCCCGGCCGGTCGCGCTCGGCACCATGGACAACTCGTCTCTGGCCAAGTGGGTCTCGCTCGAACTGCACACCGACGGGTCGGGTGCCTACGGCGTATGCGTGCTGGACCTGCTGGAACGCCATCGGCAGCGCCCCGTGCAGGAGGGCGAGCCGCAACCCCAGATGATCCACGACGAGGCCCCGGTGATCGCCGTCCTGTCGGGCCTGCTGCACCTGGCTCGCCACGCGCGGGACCGGGCAGCCGCAGGCGGCAACGCGCTGATACGCGCGCAGATCTACCCCATCTCCCCCCAACGCTCGACCGAGCTGGGGCACCTCCACCCGCAGGGATTCACGGATTCGCTGGGCACCGCGGCCTTGACCAAACAGCCACCGGTCGCGGAAGCGGCGGCTGCACTGGATGACCTCGCCCAATCCGGTAACTTGCTCACCCAGGCCAGCGCACTGCTGGTCAACGAGATCGGGCACGTCTTCGGCATCGCCGAACTCGGCCAGATCTCCCGCGACGGACGGATACGGCGGCGCTACTGGGCTCATACGCCGATCACCACCTGGGCTGAGCAGCGCGGCATTGGAATCACCGAAGACATCGGCACCTGGTCACCGTGAACCGTTGATGACGCTGTTCACTGATGTAGGCACCTGAAGTTCCCCAATCCGCCGGCGAGCCAGCCAGCCGTCCTCCCAGCAGCCGGGATTATCCCTTGCCATGGGCAGCTTGGCCTTGATAGCGGCTCCCGATGAGCGGTTAGCCTGGCGAGGTGAGCACCGAGCAGCAGTACCACGTACGCCGCTGGGTGGAGGAGCTGCGCCGCGACGGCTCGGTGGTCGTCCGGATGGACACCGCCGAGGATGCCCAGGAGTGGCGCGCTGAGATCCGGCAAGCCTGCCGCGCGGCGGGCTTGCGAGTGCGGACGGGGGTGTCCGGCGACGGCGAGGTGGCGTGGGCCTATCACGTGGATCACGTGATCACTCCTGCGGCCTCGCGCGCTGCCAGCCGGGCCATCGAGGCCGCTTTCTCCAGCACCGGGCAGCTTGTCCCCTTCCATGAACTGGTCCGTCAGGAGCAACGCAAAATACTCCGCGTGGTCCGGCCGGGCGACGCGGAGGGCTGACCCCGCTCACGTACTGCTGCGGCGCTACGGTACGAACCCGTTCACCAGCCGGAGGCCTGCGCCTCCCGCAGCATTGAGGTCATGAGCATCACGGCAACAATCGCGTTCACCGGCGTGTACTGCTCCGGCCGGGCGCAGTGTGCTGTCGCGTGCCGGACGAACCGCGCAGGCGGAGGGCTGGAAGGATCGTAGGGCTGCAGCGCGAGCAACGATGCGGACAGCACACAATCCGCACGGAATCGTCTGATGACCGTATCGTCCGACACCGGGGTGATCTGCTTCCGGATCTTGTCGTACTTGAAATAGCCGACTGGGGGGCCTGCGAAGATCACGCCACGGCGTGCGGCATCGCGCAGCAGCGTGTCGAAGATGTTGCCGGCCAGGGCCTGGGCGCTGGAACGGTGCCCGTCTCGAAGTGCGGTGACAGCCTCCGCAGCTAGTTCAGCGAGCGGCTTCAATTCCGGAGCCGTGATCTCACCGAGGACCGCTCGGCAGTCGTCAGCGATCTCGTCGCGTGAGGCCAGAAGGATTTCATCCCGGGCTTCCGCATCGGCCGCAGCGACCAGTGCGGCGACGATGGCTGCCCGCGGCACCCATACCAAAGGGATGCCCTCGTCCACGATGATGCTGATGGCGGCATCGATATCTAGATCCGGCTCCTGCTCCCAATTACGGGGGAACCAGTCTGCAGGGATGAGAGACGCCAGTTTGGCCAGTTCCGGAACCACCGACCTGGAAAACTCCCGGAACGCCTCGAGCTGGGACAGATTGCCGAGAACCTGGCGCTGCAGGCTGCTGACCGCGTTGATATTCTTGAACACGCTTTCGGCAAACAGTTGCTGCGCCCGGAACGCTTCCATCTGCGGCTGGGCGGCTAGGATCTGCTTCTGCAACCGGTCGAACCCACCCACGCTGCGGATAAGGTCCTCCGCGATCTGCTGCTGCGCCTGGAAGACTTCCAACTGCGGCAGGAGTTTCCGGGCGATCGGATCCCCGAACTGCCGCTGCCACTTGCCCAGTATTCGGGTGGCATCGAACGCAGGTGGACCAGGAACTGGTGTCGTGGCTGGATCGGTGCTCTCACGGTCCGCTGACTGGCCATCCCCGTCGCTGCCCGGCTGCGATTGGTCGGGCTCGTCCCGGCGCGCCTCGTCACTCATGGCATAAGAATGCCGGGCCGGAGACATGTCGTCGAACCGGCTTCCGGCCCGTGCGGGATGTCACGTGCTGGGGTCTTCATTACTGCCAAGGGCGTCGGCGATGCGCTTGTTGACGGTGTCGGCCTGGCCGTCGATGCAGTGCGCGTAGACCTTGAGCAGGACCGCGACGCTGTGCCCGGCGCGGCGGGCGACTTCGGTGGCGGGCACACCGGCGTTGAGCCACAGCGAGACAGCGGCGTGGCGCAGGTCGTAGGGGCGGCGCGCCAGCGGCGAGGTTTGCTGGGCGGAGGTGAGCGCAGCCGTGCGGGCGGCTTGCCAGACGGCGCTGTAGGCGCTGTCTTGCAGGGCGCCGCCGCGGGCGGTGCGGAACAGCCGCCCGTCGGAGGTGGTGCCGTAGGCCTTGAGGTGGGCGCGCAGCAAGGTGACGAGCGCGGGCGGGATGGGGATGGAGCGCATCTCGCCGGCGGCGCGGTGCTTGAGGCCGCGGGCCTGGCGGGCGGTGCCGTGGTCAGTCCAGTCCCGCCCGGCGCGGGGCTCGGAGGCGGCCAGGTCGATCCGCCCCCAGCCCCGGCTGGGCAGATGGCAGTCGGCCTCGCGGAGCGCGACGGCTTCGGAGGGGCGCAGCGCGGCGTAGTACAGGCAGCCGTAGAACGCCTCCAGGTGCTGGCCGCGGGCGCCTTGGGCGCGGACCCCGGCGAGCAGCGTACGCAACGGCAGCCGAGCTAGGTCGCGCTGCCCGTTGCTGCCTCTGCGTAATCCACGCTTCAACTGCCGGAATGGTGGCGCAGACGGCAACTGAGTTCGGTTCACCTTCCTTATCCGCGTCATAGTCGAAACAGACGTACCTGCCGTTCTCGTCTACATGAATATTAAGCCGAGACTCCCCGAATAGACCGGCGCTCCACAGGACCTGATCCTCACTCGCCGTGTTCACATCGAAATGCCTGCCCGGTGCGCCAGCAGATCGCCGAGATCGCGCCACGCCGCGAGGCGTGCCCGGCCGCCACCGTAATCGAGGCAGACATTGTCATAGTCGCTGCTGTCGAAATGCACTCGAACAGACATGTATCGGCGCGATGTCATGGACCAATGCTAGGGGCGCGCAGCAATGGTCGACCACGGTTTGGCACGGATCCGTCGGGACGGCTGTACGGGGCGGGGCAACACGAGGGCGGCGGCAAGAACCTGGGACGGCCGGAGCAGGTCGTCGGAGTCCTGCTGAGTGCGGCTGCGACCGTGGTTGCCCTGGCAAGTTCGTCCGCTCGGATAGTCTGAGCCGATGCGATGGGAGAACCGCAAGCCCGAAGGGGTCGGCGAGGTCAAGCACACCCCCCAGGGGTTCACTGCACCCATCCGCATCCCTCTCGACTCCGAGGGATATTTCGGCCGGGAGTGCCCGTCGTGCGGCGCATTGTTCAAGATGCGACACGACGAGTACGAGCCGCTGCCCGACGACCTCGAGCTGACATGCCCGTACTGCGGGCACTGTGAGGACCACAGTGCCTTCATGACACGTGCGCAGTTGGAGCGTGTGAATGCGGCCGCTGAGGGGCTTGCCGCGCAGTTCGTGCACGCGAAGCTGAACACTATGTTCGGTGATGTCTTCGGCCGACCGTCTCGGACGCCGCGCGGCTCTGGTATAAGCGTCGAGTGGCGCTATGCCCCCGGATCGCCGCCGCCCGTCCGCGAGCTGCCGCCGTTCGTCGAGGATAAGGTCCAGCGGATCATCGAATGCTCATCCTGCTGCAACCACTACGCTGTCTTCTCAGCCACGTCGTTTTGCCCGGTCTGCGGGCCACGGCCTGCGGCGGACAAAGTCGTTGAAGCCATCCACGCGGCCCGCCAGGCCCTGGCGATCGAGGATGGCCTGGGGCCTGAGGAGCGCGACCAACTGCGGGCACTGGGCGTCTTCGAACGCTTCGCTGTCGACAGCATCACCTCAGTGGTGAGCCTGTTTGAACTCTTCACCCGCGAGCAGTTCCATGTCCGTGCTCCGGGCGCCAATCACGCTGTGAAAGGCCAGGGCAATATCTTCCAGCGTCTCGATGACACAGCACGGATCTTCATCGACTACCTCGGTCTCGACCTCGTGCGCTTGGCGGGCGAGGAGCGGTGGCGGCGGCTCCGGCGGGCGTTCGCGCAACGGCACCTCCTCACCCACCGCGGCGGTGTCATCGACCAGCGATTCCTTAACCAGGTCCCTGATGCCGCCGTTACGGTCGGTCAGCGCCTGATCATCCGGCGGACCGAAGCCGAAACCGTGCTGGACGATCTCAAGGCCTTCGTCACAGCTCTCGCTGCTGTCCAACCGCCCAACCCGCAGCCCTCCGCAGACTAGGCACTTCAGTCCGCCGGTTCACGACCGGCTCCCAACTGCGAACTCACAGGCGAGCACGCATTGGTTTGGGTGCATTCCCCCTCGGACATCAACCCCCATCTGAGCCTGGCGGGCTTCTTCATACCGGACGGTGGGCCACCGCAATCCAGGAGCAAGCGGTGCGGTGAACCGCTCCTCCAGTCCCGATTCCGTCCGCTATGTGTCCGTAACCACCGTGGTGCGGTGACGTCTCCTGACCGGGGATGACACAAGATGACACAAGGCACGACGGCCCGCGAGGTGGGGAAACCCCAGCCCACGGGCCGTTTTCGCTGGTGGTGGCAGGTGATGGGTTCGAACCATCGTAGGCTAAGCCGACGGTTTTACAGACCGCTCCCTTTGGCCACTCGGGCAACCTGCCTCGTGCCGCCACACCGGACGGCACAGTGAAGGATAGCGAACACCGGGCCGGTCCGTCGCACGGACGGCGGCGCATGACCGTCGTCACGGGGCGTCCGGGAGCAGATCGGGAGCCGCCGGGGCCACGAGACCCGGCGTGGGGCTAGAGCGAGAGAGGAGCGAGGCGTGGCCGATTCATTCTTCGACATCGTCAGCAGGGTCGATAAGCAGGAAGTTGACAACGCACTGAACCAGGCCGCCAAGGAGATCAGCAACCGGTTCGACTTCCGCGGCGTCGGGGCGGCCATCTCCTGGTCCGGGGAGTCGGTCGAGATCCGCGCGAACAGCGAGGAGCGGGCCAAGGCGGTGCTCGACGTCTTCAAGGACAAGCTGGTCCGGCGCGGTGTGTCGCTCAAGGCCCTCGACCCCGGCGAACCGAAGCCGTCCGGCAAGGAGTTCCGCCTCGGCGTCAGCCTCAAGCAAGGCATCTCGCAGGACGACGCGAGGAAGATCTCCAAGCTGATCAGGGACGAGGGGCCCAAGGGCGTCCGCGCCCAGGTGCAGGGCGAGGAACTGCGCGTGTCCTCGAAGAAGAAGGACGACCTGCAGGCCGTGATCGCCCTGGTGAAAGGCAGCGACTTCGGCATCGCGCTGCAGTTCGTCAACTTCCGCTAGGCGCCCCGGGCGCAGATCGCTGCGGCCCCCGCTACGCGCTGGCGGGCGCGATATCGCTGCCATACGCCACCCCGTCGCTAGCCGGACTCCACCGCCGGGCCCGCCCCGGGGCTGGCTGCCTGCGCTTCCCTGGGCAGCGGCGCGCCCGGGTCGTGCGCGGGTGGCGGCGGAACAGTCCACATCCAGTCCCGCAGCCGGTCACGCTCATGGGTCAGCGCATCGATACCGGTCTCCGGGTAGCCGAACTCCGGCGACCAGAACAGCGCGTCGTACGGACAGACCTCGATGCAGATCCCGCAGTACATGCACAGCGAGAAGTCGATGGCGAACCGGTCGAGCGTGTTGCGCACCCGGGGCCGGCCCCCTTCGGGAGCCGGGACCGTCTGCTTGTGCGACTCGATGTAGATGCACCAGTCCGGGCATTCCCGCGCGCACAGCATGCAGACGGTGCAGTTCTCTTCCAGCAGGCCGATGACGCCGCGGCTGCGCGGCGGCAGCTCACCGGCGTCCAACTCCAGGCCCGCCGACCCCAGCCCTGTGGGCTCTGGGCCTGTCGGCTCCAGCCCTGTGGGCTCCGGGCCCGTCGGCTCCACGCCCGTCGGCTCCGGGCCAGCCAGCTCGGGGCCTGGCAGCTCCAGGCCTCGCAGCTCCGGGCCAGCCCACTCCGGGCCTGGCGGCCGCTGACCAGCCAGTTCCGGGCCACTCGCCAGCCCCGCGGCCCCCTGGCTCGGGGCCTGCCTCGGATCCTCCTGCGCCAGGGGGACGGGGCTAGCGCCGCGCGGCTCTATCGTGGTCACGGCGGCGGCCAGCCTTCCGGGACTCCGGGAGGCACCAGCCGCCTGCGGGAACGCTCGCGACGCCTGCCGTTCGCCGGGTTCCCTGGCACCCGGCCATTCCTGCGCCGCCCGCGCGGCGAGCGGGAAATCCTTGCGCAACGGGTGCCCCTCGAACCCTTCCGGCAGGAGCAGCGGCGCCAGGCCGGGATGGCCGTCGAAGGCCACGCCGAACATCTCGTGCGTCTCCCGCTCGGCCCAGCCCGCGCCGCGGAACAGGCCGGTGGCGGTCGGCAGCACCGGGTCCTCGCGCGGGACCAGGGTGCGCACCAGCATGTGCTGCCCGCTCTCGATGGAGTACAGGTGGACCACCACGGCGAAACCCTGGTCCAGCTCGTCCACGGCCGTCAGCCAGTCGAAGAAGTCGCAGCCTGCCACGTCACGGGCAAGGGCCAGCGCCGCCAGCCAGTCCCGGCGCGGCACGTCCATCGTGACCGTCTCGGCCGCACCCACCCCGGTCTCGATCACACACCGCGCCTCTGGCAGCCGGCGGGCCACCTCGGCCAGGACCTCGCCCGGGGTCACGGCCGCTCCCCACGGACGTCGCGGAGCAGCCGCAGACCGTGTACCAGCGCCTCCGGCCGGGGCGGGCAGCCCGGGACGTACACGTCGACCGGGATGATCTGGTCGGCGCCCTTGGTCACGCAGTAGGAGTCCCAGTACGGGCCGCCGCTGTTGGAGCAGGCCCCGAAGGACAGTACCCGCCGGGGCTGGGGGAGGTCACGGTAGGCCGCCAGCACCAGCGGGGCAAGCTTGTCGGTCACCGTCCCGGCGACCACCAGCACGTTCACCGGCGCCGACCGGTTACCCGGCGCAGCGCCGGGCCCCGCGCCATCTCCCAGGTCAGCGCCCACACCCGCGCCGCCGTCGGGCAGCAGTTCGGCGCACCGCCGCAGGGCCGCGGACACCTCGACCGCGCAGCAGGCGAGCCCGGCGTCGAAAACCCGCAGCGAAAACCCGCCGACCGCGACGGGCCCCGCCGGATCGGGCATCGTTCCGCTGCCACGGCCCGGCGCCGGCAGGTCCACGGCACCCATTCAGCCAGCCTATGCCGAACCCCGGGAGCGGCCCGCGGCCCGGCGCCAAAGCCCGCTCACGGCCCGGCGGCAAAACGCCCCCGCCTGAACCCGCGAACATTCCCATACGTCTATGACACGGAGGGTATGATAAAGCACGGAAGTGTCACATGAACTTGCCAGCTGCACGGGGGCCCGGTGCGGTGCCTATTCGGGGATTGCGTGGCTGCGCGTACCCCCTTCGGGGATGCTGATGCGATCTGCGTCACAGTCCCGTGAGGAGTGCGCGCGTACCAGCCGCCACCGCCCCCTGCTCCCGGGTACCCTGAGCAAGTTCGCCCCGCGAAAACCACGAAACCGGGCAGGTCACCAGCCCGTTAGCGCTCACGGACCCACGCCGCCGCTCACGGCGCCCGCCCGCGCAGCGTGGAGGAGGTCCATCAACTGTGGCCAAGCAGGTCCAGCACCTCGACCGCGTCATAATCCGGTTCGCCGGCGATTCCGGCGATGGGATGCAACTGGCAGGCGATCGGTTTACCCAGGAAACCGCCGCGTTCGGCAATGACCTTTCTACGCTGCCGAACTTCCCGGCGGAGATCCGGGCCCCGGCGGGCACCCTGCCGGGGGTGTCCAGCTTCCAGGTGCATTTCGCCGATCATGACATCCTGACCCCCGGCGACGCGCCCGACGTTCTGGTGGCGATGAACCCCGCGGCGCTCAAGGCGAACCTGACCGACGTCCCTCGCGGTGCGGACATCATCGCCAACACCGACGAGTTCACCAAGCGCAACCTCGGCCGGGTCGGGTACGAGACCAACCCGCTGGAAGACGGCTCGCTGGCGAACTACAACTTGCACGCGGTCCCGGTCACCTCGATGACCGTCAAGGCCCTGGAAGAGTTCGACATCACCCGCAAGGACGCCGAGCGGGCCAAGAACATGTTCGCGCTCGGCCTGCTGTCCTGGCTGTACAACCGGCCCGTCGAGTCCACGATCGCCTTCCTGAAGTCCAAGTTCGCGAGCAAGCCGGAAATCATGAAGGCCAACATCGCGGCCTTCCAGGCGGGCTGGAATTACGGCGAGACCACCGAGGCGTTCTCGGTCCAGTACGAGGTCAAGCCCGCCCGGCTGCAACCGGGCACCTACCGGAACATCACCGGCAACAGCGCGCTGGCCATCGGCCTGGTCGCCGCGTCCCGGCGGTCCGGGCTGCCGCTGTTCCTCGGCTCGTACCCGATCACGCCGGCCTCCGACATCCTGCATGAGCTGTCCAAGCTCAAGCGGTTCGGCGTCCGCACGTTCCAGGCCGAGGACGAGATCGGCGGCGTGGGCGCGGCGCTCGGCGCATCCTTCGGCGGCGCGCTCGGCGTGACCACCACCTCGGGCCCGGGCATGGCCCTCAAGGGGGAAACGATCGGCCTGGCGGTCTCCGTGGAACTGCCGCTGATCGTCTGCGACATCCAGCGGGCCGGGCCCTCGACCGGCATGCCGACCAAGACCGAGCAGGCCGACCTGCTGATGGCCCTGTATGGCAGGAACGGCGAATCGCCGGTCGCGGTCATCGCCCCGGCCACCCCCTCGGACTGCTTTGACACGGCGCTGGAGGCGGTCCGGATCGCGGTCAAGTACCGCACGCCGGTGATCATCCTGTCCGACGGCTACCTGGCCAACGGCTCCGAGCCGTGGCGCATCCCCGAGGTCGCGGGCCTGCCCAAGCTCCGCGACGAGTTCTCCTTCTCCAGCCCGAAGGAATGGACCGGCGAGGATGGCAAGCCGGACTTCCACCCGTTCCGCCGCGACCCGCAGACGCTCGCCCGGCCCTGGGCGGTCCCCGGCACCCCGGGCCTGGAGCACCGGATCGGCGGGATCGAGAAGGCCGACGGCGCCGGGACCATCTCCTACGACCCGGACAACCACGACAAGATGGTCCGGCTGCGCCAGGCCAAGATCGACGGGATCGCCGCGGACATCGGCCCGCTCGAGGTCGACGACCCCGACGGCGACGCGAAGGTCCTCGTCCTCGGCTGGGGCTCCACCTTCGGCTCGATCGGCGCCGCGGTGCGCCGGGTCCGCAACGCGGGCGGCTCGGTCGCCCAGGCCCACCTGCGGCACCTGTCCCCGTTCCCGGCCAACCTCGGTGAGGTGCTCGCCGCCTACGACAAGGTCCTGGTGCCCGAGATCAACCTGGGGCAGCTCGCCCTGGTGCTGCGAGGGCGCTACCTCGTCGACGTCATCTCCTACAACAGAGTCCGCGGGCTGCCGTTCCGTGCCGCGGAGCTTGCCGGCGTCATCCAGGACGTGATCAGCAATGTCTGAATCCAGCCACACAGCGAACGGCGCGAACGACGGCGCGGCGGATGCCGCGCACCGGCTACGGTCCCTGACCCTGGTCCCGGTCGCCGACGAGAAGCTCACCACCAAGGACTTCAAGTCCGACCAGGAGGTGCGCTGGTGCCCGGGCTGCGGCGACTACGCCATCCTGGCCGCGTTCCAGTCGTTCCTGCCCGAGCTGGAGGTGCCGCGGGAGAACCTGGTCATCATCTCCGGCATCGGCTGCTCCTCCCGGCTGCCCTACTACGTGGACAGCTACGGGATGCATTCGATCCACGGCCGCGCTCCGGCGATCGCGACCGGGCTGGCGTCCACCCGCCCCGACCTGTCGGTGTGGGTGATCACCGGTGACGGCGACGCGCTCTCGATCGGCGGCAACCACCTGATCCACGCGCTGCGGCGCAACGTCAACATCAAGATCCTGCTGTTCAACAACCGGATCTACGGGCTGACCAAGGGCCAGTACTCGCCCACGTCCGAGCAGGGCAAGGTCACCAAGTCGACCCCGTTCGGCTCGCTGGACACCCCGTTCAACCCGGTCTCGCTCGCGCTCGGCGCGGAGGCCAGCTTCGTGGCCCGCACGATCGACTCCGACCGCAAGCACCTCACGAGCGTGCTGCGCGCGGCCGCGGACCACAAGGGCACGGCGTTCGTAGAGATCTTCCAGAACTGCCCGATCTTCAACGACGACGCGTTCGCGCCGGTGACCACGCCGGGCTCGCGGGAACAGCGGGTGATCCGGCTGGAGCACGGCGCGCCGATCCGGTTCGGTGCGGACGGCGCCAAGGGCCTGCGGTTCGGCCGGCAGGGCGGGCTGGAGGCGGTCGACGTGGCGGCCGCCGACGAGGACTCACTGCTGGTCCATGACGCGCACGCCGCCGACTCGTCCTACGCGTTCGCGCTGTCCCGGCTGGACAGCTCCGACTTCGCCCACACCCCGATCGGCGTGTTCCGGCAGGTCCCCAGGGACTCCTACGACGAACTGATGGCCGCCCAGCTCGCCGACGCCCGCGCCCGCCAGGGCGACGGTGATCTCGCCGTCCTGCTCGCCGGCCCCGACACCTGGCAAGTCAGCTAGCTCGGCCTCCGGGAACCCGGCCGCTCGCGAACCCCGGTCCTCGGGCGGCCTCGGGCCTGCCTCGGAAGCCGGTTCCGGCCGCTGCCAGGCCGGCCGCGTTTGTGGGCGATTACGCCAACGACCCCATAAGAATGTGGGCGATGGCGGCAACGACCACAAACGGCGACGGGACCAGGCCGGCCGGACAGGGGCCCGGGCAGCCACGGTCGTCCGTTATGTACCAAAATAGGCCGTTGGTAACGGGCAGCGGTGAACGGAGCGAGCCATGAGCGTGCGCGCGGAGCGGTCGGGGCGGGTCACCACGGTCGTCCTGGACCGGCCGGGCGTGCGGAACGCGGTCGACGGGCCCACCGCCGCCGCACTGGCGGGCGCGTTCCGGGATTTCGACGCCGACGACGGCGCCGACGTGGCCGTGCTCTGGGGGGCCGACGGGACTTTCTGCGCTGGCGCCGACCTCAAGGCGGTCGGCGGGCCCGACGGCAACCGGGCCTCGCCCGACGGCAACGGCCCGATGGGACCTACCCGGATGGCGCTGGGCAAACCGGTGATCGCGGCGATCAGCGGGCACGCGGTCGCCGGGGGCCTGGAACTGGCCGCCTGGTGTGACCTGCGGGTTGCCGAGGAGGACGCGATCCTCGGGGTCTTTTGCCGCCGGTTCGGCGTGCCGCTGATCGACGGCGGCACGGTCCGGCTGCCGCGGCTGATCGGCCTGGGCCGGGCGCTGGACCTGATCCTCACCGGCCGCCCGGTCCCTGCCCGCGAGGCGCTGGCGATGGGCCTGGTGGACCGGGTCGTCCCGGCCGGGCAGGCCCGGGCCGCCGCGGAGGACCTGGCCGCCGAACTCGCCGCCCTGCCGCAGGCCTGCCTGCGCAGCGACCGCGCCGCCGCGCTGGAGGGGATCTGGCTGCCAGCCGGGGACGCGATGGCCAACGAGTTCCTGCACGGCATGCGGGTGCTGTCCGCGCCCGGTTTCGCGGAAGGTGCCCAGCGCTTCCGTGACGGCGCCGGCCGGGGCGGCGCTCCCGCCTGATTGCGCCCCCTCTTTTCGATACTTAGCGTAGTTATTACACTACAAAACGATTGATCGTGGCTGGCGCCGCCCACAAGCGCCCGGCCGGGTTCGGGGATCGCCACCCTGGCAGCCCGGCCACCTGCAGGGGATCCGTCGAGCGGGGGGACGTGCGATGGACAGGCGGCAACTTCGGCCATGGTTCCCCTGACGATGTCCACGGCCACCATGTGCGTCGCGGCGCGGCCTGCGCACGCCGCCGCAGCGGTACTCGGCCATGGCGCCCGGGCCGGGCGGCCCGGCGCGGTGCGGGAGATCCGCCGCCCGAGGCAGAACCACACCAGGATCGCGGTGCGGATGTCCCTGGACATCTCCCGACCGAAGGCCGGGCCCGTAACGGCAGGTCATCCCATGGTCGCCGCCATTCCCTTGCTGAGCAGGCCGGGCAAGCCGGTCCTGGCCTGACGGGCCTCCCCCGGACCGGGACCACCACCCCGCGACACCTCCCGACCTGTCTACTGTCTAGGTACAGTAGACAACATGGCCCTCGACGAAAGCCTGCTGGATCAGGCGAAGACGGCCGAGGCACGCGTCATCGACGCCGAACACGGGGCGGAGGTGGCGCGGGCCGAGTTTCACCGGGCGGTACGCCGCCTTCAGCTGGCCGGCGGCTCGTTGCGCGAGATCGCCGATGCGCTGGGCCTCAGCCACCAGCGCGTGCACCAGATCGTGGAGTCCGCCGGTGGCAGCCGGCGCTGGCGCGCCCCCCGGTCAACCGGGGAGCGGCCGAACTGCTCGTTCTGCGGGCGGGAGCAGAAGCGCACGAAGGTCCTGATCGGCGGGGCCGGGGCGTTCATCTGCGACCGGTGCATCCCCCGGGCGGATGCGGCGGTCGCCACGGGGCCTGCACTCGCCACGGGGGCTGCGCTTGCCACGGGCGCAGCGGCCACCTCCGCAGCCGAGGGGATGCAGGCGGTCGGCGAGGAAGCCCGGGCCGTGCGGTGCAGCTTCTGCGGGAAGTGCCGCTATCAGGTGCCCGGCATGGCGATGGTCCTCGACGTCCGGATCTGTGCTGAGTGCCTGGACCTGTGCCACGAGATCAGGGACGAACGACTCAGCTGACGCCGCCTGGTCTCGCGGCAGGCCCAGACCTCGGACCCGGGCCGGCGCATGGCTACCTGTGCCACGAGATCAGGGACGAACGGCTCACCTGACGCCGCCTGGTCTCGCGGCAGGCCCAGACCTCGGACCCGGGCCGGCGCATGGCTACCTGTGCCACGAGATCAGGGACGAGCGGCTCACCTGACGCCGCCTGGCCGGGGGGCAGGCCCGGACCTCGAAGGAGGCCCGGACCCTCGGACCGGGGCCGGCACATGCCTGGCCCACGGCCCGCGGCTGGGTGCTAGGCGGAGGTTGCAGCCTTCCACAGATAGCCGTCGGGGTCGCTGAAGTACCCGGCGTGGCCGCCCCACTGCCCGCCCGCCGCCGCCTTCACCACGGCGCCACCGGCCGCAACGGCCTTGTCCATGATCTCGTCCACGGCTTCCCTGGAGTCCACGATGTAGTGGAACGAGACTCCCCTGAACCCCGATCCCTCGGGCGAGACACCGGCGTCCTGCGCCGCCGCCCCGCGCTCGTAGAGCGCCAGCGAGGAGCCGCCGTCCAGGCCGAGTTCCACGAAGCCGGGGTAGTCCTTTTTGATCGTGCAGCCCAGGCCCTCGGCGTAGAACTTCTTGGACCGGTCCAGGTCCTCGACACCGAGCATGATGGTGGTCACTTGCAGTGGCATGCGTATCTCCCTCGGAGTTGTGTTTTCTGCCCCCAACATGTCTGACCGGGCGCCGGCGCAAAGTGTGACCGGCCCGGGGCGCTCCGCCTTGCTGCGGCGGGCGAAGCCGGGGTGGGAGCGTGACGCGCTCGCTTTGAGCTGCGGTAACGGGCCTCGCGCAGGCGGCCGGTTACCAGGTGCCCCATTTCATGCTGGGCTCGGGCAGCGACGGCGGCCGGAGGAACGCGGGCGGTGCGCCGAGGTCGAGCGCACCGATCGGTGACACCGCGGCCGCGTCCCGCCGGGTCAGCGCCGGCAGGTTCCACTTCTCCTCGACCAGCTTGAGCACGGAGGTGTGGTCGAGTACCTCCGACAGGACGCAGTCGCGCCGGGCATAGGGGGAGACGATCACGGCCGGGACGCGGATGCCGTACCGGTCGTAGTGCATCGGCTCCGCGCCGGAATTCTCCGCGTCCTTGACGTACTTGGGGAACAGCACCCGGTGGACGGCCTGCAGCCACGACGGCCGCGCGGCCATGCTCTTGCCCGGCGTGTCGTCCGGCGCGACGGCAGGCGGCGGCGGTACGTGGTCGTAGTAGCCGCCGTGCTCGTCATAGGTCCAGATCAGCAGGGTGTCCGGCCAGCCCTTGCCGTGGATGACGCGGTTGATCACCTCGGCGGCGAAGCTCTCCCCCTTGCGGATGTCCTGCGGGTTCTCCTCGGAGAACTCGTCGAAGGCCGGATCGACGAGGCTGAAGGCAGGCAGCGTGCCGGCGTCGGCATCGGCGAAGAACTGGTCCATGCCGTGGATGTGCAGCATGTGCTGGCCGACGCCGAGCGGGAAGAGGTCGGCGGTGAACTGGATGTCCTTCTGCACCCCGTCGGCGACCTTGCTCATGCCCTGGGCCAGCGCGACCAGCGTGCGACGGGCCCGGCGGCGCCGGTAGTGGACCACCCGCCGCGCCCTGGACTTGTCCCCGCCCACCGGGTGGTAGTTCGCCCACGAGATGCCGTGCCTGGTCAGCATGTCGAAGATGGTTCCGTTCGGCGGGTAGTCGAGCAGGTGGAACGGCAGGTCGTCGACCAGGCCGTTGGCTGTGCCGGCGATGAGGAACCGGCGGTTGGGGAAGGTCGGTCCCAGGCACGAGCTGAACCAGTGATCGGCCAGCGGGAAGGTCCGCGCCAGGCCGTAGTAGAACGGCAGGTCCGCCGCTGACCAGTAGCCCATGCCCACCGCCGGGTCCGCGTCCGGCGCGACGTCCTGCGTGCTGGTGACGAAACCGTCCATCTTGCCCTGGTTCCACTGCGACTCGCTTGAGTGCCAGCTCTGGCAGGGCACGCCCTCGGTCTGCTTGGTGGTGGCCAGATGGTGGGCCCGCACCGGGCCGCCCTCGGCATCCAGGTTCGTCACCGCGGGCGCGCCGTCGCCGTCCAGCGGGAACCCCTCACCCCGGCCGGAAAGCATGCCGAGGTAGTTGTCGTAGGAGTGGTTCTCCATCATCAGCACGACGATGTGCTTGATCTGCGGAATCAGATCGGTGCCCGCGGGCACCGACGGCTCGGGGCGCTGCCCCGGCTGGATCGCACTCAGGGTGCGCCCCCGGTAGCGCAACTCCATCCGCTCGAGCCGCTCCGGGACGCTGCGCCGGGCCCACCTGCGCCGGCTTGACCGGGTGGCCTGTCCGTTGCTGACGGCGCTTGTGACGCCTGGCTTGGTCGTGCCGCTGGATTCACTCACGCCAGGCAATGCTGCCCAGGTCAAGCGAGAGCAAACCCGCACCCACCGGACAACCCGTGGGCCAAGCGAAACCCAGTTGCCCCGCCGCGGCGCGGCCCGGTATCCAATGGCTGTCACCGACTCCAAAGCCGCCGGCCGCCGGCCGCGTCTTCTTCGCTGGCTGGGCCGTCCGGGCCAGCCAGCCGATGGTGCCCGCGTCACGACGCCGTTCCTGCGCTGGACCTTCCTGCGGGCGGTGTTCCACCGGGGCTATGTGCTCGCCTCCGGCTTGTACTTTGTCGTGGTCGCGCACCTTTCCGCGGCGCAGCTTGTCCTGCTCGGCGCGGTCATGGCGCTGACAATGCTGCTGTCG
Source organism: uncultured Actinomycetes bacterium (assembly GCA_963726415.1). Taxonomy (GTDB): domain Bacteria; phylum Actinomycetota; class Actinomycetes; order Streptosporangiales; family Streptosporangiaceae; genus DASXKD01. The sequence continues at coordinate 71,920 of CAVSCM010000023.1, forward strand.
GACATCCCGGCAGGCGTGTGGTCCGACGCGTTCAGCCGGAAGTGGCCGCTGGTGATCGGGCATGGGTTCCTCGCCGCGGGCATGATGCTGACCGGCGCGGTGACCACGTTCGGCTGGCTTCTGGTGACCCAGGTGCTGTGGGGACTGGGCTGGGCGTTCTCCAGCGGTGCGGACGTCGCGTGGCTGACCGACGAACTTGGCCAGCCCGGCCGCATCGACCGCGTCCTCGCGGTGCGCGCCCGCTGGGAACTGGCGGGCGGGGCGGTCGGCATGGTCGCGTTCGGCGTGCTCGGCTGGGCCGCGGGGCTCGGGGCGGCGGTTGTGGTCTCCGGGGCGGGCATGGCGCTGCTCGGGGCGTTCGTGGCAGCACGGTTCGGCGAGGACAACTTCACCCCCGTTCGCCGGCGCCGGTGGAGCGCGTCGGTGTCGATCTTCCGGCGCGGGCTCACCCTCGCCCGCAGCGACCACGCGGTCCTGGTCATGCTGATCGCGACCATGCTCATCAACGGGGCGGGCGTGATCACCTGGCTGTTTCCGCGGCAGCTTGTCGACCTCGGCTTTCCCGATGAGCTTGCCCTCTGGTACACGGCCCTGTGCGTGCTCTCCTTCGCGGCCGGGGTGGTCGCGCTGCGGATCGTCGAGGCGCGTATCGACGGCGCGGGCGCCGCCCGGCGAAGTTACGTGCTCGCCTGCTTCATCGGCGCGCTTGGCCTGATCGTGCTGGCCTGCGCACCGGATGCGCTGGTTGGCGGCGCCGGAGTGCTGCTGGCGCGGGGGATCTCGTTCAACGTCACCGGGGCGGTCAGCGTGATCTGGGTGAACCGGCGCACCACGAGCGACGTGCGGACGACCCTGCACTCGTTCCTGTCCCAGGCCGAATCCACCGGCGAGATCATCGGTGGGTTCGCGCTCGCCGCTCTTGCCCAGGCCAGCGGGATCTCGGTGACACTCGTCACCTCGGCCGTGCTCGTCGCGGCCACCGGCGCCCTGGTCGCCCGGTCACGGCCGGGCGTGCCACCCGGGTGAGCCCTCGCCGCCATCCGGGATGAGTATCTGCCGTCCGGGGGTAAGCCTCGCCGCCCGCACGGCCGGGCGCCCCGCGCGGATTGTGGATCCGGCAGACTGGCCCCTTGTGGACAGCGCCTTCGCGAGGGCAGCCAACGACCTGGACGAGGAGACCTTCCAGGCACGGTACGGCCAGTGGGATCCGCTCAACCCCAGCCAGGTCGCGAAGTTGTTCGCGGGGTCCGCGGTGCGGTGGTGGGTGGTCGGAGGCCGCGCCGCCAGGATCGGAGCCGCGCCGCGCCCGCACGAGGACACCGACGTCGCTGTCAGCCGCAGTGACCTCGATGGGCTGCGCGAAACCCTCTCCGACTGGCATCTGTGGGAGGCCAACGACGGCACGCTGCGCCCGGTACTCCCCGGCCAGCCGCTGAGCGCGGGATGCGAGCAATTCTGGATGCGCCGTGACGCCCAGCATCCGTGGCGATTGGACCTCCAGCTCGACGCCAGCGATCAGGAGTGGGTGTTCAAGCGTGACGCCACGATCCGGGTGCCCTGGCCGCGCGCCGTGCAGACCATCGATGGCGTCCGCTACCTGCGGCCCGAGATCGCGCTGCTCTATAAGGCGCGCCTGGACCGCCCGAAGGACCGGGCCGACCTGGCCGCCGCGGCCCTCGACGCCGGCGCCCGTTCGTGGCTGGCCGCCAACCTGGAGCGCCTCGGCCACCACGAATGGGCACATCTTGCCCGCGGCCACGGAGCCGGGTAGCCACCAGGCGGCGGCGCGCGCTGGCGAGCGTAAAGCTTCCTTGACATTCACTGCAGGTAAAGGTACCTTGACATAGTGCAGAACCGGGTGCGCGAGCAGCGCCACCAGCGCGGGCTATCCCAGGCTGAACTCGCGGCTGCCCTGGCTGTCTCCCGGCAGACGGTGATCTCCATCGAGAACGGCCGGTATATGCCGTCGCTGCCGCTCGCGTTCCGGATCGCCCGGTTCTTCGACCTGCCGGTCGACAAGATGTTCACCCCCGAGGACAAGGACCTGGCATAGGCAGGCCCGCGCACCTAGCCCGGGACGGTCGGGCGCACGCTCTCTCGGGCCTATGAGTGCCCTTCAAGGTTCCGCCTGAGCCTGGCCAAGTCGGCGGCCACCGCGCCCGCGTCCTCACCGAACTCCGCGTCGCTCATGCCCGGGCGCCGCCGTAGCGTGAACACCACCTCACAACCCTGACCGTCGGGAATGACCCGCATGGGGTTGTAGACGACCTCGCCCGACGGCAGCGTGACGTCGTGATCCAGCACGCCGTACTCATTGCGCGGGACGAAGGCGAAGCCGACCCGCCCCATCGAGGTCTGCACGAACCATCGCCCGTCTGAGTTCTCGACCGAACTCCCAAGCCCCGGCGCCCACCGCGGCAGGTTGGCCGGGTCCGAGGCGTAGCCGTAAACCTCATCGGCGGGGCGGCCGATCCACTCGCTGATGTGCCTGGATTCCGTAGCCATCGCTCCACCATGCCAGAGGTGCCGCGCACCGCGATTGAACAAACCGGACGGGCGCTGACCTGAGCCGGGATGTATCAACCGGTCTCCGGTACGCCTCTATATGACAGTGCCCTCATGACAGCCCGGAATATCCCTCAACCGAGGGCATGAGAGGAGAACCTTAATGACTGCACTAGCCGCCCCCGCGGCCCCCGCGGCTCCCGCAGCATCGGACGACTCGGCCAGCCGTGTTGAGAAGGTACGCGCGTGGGCGGGGCTGATAGCGGTCGTGGCTGGCGATGCCGCCATAGCGATCGCCGCGACCGTAGGGATCATCCATTTCGCGGCAAGCGGGACGAGCTCTCAAGTCCTGCCGCAGGTCGTCGCCATCCTCAGCAGTGCCTTTACCGCGATCGGCACCATGACCACCGCTTACTTCGGCATCAAGGCGATGGCGAACACCGCAAAGAATCTCGGTTCATCCAAGTGACATCCAGCGCGGTAACTGCCTCAGCCGGGCATGCAGCGGGCAGTGGAGCTCATCCGCTGCCCGCTACGCATGCCTGGCGGCCTGAGCCAGTGCTCAGGAAGGCTCTCCCCCATGAAACGCCGGGGCGTAGGAGATGCCGACGATCAGGCCGTCCCCGGTGAGGAGCCTGGCTACCGTCTGCCCCCATGGCTCGGTGCGGGCCGAGTGCAATAGCTCGAAGCCCGCGCGCTGAAGTTCGTCACCCGCCTCGGCTACAGCTTCCGCGTCCGCCACCTCAAACTCGATGGACGCCTGGGGGACCACCCGGCCGGCGGGCCAGCGCGGCGTGCCGAAGCACGCCTGCGCCGCCTCCGAGAGCGGCCACACACCGAAGTGCTTGCTGCCGGGGATGCTCCCGCTGGAGTAATACCCCTCCCCCTCGCCCTCCAGCGGAAGGCCGAGGGCATCGATGAACAGCTTGCGGCTCTGCGGCGGGTCAGCGACCACAACCGCGACACTCGCGATGAACAGAACGTTCATGTGGCACAGCCTACGCAGCGCCAGCAGCCGGGGCTTGCCGGCGGTACCTGCCCCGCGGTGCCACCTCGACCGTGGCGTTCTGGGCCACCGGCACCAGCAGGTGTAGCGCGGCTCGGCCGCCGCGCAGGAACTGTGGATGACGTATGGATAACGCAGCTGCGCAGTATTGCAGTAACGCAGTGATTACTGCAATACTGCGAATCGCCGGATGGTGAGGCAGCGGCCGGGTTCACGCGCCCCCGGGGCACTCAGCTTCTGACCTGCATGGGCCGATTTCCGCACAGGACACCAGCGCCCAGAAGGGACGTCTTCTTGTGTTAACCCACAGTTCCGGCCTGTGCACCGCAAGCCAACGTGCGGTGCACGGCTACCGAAGCCCTCCAGACGCTGCGATAATGCCCAGGTGACGGGGTTGAGTGTCGCCCTGGCTAACCTCAAGCCGGGCACAGGCAAGACCACATCAGCGGTCTGGCTGGCCCACATATTTGCGCAAGCCGGGAACAGCGTGCTCCTGGTGGATGCTGACCCCTCCGGCAGCGCTCTGGAATGGTCCGACCTCGCGGCCATGTACCCGCAGCTAGCTCCGACGGACGCGGCGTTCCCGTTCCGGATCGTGGCTCTTCCGTCCCGCGAACTGCACCGCCGCGTGCCCGAGATCGCCGAGGCCGACGACGTTGTGATCATCGACACGCCGCAGTTGGAGGACCACGCTGGCATCGCCCGCTCGGCACTGCGGTACGCCGATGAGATTTTGATCCCGTGCGCACCGAGCCCGATCGAGATCAATCGCACCACGCCGGTGCGGGACGAGATCAGCGACATCGGCGCGGTCCGTGATCGGCCCGCCCGCTCGGCGGTGCTACTGAACCGCTGTATCACCCGGGCGCACTCCACCCACGATGCCCGGGAGGCGCTTGAGCGGCTCGGCTACGACGTGCTTGGGACCGCTGTGCCGCGGCTTGAGGTCTACGCTCAGAGCTTCGGCATGCCCATCAAACGCCCCGGCCGTGACGTGTGGCGCAATGTGGCCCGCGAACTCATCGAGCGATGCCTTCCCCTCGGCTCCGTACGGACATGAACACACCGCGGGAGCAGCGGAAGGCGCAGATGACCGCCGCCGCGGCGAGGCGCACCGAACCCGATGCGCGGCCACCGGGACGCACCGCGATCCGGTCGAAGCCGGTCCGGATCACCCTGGACCTGAGCCCCGAACTGTACCGCCAGCTCACCGACTGGGCTGCCTCGGCCGCGATAACGCTCGACGTGCCGCGGGTAGCCCTGGCCGACGCCGTGCGCGCGATGATCCGGGTCACCGCCGAGAACCCCGACGAAGTTCTCGAACTACTGCGCCGAGAGCGCGGGTAGGGACCCGGCGCGCTAGCCGAATGCGGTGATGCGGCCGGGCCTGCGCCGACCACGGCGCCTAACATCCGCCGGGACGCGAACCAGCGGGGCAAGGCCCGCTCACAGGAATTGGCCCGCCGCAGCCTCCGGCTCGCTGTCCCACACCACGGCCACGACCCCGTCCGGGTCGATCACGGCCCACCCGGTTTCCCGCTCCAGACGCAGCAGGCCGTCCGGGCGAAGCTCCACGCCGGTCAGCTTCTTGTTCTCGGACGTGATGAACCCGATCTGGCCGGTCCTGCTGACCACCATGGAAATCGACCCGGATTTGCCGACGAGGGGCTCGAGCAGGTCGCGGATCGTCTCACCGGTCATCAACCCATCACCTCCGTGCACCGCTACTAGCAGGATGCCCCCACGACGGGCAACCATCACCTGGCGGCATCGCCAGGCGCCGGCCGTGCGCTACAGGCCGGTCCGGGCGGTGAGCCTGCCTGAGCGCACCGCCGCTGCGAAGGCAGCGTAATCCCGCTCGTTCTGGTCGGCGTACGCCGAAGAGAAGTCGGCGATCGCGCGGTCGAAGGCGTCTCCCTTGCCCAGGTAGGCGGCGATGGCGATCCGGTCGCCCCAGCGAGCGTGTGCGCGGGCCAGGGTCGCCGCGCACAGGCGCGCGTAGAGGCTGGCGCCGGGCGCGAGCAGGTTGTCCACCTCCGCACCGCCCTTCCAGTCGTGGAACTGCCGGACGTAGTAGTCGCGGGGCACGCCGTCGAGTCCTTTGATGCGCTGCCAGCCCAGGAAGATATCGGTGGCGGCCTGCATCAGGCGCTGGCCCGCGACCACCCGCTGGCCATGATGGGGGTAGGTGCTCTTGCCCGCGAACTCTTCGAGCACCGATGCCTGCGCCTCCTTCACCTGCAGGAACAGCGGGTCGTTAGTGTCGCGGCCGACCAGCAGCAGGATGTAGCAGCGGGTTCCGACGCTGCCTACACCGACAACCTTGCGGGCAGCGTGAACGTAACGGAATTCCTCCAGGGGGTGGTGCTGCTGGCTGAGCGTCCGGCGGTAGGTGTTGAGCAGCTTCTTGATCAGCGGCTCGGCGTTTACCCACTCCGATCCCGGGACAATGAGATCTTCGACCGGCGTGATCAGCGGCGGGTCGGCCACGATGCGCAGTTCGCCGTCGACATCGCTGGTCCTCTTGGCGAACACCCGCGTGCTGTCCCTGGCATAGGCCTGGCGCACGCGCTGCTCCGCCGCCTTGGCGTCCCTCTTGCGTATCCGCTTGACCCGTACCTCCTCGTGTACCAGGTTGAGCAGCATCCCGGCGTCCAACTGGTCGTACCAGGCGCCAAGGGTCGGCATCCCGGCGGCCTGGCGCATCCGGTCCCGGTACTCCGCAGCCCCCGCCATCACGACCGTGCGCCGCTCGTCCCGGGTGAAGCCGCGGTCCCGGCCCAGAACCTCGAAACTGACCGCCATCCGCTTGACGTCCCATTCCCACGGACCCGGCAGCGTCTCGTCGAAGTCGTTGATATCGAACAGCATCTGGCGTTCCGGGGTACCGAACAGGCCGAAGTTCGACAGGTGAGCATCGCCGCAAAGCTGCACGGTGATCCCGGACACCGGGGTGGCCGCCAGGTCGGCGGCCATGATCAGGGCGGCGCCCCGGTAGAAGGTAAACGGCGAGATCAGCATCCTGCCGTAACGGATCGGCACCAGGTCAGCAACCCGGGTCTCCGCTTGCCGTTCCAGGAGGGCGACCGGATCCGGGCGATCCGGGGCCGGCGCCCACCGCCCATGCGCTGACCGTGGCACTGCGTCGCGCGCGGCCCTGCCCCGGGCAACCCGTTCGTCCACCGTCAGATGCGCGCGACGCCATGCCGACGCAAACGGCGGAGCCCGTACCGCGGTCGCACCAGTCATTGTGGGGTCGGCCTGACCTTCACTGGGAGCCACGCTGGCCTCCGGCTATGACGTCTCCCCTGCGAATGGCGCCTGATTCACGGCGCACTAGGCCACATACTCCACGACGAGACAGTGCGCAGCATCCCCCGCCGCGAGTGAAGCCGCGCGGATATGTGCCGTTTACGCTCGGACGCAGGTGAGGGACGACGCTGGGTTGTCACCCGCCTGCACGTGCGGATACCCCTGATCCGCTATCACGGTGGCGCAGCTCGGTCGCCCAGAGGGGAAGGCAGCAGTGGCAGAGGCGTCGGAATTCACCATTGGAGCCAAAGCAAGCTGCTCGGATGGTTCGTGCGGCGAAGTCAGCCGTTTGATCATCGATCCGGCTGCTGGCACGGTCACTCATCTTGTCATCACGCCGGGACACCATCGCGAGGCCGGACGGCTGGTGCCCGTCGATCTGGTGGACAACACGGGCGGTCAAATCAGCGTGCGCTGCACCCTGGCGGAGTTCGACCGGCTCGAACACGCCGCGGAGCGCAAGCTGGTGACGGGCATGGAAGGCGTCGGCAGCGGCGGCCTCGTCGGCCCGGGATTTGAGCACGGCTCGGGACAGCCGCGCATGGTCATCGAGGACGTCGTGCCGGTGGGCGAGTCAGACGTGGGCCCCGGGGAGCCGGTCCATGCCGTCGATGGTGAGATCGGGCGGGTGCAAGGCTTCCTGGTCGACCCTGGCGACCGCCAGGCGACCCATCTGCTCCTCCAGGAGGGGCACTTCTGGGGGCGCAAGGAAGTCGCCATCCCGATCAGCGCGGTGACCGGATATGACGGCGGAATCCGCCTCAACATCACCAAGAAGCAGGTGGAGGAACTGCCCCCGGTGGGGAAAGCCTAAGCTGCGCCAGCCGGCCCCTGCCGCGCGGTCTCGGCTGTCGTTACGCGCGACGCCGACCGGGCAGGAGACGCCCGTCCCGCCTAAGCCGCAGTACCCGTGGGGTTCTTGTGGTCCGAAAGATACCGCTGGTGTCAGTGATACATGGGCCTTCGAGTGCGTCTCTTCGGCCAGAAGTTTGATCACCGCGGAAGTGTCTCTTCCTGGGACCGTCGGCCTGCCGCCTACCGTGCATTGGTGGCGGAACGGGAAGAAGCAGGGCAGGTCAATGCGCTTGTCCGGGTGGTCCTTGACCGTAGTCGTGCCACCATTGGCGGATTACCCGCGCCTTGTCGTCGAAGCCGGGATCGTCCTGCCAGGATGTGACCAGCGGTGCCCGCAGCAGCACGCTGCGGCCGTTGCGCCGGGCCACCCGGATCGTGGCCAGCTTTCCTCGGTAGCCTGCCTCGGAGTTGAACGTCGCCCGCGACAGCGGCTGTGTGACAGGTGAGTTCCACGGCGTCCCGGTTATCGCGGCAGCCTCGGCATCGGGCACCGTGAACCCGCCGATGTCCAGGCCGGTGACCTCCGACCACGGGATGAAGTGACCGAAATAGCCGTGCGCATCGATCCCGGTAGCCGACAGCCGGGTCCTGAACCGGCCCTGCCAGAGGTAGAGAGTTCCTTGGGACAACGCCGCCGCGCCCAAGAGCACCGTCGCGGCCCAGGCCAGCGGCGGCACGACTCCCGAGCCCGCCAGGAACGCCGCTATCGCGGTCAACATCAGCAAGATGCCAGCGCGGCGCAGCAGCGGCGCCCGGTAACCACGGCCAGGGGTAAAGACAACATCACTTCCCGCCCCCGGGTCGCCGGCCGACATACCCCAAGCGTGCATCCCTTTGCGTCGATCCGCACGTGGGACTGTCGGGAGCCACCGTGCTGCACGCGATAGAGATCCTCCGCACTGTCGCGGCGTAGCCGCTTCTGGCTAAAGTCGCAGATCAGTCCGTATGCACTGAGTAGACGTGGCACACTCCACAGGTATGAAGGGGGGCGATGATGTCCCTCCCGCCAGGTAGGCACCATCGCCGCCAGCCCGAGCCACGTCCGTGGGGGCGCCATGGACCGCCAGCGCATTGATGCAGCACCCATCGTTGCCGAGAGACAGCCGGGCGCCGAACCTGAACCCGGCTACCGGCCGTATCAGCCCATGGTCCGGCTTTGATCGTCTTTCGCTGGGTCTTCTTGGTGCTGGCGGCAATGCTTACCGGCCCTCCTGCACATACGCCCACCCAGACCTATGACCGCAGCGAACAGCACATCTCCCTGACAGCTCCCACCGTGTCCGTGCGCGGCAACCATCTCATCAGCAGCAAAGGCAAGATCGTCAGGCTGACGGGAGTGAATCGGTCGGGCGCCGAGTATGCCTGCGCCGAGGGCTGGGGCATCTGGGATGGCCCTACAAACACCAACTCCGCTGTCCAGGCGATAGCGGCCTGGCACATCAACGCCGTCCGAATCCCGCTCAACGAGGACTGCTGGCTGGGCATCAACGGCGTCAAGCCCGCCTACTCCGGTGGTAAATACCGATCCGCCATCGCGGACTATGTAGTCCGGTTGGAAATGTTCGGAATCACTCCAATCCTGAACCTGCATTTTTCCGCACCTGCCAAAATAGTTCCCGATAAACAGGTGCCGATGGCTGATGAGGATCATTCCCCCGCCTTCTGGCGCAGCCTCGCCGCCTACTTTAGAAAAGACCACCACCTCATCCTTGACCTGTTCAACGAGCCCTACCCCGACTCGAACCGCGATACGAGAGCTGCCTGGTCATGTGTGCTGCATGGCGGCACCTGTCGCCACGTGTCCTTCCGGGCAGCCGGGATGCAACAACTTGTCAACGTGGTGCGGGCCACCGGGGCGACCCAGCCGCTCATGATCGCCGGGCCGCAATACGCAGGTGATCTCGACCGCTGGTTGCGGTACGAGCCTCATGATCCGCTGCATCAGCTAGTCGCTTCGGTTCATATCTATGAGCCCAACTGGGCACCGTGTGACTCCCGGGCCTGCTGGGATTCCCAGATTGCAACTGTGGCCGCGAAGGTGCCGGTGGTGGAGGGCGAGGTTGGCTCCGTAAACTGCACCGCCAGCTCGATCGGCCCGCTGCTGAACTGGTCGGATACGCGCGGCGTGAGCTACCTGGCGTGGTCATGGAACGTGGGAAGCTGCGGGGGAGAGCCGTCCCTCATCACTAGCTACCGGGGCGCCCCTACCCGAACCTACGGTCAGGGGTATAAGCGTCATCTGGCCACGCTTTACAGCAGCGGATCGCCGTAGATGACACGCGGGCAGGCCGCCCGGATCTACTTGTCCAGCCGCAGCCAGTACCCGACCGGGAACAGCCGCACGTTCAGCCGAGCGTCCACCAGTCCCCAGAGCCCGCGCCGCGCGAACAGAGCCATGAAGATCGCCACCAGGCCCAGGATGATCAGGTACCACGCGTTGTAGGAGGCCAGCGTCTGCTGCAGCACCATGTACACCACGGTGCCGAGGATCGGCCCCTCGATCGTGCCAAGCCCGCCGATGATGGTCACGAACGCCATCTCCGCGGTCCACTGGATGCTGAACACCGCGCCCGGCTGCACCTGAAGCTGACTGATCGCGAGCAGGCCGCCCGCAGCCCCACAGCCCGCGCCCGCCACCACGAACACCAGCATTCTCGCCAGTCCGACCCGTGCTCCGGAGCTGCGTGCGGCCACCTCGTCGTCGCGGATGGCGGTGAGCACCAGGCCAAGCCTGCCCCGCAGCAGCAGGTAAATGGCCAGCATCGCCACCACGGTGACGGCCAGCCCGGCCCAGTAGGTGTAGGCGGTCAGCAGCGTCGGGTCGAACCCGGCAAAGCCGGGCAGCGGCATGCCGGTTCCGCCGCCGATCGAGGAGAACTTCTCGATGATGAGCATGACGGTCGCGGCGAGCACCCAGGTGGCGATAGCGAAGTACCCACTGCGCAGCCGGGAGACCAGCCACCACAGGGGCAGCGCCGCGACGCCGCTGCCTATGGCGGCAACGGGCAACGCCGCGAACGGCGAGGTGCCATTGATAGCGAGGATCAGCACGAAGTACGCGCCGAGCCCCACGAAAACCTGCTGCCCCACCGATACCAGACCGGCGTATCCCGCCAGTAGGTTCCACATGCTCGCCATCGTGAGCACGATGAACGCCTGCACCAGGATGGCGGTGGTGCCCGAGTGCACGATGTAGGGGAACAGTGCGAGCACGACGACCACGATCAGCGCGCCCGCCCCGGTCCAGATGACATTCCTGCGCGACCGGCTGACCCGGAACTGCTCTACCGGACGAGCGGTGGTTTCCGTGGCCAGGCTCACGACTGTGCCCCCCGGGAGATAAGGCCCTGCGGGCGCAGCGCGAGCACCGCAAGGAACACAATGAACCCGGCCAGGGTCTCGTCGGAGATGCTGATCTGAGCGCCGATCTGCTGAGCGACACCGAGAACCACGCCGCCGAGCAGGGTTCCCCACAACGAGCCGAGCCCGCCGATCACCACCGCCGCAAACGCGAACAGGAGGATCGTGTCCGTGCCCGTGGTGGGAGCGAGCTGGGCGTACATGCCGTATGCGATGCCGCCAAGCGCCACGGTGCCGAACGCGACGGCCGCGGCGATGCCGAACACGTGCCGGTAGTCGGCCCCGGCAAGCTGCGCCGCCTCCTTGTCGTCGGCGACGGCGCGGATCAGGCGGCCATACCTGGACGCGGAAAGGAAGTACTGCAGCCCGAGCAGCACGACCACGGCGGTCGCGAAGATGACCACGAGCAGGTACCCGATCTGGATCGAGCCGACGCTGAACGAGCCGCTCACCAGGGCCAGCCCGGTGCCGATCCCGCGGCTGTTCGCGGTGAAGAACTGAAGCAGGCCGTTCTCGATGACCACCGACAGGCCGAAGGTGACCATCAGCGTGGCGAGCACGCTGCGATCCAGCGCGCCCTGCAGGATCGTGCGCTGCAGCACATAGCCGAGCGCCGCCATCACCGGTACCACGATGACGACGGACCAGAGCACCGGGATATGGGTGACGGTGATGACGCCGATCGCGATGTAGCCGGCGACCACCGCGAGGTCGCCGTGCGCGAGGTTCACGACCTTCATGACCCCGAACATCAGCGACAGCCCGCAGGCGAACAGCGCGTACAGACCGCCGACCAGGATCCCCTGGATGATGGCGTTCACCCAGGACATTAAGATTCACTCCCTTCCGGCGCCGAGCCCGGGGCGGCGCCGGCCAGCCCGAAGTAGGCCGCTTCGACCTGGTCCGCGCTGACGCTGGCCGGTGTGCCTTCCAGGGTGGTCCGGCCTTCCAGCAGGCAGTGGATGCGCGATGCCACCCGCAGCGCCTGGCTCACATCCTGCTCGACGAGCAGGACCGTTAGGCCCGCCGCCAGGATCTGGGGCAGCATGCCGTAGATCCGCTGCACGACCACCGGTGCCAGGCCAAGCGACAGCTCGTCGAGGAGCAGCACGCGGGGGTTGGCAAGGAGCGCCCGGCCGATGGCGACCGTCTGCTGCTCACCGCCGGACAGCTGGGAGGCAGTTTGGTTACGGCGCTCTCGCATCCAGTCAAAGGTCTCATACACCCGCTCGATGGTCCACGGACCCTCCCGGGCGAATGCGGCGCCGACCTGCAGGTTTTCCTCGACGGACAGCGACCCGAACAGGCGCCTGCCCTCGGGCACCATGACGATCCCCTGCCTTGCCCGGCGTTCGGGCCGCAGCCCGGTCACGTCCGTGCCGTCGAACAGCACCGAGCCCGCCGTGGGGGAATGCAGGCCGGCGATCGTCCGCAGCAGCGTTGACTTGCCCGCCCCGTTGGCGCCGATGATCGCGTAGACCTCGCCGGGGAAGACCCGGAGCGATATCCCGTCCAGCGCGCGGAGCTGCCCGTGGTGCACGACGATGTCGCGCACCTCCAGCAGTGGCGTCCCGCTTTCCGGCCGCTCCCCGTTTGGCTGCGCGCTCACGGCTCGCTCCGTTCCCCGTCGGGCGAGGATGGATCCAGCGATCCGCCGGCCAGCGCGGCGGTGACCTCGGTGCCGAGAAAGACCTCACGGACCGCCGGGTCGGCCAGCACCGTGGCAGGAGCACCGTCGCCCACGAACGCACCCCCGGCCAGGCAGATCAGCCGGCTCACCACCGGGGTGAGCGCGCGGACCACGTGCTCGATCCAGATCACCGTGGTCCCCTCGGCGTTGACGCCGCGGACGATCTCGACAAGCTGCGCTACCTCGGGATCGGTGAGGCCGCCCGCCACTTCGTCAAGCAGCAACAGGGTGGGCCGCGTGGCTAGGGCACGCGCCAGCTCCAGCCGCTTGCGTTGCAGCAGCCCGAGTCGCTCGGCGGGCACGTTCGCCTCGCCGGACATGCCGGACCGGTCCAGCGCCTCGACAGCGGCCGCATAGCTGGCCCGCCGCCGCAGGCCAGCGCCCTGCTGGGCCGCGACGAGCACGTTCTCGAACACGGTCATGTCCGCGAACGGCCGCGGTACCTGATAGGTGCGGCCGATGCCCAGCCTGCAGCGCGTGGCTGGGTCCAGCTTGGTCACCGTGCGGCCGGCGAAGCGGATCTCGCCCGCACCGGGAGCGAGGTCACCGGAGATGAGGCCGAACAGGCTGGTCTTGCCAGCACCGTTCGGCCCCACGATCCCGACCGTGTCCCCGGGTCCTACCGTGAGCGACAGGTCCTCCGCGATGACGACCCGGCCGAACCGCTTCGTCACATGCTCAAGCTGAAGCAGTGGGCTCGTCATCAGCTCACTGGTTTGTCGGATGCAGGTCCGCGGTGATCTTCGCGTTCGGCTGCAGCGTGTTGTCGACGACCTGCATCTCGACCGGGAACCTGGTTCCCTTCTGCCACTGCACGCCGACCGGCGGGGTGATCGCCACGCCCGGCGCGGGGCCACCGGAGGCGAAGTTCAGCGGGCCGGCGACCGCCTGCGGGAGGTTCACCTTGTGGATGGCGGCGGCAACCTCGCTCTTGTCGTGCGGGTCGCTCGCCAAGACGAAGGCCGCGTGGGCCGCCTCGAAAAGGCTGTAGTTGCTGATGTTGGAGTTCCACTGCCCATTGGTGGCTGCCTCGAACTCGTTGGCGAGCTGCTGGCAGGTCTCCCCGGTGAAGGAGGACTTCCACGGCAGCGACGGCGCCCACCAGGCGTCGGTGGCCACGTTGTAGGCCAGGCTGCCGAGCGCGTAGGCATCGGGCGGGAACAACAGCACCTTGGCCACGGTCGCCAGCTTCGGCTTGAAGCCCTGCTGGGCGGACTGCTTCCACATGGTGGCGAAGTCGGGCGGCAGCGGCACGTTGGTGAAGAAGTCCGCCTTGGCCGACTTGAACTGGGAAATCATCGAGGAGTAGTCGGTGGTCCCGTCGGGGTAGGCCGGCGAAAGAACCATGTCGTAGCCGGCCGCCTTGGCGATCGGCGGGAACACCGCGCGGAACGCGTTGCCGTCGGAGTCGTTGGGGAACGCGGCGGCGACGATCTTGTTGGTGTGCAGCTGGGCGTGGATCCGGTCCCACATCGGGATGAAGCACTTGATCAGGTGCTCGGCGCCGAGGAAGTACATCACCACGTACTTGGGCTTGAGCGTCGGCTTCGCCGGGTTGCCGCCGAGGTTGATGTACCAGGGTTCCCACGGGACGTTCGAGCAGATCAGCGGCGTGCCGAGCGACTCGGCCTGGCTGGCGACCGTGTTGACGGTCTCCGGCGTGGACGACGCGAGCAGCAGGTCAACGCCGTCATTCAGAATGGCCGTCCTGGCCAGGTCCCCGGCCCGGGTCGGGCTCGACTGGGAGTCGTAGGACTTGATCGTGACCGGGTAGGTCTTGCCGCCGATCTTGAACCCGTTCTTGTACGGGGTGGTCTGCTTGATCTTGGAGATCACCCAGTTGTCCGGCGCGCCGAAGCCCGCCAGCGGGCCGGTCAGCGGGTGGATCCAGCCGATCGTGATGCTCTTGGTGCTGCCCGAACTGGGGCCCTTGATGCTCGATCCGCATGCGCTCAGCACGCCGCCCGCGCCGGCCGCCACGGCGCCCGCCCCCGCACCTGCCAGCACCGACCGCCGGGTGATCGGCCGTCCGGGCAGCGGCTTATTGCCCGCTCTCTCAGGGCCCATGTTGTCTCCTCCGAGCTCAAATGCCGTGAAGCCGGTGGAGTCTACGCCGACCGGCCATTGGGGATCTGCCGCCGGAAGGACTTCCGGCGCATATCGGGGCTGTTCGCATAGCGTACAACGATGCGCAATACAGAACTTAACCACGCCGAAACTTGGGCTGTCAACAGCCGGGCGCTCCGGCGTTGCGCCAGGTAACAAGCCGGACAAGAGCCGGTAACAGCGGGGACGCGGAGCGTACAGGAGGAGTCGTGATCAGGGCGTTTTGGCCGCTATGGCAGCCATTTCGCCATGATCATAGAGCGCGCCCTACGGCGGCGCGGCGGCTACGGTGGCGCGGGTTAGCTGGTGCGCTCCATGACGAAGTCGCACATGATCTCGAAGGCGCGGCGCGCCGGGATGTCGGGCAGCCCGGCGATCTCGCTGCGCGCCGTGTCCGACCAGCGCCGCAGGTCGGCCCGTGCGGCGTCCATCGCGGGGTGGGCCCGCAGCAGCGCGAGAGCCTCCGCGTGCTCGGAGTCATCGGTCAGGCCATCGCGCGACAGCAGTTCCCGCAACCGCGCATCGCCGGCCACGGGCGCCCCGGCCGCCACCGGCCCGGCCGAGGGTGCCCCGGCCGCGGACGATCCGGCTGCGGGCGATCCGGCTGCCGGCGATCCGGGCCCGGCGGGCCCGAGTGCGTGCAGTACCGGCAGGCTGCGCACCCCCTCGCGCAGGTCGGTACCCGGGGCCTTGCCGGACTGCGCCGACTCGCTGGCCACGTCCAGGATGTCGTCGGACAACTGGAACGCCACGCCCAGGGCATTCGAGGCCGCGGTGATCCTGGCCACGACGTCGGCGGGGGCGCCGGCGAACATCGCCCCGAACCTGCCCGCGGTCGCGATGAGCGACGCCGTCTTGTCCTCCACCACCCGCAGGTAGTGCACCAGTGGGTCCTGGCCCGGGCGCGGTCCCAGGGTCTCCGCGACCTGCCCGCTCACCAGCCGGGTGAACGTCTCGGCCTGGATCCTGATCGCCTCGGTTCCGAGTTCGGCCAGGAGGCTGGAGGCACGGGCGAACAGGAAGTCCCCGGTGAGGATCGCGATCGTGTTGCTCCAGCGGGAGTTCGCGCTCTGCAGCCCTCGCCTGATGGACGCCTCGTCCATCACGTCATCGTGGAACAGCGTGGCGAGGTGGGTCAGTTCGATGGCTGCCGCGGCGGGCACGATCCGCTCGTCGCGGGAATCGCCGAAGTGCGCGGCAAGTAGGACCAGGGTGGCGCGGAACCGCTTCCCACCGGCGTCGATGAGATGGCGGGAGGCCTCGGTGAGCAGGGCCTCCTCTGTGACCGCGGCCTCGGCCAGCACCTTCTCGACCCCGACGAGGCCGTCTGCGATGTCGGCCGCGAGGGCGGGGTCGGAGAAGTCAACGGGAACGGCACTGATCACAAACGGCTCCACTCGTCGGTCATCGCCGTATGCCGCACCACGACGACCCAGGTTGGCTGTGGTCGCACAAGCCTGCGCCAAGCCCCATCAAAACCACCGTAATCCCAGGTATGCCCTGCCCGCTGCCGCCGGACACCATCCAGTGGATACGAGGATACGGCTGCCCGGGCCTGGCGTTGAGCCAGCGGAGGTCGCTCCCCCGGGCCCGCGGGGCCAAGCCCCGTGACGAAGGAACGGGGCCTTGAGCCAGCGGGGGTTCCGGGGTCGCCCCCTGGGCTGGCACGGCCAAGGCCCGGTGACGGAGGAACCGGGCGGCAGGCCGGCGGGGGTCCGGGGGTCGCCCCCCGGGCTGGCGGGGCCAAGGCCCCGTGACGAAGGAACGGGGCCTTGAGCCAGCGGGGGGTTCCGGGGGGTCGCTCCCCCGGGCTGGCAGGGCTCAGCGGACAAACATGTGGTTGGCGGCATGGTTCGCCAGGTTGAGCAGCGGCCCGGGTACCACGCCGAAGACCAGGGTGGTGAGCGCCCCGATCGCCACCGCGGCCCCGGTGAACACGCCGGGGGTGACCACGCTCGGGCCGTCGGGTGCCGGGTCGCTGAAGAACATAAGCACGATGACGCGCACGTAGAAGAACGCCGCCACGGCGCTGCTGAGCACCCCGACGATGACAAGCGGCAGGGCGCCGCCCGTGATCGCGGCCTGGAACACCGCGAACTTTCCGGTGAACCCGCTGGTCAGCGGGATTCCGGCAAAGGCGAGCAGGAAGAAGGCGAAGATGCCGGCCACCACCGGCGAGCGCTTGCCGAGCCCCGCCCAGCGCCGCAGGTGCGCGGCCTCGCCGGTCTCGTCCCTGACCAGGGTCACCACCGCGAACGCGCCGATCGTCGTGAATCCGTACACGGCCAGGTAGAACAGCGAACTGGAGAGCCCCAGCGTGCTCGCGGCGACCACGCCGGTCAGGATGAACCCGGCATGCGCAATGGAGGAGTAGGCAAGCAGTCGCTTGACGTCGGTCTGGGTGATCGCGATGATCGCGCCGACGACCATGGTGAGGATGGCCACCACCCACATCGCGGGCCGCCAGTCCCAGGTGAGCTGCCCGAACGCCACGTAGAACACGCGCAGCAGCGCGCCGAACGCGGCCACCACGGTGCAGGACGCCATGAGCGCGGTGACCGGCGTCGGCGCGCCCTGGTAGACGTCCGGCTTCCAGGCCTGGAACGGCACCGCGCCGATCTTGAAGAGCAGACCGATGCCGAGCAGCGCGATCCCGGCGTACAGCAGGGTGGAACTGCCGACGTTGGACGAGGCCGCCGCCGCGATCGCGGACAGGCCCACCGACCCGGAGAACCCGTACAGCATGGCCACGCCGAACAGGAAGAACGCCGAAGAGAACGCGCCAAGCAGGAAGTACTTCATCGACGCCTCCTGGGAGAGCAGGCGGCGGCGCCGGGCGAGGCCACACAACAGGTACAGCGGCAGCGACAGCACCTCCAGCGCGACGAACATCGTCAGCAGGTCGTTCGCCGCGGGGAACAGCAGCATCCCGGCGACCGCGAACATGGTTAGCGGGTACACCTCGGTGTGGGTGACGCCGGCCAGCAGCCCTTCGCGCTCCTCGGCGCTGCCCGGTACCGCCGCGGCCTGCGCCACGAACGCGCTCACGTCGTGTGAGGACTCGGCGAGCAGCATGACGCTCACGAACGCGAGGACCAGGATCGTGCCCTGGATGAACAGGGCGGGGCCGTCCACCGCCACCGCGCCCATGGCCACCACGTGACCGGGCTTGCCGAGTGACAGGTGCGAGGTGGCGCCCACGGCGATGGTCAGCCCGAACGCGCCCGCCAGGCCGCCGAGGGTGAGCCCGAGGTGCAGCGGCCGCCGCTGGGACCGCGGCGCGAACGCCTCCACGAGCACCCCTGCGATGGCCACCGCGAAGACCAGCAGGGTCGGCGAAAGCTGCCAGTATTCGATGTGCGGCGGCGGGATGGTCGGCGCCGGCGCCGCAGCGAGGCTGGTGAGGCGCGTCACGGAGTCGTTCCCTTCTGGGTCACGGCCGCCGGATGCGGCGGGACCGGGTCCGTCGCGTGCACCTGTACCAGCGTGTGTTGGACGGCCGGGTTGATGATGTTCAGCAGCGGCTGCGGGAAGAAGCCGAAGAAGATGATCAGCGCGATCAGCGGGCCGACCGCCCATAGTTCCCTGGCCCGCAGGTCGGGGAACTTCTCGGTCTCCGGCCGCGTCGGCCCGGTCATCGTGCGCTGGTACAGCCACAGGATGTAGATGGCGGCGAGGATGATGCCGACCGTGGCCGCGACCGCCGCCACGCGGTACCGGGTGAACGTCCCGACCAGCACGAGGAACTCGCTCACGAACGTGGACAGCCCGGGCAGCGACAGCCCGGCGAGGCCGGAGATCAGGAACATCCCGGCCAGCACCGGCGCCACCTTCTGCACTCCGCCGTAGTCGGAGATCCGCTGCGAGCGGCGCCGCGCGATCATGAACCCGGCGACGAGGAACAACGCGCCGGTCGCGAAGCCGTGGTTGACCATGTACAGCGTGGCGCCCGCCTGGCCCTGGCTGGTCAGCACGAAGATGCCCAGCGCGATCAGGCCGAAGTGGGATATCGAGGTGTAGGCGATCAGCCGCTTCATGTCGGCCTGGCCGATCGCCACGATCGCCCCGTACAGGACGCCGATCACCGCGAGTGTGAGGATCAGCGGGGTGAAGTAACGCGACGCCGAGGGGAACAACTGCAGGCAGTACCTGATCATGCCGAACGTGCCGACCTTGTCCAGCACGCCGACCAGCAGCACCGCCGCGCCGGGCTGGGCCGACGTCGCCGCGTCGGGCAGCCAGGTGTGGAACGGCCACAGCGGGGCCTTGATCGCGAACGCGATGAAGAACCCGAGGAACAGCCAGCGCTCGGCGTCGGTGGACAGCGCCAGGTGGGTGAGCGAACTGAACAGGAACGTGCCCTGGTGCCCGCCCTGGATCGAGTACACGTACAGCGCGATCACCGCGACCAGCATGAGCAGGCCGCCGAGAAGGCTGTAGAGCAGGAACTTGACCGCCGCGTACTGCCGCTGACCGACGCCGAAGCTCCCGATCATGAAGTACATCGGGATCAGCATGGCCTCGAAGAACACGTAGAACAGGAACACGTCGGTGGCGGCGAAAACGCCGATCACCATCGTCTCCAGCACCAGCATGAGCGCGAAGTACGTCTTCACGCTGCGCCTGGGTGCGGGCGCGGAATCGCCGTGTCCGCCGGGATTCGCGTCGTGCCACGAGGCGAGGATGACCACCGGCATGAGCACGGCGGTCATGCCGATCAGGACCAGCGCGATGCCGTCCACGCCCACCGCGTAGTGCACCCCGAACTCCGGGATCCACTGGTGGATCTCGACGAACTGGAATTCGGGGCCGCCCGGGGAGAACTTCACCGCCATCGCGACGGTCATCCCGAGGGTCACCAGCGACACCACCAGAGCGATCCGCTTGGTGAGCAGGTCACGTGCGGCACCGCCAGGATTGGGTGGGGCGGTGGGGCCAGAGCCAGCAGAGTCGCCGGGTTGGGCAGCAGGAATGAGCGCGATGATCAGCGCGCCGGCGAGCGGTATCGCGCCGATGACCGTCAGCCAGGGGAACGAGCTCATAGCGATCTAGACCCTCACCAGCAGAAAGGCGCCGACGAGCAGCACCGCGCCGACGAACATGGACAAGGCGTAGGAGCGGACGAAGCCGGTCTGGAGCCGCCGCATCCGCCCGGATGTGCCGCCCACGACCGCCGCGAGCGTGTTGACCAGACCGTCCACGCCCCGGTTGTCGAAGTACACCGACAGCCTGGTCAGCCACTGGCCCGGGCGCATGAGCACGGACTCGTTGAACGCATCCCCGTACAGATCCTTGCGCGCGGCCACGACGGCGAACCCGGCCGCGGGCGCCACGGTCGGCACCGGGCGCCGGCCGTACATGGCCCAGGCGAGCGCGATCCCGGCGGCCACCAGCACCAGCGCCGCGATCCCCGCGGCGCTGAAGATGGCAGGCTCCGGCGGCACGGAGCCGGTCACCGGGCCGAGGAAGTGCGCGAGCCGGTCCCCGAGGATCTCAAAGCCTCCCCAGACCACGGCGCCTATCGCGAGCAGGATCATCGGCGAGGTCATGATCGGCGGTACCTCGTGCGGGTAGGCGTCGGCCTCCCACCGGCGCTCCCCGGCGAACGTCATGTACATCACCCGGGTCATGTAGAACGCGGTGATGCCGGCCCGATCAGCGCCGCTGTGCCGAGGATGGCGCCCGAGGCGCCGCCCTTGTCGAACGCCACGTCGATGATCGTGTCCTTGGCGAAGAAGCCGGAGAGCGGTGGCACGCCGATGATCGCCAGGTAACTGACGAAGAACGTCACGTAGGTGATGGGCATGACCTTGCGCAGCCCGCCGAAGCGGCGCATGTCGACCTCGTCGTTCATCTCGTGCTTTATCGAGCCCGCGCCGAGGAACAGGCCGGCCTTGAAGAAGCCGTGCGCGAGGAGCAGGGCGATGGCGAACGGGTATCCCGCGGGCCCGAGCCCGGCGGCCAGCATCATGTAGCCGATCTGGCTCATGGTCGACCCGGCCAGTGCCTTCTTGATGTCGTCCTTCGCGCAACTGATGAGCGCGCCGAACAAGAGGGTGGCGGCGCCCACGATGGTGACGACGAGCCGGGCGTTCGGGGAGAGGTCGAAGATGGGGCCAGATCGCACGATCAGGTAGACACCGGCCGTGACCATCGTAGCGGCGTGAATCAGAGCCGAGACGGGGGTAGGGCCTTCCATCGCGTCGAGCAGCCAGGACTGCAGTGGCAGCTGAGCCGACTTGCCGCAGGCGCCGAGCAACAGCAGCAGCCCGAGCGCGGTGACCACGCCCTGGCTCGCCTTTCCGGCCTGGCCGAAGACGCCGGCGAACGTCACCGAGCCGAACACGGCGAACATCAGCATGATCGCTACCGACAGCCCCGCGTCGCCGACCCGGTTGGCCACGAACGCCTTCTTGGCCGCCACCGCGGCGGCGGGCTTGAACTGCCAGAAGCCGATGAGCAGGTAGGAGGCGAGGCCGACGCCCTCCCATCCCACGTAAAGGACGAGGTAGTTGTCGGCCAGCACCAGCAGCAGCATCGAGGCCACGAACAGGTTCATGTACCCGAAGAAGCGGCGCCGCTCCGGATCGTGCGACATGTACCCGACCGCGAAGATGTGGATCAGCGAGCCGACCCCGGTGGTCAGCAGCACGAAGCAGATCGACAACTGGTCCAGTTGCAGGCCCACGGGCACGTTGAACCGCGCCACGTGGATCCAGGTGAACAGGGTGAGCTCCCTGCTTCGCTGGTTGGCGGGATAGCCGAGCATCGCGACGAAGGCGATCACCGCGTAGACGAACGCGGCCACCGGCATGAGGACGCCGACCCAGTGACCCCAGCGGTTCGTGCGCTTCCCGCCGAGCAGCAGGATCGCCGCGCCCGCCAGCGGGAACGCCAGCAGCAGCCAGGCCGCACGCTGGACGCCGACCGCCGGCAGGGCGGGCGCTGGCAGGGCGGTCGCCAAAGCCGCGTGCGCAGCCGCCAGAGAGCTTGTCACCCCAGTTCCCCTCAATACTTGAGCAGGCTCGCGTCATCGACGGACGCGGACCTGCGGGCACGGAACATCGCCATGATGATGGCCAGCCCCACCACCACCTCGGCGGCGGCGACGACCATGACGAAGAAGGCGATGACCTGCCCGTCCAGGTTGGCGTGCATTCTCGCGAAGGCCACGAACGCGAGGTTGACCGCGTTCAGCATGAGCTCCACGCACATGAAGATCACCAGAGCGTTGCGGCGCACGAGGACGCCGACCGCGCCGATGACGAACAGGATCACGGCAAGCGTTACGAAGTTCGCCGGGTTCATGACCGCGCCTCCTCCGGCTCGGTGCCGGCGTCCTCAGCCCGGCCCCCGGCGCCGTTGGTGGCGTCGCCGTTCGTGGCGCCGTCGCCCGGGGGCAGCGACGCGGCCGGGCCCGTCCCCAGTTCGCGTTCCCTGGCGGCGATGATCGGGCTGACCGAGAGCACGGACGGTGAGCCGTCGGGGAGCAGGGCGGGGAAGTCCACCGCGTTGTGCCTGGCGTAGACGCCCGGGCCCGGGAGCGGGGCCGGGTGGCCGCCGGCCACCCGCTGCTTGGCCAGGTCCCGCTGGGTGGGCTTGGGCGAGGTCCGCTCGCGGTGCGCGAGCACCATGGCGCCGAGCGCCGCCGTGATCAGCAGGGCGGCGGTGACCTCGAACGGGAACACGTACTTGGTGAAGATCAAGGTGGCCAGCCCGCGCACGTTGCCGACGCCGTACCCGGCCGTGGCAGGTGCGGCCGGGCCGATCGCCGCGTGCCCGACGATCAGGCTCAGCAGCACGAGAAACGCGATCCCGGCCACGCCGGCGGCGAGCCGCTGCCCGGGAATGGTCTCGCGCAACGAGTCCTTCGTGCTCACTCCGACGATCATGAGCACGAACAGGAACAGCATCAGCACGGCGCCGGTGTAGACGATGATCTGCACGAAGGCGAGGAACGGCGCGCCGGCGACGGCGTACAGGATGGCGAGGGAGAGCATCACCACGGCGAGCAGCACCGCGCAGTGCACCGCCCGCGGGGCCAGCACCATGCCGAGCCCGGCCGACACCGAGATCACCGCCAGCAACCAGAACGTGACCGACGCCCCGGTCGACGTGGTCTGGCCCGCCGCCAGCAGGTGTGCAGCGATCACTGGTCCGCCCCGCCCGGGTGCGAGTCCTCCTCGGCGCCCGGGGCCCAGGAGGGCCGGGCATCGGCGTCCTCGTCGCGGGGCGCCGTCACGCCCGCCGAGCCGAGCCGGTAGTAGTCGCGTTCGGTGTCGCCCAGGCGCATCGGGTGCGGCGGCGCCTCCATACCGGACTCGAGCGGCGCCAGCAGCTGCTCCTTCGTCCAGATCAGGTTTTCCCTGCTGTCGTCGGCGATCTC
The DNA here is from genome assembly GCA_963726415.1 of uncultured Actinomycetes bacterium. Classification (GTDB taxonomy): domain Bacteria; phylum Actinomycetota; class Actinomycetes; order Streptosporangiales; family Streptosporangiaceae; genus DASXKD01. The sequence goes on from CAVSCM010000023.1 coordinate 95,140, forward strand.
GTATTCGTTCGTCATGGTCAGCGCGCGGGTCGGGCACGCCTCCACGCACAGCCCGCACAGGATGCAGCGCAGGTAGTTGATCTGGTAGACGTCGCCGTAGCGCTCACCCGGGGAGTAGCGCTCCTCGTCGGTGTTGTCGGCGCCCTCCACGTAGATGGCGTCGGCGGGGCAGGCCCAGGCGCACAGTTCGCAGCCGATGCACTTCTCCAGCCCGTCCGGCCAGCGGTTGAGCTGGTGACGGCCGTGGAACCGGGGCGCGGTGGGCCGTTTGACCTCGGGGTACTCGACGGTGTCGACCTTACGGAACATCTGCCGGAAGGTAACGCCAAACCCCTTGACCGGACCAAGAAACTCAGGCACCGGTGACCTCCTTGACTTCTGCGCGCGGTACGGCGTCGGGATCGGCCGGCCCGCCACCGGGGCTGGCGGTCACGCCGACGCCGTGGTAGTGCGGCATATCCAGGGGAGGGACGGGGAAGCCCGGCGCGGCGGCGCCCGCCTCCGGCTCGGCCGGCTCGGCGGCCTCCGCCGCGGCCTGCCGCCGCCGTTCCGAGGCCACGTCACCCGCCCAGGCCAGCACCAGCAGAGCGCCCAGCAGTGCCCCGCCCACGATGTAGACGGGCGTGCTGCCGCCGTGCTGCCGCCATACCCGGATGGTGGCGATCATCAGGATCCAGGCGAGCGAAACCGGGATCAGCACCTTCCAGCCGAACGCCATGAGCTGGTCGTACCGGATCCGGGGAAGCGTCCCGCGCAGCCAGACGAAGCAGAACAGCAGGATCAGCACCTTGGCCAGGAACCACAGCAGCGGCCACCAGCCGGTGTTTGCGCCGGACCACACCGAGATCGGCCACGGCGCGCGCCAGCCGCCGAGGAACAAGGTGGTGGCCAGGGCGGCCACCGTGGTCATGTTGATGTACTCGGCCAGGTAGAACAGCGCGAACTTGAGCGAGGAGTACTCGGTGTGGAAGCCGCCCACCAGCTCGCCTTCGCCCTCGGGCAGGTCGAAGGGCAGCCGGTTGGTCTCACCGACCATCGTGACCAGGTAGATGAAGAACGAGGGGAACAGCAGCACCGCGTACCACGACGGGTAGTGCAGCGTCACCCCGCCCACGTGGAACTCGTTGCCGTGCGCCTGGGCCTGCACGATCGCCGAGGTGGACAGCGAGCCGGAGTACAGGAACACCGCGACGAAGGACAGCCCCATCGCGATCTCGTAGCTGACCACCTGCGCCGACGAGCGCAGCCCGCCGAGCAGCGAGTACGGCGAGGCCGAGGCCCAGCCGGCCAGCACGATCCCGTAGACGCCCAGCGAGCTCATCGCGAGCACGAGCAGCACCGCGACCGACAGGTCGGTGAGCTGCAGCGGGGTCTGGACACCGAAGATCGACACCTCGGGGCCGAACGGGATGATCGCGAAGCTGACGAACGCCGGAACCAGCGCGATCGCCGGGGCAAGCCAGAACAGCAGCTTGTCCACGTGCCGGGGGACGATGTCCTCCTTGAGCGGGAGCTTGATCCCGTCCATCAGCGACTGGAGCAGGCCGAACGGGCAGGCCCGGTTGGGCCCGGGGCGCTGCTGCATCCGGCCGATGACCCGGCGTTCCGCCCAGATCGCGAACAGCGTCATGAGCATCAGGAAGGCGAAGATGGCCACGACCTTGAGCAGGATCATCCACCACGGCTGGCCGTAGAAGCTCAGCACGGTCACCGGCGGGGTGACGGTGCTGTGCGCGGCGGCGGCGTGCGCGGCGGCGGCTCGCGCCGCCAGGCCCGCGGCGCCGGCCATGCTGATCATTGCGCGCTCCTCAGGGTCACCAGGGTGCCGTTCCCGGCACCGAGCTCGCGCCGGACCTCGCAGCCCCGCGCGTGCGTCGGCAGCCAGACCACCCGGTCGGGCATGTCGCAGACCCGCACACCGAGGGTGACGGCTCCCCGCGCGGTGGTCACGCAGACCCTATCGCCGTCGGCGGTGCCCGCCTCATCCGCGGTGGCCGCGGACATCAGGGCCTGCACCGGCCGTGCCGTGCCGGCCAGGAACGGCTCGCCGTCCTGCATCCTGCCCGTGTCGATGAGCTGATGCCAGGTGGCCAGGGCCGCCTCACCCGGCCCCGGCAGGGATCGCGCGGCGGGCGGGTAGTCCGGCGCGCTCGTCCGGATGCCCCGCCAGCCGGTCAGCGTGCCCAGTTCGCGGCGCGCGGCGGCGGCATCGGGCAGGCCGAGGTGGACATCCATCTCGTCCGCGATCCGGCCGAGCACCACCAGATCGGACTCTACGCCGGCCACGGCAAGCGCCGCCTCGAACGAACCCGGCCTGCCCTCCCAGTTCAGGAACGTGCCTGCCTTCTCCGGCACCGCCGCCACGGGCAGCACCACGTCCGCCCGGTCGGTGACGGCGCTGGTCCGCAGTTCCAGGCTCACCACGAACGGCGTTGCCTCGATCGCCTCGAGCGCGGCCTTCGGATCGGGCAGGTCGGCCGGGTCCACGCCGGCCACGACGAGGGCATCCAGGTCGCCGGCCTGCGCCGCCGCGAGGATCTGCCTGCCGTCCTTGCCGGGCTCGGCGGGCAGCGCGGCAACGCCCCAGGCACGGGCCACCTCGGCGCGCGCCGCCGGGTCGGCCACCGGGCGCCCGGCGGGCAGCAGGTCCGGCAGGGCTCCGGCCTCCACCGCGCCGCGCTCGCCAGCCCGGCGCGGCACCCAGGCCAGGCTCGCACCGCTCGCGCTGGCCAGCCGGGCGAGCGCCGACAGCGCCCCAGGGGTCTCGGCGAGCCGCTCGCCCGCCAGGATGACCGCGCCGTCGGCGTTCAGTGCCCGGGCGGCCGCGGTCTCCACGGCATCGGTGCCCATCTCGGCGGCCAGCCTATTGAGCACCTCGGTTTCCATGCCGGGAGGGGCGGAAACCAGGGTGCCGCGCACCTTCGCCAGCCCGGGGGTGGCCAGCGGGGCCACCGAGTAGACGGCGACGTTGCCGGCCCGCGCGGCCTTGCGCAGCCGGAGGAAGATGATCGGCGACTCCTCCTCGGGCTCCAGCCCGGCCAGCAGCACCGTGGGCGCGCGCTCCAGGTCGGCGTAGCTGACCCGGACCCCGGTGCCGGCCACCGCGGCGGCGAGGAACTGCGCCTCCTCCGCCGAGTGCGGGCGGGCGCGCGAGTCGATGTCGTTGCTGCCCAGGGCGACCCGGGCGAACTTGGCGTAGGCGTAAGCGTCTTCCAGGGTGAGCCTGCCGCCGGTGAGCACCCCGGCCCGGCCGCGGGCAGCGGCCAGGCCGGCCGCGGCAGCCCCGATCGCCTCCGCCCACGAGGCCGCCCGCAGCACGCCTTCCTCATCGCGCACCAGCGGATAGGCCAGCCGGTCCGGCTGGGTGGCGTAGGTGAACGCCCAGCGTCCCTTGTCGCAGTTCCACTCCTCGTTCACCTGCGGGTCGTTGCCGGCCAGGCGGCGGGTGACCATGCCGCGCCGGTGATCGGTGCGCTGGCGG
>CAVSCM010000024.1:0-244134 GCA_963726415.1 uncultured Actinomycetes bacterium
TACCCCGAACGTGGACGTCTGCTACCGCGTACAGGTCGCTGGCGGCACCGGCACCGGCACCGGCCATCTCCAATCGCTGATGCTGGAAGACACCGCCTCCGGGGCGCGGCACAGCGTCCCCGCTGACGCCCTGTTCGTCCTCATCGGGTCGCAGCCACGGACCCAATGGCTCGGCGACGGCATCGCTCGCGACCAGCGGGGGTTCATCCTCACCGGCCCAGACCTGCCCGCCGGCGCCGGGGGCCACCGCTGGCACCCCGCCCGCCGACCGCTGCCACTAGAGACCAGCCTGCCCGGGGTGTTCGCCGCCGGTGACGTGCGCCACAGATCGGTCAAACGAGTCGCCTCCGCGGTTGGCGAAGGCGCCGCCACCATCCCCCTGGTGCACCGCTACCTGCAAACCACCACCGCCGCAAAAGCCGCCGCGGGTCACCAAGAACCCCCGCTGGCCAGCACATCCGCGACCGGGACTCAGCTAGCGGCCTGATGAACATGCCTACGCCCACCGAGCGCAACATGATTCGCCATCCGACAGGTGAGGAGCCCGAGAATGGAGCAGATTATGACGGCCGTCTCCGCGCAGAAATCGTCGTTTCATTCGCGGCCGGCCGCGGCCACCGTCGCAAACATCACGCGGCCACCGCTGACGACGGTCAAACACCACGACCACGTGGCTGCGGCCGCTTATCTGATGAAGCACGCAGGCACGACAGCACTTATCGTCGTGGACGCACAGACCGGCCAGCCGGTCGGCATCATCACCGAGACCGATATCGCCCACGCAATCGCGGACGGGAAAGACGTCAACGACGTCTGGGTCGATGCGGTGATGGTCACCCGCCCAGCAGTCACCACCACGACAAGCATCCATGACGTGGCCACGATCATGACGACCAGGCACTTCCGCCACCTGCCGGCCGAACAGGCCGATGGCTTCCTCGGAGTGGTTGACATCATCGACGTGTGCCGGGCGTTGATCAACGCCGGAGAGGGATGACGCGAGCCCTGTGCCGGGCCTGGCAGCTCGCCGGAACATTCGGCCAGTGGAGCGGTTGCTGATGGCGGCCAACCCTGGTGGTCTGCAGCCCTCAGGGCTCGAGGCTTTCGTGGCCTAGCTTTCGCAGCGCTTGTTTCATGGCATCGTAGGGCTCGGGCCCTATCTCCTGACGCCACTGAGCCTCGATCGAGGCGATAGCGCGCTGGGTCGCCTCAGCTGCCTTGTCGCCGAGGTCGGTCCGGAACAGTCGGCGGACCCGGCGGTCAGTGTTGTCCTGCTGGCTGCGGACGAATCCGCATCCTTCGAGCCGGTCGGCAAATTCACCGAGGGCTTGTTTGGTCATCTGGGCCATCGCGGCGAGGTCGGTGATCCGGATGCCCTCGCCCGGGATCATCTGCAGGATGCGCCGGTGGCTGCCGCGCAGCTCTGGGAACTCATCTTTTACTCCCGCTCTGAGTTCGGAGTGCAATCGCCTGCTGACGGCCTCAAGCCAGCGGGCCAGATGATCAGGCTGCAGGGGGTTGCACACACTCATAAGGCTACCTTACTATCTGAACTAGACAGGCTACCTTACTTCTTTGCTTACAGCCGCATGGGGTCTTATGTCCGCGCCGCACCAGCAGGGCAACGACATGTTTGGTCTCGCGTCGCTGACGCCCGCCGAACTGGCGGAGATCACCAGTGCCGCTGTTGGCCAGGCGATCCGGCCAACCGGCATGCGGGTCATTCCAATCCACTACGACTGGGGCTCGCCCGCCACGGGCGGCCTATGGCGGGTCGACGTCAGCCACGAATCCGCCCAGCCCCGCAGGCAGGATGATCAAGCGCCCGGCCCGATTTCGTACACCTACTTCGTCAAGCTGCTGCGGCATCCCCGGCGGTGGCCGGGACTGGTCTACCTCCCCGACCAGGCCAGCCGAGACGAGTTCGTGAGCTTCTTCCCGTGGCGGTTCGAGCTAGACATGCACGAGTGCGGCATAGCCGCTGTGTTGCCTGCCGGGATGCGGACGCCCCGGCTGCATCATGTCAGGAAGACAGACGATGATCACCTCGCCCTGTGGTGGGAGTTCGTCCCTGAGCGGCCTGCACCGTGGGACCTGGCTGATTACTGGCGGGCCGCGTTTTTGCTCGGCCGGCTCGCCGGCCGCCGCCGGGAAGGGGCCGACGTCAACCGGCTTCTGCCGCGGGTGTCCAGGCAGGCACATCCCACCGGATCTTCTCTGCGCTTCTTCACCGAGCGGCGGGTACTGCGCGGCGTGGTGCCGGCTCTGCGAGCCGGGCAGATCTGGGACCATCCCCTCGTCAGCGCGGCGCTACACCAGGCAAGGGATCCTGCCCTGCCCACCGACATGCTGGCGCTCGCCGACCGACTGCCCGGGATGCTCGACATGCTGGACCGTCTGCCGCAGACCTACGCGCACGGCGACGCAAGCCCACAGAACCTCCTGCTGCCGGCGAAGGAGCCCGGCACAGTGATCGTCATCGACTGGGGATTCGGCAGCCTGCTGCCCATCGGGTTCGACCTCGGCCAATTGCTGGTGGGGCTGGCGCACGCCGGGAAGTCCGACCCCTCCTGCCTGCCAGGTATTGATGCGGCGATTTTCCCTGCCTACCTGGAGGGCCTAGCGGCCGAGGATTACCCGGCAGCCCCCACGCAGGTTCGCGCGGGCTACATCGGAGCCCTCACCGCCCGCTCCGCACTATCGGCATTGCCGCTCGAGCTTCTATCCCGCCCACCGGCCAAAGAAACCGAAGCCGAGTTCCTCCACCGCCTGCGATTGACTCGGGCAATGATCGACCTCGCAGCCGAGATCACCGCCGCCGAACCGGACCTGCCAACGGCACGTAGCTAAATCCTGTTCCCGCGGCAGCGGCGGCTGACCGGGGTCGATGAGATGGTGCTGTCGCTGTATGCCAAGGGCCTGGCCACTGGGAGATCAGCGCGCATTTCGCCGAGATCTACGGTGCCACGGTGTCGAAGGAGACGATCTCCGGCGCGGGGCTCTGCCTCGCAGTGCGCCCAGCGCATCCGCGCCGCCACGTCAAACGGGACGGCGCGTCTGCGCCGTCCCGTTTAACCCAAGCCCGCCGTGTCGAGCACAGCCGACGTGGCCCCCCCCGCGTAGAGCGTCAGCCCTTGATTATGTTGTGAACAGGCGAGGCCTGCGGCTGGCCAGGGTCAGCCTCTAGGTCTTTCATGATCGGGAGCAGCGTCTTCCCGAAGGCCTGGAACGTCGCCTCAGATTCCCACACGTCGAACACCTGGATCAGGCCGTCTGCTTCCATAGCCACGTGGTACAGCCTTCCGGGGGGCGACCCGGCGCCAGCCTCCTCGAGCCGCTTGATTGTGTCGTCGTACCGCGACGGCGTGAACGAGCTGGGCGTGAAGTACATGCCGAGTGCCATGTTTATTGTTCCCCTCAACATCTCACGATTCTGGTCACAAGCAATATTGCCGGCCCCGGATCGCGGATTATTACAAATCCTAGCGGGATACTCTCCTAATTGCAAATTAAGCGGGAATCTCCCCGCAGTGTTCTGGATGTGATCATTCTCTGATAGCCGGCTCTCATTTCCAGGTAGGCATGAGATTTCCAGGTAGACATGCCCGAGAAACCTGCCGTTTTCGGGGCCAGGAACGGGTGAGTCATCTACGGTTAACCGCAGCGGCAGGTGAGTGCGTCCTGAGCTGGGCAGCGGCACGGCGCGCGGCCCCGAACCAGGGATTTGCCCGAACAGATGTGCGGATTGTCAGCGGCCTGGAGCAGGCCTGCCATCGCTGCCGCTGGGTTGCGGCACGGGTCTCCGAGCTGGCGCGGGCCCGGCGTGCCGCCGAGCTGATGTCGTTGCCGTGGCTCGTGAGGGCGGCGTAGCGGTGACGCCGCTTCGGGTCAAACGCGACGCCTCAGCTGAATAAAGCGAGGGCAGGCCGTTTCCGTGTCTCATCGAATTGCAGCCCGGAACTGACATTCGTGACTCCGCTGGCCATAGCGGGCGAGATCGAACACCACGGGCTCTCGGCCAGCTGATGGATCGGTCGTGCACTCTTCGCGGCGAGAGAGCGCATTACTCTCCGGTGGAGATATCGCATAAGAATGCAGAATCCTGCAGTGCGGTGCGTTAAATAGCGCCTGGTGCCAGCTCACGCCAGCCGCCCTTCATGGTCTGCCGGTGAAAGTGGCGCGGCCGGGCTAGCTGCGGACGAGTGCTTGTGCTGGGTGAGCAGGCGCTGGCGGAGGTAGCCGAGCGCGCGGGCGCTTAGCCTGGAGACCTGCATCTGCGAGATGCCGAGCTGCTGGCCGATCTGCGCCTGTGTCATGTCCTGGTGAAAGTGCATCAGCAGGATCTTCTGCTCCCGAGGGGGCAGTTCGCCCCAGTGCGCAGCGACGGCCCGCATGCCGAGCATGTGCTCCACTCCGCGGTCCTCCTCGCCGAGGAGGTCCGCGAGGGTATCCGTGCCTGTCTGGCCCGCCAGCAGCGCGTCCAGCGAAGATGGCCGGGAGGCTATCTCTGCTCGTTGTGCGTCCCGCAGATCGTCACTGCTGACCCCCAGGTGCCTGGCCATCTCGGACTGGGTTGGCGCTCGGCCCAGGTCCTGGGTCAGCTGGCTGGTTGCTTTGCGAGCCTTCAAGACCAGATCTTTCACGGAGCGGTTGATGTGGACCGGCCAGCACTTGTCCCGGAAGTGCCGCTTGATCTCGCCGCTGATGCATGCCTGTGCGTAAGCGGCCAGGTTGGTGCCGGCCGCCGGATCGAAGCGGCTGATCGCCTTCATCAGGCCGACATACCCCACCTGCATCAAGTCCTCGGCTGGCTCAGTGCCGCCCCTGTACCGTCGCACGCACGAGCACACCAGGTTGCGATGACGGCCCACCAGCAGCTCACACGCCGCAGCGCGCGTTCGGCTGCCGCCCGCCCGCGACCGGACCATGCCCAGCAGCTCCCAGTCATCCAAGCCGGCCAGGCTCCTCGCAAACGCCGGGTCCGCCGGGGCAGGCTGGACCCGCACGACATCCCCGGGAAGTACTGGCGGTGAAGGAATTACTGCCATGCTCGGCTCCCTGGCTCAGCTGGCGAACAGTGCTATCGCAAAAAACTGGCACGTCGCGGCTGCGCAGACGTAGGCGTGAAAGACCTCGTGATAGCCGAACACCGACGGGTACGGGTCGGGGCGCCGGCGATGGTAGGAAACCGCCCCGGTCGTATAGAGCAGGCCGCCCGCGAGCATCAGCGCTCCGGGCTCGGCACCGGCGTGGATCCACACCCCCGGCAGCGCAAGGCCAGCCACCCATCCCAGCGCCAGGAACGTCGCGCCGACCACAACCTCCGGTGCGCGCATCCGCGCCATGTGGATTGCGGCCGCTGTCAGCGTCAGTGCCCACATCACGATCAGGCAGGTCAGCCCGAAAGCGCCGCGTACAGCAAGCAGGAACGCGGGAGTCGCGGTGCCGGCGATAAGAAAGAAGATCATCACGTGGTCCAGGCGCTGCAGCCGCCGGCGCCACGCATCAGTCCAGTTGCCGCGGTGATATAGCGCGCTGATCCCGAACAATGCGCTCACGCTGGCCACGTAGATGGCGATGGCCGTGATCCGTGCGGGCCCGTGCGCGCGGACAAGCAGCAGCGTGCCGAGCACCAGCGACGCCCCGAACCAGATCAGGTGCAGCCAGCCGCGCAGAACCGGCTTCGTGTAATAGACATCGCGCCGGGCATCGTAAAGCGAATCCTCCACCGGCAAATGCGGCGCCGCTCGCGCGGAATCCATGGCCGTCCCGTGCCTCCGCACCCGCGCCGGGGTCCCGGAAAGCGGATGCCCACCCCACTCCGCCGGCGCCTGCACGCTCTTGGGGCGGGAGGCCAGGCGGCGGTCAGCCGTTGCCTTGTCAGCCCCGGTCGGCGCGAAGTACTCGCTCAACTGCTCCTCGGTGAAAGGCCGACGGGTGGGACCAGGCATTTCGCTCATCACTCAACCCTCGGCGCGTTGCGCACTATTGCCGGAATCCTGGGGAACTGCGAAACGAAACAGTGGAATCGGTTCCCTGTACAGGCCACCGGTCAGCACTGGATGGCGTCCTTGACGCTCCCTGCGGCCTGCACCACGTTGGCCCCGGCCCAGCCGACGCGGCCTTGAGCCTTCAACCGGCGGTCTCCGGTGACGCAGCCGGCGACCTTCCTGGCTTTCCAAGTCGTACTCCGATGAGCGCAGCTTCGCCGATGGCACGCCAGCGGGCGCCCTGACCTCGGCGTCGCCCGGCGACGTTGCGCCAAAGGATCGCCCGCTCGTGGCTGGCAGAGGGTCGGCTCCGCTGGCGATAGGTGCTCTCATGCGCCACCTCGGCTGGCCTATACGTACAGGGCGCTACCGAGGTCCAGAGCAGCGGGAGCCGCAATCTCGCGTACCTGTGGCACGCCGAGCGCGATCGTCCTGCTTGGAAAGTTACGCCCGATCCGCCAGGATCACCAGCAGCGTGGCATAGCCAGGCAGGACGCCACCTCTTTAGCTCGCGGACACTCCCGGCTGAGGGCCCTGAGCAGTCTCCGTTCCGGTCGCCGCGGCGCTGACGCTGGTGCGCAGCCCGGACCGGAGCGATCCGGGGCGCAGCCCAGCCGGTACGCCAGAATCACTAAGCCGGGCGGGATCGACGTAGCCGAGACCGGTCCTTTGTCCGGCTCGTGGTGGCAGGCTGGAACTTCGCGGAGCCTTGTGTTAGGCAGGGGTTCCTGGGTCAAGGGAGCGTAGGTGGATCAGCTCAGCCTCGGTGTCATGGCGCGGTCGCGGAAGGAGAACGAGCGGCGGCTCGCGATCCATCCCTTGCACATGGAGCGGATCGATGCCGGGCTTCGCCGGCGCATCTACCTCGAGCACGGCTACGGTGAGCGTTTCGGCGTGCCCGACGAGCAACTGGCGGGCCATGTCGCTGGTTTCCGCACCCGTGAGCAGCTCCTGGCGGACTGTGATGTCATCTTGCTCCCCAAGCCGCTGCCGGCCGACCTCAGCGAATTGCGCGAGGGCCAGGTCTTGTGGGGCTGGCCCCACTGCGTCCAGAACCAGGAAATCACCCAGCTCGGCATCGACCGCCGGTTGACCCTGATCGCCTTCGAGGCAATGAATCATTGGTCCGGCGACGGCTCGTTCAGCCTGCATGTGTTCCACAAGAACAACGAGATGGCCGGTTACTGCTCGGTGCTGCACGCCATGCAGCTCACCGGGACGACAGGTGAGTACGGCCGCCCGCTCAGGGCAGCCGTCATCAGCTTCGGCGCAACCGGCCGCGGCGCGGTGACGGCCCTCAACGCGCACGGCGTGAACGACGTCCACATCCTGACCCACCGGGATGTCACCGCGGTCGCCTCGCCGATCCACTCCGCCCGCATGGTGCGTTTCGAGCCCGCTGCCGACAGCCCCGGCCGCTGCCACGTGCTTGGCGAAAGCGGCCGGGCGCGGATGGCGACCTACCTCGCGGGGTTCGACATCGTGGTCAACTGCGTCCTGCAGCGCCCAGACGCACCGCTGATGTTCCTCACCGGAGACGACCTGGCCGCCTTCGCGCCCGGCAGTCTCATCGTCGACGTGTCGTGCGACGAGGGGATGGGCTTCAGCTGGGCGCGGCCCACCTCGTTCGCCGAGCCGATGATCACCGTGGGCGGCAACATCTGCTACTACGCTGTGGACCACAGCCCATCGCTGCTATGGAACTCCGCCACCTGGGAGATCAGCGAAGCCTTGCTGCCACACCTGCGGCTGGTGCTCGCCGGCCTCCAGGCATGGGACGCCGACCCGACCATCCGGCGCGCCCTGGAAATCCGCGGCGGCATCATCCAGAACCCGGACATCCTGTCATTCCAGCACCGCTCGCCGCAGTACCCGCACACCCGGCTCCCCTAGCACAGCACACAGAGCGCACTAGCCTTACAACTTGGCGGCGTCCTGGGGGGTGGCGGGTGCGTTCCCTCGTGGCGTTGCGTCGTCGGTGGCGAGGTAGGCGTGGCCCCGCAGCGGCAGGTCTTTCAGGAACCAGGTGAGGGCGAAGGCCAGCAGGGAGATGGGCGCGCCGATCAGGAAGACGGCATGGAGTGAGTCGCTGAACGCCAGGACGTAGCCGTGGTGGATGGCGGGCGGCAACGCGTCGAGCTGGGCAGGGCTGGCGGAGATGTTGCTGCCGTGAACGGCCCGCAGTGCCGACGGTGGAAGGTATTTCGGCAGGTTGGCGGCGAGGCGATTGTTGAAGATCGCGCCGAAGACGGCGACGCCGAACGCACCGCCGATTGAGCGGAAGAACGCGGAGGACGAGGTTGCCGTGCCCAGCTGGCTTTGGGGGACGGCGTTCTGCACGGCGACGACGAGGACCTGCATGACGCAGCCGATGCCCAGGCCGAGGACGACCATGTAGATGGATGAGATGACCAGGGGCGTCGACGGCGTCAGGAGCGAGAACAGGAAAAGCCCGATGGACATCACTGCCGTGCCGATGACCGGGAAGATCTTGTATCTGCCCCATTTGGTCACCAGCCGCCCGCTGATCGTGAACGTGATGAGCATCCCGCCGACCAGCGGCAGCAGCTGCAGCCCCGAGCTCGTCGGTGTAGCGGAGTGGACGGTCTGGAGGTAGAGCGGGATGTAGATGATCGCGCCGAACATCACGAAGCCGACGATGAACCCGATCGAGTTCGACACAGTGAACACTGAGTTCCAGAACAGCCCGAGCGGAATGACCGGCTCGGCGGCACGTATCTCTGCCCAGCAGAACAGGGCGACCAATACCACCGCGGCCGCCGCGAGCGAGATGATCGTCGCAGAACCCCAGGCGTAGGTCGTGCCACCCCAGGTGGTGAGCAGGATGATGCAGGTAACCGCCGCTCCCAGGAGCGCGGTTCCGAGATAGTCGATCGCATGGCGGGTGCGATGGCGGGGCAGGTGGAGCACCACCGCGATGACGGCGAGCGCGACAGCGCCGATCGGCAGGTTGATGTAGAAGACCCACCGCCAGCTCAGGTGCTGGGTGATGAAGCCCCCGGCGAGCGGGCCGATGACACTGGACAGGCCGAAGACCGCGCCGAAGTAACCCATGTAGCGGCCGCGCTGGCGGGGGCTGACGATGTCACCGATGATTGCCTGGGCGCCGACCATCAGCCCACCGGCGCCGATACCCTGTAGCGCCCGGAATCCGATCAGCTCGGCCATGTTCTGCGACAGCCCGGACAGCGCCGACCCGACGAGGAAGATCACGATGGCTGCCTGGAAGAGCTTCTTCCGGCCGTAGAGGTCACCCAGCTTGCCCCACAACGGGGTCGAGATCGTCGCGGTGAGAATGTAGGCGGTCACCACCCAGGACAAGTGGTTCAGGCCATGCAGATCGCCCGCGATCGTCGGCAGTGCCGTAGCGACGATCGTCTGGTCTAGCGCCGCCAAAAACATGCCGAGCATCAGCGCCCCGAGGATCACCAGGATCCTGCGATGCTCAGCCTTGCTGACCTCGCCGGTTTCAGTGACAGCCGCAGAACCGGGACTGTTAGGCATCAAGTTCCCCTAGGTGTGCCGGCCGGCGTCGCTGATGAGGCGGAGCACGCGCGGCTCCGTCCACATCGGGCTGAAGACAGTAACCCCTACCAGGGCACATCACCCCCGGCCATGACCGTTGGCAGGCTCGCTTACATCAGCTGGTCCCGGCTGCAGCGTTCTCCGTCTGCTCGACGATCTCGCCCTCGATCGTGATCTGGATCTCTTCGCCGACGACGAGCCTGCCGTCGAGCATCATGTTAAGACTTACGCCGAAGTTCTTCCGGTTGATCTTGGTGGTGGCGCCGTAGGCGATCCGGTGGCCCATCATTCCCGGGTCGTTGAACTCCCCGTACTTCGTCACCTGCAGGGAGACCGGGTGGGTGGTGCCCTTGATGGTCAGGTCCCCGGTGAGCGTGTAGCGGTCCGGGCCGGCCGGCTCGACGCTGGTGCTGGTGAACGTGATCACCGGGTACTTGTCCACCTCGAGGAAGTTCGAGGAGCGCAGGTCGTTGTCCCTGACCCCGTTGTTGGTGCGGATGCTGGCCGTGGAGATGGTCACCTGGACCGAGGCCGTCTCCGGGTGGTCGGGGTCGATGTCGGCGGTGGTGCTGACCTCGTCAAAGTAGCCGCGTACCGTCATCATCCCCAGGTGCTTCGCGGAGAACTCAACTTGCGTGTGGTACGGGTCCAGCTGCCAGTTGCCCATGGAACTCTCCTTGTCTCACCCCCCAGTGGTATTGGCGGCGGCGTCGTGCGGGCGCCGCTCGTGGTCCTGATCTGAACCCTAGCTGACGCGCCGACGCTTCTGGAGGGCGCCCTCCAGATCGATCCGCCTCTTGCCTGCGCCCGCCTCTGGGTGAATCGCTTGCGTGCAGGCGTGGCGGTGCCATCGCCGGTTACCCGGTTACCCGGTTATGCGCGCCTGCTGCAGCCGCGTTCCCGGGCTAGCCGGAGCATGGCGTGGGCCATCTGTGCTGTCGAAGGCGGCAGCGGCAGGCGGGGCGCATCCCGGCGCTGGAACGCCTCGAGTGCCAGTGCCACGAATCGCCGCCAGGCGTATGGGGCGTCGGCGCGGGTGACGTGGACGACGGCGGCGTTGGCGATCAGCAGAAGCAGCAGGTCCTCGCCGGTGAAGTCCTCGCGCAGCTGGCCGGCGGCCTTGGCGCGCTCGATGAGCTCCACCACCTGGTCGTTGGCCTCCCTGCGGAGCTGCTCGACATGTTCGCCGGCCGGTAGCGCCATGCACAGCAGGTCAGATAGGCCACGGTCACCTGCCTGCAGCTCGCAGATCCGCTCGACAAAGCCGCTGAAGCCAGCCCATGGATCAGGGACGGCCAGGGCCTGACCGGCAGCCTCGGCGTACTGGGCGATCTTCTCGATGAGCGCGGCGGCGACGAGCTGCTGACGGTCGGGGAACCGGCGGTACAGCGTGGCGATACCGACCCCGGCACGCGCGGCGATCTCCTCCAGGGGAGCTTCCAGCCCCTGCTCGGCGAACACATCCCCGGCGGCGGCGAGGATCGCGGCCCGGTTGCGCTCGGCGTCCGCCCGCAGCCGCCGCGGTGCCCCCGGGGTTTCGGCCGGGATATCCGGGCTGATCTGGGGGCGGGCACTCATGGGCTCATAGTAAGCGACGCGCAGGCCGGTCTCCGGAACCTGCTAGGGTGATCCGGAGGCTATCCTCCACATAATCACGCCTGGCAGAGACGGAGAAGCCGTGAGCGAACACCGTGACGATATGGGGACCCTCGCTCCGGCAGATGCCGCGGCGTTGCTGGATGGCGGGACCGTGGCTGGCCGCTGGGTGCTCGACCCGGCGGGATCGCGGGCCGAGTTCCACGTGAAGCACTTCTGGGGAGCCATCACGGTCCATGGCTCGTTCAGCCAGATCACCGGCGAGGGCAGCGCCGGGGCGGATGGGATGGTGACCGGCCGGGTGTGCATCGAGGCGTCCTCGCTGGGCACCGGGAACAAGAAGCGAGACGAGCACCTGCGCTCGGCGGACTTCTTCGACGCCGGCCGCCACCCACAGGTGGTGGTGACCGTGACCGCCGCCCGGCCAGCAGGTCCGGCGGCCCTGACCTGCCAGGGAAGCCTTGAGGCGGCCGGCCACGCCGAGCCGGTCGAGTTCACCGCGCACGTGGCGGACGCCAGCGCGGAAACCGTGGTACTGCGCGCCGACCTCGTGGTCGACCGCACCCGGTTCGCCATGACGTGGAGCCCACTGGGCATGGCATCGGCCATCGCACGCGCCACCGTCGTGGCCCGGTTCGTGCGCCCGTGAGGCAGGCCGGTACCCCCGGGCAGAGCCGGCGCGCGGCAGAACGGAGAGCCCACATGGAGACCAGCCCCGCCCCATGAGTCGAGGCGCTGCGGCACTCCCACGACAGGCTGCGGGCCGTTAGCCATTGAAGGCAGCTAACACACTGACACTCCATCGCCTGGAGCATTCGCGATCACCGCCACAGACCCAGCGCGCCGACGAGCGGGCGGCCCACGGCCCGCACAAGGAACTGACGGCACGGGAATAGCCCGGACCCGTGCCGTGCTGTCCCGAAGGCTGGCTTGTTGCCAAAGCGAGACCGCAAGGCACCACATATCGGGCCTTGACGGCCTTGTCTGTCCGTGATCCGGGCCAGGCAACCCGCTTAAGGACGAACAGCGCCTCCTTCTGGCAGCACGAGTCGATGTGGCCTTGGAGGCACCATGACTCAGCTTGCGCGTCCAGACCCCGCGCGCAACCGTACAGGACGAGATCACCTGCGCCTTGGCCCTGCTTCGGCCACCACTGAATCGTTACCGGCCGATCGCTCAGGGCTCTTGCAGGCTGGCCTGCCAGTCCCTGACTGGGCGGTCGGCACAGCCTTGCTGGCGCCTGTTGTCCTGGTCGGGGGCTGGCTGATTGCCGGAGCGCTTCAGCCGGCGACCTATAGCCCGATGCGGCAGACGATGAGCGTGCTGGCTGGTCACTCGGGTACCGACCGGTGGGTAATGACCGCAGCCCTGCTGCTGGTGGGCAGTTGTCAGATCGCGACCGGCGTGGGCCTGACTGCCGTCCGCATGCCTGCGCGCATCCTGCTGATCCTGACCGGCCTTTCTACTCTGGGCATCGCCGCCACCCCGGAACCGGCCACGGGCCCGACGTCGCGCCACCTGGCCTTCGCGGTGAGCTGCGTCGTCACGACAGCGGTCTGGCCCGTACTTGTCGCCAGACGCGCGCCGGCGCAATCGTGGATCCTCAGTGCTTACGGCTGCGCGATAGTGACCGTGATCTTCGCCGGGTTGTCTTGCTGGCTCCTGATCGCAGCACGGAACGGCGGCGGTGACCTGGGCATGGTCGAGCGGCTGACGTCGGCGGTTCAGGGCCTCTTCCCGCTTGTCGTCGCGCTCGCCTTGCGGCAGACCGCACGGAACCCAGGCAACCAGGGACAACGCGGCCAAGGTTTGCAAGCGCGGGGTCGGGGTTCGAGTCCCCCTAGTATGTCCTCACCGGCCTGGCGGTCCGCGAGGCCGGTGAGGTGAGCTGACAGGTTCCAGGGGCGGCAGGCCTGGCAAGATCCGGTCGGTCGGCCAGGCGATCCCAGCCAGGGTGGCTGGCTCTAGTTCAACTTCGTCTGGACGGGCATGATCCCGCGGCCGGGGCCTTGGCTGGCCTTTTCACCGGCCTACGCCTCGGCCTCGGGGATCGGCGGGCCGACGACGCGGAGCCCGTAGCGGGGGGCGAGTTCAAGCCAGCGAGCGATGTCCGCATCCGAAACACCCACATCGGGCAGGCGCCGTTCGGCGGCCGGGACCCCGACCTCGTCGTAGATGTCGAGCAGCCCGCCGGGCAGGGTCAAGGCCAGGAACCGGACGGGGATGGTACCGGTCGTGCGGAACGCGTGCGGCACCTCTCGCGGCAGGTAGATGAAGTCCCCGGCGGTCATCCGGATCAGCCTCTCGCCGGCGCGGTACGTCATCGCGCCCTGGAGCAAGAACCAGGCCTCCGCCTCCCGGGTGTGCACGTGCAGTGGGCTGGCCTGGCCCGGTGGCTGGGTGACGACCGAGGCGCCCAGCAGGCCGGCGGTCTCCTCAGCCCCGACCAGGCGTTCGAACAGCATCCCCATGGCCCAGGTGGCCGGGCCGGTACCGGCGGCGCGGCTGGCCACCACATCGGTGGCGGATCCGGACATGCCGGTGGACAGATTCGTCATGACAGCTCCAAAAGTTGAGCCGATATTATTTCGGATTAATCTAGAGTGATACGAACCATGTGCCCTGTCAAGCCGGTTTCGGCAGCTTGACAGGTCGGCGACATCCGTCCTACAGTGCCACTGTTCATCCGAAGCTTCTTCGGATGAAACACTAGGGAGGATCAGATGTCCACCACCAGCCAGATTCACTCGACCGCGCACACGGTGATGCAGCGGATGTTCGACGAGGGCTTCGCCGCCGGCGACGGCTCCGTCGCCGACGAACTCTGCTCGCCCGACCTCCTGGACCACCAGTTCGGCACGGCCGGCCGCGGCGCGGACGCAATCGCCCATGTCAAGGACGCCATGCGAGACGTGTACCGGGCCTTCCCAGACATAAAGTTCACGATTGAGGACGCCGTGGAGTCCGGGGATACGATCTGGGTTCGCGTGCGGGGCCAGGGGACCGCGACCGGCCCGTACTTCGGGCCGCCCAGCGGCCGGCCCGTGGACTTCACCGTGATCGACGTGTGCCGTATCGCGGACGGCCGCATCGTCGAGCACTGGGGAGTCCCAGACCGGTTCGCGGTGCTCGCCCAGACCGGGGTGCTCGACCGACTGGCGGCCGGACTGGCGTGACCGGCCCGTCGGCCGGATGGCCGACGGGTCCTGCTTGGCCCGGTGCGCTCGTGCGGCCACAATGGTCCGCGGGGACTTCGGATCAACCGGGGGAGGATGGGCGAGTGATGGCTGCGGACGAGGCGCGGCAGCGCAAGCCCTACCATTCGCCACGCCGGGCCGAGCAGGCCATCGCCACCCGGCGGGCAGTGCTGGACGCCGCCCGCGAACTGTTCATCGAGCAGGGGTATGCGGCCACGACGGTCGCGGACATCGCCCGCCGCGCCCGGGTCGCTGTGGACACGGTGTATGCGGCCGTCGGCCGCAAACCCGCCCTGCTGCGAGAAGTCCTGGAGACCGCGATCTCCGGAAGCGATCAGGCCGTGCCCGCCGAGCAGCGCGACTACGTCGCGCGCGTCCGGGCTGCCAAGGGCGCCCGGAAGAAGATCGAGATGTACGTCGCGGCCCTGGTCAAAATCCAGCCCCGCCTCGCCCCGGTCTACCTGGCTCTGCGCGACGCCGCCGCCACCGATCCCGACTGCGCCGCAACGTGGCGAGAGATCAGCGAGCGACGCGCCCGCAACATGCGCATGTTCGCCGCCGACCTCCGCGCCACCGGCGAGCTGCGCACAGACCTGTCGGACGACGACATCGCGGACATCGTCTGGAGCATGAACGGCCCCGAGTACTGGACGCTGCTCGTCAGCGACCGCGGCTGGTCACCTGAGCAATTCGGCAACCACCTCGCCGACGCCTGGCAACGGCTGTTCCTCGCCCGCGCGCCGCGAAGCCGCCAGTGACGGAAGGCCGCCCGGCGCGGGATGTGCCAAAGGGATGAACCGCAGGAACAGCACGCCCGGTCAGCGGCTGTGGCGCCTACTGCGTGATAACCCGGCGTAGGGGTCGTCTCGCCGCCACGGCTTCATGGTCCATCATCTGGCTCGTTCAGCGCGCGCAGATCGGTGGCCAGGTTGGCGGCTGAGGTCAGGGTGTCGGGGTGGTCTTGGCCCAGGATGCGGCGGCGGCGGTCGAGGGTGTCCTGGTCCAGGTCGCGGGCGGCCTGCACCTCGCCCAGCGTGCGCAGGCTGATGGCCAGGTTGTGGGCGGAGTTGAGGGTGTCGGGGTGGTCCTCGCCCAGGACACGGCGGCGGCGGGCGAGGGTGTCTTGGTCCAGGTCCCGGGCGGCCTGTACGTCGCCCAGCTCGCGCAGGTCGAGGGCCAGGATGGTGGCGGAGCGCAAAGTGCTCGGGTGGTCTTGGCCCAGGATGCGGCGGTGGCGGTCGAGGGTGTCTTGGTCCAGGCTGCGGGCGGTGGTGGTTGGCGCGGGCCCGGCCGGGCTCGCTGCCGCGGTCTACGCGTCCTCAGAAGGCCTGCGGACCGTGATTGTCGAGCATGAGGCCATCGGCGGCCACGCAGGAACCAGCTCGATGATCCGCAACTACCCCGGCTTCTCCCAGGGCATCAGCGGCGCCAAACTGGCGCAGGAGATCTGGCGGCAGGCCTGGGCCTTCGGCACCACATTTCTGTACATGCGCCAGGCCGGGAGCCTGTCCAGACAGGACGGCCATTACCAGCTGTGGCTGTCCGACGGCGGCGTTCTGGCCTCGCGTACCGTGATCATCGCGACCGGCGCCACCTACCGGCGGCTCGGTATCCCGCGCCTGGAGAACCTGCAGGGCCGCGGGGTCTTCTACGGCGCCGCGACCAGCGAGGCACCGGCCATGGCCGGGCGGAAGGTGTTCGTCGCCGGAGGCGGCAACTCCGCCGGGCGGACCGCGCTGCACATGGCCAAATGGGCCAGCCACGTGACCATCCTGGCGCGCGCAGAGTCGCTGGCCGACAGCATGTCCGACTACCTCATCCGCCAGATCCGCTCTACCCCGAACATCGACGTCTGCTACCACGTGCAGGTCGCCGATGGCACCGGCGTCGGCCATCTCGAATCGCTGGTACTGGAGGACACCGCCTCCGGGGCGCGGCACAGCGTCCCCGCTGACGCCTTGTTCGTCCTCATCGGCTCGCAACCGCGGACGCAATGGCTCCGTCAGAGCGTCGCACGCGACCAGCAGGGGTTCATTCTCACCGGCCTCGACCTGCCAGCCGGCGATGGCCACCGCTTGCCGCCCGGCCGCCCGCCGCTGCCACTAGAGACCAGCTTGCCCGGGGTGTTCGCCGCCGGTGACGTGCGCCAGGGATCGATGAAACGGGTTGCTTCGGCGGTCGGCGAAGGCGCCGCCGCAATCCCCCTGGTGCACCGCTACCTGCACACCACCGCCACCCGGCTGCCCGCCTCGCATCGTCAACTCCAGGACCGGTCAACACACCCGCGACCAGAACTCCGCCAGCGGCCTGGCGGACGTGCCCGCGCCTACCGAGCACAACATGATCCCCACCCAGCAGATAAGGAGCCCCGCAATGGAGCAGGTTATGACAAGCGTCCCCGCCCAGAAACCGTCGTTTCACCGGTCAGCGGCCAGCGCCGCTGACGTCATGCAGCCACCGCTGACGACGGTCAACCGGCATGACCATGTGGCTGCGGCTGCGTACCTGATGAAGCACGCGGGCACGACAGCTCTGATGGTCGTGGACGCGCAGACCGACCAGCCAGCCGGCATCATCACCGAGACAGACGTTACCCGCGCAATCGCCGACGGCAAGGACATCAACGACACCTGGGTCGATGCCGTAATGACCACCCGCCCAGCCGTCACCACCACTACAAGCATCCGTGACACGGCCAAGATCATGACGGCCAGGCATTTCCGTCATCTGCCGGTCGCCAGCAGCGCCGGCCTCCTCGGCGTGGTGGACATTATCGACGTGTGCCGGGCATTGATCGAGGACTGAAGCCCGGTCGCAACCCGGCCGTGCCGCACTCTTCGCGCGGCGCGGCCGGGCCGGTGGTCGCGGTCGCCGGCGGCCAGATCATCTGGCCGAGCGGAGCGGGATCAGCCTAGGCCAGACCATAGGTACCGGGCGCCGATCGCGACCACCAGGATGCCGACCAGGCGGCGGATCAGGACATCGGGCATGCGGGACTGGATCCGGGCTCCCGTATAAGCACCAGCCAGGCCACCGACACCCAAGGCGATGCCTGTTGGCCAGTCCGGGGCCACGGAGCCGTGCTGGTGGACTGACAAGATGGTGAAGGTGATGACGCCTGCCACTGAGGTCACGAACGTGGAGGCGAGGGCGGCGGGGGCGACCTCTGCGGGACGTCTGCCCGAGCCGATCAGGATGGGTGCCAGGATCGACCCGCCGCCGATGCCGTAGATTCCGCCGACGCAGCCCACCGCGGCGGACATGATCACCAAGACCGAGCCGGGGATCAGCCGGGCCGGGCGATCGGGGTTCTGCGGGCGGGTTGGCCTGGTGAGCGCCAGCCAGATGCCGAGCGGTACCAGTACGGCGGCGATCACCAGGTCGAAGACGCGCGGGCCGGGCAGGAGTTCGACCCGGATGACGGATCCGGCGATGACACCGGGCAGGGTTCCGGTGATGAGCATCAGGGCCAGGCGCCCGCCGGTCTGGTGCTGCCGCCAGTACCGGTACAGCGCTCCTGGGGTGGCGACCACGTTGTAAAGCAGGTTGGTAGGGGTGACCGCCGGGCTCGGTGTGCCCAGCACGCTGACCTGAAACGGCAACAGCAAGACGGCTCCGGAGATCCCCGCAGGCGTCGCCAGCACCGCGACCACGTAAGCCGCGAGCCAAGGCGACGACTTCAGTCCAGCCGGTCCCGAGCACCCGGTCACGTTAGCGGGTCTTTGACCTGGTCAGCACCTGCTGACCGGCCAACCGCACCAGGCGGCGAACGGCGGGAGCGGCGGATGCAGGCCGCCAGGATCGCCTCTGAGCCACCTGCGCCATGAAGTCCGCCGCATCTGCGTTAGAGTCCCAGGATGCCGACGTTCCGGATCAAGGAGGCCGCTGGTCTTCTCGGGGTCAGCACCGACACGTTGCGCCGGTGGGCGGACGCGGGCCGGATCGACACGACCACCGACGCCTCCGGCCGGATGGCCGTCGAGGGGACAGCGCTCGCCGAACTCGCGCAAGAGCTGGCCGAAGCGGCCGACCATGAGCAGACCCGGGTGGTCATCGCGTCCTCGGCACGGAACAGGTTCAGCGGCCTGATCAGCCGGGTCACCCGCGACAGCGTGATGGCTCAGGTAGAGATCCAGGCCGGGCCGCACAGATTCGTGTCGCTGCTCAGCCGCGAGGCCGCCGACGAACTCGGCCTGGAGCCAGGAATGCTAGCGGTCGCCGCCGTCAAAGCCACCAACGTCTCCGTCGAGATCCCCGAAAGCAGCTGAACTGGATCCCCGGCGGATGCCAGTGCACGGCCCGGCGCTAGCCGCCGGCCATAGCACCGACGATCAGGTAGGGCTCGGTGCCGGCGGCGACCGCCGGGGGGAGCGGGTCGTCGGGCGGCTGGTGGGACAGGTCCTGCTCGCAGGCGAAGAACCGGATGAACGCCCGCCGCGGCCCGCCGTCATGGCCGCGGATAGTGCCACGCAGCACCGGGTAGCTGGCCTCCAGCGCGTCCAGGACCGTCCGCTGCGTGACCGGGTCCGCGACGTCGAGGCGGACCTCGCCGTCGATGCGGGCGAGGGCCCGCAGGTGCGCGGGGAGGACGACCCGGATCATGGCAGCGTCTGCACCTCGACGGACAGCACTGCCGGGAGGTCCCGCACGATCGGCGCCCAGCTGTCCCCGGAATCGGCGGACGCGTAGACCTGGCCGCCGGTGGTGCCGAAGTACACGCCGCACTCGTCCATGGAGTCGACGGCCATGGCGTCGCGGAGCACGTTGACGTAGCAGTGCTCTTGGGGCAAGCCCTGCGTGAGGGCCTCCCAGTCGTCGCCGCCGGTCCGGCTGCGGTAGACCCGCAGTTTCCCCTCGGGCGGGAAATGCTCGGCGTCGCTGGTGATCGGGACCACGTAGATGGTGTCCGGCTCGTGGGCGTGCACGTCGATCGGGAACCCGAAGTCGGTCGGCAGGTTTCCGGAGATCTCCCGCCAGGACTCACCGGCGTCGTCGCTGCGCATGACGTCCCAGTGCTTCTGCATGAACAGCACGCCCGGCCGGGACGGGTGCATCGCGAGCCGGTGCACGCAGTGCCCGACCTCGGCGTCCGGGTCGGGGATGCCCTCGGACTGCAGGCCCCGGTTGATCGGCCGCCAGGACCGGCCATCGTCGTCGGACCGGAACGCGCCCGCCGCGGAGATCGCCGCGAACATCCGCCCCGGCGCGGACGGGTCCAGCAGGATGGTGTGCAGGCACATCCCGCCGGCGCCCGGCTGCCAGGACGGCCCGGATTCGTGGCCGCGCAGCGCGGGCATCTCCTGCCAGCTCTGCCCGCCGTCGCGCGACCGGAACAGCCCGGCGTCCTCGACCCCGGCCCAGACAGTGTCCGGATCATCCAGGGACGGCTCCAGGTGCCACACCCGCTCGAACTCCCACGGATGCGGCGTCCCGTCGTACCACTGGTGCGTGCCGGGGGTTCCGTCGTAGGCGAACTCGTTGCCCGTCGGCGCCCACGTCTGGCCACCGTCGTCGGACCGCTGGATCACTTGCCCGGACCAGCCGCTGCACTGCGAGGCATACAGCCGGTCCGGATCCGCCGGCGACCCTTTCACGTGGTACACCTCCCAGCCCGCGAAATGCGGCCCGCTGACCTCCCACCGGTCCCGCCGGCCATCGGAGGTCAGCACAAACGCGCCCTTGCGCGTGCCCGCCAGTACCCGTACGCCCGTCATCACTGCTCCCGTCTGCCTGTCAGGCACGCCGCGCGCCTGGACCCGGCCGGCCATGAGACCGCCCGCCTGCCCTGGCCATAGCCGGTAAGCAGAAGATGTCACAGCCCGCTGACGTTCTGACGGCAAACGCACCGCGGACTCATCGCGGCGAGCGCGGAAAATCGCCTCTACGGCTGGTACGGCGGGGCCACGCCCCAGCCCCAGCGCGGGACGGGGGCCTGCTGCACGACGTCGGCGCCGGGCTGGGAGTTGTGCATGGCCAGCCGGGTGCCCCACTCCAGGTAGCTGACCAGCGCAGCGCGGAACTCCGGGTCATCGGGAAGGCCGGCGTCGTCGGCCGCCAGGCTCATCAGCGACGCGAACCGGAACCGCTGCTCAGCCGTGATCCCGAGGTTGCGGTGATGCGCCAGCATGGCCGGGTACCCACCGAGCCGCGCGGTGTAGTCGGCCGGGCCGCCGAATACCTCACACCACCAGGTCGTCACGTGCTCCCGGTGCTCCGCGCTGACCCCGCCCGGGAAAAACGGGCTCAGCAGGTCATCGCGCTCCACCCGGTCATAGAAGCAGCCGATCAGCCGCGTGATGGCCGGACGGCCCTTCACCCAGTCGTACAGCGTCGGCGGCTCACCCATCGCAGAAGTGTAACTCTGTAATCATCGGCACAACTTTCCGGCCTGCGGATGATGGCGGCCCGTCGGCCTCGCCACCGGCGCGGGGAGGGAATACTAGCCACATGGTTGACGACACCGCACGGGACCGGGCCATCTACCACGCGCTGAAGGCGGCTGACGAGGTCGCTGCGGCCCTTCAGGCTCACCTCATCGAGGAGCATGGGGCCGATCCGGATCGTAGCGCCGTCCAGAATCCCTCCACTAACTCACTCAAGCTGCTGCGACAGGCTCGCGAGCGCCTCGGTGAAGGACTGCGAGCAGTCGAGGCCGATCACATCGCCGAGTCTGACGGGATCTCGCTGCGCAACCGGTAACCGCAGTTTCGGCGTCACGACCAGCCTTGCCTGGCCGCATTCGCAGGACGTCGCCTACTCGCCTGTGAATCGGAATTCTGCCTGCCATGGACCGTCGGAGTGGACAACCTCCCAGTAGCGTTCGGCGATGCGCTCCGGGTCAAAGGAAGTACCTGCAGCTATCTGCCCTGCGATCGTCAGTGTGGCCACACGGACGCCGTCCGTTTCCAGGTCAGCGCCGAGCATTGTCGCGGCCGACCGGAGAGCCGCCTTGCCGAGGGAAACGGTCGCAAGGGCCGGGATCGGGTGGTCGGCGAACCCGCCCCCGGTGACGAGGATGGTCCCGAAGCCCGCGGCCCGCATGGCCGGGGCGGCCACCTGCGCGACGACGATGGCGCTGATGACATCCACGGAATACGCCGCCTGGAGGTGGGCGACACTTGAGCTCAGCAGCCGGTCTGGAGCTCCCATGACGGCGTTATAGACGATGACGCCCGGTGTGCCATTTCCGAGATAGAGCTCCCTCATCCGGGCGCCCAGGCCATCGGGATCGCTGGCATCGGCCGCGATGGTGTTGATCTCGGCGCCGGTATCGGCCAAGGTGCCCGCGAGGTCGCGGAGGGTGTCCGTGCTACGCGCCACCAGGGTTACCCGGTAGCCGCCCACGGCGAAGCGACGTGCCACAGCCGTTCCAAGGCCAGGCCCCGCACCGACCAGTAGAAGGTGGCGGCCATCGACTGGGCCAGCGACCGTGCTTCCTCCGTTGCCAGGGTCGCCTACTCGCTCGTCAGGCATGGTGCCGTTCCTTTCGCGTCGACCGCCTCGGAGAGCGGCTCGGGCCGGTGGCTCTGTCGAGCCCCCGGGCCTCACGCAACCATTCAGGTTGGCAGACAAGGCTGTGGCCGGGCAAGGCACACGCGTGATCTTGGGCCACGGCCACGCCGATCAACTACCGGCTGCCGGTGGAACTGTTCCCCGTGGACGAGGTGATTCGATCGGAGCCGTTTCATGCCGGACCGGCCGGGCAGGGCAATACCTGCGGCTGCGGCAGTGAGGTTGCCGTGCGTGCCGGGCCGTCTGGGCTATTCCGGGTTAGGGGTCAGGCTTGATGCGCTAGTCGCCGTGGGCAATGGCGACCCCAGCAAGGAGGCATCCGATGACTGATCCGGGTACGCCCCAGCACGTCGAAATCAAGGACGGTGAGGACACGGTCGCCGCTGCGGAGGTGACCACTTCGCAGGAGCCCGGCGGAACCGCTCAGGCGTCGCTGCACGCGGCGCCCGGGCATATCGCCCCTGGCAGCCGGGCGAGCCTGGTCGATGCCGTGATGGATCTTCCCGAGGTGCAGGCGAGCGAACACTTGCAGGCCACGGTCCCGCTCGGTGACGGTGAATCGCTGGAGCGCCTGCGGGAGCGGACCGAAGATACGACTACCCGCGCGGCTGGTTCTACCGCCCTGCTGGACGCGAACATACCGTCGGCCGGCGAACCCGAATCTGGCCAGGAGCCTGGTGAAACGTCTTCACCATAAGCACTGCTGCCCGGACGGCGCCCGCGCCATGGCAGTGCGCTGCCGACGGCAGGCACCCTGGAGAAGAAGCGCGGCGGTCGGGGAGCGAGCCTCCGTCCCGAGTTAGAGGCGGGAGGTGAGCTCGGCAACGATGTCCGCTGCTGACTGTGGCTGTCTCGCGAGTGCGACGCTCTGTCCGGCCCACATCGAGAGCGCTTCGATCTCACCGGTGGTCCCGGCCATCGGTGGGGCTGGTTCGTAACGAACGATTGGTTCGCCGGAGGCGAAGTGCGCGATCACGTCGCCCTCTCCTGGCCGTTGCGCGAGCGGGGGGCGGCCGGCGGCCTGCCACGCGTCGGCGGTTGAGTTGCGGAGCGCGCGGTGGGGAGAGTCGGGCCACCCGACCGAGTACAGGTTGGCGTACCACTGCGGATCGGTCTCGGCCGCCGCTATCAGCCGGCGCCGGTAGTCCTCGTGGATCGGCATCTCCTCGGCCAGCAGGAACCGCGTGCCCAGCCACGCGGCCTGGGCGCCCAAGGCGAGTACCGCGGCGACGCCGCGAGCGTCACCGATCCCGCCAGCCGCAATCACCGGCACCGGCGCCACCGCGTCCACCACGGCGGGCACCAACGGCAGCGTCGCGACGGTACTCCAGACGTGCCCGCCGGCCTCCCAGCCCTGCGCGACGACCACGTCCACGCCGGACGTGACTGCGCGCCGTGCCTCCTCGGCACTGCCGACCGTGTGCATGACAATCCCCCCGGCGTCGTGGACCTGCTCGATGTAACCGCCGGGATCGCCCAAGAAAAACGACACGATCCGCAAGCCGGCGTCGAGGGCCTGGTCAAGGCGACGGTGGTGATCTTCGGTGAGCACGAGGTTGCCGCAAAACGGCCGTGTGGTCAGTGCCGCCGTCTCCCGAACCACGGCTCCTACGTCTTCTGACCAGGTCAGCGTCAGCATGCCGAGCGCGCCGGCATTCGAAACCGCGGCGGCCAGTTGGGGAACCGCAACCATGGGCGCCAGGACGATCGGCTGTTCAATCCCAAGCAACTCACACACCGGTGTGCGCCGCGCGTTCACCCCTTGCTCGGCTCGACATACGAGGTCGGCACCGACCCGGGGGACCGCCGGTCCCAGCCGTGAAAGTGCGAGTAGTCGCCTGCGTCCCAGGCCTCGCGGAGCCCCGGGGTGCCCAGATCCCAGTCCGGGCGGATCTCGCTGGTGGCGGCGCGCAGATCATGCCACAGGTCGTAGAACGACGGGCGGCCCCAGAACCAGTAGCCGTTGTAGACACTGTGAACGACCAGCCCCGGCTTGAGCACCAGCGTGTGCGGGATCATGGGATTGTGCTCGGGGTCGGTGTACTCCTGGATGTCGAGGTCCTGCTGGACGGTCCGGCCGGGATCGGACAGGAAGGTCCACTGGGCGCCCACCGACGCGCGGAACTCTTGCAGGGTGTGATGGTCGTCGGTGGCGATGGTGGCAATCTGGGTGTAAGCCACCGCGACCTTCGGGTAGTTGGCCGCCAGCTCGAGGTGCTGCTGGTGTTCTTTGGGGCAGTAATGGCCGCGCGCCAAGGTGAGGATCAGCGGATCGCGGCCCTGAAGCTCGCTGAGCGTACGCTCCGTGCCGGTGTGATCCGGAAGAGCGTAATCAGGGAAGATGCCACCAGGTCTGATATCAGGACGCATAGGACCCATGGTCGCACCCAGAGGCGCGCCGTCGCGCGGCGGTTCCCCGGCGCCCTATGACAGGCTGGCCGCAGCAACCCAGACTGGGTCGCAAGCCATCGAAGGAGAGCGGCATGAGCGTCTACAGGGTGACCGAGATCATCGGGACAAGCGGCACGTCGTGGGAGGATGCGGCCGCGGAGGCAATCAGGACTGCGGCCGGGACGCTCCGCGATCTTCGGGTGGCCGAGGTCGTCAAGCAGGATATTCACCTGGACGAGGGCGGCGCGATCACCTACCGGACCAAGCTTCAGCTCTCGTTCAAATACGAACAAGAGCACTGATCCAGGTCTGCCGCTTCCTCGCCGGCGGATTGCCGTGCCAGATCACGGGTCCTCATCCGCCCGGCACGCCGGGCAGCGGGAGGGTTAACGAGTAAGGGGTAGTGAGCGTCGGGTGAAGCCGGTACTGCAGGGTACGGTCGCGCTGGTGACCGGGGCGTCGAGCGGTATCGGCGCGGCCACGGCAGCGGTGCTGGCCGGCCGGGGAGCGGCGGTGGCGGTAGCCGCACGGCGGCGGGACCGGCTGGAGGAACTGGCTGCGGGGATCAGGAGTCAGGGCGGCACCGCGCTGGTGCTGGAGTGCGACGTCACGGACCAGGAAGAGGCGTCGGCCGCGATGGAGCGCACGGTTGCCGAGCTGGGCCGGCTGGACACGCTGGTCAACAACGCCGGGGTCATGCTGCTCGGCCCGGCAGCCGATGCGCCGCTGGCCGAATGGCAGCAGATGGTGGCGCTCAACGTGCTCGGCCTGTTGTATTGCGCGCACGCTGCGCTGCCCCATCTGCGGCGCGCCGCCGAGGACGGCCCGCGCCAGGTCGCCGACATGGTGAACATCAGCTCGGTGGCGGGCCGGTTCGCGCGCAGCGGCAACGGGGTCTACGCGCTCACCAAGTTCGGCGTGGGGGCGTTCAGCGAGTCACTGCGCCAGGAGCTGGCCGGGCAGTACGTGCGGGTGTCCCTGGTCGAGCCGGGCGCCACCGCAACCGAGCTGGCCAGCCACAACCGGCCCGAGGTGCTGGAGAGCATCCGGAACCAGTTCGGCCAGCGCATGGAAGCCGAAGACATCGCCGATGCCATCGGCTACATCGTCACCCGCCCCCGGCACGTCGCGGTCAACGAGATGCTCATCCGCCCCACCGAGCAACAGCGATAGCCCCGAACAGGAACACCTCACGCGGCGCTGCGCCGCGTAAGCTCGAGCACGGGAATGGTGCGGACTCCAGCAGTCTGGCGTGCGTACTCGGCAAAGCCCGGGTAGCGCCGCGCTTGCTCGGCGTAGATGCGGTCGCGTTCAGCCCCAGTCAGTTCGCGGACGCTCACCTGGTATGTCTCGGTTCCGCGTTCGATGCTGCCGTCACCGGCGGCGGTCAGGTTGTGGTACCAGTCCGGGTTGGTGGGTGCTCCTGCTTTGGTTGCGAAGACGTAGATGACGTCCGGCTCGGTCTCGTGCGGGAGGTACATCATCGGGGTGACGTGTTCCCGTCCGCTTTTGCGGCCGCGGTGATGCACCAGGACCAGCGGAGCGCCCTCGAAGGTCCCGCCAACCCTGCCTTCGTTCGCCCGGAACTCCGCGATGGTCTTCGCGTTCCAGTCAAGCGTTTCGCTCATGTCGAACTCCTGTGATGCGCTGGTAAACGAGGGGCGGATTGAACCTGCAACCTCTGGGTTATGGACAGCTTGCGTTCCGCCTTTGGCTATCCGGTGACGCGTTCTGTCACGGCGAGATGCGCCGACAGCAGCTGTCCGGCTCTGTCCAGCGCCGCGGCCGCTTCGTCGAGGATCGGGTAGTAGGCCTGGAAGACGTGCGGCACCCCGGGGGTGATGTCGAGCGTGACCTGGACGTCGGCGGTGGCGGCTTGCCTGGCGAGGCGGACGGCGTCGTCGAGGAGAACCTCGTGAGTTCCGGCCTGGATGATCAGGGGCGGCAGGCCGGACAGGTCGGCGAATATCGGGCTGATGAGGCCGAGAGCGGCGTCTTGCCCCGACACATAGTCGCTGACGCGTGGCTGGAGGTTTTCCCGGCTGAGCAGCGGGTCGGCCTCGCGCTTTGTTTCCATGGTCGTCCCGGCCAGGGTGAGGTCGGCATACGGCGACATGACGAAGGCCGCAGCGGGCAGGGGCAGCCCGTGATCGCGGGCATTGACCAGAGTGGCGATGGCGAGCCCGCCGCCGGCGGACTCCCCTGCGAAGGCGATGTCCGAAGGGGCTGTGCCGCCACGCAGGAGAGCTTCGTAGGCGGCAAGAGCATCGTCGACCGCTGCCGGGTACGGGTGCTCGGGGGCGAGGCGGTAGTCGACGGAGATGACCTTGGCGCGGGTCCGCCGGCCGACCTGGGAGGCCAGGTCGGCGGCGAGGAAGGCGTCCCCTATTGCGTACACGCCGCCGTGGAAGTACAGGACAACATGGCGAGGTTCGATTCCGTCGACCGTGATCTCGGCGGTTGGGACACCGCCCAGTGTGGCTGCGGTCACGGTCACTTCGGCGGGCAGCGGCTGCGCCGATATCAGCTCCCGGAGTTGTCGCCGCTGCTCGCTGACATCGCTGTCGGCGGGGAAGGCTGACTGCCGCAGGATCGCGTCGAGGGCCGCTCGCTGCTCGGTGCTCACGGAGGATCTCCCTTCGGTTGGGCGTTAGTTCGGCGGCGCCCCCAGGGAACTCGGCTACGTCGATCCGCTGCTGAAATTTCCTGCCGGGAGGCGGGGCACTACCAGGCTTGCCGCCAGGCAGGTGAGCAGGCGTCACCGGATCACGGTGATTCGCGCGACCGGACAAGCGCGGAACCCGTCAGCACGAACTTGATATCCCGGAAATCGCTGGCTGCGCCTGCTGCCGCGCGACGCCGGCTCCGGTCAGGTCTTGGCTGTCACCGGGTCACTGGGGTGCGGGGTGAGCCGCCTCGTCTGCACGGTCATCCAGGCATCCAGCGGGAGCGATTTCAGGAGCGCCTGCATCTCGGCCGCGTCCTGGGCTCGCCAGAGGCCCAGCGATCGCCCCTCGCCCGGCAGCGCCCACAGCCGCAACAGGCGTCCCTGGCCGGCCAGCTCGTACACGCGTTCTGCCTCGCGTGCCTTGGTATCCGCCACCGTCTGGGCGGGCGTGCCCTCCGGGATGGCAATCGTGAAGGCGGTCAGAAATTCCGTGGCTCCCGGACTGGCCTCTAGCCCGGGGTCGTTCGGGTGCCGGGCGAGCGGGGTTACTTCATCGGTACGCCAGACACGCAGCGGCATCGAGGCGAGGACTCTCTCGAGCTCATCGCCATCGTCGGCAGCGAACAATCCGAGGCTCCGCCATTCGCCTGGCTGTAGCGGCGGGCGCCACAAGCGAAGCAGGTGGCCTTGGGACGCGAGCTCACGCGAGTGCGCCGCCTCGCGGGCCCGGATGTCGTCGATAGCTTCCTCTGGGGTTCCGTCCGGAACGCGGGTGGTCATCGTGACGAGGTATTCCATGGTGAGCGCCTCCTGAGTCGGCAGCAGTGCCGTGCGTGTTTCTTTCGCCACTTTGCGCTTGTCGCCCGCCCGCGTCCCGGCCAGGTCAGTTTCGGGTTCAGGTTCTCCGGCGCCCTAGGGGCGGGCGCGAAGGAAAGGCCGGCCCTGGCGGCTAGGGGTTAGGGACGCCGAGGTAGGGAAACTCGTTCAGCAGGTCGTCGTGCGGCTTGAGACCGGCCGGGGGGATCTTGCCGTTGCTCAGCCAGGCGAAGCGGATGCTGTAGACGTCGTCGGTGAGGACACGGCCGTTGGGGTAGGTGGCGGGCTTGGTGCGGTCGAAGTGGAGGATGTCGGGCAGTACCTGAAGGGCCGCCGCCCTGGCCTCCTCGGGGGAGTAGCCGCCGGCGTTTTCCAGGATCTTGGACCAGGGCTGCAGGTAGTTGGCAACGTCGTCGGCTGGCTGCCGGGAGTTGAAGAGGTTCTTCTCGCCGTCGGGGTTGATGAACGGGTTGATGGTCGGGTTCCCGCCGCGGTCCATCTGTACCAGGGTGCCGTCGCGGCGCAGGCTGATCGAGGCCCACACGCCGATCACCGGGCCGGCGCCGAGCATGTCGTCGGGTACTTCCAGCGCTATGGAGTCGACGTTGTTCTCGGCGAAGTCGTCATGCCCGGTCCAGGCGAATCCGTGCAGGGCGCCCTCGACGTCGGCGAAGAACGGGTCGCTGCGCAGCCCGGCGGCCAGCCGGATCGGGCCGGCCTGGACTGGCCGGGCCGTGCCGTCGAAGCTGACCGGGATCGACTCGGCGAGCACCTCGCCGGCCGGCTCGGGCTGGCGAGCCTGGCTGCCCGTTGCGTACCAGGCGGTCCCGGTTTGCCTGCCGTTCTCGAACGCGGAGAAGGTGAAGGTGAAGGCGACGTCGGCGTGGGTGTCGCCGTCGGTGTCGATGTTGATCCGGTAGACCGCGTCGGGGTGGAATTCGGGGCCGGTCACCGGCGCGGGGATGGGCGGCGGGGCGCTGGTCGGGTTCGAGTCGATGATCAGCACCGTCTTGCCAGGGTTGTCTGATGACTTGAATACGAACACGTCGGTGAGGTCCAGGCGCCTGTCGTCGCCGGGAAACTTGAGATTGTCGGCGCTGAAGTGGTTGGACATTGCGGGCTCCTTTGACTGGTGATGTGCCTGGGTGGCGGTCGCGTGGCCGGAGGTGGCCGGGGTTCAGGTACGCAGGAAGTCGAGCAGGGCGGTGTTGACCTGGTCGGCGTGGGTCCAGGCGATGGCGTGCGGGGCGCCCTCGACCACGACGAGGTGCATGTCCTTGATCAGGTCCGGCAGGCGGCTGGCGGTCTTGTCCAGGGGCAGCACCTGGTCCGCGTCGCCGTGGATGACCAGCATGGGCACGTCGATCTTGGGCAGGTCGTCGCGGAAGTCGGTGGTCCAGGTGCCGATGCAGGCCACCGCGGCGGTGGCCGAGGCGGTGACGGCGAGGTTCCAGCTGGCCTGCCAGGCCTGGTCGCTGACCAGGGTGCCGCGCAGGGTGTCGATGTTGTAGAAGTTGTCCAGGAATCCCTTCATCCAGGCCGGGGCGTCGGCCCGGGCGGCCTGGGCGAACCCGTCGAACAGGCTTTGCGGCACCCCGTCGGGGTTGTCGTCGGCCTGCAGCAGGTACGGCGGGATCGGGGAGACCAGCACGCCCTTGGCCAGCCGCGCCGACCCGTAGCGGCCCAGGTAACGGGTCACCTCGCCGGTCCCCATCGAGTGCCCGGCCAGCACTGTGTCGCGCAGATCCAGGTGTTCCAGCAGGGTATGGAGGTCGGCGGCGAAGGTGTCGTAGTCGTACCCGGATACCGGCTGGCTGGACTTGCCGAACCCGCGCCGGTCGTAGGTGATGACCCGGTGCCCGGCCTCCAGCAGGACCGGCACCTGCTTGTCCCAGGCGCGGCCGCTGAGCGGGTAGCCGTGGATCAGCACGACGGGCAGGCCGGCGCCATGATCCTCGTAGTAGATCTCGATGTCGGCGCTGTTCTCAGCTCCGACCTTGACAAATGGCATGGAAGCTCTCCGTTCAGTGATAGGACCCACACCGGTTACGCAGGCATGTCCGTCCCGGCCTGCTCCGCCGCCAGGTAGGCGGCGTACCAGGTGGGCCAGGTCTCGCCATAAGAGTGGTCTGCGCGCCTGCCCGTCGCGCCCGGTAAAGTCCCTGGTGCAGACCCCCGGGGTGCCCGGTCCGGGGGTCACGGGTCCACGGCGCCGAGGTTGCCAGCGTGGGGCGCCGTTCCTGGGCTCGGTGGATAAGGCTCGGTTGGTGGCAATGTCGGCTCCTGTTCCAGCGCGGCGGCTGCTTAGCCGACGCAGCGAGTGCGCGGCGCTGGATCAGCTGGTGGCGAGTGTGCGCGCGGGTCAGAGCCGGGCGCTGGTGCTGCGCGGGGAGGCCGGGGTCGGCAAGAGCGCGTTGCTGGAGTACCTGGCGCAACATGCGTCCGGGTGCGGCATTGCCCGGGCGGTCGGCGTCGAGTCGGAGATGGAGTTCGTGTACGCGGGGTTGCAACAGCTGTGCGCACCGTTTCTGGATCGCCTGGAGCGCCTTCCCGGCCCGCAGCGCGGTGCGCTTGGCACTGCTTTCGGTTTGCGCGAGGGCAACGCGCCGGATCGGTTCCTCGTCGGCCTGGCGGTGCTGAGCCTGCTGTCGGATATTGCGGAAAAACGACCGCTCGTCTGCATCGTGGACGACGCACAGTGGCTCGACGCGGCTTCCGCGCAGGCGCTTGCCTTCGTGGCGCGCCGTCTCGGTGCGGAGTCGGTCGGGCTGGTCTTCGCTGTGCGCGAGCCGGGCGGCGAGCGGCATCTTGAGGGCCTGCCGGAGCTCACCGTGGGCGGGCTAGAAGACGGTGATGCGCGGGAGCTGCTCGCGACTGTGCTCGCCGGTCCGCTCGATGAGCGGGTGCGTGACCGGATCGTGGCCGAGACGCGCGGCAACCCGCTGGCGCTGCTTGAGCTGCCACGTGGCCGGACGCCCGCCGAGCTCGCGGGCGGGTTCGGGCTGTCCGGCGGCCCGGCGGTGCCGGTGCGGATCGAGCAAAGCTTCCGGGAGCGACTGGCGCCGCTCCCGCCATCGACGCGGCTCTTGCTTCTCGTCGCGGCGGCCGAGCCCACAGGCGATCCGGTGTTGGTGTGGCGGGCGGCCGCCGGGCTCGGCATCGGGCCGGACGCGGCCGCGTCCGGCGCCGCCGCGGGACTAGTTGATTTCGGCGCGCAGGTGCGCTTCGGTCATCCGCTCGTGCGTTCGGC
Source organism: uncultured Actinomycetes bacterium (assembly GCA_963726415.1). Lineage (GTDB taxonomy): Bacteria > Actinomycetota > Actinomycetes > Streptosporangiales > Streptosporangiaceae > DASXKD01. Next base: position 30,967 of record CAVSCM010000024.1, read on the forward strand.
GGTCTACCGCGCTGGCGCGCCGGAGGAGCGCCGGCGCGTGCACCGCGCGCTCGCCGAGGCCACCGATGCCGACGTCGATCCGGATCGCCGTGCCTGGCACCGCGCTCGGGCGGCAGCCGGGATCGACGAGGACGTCGCCGCCGAGCTGGAACGCTCGGCCGGGCGAGCGCGGGCGCGCGGCGGCCTGGCGGCGGGGGCGGCATTTCACGAGCGAGCCGTCGAGCTAACGCCCGATCTCAGGCGCCGGGCGCAGCGTGCGCTCCTCGCTGCGCAGGGCAAGCACCAAGCCGGTGCGCCGGACGCGGCGCTCCGGTTGCTGGCGATGGCGGAGGCGGGGCCGCTGGATGAGCACGAGCGAGCCCGCGCGCAACTTTTGCACGCGCAGATCACGTTCGCGATGACGCGCGGGCGCGACGCTCCCCCCCTGCTGCTCGAGGCGGCCCGGCGGCTCGAGCCGCTGGATCCGAGGCTCGCTCGCGAGACCTACCTCGAGGCGTTCGCGGCCGCGCTCTCCGCAGACCGCCTGGTGCGCAGCGGCGACGCGCGGGAGGTCGCCGCGGCCGTTCTGGCCGCCGACTGGGAGCCCTCCACGCGCGCCAGCGATCTGCTGCTGGACGGGCTCGCCCTGCTCACCTCCGAGGGCTACGTCGCGGGGGCACCGGCGTTGAAGGTCGCGCTGCGCACGTTCCGTGACGAGCCGCTCGCCGAGGAGGACGAGCTGCGCTGGCTGTGGCTGGCCTGCCGCATCGCCCGGGCGCTGGCCGATGATGATGCATGGGACGAGCTCACCGCGCGCCATCTCGAACTCGCACGCCGCGCCGGCGCGTTCTCCGCGTTGCCCGTCGCGCTCACCGACCGCGTGCTCGTGGAGCTGTTCTCCGGCAGGATCGGGGTGGCCATGTCGCTGGCCGCCGAGTCGGACGCCGTCGTCGAGGCCACCGGCAGTCACCTGACGCTGCGCACCTCGATCGTGCTGGCGAACTGGCGGGGACGGGACACCGAGGCGGTGACGCTCATCGAGGCGCGCCGGCAGGACGCGCTGCGACGCGGCGAGGGGCTCTGGCTCGCCGCCAACGACTGGGGCAGCGCGATCCGCTATAACGGACTCGGCCGCTACGAGGATGCCCTGGCCGCGGCCGAGCGGGCCGCCGAGGCTGCGCGGGGGCTGGGGCCGTCGGTCCTGCTGCTGGCGGAGCTGATCGAGGCCGCCGCGCGCAGCGGCCAGGCGGAGCGCGCGACCGGTCCGCTTGCCCAGCTCGCTGAGATTGCCCAGGCCGCCGGCACGGACTGGGCGCTCGGGACCCACGCGCGCGCGGCAGCGATGCTGGCCGAGGGTGCAGCCGCCGAGCGGCTCTACCAGGAGGCGATCGAACGGCTGTCGCACATCAAAACCCGCGCGACGCTGGCCCGCGCGCGCCTCCTGTACGGCGAATGGCTGCGGCGCGAGCACCGTCGCGTTGACGCCCGCGAGCAGCTGCGAGTCGCTTACGCGATGCTCTCGGGCATGGGCATGGAGGCATTCGCCGAGCGCGCCCGCCGCGAGCTGCTGGCCACCGGCGAAGCAGTACGCAAGCGCACCGTCGCGACACTCGACGAGCTGACCCCGCAGGAGGCGCAGGTCGCGCGCCTGGCTGCCGGCGGGCAGACCAACCCGGAGATCGGGGCCCAGCTGTTCCTCAGTCCGCGCACGGTGGAGTGGCACCTGAGCAAGGTGTTCGGAAAGCTCGGGATCAGCTCCCGCAAGGAACTCCGCGCGGCGCTGTCCGACGTCAGCGCCGCGGTCGTCCGCCGCTGACGACCACCGGGCCCGGGCCCAGAGGCCACACCAGGGGCAGGCCCGGCGTCGGCCGGAGCACGCCCGCTTAAGCGTTCTGGTCTGGCTCGGTGAAGGTGACTTGGAGGGTCCGCTCCTCGGCGCCGCGCACGGCCTTTAGTTCGAGGGCGCCGCCGCGTGCCGCTGCGAGCGCGTCGAACAGGTCATCGGGTGTGCTTACTGGCTGGCCCGCGGCAGCCACGATCAGGTCGCCCGGCGCGAGGCCAGCGCGGGCGGCGGGGCTGGCTTCTGCGACCTCCCGGATAAGCAGGCCGTCGGTGTCGGGGAGGCCGACGGCGCGGCGCAGTCGCCTGGCCACGTGGCCCGGGGCGATGGCCACGCCCAGTCGTGGCGATGTCGCGGTCTCTCCGTGGGCGAGCCCGCCGGCGCGGCCTCGCAGGGCCTCGTCGGCGGGGATGGCAAGGTAGAAGCCCTCACCGAGGCGGCTTGTGTTGATCCCGAGCAGTTGCCCGTCGGCGTCCAGGACCGGGCCGCCGGAGGAACCGGGCAGCAACGGAGCGGTGTGCTCGAGGCTGCCAGTGATGCGCCGGCCGCGGGGACCGCGGAAAGTCCGCTCGATGCCCGAGACGAACCCGAACGTCACCCGCGGCCCGCGCCCGCCCGGGTTGGCCAGGGCGAACACCGGCTTGCCGAGCTCCACTGAGGTACTGCTGGCCCACGGCAGCGCGGGAGTCTCGCCGGTGTCGACGCTGATGACGGCCAGGTCGCTGTCGATGTCGCGTCCCGCGACGCTCCCCTCCGCGGTGTGCCCGTCGGCGAACGTGACCGTCACCTGATCGCCGCGCACGTTGTGCGCGTTGGTCAGCACCTGGCCCTCCCCGAGCACGATGCCCGAGCCGGCCCCCACCGTTGCCCGATGCCCACCACCGAGGCCCCGGCGCCCTCCGCCAGTTGCCTGATGCTTGCTCCGATCTCATCGAGGATCGTCATCGGTGCGCCTCCAGTAAGTAGTAACTTGCAATCTACTATCGACTATCGGCGCGTCAACGGGGATACGATTCGCCCATGGCTGAACCCGAGCACGGCTCCTCACCGCTCGCCGAGGCACTGGCCAGAGTCGGCGACCGGTGGACGCTGCTGGTGGTGGAGGCGCTGCTGCCCGGGCCACGCCGGTTCAACGACCTGCTCAGCCAGATCCCGGGCATCGCCGCGAACATCCTGTCCGACCGCCTCAAACGGCTGGAACGCGATGGGCTGCTGGTAGCCCGGCCCTACTCCCAGCGGCCGCCCCGTGCCAGCTACCAGCTGACCGCCGAAGGCACAGAACTTGCCGGGGCGCTCCGCCTGCTCGCCCACTGGGGGAGCAGGCACACCGACCAGGCCGACGCCCCGCGTCACCTCGCCTGCGGCACTCCCATCGAGGCCCGCTGGTACTGCCCCACCTGCGATCAGCTCGTGGAGCACGAGCCCGATCAGGCCCAGGTGCACTTCGTGTAACCGGCAGCCCGGGCAGGACGCGGCCGACTAGGACGGAACCCTGCCGGTGCGGTGCGGCAGCTTCCAGTCCGGGCGGACGTAGTGGCAGGTGTAGCCCTCGGGGTAACGCTCCAGGTAGTCCTGATGCTCCGGCTCGGCCTCCCAGAACGGCCCGGCGGGCGTCACTTCGGTGACAACTTTGCCCGGCCACAGGCCCGAGGCCTCCACGTCGGCGATGGTGTCGTCGGCGGTCCGCTTCTGTTCGTCGTTGACGTAGAAGATGGCCGAACGGTAGCTGGTCCCGAGGTCGTTGCCCTGCCGGTTCAGGGTGGTCGGGTCGTGGATCTGGAAGAAGAACTCCAGCAGGTCACGATAGGTGATCCGGTCGGGGTCGAAGGTGATCTCGATCGCTTCGGCGTGGCCAGTGGTTGCGGTAGGTCGCGTTCGGCACGTCACCACCGGTATAGCCGACCCGGGTCGAGATCACGCCGGGGAGCTTGCGGATGAGATCCTGCATGCCCCAGAAACAGCCGCCGGCGAGGATCGGCCTTCTCGGTCGTCATTATGTGCTCCCGGTGTCGTCTAGCCGCTGGGTGCGAGCGCACCGCGCACAGTGTGCAACCACGTGCGGGCCGACGCTATTTCATGCCCTACGATCCCCGGGGCCGGCGTGCTCCGGGTGGACGCGGGAGCCGGTCAGTAGCCCGGGACGAACTCCCGGCGCGGGGACTCCCAGCCCGCCGCGCGAGCCGTCAACGGTCCGATCGACCTCCTCGCCGCGCTGGGTTGGTGGTTACGTATCTGCGCATTCATGCGCAATTCTTGTAGCGCGGGAATCATTGGGCTTGATGGCACGCGCTTTCCTGTCGATACGAGTGGCCGGTGGGGATGAAAAGGCTCCTGGATCCTGACTCGCTTCGCGCGCTGGCGCGCGGCTGCGCGGTGCTGGGCGTCGGCGGCGGCGGTGATCCTGGCCTGGGGCTGTTGCAGGCGCTGCAGGCGTCGGGCGACTTCGGCCCGGTGTCGTTGATCGATGTGGACGAGCTGCCCGGCGATGCGCTGATCATGCCGTGCGGTGGCATCGGCGCCCCGACCGTCGGCATCGAGAAGCTCGAGAACGGGGATGAGGGCACCCGGCTGCGGGAGCACCTGGAATCGGTGACCGGGCAGCGGGTGGCCGCGGTGATGGCCGCCGAGATCGGCGGTGGGAACGGCCTGCTGCCGGTGGCGTGGGCGGCGCGGCTGGGGCTGCCGCTGGTGGACGCCGATGGCATGGGACGGGCGTTCCCGGAGGTGCCACAGGTGACCATGCACCTGGCCGGGATATCTCCCAGCCCGGCGGTGATGACCGACGAGCGCGGCAACGTCCTGGTGGTGCGGGCGGTCTCCGGGCACTGGATGGAGCGGCTGGAGCGGGCCGCGGCGGTGGAGTTCGGCGGCGCCGCGTCCGCGACGGAGTTCCCGCTCACGGCGGCGCAGGCGCGGGGGCGACCGTGCGGAACTCGGTGTCGCTGGCGATCGCCATCGGCGAGGCGATCGAGAGTTCCGCAACGGCCCCGGTGGCGGCGCTGATCGCGAAGATTGGGGCGTTCGAGCTGGTCATCGGCAAGGTAACCGATGTTGAGCGGCGCACGACCCAGGGGTTTGCGCGGGGCAGCGTGGTGGTCGAGGGGCTCGGGGCCGACGCGGGACGCCGGATCACGCTACAGGTGCAAAATGAGAACCTGGTGGCATTGGAGCAGGGGCAGGTGCGGGCCTCGGTACCGGACCTGATCTCGGTCCTGGACAGCGAGACCGCCGATGCGATCTCAACCGAGCGGATCAGGTACGGCCAGCGGGTCACTGTGATCGCGTTTGGCTGTGACCCGGTGTGGCGGACCGAGCGAGGGATCGCCCTCGCCGGCCCGCGGGCGTTCGGTTACGACTTTGACTACGTGCCCGTCGAGGAGCTTGCCGGCGCCGTAACCTGACCACCGTCATGCCGCGCACGAGGAGGACCGATATCCGGCGTTTCTGGGTCAGGCGCGTGTCTGACCGGTGCGGAGCCTTCCTTGAGCTGCAGGAATGCGGATTGTGATCCTCGACCGGCTTCGCGGCTTGGAGCTGGCGGCCTTGTTGCCTTCGGGTCCGAGCGCTCCCGCCGCTGGTCGGCAAGACCTGGCGCCCTACACAGCCAGCCCCGCCACGAGCCTGACCCGCGGCGGGCACGTTTCGGCTCCGGTCGGCCGTTGCCCGATTCGCGTTATTTTTACGCACTGGTTACGTGCACTTCTGGTCTCCTGGTGCGGCAGGCCGGATAATGACCGTGCTGCTGTCGGGGGATGACGGTAATCCGTCAGGGGGGAGCAGGTCATGGGGAGCACTGAGGCATTTGGATTGGCTGTGACGTCGCGGGCGGTCGCCTGTACCTGCCAGCGAGTCCTCGGCCGTGAGCGACGGCGGCTCGGCAGAGCACCTGGATAAGACGCTGATCGAGCGCTTCGGCGGGCGGGCATGGCCGATGGTCCCTTCCCCGAATCACGGCCTCTGGTAATCGCCTCTACGGCGTGTGCGTCACCTCTGGCGGAGATGGCGGCCGGCTCGTCGCGCATTTTCGGCGGGCGGCATGGCTGACGGTGGCCTCATCACGCCGGCGTCTAGCGGGACCAGCGGAGACAACAGGAGATTGCGGATCATGAGCCTTCTTGGGGAGGGGCTGTGGAGGATAACGCCAAAGAGCAGGACCGCGAGCAGGACGGCCCGAGCCAGGCTCCGGTGTCCCGCCGGAGTTTCGTGGTCGGGGTGGCCGCGGCGGGCGCTGCCGCAACGGCCGCCCGGGCCCTGCCGGCCGGCGGGCGATGCTGGGGATGCCGGGCGTGGGGGCCGGCCGCGCTGCCACCGCGACGTGCGGTTCGTTCGGCCTTGTCACGCCGCCGCCGGCCACGGGTGGTGAGCTTACCGACGTCGCCTTCGTGTCCGCCGACGAGTGGTGGGCGGTGGGCAACGTGGGCGCGGCGCTGCACGCGAACCGGACGCTGATCGTGCAGTTTGACGGTTCGACAATGGTCGGCCGTTGCCGCCCCGAACCAGGGCACGCTGAACAACGGGCTGAACGCCGTGTCGATGATCCCTGGCGCGGGGTGGGCGGTCGGCTACTACCAGACCGCCGGGTATCAGCCGCTGGCGATGAGCTGGGACGGAACGCAGTGGTCGCTGAACTCCCCCGCGGCCTTCCCCAGCGACTCGGTGTTCGTCGATGTGGACACGCTGGCGGACGGCACCGCGTGGGCGGTCGGGTTCCAGACGGCGACCGACGGGACCCGCACCACGCTGATCGAGCAGGCATCGGGCGGGACGTGGACGCAGGTGGCCAGTCCCAACGTGCCGGGCAGCAGCGATAACTCGCTGATGGCCGTCAGCGGGACGCAAGCGACCGGTCTGTGGGCCGTCGGCTACTGGCTGGGCCCCACCGGGCTGCAGTCTCTCGTGCTGCGCTACGACACGACTCAGCCCTCGCCCACGTGGGTCCTGGTGAGCGGCGTGCCGTCGCCGGGCCAGGTCGATACGGTCCTGACCGGGATTGACGTGCGCACCGCCAGCGACGTATGGGCCGTCGGTTACTGCAACGACGGCAGCGCCGACCGGCCGTTGGCGCTGCACTGGAACGGCAGCACCTGGACCAGCCCGGCGCAGGTTCCCGGCGCGGGGCTGCTGCGCGACGTCAGGGCGATCACGCCGACCAACGTGTGGGCCGCAGGCGCGTACTACCTCGCCAGCGCGCAGCATTACCGGACGCTCGTCGTGCATTTCAACGGGACGAAGTGGACGACGGTGGTCTCGGCCAACGGGCACTCAGACAACGAGATCATCGGATTTGCCACCGACCCGGCAGGATCAATGATCACTGCGGTCGGCCGCGGGGGCCCCAATCCGCTCATCGAGCAGGCGCACCTGCCCCAGCGGGCCCGTCTCGCTGAAAGCCCGGTCAGCGGCGGTGGTGCCGCCCAGTGCCGACCCCGCCGGGCATCGGGCCCAACCCGAGCCCGCCGCCGGACACGCCTCCGGCGCAGACCCCGATCCCGGTGACGATCACCGACCAGGCCGCGGCGGCGGGCATCAACGGCTCGCCGGACTGGTCCTTCAGCGCGGCCGTCGCCGATTTCAACGGGGACGGCTTTCCGGATCTCTTCATCTCCCACCACTGGCATCCGGGCAACCTGTACCTCAACAACCAGGACGGCACGTTCACCACGGCCGATGCGGGCTTCTTCAGCTCCATCATCGACCGCCACGACTGCCAGCCCGCCGATTTCAACCAGGACGGCCTGATAGACATGTTCTCCAGCGTCGGGGCCGATCGCGGCACGGCGCTGAAATGCAACGGGCTGTTCATCCAGCAGCCCGACGGCACCTTCACCGACGTGGCCTACGAGTGGAACATCACGGACTCGACGGGGCGCGGCCGGTGGTGTGCCGTCCTGGACGCGAACAATGACGGCTACCCGGACGTCTTCTACGGCACCGACCCGCGCCGCCCGGACGGCCTGCCCTCGATCAACCGGTTCTACCTCAACACCGGGCAGGGCTCGTTCATCGACTCCCCCGCTATGGGACTCAACCTCAACTTCGGCGCACAATCCGTGCGCACCGTCGACTACAACTGTGACGGCTGGCCGGACCTGCTGATCTGCGGGTATACCGGCGGCCTCCGCCTCTTCCAGAACAACCAGGGCCAGAGCTTCACGGATGTGTCCGCGGTCCTCGGCCCCCCGGTGCAGGCACTGGACGCTCTCATGGTCGACGTCAACCACGACAACCTCCCCGACCTCATCGTCCTCACCAAGACTGGGGTCACCGTCAGCCTCCAGAACACCGACGGATCATTCGCACCGCCCACGACCGTGCTCACGGTCAAAAACGGAGTGGCGCTCGCCGTCGGGGACGTCAACGGCGACAACAACCCGGACATCTACGTCGTCTGCGGCAGGGCCGGGAGCGCCAACACACCGGACCACCTGCTGATCGGCGACGCCACCGGAAACTTCACCCCGATGTCAATCCCGCAGACAACCGCCGGCTCGGGCGAAGCCGCGTACCCGATCGACTACAACGGCTCCGGCCTCACCAGCTTCGTCGTCCTCAACGGCGAGGTCCCCTACACCGGCCCGGTCCAGCTGCTTACCCCCACTCCGGCAAGTGCGGGTACAGGCACGGGCGCGCCGGCGAAGGAAGGGCCGGGCACCAGCGCGACCGCCGGTACCGGCTGACTGGCTACCAGCAGTCCCAGCGGGTCATCGCCGGGGAGGACCCGACCAGCACGTCCAGTTCCGGCGGAAGGTAGTCGCGGGCGAGCATGAAGGCGGTCAGCCGGACGTGGGAATCGGCCGCCAGGCACGGGGCTGAACGAGCCGCCACCTGCTAGCTCAGCGTTCAGCCGCGTTCATCGTCTGATCCGGGTGCGGTGTCGTCGCCGGTGCTGGCCAGCAGGTCCAGGAACGGGCCGACCCGGAGTCCTTCCTGGGCGGAGTGCCGGAACACGCTGTCGTGGTTCACGGTGTAGCGAGTGCGCCGTCCGATCCGGGCCCGGGTGATGTAACCGGCCGCCTCCAGGTCGGCCACGATGGCCTGCGCGGTGCGCTCGGTGATGTTGGCGGCGGCGGCGATGTCCCGGATCCGGGCCTGGGGATTGCGGGCGACCTCCACCAGCACGTGCCCGTGCCCGGTCAGCAGCGTCCAGCTGCCGCCGCTCCCGTTAGGAAGACTCATCCCTCTGATCATAACCTCACGGGAGAATCTTCGCGAGAGAAAACACATGAAATATTTCTCATGGCTCTATTGACAGGCCTCGGCCCGGTGGCGATCCTGATGGTGCCCGGTCGCGTTGCCGGGCGGCAGTCCTCGCCCACAGCCACAGGAGGTGCCGCAGATGCCCGAGGCCAGCTTTCCGGTTGAGGTGGTCAGCGGTGTGCCCGTGGTAACGGCACCCGAGGAGATAGACGTCACCAACGCCGCCCGGCTGCGTGCGGTTCTGCTCGAAGCGACCGCCCCGGGGCACGCGACGCTGGTGGTCGACATGTCCCAGACGCAGTTCTGCGATTCGGCCGGGCTGAACGTGCTGGTGCGTGCGCACCAGCGGGCCGAGGCCAGGGGCGGCCAGGTACGGCTGGTCATCTCAATGACGCACGTCCGCCGCATTGTCACGGTCACCGGCATCGACCGCGTGATCCCCAGTTTCCCCAGCCTGGAAGAGGCCCTGGCGCCAACCGCTGCCCCGGTGATCCACCAAGCGGCCGGCTGAAGTCCGGGGCCTATGCTTCACCATCCCCAGGCCGGCCGCTGGAGGCCTTGGCAGCTAGTCACCGGCGGCCGCCGCGGCGCGGGCCTGGGCCATCAGCTGCACAAGGGCCTCGGGGTCCGTGGCCGCCTGCCCTGGCGCCTCTTCGCCGGAATCGAGGCTGAAGGCACGCAGCCCGATGACGTTCAGCGCGGTGACGAAGACCGGGCCCTCGTCCCGGAGCACCCGGTAGGTCGCGTCGAAGTCGGCCGCGGGAAGGAAGACGTTGGTGTCGGTGCCGTCGGGGAACTGGAGCCAGTCGGCCGGCGGCACGTCGGGGAAGGCGAGGAAGAGTCGTTGCCCCGTTACCGTCGTCAGGCGCAGCACGCGCCGGTAGTCGACGACGTCGTTGCGCAGCGTGGACACTGTGTAGTCCATAACTCGTTCTTGGAAGACCATGCTTACTAGAGCCGTTCCGCGCCCCATCTGATACGTGAGACACGTCCAGGCCCAGGCCGCCGAGTAGCACGAGCGGAGCGCATCAGTGAACATGACCGTGATCGGGCTGATCAGCGGGACGTCCTACGACGCCGTCGATGCTGCCGCCGCCCGGATCTGGCTAGCGGGCGACACACTGTTCCTAGTCCCGTTGGGCCTGCATTCGGTCCCCATCCCCGCGCCGCTGCGCGCGCGGATAGCCGCGGTGCTGCCCCCGCACCGCACCACGGTCGACGAGATCTGCCGCCTGGACACCACCATCGGGCAGCTCTTCGGCTCCGTGGCCGCGGACGCCAATACGGCGCTCACGGGCGGCGCGGCCGATCTTGTGTCGAGCCATGGCCAGACCGTGTACCACTGGGTCGAGGGCCACACGGCGCTCGGCACCCTGCAACTGGGTGAGCCGGCCTGGATCGCCGAGGCCAGCGGCTTGCCGGTGGTATCCGGGCTTCGTTCCCGCGACATCACCCGTGGTGGCCAGGGTGCCCCGCTCGCGTCGCTTCTTGATGCCTTGCTCGTGCTGGGCGACGATCGGGCCGCCGGCTCGCTCAACCTCGGCGGCATCGCCAACATCACCGCCTGGTCTGACCGGGGTGAGATCGTTGCCTACGACATCGGCCCGGCCAGCGCGCTGATGGACCGCGCAGTCGCCGATGCCACCGGCGGACGGGAGCGCATGGACGTCGATGGCGTGCGGGCCGCCAGGGGCAGGGTGGACGCCGATCTGCTCACCGTCCTGCTCGCCGAGCCGTACTACCGCCTGCTCCCGCCGAAGTCCACGGGAAAGGAACTGTTCCACGCCGGCTATCTGCGGGCCGCGCTGGGCGAGCGGGATGTGCCGCTGGATGACCTGCTCGCCACGCTGACCGAGCTCACCGCCGTTCTTGTGGCACGGTCCTGCCGCGAACACGGCGTGCAACGCTTGTTCGTGGCCGGCGGCGGGGTACGCAACCCCACCCTGATGGGCCGCATTCGCGCGCTTGCCGCGCCGGCCCGCGTCAGCGAGTTCGACGACCTCGGGATGTCAGCCCAGGGCAAAGAGGCCTACATCATGGCCGTCATAGGATTCCTCACCGTGCACGGCCTGCCCGCCACGATCCCGTCGGCCACGGGCGCGGCAACCAGTTCCATCCTCGGTTCGGTTACCCCCGGCGCGGCGCCCTTGCGCCTCCCGGCGCGCGCCCGCTCGCTCCCCTCCCGAATCACCATCGCTGCGGCGTAGCTCCAGGGCGAATTGCCAATACTAAACATCAATGTGTTCGCGTAAGCCGGTGCGAGCCATCGTCCTGCTCCCATCCCGCTGGAACGTGAGCAGCAGGAGACATTCTTGTATCGGTAAGCTCCGCGTTGGTGAATGTCGCACCCGTGATGGTTGCACTGGTGAGGTCCGCCCACGCGCTGGTTGCGGCTAGCGGCCTGGCGGAGGTGCGCCGTGCCGGTCGGTGGCCTGGTCGAGCAGGTCGCGCAGCTGGTGGCGGCCCGCGATGCCGAGCTTGGGGTAGGAGCGGTACAGGTGTGAGGCGACGGTGCGGGGCGACAGGAACAGGCGGTCGGCGATCTCGCCGTTGGTCAGGCCGCGGCTGGCGAGGATGACGATCTCGCGCTGTTGTGCGGTGAGGTTCGGCGAGGGCGCCGGGTGCGGTGGGCGCGGCCGCGGCGGTCACGCCGCAGGCCCGTAGTTCGGTCTCGGCGCGGCGGGTCCAGGGCGCGGCGCCGAGGCGGCGGAAGGTTTCCAGGGCCGCGGTGAGGACGGGTTTGGCGTCGTTGATCCGCCGCTGCCGCCGGAGCCATTCCCCGTAGTCGAGCCGCAGCTGGGCCCGCTCGAACGGCCAGGTGTCCCCGGCGGGGTCGGCCAGGGCCTTGGCGAAGTGGGCCTCGGCGCCGGCGGGCTCGGCGAGCAGCGCCGCGGGCGCGGGCGGCAAGCTGTTCCAGCCGCGGGCCGGGTGCCGGGTCCACCTGGGCCAGCGCGCGTTCCGTGAGCGTCCGCGCCTCGAGGTGGCGCTCCGCGCGCACCGCGGCGGCGGCAAGGTCGGCGATCGCCGAGGTAGGAGACGTGGTAGTGCAGCGGCGCGCCGTCGGCGTCGAAGAGCCGGCTGAGCTGGGCGTAGCCGGTCAGGTAGCTGCCGTCGGCCAGCGCCGCGAGGCCGGCGGCGTGGTGGGCCCGGGCCGCGAACGCGCGGTACTCCGCGGCGTCGAGGGTGGCCAGCGCGCGGGCCAGCAGCGGCCGTACCCGGCCGTCGTCGCCGCGCAGGGCGAGCACGGTGGCCGTGGTGAGGTCGGCCGACGCGGCGACGGTCTCCATCCGGTACGCGGCGGCCGCGTCGGCGGCCTCGCGGGCGGCGGCGAGCGACTCGTCCCATCGTCCGCTATCGAGGCAGGCCCACTGCAGCGCGGACAGCACGGCCCCGCTGCGGCCGCGCATGCCGGGGGCGCGCAGCCTGCCGAGGGCGTCCCGCAGCAGCCGAACCGCGAGTTCGGTGTCATCCAGGAGCCAGGCCGCCGCGCCGACCGTGGCCGGGGTCGGTGGTCCGGCCGGCTATCCGGTGCAGGCAGGAGATGGTTTCGGCTCGTTTCCCGAACGGGTCCGTGCATGCCGTCACCCACACCCGCCGTTCGTCGGCGTGCCCAGCCGGCCAGTCCGGCGGTGGCGGCACCGGCTCTTCCAGGCGGCCAAGGGCGCCCAGCAGCTTGCTCGCGGGCCGGCTGGATCACCGGTCTGGTAGACGACGGTGGCGGCCAGCGCGATGGCCGTCCAGGCGAAGACCGGCAGGCGGTTCGATGCCTCCTCGGCCACGGAGATCAGTGTGGCCAGCGCGTCGGCGTACCGACTGGACCATACGTGTGCCCAGCCGATATTCAGCCGGGCGGTGATACGCAGGTCTGGGTCCGCGGTCACCGTCAGTACCCGGGTGGCCAGATCCTGCACCCAGTCTCCCTGCCCGGCGGATTGGGCGAGCGTGGCGGCGGCCAGCAGCCGCCGGGCCTGATCGGACTCGCCCGGACTGAGTTCGGCGGCGCGTTCGAGAGCACGCGCGGCCGCGGCGGCGCCGCCGCGCTGCTGCGCCTGGGCGGCGGTTTCCTCAAGCAGGGACGCCACGTGCTCGTCGGGTTCCAGCGCGGCCGCCGCGAGATGCCAGGCGTAGCGGTCGGGCTGGCCGCGGAGCGTGTCCGCGATCTTCCGGTGGGCGGCGGCGCGCTCGGCGAACGGAACAGCGTGATAGACCGCAGAGCGGATGAGGGGGTGGCGAACTGTGGTCCCGAGCTGTCCACCCTGATCAGGCCCGCCTTCTCGGCCGGGGACGAGCGCTTCGGCGGTCAGCCCGGGTACTGCGGCCGCCGCCAGGTCCGGGCTGTCGGCGACCGCGGCGAGCAGCAGCGTCTCCCGTGTTGCCGCGGGAAAGGCGCCGTAGAAAGTGGCGACTGACGGCGGCGAGCCGCTCGGTGGGCGGCAACGGCTCGGCGGCCCAGCGCCGTCCGGCGGCCGGGTCGGCCGCGATGATGCGGGACAACTCGATCAGCGCCATGGGGTTGCCGGCCGCCTGGGCGAGCACCTGCTCCCGGGCCCGGCCGCGCGGCGGGTGCGGCTGGGCATCGAGCAGCCGCCCGGCGTCCGGGGTGCTCAGCGGTTCCAGCAGCAGTTCCGGGAAGTCCCGCTCGAACGCGGGGGGCGGGAGATTCCCGCGCGCGCCGAGCAGGAGCGACCAGCGGTTCTGCTTCCAGGCGCCGGGCGGCGAAGGCGAGCGCGTCGAGCGAGCCGCGGTCCAGCCACTGCGCGTCGTCGGCGACCACCAGCAGCGGGCGGTCCTCCGCCAGGCCGGACAACAGGGTGAGCACGGCGATCCCGGTCAGCAGGGCATCGGGCGGCACCGGGTCCGCGGACAGCGCGAACGCTCCCAGCAGCGCCTGCGCCTGGCGATCAGGCAGGTCCGCCACCCGGTCGAGCACCGGGCGCAGCAGCTGGTGCAGGCCGGCGAACGCTAGCTGCTGTTCCGACTCCCGGCCGGTGACCGATAGCACCCGCAGCCCGGCCGGCCTGGCCTGCCGCGCCGCTTCCGCCAGCAGGACGGTCTTGCCCATGCCTGCCTCGCCCAGCAGGATCAGCACCCGGCTTTCCGCGGGGGGCGGGTCCACAAGGGCCCGCAACCGGGACAGCTCACTGTCTCGGCCGATCAGGTCGCTGCCGCTGGCCAATCCGCAAATCCCTCGCGCTGTCCCGGACCCACTATAGGCAAGCCGGGCTGCCTTCCCAGGGAGGTGAAGTGCAGTCAGGTTGCCGATACCGCACCGCCCGGCCCGCGGCGCAGGGTACCGGTATGGATGACACCCACCCGGCACGCCAGCCTGGGGCGGCGTGATGTCCTACGTCACGGTCGGCCAGGAGAACTCCGCCGCCATCCGGATCTACTACGAGGACCACGGCCGGGGTGCCCCGGTGGTTCTGGTGCACGGTTACCTGCTGGACGGGCATTCGTGGGAGAAGCAGGAAACGGCCCTGCTGGCCGCCGGGCACCGCGTCATCACCTACGACCGGCGGGGTTTCGGCGCCTCAAGCCGGCCGAGCGTGGGCTACGACTACGACACGCTCACCGCCGACCTCGCGGCGCTGATGGACCAGCTTGACCTTCGCGAGGTGGTGCTGGCCGGGTTTTGCGCCGGAACCGGCGAGGTGACCCGCTATCTGGGAACCTACGGCCATCAGCGGGTACGAGCCGCCGTGCTGCTGGCGCCGCTGCCGCCCTTTCTGCCGCGCGCTGAGGACAACCCCGGCGGGGTTGACCGCAGCGTCATCGACGAGTTCATCGGCCAGATCGGTGCCGACCGGCCGGCCGCGACCAAGGCGTTTCTGGACCGGTCGTACAACATTGACGTCCTCGGCGGGGTCCTGGTCAGCGATCAGGCGTGGCAGAACAGCTTCCATGTCGCGATCGGGGCATCCGCGGCGGCCGTGTCCAGCTGCGCTGCCGCGTGGCTGGAGGATTTTCGCGGTGACCTGGCGCGGATCGTCGTCCCGGTGCTAGTCGTGCAGGGTGGCCAGGACCGGATCACGCCCCCTGAGGTCACCGGGAGCCTGCTGTCCGGGCTGCTTCGCGGCGCCCGGTATGTGGTGATACCCGAT
Source organism: uncultured Actinomycetes bacterium (assembly GCA_963726415.1). Classification (GTDB taxonomy): domain Bacteria; phylum Actinomycetota; class Actinomycetes; order Streptosporangiales; family Streptosporangiaceae; genus DASXKD01. The sequence continues at coordinate 46,084 of CAVSCM010000024.1, forward strand.
GGCCCGCACGCGATCATCTGGACGCATGCGGACGAGGTCAACCAGGCTCTCCTTGGTTTCATGGGGACCTTGTCACAGGCGCGATAGGCCGTGAACCGCGGGCACGGCCGCACCGGAGCCGGCGATCACGAGGGTTCGCCGGCACCGGGCGGCCGCTGGTGCGGGACTGGCGTCAGGAGGTGGCCCTGACGGCCTTGAGGATGACCCGGGTGACGAGGCCGGGGTTGGAGATCATGGACAGGTGCGGGGCGCCGGGGGCCATGGTGATGTGGGCGTGCGCGCGGTGGGCCATGGCGAGCAGTTCGGCGGGCGGGATGGCGTGGTCGGCGGTGCCGATGACGGCCCAGGACGGGATCGTCTTCCACGCCGGGACACCCGACTTCTGGCTCAGCGCGATGGACGTGAGCGGCCGCTGGGTCGCTGCGAGCACGCTGGCTTGCCCGGCGGGCAGGCTGTTGGCCATGCACGAGCCGAACACGCTTTGCTTGACGTAGACATCGACGGCGCCCTGAGGCGCGCCGGGGTAGGGCTGGGTGGTCACGTTCGCTTCCGGCAGCACGCAGGAGCCGGGCTGGGCGGTGACGAGCTGGCCGATGGTCTCGCCCCATGCGGGCGCGAAAGCGTCCACGTACACGAGCGCCTTGACGTTGGCGTCGCCGGTCGCGGCGTTGGTGATGACCGCGCCGCCGTAGGAATGCCCGACCAGGATGATCGGCCCGGAGAGCGTGTTCAGGAAGTCACGCAGGAAGGCCGGGTCGTAGCGCAGGCCCAGCAGTGGGTTCGGCGGCACGTAGACCGTGTACCCGTCACGCTGGAGCCGGCAGGCCACGGCGTTCCAGCTGGAACTGTCCGCCCAGGCCCCGTGCACCAGCACGATGCTTGGCCTGGCGCCGCTGGCGGCGGCGGTGTGGGTGACAGCGGCGGGCGTGATGGTGCGGGCGGGCGTGATGGTGCGGGCGGACGCGGCCTGGCTGGCCAGGATGACGAGCGAAGCCAGGGCCACAGCGGCCGCGCCAACGCGCGCCCTCCCCTGTGCAGCCTGGATGATCTTCATTCGATGGGCTCCCTTCACGGCGGCTTGCGTAGGGCAGATGCCTGCCCGTTGCGACTGTGCGCCGCGTCACCGGGGCTGCGGTATCGGCAACCTGACTGCATTTGGCGGGTGCAGTCAACATGCGGATACCCGCGCGGCGCCCGGCGCGCCAGCATGACGACCGACAGCCACCGTCACCGGATGAAGGGATCGTGCTATGGATTCCCGGCCCAACATCGTCCTCGTCCACGGCGCATGGGCCGACGGCTCGTGCTGGAGCGGCGTCATCGAGCTCCTGCAGGCCGACGGCTACCACGTCACCGCGCCCCAGTTTCCGATGACCGCGCTGGCCGATGACGTCGCGCGGTTGCGCCAGGTGCTCGACCTCCAGGACGGCCCCACGGTCGTCGCCGGGCACTCCTACGGCGGCCAGATCATGACCGCGCTCGGCACCGACGCGCCCAACGCGGCCGGCCTGGTCTATATCGCGGCGTTCGGGCTGGATCAGGGCGAATCGCTCGGCGCGCTGCTATCCCAGGGGCCCACGCCGCCGGCGCTGGCGCACCTGTTCACCGACAAGCAAGGCTTCGGCTGGATTCCAATGGACGATTACGTCCATTACTTCGCGGCAGACGTGGACCCGGTACGGGCCAGGGTGATGCACGCGGTGCAGCAGGCCCTGGCCGGCTCCACCTTCACCGACGTGATGGGCGTCCCGGCCTGGAAATCGCTGCCGTCCTGGTACCTGGTCGCCACTCAAGACCAGGCCATCCCGCCGGACGCCGAGCGGCTGTTCGCCAGCCGCATGGGCGCCACCACCGTCGAGGTCCCCTCCAGCCACGTCGCCATGGTCTCCCACCCGGCCGAAGTGACGCGGCTGATCACGTCTGCGGCCGAAGCCTGCGCCGCGACCGCCGCGTGACCGGATGCCGGCATCCGCGACCCCTGACGATCGGCGTAGTTCCCACGTTTGCACAGGAGGCTCTTTCCCATGCCGATGATCGACGTCTACGCCGCTGCCGGGACGTTCTCCGATACGTCTCAGCTCGCCAAGGACCTCGCGGCCACATTGATGGCAGTTGAAGGAGTCCCGGACATCCCGATGTTCCGAAAGAACACCGCCGCGTTCGTCCATGAGCTCCATGCCTCCTCGTTCGCAAACGTGGACGGCGACAGCACCTACGTACGGGTTCAGGTTCTTACGAATGCCGGCGCGTTGGACCGCGACAAGCAGCTCGCCGCGGTACGGCAGCTCACGGATCTGATCGCCACGGCCGCCGGTGACTCGTCTCTGACAGAGCGCACATGGGTCCTGTTGACAGAGGCTCCCGAGGGTGGCTGGGGCTTGTGGGGCCACGCCCACCTCAACGAGGAACTGGTGACCGCCGCTCGCGCCGAGATCGCGAAGCTCCAGGCCTGACGAAACAGCTAGAGGGGAGAGAACGAGAAATGAGCACCAGCCCGCTGTCGATTGACGTTTACGTCAGCCCGATGCGCCCGTACAACAGCCCGGATCAGCTCGGTGAGGGCGAGGTCGCCACCTGGGCGCCATCAAGCAGCACCCTGATCTCCGGCGCTACCGAGGGGATCCTGATCGACGCCCTGCTGACGTTCAGCAACGCGGACGAGATCGCCGCGTGGGCCAAGGGGTCCGGCAAGACGATCACTGGCATCTACATCACGCATGGACACTCTGACCACTGGCTCGGCCTCGCGCGACTCCTCGAGCACTTCCCCGGGGCACGCGGATACGCAGCTCCGGAAGTCGTGGGTCGCGCTGCATGGGAAGCGGAATTCAACAAGACCACGAAGTACTGGACGTCGCGCTTCCCGGGGGAGCTCCCTGAGACGCCGGTGGTGCCCGAGGCGCTGGAGACCGACGAGATCCTGGTCGACGGCCAGGTCGTCAACGTGATTCACGTCGGGCAGGGCGACGTGGAGGGATCGACGGCCTTCCACGTCCCATCCGCCGAGGCTGTCGTCGCAGGCGACGTCGTCTACAACAACGTTCACATGATGATGTACGAAGCGGACGAGGCAAAGCGTGAGGCGTGGATTGCCAGCATCGACGCGATCGCCGCGCTGAACCCGAAGATCGTGGTTGCTGGCCACAAGAGCGTAGGGGCCTCCGACCTCCCGGAGAACCTCGCAGCGAGCCAGCAGTACCTGCGCGACTTCACCACGGTCGCGAACAGGGGCGGCTCTGTCGAGGAGCTAGTCCACGGCATGCTCGACCTGCACGGCGAACGCGACCAACCCCACACGCTCTGGATCTCAGCCCGAGCGGAAGTCGCTCGCCGGGCGTGAACGATCTCGACCGGGCAGTTCACCGGACGGATGACGATCGGCCGCTGACAGCGGCGGACCGAGCCGCGCTGGCAAGCTGCGCATGTCACCGCAAAGCGCCATCGGGTTTCACGGCGAACTAAACAGACTGACGGACCCATGCTCGACCGGCTCCTCGACCGGAGCCAGGGCGACATGAGGCGCTGGTCGCGGCCGACGAGCTTGGAATCGCAGGCGTCGCGCGGTTCATCCGGGACGAAGACGCTTCGAGCACAGCCGAGGTCGCGATCATCATCGCGGACGACTGGCAACACCAACGGGTCGCACGACTGATGCTCGACCGGCTCAAGTTCAGATGAGCAGCGACGTGATCATCGGGCACGACGGGAAGCCACGCTGCGGCTGGGCAGGCGCCGGCGATACCGCCCTCGGCCGCTACCACGACGAGGTCTGGGGTACCCGCACCTACGACGAGTCCGCGATGTTCGAGGCGCTCACCCTGGGCGTGTTCGAGGTCGGGCTGAGCTGGTCGATCGTGTTCGGGAAGCGGGACGCGTTCCGGGAGGCATTCCGGGGCTTCGACGTCGCCAAGGTCGCGGCGATGACCGAGCGGGACGTGGACCGGCTGGTCCAGGACGCCTCGATCATCCGCAACCGCGGCAAGATCCAGGCCACCGTCGACAACGCGCGCGCGATGATGTCCGCGTCGCCGAGCCTGGCGGCGCTCGCGAAGTCCTACCAGATCACCCGCAAGCGCGCACCGCGGTCCGTTGCCGACCTGCCGAAGTCGACGCCGCAGGCGGAGGCGTTTGCCAAGACAGTTGAAGTCGCAGGGGTACCGCTTCGTGGGGCCAACCAGTGTGTACGCGTTCATGCAGAACGTCGGCGTGGTCAACGACCACGTCCGTGGGTGTTTCCGTGCGACCGATTATCCCACCACTGCCGGGCCGCTCTAGCTGTGAAGCCTTGCCACTCTTGGTGGCGGCCGGCTGCCTCGTTGAGCGGGCCCACCGATACCAGTCCGGCAGAGAAAGGAGCCCACGATGGCAGTCGCCGTCACCGTCGCCAGTTCCCCGGTGCGGGGCTGCCCGCGCAGAACGGCCCCGGCCGTGGCAGCATGGCTGGCAGTGGCACCGACAGTGCGGCGTCTGGCTTCTGGCGAGCACCCTGGTTAATCGCCGGGTGCGGGGCCGGGGAGGGACTGTGGACATCACTCAGCTGATCCTTGACGACCACCACGAGCAGCGCCGGCTGTTCGCGATCTTGGAGCAGGTCGGGCGCACGGACACCGGGACCCTGTCGGCGGTGTGGGCGCGGCTGGGCTCCTTCCTGGAACTGCACGCGGCGGCGGAGGAGGCGATCTTCTACCCGGCGCTGCTGCAGGTGGGCCTGGCCGCGGGCCGGCGGGCCGGGGCGGAAGGAGAGACCCTGGACGCCATCAGCGACCACAACGACATCAGGGACGCGGTCGCGGAGGTCGCCCGCCACCAGGCCGGCAGCGACGGGTGGCTCACCGCCGTCACGGCGGCCAACCTGGCCAACAGCGATCACATGGCCGAGGAAGAACGCGAGGGCCTAACCGACTTCCGCCGCCTCGCCGGGCTGCAACAGCGCCATGACCTGGCCGTCGCGTTCGCCGCCTTCCAGGCGCGGAACTTCGCCGGCGTGCTGCCCGTCGACCGGGATCCGGAAACCTACATCCGTCAGGCGGAGCAGGACTACGCCCCTCCGGCCAGCCAGGATCCGCGGCCGCCGGGCACGCGGTCGCTCGGCATCGGCAGCCTCAAGGGGCAATAGCTCATACCTGAGGCGGAATCTCGCCGGAGCCCCGGGTGAGCAGGGTGGTCGGCACTTCCACCGTCTCCGGTGCGCCGTGTGGATCGCGGAGTCGGTGCAGCAGCATTTGTGCGGCGAGTTCGCCCAGCGCGGGAGGGTCCTGGGCGATCACGGTGATGCCCGGATCGAGGAGTTCGGCGAGCGGGATGTCGTCGAACCCGACGTGCGCGACTGGCCCGCTCCGCGCCCATGTGCTGCAGTGCCATCCTGGCGCCGATGGTCAGCAGGTTCTGCGCGGTGAAGATCGCTGTGGGGGTGTCCGGCGAGGCGAACAGCTCCCGCGTGACCTGCAGGGCCGACTGCTCGGAATGGACGTCACGGCGGATCAGCCGCTCGTCGGGGTCGATGCCCGCGGTCCTGCAGGGCCGCCTGGTAGCCGCGGTACCGTTCGGCGGCGGTGTAGATCCGCCGGAGGTCGCCGAGGAACCCGATCCGGTGGTGCCCCCGGTCCAGCAGATGGTTGACCGCGAGCCGGGCGCCACCGAAGTTGTCGCTGATCACGGTGTCGGCGGCGACCGTCGGCGCGGGCCGGTCGGCGAACACCACCTGAGTCCCACGGCGCAGCTCCGGCAGCAGGTAGCGGTAGTCGGGACCGCACGGCACGATGATCAGCCCGTCGACTCGCCGTGCGCAGAACGCGTTCAGCAGGGCTCGTTCCCGCGCCGGATCGCCGTCGGAACTTGCGCACAGCACCAGGCAGTCCTGTTCGCTGACCACGTTCTCGACCGCGCGCAGCAACTCCGCCGCGAACGGGTTCGCCACGTCTTCGAGCAGGACGCCGATGGTCGCCGTCGGCTGCCCGGTGAGCCGCAGATGGCGTGCCGTGATGTTGTGGCGGTAGTCGAGCTTCTCGATGGCCTGCCAGACTCGGGCGGCCCGTTGCGGGCTCACGCCGCCCCGGCCGTTGACCACCCGGGAGACGGTCATCACGCCGACACCCGCCAGCGCCGCCACGTCGCGCATCGTCGGGTGAGCGCCAGCGGCTCGGCCGGAACTGGGATCGTTCCCCAACGCGGATCTCCCGTTCCCTAGCGTTCTGCTGTCTGGCAATAGCCCAGCATATCTAGGTATCGATTTGGTTTCGGGGGGTTGACGCCCAAGTTGCTCAGAGCGTACTTTCTGGGCCAAGCTCGGTAACGTTACCAAGAGGGTTACAGGCGGTCTGGTGCCCCTGTCCAGGCGGCCTGAAACCCGGGTCTGGTGGGCCTGTCCTCCAGCCACACCCTTCTCACCGTTGCGGAGGTTCGTACATGAGCTATCTCCGGTTCAGGCCCCGCGTGCTCGGGGCAGTCGGCTGTGCGGCCGCCATAGTCGCGGTGGCCGCCTGCTCGAGTGGCGGGTCCGGTGGCAGCAACGCTCCTGGCGTGGTGACCGTGGCTGTGGTGTCGAACCCGCTGATCACCGGCCAGATGGAGCCACTGACCAAGTCGGTCTTCGAAAAGCAGCACCCGGGCATCACGGTCAAGTTCGCCACCTACACCGAAGGTGACCTGCGGGCAGCGATCGAGAAAGACGTCAGCACGCACAGCAACTCGTTCAACGTGATCATGATCGGCCCCTACGAGACGCCGCTGTTCGCGAAGAACGGCTGGCTGGACAACCTGTCCAGCCAGTTCATCGCGAAGGATCCGAGCTACGACGCGTCGGACCTGCTGCCGCCGATCGCGAAGGCGCTGTCCTACAAGGGCAGCCTGTACGCGGTGCCGTTCTACGGCGAGTCGTCGATGGTCTTCTACCGCAAGGACCTGTTCGCCAAGGCCGGGCTCACTATGCCGCTGCACCCGACCTGGACCCAGATCCAGACCTTCGCGGCCAGGCTCAACCAGCCCGGCAAGGTGTCCGGGATCTGCCTGCGCGGCCTCGCCGGGCTGGGGCGACAACATGGCCGCACTCGACACCGTCGTCAACACCTTCGGCGGCCAGTGGTTCAACATGCATTGGCAGCCGCAGCTCACCTCGCCGGCGTTCACTCAGGCGACCAACTTCTACGTCAACCTCATCCGCAAGTACGGCGAACCCGGTGCCGCCAACGACAGCTTCAACCAACTGCTGACGCTGTACGGCCAGGGCAAGTGCGCGATGTGGTACGACGCGACGGTCGCGGCGACCTCCATCGAGGGCAGCCTACCCGTCGGTGTATCAAGAACACCGCGTACGCGTTCGCGCCGCACAACCTCACCCCCTCGTCGGGCTGGCTGTGGACCTGGGCGCTGGGCATCCCCCAGGGTGTCGCCAACTCGTCCGACGCCTGGAAGTTCGTGTCCTGGGCCACCTCGAAGAGCTACGACCAGCTGGTCGCGAAGAAGTACGGCTGGGGCGCGGTCCCGCCGGGCACCAGGACCTCGCTGTACAACAACCCGCAGTACCAGCAGAAGGCCAAGCCGTACGCCAGTATCACCCTCGCCTCGATCAACTCGGTGGACCCGCTGCACCCGACCCTGCATCCGGTTCCCTACGTGGGCATCCAGTACGTGGACATACCGCAGTTCGAAAGCCTCGGTGTCGCGGTCGCCCAGCAGATCGCGGGCGCGATCGCCGGGACGGAAAGCGTGAGCCAGGCGCTGAAGACGAGCCAGGCTGACGCCGCCCAGTACACCCCGGCCCAGCTGGCTGGCGGCTAGCGCGCGCGGTGGGGCCCCGGTGGCCGGATCACCGGGGCCCCGCCAGCCGGCCCATCAGTCGCGACACGTCATGAGGAGGGCCCGTCCGTGACGGTAATCGAAGACCTGGCCCCGGCCCCCCAGCTAGCGGTCCAGCCGCGCGGGATCACCCGGCGCGAAGGGTGGATGCGCCGCCTGCCCCTGCTCCCCGCGCTGATCTACACCATCGTCGTCACCCAGATCCCGTTCGTGGTGACGCTCTGGTACAGCTTTCAAAGCTATTTCTGGGACACCCCCGGCGGCGCGCACTTCACCGGGCTGAGCAACTACAAGACGGTATTCACCAACCCGAGCTTCCGTGGGGCGCTGGTGCGCTCGGTGGTCATGACCGCCAGCGCCGTGATCGGCGCGATGATCCTCGGCGTCGCCCTCGCGCTGCTGCTGGATCGCAAGTTCTTCGGCCGCGGCGTGGCCCGCACGCTGATCATCACCCCGTTCCTCGTCATGCCGGCCGCGGCGGCGCTGGTGTGGGCGACCCCGATGCTCGACCCGAACTTCGGGCTGCTGAACTACCTGCTCGCAACCGTTCGGCGTCCACCACGTGGCCTGGCTCAGCACGCACGCGCTGGGCTCGGTGATCGTCGTGATGATCTGGCAGTGGACGCCGTTCATGACCCTGATCGTGCTCGCGGGCCTGCAGAGCCAGCCGGCCGAGACGCTGGAGGCGGCGAAGGTCGACGGCGCCGGGGCCTTCGCCACGTTCCGCGAGCTCACCCTGCCCCACCTGCGCCCGTACATCGAACTCGGGATCCTGCTCGGCTCGATCTACCTGGTCAACGTGTTCGACGCGGTCCGGCTGATGACCAACGGCGGGCCCGGGACCTCGACCACCAACCTGCCGTTCTTCCTCTACCAAGAGGTGAACAACGCGTTCGACGTCGGCGGGGCGGCGGCGGCGGGCGTCGTCACCGTTTTCCTGACGATCATCGTCGCCACGTTTGCGCTGCGGATGTTCGCCCGGGTCTTCCAGTTCGAGGAGGCACGATGACCGCCTTGACGGCGCGGCGCTCCCCGCGCACCACCTCGCGCGCGGCGCTCCCGCGCGGTGGCCTCCGCGAGTGGTCCGGACGGGTGGGCTGGGCCATCCTCGCCTGGGCCGCGGCGATCATTTTCTTCATCCCGGTGCTGTGGATGGTGATCACGGCGTTCAAGCCGGAGTCCGCCGCCGAGACCTGGCCGCCGAAGTTCATCTTCACCCCGACCCTGTCGGAGTTCCGGCTGGCCATCACCGGCATGGGCCCCTTCCTGGCCCACTCGATCATCGCCACGCTCGGCTCCACGATCCTGGTGCTGCTGCTGGGCATCCCTGCGGCGTACGCGTTGTCCGTGCGCCCGGTCAAGCACTGGCGGGACGGGCTGTTCTTCTTCATCTCCACGAAGATGCTGCCGATCGTGGCCGCGATCGGCCCGCTGTACGTGATTGCCCTGCACGCGCACCTGCTCGACAGCATCGCGCTGATGATCATCCTCTACGCCGCGATGAACCTCCCGCTCGCGATCTGGATGATCCGTTCGTTCATGCTCGAGGTGCCCGGCGAACTGCTCGAGGCGGCGCGGCTGGACGGCGCCGGCCGGATCAGGGAGATGAGCAGCGTGATCTTGCCGATCATCTCGCCGGGGCTGACCTCGACCGCGCTCATCTGCGTGATCTTCGCGTGGAACGAGCTGTTTCTCGCCATCAACCTGACGGTCACGAACGCCGCGACCCTGCCCATGTTCCTGATCAGCTCCGTCCCGCAGGAGGGCCTGTTCATCGCGCACCTGTGCGCGGCGGCGACGATCGCCTCGGTTCCCGTCATCATCGTCGGCTGGATAGCCCAGCGCTCCCTGGTCCGCGGCCTGTCGATGGGAGCGATCAAGTGAGCGAGCCGCGGCTGGCCGCCGCTCTTCGGCCGCATGGCGGCGGCCGCACGCCACGCCGGCCCTGCAGGCAACGCCGGTCCCGCACGCAACGGAGGTCTCCGATGGCCAGTGTGAATTACGTGTCGGCAACGCGGGTGTTCAGCAAGGGCGCGGCGCCGGCGGTGGACGCGCTCGACCTGAATGTCCAGGACGGCGAGTTCATGGTGCTCGTCGGGCCGTCCGGTTCGGGCAAGACCACGGCGCTGCGCATGCTCGCCGGGCTGGAGCCGATCGACGGCGGACGGGTCGAGATCGGCGGCCAGGACGTCACCGGGGTCCAGCCCAAGGACCGGGACATCGCGATGGTGTTCCAGAACTACGCCCTGTACCCGCAGAAGACCGTCGCGGAAAACATGGGCTTCGCGCTGAAGATGCAGCGGGTTCCCAAGGCGGACCGGGACCGCCGGGTGCGGGAAGCCGCCCGGCTGCTTGACCTGGACGACCAGTTGCTCGATCGCAAGCCCAAGCAGCTGTCCGGTGGCCAGCGGCAGCGGGTGGCCATGGGGCGCGCCATCGTACGGGAGCCGAAGGTCTTCCTGATGGACGAGCCGCTGTCCAACCTCGACGCCAAGTTGCGCGTCCAGACCCGCAGCCAGATCGCCGAGCTGCAACGCCGCCTCGGCATCACCACCGTCTACGTCACCCACGACCAGGTCGAAGCGATGACCATGGGCCACCGGGTGGCGGTACTGCGGGACGGGCGGCTCCAGCAGTGCGCTACCCCACGCCAGCTCTACGACAACCCGGTCAACCAGTTCGTCGCCGGGTTCATCGGCTCACCCGCGATGAACCTGCAGACCGTCCCGCTCGCCGACGGTGGCGTCCAGCTTGGCGGCACCACGCTTCCGCTCCCGGCAGCGACCAGAGCGGCGGCCAGCCAGGCAGGTCTCAGCGAGCTTGTCCTCGGCATCAGGCCGGAGCACCTGCACCTGGCGAACGGCTCGGGAGAACTGCGCGGCGAGGTACTGCTGGTCGAAGAGCTAGGAGCCGACGCCTTGCTGCATGTGCGCCTGGCGGGGGGCGGCGACCCGGTGGTGGCACGCGCCGAGGGGCGCAGGCCCCCGGCCCAGGGGCAACCGGTAACCTTCCATGTCCAGCCGGATGACGTCTTCGCCTTCCACCCGGAGACGGGTGAGCGGCTTATCGGCTAGGCCGCGGCCACCAGCGTGAGCGACCCCGGGTGTGATCGCAGATGATCACCGTCACCGGCGAGGCGCTTATCGACCTCGTCATCGACGGTGACGGCTGCCCCCGGCCACGGCCGGGAGGCGGGCCGTTCAATACGGCCAGGACCATCGGCCGGCTGGGCCTGGCACCTGCCTTCCTCGGCCGCTTGTCCGCCGACAGCTTCGGCCACCAGCTGCGGGCCCGCCTGGATCAGGACGGCGTGATGCTGGCGGTGCCGCAGCTAGCCGACGCCCCGACCACCCTTGCCGTCGTGGACCTCGACGCGGCAGGAGCGCCCCGGTACCGCTTCTACCTGGCCGGCACCTCCGCGGGGGCGCTGGAGTACCCGCTGCTGGAGGCCGCTCTGCCGGAGGGCATGACCGCGCTGCACGCGGGCTCGCTGGCCCTGGTCATGGAACCGATCGCGACCAGCATCGAGCGGCTGGTCACCACCGACCTGCCCGCGGGCCCGCTCGTGATGATCGACCCCAACTGCCGCCCGGGCGCGATCACCGACAGATCTGCCTACCAGGCCCGGCTCGCGCGCATTCTGCGCCGTGCCGACGTGGTCAAGGTGAGCATGGAAGACCTCGGCTACCTCTACCCCGGCACCGCGGCCCGCGACGCGGCCACCACGCTGCTCGGGCAGGGAGCACAGCTCGTGCTTGTCACCGACGGTCCCCGCCCGGCCCGGGCTTTCCTGCCGGGACAGGAGTTGAGCGTCGACGTCCCGGCGGTACAGGTCGTGGACACGATCGGCGCCGGAGACGCGTTCGGCGGGGCGTTTCTCGCCTGGTGGTCGGGCAACGAGCTGACCACGTCGGACCTGCGGCGGCCCGGCCCGGTCCGCGGCGCGCTCCGGGCCGCGGCGGAGGTCGCGTCTCTCACATGCACGCGTGCCGGAGCCGAGCCACCATGGCTGGAGGAACTCGCCGGGAAACCAGGGTGGGACTCCGATCCCGGCCCCAGGCGAAGACAGCCCGTGCCTTGACGGGCCACCACCGAGGCGGTGTCACGCCGGGCAGCCAGGGCCGACCCGGCCGTCGTAACGAAAGGAAAGACATGTCCGGCTCCGTTCCACCGTTGCCGCTCAACTCGCGGACGCTGCCGTACTGGAGCGGCCGGCTGCCGGTGCCGGCCTACGATCGGGACCTGGTCACACCGGGCGTCGTCCACCTCGGCGTGGGCGGGTTCCACCGGGCCCATCAGGCGATGTACCACGACCGGATGATGACCGACGGGGCGGACCTGAGCTGGGGCATCTGCGGTGTCGGCGTACTGGCGGCGGACCGGGCCATGCAGCAGGCACTGGACGCCCAGGACGGGCTGTACACCCTGGTGCTCAAGCACCGCGACGGGACCTACGAGCCGCGGGTGATCGGGTCGCTCGTGGAGTACCTGTTCGCGCCCGACGGCCCGGAGGCGGTCGTCGAGAAGATGGCGGCGGAACCGACCCGGATCGTGTCGCTGACGGTCACCGAGGGCGGCTACAACGTCAGCGACACCACCGGCGAGTTCGACGCGACCAGCCCCGGCGTGCTCAGTGACCTGACGCCGGGCGCGGTGCCGCGGACCACGTTCGGCCTGATCACCGAGGCACTGCGCCGCCGCCGCCAGCGCGGTCTTCCCCCGTTCACGGTGGTGTCCTGCGACAATCTGCCCGGCAACGGCGAGCTGAGCAAGCGCGTGTTCACCGCCTTCGCCCGGCTGCGGAACCCAGAGCTAGCGGACTGGATCGAGGACGTGGTGCGTTTCCCCAACTCCATGGTGGACCGCATCACCCCGGCGACCACCGACGCCGACCGGGCCGAGATCGCCGCCCGGTTCGGGATCGACGACCGGTGGCCGGTCGTCTGCGAGCCGTTCGTCCAGTGGGTGCTCGAGGATGACTTCGCCGATGGACGGCCGCCCTACGAGGACGCCGGTGTGCAGCTCGTCGGCCAGGTGGAGCCCTACGAGCTGATGAAGCTGCGGCTGCTCAACGGGAGCCACCAGGCCCTGTGCTACTTCGCCTACCTGGCCGGATATCGCCTGGTCCATGAGGCCGCCCGGGACCCCCTGTTCCAGGCGTTCCTGCGGGGCTACATGGACCAGGAGGCCACCCCGACGCTGCCCCCGGTGCCCGGGGTGGACCTGACCGGGTACAAGCGCACCCTCCTCGAGCGGTTCGCCAACCCGCAGATCCGGGACACCATCGCCCGGCTGTGCGCGCAAAGCTCGGACCGGATACCCAAGTTCCTGCTGCCGGTGGTCCGCCAGCAGCTCGCGACCGGCGGCGAGATCAAGCGCTCGGCCGCGGTGGTGGCAAGCTGGGCCCGCTACGCCGAAGGCACCGACGAGCAGGGCGAGCCGATCGACGTCGTGGACCGGTACTCCGGCCGCCTCACGAGCCTCGCCCGGCGCCAGCGCGAGGACGCCGGCGCGTTCGTCACCAACCGCGACCTGTTCGGGGACCTGGCCGGCAACGAGCGGTTCATGGCCGCCTACCAGACCGCGCTGACCTCGCTGCACCAGCATGGAGCACGGGCGACGGTGCAATCCCTTGCCTGAAAGAAGGCACGGTCAGCTTCCCCTGGCCTCCGGCAGGCCCAGGTGATCGGCCAGCCACGGCCCGGTCGCGCTGCCCGGGGCACGCGCGACGTCCCCGGGCGTCCCCGCCATGAGAATGCGCCCGCCCTCGGGGCCGCCGCCCGGCCCCATGTCGATGAGGTGGTCGGCGGCGGCGAGCAGGTCCAGGTCGTGGTCGATGACGATGATCGTGGCCCCGGCGTCCAGCAGCCGGTCGAACACGCCGGCCAAGGTGGCCACGTCGAGCGGGTGCAGGCCGGTGGATGGCTCGTCAAAGACGTACAGCGCCCCCCGCTGGCTGCTGCGCAACCGGGAGGCGATCCGCAGCCGCTGCGACTCGCCGCCGGACAGGGACGGCGTGGGCTCGCCGAGCCGCAGGTAGCCCAGGCCGACCTCGCTGACGGGCCGCAGCGCCGCCGCGACCGGGGCCTGGCCGGCGAACCGCTCCAGGGCGTCGTGCACGCTGAGGCCGAGCACGTCGGCAATGGTCAGGCCGTCGACCTGGACGGCCAGGGTGGCGTCGTTGAAGCGGGCGCCGTGGCAGGCGGGGCAGCCGACGGTGATGTCGGGCAGGTACTGGACGTCGAGGTCGATGTGGCCGAGGCCACGGCACGTGGGGCACTGGCCCTCGCGGGTGTTGAACGAGAAGTGCCCCGGTTTCCAGCGCCGCCGCCGCGCGTAGCCGGACTCGGCGAACATGCGGCGGATCTGGTCGAACGCCCCGGAGTAGGTCGCGGGTGTGGATCGCGCGTTCTGGCCGATGGGCGACGCGTCGATCTGCACGACCTGGCGGATGCCGCCGAGGTCCAGGCGGCAGACGTGGCCGGGCAGCGCCGACCCGCTGAGCAGCGCCCGCGCGGCCGGGATGAGGCTATCCAGGACCAGGGCGGTCTTCCCGGCGCCGGACGGGCCGGCCAGCGCGGTCAGCCGGTGCAGCGGGAAGGTGGCGGTGAGCTCGTGCAGGTTGTACAGGTCGCCGATCTCGATGGTGATCCGCCCGCCGGGACCACCCCGCGCCGGGCGGGGCGGCACGGCCGCGGCGCCGGCCAGAAACGGGCCCATGATCGAGTGCGGGTCGGTTTCCAGTTGCCCGGGAGTGCCCTGGGCGATCACCGTTCCGCCGCCGCCGCCGGCCCGGGGCCCGAGCTCGATGACCCAGTCCGCCGAACGGATGAGCTCACGCTCGTGCTCTACGACGACCACGGTATTGCCGTTCACGGTCAGAGCCGTGATCGTTTTGCGCAGCCCCGCGACGTTGCTCGGGTGCAGGCCGACCGATGGTTCGTCCAGCACATAGAGCATGCCTGTGGTGGTTGCACGGACCGTCGAGGTGAGTTCGATCCGCTGCCGCTCCCCCGTCGACAGCGAAGCGCCGGCCCGGTCGAGGGTCAGGTAGGCGAGGCCGACGTCAAGCAGCGGCGTGAGCCTGCCGTTCAGCTCGGCCAGCAATCCGGTGGTCATCCGGCTGAGTTCGGCGGGCAGGCCAGCAGGCAGGCCGGCTGCGAACTCGCGCAGCTCACCCAGGCCGAGGGCGCTGATTTCGGCGATGTTGCGGCCGCCGAGTTGCGAGGTCAGCGCCTGCGGCCGCAGCCGCGTGCCGTGGCAGACCGAGCACACGCGGGTGATGAGGAAGCGCTGCACCAGGCGGCGGGTGCGCTCGTTGTCGCTGCGCAGGGAGCGTTCCACCGCGGCGACGGCGTTGTCGTAGTTGACCGACAGCTGCACGGTCCGCCCGTTGCCGCCCGAGTGCAGCGTGACCTGCTGGCGGACCGGTTCACCGTGCAGCACGATGTCTTGTTCCCGGGTGGTCAGCGACCGGTACGGGACGTCGAGCCGGACCCCGAGCTGGCCCGCGGCGTACATCGACAGCCGCCGGCCGCCGGAGTTCCACGGCAGCACCGCGCCCTGCTCGATCGTCTTGCCAGGATCGGGGACCAGGGTGCGCTCGTCGACTTCGGACCGCACGCCCAGTCCCTGGCAGGCCGGGCACGCGCCGTAGGAGTTGAAGGCGAAGGACTCGGCGCTGGGGTCCTCGACCTGCGCGCCGCACACCGGACAGACGAACTCCTCGGCCTGCGTGGCAAGCGACGGCGCGATGCGGTGGCCGTTGGGGCACAGGTGCGAGCCGAGCCGCGACATCATCAGGCGCAGCACGTTGAGCACCTCCGACATGGTGCCGACCGTGCTGCGCGGCCCCGGTACCGGCGGGCGCTGCCGCAGCGCGAGCGCGGGCGGCAGGTGGTCGATCCGGTCCACATCCGGCCGCTGGGCCTGGGTCAGCCGCCGGCGGCTGTAGGTGCTCAGGCTCTCCAGGAACCGCTGCATGCCCTCGGCGTACAGCGTGCCCATGGCCAGCGACGTCTTGCCGGATCCGGACACGCCGACCACCGCGACGGTCCGCCACAGCGGCACATCCACGTCGATGTCCCGCAGGTTGTTGTGCCGGGCACCCCGCACGGCGATGACCGTCGGCAGGGTGCCCGGCACGGAGATCTCACCGGTCGGCATGGCAGGCGCGCTGCCTCAGGGGTTGACTGGTCTGCTGACGCCGAGCCCGCGGTCGAGGCGCAGCGACTGCATGATCTGGAACGTCGTGGTCATGGTGAACTCCGCCACATCCGCAGCGGCCAGCACGCCGGTGTACTTGGCGATGACGGGCGCCGCCGCGCGCTCGGTGACGGTGTCCAGGTGGGCCTTGACCCCGGCCCAGAAGTTCTCCCCCGCTGCCACGTAGAAGGGGATCGGGTCGACCGCGCCCAGCGCCTCCCGCGCGCTTGCCTCGATGTCGGCGATGTACTGCTGGTGCACCGCGACGTCATCGCGGGTGGCGAGCCGGCCGAGGTGCCCGCTGATGAGGTGCGTCCACGGATAGGACAGCGCGATGGGCGGGACCCCCATGTACCCGGCTACGTCCTCGGTCAGGTTGACGTTGTAGATGGGCACCCAGCCGGCGTTGACGATGTCGATGAGCATCAGGGTGTCGTGGCCGGGGAAGTGGATGTAGATGTTGTCCGGCGAGTGGTTGGGGCCGTGCCAGGCCAGCTCCACCCGCTCGCCGCCCACCTCGAGGGTGTAGCGGTCGGCGAAGGTGATCTCCGGCACCGGCCGGTTCGGGTCGTCGTCCCGCGTCAGCAGCCGCTTGGTCTCTTCGTGCCCGATGCGGACCACGTCCCCGCCGAACAGGGAGGCCGCGCCGGCGTGGTCGGCGTGGTGGTGGGAGTAGACCAGGTGGGTCACGGTGTTGCTGACGCCGTTGGCGGCGGCGATCTCGTCCACGGCCCGCCGCAGGTTCTCGCCGATGCTCGGCGGCGCGTCGAATACCACGACGCCGTCCTGGGTGGTCAGGAACGCCGAATTGTAGACGCCGTCGGTGACCCAGTAGAGGTTCCGCTCGACGCGCCCGACGTAGTACCGCTGGTCGTTGAGGGCCGCGCCGAGCGCGGACCGCGGGATGGGCGCGTATTCGGGCAGGTCCGCGGCGCTGCCGGCACCGGAGGCTGGTGATGTCACGGTATCTCCCTGGAATCTCGGCGCACGTCACCTGGCGGCGGTGCGGCTGTTCGCGACAGACCCAGGCTCGCCACCAGCCAGGTGAGCGGCCATCACCGGATGATGGTGATTCGCCGTGGCCAGTACGTACCCTGGCTAGGTGCCGAACGGGCGAGGCGCAGGCAGAGGCGGGCCTTTGACGGTGAATCGAACGGCTCCCCGGCTGATCGACCGGGGTGATCTTCTCGCCGCTTTGGATCGCGCCGCGGCGGGGAAGGTGACGATCATCTCCGCCCCGGCTGGCAGCGGGAAGACGTCGCTGCTGCGCGCGTGGGCCGGCGGCCCCGGCCAGCCGCACCGGCTCGCTGTCATGCAGGTGCAACGCGACCAGCACGACGCCCAGCAGTTCTGGCTTGCCCTGCTCGGCGCGGTCCGTCAGGCCTCCGCCACAGTCAGCCCCGCCGAGCCGCCGGCAGCGACACCTGATTTCAACGGGCGGGCAATGGTCGACCGGGTGCTCTCGGAACTCGCTGGCCAGGGCGGCCGCGTCATCCTGGTCATCGACGATCTCCACGAGCTGGCCTGCCCGGACGCGCTCGCCCAGCTCACCCGGTTGCTGACCAACCTTCCGCCCGACGTGCACGCGGTGCTGGCCACCCGCCGCGATCTCCCGCTGCGCCTGCACCAGCTGCGGCTGGCGGGCGAGCTGGCCGAGATCCGCGCGGCGGATCTGCGCTTCAGCGAGCGCGAAACACGTGAGCTACTCGATGCCTCAGGTATCACGCTGTCCGAAGCCGGAGCGGCGCTGCTGCACCAGCGGACGGAAGGGTGGGCCGCGGGCCTGCGGCTCGCGGCGATCGCGCTGGCCGATCACCCCGACCCGGAGCGTTTCGTCGAGGAGTTCTCCGGCAGCGACCGCACCGTCGCCGAGTACCTGCTCGCCGAAATGCTGGAACACCAGCCAGGCGAGGTCCAGCAACTGCTGCTGCGCACCTCTTTGCTCGATCGCGTCAACGGTGAACTGGCCGATCTGCTGACCGGCCGCACTGGGTCGGAACGGATCCTGCTCGGGCTCGAGGACGCGAACGCGTTTGTCGTTTCGCTCGACGCCGGGCGGACGTGGTTTCGCTACCACCACCTGTTCGCGGACCTGCTGCGGCTGGAGCTGCGCCGGACACTGCCCGAAGAAGTGCCAGCTCTGCACCGCCGGGCCGCCGAATGGTTCACCCAACACGGCCAGGTTGTCGACGCCGTCCGGCACACCCAGGCGGCGGGCGACTGGCCCGCCGCCGCCCGGCTGCTCGCCGACCATTCGTTCAGCCTGATGCTCGACGGGCAGACGCAGACCATCCAGGCGCTGCTGCGGGCTTTCCCGCCGGGCGCGGATCACCTCGAGCTGGCCCTGGTGCACGCAACAGTCGAGCTTGTGGAGGGGCGCCTGGATGAGGCGGCCGCTCACCTGGGGGTCGCCGAGACCTACGCCGAGGGGACGCCGGCAGATCGCCAGCGCGGGCTCCGGGTGGCGATCGCGGCGCTGAAGCTGTCGCTGGCGAGGAGGCGCGGCCGCTGGGCCGGCGTGGTCGAACAGGTCAGATTCCTTGCTTCGCCGGTAACCGGGCAGTCCGACGAGGACATCGCGCTGGGCAGCGACCTGCGAGCGGTGGCGCTGATGAACCTGGGGATCGTGGAGGCGTGGTCCCTGGGGCTTGAAGATGCCGAACGCCACCTCCAGGAGGGCGCCGATCTGGCCCGGGAGATCGGCCGGCCCTACCTCGAAGTCAGCTGCCTCGCGCAGCTCGGGTTCGCGTCGAAGATCCGCCCGTTCGCCACTGCCCGGCGGCGCTGCCAGGAGGCGATAGCGCTCGCCGAGCGACACGGCTGGGGCACGGAGCCCATCGTCGCGCCCGCGCTGGTAACGCTGGCCGGCGTCCTGGTGTGGACGGGTGATTTCGACGCAGCCGAGCGATGGGTGCAGCGCACGGAACTGGCTCTGGAGACAGACACCGGGCCGGACATCAGGCTGCTGCTGCACCTGACAGCGGGGATACTGCACGCCTGTCGTGGCCGTCACTATGAGGCGCTCGAGGAGTTCAGCGCGGCCGAGAGCCTGCGATCGCAGCTAGAGGGATCGCACGCGCTGGCGAGCCAGGTGACCGGTTGGCTGCTGACCACGCAGGCCCGCCTCGGGATGATCGGCGAAGCCCGCGCCTGCCTCGCGGCCCTGGATGACGAACGGGCCGGCTCGGGCGAAATCCGTAATGCCTGCGCGGTGATCTGCCTCGCCGAAGGCGATCCGGCCGCGGCTCTCCGCGCGCTGCAAGATGTCCTTGACGGCACGGCACCGGTCGTTGGTTACGTCACGGTCGTGGTGACTCATCTGCTCGCCGGGCTCGCCCACCGCCAGCTCGGTGACCAGCGCGCGGCGAACCAGGCTGCCGAGAGCGCGTTGGCCCTCGCCGAGGCTGACCGGCTGATCCTGCCGTTCGCGATCACGGGCTCGGCGGAGCTGCTCGAGGCCATGCCACGGCATGAGACCGCGCACGCCGCGCTGCTCACCGACATACTCGACGTCGTGCACGGCTCATCCCTGGCGGCCAAAGACGAGCCCGTGCCGCAAACGGAAGAACTCAGCCCTACCGAGCTGAGAGTGCTGCGCTATCTCCCGACCAACCTCTCCAGACCCGAGATCGCCGGCGAACTATCCGTCTCGGTGAACACGGTCAACACGCACATCCGCAACATCTACGCCAAGCTCCAGGCCCGCGACCGCTCCTCGGCCGTGCGGCGCGCGCGAGACCTGCGGTTGCTCTCGGGTGGCGGCACCCGCTAATAGGGCAGTCACCAGATCCTGGTGATGAGGATTCACCTGGCAGCCCCCGACCATGGCGTCATGGACCCGGCATCCGCCCTGTACGCGATCCGGATCCGCGGCCACCTCGGTGCCACGGTCCTTTCTGCGTTCCCCGCGCTGGCGGCGCGGTGGCGCGGCGGCGACACCGTGCTCAGCGGCCCGCTGGACCGGTCGGCGCTGCACGGCGTGCTGGCTGAGATCGAGGCGCTCGGGCTCGACCTCATCGAGATCCGCCGGCTCGCACCACAATCCAGATCACCAGAATCAGGTGACAGCCGGTCACCTTGATCGCCGCTAACTTCGGACGCACCCGAACCCCTGCCACGAGAAGGTTCCGCCTCCATGACCAGTGCCCCGGTGCGCGACCCGGTCGCCGACCATCTCATCACGCCGCAGAACGCGGCTCTCTTGCTCATCGACTACCAGCCCTCGCAGCTGGCTGGGGTCCACTCGATGGATCGTGACCTCCTGGTCAAGAACGCCGTCTCGACGGTCAGGACCATCGAAGCCTTCGGGGTCCCGGTCGTGCACTCGACCATCAACGTCGCCACCGGCAGGGGAAAGCCCACGCTCCCCGAACTCGCCGATCTGCTGACAGACGACAAGCCACTCGACCGGACCACGACCAACTCCTGGGAGGACATCGAATTCGTTCAGGCCGTCCGCGCCACCGGGCGCCGCAAGCTCATCATCTGCGCGCTCTGGACCGAGATCTGCATGGCCTTCACCGCACTCGACGCGCTGCGCGAAGGATACGAGGTCTACCCCGTCGTGGACGCGATCGGCGGCACGTCGCCAGAGGCCCACCGGGCCGGCCTCGACCGCGTCATCCAGGCCGGCGGGCAGCCGATCAGCTGGGTCTCTCTGGCCGTCGAGTTGCAGCGCGACTGGGCCCGCCAGGACACCGTCCAGGCGGTCATTGAGATCGTCCTCACCGACCGCCTGCTGAAAGAGCAATAGCGCGTCCCGGCAGAGAAAGAAGTGGTGGATGTCATGTCTGAGGCCGGCACCGTCAACAGCGCAAGGGACCGAGGCTGGCTCATCCTGGGCGTGATCGGCCTGGCGCAGCTGATGGTGGTCCTGGACATCACGGTGATGAACATCGCGCTGCCATCCGCGCAGCGCGCGCTGGGTTTCACCACCGCGGACCGGCAGTGGGTGGTCACCGCCTACACGCTGGCGTTCGGCAGCCTGCTGCTGCTCGGCGGCAGGCTGGCCGACCTGCTGGGCCGGAAGGTCACGTTCCTGATCGGCCTGGCCGGCTTCGCCGGAGTGTCGGCTATCGGCGGCGCCTCGGTCAACTTCACCATGCTGATCACCGCGCGGGCCTGCCAGGGCGCGTTCGCGGCGCTGCTGGTGCCGTCGGCGCTGTCGCTGCTGACCACCACTTTCACCGAGCAGAAGGACCGCGCCAGGGCGTTCGCCGTCTACGGGGCGATCGCCGGGGCAGGCGGTGCCGTGGGCCTGCTGCTCGGCGGCGCGCTGACCCAGTACCTGTCCTGGCGGTGGACGCTGTATGTGAACCTGATCTTCGCCGGGGTGGCCTTCACCGGCGGCGCGCTGTGGCTGAAGCGGCAGCCTTCCCCGGTGAAGCCCAGGCTCGACATCCCCGGCGTGCTGCTGGTCTCCAGCGGGGTGTTCTGCCTGGTCTACGGCTTCTCCAACGCGGCCACGCACAACTGGCACACGCCGTCCACCTGGGGGTTCCTGGCCGCCGGCGTCGTGCTTCTCGTGGTCTTCGCGACCTGGCAGGGCCGGGCCGCCCATCCGCTGCTGCCACCGCGGGTGGTGCTCGACCGCAACCGGGGCGGCGCCTACCTGTCGATGCTTATCGGCACGGCCGGGCTGTTCGGGATCTTCTTGTTCCTGACCTACTACCTGCAGCAGACGCTCGGGTACTCGCCGCTGGTGACCGGCGTCGCGTTCCTGCCGATGAGCATCGGCCTCATCGTCGCGGCCAACCTGTCCACGATCACGCTCATGCCCAGATTCGGCCCCAAGCCACTGGTCGCGCTCGGGATGCTGTCCGCCTCGGGCGGGACGGCCTGGCTGGCCCAGATCGGCTCGCACACGGGTTATGCTGCGGGCGTGGTTGGCCCGATCGTCCTGGCCGGAGTCGGCATGGGCATGATAATCGCGCCGGCGATCAACACCGGCACCTTCGGCGTGGCCCGGCAGGACGCGGGAGTCGCCTCCGCGACCGTCACCGTCGGCCAGATGCTCGGCGGCTCGGTCGGCACCGCGCTGCTGAACACCATTTTCGCCGGCGCCGTCGCCGCCTACCTCACCGCGCATCTCGCCGCGGCCCGGCTCATCGGCCGCCCGGCCCTGACCGGGCTGGCGCTGGCGCACGGCTACGACACCGCGTTCTGGTGGATCGCCGGCATCTTCGCCGTCGGCGCGGTCGTGGGCGGCGCCCTGCTCCGCCGCGGGCCACTGGGCCAGCAGCGCACGCCATCCCCGGTACCTGGTGGGGTGACGACGGCACAAGCCGACGCTGACCGGGAGCGGGCCCGGTGACGGGGGACTCCGGCCGCGCGGCGTGGCTGCAGCAGGCGCGCTCCTACCTGAGCAACGCCGACCCTGTGCTCGCCCGGCTCATCGACGAGCGGCCCGCTTTCGACCCCCAGGCGTGGATGGCCCAGTTGCCGGCGATGGATCTGTACGGGGCGCTGCTGTTCCAGGTCACCGGCCAGCAGCTTTCCGTTGCGGCGACCCGCAGCACCCTGGCCCGCATCCAGGCCCTGTTCGGCGGGCATCTTCCCGCGCCCGATGAGCTGCTGGGCGCGGATCCCGGCGCGCTCCGCGCGGCAGGGCTGTCCTGGCGGAAGATCAACACACTCCGCGACCTCGCCGAGCGCATGTCGGACGGCCAGCTCAACCCGGATGTGCTGAGCGGCCTGCCCGACGATCAGATCATGGCAGAGCTCACGGTCATTCCGGGGATAGGCCCCTGGACCGTGCAGGGCGCGCTCATCATCGCTCTCGGCCGGGAGGACGTCGTGCTGCCCGGTGACCTTGCGCTGCGCAAGGCCGTCCGGGCCGCGTACCAGCTCGACCACCTCCCGGCGCAGCAGGAGGTACTCGACATCGCCGAGAAGTGGCGGCCCTACCGCAGCCTGGCGACCAGCTACTTGTTCTCCGCCGCCTTCGAGCCAGCCGAGGCACCGCTGTCGCCCGGCACGGCAGCGCCTGAACCATAACGCCACCGCGGCCGCCGGCCGGCTGGACGCTGGCCGGGCCGGTAAATCACCAGGATCTGGTGACGGTTGCTCACCTTGCTGGTCACAAGACTGGATTGGCGGCCGGCGCTGGCCGGCTTCCGAGTGGGACCCACGTCAGGGAAGGTGAACCAAGGTGGCTATTGCGGACGCCACGGTTGCCATCATCGGCACCGGCAACATAGGCGGCAGGCTCGCGGCGAACTTCGCGGCCGGCGGACAGGACTTCCTCCTGGCCGGTCGCGACCAGGAGGCAGCCGGGAAGCTCGCGGCCGACCTCGACGGCCACGCGGAGGTGGTGAGTATCGGCGAGGCGGTCGAGCGGGCCGACGTGCTCGTGGTCGCCCTCTGGCTGGACGCCTTCGAGCAGCTCATCACGCAGTACGGCGAGCGGCTCGCCGGCAAGGTGATCGTCGACCCGTCGAACCCGATCGGGCCGGACGGCGCCGGTGGCTACCGCAAGGTCATCGGCGAGCAGGAGTCCTCGGGCCAGATCCTGGCCGGGCTGCTCCCGTCCGGAGCACGGCTGGTCAAGGCGTTCGGCACGCTGTCGGCTCCCACACTGTCCGCAGCCGCACGGCGGGAGCCCGAGCGTGCGGTGCAGTTCTACGCCGCGGACGACACCGCCGCAGGCGACTCGGTCGCCGGCCTGATCCGCGCCGGCGGCTACGAACCGGTCAGCGTCGGTGGCCTGGACCAGGCCATCCGTATCGAGATGTTCGGCGACCTGCACGAATTCGGAGCCCTGGGCCGGGTCGTGACCAAACCGGAGGCGCTGGCGGCGATCTGACATAGACCCGCCCGTACGGCAGCGGCTGGGCACCATCCAGGTGGGCCTCAGGAAAGGCCAGGGTCACCCGATAGATCCCTTGCCACTGTCGTGACGCTCGCGGATGGGTGAAACTTGGGGCCGCGCGCCGGCCGGGGCCCCAAGTTTCGTTACAGGCGCGCCGGCATCGTGGGCCAGGCGATGCACGACGGCGAGTATCCAGGGGATGGACAGCAGGACGACAAGCGTAACGCCGAGAAAAAGCGGCGCTGGCCGCAGCGCGCCCACGCCGAGGCAGGCCACAGCGACGGCCGGACGGCGCCGCTGTGGGATTGACCTGGTCTTGCTCCCGTAGAGTCATCAGGTGCCGACGCGCTTGATCGGATGGGCCGCTGCCATCCTGGCGATGCTGATCACGCTGGCGCTGGTCGCCGGCGAACTCACCGACGCCGGGCAGCGGCGCTGGTGGGCGGCCCGACCGCTGACGACGGACACCGTGGCCGGGCTGCTTGTGCTGCTGGTCACCATCCTCGTCGTGAACCAGCTGCTCAACCGGCGGCAGGCCCGGCAACGTGGCCGTGCGGTCGCCGCACAGGCCGCCATCTTGGCGGCCCAGGCCACGCGTTCGGCCAAGGCTGTGTCGTCAGTGATCGACGGATCGGGCGACCGCGGCGCCGCGTCCGATGGTTTCCGTACCTACATGATGATGCTGCTCATCGGCGCGCCGGTGCTCATTGACGATCCGGTCGCGCGGCATTTTCTCGAGCAGGCCCAGTACCTCGGCGCCGTCATGGCCGGCACGCTCGCGGTGATCGACAGGTCAACGGACGGCGGCGCGCTGCCAGGGCCGGGCCGGCGGCGACCGGCAGCGCCGCCGCTGCGGGCAAGGAGCTGGACAACGCATTGCAACAGCTCCAGGACGCCGCGGCACCGTTTCTTGCGCTGCTCCATCCTGCGATACGCGATTCCCTCCAGCGCATCGGGCGGACCGTCGAAGAATAGGGCTGGCGGCGGTGATCGGCGCGCAGCAACCCGGGCCCGCGCCGATCCGTGACGTGGCGCGCCTGGCGCCTGGCCCGAACGGGGTCCCGGTCGGGGTCAGGGCGCGCGCTACTGATCGTGGCCCGCGGTGCCCGGCAGGAGCACGGAGGCGCCGAGCCAGTGGCTCGCCTGCAGCGCCAGTTCCACGTCGTGGCGATTCCCGCCGACCGGCCGGCCGAGACTCTCCTGCGCCTTACGGATCCGGTACTGGACGGTGTTCTTGTGCAGCATCAGCCGTTCCGCGGCCGTCTTGTAGCTGCCCCCGCTTTCCAGGAAGACCAGCAGGGTGTCACGCAGGCGGGCATGGTGCTCGTCATCGACCGCCAGGCCCGCCAGCGTGCTGAGCACCCAGGCCCGCAGCAGTTCGGCGGATCCGAGCATCATCGCCACGGGCGCGACCTCGCCAAACGTCACCGCCCGCGGCACGGGAGAGCCGCCGGCAATAGCCACCGCCTGGGCGGCGACGGCCTGCTCGTGGGTGAGGCGAAACCCCGCCGTGCCCTTGGCCGCGTCGCCGAAGGCGAAATGGATGTCGCCGTCCACACCGGCCGGGCTGGCCGCCGGGCAGGTGAACGTGTCCCGGATTCCCAGTGGCAGCCACGCCCACGCGCTCGACTCGTCGCGCGGAATGAACACGGGATCGCTGGAGCCTGCCACCTGCTCCGCTGTCTCCCGGACCGCACGCTCAAGCCTGGTGATGTTGTCGACCGCGCCCGGTGCGTCGTCCGTCCAGCACACCACGCCCGCGTGGTACTGGCGCAGCCGGTAGCCGAGCGTCGCCTCCGCGCTGCGCAGATCGACCCGCGCACCCGACAGCAGGTCCCGGATCCTGGCGGCGCGGGCGGCGCTGCGGTTCCGCAGCCAGCTCTCCCTTTCCTGGGTGTAGGCCGCGACCATCTGTTCGGAGGTCTGGTCGATGTAACCAGACACGATCCTGGACATGCTGAGCGTGGTCGCGGTGATCATCTCGGCGTCACTGGCTTGCCGGGCCAGCTCGGTGATCAGGCAGTCGGAAAAGCACGCGTGCCCGACCCGGTAGGCGCGCAGCAGCGCGGCCAGCGGCATACCGCGCTGCGCCAGCCGGCGCGCGTACTCCACGGCTGCGGCGGGGGCCTGCACGGCGGACAGATCGATCTGGTGCTGCATGATCTGCAGGCACGTGTTCACGTTGCTGTCGACGCTGGAACTGAGCAGAGCCAGCAGTGGCTGGTCCTTGTTGAGCTGCGGGATCTCCCGGACGATCACCTGGTAGACATCCTGGGACACCGCGGCGGCATGGCGGCCCACCGCCGCCGCGACGCCGGCCACCAGCTCGCCAACCGCTGGACCATCCATGTCCACCCTGCGGATCCTTCCACGTTCCGGCGCGACTCTCCTAGCTTGACCGCCTGCTGCGGTGTCGCGCTACGACTGTGCCCGCGGAACCATGTCCGGGGACAGGCTTGTGACGGGCGGCCAATGGAAGATCGCCCACCGAGGCTTACGCTCGGAGGGAGGACGGAGATCATGAGCGCCGACAGTGACACGACCAGGGACGCCGTGGCGGACGCCGCGGCTGCTCCCCTTGACCTGCTGCTCACCGACGCAGCCATGGGCGTACTGCGCCGGATGAACCCGGGGGGCTCCGGCCTGCGCCTGGCCGCGGCGCTGGCTGGCCGGCCGCGGCTTGTCGCCGGGCGGGGGCGCCAGCTTGTGAGTGAACTGGCCCGCATCGCGGTGGGCACCTCGCAGGTGCAGCCGTCCCGGCGGGACCGCCGGTTCGCCGATCCCGGGTGGGCGGGTAACCCGCTGCTGCGCCGGGCGATGCAGACGTACCTGGCCGCCGCGGGAACCGCGGAGGGCCTGGTGGCCGAGGCCGGGCTGGACTGGGCGGACTCCGAACGCGTTGGCTTCGCGGTGACGAACCTGATCGACGCGCTGGCCCCGAGCAATAGCCCGCTGCTGAACCCCGCGGCGCTGAAGGCCGCCGTCGACACCGGTGGCGGCAGCGCCGTCGCGGGCCTGCGGCATTTCTTCGCCGACATGGCGGCGGCACCACGGGTGCCGTCGATGGTCGAGCCGGACGCGTTCGAGGTCGGGGTGGACCTGGCCGTGACACCAGGGTCGGTGATCCTGCGGACCCCGGTGTTCGAGCTGATCCAGTACCGCCCGGCCACACAAGCGGTGCGGCAGGTCCCGTTGCTGATCGTGCCGCCGACGATCAACAAGTTCTATGTGATGGACCTCGCGCCCGGGCGGAGCCTGGCCGAGTACCTGGTCGGCAGCGGCGTGCAGGTGTTCATGATCTCCTGGCGCAACCCCGACACCAGGCACGCGAAATGGGACTTCGACACCTACGGGCAGGCCGTCCTGGACGCGATGGACGCGGCGGCGCGGATAACCGGCAGCGAGCAGACCCTGCTCATGGGGGCCTGCTCGGGCGGCATCATCGCCGCGATGGTGGCCGCGCACCTGGCGCACACCGGCCAGCAGGACCGGCTCGCCGCGATCACCCTCATGGTCACCGTGCTGGACGAGGCGCGGGCGGGCCTGGCCGGCGCCGTCATCGACGAGCGGACCGTGCGGCTGGCCGCGGCCGCCTCCCAGGCCCGCGGCTACCTGGACGGCCGGTCGCTGGCCGAGGTGTTCGCCTGGCTGCGGCCGAACGACCTGATCTGGAACTACTGGGTCAACAACTACCTGCTCGGGCGCAAGCCGCCGCCGTTCGACATCTTGTTCTGGAACGCGGACACCACCCGGATGACCGCCGGCCTGCACCGGGACTTCCTCCGGCTGGGCGCCTCGAACGGGCTGGTCAGGCCCGGCGGGGTGACCATGCTCGGGTCCCCGGTGGACCTGGCCTCGGTCGACAGGGACAGCTACGTAGTCGCCGGGATCACCGACCACATCTGCCCCTGGCAGAGCTGCTACCGGTCCACCCAGCTGCTTGGCGGCCGCCCCCGGTTCGTGTTGTCCACCAGCGGGCACGTCGCCGCGATGGTCAACCCGCCCGGAAACGACAAGGCGAGATACCAGGTGGCCAAGGACCATCCGGAGGACCCGCAGGACTGGCTCCGCCACGCGGAGACCTGTCACGGCTCCTGGTGGCCGGACTACGCGGGGTGGCTGGCCGAGCGCTGCGGTGAGGAGGTGGCAGCCCCGGTTGAGCTGGGCGGCAGCGGGCTGGCGCCGATCTGCGACGCGCCGGGAACATACGTCTATGACCATTGACATCTCCTGTCCCCGGCCGGCCGGGAAGGACCGCCCGCGATCCGGCCTTGCCCGGGCCGTGCGAGGCCTGCTGATGCGGGCCGAGTCGGCCGAACGGATGAGGAACCTCACCGCCAGCGGCCGTGCCATCCGCGTCACGGTGCGGGAGGGAACCGCGGGCCGGCCGCCGCTGCTCCTGTGCAACGGCATCGGGGCGAGCCTGGAGCTGCTCCAGCCGTTCGTTGATGCGCTCGATCCGCGGCGGGGAGTCATCCGGTTCGACATGCCGGGCATCGGCGGCTCGCCGGCCCCGGTCATCCCCTACCACCTGGCCGCGTCCGCGCCGCTGCTTAGCGGCCTGCTCGACGAGCTCGGCTATCGGCAGGCCGATGTTCTCGGCATCTCGTGGGGCGGCGGGCTGGCGCAGCAGTTCGCGCTCAGCCGACCGGACCGGGTGCGCCGCCTCGTGCTGGTGGCGACCGGGCCGGGCGCGCTGATGGTTCCCGGGCATCCGCGCGCCCTGGTGCGGATGCTCACGCCGCGCCGTCACCGGGACGCGGGATACGCGGCCCGCATCGCCGGCGAGCTGTACGGGGGGAGCGCGCGGAAGGACCCGGCACTGGCTCGCGACCTGCTGCACGCGACGACGACGCGCCTCGGCCCGGCCCGGGGTTACTACTACCAGCTCATCTCCAGCATCGGCTGGACCAGCCTCCCGCGGCTGCCGTGGCTGCGGCAGCCCACCCTGATCCTGGCGGGCGACGACGACCCCATCATCCCGCTGGCCAACGCGCGGATCATGCACCGGCTGATACCAGGAAGTGAGCTGCACATCTACCATGGCGGTCACCTCGAACTGGTCGCAGATGCCGAACGCATCGCTCCGGTCGTAGAGGAATTCCTCGACGCCGGCCCCGTCATACCGGAGCGCGAGCGCAGGAAAGGAAACCAGCGATGACGCAGGTGACGAGCGCGCATCTCGGGGAATCCCTCGGGACGGACTTCTTCTCCGTCCGCGAGCAGTTCACCGACGAGCAATGGTCGCACTTCGTGACCGTCCGGCGGTTCGTCGACGAGGAGGTTGTGCCGGTCGTCGGCCCGTACTGGGAACGGGCCGAGATCTGCTGGCCGCTGGTCAGGCGGCTGCCCGAACTCGGCGTCGTCGGGGAGGACATCAAGGGATACGACTGCGCCGGGATGAGCCCGATGGCGTGCGGGCTGGTCACGATGGAACTGCACCGCGGCGATGGCAGCCTCGGCGTGTTCCTCGGCGTGCACGCAGGCCTGGCCATGCAGGCCATCGCGATGTGCGGCTCGGAGGAGCAGAAGGCGCGCTGGCTGCCCGACATGGCCCGGATGAACAAGCTGGGGGCTTTCGCGCTGACCGAACCGGAGCACGGCTCGGACTCGGTCGCCCTGGAAACCTCGGCCCGTC
Organism: uncultured Actinomycetes bacterium; assembly: GCA_963726415.1. GTDB lineage: Bacteria > Actinomycetota > Actinomycetes > Streptosporangiales > Streptosporangiaceae > DASXKD01. The sequence goes on from CAVSCM010000024.1 coordinate 75,531, forward strand.
GCGAGGGCGGCCAATGGGTGCTGAACGGCCGCAAACGGTGGATCGGCCTGGGCACCGTCGCCGACCTGGTCGTGGTCTGGGCGCGTAACACCGAGGACGGCCAGGTCAACGCGTTCGTCGTGGAGAAGGGATCGCCGGGCTACCAGGCGCAGGTCATCGAGGGGAAGGTGTCGCTGCGCTCGGTATGGCAGGCCGACATCACCCTGGACGAGGTGCGCGTGCCGGCCGAGAACCGGCTGCCCGGGGCGGGCTCGTTCAAGGACACCACCCGGGTCCTGGCCACCACCCGCAGCACCTGCGCCTGGGCGGCACTGGGCCACGCCACCTCCGTCTACGACACCGCCTTGCGGTACGCGCTGCAGCGGCGCCAGTTCGGCGAGCCGCTGGCCAGCTTCCAGATCATCCAGCAGCGGCTGGTGTCGATGCTGGCCGACCTGACCGCGATGCAGTTGTACTGCCTGCAGATCGGCCGTCTGGCCGAGGCGGGCAGGCTGACCCCCACCGTGGCCGGGCTGGCCAAGATGCACAACACCCGCAAGGCCCGCGCGATAGCCGCCGACGCGCGCGACATGCTCGGCGGCAACGGCATCCTGCTCGACTACCAGGTCATGCGGCACATGGTGGACTTGGAGGCCATCCACACCTTCGAGGGCACCGAGACCATGCAGACGCTCATCGTCGGCCGCGCCATCACCGGTATCGGCGCGTTCACGTAGCTGCCGCAGCGGGCGGCGTTGCCCGCCGGACGCCGCCGTTTTCTTGTCAGCCTGGCCCTGGCTCCTGGTTCTCCCGCAGGCGGCGCCGGGAGGCCTCCACCTCGGCTTCGGCGGCCGCGCGGCCGGCCCAGGACGCGCCCTCGACGCTCTTGCCCGGTTCCAGTTCCTTGTAGATCAAGAAGAAGTGCTCGATCTCCAGCCGGTCGAACTCGGGCAGGTCGTCGAGGTCGCGCATGTGTTCCTGCCGTGGGTCGCCGGCGGGCACGCAGAGGACCTTGTCGTCGCCGCCCTTCTCGTCCGTCATCCGGAACATGCCGATCGGGCGGCTGCGGATCAGGCAGCCGGGAAACGTGGGCTCGGCCACCAGTACCAGAGCGTCAAGCGGATCGCCGTCCTCGCCCAGCGTGCCCGGCACGAAGCCGTAGTCGGCCGGGTACTGGGTCGCGGTGAACAGCGTCCGGTCCAGGCGGATCAGGCCGCTGGCGTGATCGACCTCGTACTTGTTCCGGCTGCCCCGCGGGATCTCGATAAGGACATCGAACTCCATATCGGCCCCTTTCGCGGTCTGATCCATGACGCTAGGCCGTGGGGAAGCCGGCGATAACGTGCTGGCACCACGAGGATGAGCCGTTTCCTCGGGCCGCCGGCACAACGGTTGTTCCGCCGTACCAACGCTTGGGAACAGGCTTGATACCGGGGACCGACGACCAGCCGGGGCCCGCTGCCGGACAATAGCACTGTGACGAACCTGGCCAGAAACCTGACGGACACGACCCGGTCCTACGCCGGGCGGGTGGCCGTGCGAGTGGACAACGCGGCGATGACGTACCGGGCGCTGGACGAGGCGAGCGCCCGGGTAGCCGGGCTGCTGCACGAGCGGGGCCTCGAACCCGGCGACCGCGTCGGCATCATGATGCCCAACGTCGCCGAGGTTCCCGTGGTGTACTACGGCGTGCTCCGGGCCGGCTGCGTGGTCGTCCCGATGAACCCCCTGCTCAAGGCGCGGGAGGTCGCCTACTACCTCGGCGACTCCGGGGCCGGGCTGGTCTTCGCCTGGCATGCGTTCGCGGACCAGGCACGCGGCGGCGCGGAGCAGGCCGGCGCCGAGCTGATCGTCGTGGACGGGGACGGCTTCCCCGATCTGCTGGCCTCGGCGGTCCCGGATAACCAGGTCGTGAGCCGGGACAACGAGGACACCGCGGTGATCCTCTACACATCCGGCACCACCGGTCATCCGAAGGGCGCCGAACTCACCCACGGCAACCTCCTCAGCAACACCGAGGTGGCGTGCATCGACATCGTCCGTGTTCGCCCGGACGACGTCATATTCGGCGGGCTTCCGCTGTTCCACGTGTTCGGGCAGACCGTCGCGCTCAACGTGGCGGTGGCGTCCGGAGCATGCCTGACCCTGCTGCCGCGGTTCGACGCCACGCACGCCCTGCGGATCATCGCCGATCACCGGGTCACCATCTTCGAAGGCGTGCCGACCATGTACGTGGCGCTGCTGCACCAGCCCGACCGCGCGGACTACGACACCTCCTCGCTGCGGATGTGCGTTTCCGGCGGCGCGGCCCTGCCGGTCCAGGTGCTGCGCGGGTTCGAGGAGGCGTTCGGTGTCCCGGTGCTGGAGGGATACGGCCTGTCGGAAACCTCGCCGGTCGCGTCGTTCAACCACCCCGGCCGCGAGCGCAAGCCCGGCTCGATCGGCACGCCCATCCGGGACGTCCAGATGCGCGTCGTGGACCGCGACGACCACGAGGTCGCGCAGGGTGAGGTGGGCGAGATCGTCATCAGCGGGCCGAACGTGATGAAGGGCTACTGGGACCGGCCCGAAGCCACCGCCGAGGCGATCCGTGACGGCTGGTTCCACAGCGGTGACCTGGCCCGCGTCGACGAGGACGGCTACTTCTACATCGTGGACCGGAAGAAAGACCTGATCATTCGCGGCGGCTACAACGTCTACCCGCGGGAGATCGAAGAAGTGCTCTACGAGCATCCGGCAATCGCGGAGGCCGCGGTGATCGGCCTACCCCATCCGGCTCTGGGCGAAGAGGTCGGCGCCGCGGTGGTGCTCAAGCCGGGTGCCGCCATCAGCGCCGGGGAACTGCGAGACTACGTCAAGGGCCAGGTGGCGGCCTACAAGTACCCACGTCACGTGTGGATCGCCGACGCGCTGCCGAAGGGCACGACCGGCAAGATCCAAAAGCGGGATATCGTCATCCCGCCCGACCTGACCGTCTCGTGAGACTGCTGCTGCTCGCTCCCCCGGGCGCCGGTAAGGGCACCCAGGGCCAGCGGCTGGCAGCCAGTTTCGAGGTGCGTCACATCGCCGCGGGTGACCTGCTGCGGGCCGCAGCCCGGGCCGGAGGCCGGCTGGGCGAAGAGATCGCGGCCCACCAGGCCCGCGGTGATCTCGTCCCGGACCAGATCGTGCTCGACGCGCTGACCCCGGCCGTCGTCGAGGCGGCCGCCCACGGCGGCTACATCCTGGACGGCTTCCCGCGGACCCTCCCGCAGGCCACGGCCGCGGCAGAACTCGCGGCCAGGCTCGGCGTGACGCTGCACGCGGTGGTGTACCTGCATGCCCCCGAGGAGGTGCTGACGCGGCGGTTGCTGGACCGCGCCAGCCAGGATGGCCGCGCCGATGACCGAGCCGACGTGATCCGCCACCGGCTCGAGGTGTTCGCCGAGATGACGGGCCCGCTGGTGCGCTACTACACGCAGCGGGGCATCCTCATCACGGTGGACGCCGATCAGCCACCCGAATCCGTCGCTGCCGGCATCCAGGCTGGCCTGTCTGCGCTCTCGCTGCCCTGATTGCCTGGTCCGGTCACGCTAGCCGTTGTGGCCAGGGTTCTGTGGTGACGTGGCGGCTGGGGGCGACGCGGGACTGAGTACGCCGATGACGAACGGCTGCAGGCCCGCTAGGACCAGCGTGGCGATGCCGGTCGCGAGGGTGACGGCGACAGAAGAGGCCCATGCCGAAACGATCCACAGATTGTGCAGGTCGATGAGCCGGCGTGTGGGCAGGCCGTATTTCCGCAGGACTGCCCGGTCGGCGAGGATCCCCAGTGTCATGGCGAACCCGAACAGCTGAACCAGCAGCAGCACCGTCGAATGCCATTGGCTGGCTGTGCTGTGCCCGGTCGCCAGCGTCGCGCAGAGGGCAGGTATGACCGCAGCCACCAGCAGCCAGACGGCCTTGCTCAAGCCAGTGGTACCGCGCAGGAGCGGGAAGAAGTAACCGAACAACAGGCCGTACCCGGCCCAGCGAATTATCAGCGGCGCGACCGAGGCGATGGCCGCAAGCTCTGGCCAGCCATCGCCACCTACCTGCACCGAGGTGCCGACCAGCCCCAGCAGCACCCATGGGGCTCCGATGATCGCACCAACCAGCAGGCCCCAGCGGGCGCGATCCCACGGACGATGGCTGGCAAGCGCCCCGAACCCCCGCTGCTCGGCACTGACGGCACGGTTGTCATCGTATTCAGGTGCCGCCGCTTGCCGTTCAATGGCGGTTATGCGTTCCTGAACCTCCGCAAACGGGACATTGTCGGATGTCACTTTATCGTTGAGAGCCTTGCTGGCCACTGGCAGGAAGCGGCGGGCTGCACCTGCCTGCAGCGTCAGCGCCACGGCCCGCCGCTGCTCATCATCGGACTGCTGGAGCACGACGATTGCTTTATCGGCCTGGCTGACTGGCATTAGCAGGACCGCGCCAATGCCGGCCGCAACAACCGCTGCGCCGATCGCCACTGTGTACCCCCCTGGGAGCGTATAACTGCTGGACAGCACTATGAACCAGAGGGAAATTCCCAGGGCGCGCCCGGCGCGGATCGTTTTTGCGGTCGCCGCGGCCGTTCTGCCCAGGATGCGCAAGGTGACGACCCCGGAGACGACAAGTACGAGACCGAGAAGGCTGTCGATACGGATGGCATAGGCAGACAGGGACCACCAGCCGATCTGTCCGGCGGTGATGGATAGCGCCCCCCACGGAACAGCAATCAGTAGCGCAAGCAATGCGAGAATCGCTCTATGTTTGTAAGTCGGCTGCGATTGCCGGAAAACTATTGCGACGGCAAGGCGTACGACGGCATAGCTGATAAAAAGCCCGACAACGAGCACAACCCCCCAGTTCAGGGCGAGGGGAAGGTATCCAGCGTTGGCGGTAAGCGCCGCGGCAAGCCCGAGCGTCGCCGTGGCGGCAACAATCCAGGAAAGGCGAACGCCGCCATGTGCCTTTTTGGGGCGGCTGATTATGGCGAGGCCAGGCGAAAATAACTACCGCGGCGGCCGTCAGCGCAAGAAATCCCCAGCCTGCCCGGTGCGGCACGAAACTGGTATGCCTGAGCAAGGTGATCACTATGTAGGGTGCGGTAGCACACGCCACCATTAGGGCTACGCTGGTAACAGAGGCCAGCACCGGGTGCCCGGGGCTTGCTGTCTGCTCGGTGTTTACCGTCGCCGTCGGCTGACTTTCCGCTTCGGGACTGCCGTCCGCGGTGTCCGTGGGCTTCAGCACGGGCAGTGGCAGGCTGAGGAGTCGTGACAGGTAGAAGGCAGCTATGGCCAGGCAGCTAAGCGCCAGCAGCACGGCCAGAGGGGCTGCCACACCAGCAACCGACCATTGACCAGGTCTGCCGAAGCCTGCCCAAGTCTTGGCGAGCCAGGCAAAGACCCAGATCGCGATGGCCAGCCCGACGGGCACCAAAAGGTCCGCGGCAAACCTGCCGCGCCTGGGCCTGGCCGCTGCATCCGCGGCGGCTTTGGTTGCGGGGCCAGTGGCGACTTTTGCGTCTGGGGCGAGCGCCGGGCCGAGCCGGGCGGTGATTTTCGGCGGACGCGACCACCAGCCTGCTGAACATATGATGAGCGCGATAAGCAGCACCACCCCGCCGAACTCCGGCGCAAACCCGGAATTCCAGAGCGAAGGCCTGTCCAGAATCGAGAAGATCTTGTTCTGCAGCGGAGAATAAAATCTCCCTTCTTGAACTGTGATCTCGTTGATCGCTGACAGCACGATGTGGGCAAGCAGGACGAGGCCGACCAGTCGTTCCATCCGCTGCCATGCCGGGTATCGGCTGATCGGGATGAATAGACCAGCCCGGCTGGCCAGAAACAGGACTATCCACGGGATGGCGGGCAGGAGGCTCTTGGTGAAGCTGCGCAGCAGCCCCCAGGCAGCGGACCGCACGTCTGACGGCCAGCCTGAAATGGTGGGGCCCGAAGGTGAAAAATCCGGTAGATGAGCGGCGGCAGATGCCAGGATGACGGTAAGGGTTCCGCCGCCGGTGCTTCTAGCAGTTACTGATTTCGGATGCTGGCTTGTGACAGCGAGGAAGTCCGATCCGGGATTTGCGCCCTGTACTCCGGCGATGATAAGGGACTTGCTAGTTACCTGTATGGTGCCGGGAGCATTTAGAGTGACGCTTAGCTTAAGTGGCGTTGCGGGCCTATGCCCGATCCCGAGGCCAGTCGTCTCCTCAGTACCGAATTGTGATATCGTCGCCGTTTCGTGTTGTCGACATATAGCGGATATTGTAGATACCATATAAGGCTGGCATCCGGTGATCAGCTGCTCGAGCCTCGGGAGCGGATACTCCGTGCCCGAGTCACTAGCGAGAACCGGAGGTGCCCAATTGAATGATGTGTTGCCGATTTCGATATTCCCTACCACTATTTCGTTAAATGAGGCAGGGTCCTTGATGGCGTCACCGTGCCGTACCAGTGCGACGAGTGGGTTGGTTGCTGGCATGGTGATGGTATCCATCGCCGAGTACGTGCCATCCGTTGACTCGGTAATGTCAAGCGTCACCCTCCGGTCAAATCTGTGCAGCGTGTCATTTGACGGATCTGCTAATGGTGGGGTCGTGGCGTCTTCCCATCGGCAGATATCAGTCGATGGATATAGCGCAGATATGACAGTTAGCCAACGGGCTGGCTGGCACAGCTCCGCATTAGCTGACGGCGCTAGCGGGACCATTGTCTCGAACGCATCTATCAGAAACGCCGCGGCCGCGAGGATAAAGAGAAGCAGGATTACGATCAGCCCCCGCCCTATGAGCAGCGTTGCCCAGGACAAGCCGGTGTCAAGCCGTCCGGGCCGCCTAGCCTCGCTCATGGTCCAGGTCCGCGATGACAACGAAACGCAGGTTGTAAGGCGGGCACGATATAAATGACTCTAGCTTCAATCTGCCAGCCAATCGGTATCATCTAGGCGGTCAAACGCCTACTGCGCTTCACGGTGACGCAATCGTTTCTTGGCGGGTCAAGTGTTCCAAAGGGATATACATGACTTAGTCATGAGATGTCAAGGAACGCGCTTGAAGCCGGTGCGGCGGCGGCGGATCAGGTACATGACCGGCGCCAGCAGCCACCACCACGGCGATGGCGGGTCCGGACGTGGGATGCGGCCGGTGGTGCCTCGATCCCTTCCCGGTCGACCTCTTCCTCGAGCAATTCGAGCGCGCCCTGATACAGCGGTCCGGCCACGAGCAGCCAGGCTCCGAGAAAGCCCGCCCAGGCGATCACCAGATTCATACCGGCCAGCCTGTCACCGGGCCCTCCCCCAGGGACACGGCAAAGTCGTATATTCCGGAGCCGTTACGTCGCCGGTGCGGGCGGTTCGGTCAGTGCGGCGGTGCAGGCGGTGAGCAGGCGCCGCATCTGGTCTTGTTCGCTGACGTTTAGGTTGGCGAGCATGCGTTGCTCGACGCGGCGGACCGCGGCGCTGGCTATCGTGAGCTGGCGGCGCCCGCGGGCGGTCAGCTCGGTGGGCAGGGCCCTGCCGACGGGTGCCTGTGCTGGGCGGGCGACGAGTCCCTGGTGTTCGAGGGCGTGCAGGAGCACGTTCATCGACTGCCGGGTGACGAAGGCGCCGCGGGCAAGCTCGGAGTTGGACAGGCCCGGTCGCTGGGCGAGCAGTTCCAGGCAGGCGTAGTGGGTGATCGTCATGCCCAGCGGCCTCAGCACGGCCTCCAGGGCGGAGTGCAGGGCGCTCGCGGCCGCTTTCAGCATGTACCCCAGTGATGTGTCCAGCTCGATTCCGGGCTCGCCTTGACTCATGTCAGTAGTCTGACATACATTGTGGTGTGTCAGAAGACTGACATCCAATGAGGAGGCAAGGATCGTGGCCGTCACCGGACCCGACTTCATTTCACTGCAGGTGCGCGACCTGGAGCGTTCCGCCGCTTTCTACGAGCAGTACCTGGGGCTGAAACGCTCCGCCGCGGGACCGCCGCACGCCGTCGTGTTCGGCACCACGCCGATCGCGTTCGCCGTCCGCGACGCCGCCGCGGGCGTGAACTTGGACGCCCTCGCGCAGCCGGGCCAGGGGATAGCGCTGTGGCTGCACGCCCCCGACGCGCAGGACATCCACGACGCCCTCGCCGCCGCCGGCACCACGATCGTCTCCGCGCCCGCCGACGGGCCGTTCGGCCGCACGTTCACGTTCACCGACCCCGACGGCTACCAGGTGACCCTCCACGACCGTGGCTGAGCCGGGCGTCCTGGCCTGCGGCGCGGCAGGCGCCCTGAGCGGGCTTCGCACAACGGCAGGCCAGCCGCCACGGACACGGCAAAGCCGTGCCGATACCGTGCGCCCGGGCCGCCGGTGGGCAGCCGATGTGGCGCTCATGATGGCGGCAGCGCGTCCAGGATCTCGGCGGCCGCGCGCTTGCCGGACTGGACCGCGCCGTCCATGTAGCCACTCCACTTGGTTGCGGTCTCGGTGCCTGCCCAGTGCAGCAGGCCGACCGGGCGGCGCAGCGCCGGCCCGAATTGGGTCCAGGTGCCGGGCGGGAAGTGCGCGCCGTAGCAGCCGCGGGTCCACGGGTCAGCGGTCCAGTCGTGCTCGGCGTAGTCGGCCGGCCGGGCCGCCGCGGGCCCGAAGTAGCGGGCGAATGCGGCCAGGACCTCGGCACGCCGCTGCGCCGGACCGGCACGGGCCAGCCGACGTGCCTCGGCGCCGGTGACGAAGCCCAGCAGCACACCGGGTGAGCCATCCGGCGGCCCGGTGTCGAAGGTGACCCGGGCGGCCGGGCCGTCCGAGGTCGCCTGACCGTTGTAGCCGGCCCGGCGCCAGAAAGGCTCGTCGTAGGCGGCCAGGCACTTGATCACCGAGCCCATGGGTGCCGCCTGGGTGAGCTGATCACGGTCGGCGGGCAGCGGCGGGTCGTAGCCGATCCGGCCCGCCAGCGCGGGCGGTACGGCGACCACCGCCCGGCGCCCGCTGACTGCCCCCGCGGCCGAGTGTGCCACCACCCGCGAGGCTTCCTGCTCGATCCGGGTGACCGGGGCACCGAGCCAGACCCGGTCCGGGCTGAGTTGCCCGGCCATCCGCAGCGCGAGCAACTGCGACCCGCCGGCGAACCGGTCCTGCTGCGCCGCCCCGGCCACCCCGGTGAGCTGCCGGAACCCGCCCGCCGCCCGCAGATAGAACAGCACGTGCAGCAGGGATACCTCGCCGGGCTCGCAGGCAAGCACCCCCTGGCTGAACGCCTCGATGGCGAACCGGCCAAGCCGCGTCCTGACGTTGCGGCGGGCCCAGTCCGCCAGCGTCCTCGCATCGGCTGCGGCAGCCCCGGGTGCCTGCCACGGCGCCTGCACCGGGACCCGGCTGGCCATCCGGCCGAGGCTGAACAGGGCCCGGCCCGCGTCGGCCAACTGCACCGGGTTCAGCCGCGGTACAGCCAGGTAGTCGTGGCGGCGCCCGCCACACTCGAGCACCGTCCGGCCTCTGGTGAAGATCGGAACGGTCGCCACACCAAGCTCGCTGGCCAGCCCGAGGACGTGCCGCTGCGCAGGGCCCACGAACTGGCCGCCAACATCGGCGATATGCCCGCCGGCCAGGGTGTGGTTCAGCACCCGCCCGCCGACCCGGTCCCGCGCCTCCAGGACGGTGACGTCATAGCCCGCGGCGGCCAGTTCCCTGGCCGCGGTCAGCCCGGCCAGGCCGGCCCCGATCACGATCACATCCGTCTCGGCGTGGCGCACGACAGTCCATTATTCGCCTTGACGGTCTCGCCTTGGGGCCGAGGACTTGACGGCGACATTGGCGGGTATGCCCGAGGCCGAAGCCCGCCCCATTGGCCGGCCCGCGGTCGCAAATCTGTATCGGAGGCTGCAGTCATGACGGATGCGAAGGAGCAGGCGCCGAAGATCCTCGACCTGCCGATCGGGCTGGATGCCTCGGGGATGCGGCGCGAGTTCGACAGTCTGGGGGATGTGGATGTGCCCGCGGACCGGTACTGGGGGGCGCAGACGCAGCGGAGCCTGGAGCATTTCAACATCGGCACGGACCGGATGCCGAAGGAGGTGTACCACGCCTACGGATACGTGAAGAAGGCGGCGGCCATCGTGAACACCCGGGCCGGCCTGCTGCCAGCGTGGAAGGGCACGCTGATCGAGCGGGTCTGTGACGAGGTGATCAGCGGGGCGCTCGACGAAGAGTTCCCGCTGTATGTGTTCCAGACCGGTTCGGGAACCCAGTCGAACATGAATGTGAACGAGGTGATTTCCAACCGGTGTATCCAGCTGGTCGGCGGCACCCTCGGCTCGCAGGAGCCCGTGCATCCTAACGATCATGTGAACATGGGGCAGTCGAGCAACGACACCTTCCCCACCGCGATGCACATCGCCGCCTACACGATGGCCACCGGGCGGACGATCCCGGCCCTCAAGCGGCTCCGCGAGGCCATCGGGCACCACGCCAGGCAGTGGGCTGATGTGGTGAAGATCGGGCGCACGCATTTGGAGGACGCCACCCCGCTGACCGTCGGCCAGGAGTGGTCCGGGTATGCGGGTGCTCTCGAGGACGCTATCGCCGAAGTGGAGCGTGCCACCGGGGGGCTGCTGCGGCTGGCGATGGGCGGCACGGCGGTGGGCACCGGGCTGAACGCCCCGCCCGGGTTCGGTGAGGAGGTCGCGGCGGAGATCGCGGCGATGACCGGCGTGGCGTTCCAGACCGCGGCCAACAAGTTCACCGCGCAGGGCACGCTGGATGCGATGGTCCGCGCGCACGGCGGCCTCAAGGCGGCGGCGGTCACCCTGTTCAAGATCGCCAATGACCTGCGGTGGCTGGGCTCGGGGCCGCGGACCGGGCTCGGTGAGCTGATCTTCCCGGCCAACGAGCCGGGGTCCTCGATCATGCCGGGCAAGGTCAACCCGACCCAGGCCGAGGCCATGCTGATGGTCGCCATCCAGATCATCGCCTCGGACGTGGCGGTGAGCATGGGCGGCGCCGAGGGCAACTTCGAGCTCAACGCCTTCCGCCCGATTCTGATCAGCAACTACCTGCACTCCGCGCGGATCATGGCTGACATGTGCGACCACTTCCGCGAGTTCATGGTGGCGGGCACCAAGCTGAACCGTGCCAAGCTGACCGAGAACATCGACCGGTCGGTGATGATGGTCACCGCGCTGTCACCGGTCATCGGCTACGACAAGGCCGCGGCCATCTCCTACTACGCCATCGACCGCGACCTGACCCTCAAGCAGGCCGCCCTGGCCAACGGCGTCAGCGAGGAACTGTTCGACAAAGTCGTCAACCCGCTCGCCCTCACCCGCCCCGGCTCGGCCGACGTGCCGTCCGGCCCGGGAAAAGCCTGAGATGACATCCCCGATGGAACGGCAGGAGGACCGCGCCCGCGAACCGGTCGGCCGTGCGGCCCTGATCGCCTCGGTCGGCGGCCAGCGGGGCTGGGCCGACTGGGCCAACCCCCAGCACCGGCTGCGGCGGCTGCTGGCCGAGTTCATCGGGATGGCCGGGCTGACCTTCGTGCTGTCCGGGGGCGCGGCCATCTTGGTGCGCTACGGCGGCAGCCCGCTGCAACCCTGGCAGGCTGTGCTCGTGCTGTCGGCAATCTCGGCGCTGTGGCTGGTGGTGGCCGTCTACTTCCTCGGCGACATCTCCGCCCACTTCAACCCGGCCACGACGCTGGCGTTCGCATTGCGCCGCGACATGGGCTGGGTAATGGCCGGCGCCTACTGGATCGTGCAGTTCGTGGCCGCCGCTTGTGGGTCACTGCTGGCCCGTGCGTTCTTCGGCCCCGCGGGGACACCTGGCCGCCACCATGCCCAAGCCCGGCCAGTCCTGGCAGGCGGCCGTCTTTGAGATGATCATCACCTTCGGGCTGGTGCTGATGGTCCTGAACATGGCCAACGGGCCGAAGCTCAACGGGCCGTTCGTGCCGCTGGCTGTCGGCGCGTACATCCTGGCCTGGGGCACCATGGGCGGGCCCTACGACGGCGCGTCCATGAACCCCGCCCGGAGCTTCGGGCCAGACCTCGCGCTCGGGAACCTGTCCACCTGGTGGGTCTACCTCGTGGGGCCGGTGGCCGGCGCCATCATCGCAGTAGGCGTGGCGCATGTGCTGCGCGGGCCGGCCAGAGCCCAGGAAGCCGGTGCTGCAGTGGGAACACCCCTCGACCGCAGCGCCTGATCATCGGCGCCGCGCCAGACCCGCGCCTGCTCAGACGGCGCGTACCGGGGCGTACCGGGGCTGCCACATGGCCGCGTTCACGGCGTCGGCTGTGATGCCGGTCGGCCCGGCGACCCCGTCCCCGGCGGCTGCCTGGGCTACCGCCAGCGCGACCTGCGCCGAGGTGGTGCGGAGGTCGTCGATGGGCGGCAGGAGCGGCGCGCCTTGTGTGGTGGTGTCGGTGAGCCCGGCAACGGCCTGGGCGGCGGCGGTGATCATGTGGTCGGTAATGCGCCGGGCCCGGGACAACAACGCGCCCAGACCGAGACCAGGGAAGATCAGCGCATTGTTGGCCTGGCCGATCTGGTAGGTGACGCCGTGGTAGGTGACGGGACCGAACGGGCTCCCGGTGGCGATGAGGGCGCGCCCGCCGGTCCAGCTCACCAGGTCGGCTGGGGTCGCCTCGGACAGGCTGGTCGGGTTGGACATCGGCAGGATGACGGGCTGGTCCACGTGCGCGGCCATCTCCCGCACGATCTGCTCGGTGAAGGCGCCATGCACGGTAGAGGTGCCGATGAGGATGGTGGGGTGCACCCGGCCCACGACCTCGGCGAGACCGATGCCGCTGGCGGTTCCGTGTCCCGGCCAGTCACCGGTCTCGTTGACGGGGCGGGCATACGGGACCTGAAAGTCGCGCAGACCGGTCATGTCGTCGGTGAGCAGGCCCTGGCGGTCCAGGCACCAGAAGCGTGCCCGCGCCGTGGCGCTGTCGAGCCCCTGGCCGGTCATGGCGTCGTAGAGCTGGTCGGCGATGCCGATACCCGCGGTGCCGGAACCGAAGATGACGATGCGGTGCCCGGTCAGCGGGGTCTGGCTGGTGCGCGCGCCGGCCAGTACCGCGGCGAGGTTGACCGCGCCGGTGCCCTGCATGTCGTCGTTGAAGGTGAGTATGTGATCGCGGTACCGGTCCAGGATGCGCCGGGCGTTGCCAGGCCCGAAATCCTCCCAGTGCAGGAGCGCGCCGGGAAAGACCTTGAGCGCCGCGGTCACGTAGGCGTCGATAAAGGCGTCGTAGGGCTCCTGGGCGGGCCGCTTGTGCCGAACGCCCAGATACAGCGGGTCCTCCAGCAGCTCTTCCCGGTCCGTGCCGACGTCCAGCATCACCGGCAGGGTCCGCGCCGGGTCGATCCCGGCCGCGGCGGTATAGACGGCGAGCTTGCCGACCGCGATGTCGATGCCCCCGACGCCCCAGTCGCCGATGCCGAGGATCGCCTGGGCATCGGTGGCAACGATGAGGTCCACCCCGCTGGCGGACAATCCTGAAGCGCGCAGGTTGGTCTCGATCTGTCCGGGCGAGTCGATGCTGAGGTAGACGCCGCGCGGGCGGCGGTACTGGTGGCTGTAACGCTGGATGGCTTCGCCGATCGTGGGTGTGTAGACAATCGGCAGTAGCTCGCTGAGGTGGTCGGTCAGTACCCGGTAATAGAGCACCTCGTTGCGGTCGTGCAGCGCGGTCAGGTAGGTGTTCTTTGCGAGGGCGCTGGGCTGCTGTGAGCACTGCCGGTAGGCGCGCTCGGCCTGCTGGTCCAAGGTCAGGACCCGGGACGGCAGCAGGCCGTTCAGCCCCAGCGCGGTGCGCTCGGGGTCGGTGAACGCGGTGCCCTTGTTCAGCCGGGCATCGCTGAGCACGCCATAGCCCCGGGACCGGGTCTCCCATACCCGCTCGGCTGGGTTCCACCGGGTCACCGGTTCACGCTGGGTGGCAGCGGCAGGTGCGCTCACGTCGGCAGGTCCGTCCCGGCCTGCTCCGCCACGATGTACGCCGCGTACCAGTCCGGCCAGTTCTCATCGCGCTGCCCGGTGCGCCTCTCGTGTTCGCCATGCGCGGCCTCCGCCCGCCGGAGCGCCCCCGCGAGGTCCGCCGCGGAGGCGAATACCGTCTCCCCCTTCATGTCCGCCATGTCAGCTCCTTTCCCCGTGCCGCGGTGGCCTGCGTCCCACACCTCCGGCCCGGCGCCACGAACCGGGTCCTGACATCCAGCCTCACGCCGCACGCCGCCGGAGTCCACATTCTCATGAGGTTGCACGGGAACCGGAACGCCGAGCCGTGGCCGCACGGGCGCGCCGGACCGGTCCTTTGACTCAACCTTGCGGGAGGCCACAGCGTTAGGTAGGTAGATGGCCTGGCACGGATCAGGAGGTGAACGTGTCCTTCGAGGAGTTCGTGCAGGCCTGTTCGCCGCGCCTGTTCAGAACCGCGTTGCTGCTGGCCGGGCAGGACCGGGCGGCGGCCGAGGATCTGCTGCAGCTGGCACTCGAACGGGCCTACCGTCACTGGGCACGTGTCTGCCGTTCGGGTGAGCCCGAACGGTATGTGCACCGGATCCTGGCGAACGCATCGAATGACCGGTGGCGGCAGGTGGCCCGGCGCCGTGAACGCCTGCTGAGCCCGGGTGACGCCGATCCGCCCGCCGCGGACCAGTCCGATGCCGTCGCGGAGCGTGATTTCCTGCTGCGGGCGCTCGCCGCACTGCCGTCACGGCAGCGCACCGTGCTGGTGCTCAGGTACTTCAACGACCTGCCCGAGGCCGAGATCGCCGATGCGCTCGGGTGCAGCGTGGGAACGGTCAAAAGCCAGATCTCCCGCGGCCTGGCCCGGCTGCGCGATATCGCCGAGCCCGGCCTAGAAGCACCGGCGGGACAGATGCGGAGGCGTTCGCTGTCATGACTGATCTCGAGCGGCGACTGCGGGCCGCGATGGATTCGGCGGTAGCCAACCAGCAGCCGCCGGGAAACCTGGTCCAGCAGGTCCGGCGGCGGCACCGGCGGCACACAGCGCGGGTCGGCGTGGCCGGGGGCGCGGCGGCCGCCGTCGTCGCCGTCCTTGTCCCGGTGGGCATCGGGGCCTCCGGCCACGGCTCCGGCCCGGCCGAGCCAAACGGGCCGGGGATCCGTCCGACCGTCTACGTCGCCTATCCAAACGTGGGCAAGCCCGGGACGATCACTCCGATCAGAGTCGCCACCAACAAGCCCGGCAAGCCGATCCACCTGCGCTTCAACGGTTTTGCCGCGGCCACCCCGGACGGAAAGACCCTCTACGTCGCCACCGGCACCGCGGTCATCCCGATCAGGACGGCGACCAACAAGCCCGGCAAGCCGATCCACCTCGGCACCGACCGCGCCTTCACGATCGACATCAACCCGAACGGCAAGACCGCCTACGTCTCCGGAGACTTCACCGACGAGATCACCCCGATCAACATCGCCACCAACACGCCCGGCAAGCCGATCCACATCCGCTTCGGCGTCTTTCCCACCGTGATCGCGTTCACCCCGGATGGGAAGACCGCTTACATCAACACCCTCCACGACACGCTCACCCCGATCAACACGGCCACCAACACGCCCAGCAAGCCGATCCACGTCGGTACGGGGTCCTACGACCTCGCGTTCACCCCGGACGGGAAGACCCTCTACGCTGCGGGCACGTACGTGGTCACGCCGATCAGTACCGCCACCAACACCCCGGGCAAGCCGATCCCCCTCCGCCATCCCGCGAGCGACATCGCGATCACCCCGGACGGGAAGACTGTCTACATCGGCAGCCAGTTCGCGGTCACGCCGATCAGCACGGCCACCAACACGGTCGGCACGCCGATCCACATCGGCCGCCCCGTGCTGGAGATGGCGATTACCCCGGACGGGAAGACCCTCTACGTCGCCAACCCCGAAGGCCCCCCGGGCGCGGTCACCCCGATCAGCACCGCCACAAACACGGCCGGGACGCCGATCCACATCGGGCAAGCTCTCGTTATCGCGCTCACTCCGGACGGGAAGACCCTCTACGCCGCCGCCATCAACAAGGTCGTCCCGATCAGCACGGCCACCAACACGCCCGGCGAGCCCATCCGCCCCGTCAGCCCCGCGATTCCCCGCGAGATCGTGATCACGCCCTGAGCTGCCCGGCGGTGGGATCATGACAGGGGCGGGTACCGCCCGGGGGATGGCGGTACCCGCCCTGGTTCATCGGCTGCGAGCCGGCGTACTTCTCAACGGTCGCCGCGCTCGGCCTCGCGCTGGTCCCCGCGGTGATGGTCACGATGGCCATCCTGGTCGCCCCGGCCATGGTCGCCCCGGTCCCGGTCACCCCGGCCATGGTCGGCCTGGCCCCGGTCGCCCCTGTCGCGGTCGCCCCTGTCGCGGTCGGCCTGGTCCCGCTCGGCCCGGTCCCCGGCGTGCTCGCGCGCGTCACGCGTGCTCCATCCGGCGGTGCTTGCGGCGCCCGTGTGGGTGCGAACGCTGTGGCGCGTCATGACGGTGGCGTCGTCCGTCCCACCGGAGCCGCCATGACCCAGGATCGTCGCGTGCCCGGTGCGCTTGTCCACATCGACAATGACACGCCCGTGCGGGGTAGCCAGCGTGACCTTCCACACCGCGCGGTCGTGCAGATCGTCGGACTCGACCTCGATGGCCCGGCTGTGCGGAACCTTGGCCTCGGCGATCCGCACCGCCTGGGCCTTGGTGATGAGCTTGCTCATCGCGGCCGCGGCCTGGCCGGGCAGCCTGGTTCGTTGTGGCGCCCTGGTTCGTCGTGCCGGAGGCCGCCGAGGCCAGGCCGGCCACCATGATGGCGGCGGCGGCCGCCGCCCCTGTCCCGATGGCGAGACTGAGCGTCTTTCGCATTTCTGATCTCCTCTGCTGGGATATCCGTCATGAGGAGCTTGCGTGGGACGCCGCTATCGGGGCGCTGCGCGGGCGCTAACGGCGTCATAACGCGCCAGGGCCGTGTCAGGAACCGGGCTGCGGTGGGCCGAGTTCGACGAGAACGCGGCCCCCGTTCCCGGGTTTGATGGTGAGCGCTCCCCCCGATGCTTCGGCGGCCTGCCGGGCGATGTCGAGCCCCAGCCCGGTCGACTGGCCGCCGCTGGCTCCACGGCGGACAAGGTCGGCGTGGGCGAATCCCGGACCGGTATCGGTCACGCAGAGCAGCGCCCCGCCACCGGCCCGTGGCTGCAGCCGCACGCTGAAGCTGGTGCCCTGTGGCGTGTGCGCGAACACGTTGCCTATCAGGGCGTCCAGGCATGCGGTGAGCTCGGCGGCGGCGACGCCGACCGGCAGCGGCCCGGCGGCAAGCTCGTTGTCCATGGCCCGGCCCTGATCACTGGCGAGGATCGACCAGAACGCGATCCGCGGCGTGATCACCTCGGTGGCGTCGCAGCTTCCCGGCGTGTGGGAGCGGGTGCGGGCGTCCTCGATCAGCGACGTCACCGCCTGCTCCAGCGTCTGAACCTGGCGGAGCAGGCGCGCCTCGGGGTCCTCCGAATCTCCCATCGCCTCAACCTCCAGCCGGAGTGCCGTCAGTGGAGTGCGCAGCCGGTGCGACAGGTCGGCGACCTGTTCGCGCTCCTGCCAGATGAGGTCCTGTATCCGCCCGGCGAGGTGGTTTAGGCCCGCGGCGACCTCGCGTACCTCCGGTGGCCCGGCCGGGCTCGCCCTTGTGTCCAGATCACCCGCGGCGAGTGCGTGCGACACCCGGGCCAGGTCACCGATCGGGCGGGTTACGGTGCCCACGAGCCGGTCGGCGACCGCGACCCCAAGGGCCAGCAGAATGATCCCGAGCCCGGCCAGGATGAGCCAGGCCTGCGTCACCCCCTTGCTCAGCTCGGCGTTGCTGACGAACGTTCGCACCACCGCCGTGCCGGGTAGACCCTGCACCGCGACCAGGATCTCCTGCCCTCCGGGGTCGGCCACCGTGAAACTCTGCCCGCGTTCGGCCAGGCGCACGGCCGCCGTGCGGCGCGCCGGTACGGGAAGCGCCTGGTGCCCGGGCAGGAATACGGTGACCGGCCGCCCGGCCGCGGTGATGGTTTGCCGCACCGATACAGGGTCGGGGGCGGCGGCGACCAGCGCGCCCACCGAGCGAACGGCATCGGTTGACTCGGCAATGGCCCGGTCGGCGACGATCAGCCGTACCACGATGGCCAGCGGGACCGCGAAGGCGACAAGCACCACGGCCATGACCGCGGCCACGAGCAGGGCAAGCCGCCGCCGCATCAGCGAGGCCCCGGCTCCGCAGGCACGTCAAGGCGTACGCCGACCCGCCGCACCGTATGCAGGTAGCGGGGCTCCTCCGCGGACTCGCCGAGCTTGCGCCGCAGCCACGACAAGTGCACATCCAGACTCTTGTCGGCCCCGCCGTAGGGCAGTTGCCACACCTCGACGAGCAACTCCTGCTTGGTGACCACGGTCCCGGCCCTGGCCGCAAGGTAGTGCAGCAGGTCGAACTCGCGCGGCGTCAGGTCGAGTTCGGCGCCGTCGAGGAACGCCTGCCGGGCACGGCGGTCAACCCGCAACCCGCCGACCTCGATCGCCGGGTCGTCGGCGGGCTTGGCGGCCCGCCGCAACACCGCCCGGATCCGGGCATCTAGCTGCGCGCCCCCGTACGGCTTGACGACGTAATCGTCGGCCCCGGCGTCGAGGGAATGCACGATGTCGCCCTCGGTGCCACGCGCGGTAGCCACGATGATCGGCACGCTGCTGATCGCCCGGATCATCCGCAGCACCTCGCGCCCATCCAGGTCCGGTAGCCCGAGATCAAGAACCACCACATCCGGATGCTCGGCAACGGCGAGCTGGATTCCGGTCATCGCGGTATGGGCGGTAGCTACCGCGTAGCCCTTTGTTTCCAAGGCGCGCATCACGGCGGTACGGATCGTTGGATCGTCCTCGACGATCAGCACCTTCGGCATGTCGCCTCGCTTTCCGGGGCCACCTTCGGCCAGGCCGGGCCTGCGCGGACCGTAAGGTCCCGTTAGGGGTTCGTTAGCCGTTGCACCGCCGCGTACCAGGCACAGTGGAGATGTGACCAAGCGCGCCGCCCTGCTTTCAGCCATGCTGCTCGCTGGGGTGGTGGTTGCGGTCGTGGCTGCCACGGCCGCGCTGCGCTTCGTCGGCGGCGGTGCCTTCGGCCCCGGCGGTAAGCCCCTCACCCAGGCGGAAGTGCGGCGAGCGCTGGCTCAGCAACCGCCGGCGCGGGCGTCTTCCGCCGCTCCGGTCACGCCTCACCCGGCCGGTCCGGCCTGCCGCACTCCGGCGCCCCCCGCGGCGGTTGGGGGCAGCTTCACCGGCAGCGGCGGAACCGTGAACGCGGCTTGCCTGTCCGGGCAGGTCAGGCTGACAAGCTGGATACCGGCCCAGGGCTATCAGACCGACGGGTACTCCCCCGGGCCGGGTGCCTCCGCCTGGGTGGTGTTCAAGTCCAGCGGCTCGGAACTGACCATCACCGTGACGTGTGCCCGTGGCAAGCCACGCTTCAGCGCCGCATCCGACAACAGAGGAGGCGGAGGTGGTGACCGGCATGGCGGTGGCGGCTCCGGCGGCGGTGGCGGGGGCGGCTCCGGAGGTGGAGGGAGCGGCTCCGGAGGCGGAAGCTGATTCGGTGCCGATGAGGGTCATACGGCCCGGGTGCCCTCGGCGTGGGACCTGGCAGCAGCCGGCCGCAGCACCTTGACCGCCACCGCCCGCCCCAGCACAAGATCTACCGCGCGCCAGACCTGGCCAGCCCCCGCCCGAAGCCACCAGCGCGTCCAGACGGTACCGGCCCGCGAGCGATGCCCCGTGACCAGCCACGGAAGCCGTTCTAGCTAGCGCCACCGTGGGCCCGGCGAAGCCGGTCGGCACTGCACGACAGGCCGGAACGATGCCGTGGCCGGGCAATGCTGAAGCATCGTGATGCTCCAATCACGAGGGAGCGCATCTACTTAACCCACGTATCGCCTGGCCATCCCGTTCACCGGCGGTCAGTGTGACTCGCGGTGCCGGTGGGCCGCGAGGGCGAAGGCCCGGGTGACCTGCGTGCCTTCGAGGGCCGCCGGGCCGGGGGCGATCGTGGCCACCTCCGGTTCGCCGACGGCGGCCAGATGCTCCTGGACCTGCCCGGCGAGGGCGAGGAACGGCTTGTAGTAGTCAGGCACGGCCGGTGTCTCGGCGGGCGCTGCCTGCGCGCGCGGCGCGGCCACCACCGCCGCGGCCGCCGCAGCCACCGCCGCCGGCGGCGCACTGATCTCCGTGGTCAGGCCGGTCGCGTACTCGGCCAAGCTGGGCAGGTCGGTCCTGGGGTCGGGCAGCGTGAGCATCTCGTGGAATGGCGGCGACCACCGGTCCCGCGCGGTCAGCGGTTCCGCGTCCGGGGCGAACAGGGTCCGCAGCGTCGACGGGATGCTGGCATGGTCGCGCGGCTCGACGTCGACGGTGCCCGCGCGGACGAGGGGCGAGATGACCACGGCCGGTACCCGCGGGCCGAGCATGGTGAAATCGAACGCGGCGCACTTGCGGTTGAACAGCGCCCGCTGCACCCGGCCCACCGAACTGACCTCACCGCCCGGGCTGGGCACGCCTGCCGGCGGCGGGACATGATCGTAGAGACCGCCGTGCTCGTCGTAGGTGATGAGCAGCAGCGTTTTGGCGAATACCTCGGGGTGTGTCCGCAGTGCCTCGTAGATGGTGGCGATCAATACCTCGGCCCGGGTGAAGTCCGACTCGCCGTGCAGCGTGAAATTGGCGTAGGCGTCGTTGCTGACCAGGTTGTTCTCGGGGTGCTGGCTGTTGCTCAGGCCCGGGGCGCCGATCACCGGCGCGTGGTCGAGCGTGTGCAGCGGCGGGTGGTGGTTGGGCTCGATGAACGTGTAGGCGGTCAGTTCTCCCGCGGCGACGTGGTCGGCGAAGCGGTCCAGCGGAAACCATTTCGCGTGCCGCTCCGGGGTGTCCCAGAGCTTGGGGAACGCCCAGACCTGTGGGGTGTCGTCGTAGAAGATGCGCCAGTCCGCGCCGGCGCCCTCCAGCAATTCGAAGATCGTCCGGTTGGTGTACGGGCGGATCTCGATCTGGGTCAGGCCGTCCGAGGTCGCCGCGTGCGCGAAGTTCCGGTTCGGCCAGGTCTCTCCCGGCACCGAGCAGAACCAGCGCGAGCACACCGCGAACTCGGTCGCCAGCCGGGCCAGCACCGGCACGTTCTCCGGTGGCTGGCACGCCATGACCAGCGGGCCCCGGCCCTTCACGCCCGGGCCGCCCTTGGCCAGCAGCCTCCGGGCCCAGTTGGCCAGCGGCCCGAGCAGCCCGCCGAAGACCGGCGGGTCCAGGTTCCGCGCCTTGCGCTCATAGCTGCGGACGAAGCCGCGGTTGGTTGGCTTGCCGCGGCGGAGCGCCAGTTGCTGCATCACCGCGTCGTGTGAGTGATCCGGGCCGACCGGCAGCACCTTTTTCGCCGTTGGCGACGTCGCCACCCTCGGCCCGCGTCCCCACCCCGGGTTGCTGCGCGCACGGCTCACCAGGCCGTCGAACGCCGGATCGGGCGGCGGTACATAGCCGAGCATGTGGTCAAAGGACCGGTTCTCCAGCATCAGCACCACGACGTGCTCGATATCGGCCATCGGCTTCACCCCGTTTCAACCGCCCACGCGCCACGCTACGCGGACCATATCCGCGACCGCGCGTAAAAGGCCAGATCACCCCATCCCCGGCCGTTCGGTGACCGGGTTCCGGTCATAGCCGCAGCGGTGAATCGGCTGCCTGGAAGACGGGCTGCCCGCCGACGACCGTCGCCAGCACCCGGATGTCCGCGATCTGCCCGGGCTCGGTATCCAGCGGGTTGCGGTCCAGGATCACGAAGTCCGCGAGCTTGCCCGGCTCCAGCGATCCGATGTCGCGTTCCCGGTGCATGGCGAACGCGGCTTCGGTGGTGTACAGGGCGAGCGCATCACGCACGGCCAGCCGTTCGCCCGGCCCCAGCACGCGCCCGCCGCCGGTCCGGCGCAGCACCGCGTCCCGGATCCCCACCAGCGGATCGGCGGTGATCACCGGCGCGTCGGAGGACCCGGCGACACGGATCCCGGCTCGCCGCCACGAGGCGTATGCGAACAGCTCATCGCTGCGCTCCGGCAGCGCCTCGGCGAACCCGTCACCGAGGATGGACAGCATCCCGGGCTGGGCCGCCACCACGATCCCCAGCGCCGCGGCCCGGGCCGCCAGCGGCGCGAACAGCGAGCCGCCATGCTCGATCCGGTGCCGCAGCGGGTTCCCGGAACGGCCGCCCAGGACCGTCGAGTAGGTGTCAAGCACGGTCTCGATCGCCCGGTCCCCCTGCGCATGGATGCACACCTGCAGCCCGCGGGCGTCGAACTCGGCCACCATCGCGGTCAGTTCGTCCGGGGAGAAGTACATGATCCCCGAGCCGTAGGGCGGGACCGGGTAGCTGCCGTGGATGGCCGCGGTGCGGCTGCTCATCCCGCCGTCGGCCCAGATCTTCACCGACTCGGCGGCCAGCCGCGACGAGCGGCGCCCGCGCAGCCCGGACCCAAGCAGCCAGTCCGCCTCGTCGTGCACCACCAGCCCGGCGATCCGCACGCCGAGCACGCCCTGCTCGTCGGCCTCCGCGTAGGCGGTCAGCGAGTCGCGGCGGGTGTCCGCATCGCACGCCGCGGTGACACCCATCGCCGCGAAATGCTGCGCCGCCCGGGCCACGAGACCGGCCCGCTCGGCGGCACTCATCCGCTGCATGTCCCGCCGCAGGCCGCCCCACAGCAGGGTGAATGTCGGTCCCTCGTGGATCACCCCGTCCAGCCGCCCCTCGCGGTCCCGGCCGAAACGGCCGCCCGGCGGGTCGGGCTGCCGATCATCGAGCCCGGCCTCCCGCAGCGCGGGCGTGTTCAGCACGCAGGCGTGCAGTGAGGTATGGAACAAGATCGCCGGCCGGTCCGGCACGGCGGCGTCGAGGTCGGCGCGGGTGGGATGCCGGCCCTCGCGGAGCTTGTACTCCACGTATCCGCTGCCGGTCACCCACGACCCCTCCGGCGTCCGGGCGGCCGCATCCCGCAACCGCGCCAGGATCGCCGGGATATCCGGCGCCGCCGGCTGGCTGCAGTCCGCGCCCGACGCCAGGTAGCCCACGTTGCACAGGTGGCAATGCGCGTCGATCAGCCCGGGAATGACGGCCGCCCCCTCCAGCCGCACCACCCGCGCATCTGCCGCCGCCGCCGCGCGCACCCGCTCGGCCGGCCCGACCGCCGCGATCCGGTCATCCCGGACCAGCATCGACCGGGCTGGCCCGGCGCCGGCCGCCATCGTGACGATGTCGGCGTCTGTCAGCAGCACATCCACCGTTCAGCCCTCCACAGACGCGGCCGCGACCGCACCGGCGCGAGCATAGCGGCAGGCCTGATCAGGTGAAGCCGACGTCCAGGTTGAAGTGCCCGAGCCTGAGGTTGAGTACTCCGCCGCCTGCCCAGTGCACGATGAAAGCCAGCAGGATGATGGCCAGGATTACCACGACCACCCAGAAGAAGAACACGATGATGCCGGGGATGGCATATCCCGCTACAGTTCTCGCTCTAGCCACGGCTGCCCAGCTACCCACCATTTCCCGGCTTATTCGGCGGATTGGCGGGAAAGCCGACCACGACCGTCAAGCCGCCTTCGGGCCGGGGACTGACCTCGAGGCTCGCTCCGTGGGCTTCGGCGATGTCGGCGACGATGGACAGCCCGAGACCGAGCCCCGTCGGCGCTGGTGGACCGGTCCTGGGCGGCGCGCTGGAAGGGCTCGAGCAGACGGCTGACCTGGTCGGGCGGTACGGGGGGCCCGGTGTTGGTCACGGTGAGCGTGGCTGCGGTGGTGGTGGCGGTGAGCGTGATTTCGACACGTCCGCCGGTGATGTTGTAGCGGATCGCGTTGTCGACGAGGTTCGACACCAGCCTGTGGATGAGACGGGCGTCGCCCGGCACGCTGGCATCGTCGAGCGACGGCGTCGACCTGTAGCCGTTTGGCCGCCGCGGACGGCTCGTGGGCGTGCAGGACGTCGGTCACGACGGCCGTGAGGTCGACGGGTTCCCGGTGGTCGAGGCCGCGCTGGCTGCGGGCCAGGGTGAGGAGGGCATCGATGAGCTGCGCCTGATCCTTGCCCGCGTCGACGACCTCCTGGCAGGCGGCGCGCAGCGAGTCGAGGGTGATGTCCGGGTCGGCCAGGGCGACCTGCAGCAGGGTCTGGCTCAGCATGAGCGGGGTGCGCAGTTCGTGGGAGGCGTTGGCGACGAAGCGCCGCTGCGAGTCGAACGCCATTTCCAGGCGCGTCGAGCAGCCCGTCGATGGTGTCGCCGAGGTCCTTGAGTTCGTCGTCGGGGCCGGCGAGCGCGAGACGCTCGTGCAGGTTGCGCTCGGAGATATCCCGCGTGGTGGTGGTCATGACCCGCAGCGGCCGCAGGACCCGGCCCGCGACGAGCCAGCCGAGCAGCACGGTTGCCGCCATCATGGCGACAAGGATGATGCACGAGCCGACGAGGAACTCGCGGGAGCCGAGGGTCAGCTGGGGCAATGGTCACCGTCGGGGAGCCGACTTGGTGGCTCGTGCAGGCCGGGTGGGGTGCCGGCCCACCGGCGATCGATGAGACGTGCGAGGCACCGTGTAGCGACCAGTCGCTGCTGACGGCAGCCGCGCGCTGGAGCATGACGACCGTGTAGGTGACGGCGACGAGCGCGACGCCCAGCGGGAAGAGACAGGCAGCAGTAGAGCACGGTCATGCGAAAGCGCACGCTCCGCCGGCGCAGGTGGGGCTCGAAGGCCAGGTCGCCGGGCCGCCGGCGCCGCACCACGGGTCAGCCTGCGATCCGGTAGCCGGCCTTGGCCACGGTCTCGATGAGCGGCGGGTCACCGAGCTTGGCCCGCAGCCGGCTGATGGTGGTTCTGACCGCCTGGCTGAAGGGGTCGGCCGCCTCGTCCCAGACGCGTTCGAGGATCTCTTCGGCGGACACCACGACGCCGGGTGCGGCCAGCAGGACCTCCAGGACGGCGAACTCCTTGGGGTTGAGGGACAAGGGGCGGCCGGCCCTGGTGACGATCCGGTGCGACGGATCGAGCTGCAGGTCGCCGTGGCTCAGCGTCGGGGGCAGCGAGGCACCCGGGCGGCGGGCGAGGGCACGGATGCGCGCCACCAGCTCGGTGAAGTCGCACGGCTTAGGCAGGTAGTCGTCCGCGCCGAGGCCGAGGCCCTCGACCCGGTCCTCGACCGAACCGGCCGCGGTCAGCATCAGCACCCGGCTCGGTGATCCCTCGGCCACCAGCGCCTTGCAGACGTCGTCGCCGTGCATGCCGGGGAGGCTCCGGTCCAGCACCACGACGTCGTAGTCGGTGACCGCGAGGTGGTCGAGGGCGTCGTGGCCGTCGAAGACGACATCGACGGCCATTCCGGCCTGGCGAAGACCGGTCGCCAAGGCCATGGCCAGCTTGGCGTGGTCTTCGACCACCAGCACCCTCATCGTGACTTCTCCTGCCATCTCGGCCGCCCAGATGGTGGTGGCGGGCCGGAGGGCGGGCTGACCGATCCAGGATGCCCGATCGGGTGTTGCAAAACCATTACTGCGTTGCGCCCCTGCAACATCGGCTTTCGTATAACGTCCTCATGAGCTTCCCAGCCAGCGAACCAAGCGACGCGCCGGTGGCATCGATGCGGAGGGCGGCGGGCCCACGGCGGGCACGCGCCCGGTTCCGCTGGGTCGGCCTCGCCATTCTGACGCTCCTCGGCACCGGCATGCTGGCCACGGCCTGCGGGTTTGTCCACTCCAGCCAGCAGGTCGTCGGCTTCCCCGACCGCGCCCTCGGCCTCCCCGACCACGCCCTCGCCTTTGTCAACTGCATGCGCACCCACGGGGAACCGAATATGCCAGAGCCCGTCGTCGACGGGAACAGCGTGCACATCACCATCAAGGTGGGCTCCGGAGTAGACCCGGCGTCGCCGCGGTTCGCCGCCGCGTTCAAGGCATGCAAGTACCTGACGCGGCCGGGGAAGAGCGCAGCGGGCGGGCCCACGATCACGCCTGCCGATCAGGCTGACTACCTCAAGGCCGTCGCGTGCATGCGCACGCACGGATATCCGAAGTTCCCCGACCCGGTGTTCCAGGACAACAATGTGACGTTCACCACCCGGACGCCCATCGACACGAACGCCCCCCAGTACCGGCGCGCGCTGGCGACCTGCGACAAGCTGATACCGGCGGGTCTGCCCTACAGCGGACGCCGCTCCAGCGGTTCGTAACCGGGCCCGCCTGTGGCGGAGGGGTTCGCCGGGTATCTACTGGCGGGTGACAACCGATCCGACGCCCACCCTGGGGACGCAGTGATGTCGCAGGTGTCTGACTCCCGTCTCGAAGCGGCCGTGGCAGAGCTGCGGAAACGGCCGATAACCGGGACCGAGAAGGGGTTCGGCGTCCCGGCGCCCGGCGCCACCGTGAGCGCCGCCGGCCTTGGCGCCCGGCGGCCATCCCTGTTCGGGCCCGGCTTCACCATGCCGGTGCTGGTGCTGCGCGAGTCCGCGGTTGCCCACAACATCGGCGCCATGGCGGCCTATTGCGCGGCGGCGGGGGTCAGGCTCGCGCCGCACGGCAAAACGACCATGGCGCCGCAGTTGTTCGCCCGCCAGCTCGCGGCCGGCGCGTGGGCGGTCACCGCGGCGACGGTCGGGGAACTGCAGGTGTACCGGGCGTTCGGCGTTCCGCGGGTGCTGCTCGCCAACGAGCTGAGCGACCCCGCCGGGGCCGCCTGGCTGGCGGGTGAGCTGGCCGCCGATCCGGGGTTCGACTGTTACGTATACGCCGACAGCCTGCCCGGCGTCCGGCTGCTTGACGAGGCGGTGCGGCAGGCAAGCCCGGCCAGGCCGCTGCCGGTGCTGGTGGAACTCGGCTACCCCGGCGGCCGCACGGGCTGCCGTGACCTGCCCGCCGCCGAGGCGGTCGCGCGCGCCGTGGCGCAGGCCGGTTCGCTGCGGCTGGCCGGCGTGGCGGGATACGAGGGCCTGATCGGGCGCGACCGCAGCCCGCAGACCCTCGGCAAGATCGCCGCCTACTGCCGTGAGCTGCGCTCGCTGGGCGAGCGGCTGGCAGCCGCCGGCCTCGCGCCGGATGAGCTGATCCTCAGCGCCGGGGGCAGCGCGTTCTTCGACGTCGTGGTGCGGGAGCTGACGTCCGGCCCGGCGGGGCGCCCCGCTCCGCTGGTGGTGCTGCGCAGCGGCGTCTACATCGCCTTCGACCACGGGCTGTACGCGGGAATGGTGCCAGGCCCGCCCCCGCTGCTCGAGCCCGCGCTGGAGCTGTGGGCACACGTGCTGTCCAGGCCCGAGCCCGGCCTGGCGCTGGCCTGCGCGGGCCGGCGGGATGTGGCGTTCGACGCGGGCCTGCCGGTGCCGCTGCGGATCCGGGGCCGGGACGGGTCACTGCGGCCCGCCCACGATATGCGGGCTGTCAAGCTGGACGACCACCACTGTTATCTCGAGCTGCCGGCGAGCGCCGGGCTGTCGCCCGGCGAGATGGTCTGCTTCGGCGTGTCACACCCCTGCACCACGTTCGACAAGTGGCGGGTCATTCCCGTGGTCGACGGCGACTACCGGGTCGTGGACGCTATCTACACATTTTTCTAAACGGCTGCCGCTACTGGGCTGAGCCGCCCGGCGGCGTGGCCCTGGCCCGGGGCTGGCCGAGGTGTTCACATCACCGCGAGCTGGCCGCCGTCGATGACCAGCGCGGTGCCGTGGATGAACGAGGCGTCGTCGGAGGCGAGGAACGCATAGGCGGCCGCCACCTCCCCGGGCTGGCCGGCCCGCCCGAGCGGTATCCGATCGCTTGTGTAGGCCGTTTCGAACCCGGCCCCGCCGATCGAAGCGGACATAGCCTCGTTCAGTGGCGTGCGGATGTAGCCGGGGCACAGCGCGTTCACCCGGATGCCGTGCCTGCCCAGCTCCACGGCCATGGTCTTGGTGAGCAGCAGAACGCCGCCCTTGGAGGCGTTGTAGTGCGCATAGTCCTCCTCCCCGGCCAGCCCGTTCGTGGACGACATGTTGATGATCACGCCGCCGCCCCGCTCCATCATGCGGCGGCTCACGGTCTGCGCGACCAGGAACATGCCGCGCAGGTTCACCGCGATAATCCGGTCCCAGTCAGCCGCCGCGATCGCCAGGAACTCCTCGCGCCGCGCGGTACCGGCGTTGTTGATCAGCACGTCGATCCCGCCGAGGGCCCGGTGCGCGGCGTCCGTCATCCGAGCCACGTCGCGCTCAAGGCTCACGTCGCCGGCCAGGCCGGACACCTCGCCGCCGGATGCCAGCCCGGCCAGGGCGCTGTCCACCTCGCGCGGGTCCAGGCCGGTGAGGAAGACCCGCGAGCCCTCTTCCAGAAACCGCTGCGCGGTGGCCAGGCCGATCCCGCTGCTGCCACCGCTGATCAGTACCCGTTTACCCTGCAGTCCGCGCATCTTCGGCCGTCCCTACCCCGGGGCCAGGCAACTTCGCGCTCGCGCAAGGGCCTCATCACCAGAATGGCGCCCGGTCGTCGCGCCGAGCCTGGGCTCTCCTGCTGAGGCAAATCTAGCCATGATCCGTATGCTGGGCTGGTATCCCGTGCCGGGATACGCGGGCAGCCGCCATGCTCAGGAATTGCTTTCCGGTATACGCACCCATCGGTAAGGATGTGACCATCGGTAAGGATGTGACCGTGGCTAAGCAGCCGGTCGGGGGCAGCGAGCCAGGAGGCTCGTACTCTCCCGGGATCGTCGCGGAAGGCCGGTTCGTCTACGTGTCGGGGCAGGGCCCGTTCCGGGACGGGGAACTGGCCGGGACCGGCATCGAGGAGCAGACCAGGATCACCCTGGGCAACCTCGCGGCCGTCCTCGGGTCGGCCGGCGCGAGCTTGGCCGACGTGGTCCGGTGCGGTGTGTTCCTCGCCGATGTGGAGGACGTCGCCGCCATGGACCAGGTCTACTCCGGCACGTTCCCGCGGCCGCTGCCGGCCAGGACCACCGTGGGCGCGGCGTTCCCGGTGCCCGGGATGCTGGTCGAGATCGACTGCGTGGCTGTGCTCCCCAGCACTGGCTGACCGCGTCGGCGGGCCGGCAACGGGCCGGACTCGCACGGGGCCTTACGGCGCAAGCCGGAGGATGTTCCCGGTCTCCTCGGTGAGGGCCTCCCACGCCAGTTCGGTGTCGTCGTCGCGCTCGTGCGGGCCGCGGAACTCACGCAGGCTGAGCATGATCTCCTCCAGGCTCCAGCGCATCCGGTACATGCGCATCACGGCGCTGCTGAGGCGGCGGCCGGTGAGGTCGGCGTAGCGGTCAGCCTCTCGGCTGTCGGCGTCGGCCAGATCCCACAGGTCTCGTTCTGGCAGCGCGAGGCCAGCGGTGTCCCAGTCGATCAGGAACAGCCGGCCTGCGGATCGCAGGATGTTGTCCGGGTGCGGTTCGCCGTGCGTCATGACCGAGGGTCCGCTCCGGGCAGCCTCGCCGGCGAGCTCATCGAAACCGGCCAGGGCCCAGCCGAGCTTGGCGGCGTGCCGGGCCAGCAACTGGCGGGTGGGCTCGCTGTACGGGCCGCCGTGCCAGGGCTCGCTCAGGTCCCCCAGCGCTGCTTCAAGAACAGGCCGGGGGGCGAGGTCAGGACGGCGGACCGGCGCCGTTGGCGCAGCCAACGGGGTAGCGTTGTGCAGCCTGGCCAGCATGTCAACCAGGGCAAGCCGGTCCCGCGGAGGCAGTTCACCGCCGAAGTCTCCGGCCAGATACGGGAACACGGTGATGGCATGCTCGGCACCCAGCCGAGCGAGCGCGCGCCCGCCGGCGGTGGGCACCGGGGCGACGGCGAACTCCAGGCCCGCCCGGGCGAGGGCGGTGACGGTGTCCATCGCGGCCTGCAGGTCCGCGTATCCCGCGGCCGGGCCGGTCCCGCGCCAGCTACCGGCAAGGCCAGCGACGGTCACGAACCAGCGGCGGCCTGCGGTGTCGGTCAGTTCCCAATGGTGATCGCCGAAGCCCACCGGCAGATACCCCAGCCGGGCGGGAACAAGACCCCAGTGCTCTTCCAGCGCGCGGGACAGTTGACGGTCATCGATTCCGTTCGGCGGCACTCGCACCGCCCCAGGTTAACGACGCCGATCACGAGCCTGTAGACGACGGTGAGCCGTCAGGGACCGTACCGGGTGATGGCCCGGGGCGAGCAGGAGGGCGATCGCGCCACCGAACACCGCGACCACGCCGCCGGTGGCGGCACCTGCGGCGAAGGCATGCCCCGGTCCGACGGTATTCGGTGCGCCGCTTAGGTGTGCCCGTACGGGGTAGTAGCCCGCGCGCCGGTCGGCTGTGTCCACCGGGGTAGGGAGACTGGGGTGTCTGAGGGGCGCGGGATCAGCGCTTCCCCCTTCCGCCGGCCGCGCCGCTGGCGCATGGCGTCGGCAGCGGCGGCGGTGGCCGTCCTGGCCGTGGCGGGTGGTGGCTGCTCGGGGAACTCCGCGCAGCACAGCGACGGCAGCAGCGTTTCCCCGAGCGCGGGGGATGTGGGCAGGCAGCGCAGCGGAGCGATGAGCGCCATGGCCGGCGTGAGCACCGGCGTCATGTTCGGCGGCGACGTGCCGCTGGCCGTGGCGCAGGCGAAGCTCGGCCGCAAGCTGGCGATCGTCCGCGTGTATGACCATCTGGGCCAGCCGTTCAGCAACCCGAGGATCAACCGGATCATGGCCGGCGGCACCACCGTGGCGGTGAGCCTGGACCTGTTCCCCGGGAGAGACACCTACTCCGCCGTTGCGGCAGGCCGCAAGGACGCGGCCATCAAGTCCTGGCTGACCCAGGTGGAGCGGTCCGCGGTCAGGTACGACCTGCCCGCCATCTATGTGACCTTCGAGCATGAGGCGGACGTGCTGGCGCACCACCGGGCGCTGGGTACGCCCGCCCAGTTCGTCCAGGCCTGGGACCACATCCACCAACTCGCCGCCGCCGCACACCTGAACTGGAACGACGGCGGGCGGCTGCACTGGGTGCTGATCCTGACGCACTTCGCCTACATCGACGGGCGGGCCAGCCGGTTCTGGCCGGGCACCCACGAGGTGGACATCGTCGGGGCCGACGGTTACAACACCGGCGGCTGCCGCGTGGCCAGGGCGCACCACACGCACTTCACCACCGGCAAGACGCCACCGGAGACGCCCGCCTCGCTGTTCGGCAAGCTGGTCAGCTTCGCCGCGAGCCACGGCAGCCTGCCGGTGTTCATCGCCGAGTGGGGCAGTGTCGCGTACCCCGACGCGAACGTTCGGGTCAACTGGATCCATCAGATGCAGGCCTTCGTCCAGGCGAACCCGGAGATAACCGCGGCACTGTACTGGGACAGCCAGGTACCGCCCTGCAACTACATCGTCAACGACTCGCCCACGTCGCTGTCCGCGCTGACCAGCATGGCCCGCGCGCCGGACATGCAGGGCAGGCCCACCGGGAGCTGACCTAGCGCCGGCAGCGGGCCCGGGGCCGGACGGGCCGGCCCTGGGCCCCGCTCAGCCGGTGGACGGCGACGGGGCGAACGGCTGGACGTTGCCGCGGCAGCGGGTGATCTTCGGCGCCCGGGCCAGCGGATCGATCAGGTAGCCGAACACCGCCCTGTCGACGCACGCCGACGTCCCCACGGCCTCGTGGCCCCAGCTTTCGCTGGCGATCAGGCGGCTGTTGGGCAGCATGTGCGCCACCTTCACGGCGTTGCCGTAGCTGGTGACCGGATCCCATTTGTCCCCGATCACCAGGACGGGCGCGGAGGTACGCCGGTCGAACGGGCCCCGGTAGGTGTCCTGGTCCCGCGCGGTCCAGGTGTTCCGCGCACACTGGACGGTGACCCATGCATAGAACGCGCCGAAGTACTTGGCACGGCGGTCGGCGGCAGTGGCGGCAGCGGGCCACGAGGCGGCGTCCCCCGCGTTCCGGCTGTCGGCGCACAGTACCCCGGACTCGGCCTGAAGGAGGCTGTCGTAACCCGGCCCGGGCTGCAGCGCGAGGTGGAGGCGCAGCAGGCGTCGCACCAGGGCGGCGTGGCCGGGGCCCGCTCCGCCGGGCGCGGTGAGCCGCGCCAGGTCGGTCAGCTCGGCGAACAGGCCCCGGTAACCGCTGGGGTCGTGCATCCAGCGTTCGGTGTCGGTGATCAGGTTCGGGTACGTGAACGTGGTCGCCTTGATACCGGAGGCGGCGAGCCGCAGCGGGTGGGCCCGGAGCCGGTTGGCCAGCTGGGCGAACCGGGCCTGGGTGTGTGCGCCAGCGAAGGAGCACTGGGACCGCCCGGCCCGCTGGCAGAGCTCAAGCAGTTCGTGCAGCGCACGGTAGCTGGCGGCGGCGGAGCCCATCCGGTCGAAGACCGGCACGGCCGCGGTGGCTTGTGTGCCCACGATCGCCTGCGGGTCGACGATGCCGTCGATCGCTATGGCCCTGACCCGGCCCGGGAACATGTTCGCGTAGACCAGCCCCAGGTAGGAGCCGTAGGACTCGCCGAAGTAGGTCAGTTTGCGGTCGCCCAGGGCGCGCCGCAGGACGTCCATGTCGAGTGCGTCATCGGTGGTGGACATCGCTGACGCGGTTGACTGCGCCGCCGTTGAGCAGGCCCGGCCGAGTGCCCGGGCGGCGCGGATCCAGGAGCGCTGCTGCGCCGGGGTGCCGGGGAAGGGCGTCGCGTTGAACGGGGCCAGCGTACGGAGCTGCGCCGCCTTCGTAGCGAAGCACCGGATCGGCGTGCTGCCGCCGACTCTGCGCGGGTCAACGCCGACGATGTCGAACCGGTCGAGAATGGCCCTGGGCACACCCTGTGGCAGCAGGGCGGCCCAGTCCCTGGCCGAGTCTCCGGGTCCCCCGGGGTTGACGAAGATGCTGCCCAGGCGGCGCTGCGGGTCCAGCGCCGGTACCCGCAGCAGCGCCACCCTGATTTTCGTGCCGTGCGGGTCGTGGTAGTTCAGCGGGAGTTCCGCGGTGGCGCATTGGTCGGTCTTCCGGCACGTGGTCCAGTGCAGAACGGGCGTGGGCACCCGGTCCGCCAGGCGGGCCCAGCCGGGATTGCCACGGCCGGCTCCGGCCGTGGCGGTCGAGGTGTGCGCCGCAACGGTGGCCGCGGCCGTGGGAGCGGAGGCGCAGGCCAGGCCGGTCACGGCCAGGACCGCCAGGGCCGCCGTCACGACCGGGCGGGTACCGTGCTGCCGGGAGTCGTGCCGCCGGGAACCGTGCCACGTCCGGGCGCGCCGACGTGCGCCCGTGCGGCGTGCTGCTCTTGTCATGCCCACAATCGTTCGGCAGCGGTGCCGCCAGGTCACCGGAGTGGGCCGGACACTTGGGGGTGGGGCCTGCCCCACCCCACCAGGTGGGGCAGGCCCGGGTGGCGGCGCGAAGGGGCCCGGGCGAGCGTGGCAGCCTTCGGCGGCGGGCGCGGAAGGGCCCGACGGCGCGTTCGGCGAGCCGGTGGCAGGCGAGAGGGGCCGGGGCGGGGCGAGCCGGCGGCAGGCGAGAGGGGCCGGGCGAGCGCGGCTGGGCGGGCGGCGGGGGGCGATGGGGCCGCTATCGAGCCCTGAGGTAGGCGAGGACGGCGAGCACCCGGCGGTGCTGCGCGTCGTCGGGCGGCAGGCCGAGCTTGGTGAAGACGTTGCCGATGTGCTTTTCCACCGCGCTGGCGGAGAGCACCAGCCGCCGCGCGATGGCCGTGTTCGAATGGCCCTCCGCCATCAGCGCCAGGAGTTCCCTTTCTCTTGCGGTCAGCGTCCCGAGGGCGTCGTCCCGGCGCTGCCCGGCCAGCAACTGGGCAATGACCTGGGGGTCGAGCACCGCCTCCCCGCAGGCGACCCGGCGCAAAGCGCTCAGGAACTCCTCGACCCTGGCGACCCGGTCCTTCAGCAGGTAGCCGACCGCACCGGAGCCGTCCGCGAGCAGGTCGGCGGCGTAGGACGCCTCGACATACTGGCTGAGCACGAGCATGGGGGCGCCAGGCAGGTGCGCGCGGGCTGTGATCGCCGCGCGCAGGCCCTCGTCGGTGTAGGTCGGCGGCATCCGCACGTCGACGACCGACACGTCCGGGCGGTGTTTGAGCACCGCCTCGACCAGGGCGGGGCCATCACCGACGGCGGCCACCACCTGGTGACCGTCCTCGGCGAGCAGGCGCACCAGGCCCTCGCGCAGCAGCACCGAGTCGTCGGCCACGACGATCCGCAGCCCTCCGCGAGTCGCACGGCCTGGCGGTGGCCCAGAGGCTGTTTCTCGTGGGCTCAGCAGCACGGCAGTTCCGCGGTGATCGTCGTCGGGCCGCCGTGGGGACTGGCGACCCGCAGTCGGCCGCCGGCCGCCTGCAGCCGGTCCTCCAGCCCCCGCAGCCCGTGTCCCTTGCTCACCGCCGCGCCGCCCACTCCGTCGTCGGTCACCCAGACCCGCAAGGTTCCCTCGCCGTACCGCAGCCCGATCACACACCCGTGGGCGCGGCTGTGCTTGGCCACGTTGGTCAGGGCCTCGGCGATCACGAAGTACGCGGCCGTCTCGACGGCAGCGTCCAGGCGCCGGCTCAGGGGGACGGCATCGAACTCCACGGGAATGGCCGAGCGCGTGGCGAGCGCGGTGAGCGCCTCGTGCAGGCCGCGGTCGACGAGGATCGGCGGAGTGATGCCCCGCGACAGGGCCCGCAGCTCGTCCAGCGCCTCCTGGGCCTGGACGATCGCATCGGCGAGCGCCTCCCTGACCGCCTCCGGCCTGCTGTCGAAGTGGTGCTGGGCGCGGCCCAGTTCCATGGCCAGGCGGACCAGTCGCTGCTGTGGCCCGTCGTGGATGTCGCGTTCGAGCCGCCGCAGCGCGGCCGCCTCGGCCGTCACCGCGGCGACGGTCTGCGCCCGGGCGGCGTCCCGCTCCCGCTCAAGCCCGCTGATCCTGCGGTGCAACGCGGACGCGTCGGACAGCAGCGCCTGCCCAAGACCGGCCTGGACGGCGACGCAGGCCCGGGTTACCAGCGGCAGGGTGACCAGCAGCAGTAGCCCGAGCGTGGTCCCGAAGGCGAGCCGCCCGGCTGGCGATGTCAGCCCCAGGGTCAAGGCGATGTGGGACTGGGCGCTGCCCACGTACAGGGTCATGGGATGCATCGACCCGGCGGAGGTGTACTGGCCGCGCACGGCGGACGTGGCGGCACCGAGGCCGACGAACCACCACAGCGCCGTCACCACCGAGGTGACCAGGGCGACAGGGAACACCACCACCGCGTGCGCCACGTCAAGCCACAATTCCGGGTCGGACACGGTGGCTCTGCCCGGCCGTCGCGGCCGCTGGCCCTGGTCCTGCGCCCCGGCGGCCGGGGTGCGCACCCTGACGATCCGCCACCGTTCCAGCCCGGCGAACCACCGCGTCGGTGCCAGCGCACCGGCCGCGGCCCGCGACCCGCCCGGCAGCAGCGAAAGCACCGTCCCAGCACACAGACCGCCGAGCACGAGCAGCAGTCCAGCCGCGGCGATCACCGGCGCGGTGAGCAGGTACAGCGACTCCACCACGGTGCGGCGCCCCACGCGGAGCAGGAAACCGGCACCCGGCCGCCACCGGCCCCGGACCGCGGAGGGGAACGACTCGGCCATGGCCCTAGCCTAATTTCGATCTTTCGCGTTCCTGCCGGTGAGCCGCACGGTGGGCATCTTGAGCCTCGCTGAGCGACCGCAACGCCCCGCTGCCACGCGGTTGTGACGTGGTTGTGACAGCCGGCGGATACCCCCGTGACATTGGTGTCCCACCTTCGGGGCATGGGCGACCGGGCATCCATCGGCGTGCGGGCCGGGAGAGGTCTAGGCAGCCCTCGCCGGGCTGCCCCTGCTGAGCAGCGGAGACATAATGGCGGGCAATGACCGAAGTGCTGCTTGTCGAGGATGACCCGGCCGCCCGGCAGGGCCTCGAGCTGGCCCTGCGCCGGCTCGGCTATGGTGTGCGCCCGGCGGAGACCGGTGAGGATGCATTGCACGCCCTCGGCGAGGGCGCGGCGGACGTCGTGGTGCTCGACGTGATGCTGCCGGGCCTGGACGGCTTCGAGGTTTGCCGCCGGCTGCGCCGCAGCAGCGATATCCCGGTCATCATGCTGACCGCCCGCAGCGACGATTTCGACATCGTGGGCGGGCTGGAGGCCGGCGCCGACGACTACGTGGTGAAGCCGGTGGAGCCCCGGGTGCTCGATGCGCGGATCCGCGCGGTGCTGCGCCGGATGGCCAGAGCGGGGGCGCCCGCGGAAACATACGGCGAACTCGTGATCGACCGCGCCTCGCTGATCGTGCGGCGGAATGGCCGGGAGGTCTCGCTGACCCCTATCGAGCTGCGGCTGCTGCTGGTGCTGTCCGGCTCGCCGCGGCAGGTGTTCTCCCGTGAGCAGCTTCTCGGCCTCGTCTGGGAACACGACTACCTGGGAGATTCCCGGCTGGTGGACGCGTGCGTGCAACGGCTGCGGGCGAAGATCGAAACCGACACATCCGAGCCCCGCTACATCCAGACGGTGCGCGGCTTCGGCTACCGGTTCGGGCCGGTATAGCCGGGCAGGAGGGAGGACCGTCCGGTGCGTATCCGCCTGATCGTCGCGTTCATCGTGGTGGCGCTGCTGGCGGCACTCACGGCGAACTGGTTTAACAACCTGATTCTTCCGTTTTACGGCTTGCCCAGCTGGCTGCCCCGATGGTTCACCGCGCCCCCGCTACTTATGCACGTGCTCTACAAGCATTCTCGGGGGACCATGCCGCATCCGCCCCCCAGCGCCGTCATCTTCTACATTCTGGCTGTCATCGGGCTGATGCTGGCGGTGCTGACCGCCGTGGCGGTTGCCGCATCACGCCGGGTGCTGCGGCCGGTGCGGCGGCTGGCCCAGGCCGCGCAGCGGATGTCGGACGGCGACCTGTCGGTGCGGATCGAGCCGAAGGGCCGCGACGAGCTCGCCCAGCTGACCACCACGTTCAACGAGATGGCCGCCGCGCTGGAGAGCAAGATCGGCGAACTGGAGCGGATGGAGGCACGGGCGCGGCAGTTCGCCGGGGATGTGTCGCACGAGCTGCGGACCCCGCTCACCGCGATGACCGCGGTGGCCGACATCCTCCCCGGCCAACCGGGCCTGACCGGAGACGCCGCGGCCGCCGCGCAACTAGTCAGCCAGGAGATCCGCCACTTGAACCGGCTCGTGGCCGACCTGATCGAGATCTCCCGCTTCGACGCCGGGACCGCGCAACTGGTGGTCGACAACACCGACGTCGCCGCCGCGGTCGCCGCCTGCCTGCGCGCCCGCGGCTGGGCCGACGTGGTCACCGATATCCCCACTGGGCTGACCATGCCGCTGGACCGCCGGCGCTTCGACGTCATCCTCGCCAACCTGATCGGCAACGCGCTGTGCCACGGCCGCCCGCCGGTTACCGTGCAGGCCAGCATCCAGCCCGCCGATGGCGGAGAGCAGCTTGCCCTAGTGGTCCGCGACCACGGTTCTGGCATCCCTGCTCAGGCGCTGCCGCACGTGTTGGAGCGGTTTTACAAGGCCGGTACCGCACGCTCCCGGTCCGAGGACAGCGGGCTGGGCCTGGCGATCGCCTGGGAGAACACACGCCTGCACGGCGGGCGCATCGAGGCCGCCAACCATCCCGAAGGCGGCGCGCTCTTCACCCTGTGCCTGCCCGTGCGCCGGACCGGGCCCGCCATGCTGCCAGACGGCGAACCGGTGACTGTAACGCGCTCGTGACAGCCCGCGGACCCGGCTAGGACAAGCGGGCCGCATTGTTGCGGGCATGCACGACACAGGCGCACATCTCATGCCCGGGCCATCCGGCACCCAGGCCTCCCGGTTCAAGCCCTTCCTCGCCGTGGCTTTCCTGGCCGCGATGGCGCTGCTGACCGTGGCCTGCGGCGGCGGATCGGCCAGCGCGGCGGGATCGTCCGACGCCGGTCAGGTGCACGTTCAGCAGGCGCTGGCATTCGCCCACTGCATGCGCTCGCACGGCGTACCCAACTTCCCCGACCCGGACAGCTCGGGGGGCATTGTGATCAAAAAAACGTTGCTGGAGCCCGCCTACAGGGCACCCCGGTCGGCCAGAACCGCGTGCGCTCACCTGCTCCCCAAGTACGGCCTGACGCTGACCCCGGCGCAGCAGGAGCAGCATCAGCGCCAGGAACTCGCGTTCGCCGCCTGCATGCGCAGGCACGGGATCCCGCAGTTCCCGGACAACTGGAGCGGCAACGTGGGGCAGCTTCAGTCCGCCCATATCGACCCCAACTCGCCGCAGCTCAACGCCGCGCTCACGAAGTGCGGCTTCTGAGGAGGCAGATCATGAATGCGGACGAGATAGCCGGACGTCCCGCCTCCGCTCTGGGTGACGGCCGCCGTCGGCGTCGGGCAACGGTGCGGGCGGCCGCCCTGGCCGCGGCGCTGGCCGCAGCGGCTCTGCTGACCGTGGCCTGCGGCGGCGGATCGCCAAGCGCTAGGTCATCCGGAGCCGGCCAGGGGCGCCTTGCCCGGGCGCTGGCGTTCGCCCATTGCATGCGCTCGCGCGGCGCGCCGGACTATCCCGATCCCAACAGCTCGGGGGTCTTCATGGTGAACCCGTCGAACAGTTCCAGGTTCCAAGCGCCCCAGTCCACCAGGGCGGCATGTGCTCACCTGCTCCCCAACAAGGGCAGGACGCTTACCCCGGCGCAGCAGGCGCAGCAGCAGGGCCAGCAACTGAAGTTCGTCGCGTGCATGCACAAGCACGGGTTCCCGCAGCTCCCCGACGGCTGGAGCGGCAACGTGGGGCAGCTCATCTCCGCCGGCATCGACCCCAAGTCGCCGCGGCTCAACGCCGCGTTTACGAAGTGCGGCTCCTGGTGAGGCAGATCATGAATACCGATACAGCAACTGAACGGCCCGCCGTAGCTGTCGATGGTGGCCACCGGCACTGGCGGGCGGTGCTGGTGGTGATCGTGGTCGTGGCTGTCGTTGCGGCGGCGTTCGCCGTGGCCGGCGTATGGAAAGGCACTAGAGCACCAGCGGCGGGCGGGGCTGGTGCGTTCAAGGCGTCGACGGCGATGGTGACGCGGCGGACGCTGGTGTCGCAGACGCAGGTGAGCGCGACACTGGCGGACGCCGGGTCCTACAGCGTGGTCAACCAGGCGTCGGGGACGCTGACCAGCCTGCCTGCGGTAGGCAAGGTGGTGCGGCAGGGACATGCGCTGTACCAGGTCGACGGGCAGCCGGTGGTGCTGCTGTACGGCAACGTGCCGGCCTGGCGGACGCTGTCGGCGGGGATGACCGGCACGGACGTGCGGGAGCTGAACGCCGCCCTGGTGCGGCTGGGGTATGCCAGCGCCGCGGCACTGGGCCCGGCGAGCGGCTGGGATTACTTCAGTTCCGAAACGGCCTACGCGCTGGAACAGTTCCAGACGCACCTGGGAATCACCCACCCGACGGGATCCCTGGTCCTGGGCCAGGCGGTGTTCCTGCCATCGGCGGTGAAGATTACCGCCTGGGGCTCCGCCGTCGCTCCCGGCGTCGCCGCCACGGCCGGGGCCGCGCTGATGACGGCCACCTCGGACTCTCCCGTGGTGACGATCGCACTCGATACCGCGCAGCAGGCGGAGATCAGGGCCGGTGACACGGTGTCGGTCACGCTGCCGCGCGGCAACACCACCCCGGGCGTAGTGACATCGGTCGGCAGGGTCGCCACCACCAGCGCAACCACCCACGCCACGACCATCACGGTGCTGGTCGCGCTGAAGCACCGGGCGGTGGCCCGGCATCTGAGCTCCGCGCCGGTGACGGTATCGATCACCACCGGGGTGGTGCGCAACGCTCTGGTGGTGCCGGTGACCGCGCTGCTGGCACAACCGGCACAGGGGGCCGGGGCGCCAGGCGGGGGGTACGCCGTCGAGGTCGCCGGCGCCGGCGGTCACCACCTGGTCCCGGTGTCGGTCGGGATGATCGATAACGCCACCGGGCTGGTCCAGGTCACCAGCAGCAGGCTGACCGTCGGTCAGCGCGTGGTGGTGCCCGCGCTGTGAACACTCAGGCTGACAGGATGAACACGCCGGGCCCGGAAGCCGTAGACCGTCCGTTGCCGGGGAGCCAGATGAGCGGGGGCCTGGTTCTCGAACTTGCCGGGGTGACCAAGGTGTACCCGGGTACCCCGCCGGTTACGGCACTGCGCACGGTCAGCTTTGCGGTGGCCGCCGGGGAACTGGTGGCGATCGTGGGCCCGTCGGGGTCGGGGAAGTCCACGCTGCTGCACCTGATGGGCACCTTGGACCGGCCAAGCAGCGGCATGGTGCGGGTGGCCGGGCTGGAGGTGGCGGCGCTCAGCGACCGGCAGCTGGCGGGGCTGCGGGCGCAGCGGATCGGGTTCGTGTTCCAGCAGTTCTTCCTGGCCGAGCACCAGGCCGTCGTGGACAACGTGGCCGACGGGCTGCTGTACGCGGGGGCCGGCCTGGCTGATCGCCGCAACCAGGCCGCCGCGGCGCTGGAACGGGTGGGGCTCGGGCACAAACAGCGTGCCCGCCCCACCCAGTTGTCCGGTGGTGAGCGGCAGCGGGTGGCGATCGCCCGTGCCCTGGTCGGGGAGCCGGCGATCGTGCTGGCCGACGAACCGACCGGCAATCTGGACTCCGCCACCGGCGCCGCGCTGCTGGCGCTGCTGGAAGAACTCAACGCCCAGGGCGTCACCATCCTGGTCGTCACCCATGATCAGGCCATAGCCGCCCGCGTCCCCCGCCGCATCGAGATGCTCGATGGCCAGATCATCACCGACACAGACCCGGCGAGCGCTGGCCGCAGCGCCGCACCGCTCCCCGGGCAGTCCCTCGCTGCACCTGGAGGAGCCGCATGACCAGCGTTGCCGTCCCCACGCCTTCCGTAACCCCGCCACCTGCGGCGGCGCGGTTGCGTCCGGCGGACATGGCGCGGCTGGCGGCGGTGGGGCTGCGGACCCGTAAGCTGCGCGCCGGCCTGTCGGCGCTTGGGATAGCGATCGGGGTCGCGGCGATCACGGCCGTGCTGGGCCTGTCTGCCTCTTCCCAAGCCGGACTGCTGGCCGAGATCGCCCGACTGGGCACCAACCTGCTGACGGTGCAAAACGGCCAGACGCTCACCGGCGGAACCGCCGAACTGCCAACGACGGCGCCGGGGATGATTGCCCGCCTGCCGGGCGTCACCCAAGTGCAGGCCGCCGGCACCGTGAACAACGTGAATGCCTACCGCAGCCCGTTGATCCCCGCGGCAGACACCAACGCCCTCACCGTGGCTGCCACCAGCTTGAACCTGCCCGCCACCGTAGGCACCAGCGTGGCCCACGGCAGCTATCTGAACCCGGCCACCGCGCGCGAACCGGTCGCCGTGCTGGGCGCCGCCGCCGCGCAGCGAATGGGGATCGACACAATCTTCACGGGGGAGCGGATCTGGGTCGGGAACATGTGGTTCTACCTCACCGGCATCTTGAAGCCCGCGGCGCTGGCCCCCGAGATCGATTCCTCGGTGCTGGTGGGCTACCCGGCAGCACAGAAATACCTGCGCTTCAACGGTCACCCCACGACCATCTACCTGCGGGCGGCCACCGATGCCGTCAACCGCGTCGACAACCTGCTCGCCGCCCAGGCCAACCCGGCGAACCCTGGCGAAGTCGACGTCTCCCAGCCCTCTGCCGCGCTTACCGCCCAGATCGAGGCCAAGGGTGCGTTCGACACGCTGTTTCTGGGCCTTGGCGCGGTCGCCTTGCTGGTCGGTGCGGTCGGGGTGGCCAACATCATGATCATCTCGGTCCTAGAACGCCGTTCCGAGATCGGGCTGCGCCGTGCTCTCGGCGCCACCAAGAACCACATCCGCACCCAGTTCCTGGCCGAAGCGATCCTGCTCGCGCTGGCCGGTGGGGTGGCCGGGGTACTCGCCGGTGCCGCCGCCACCGCCATTTACGCGCACGGCAAGGACTGGGCCACCGTCATCCCGCCGGTGGCATGGGCCGGTGGTCTGGGCGCGGCGATTGTCATCGGCGCCGCCGCCGGGCTCCTGCCCGCCCTCCGCGCGGCTCGCATGTCGCCCACCCAGGCGCTCTGGACCCTCTGATCGCGGAGCGTTACGGGCGGGAGCCAGCCGTCAGCCACCCGGTGAAATACCTCACTCCTCACGGGGGAGGTGCCGCGCCCGGCTGCGCGTCACCGTGAAAGTGACACGGTCGGCGGCGGGATGCCGCTGGCGAAGCGAGGCGGCGCGCGCGGCGCGCGGGTGAGCAGATGAGCGCTTCCGATCTGGCGATCGTGGCGGCGCTGATATTCATCTGGGGAACGCTGTCGGCACGGCTGGAGCGCTTTGACGTCACGGCTCCTATCACATTCATTCTCGCCGGCTTGCTGCTGACTCACTCGCCACTGGCGCCCTTGGGGTTCGCGCCTTCCCATGAGGAGGTCAAGGCGCTGGCGGAGATCACCCTCGTACTGGTGCTGTTCTCTGACGCGTCGCGGGTCGGGTTGCGGGACCTGCGAACGGACATGGGGCTGTGCATTCGCCTGCTGGCGATTGGGCTGCCGCTGACGATCGGCCTGGGAACCCTGCTCGCGCTGCCCGTGGTCGGGGGAACCAATCTCTGGCTTGCGTTGCTGGTGGGAGCCGCTCTGGCGCCCACGGACGCCGCCCTGGGCGCGGGCATGATGGTCAACCGTGCCGTACCGGCGCGGATACGCCGGCTGATTAACGTCGAGAGCGGCCTCAACGACGGGATCGCCACGCCGTTCGTGCTGATCGCGCTCGCTGGAGTGCAGCACAGCGAGCACACTGCCGGTCTCGGCCCGGCTGGGGCCGCCGCCGCCGAGCTGGCATTGGGCGTGGCCATCGGCGTGGTGGTGGGGGGCGTCGGTGGGTACCTGGTCA
Organism: uncultured Actinomycetes bacterium; assembly: GCA_963726415.1. GTDB lineage: Bacteria > Actinomycetota > Actinomycetes > Streptosporangiales > Streptosporangiaceae > DASXKD01. The sequence goes on from CAVSCM010000024.1 coordinate 118,342, forward strand.
AGGTCGCCAGTGACCGCGGCTGGGTCGCCGGGAGCTTTGCTGGCTCGGCGGTGCTGGCCCTGGCGGTATGTGCCTACGCTTGCGCGCTTGCATTCCACGGCAATGGTTTTATCGCCGCCTTCGTCGGTGGCCTCGCCTACCGGGCGGGCGGCGGCCAGCGCAGTGAGCGGCTGGTTCCGTTCGTCGAGGAAACGAGCGCCCTGGTATCGCTGCTGGTCTGGCTTGCGTTCGGAGCCGTCGCGGTCGTGCCGGCGTTCGAGAACCTGACCTGGCTGGATCTGGCGTATGCCGTGCTCAGCCTGACATTGATCCGGATGGTGCCGGTGGCGATCGCGCTGGCAGGCGCACGGCTCGGCCGGACCACTGTTGCGTTCGTAGGATGGTTCGGTCCGCGTGGTCTTGCCTCCGTCGTGTTCGCCCTTCTGACGCTGGAGGAGATAGGCGAGCATGCTGCCGGGTCCGCCATTACGATCATCGGCTTCACCGTGCTGCTCAGCGTGGTGGCGCATGGCGTGACCGCCGATCCGCTAGCCCGCCGCTACGGTCCGTCGATGCCCCAGGCCCCGGCCCCGGGTGAGGATCCCGGTACCCCGCTACTGCCCGAGCGCAGGCTCATCCGCCGTGTTTTGTGACTAGTCGCCGGTGCCTGGCGGCGGTCTGGGCAGCGGTGTTGCCGTGGGGCCTCTTGACACCTCGGCCAGCCCCGATGAGACTGCGGCTCGTCACGGTCACCCTGCGGGCTGGCAGGACCGGCCCGCCGAGTGCCCAAGGCGGGGCGGGGCACCGGGGTCGGCGGGAACGCGAGAGATGGAGGTCAGCATGGGATCGTACGAGGACACCATCTCCGTGCTCGATGCGGAACTCACGGCCGTCCAGCGGGTTTTCGCCAGCCTGCCGGATGATGAATGGCGGCTGCCGACCAAGCTGGTGCCGGTCGATCCGGACCTGCCGCACTGGACGGTCTTCGAGCTTGCCGGGCACTTCGACATCTCCATCGGCCTGACCCGGATGCTGATCGCCGGGGCCGAGGCCAGCCAGCCGGCCAGGGACCGGACCAGTTTCTTCATCAATCCGCGGTCGGAGACCGGGCCGGTCGTCTACGACTACGCCTACACGATGGTGCAGGGCAAGACGCCCGCTGACATGCCGGGCGTGCTGCAGGAGACGTTTTCCAAGACGGTGGCCGAGGCACGGGCCGTTCCCGCTGGCACGGTGGGGCCGGGGTATTTCGCGCCGATGCGTGTCGATGAGTTCGTGGCCAGCCGCATCGTCGAGGCGGTCGTGCACGGTATTGACCTGACCCAGGCGCTGGGCCGCGAGCCGCATCGCCACGGCGGAGGGGATCGCGGCGACCGCCGCTATCCTGGATGATCTGCTAGCTCGCCGGACCATCCCGGGCAGGCCAGCAGAACTCTCAGATGATCTGGACTGGATCCTGGCGGCCTCAGGACGGGCCGAGTCCAGCGACAACAGGCTCCCGCTGATCGGCTAGCCGCTGCTCAGGGTGACGCCGACGTCAGGGAGTTTGCCTCATGAGCGTCCCCGGGGCGGAATCCGCTGAGGCCGGGACGGAGGCGGACGCCGCGGAACGCGCGGCGACGCGGCGACAGCCGCGCCCCAGAAGGAGGATCCGTGGAATGATCCGCGGCTGCCCTGGCACGGGAAGCCGCGCACGGCCGACATCCTCTGCTGGGCGGGCATCGTGCTCAGCGGCCTGTTCTACTGGGCACTGCTGCCGTTGCGGGTGTCGCTGATCGGCACTCACCCGGTAGTGGCCGAAGTGCTGAACGGCAGCACCGAATCCATCATCTCGGCCGCCGCATTCGCCAGGGCCGGGGACGGCACGCTGGCCGTGGTGCTGCTGGCCGCGATTCCAGGGCTGATGAAGTTCGACATCCTGTACTGGTGGGCGGGGCGGCTGTGGGGCGAGCGGTTCCTCATGGCCCTGCCCGGCAGCAGGCGGGTGGCCAAGAACATGGCGCGGGTCCAGGCGGTCCGGCCGCAAGTTCACCTGGCCGGCCGTGCTCGTCAGCTCTTTCCTCCCGATCCCCAGGGCGATCATTTTCGTCATCGCGGGCTGGGCCGGGATGAGGCTCGTGACGTTCCTGGTCCTGGACCTGATCGGCGTGCTGCTGTGGGCCAGCATGCTCGCCGGACTGGGGTACGCGCTGGGTCACCACGCGGTGGTCGCGGCCAGGACCGTCTCCCATTACAGCTTGTGGTTCACGATCGGGCTCGTGGCGCTGACCGTGCTTCTTACCGTGCTGTCCCAGCGCCGGTCGATGGCGGGGCCGGGGACAGACCGCTAGAGGCCCAGAAGGCCTAGTTCCCGGGACCGGCAGGTGCGTGGACAACAGCGGCAGGTTGCTGCGGGAGGTCAGGGTGTCGGGGTGGGTCTCACCCAGAACCCGCACCTAGTCGGCTACCAGGCTCTGGCCGTATTCGATGGCCTGGGCGAGACTGTCGGCGAGGTCGTTCAGGCACCAGAATGCGCTCCGGGCAAAGGTCTCGCCCGCGACTCGCGACCAGGCCAAGATCCGCCGTGCAGCAGCGGTTATGTGCGCTCGCAGCTCTGCAGCTGGTCGGCTGTACTTGGCTTCGGCCAGCACGAACCCGGACTGGAGAAGAGTCCCGCGGAACAATCACGCTGAGCGAAGCAGGCAGGGATGGGAGCCGGCCGGTCACAGTGCGGTCACCCGGACGGGTGATGCCTTTGAAAGCGAGCGCCTCCAGCATCGACTGATGGGGAGTTGCGGGCTGAAGCCGGAAGTGTCGTGCGCTCAGCTCACGCAGCGATTTGATGGGAGCACACCCTAATGAGCGAGTTTGATGAGCTGGTATCACGTGATGGGTGTTCACGGTGACCGGTTCGTGGAGGCGATATGCCGAGCCGAGGCTCTTCGAAGTGCCAGGTAGCTGACCGAGACGGTCCAATGTGTTGCTGGCGGCCGTGGCGGGGTGGGAGTTCGGCTCCGCTGAGGTCCGCGTCGTGAGCATCTCATCCGGGCCGGCCGCGGCACCGCCGGTCACCCAGCAGCGGGAGTTCTGGGTCCTGATGGGTTACGCGGTGGCCCTCGGGGTGTTCGGCGCGTTCGCCGGCCTGGTGTTCATCGGAGTGATCAAGTTCGGGGGCAAGTGGTACAGCGATTCTGATCCGGGCTGGTTCGGCGGGCACTGGTGGTGGGTGGCGGTCGCCGCGGCAGCCGGTGCCGTGGTCGGGCTGCTGCGCCGCCTGACCCGGCTGCCGGAGGAGGTTCCCGGCCTGTTCGCCGACCTGCAAACCGAGCACGTCGACCCGGGACTGGTGCCGGGAGTCGTGGCCGTCTCGACGGTGTCGCTGATCGGGGGCGCCAGCCTCGGCCCGGAAAAGGCGCTAGGAACCATGGGCGGCGGGGCGGGCAGCTGGATGGGCCAGCGCAGGGCGCTCGGCAAAGAGGGCTCCCAGGTGAACACCCTGGCCGGCTTCGCCGGTGCCTACGGCGGGCTGTTCTCCAGCACGGTGATCGTGGTGCTGCTGATCCTGGAGGCCGCCCGCCCGGGCGGGCAGAAGCTCACCAAGGCCCTCGCCGCGGAGATCGTGGCATCGAGCGTCTCGTTCGGCATCTACTTCGCCATCGCCGGCGCGGTGTTCCTGGACGACTACCAGGTGCCGTCCTACAAGTTCGAGGACTGGCAGCTACTCGCCGGGGTTCCCCTGGGCCTGTTCGCGGCCCTGCTGGTGACGCTGCTGGCTGGGCTCATGATGGCGGCGGCGCGGCTGTTCGGCCGGCTCAAGGCCCCGGCCATCGCGAAACCAACGCTGGGCGGCGTGGTATTCGGGATCGTCGGCGTGGCACTGCCGCTGACGATGTTCTCCGGCAGCGATCAGCTCAACACCGTACTCAAAGACGCGGGGACCCTGGGCCTGGGCCTCCTCGCCGCCATCTTGATCGCCAAGATGCTCACCTTCGCCGTCAGCCAGGGCAGCGGCTTCATCGGCGGGCCCATCTTCCCCTCACTGTTCATCGGCGGAACCGCCGGGGTCCTCGTCCACCAGGCCATCCCCGGCGTGCCACTGGGACTGGCGTTCACCTGCCTGCTCGCCGCCGTCCCCGGCGCGCTCGCGCCCGCGCCGTTCTCCATGGTGCTGATGGCCGCGTTCTTGACCCAGGTCGGGGCGCTGCAGACCGCACCCATCCTGATCGCCGTCGTCACCGCCTTCCTCACCATGGAGGCCATCAAATACCTCCTGGCCAGCCGCAAACAGGCCCGCGCAGCCACGGCGAAACCAGCAGCCCCGGCCTGAGGATGATCAAGATCCGGGGCCACATGGCTGTCTCGATCTTCTCTGCCAGCACCTTGATCTGCGCGCCAGTGGCGGCCATAGCGACGATCTTCGCCATGGCACAGCCCAATGAACCGGCCGGGCGCAGTCGCCGGCTTCCTCGAGGTAGCACGGCGCGGCCCCCTGGCGAACTCTTACCCCTCCGGGAGGCCCAGTTCATGGGCGACGACCTGGTTGCTGGTGGAGGCATCCAGCTTCCTGTAGATCGACTTCATCTGCGACTTGATGGTGTGCGGCGAAAGAAACAGCTCCGGACCGATCTCCGCGACCGACAGGGGCGTGCACAGCAGAGGCAGTAGGCGGAGTTCGGCGGCGGTCAGTGCTGATGCTCCAGGGACGCTTGAACCGCGCTGGTTGGCAAGCTGGGCCCGAGCGGCTCGGCCTCTTGGACCAGGGTTCCCAGGCCGGGGCGGCGCCTGAGCAGCTCGTCGATCTCGCCCGTGAGCGTCCGGGCACCTGCCAGGTCAGTGAGGGCGATGTGGATGCGGATCAGCTCGATTCGGGCCTGAACGGCGAGGTGGGGATCGCGTAGGTCAGCAAATGCCGCAACCGCTGAGCGCTGACGAGCTGCCGGCGTGCCGCGGGGATATCTCCCGACACCAACGAGCTCGGACCTTGCCGGACTCAGGTGGACTCCAGGAGCGCTCCGGGTCCGCGCCGCCATTGACTCCCGTCATGACACCGAGTCTTCTACCGATCACCGCAGAAGACGCACTCCACACCCAGAGTGACCTTCTGAAATCGATCGACTAGCAACACGATCACCAGAGGGAGCCGGACCCAGGCGAGGCGCCCGGTAAGATGCCCGCGGCGCCAAGGCGGCCATCAATTTGTCGTTCCCGCTGGCATCTGTTTCGCCAATACGGTATCAATCACCCGATTCCCGGCAGCGACTCGCAGAGTAATCCTGACCTTCGCAAGATCACTCGCAACCTGACATTCGCAGCCTTGGGCGATACAGGACAGCCGCGTGTCGCCTGCCACCAGCATGGGCTGTGGCCCACCGGTTGATCGCCTGGCCGCCGGGATCACAATGAGGTATGGCATCAGGCGGGGAGCCAGAGACTCCGTCCCCGGTGACGCCGCTGCGGGCCGGTGAACGTGGTGAGCGCTGGTGGCCGGTGGCGCTGGCGGTCATCGTGGTCGCTGGCTTGCATGTGGCGCTGCCGGTGAAGTACCGGCTGGACCCGGCCTGGGTGGTGCCGGCTGTCCTGCTGGGGTTGCTGGCCGCCCTGGTCATCGGGGACCCGGGCCGTATCGACCGCCAGAAAACTTGGCTGCGGATCGTCACGGGCGTCATGATCGCCTTTGTCACGGTGGCGAACCTGTTCGCCGCCGTGCACCTCGTCCAAGACATCATCACCAACAACAAGCTGTTTTTGAACAACGCCACCGGGATGCTGGCCACCGGCGCGGTGATCTGGGCCACCAACGTGATCGCGTTCGGGCTGTGGTACTGGGATCTGGACCGCGGCGGCGCCGCCGCCCGGGCGCACCATCCGTTGGCGAACCCGGCGTTTGTGTTCCCGGAGATGCAGCACACCGAGTACGCGCCAGCCTGGGTGCCGGAGTTCGCCGACTACCTGTCGCTGGCCTTTTGGACCGCCACTGCGTTCAGCCCCACCGACATCTCCGCGATCAAGCGGTGGGCCAAGCTGCTGATGATGATCGAAGCGGTGGTGTCCCTGGGCCTCGGGGCGCTGGTGATCGCCCGCGCGATCAACATCCTGCGATAACAGCCCAGCCGGCAAAGCTGGGGTTCCCGGGCAGCTCACACCGGGCCAGAAGACACGCCACCCGCCCGCGATCGCGGGATCGGTGGTGCCCGGCACGTTAGGAGCCCGGCCGCCCGCCGCGGCCGGCATGCTGCTGATGATCTTCCCGACGGCCACCACGAGGAACAGCTGCCCGGTCACCGCCTCCAGCACCGCGAAGGTCTGCCCGGGATTGGCGGCCGGCACCAGGTTGCCGTACCCGACGGTGGTCATCGTGACGAAGCTGAAGAACAGGTCCTGGCTGAGCGAGCCGTGGCCGGCCGGGCCGAAGAACGGCACGCTGCCGAACTCGCCGGCCGCCTTGTAGGCGAAGGCGAAGAACATGCCGATCAGCAGGTAGGCAGCGACGGACCCGAGCAGCGTCTCGGTGTCGACTTCCCGCCGCCGCATCCGCTCGCGCACGATCGAGAACGGCGCGATCAGATACAGCAGGCAGCAGACGGCGAAGATCACGCCCCGCTCGGCACCCGGCTCGTGCGCGAACAAGCTCACCACCGCGACCACGGCAGCCAGGCTCAGCACGATGCCGGCGACGAGCCGGGTCACCCGGCGCGCCCGCGAGATGCGGAGGGTGAGCCAGACCGTGGCCAGCTGCACGGTCAGCACGATCGAGTCCGCCCACGCCTCGGTCAGCGAGACCGACACCATGTAGGTCACCACGACCAGCAACAGCACCAGCCCGTAGCTATCGGCCGAGACGAACGAGCGCCCCAGGCGGCGCCACCACCGGGACTCGGCCCCCAGCGAAGTCTGACAATTTGACCTCCAAGCGCCGCCAGGTGAAGGTTCTTACAGCATGGAAGCTCCCGCGCCCGCTGGCCATGACCGCCGGGCCGGTTCCGGCGGTGGCCGTCGCCGGATGTGGAAGGGAGGACAAGACGATCCGGGGAGCACATGATGACCACCAGCGCAGCTCAATGATGATGCCATGAGGATCCGCAGCCACCTGGTTTGCCGGTCGACGCGGCCCGGGTCCCGGGCAATCAGTACCGCCAGCAGCACGGCCCAGGCCACTCACGCTGGCTGGACCCGGCAGCAGGCCGGCAGCGCCACATGCAGGTCGGCGACGGGCCAGCGCCGGGCGTTGCGGCAGAACGACGAGTCAGCCGGCTGAGCATAGGGACAGTCTTCAGGCGCTGGCGTCACTGTCGGCGGCGGGCCGCTGCCCGAGCCACTGCGCGTAGGACCGGGATTCATCGGGGCCGGGTTCCACACCACCGGGCAGGGCCTGGGCGAACACGAGCGCGGCGGTGGCCTCGAGTTCGGTACGCAGCCGATCGGCGGGGCCGGTCGCCTCGAATCCGAGAGTCCACCAGTCCTGGCCGCCCGTGCGGACCTCGGTGAGTTCCACCTCGCACCGCGGCTCCTGACCCAGCCCCGCGCCGCGCGCCACGATCTGCCCGCTGGCCAGCGAGAACCGGCTGATCCGCCGCCGCTTGCTCACCGGCCGCCAGCCGGCCGGCCCGCCGCTACCGGGGATGAGCTGGCTGAACGGAAAGGACCACTTCTGCCAGGATTCCATGCGTCCGCGGGCGCGGCCCGCCACCTCCAGGATTCCCGGGCTCCCGCGGTACACCTTCACCTCCAGCGTCCCGCTGCCGCGGATCTTCACCGACAGCCCGCGCAACTGCGGGTCCAGCAGGTAGGTGTCCTCGCGTGATTCCACCACGGCCGGGAACCGCCCGAACCATCCGGCCACCGCGGCCGTCAGCTGGCCCGGGAAGATCCAGCGCACCTCCAGGCTGCGGACTTCCTCGGCCACCGGGCTCTCAGGCGGTTTCGCCGTCATCGGCATATGCTCCTGCCCCGGCCCCGCCGGCCGGCCCCGGGCGTTGCCGCCGCATGCCTGCCCTGCGCCAGGCCAGCCGGATGCGGCGCGGGTTCGATGACAGTTCTCTGCCGGTCGACGCGGCCCGGGTCCCTGGCGATCGGCACCGCCAGCAGTGCGAGCAGGACGGCCGGGACCACCCAGGCGGGCGGTACCCGGTACCTGGCCGGGCTGGCCACGCGCAGGACCGCGGCGGCAATGATGGCCAGGGCGGCCGGACACCTGTACTCATCCCGGCCGCCGGCGGGCGCCAGCTCGATCGCGGGCTGGCTCGTCGGCTTCCGCCCCGTAGCCATACGTCATGATGAGCACGGCCTGCCAGGAGCCGAGATCCCCCATCTGGGTGATGTTCCCTCCGCCGCGGCACGGCAGGATGGTGCTACCGGGAGCGCGCAGGAAAGGCTGGCCGCCTCCGGGCGGCCTTAGCGCCCTGGCCGTTGCGGCTTTGGCAGCGCACGGGGAGCGCACTCGCGGATGAGCGCCGGGCGGGCGTCACGGCCAGAGCGGGAGGTGGGCCGGATGGCAGAGCGGAAGATCGCGCATCCGAGCATCGACGATCGCAAAGCCATGGGTTTGGAGGCCCGGGACCGGGCGCCGCTGTCGAGCCACACGAAGTGGCGCCCGGCCGCGGACCGCCCTGACCCGGTCGGCCTGCTGGAGGAGCAGGATGCCACCCGGGAGCCGGATCTGGTGCCGGTCCGTCACGGCCGGATGATGGTCTCGCCGTTCACCTTCTACCGGGGCGCGGCCAAGATCATGGCGGCGGACCTGGCGGACACGCCGGTGGCCGGGCTGGAGGCCCAGCTGTGCGGGGATGCGCACCTGTCGAACTTCGGCCTGTTCGCCTCGCCCGAGCGGATCCTGCTGTTCGACGTGAACGACTTCGATGAGACGCTGCCGGGGCCGTTCGAGTGCGACGTGAAGCGGATGGCGGCGAGCTTCACCATCGCCGGCCGCAACAACGGGTTCGCCGAGGCGGACACGCGGGCGGCGACGCTGGCGTCGGTGCGGGCCTACCGGGAGGCGATGGCCTCCTTCGCGCAGATGGGCACGATGGACATCTGGTACGCCCACCTGGACGAGGACGAGCTCATGGCCTCGATCCGCGCCGCGGTGGCCGGGACGGCCCGGGAGGAGAAGGCGGCGAAGAAGGCCGAGAAGGCGGACAAGCAGAAGAAGGCGCCGAAGAAGGCAGAGAAACGGGCGGCGAAGCAGGACAAGGCCGCGCGGCAGGAGGAGAAGGCGGCGAAGACGGCCGAGAAGCGGGCGGCGAAGACGGCCGAGAAGGCGCACACCCGCGACAGCCTGCAGGCGCTGTCCAAGCTCTGCGAGCTGGTCGACGGGCAGTACCGGATCGTCAGCCAGCCGCCGATCGTCGTCCCGGCGCGCGACCTGGCCGCCACCTACGGCCTGTCCCCGGACCAGGTCGATGCCGGTGATCCACGAGCAGTTCCGCGCCTACCGGGCCACCCTGCAAGACGACCGGCGCAAGCTGCTGGAGCGTTTCGAGATCGTGGACGCGGCCCGCAAGGTCGTCGGCGTCGGCAGCGTCGGCACCCGGGCGTTCATCGTGCTGCTCCAGGGCCGCGACGCGCAGGACCCGCTGTTCCTGCAGATCAAGGAGGCGACGGCCTCGGTGCTGGAGGCCCACCTGCGCAAGAGCCGGTACCGGCAGCACGGCGAGCGGGTGGTGCAGGGGCAGCGGATGATGCAGGCCGCCAGCGACATCTACCTCGGCTGGACCAAGGGGCTGGACGTGCGCCGCCACTTCTACTGGCGCCAGCTGCGCGACATGAAAGGCTCAGTCGACGTCGAGGCGATGATCCCGCTCGGGCTCACGTTCTACGCCCGCATCTGCGGGTGGACGCTGGCCCGGGCCCACGCCCGGTCCGGCGACCCGATCGCCATCGCCGACTACCTGGGCGAGAGCGACGCGTTCGACAAGTCGATCACCGGCTTCTCGCAGCGGTACGCCGACCAGAACGAGCGCGACTACACCGAGTTCGTCAACGCGGTCAAGTCCGGGCGGCTGGAAGCGGTCGAGGGCGTCTAAAGATGGGTCAGATCGCGGGATTCCAGGAGGCTTTGCGCAGGGTGGCGATGACCGGCGAAGGCTTCGCCGAAGACCAGGCCGGGCTCGGGCTTGCGGCCCTGATTGTGAAGCTTCCTCGGTGCTGTTGATGGGAAGGACTGGGGCATGACAGACAACGTGCCGGTGAGCCGGGACGGACGGTCCGGGGGCGCGCGGGACCGCACCGGGGACGGACGCTGTGAGTGGGGCAACGGCCCAGCAGATGGACCGGGACCGGGCGGCGCTGGGGGCGGCGTTCCCGCGCACGCACCACATACTCAGCCTTGAGTTCGGGGACCGTCAGGATTTCGATGACCCGCGCCAGGAATGGCGGCGGCTGTTTTCGGAGTTGCTGGGCACCTTCGCGCTGGTCCTGGTCGCCGCGGGCGGGGGGATTTTGCACGCCAAGGGGCAGATCAGCCTCGCCGCGGCGGTCGTCGCGCCGGGCCTGATGGTGATGGCGATCATTTTGTTCATGGGCGCGGTCTCCGGCGCGCACCTGAACCCGGGCGTGTCGCTGGCGTTCGCGCTGCGCGGGGACTTCCCGTGGAAGCGGGTCCCGGGCTACATCGTCATCCAGCTCGCCGGCGCGACGCTGGCCGCCCTGTTTTTGCGCTGGGTGTTCGGGAACGTGGAGCATCTGGGGGCGACGCTGCCGGGCCCGGGGTATAAGAACTGGCAGGCCCTGCTGATGGAGATCGTGCTCACCGCGCTGCTGGTCAGCGTGATCTTGGGCACCGCGTCGGCGGCGCAGAACGTCGGCGCGATCGCCGCGCTCGGCGTCGGCGGCTACATCGCCCTGGCCGGCCTGTGGTCGGCTCCGGTCAGCGGCACCTCGATGAACCCGGCCCGGTCCTTCGGCCCGGCCCTGGTCAGTGGTGACTGGAGCAGCTACTGGGTGTATGTGGTGGGGCCGATCGCCGGCGCGCTGATCGCCGTCGGCTTCGCGGTGGTGCTGCGCGGCCGCGGCGGCGACGCCATCTCCCGGGCGGCGGGCTCCGGCGTGCTGGACGAGGGGGCCCTGACCGCCAAGGCGGAACTGGCCCAGGACATCGACCAGGGCAAGGTCGTCCCCCCGGGCATCGCCGGCACCGATACCGCAGCCGGGCGGGCCATGACCGGCGCCGCGCTCACCAGCCGGAACGATGAGCCGGGCGCAAGCAGCCAGGTCCGCTTCGCCGGCACGTCCACCACCGTGCCGATGCTGGCCGAGCCGACCAGCACCCAGCGCGAAGCGTTCGACCTCATCGGCGCCCCGATCCCGCTCGCCTTGAAGTAGCCAGAACAGACTCCCGCCCACGGCAGCAAACCGCAGTTCAGGGCAGGAAACCCCTGCCCAACAGGACGCAACTTCGGGCTAAGGGCGGCCTCGATGTTCTGGCGGCTGCCCGAGGCACACAGCCCCACTGCGCGACCACCCCGCCGCCCGAAGCCACGCGCTCGACCCGTTCACCCCGCGGGGTGATGTGCCGATGCCTGCCGGTGGCGGATATTGCTATTGCGGTATCCAGCCACGGCCGGAGTGGTGTCTATGTTCTGTTGGCCCCAGACGGTGCGCAGTTCGGGCTGGCCCAGGTGAGGTGTGGCTTGTCACCAATGCCGCCGCGGGGGTTGCGCTCTCACCGGTCATGGCGCATGCGGGACTGGCAGGTCTGCCGACGATCAGCCCGTGGTGTGAGTGGGGGCCGGTTCTCGGCTTGCTACGCGGCAGCGTTGGCCGCAGCCGTTCTCACCATCCTGGCTAATCATCTTGCCCGTCCGGCGGACCGTACGGCCGCGCGGTATGGAGCCGCGATCGCGGCGCTGGGGATCGCACGAGCAGCCGGCGTCTACTGGGCCAGGCTTGGGTTTGGCCGCGGCGAGCTGGGCAGTGGGCTGCGGACCGGGATGATGGCGGGCGGGTGCGCGGCGGCGGTTACCCTCACGGGGGCAGTGCTGCCTATGACGCGCGGGTATTTCATCGACCAGCGGGCCGCAGGTGTCGTCGGCCGCGGCGCTCTTGCCGGCGGGCTGGCCCGGATCACGTTTGCCGCGGTTCCGCGGGAGGAACTCATCTACCGCTCGGCACTGCTCGGCCTGCGGATGCGGCAAGAGCGACGGTTCGGTGGGCTGGCGTGGCCGAGCCTGCTGTTCGGGCTGTCGCACATCGAGCCGACGCTGTCGACCATGAGCCAGACCGCGGCGCATCGGCACTTGGCGGGGCGTCCGCTGCGGCAGGCAGCGTTCGTGGCCGACAATGTCGTGGTCACCGGTATCGTCGGCGCGGCCTTCGGCTGGCTGCGGCTGCGCTCTGGCAGCGTGCTTGCCCCGCTGCTTGCGCATGCGGCGCTCAATGACTCAGGGCTGCTGGCCGGGCTCGCGCACCGGCTGAGCCGCGAGCCCGGACTGGCCACGCCGCTGACTGGCGGCAGTAACCAAGCGGATGAGGGGGCAGGATGAACCTCGAAGCGGCCGCTGGCCGGGCTGAGAAGGTGCTGGCGGGCGGCGACACAGCGGAGCGGGCGGCCGTGCTGGCGTCGGCCACGGTGGTCGGCACCTGGCTGTATTGCGCGCTGTTGCGTCCAGGGGCGAGTCGGTCCTCGTGGTTCTTATTGATCAACGTTGTCCAAGAGGCGGTGTGAGTAAAGGTGCCTGGACAGGTCGCATGGCTTGGAGGTGCGGGTAATGGCTAAGCAGCTGGCTAGCGACGCGGCATCGGCGGGCGCCGGAGCGGGCGGGCGCAATGTGAGGACAAAGGTCGTTGTCGCGCTGGCGGCCGTGCTGGTCGTCCAGGCTTTGTTCGCGCTGTGCCTGGTCAGTGCCTTGCAGTTGCTGGTGCCGAGGAATATGCCATTTGGCGTTGTCGGTTCGTCAAAGGTCGTCGCCTTGGTGACATCGAAGGTGGGGCTGGACCTGTCTGCCTATCCGAGCCAGTCCGCGGCGATGAACGCGATCAACCAGGGCGAGCTCTACGGCGCGTACGTCACCGGCAGCTCCAGCGACACGCTGATCGTGGTCCCGGCGAAGAGCTTTTTCGGCCAGATCGAGCTGGAGCCGGCGTTCCTGGCCGCGGCCCATAAGCTGGGCCAGAAGGTCATGGTGCAGACGGCCAAGCCGTTGCCGCCAAGCGACCGGATCGGTGCGGTGGTGGGGCTGTTGCTGCTGCCGTTGCTCATCGGCGGCTATCTGGCCGCGGTGCTGGTCTTCAAGGCGGCCGGGGGGACCGCCGCGGCGCCGTGGCGTGTGGTCATCCTGACCGCTTATGCCATCGTGGGCGCGGTGCTGACGGACCTGATCGCCGGGCCGCTGATCGGGGCGTACTCCAGCAGCCATTTCTGGCCGCTGCTGCCGTGTTTCGCGCTGGTCACCACCGCGGTGGTGCTGGCGGCGGCCGCGCTCCAGGGATTTGCCGGGACGTTGGGCACGTTGCTGGTGGCGGTGTTGTTCATCGTCGTCGGCGGCCCCCCCGCAGGCGGGCTGGGCACCTACCTGCTGCCTGTCTACTGGCGCAACATCGGCCGGCTGTTCCCGCCCCAGAACGCGGTGGACCTGATCCGCAACGTGCTCTACTTCGGCGGCAACAACATCACCACCCCGCTGATCGTCCTGTTCGCCTACGGTCTGGCTGGGGTGGCCGTCATCAGCTACCTGAACTGGAACCGCCGGGCCCGGCAGGCCCGGGCCGCCGCCGCGCGGGCGCGCGCCGAGGTGCCCGAAGCGGCACCGGCAGGCAGCCCCGGGACGAACCCCTCCGGCCCGCGGCGGGGCATGCTGCCGATCATGGTGGCGCTGGCGGTCTGCGCCGTAATGGAATGCCTGTTCGCGTTCAACTACATGAGCGCCGGACACGCCCCCAAAGCGACCAGCATGCCGTTCGGCGTCACCGGATCGTCCCCGATCCTCACCACGGCCGAAAAGACCTTCTCCCTCAAGGTCACCCACTACTCGGACGAAGCGGCGGTCAAGGACGCGATCGGCGAGGCGAAGATCTGGGGCGCCCTGATCCCGGCCAGCGCCGCGGGCACCCCGAGCACCCTGATCGTCGTTTCGTCCATCAGCGACCTGTCTCCGCTCGACATCGCGCTGCAGTTCGAGCACGCGGCGAAGATCACCGGGCAGAAGCTCACGGTCCAGCAGTACGCGCCGGTTCCGCTAGCCCCAAAGGACCCGTTCGGCCTGGTGCCGTCGCTGATGCTGGTCCCCCTGCTGGTCGGCGGGTACATGAGCTCGACCCTGCTCATGGCGGCGACGGGGAAAGCGGCAGGCCGCTGGCGGGCCGCCCAACTCGCCGGGTTCGCGATCGCCGCGGGCCTGGCCGTCGACCTGGTGGTGGGCGTGTGGCTCCAGGGGTATCCCAGCGGCAAGTTCTGGATCGTGTGGCCCATCTGCTCGCTGCTCATCGCCGCCGTCGCCTTCGTGGCGGCGGTCCTGCAGAAACTGATCGGCGCCGCGGGCACCCTGCTGACCATCATCGTGATCATCTTGTTCGGCAACCCCTCCTCCGGCGGAGCGAACGGGGTGCCGTACCTGCCCACGTTCTGGCGCGACATCGGGCCCTACCTGCCGCCGCGCAACGGCTACATCCTGCTGCACCAGACGATCTACTTCAACGGCCACGGAACCACCCAGGCACTGGTCGTCCTGCTCGTCTATCTCGCCGTCGCCGCGGCCATCCTCATCGTGCTTGACCTGCGCCGCTCTGAGGCCCATGTAGACACTGAAGCCGCCGAGGCCGCGGCCATGGCAATCCCCATCGGAGCCGCACCGTGACCTCCCGGCCAGCAGCGGCAGCAAGGTGCGCCCGTCACCGCAGACCCGCACCAGGGATCGGGCACCGCGCATGCCTGCACCTCTATGGGTGATCTTGGTCCGGGAATTCGGCCTTGTTGAGGTAAGGGCACTCGAGCCCTGCTCGTAAAGGAAGGGGCGCCGAGTGGAGGACCTGCGCCTGCACAGGTCAAGTGCACAGCCAGTTGTCGCCTGCCAAGAGTATGGGTTCCGGCGCGAATTCTGTGATCTGGGTTACGAGGGTGATAGATGACGCGGAGCAGATCGAGGCTGGCGCGGCCGTACATCTGTCTTTTTGGGCTTTGAGCCGATTGACGTTGCCTCCGGTGGTGCCAGAGCTGGTGGGGTAGGGTAAGCCCGGCGTTGACCGCGGCCAAGTCTTGGCGGATCCCGGCGGCGAAGCTGTGCAGTTCGGCGGCGGGTTGCTGATCGCGGAGATCCCCACCGAGTCTCCCGGGGTGCAGTGGCTGGCCAGGCCCGAACGGGGTCCCCGCTTGGTGCTTGTCCACCAGCCCGAAGGGGTGATGGCCTACACCCACTCCCACCAGTGCTGGGTCGCGATCGCCCCGTCTGCGGGGTGGAGATACACCAGCACTGGAACGCAGTCCGCCATGCTGACGGCCCGGCCGAACTGACCCTTGCGAATGAGCGCGCCCTGCCGCAGTGATGTGGTGACGCTGATCCCACCCGACAATGTACACAACCCGGTCATGTCCTGGGCAACCGCCTCTAGCCCGTACTCGCTCATCCTGCTGGGTAATGACATGCTCCTGTTCAACCGCGAGGAATATGACCCGGACCGGGGTAGATGGCGCGGGCTTGCCGCTGGTGACCCCAGGCCGGTCGCACCGCTGATCAGCCCAGTAGCCGCAGGGTGCCGCGCATCGCCATGTAGCCGCCGCGAGCAGAGCGGCGGCCGCCAGGAGTTGCCGCGCGTGGCTAGCGAGCCAGCCTTTGAACCGGTGGATTGCTCTTTCGAGGCAAGTTTCATCACCCGGGTGGGGGGAAACCCCCGGCCGTCACCCCTCTAGGAGCCCCAGTTCACGGGCTCGCGTGATCGCCTGGTTACGGGTGGAGGCATCTAGCTTGGGGTAGATCGACCTCCTGGGCACCACGCTGCGGGAGGTCACCTACACCTCGCTGTCGGCGCACTACGGGCCCCCGTATGAGCCGGCCAGCCAGCAGAACGGTCGCTGCAGCAGATCAGGTTCATCTCGCCGGAGAAATGGATGGGGTGGACTTCCCGCTCAACAAGCACGGGAACACGCTCGTAATGCGTAGATCATCGGTTCGATTCCGATAGCCGGCTCCGCCACAAAGGTGGTGTTCTGACACGTATTCCCTTTAGCCTTCACGATCTCCCGGGAACATTAGGCTGTTCCACCCGAGTTTCACGCTGAGTATGTCCAAGGACGCCACCGTCAGCACTGCGGCGACGATGGCGACCCAGAAGCCCACGTACGTGGTCAGCAGCCAGAAGATGACTGCCGACAAAACGACCGCCGCCAGCCCCCAGTGTGCCTGGCGGAAGATCGCGGCACGCTCACCGGCCATCACATCGGCCGTCGCGGCGCCCATGGTCCCGGTCAGAATTCCGAGGAGCATGGCCGCATCAGCTGGCGCCTGGTATTCGATGCCCTTTGTACCCCGATGGTCACCAGCAGCCCCGCCGCCAGGCCCCGTGCCAACAGGTATGGGACATGTCCCTGGATAAGCCGGTGGGCAAGGAATCCCCCGGCCACTGCGGCCAGCAGGACCGCGGGGATGTAGTACCAGTTCGCGACCGCGGCAGCTTCCAATCCGAGCAGCACATCACGGATCATGCCGCCAGCGAGGCCGGAGATGACTCCCGCGGTGAGCACCGCCAGTAGCGGCAACCGGCGGTTCCGGCCGGTTGCCGCGCCAAAGGCGGCGGCGACGGCCATCGCGCAAATATCAACCCAGGCCGGCAGCGAGTGAAGCGGCAGCGGTGCCGGGGTGGCAAGGAGGGCAGTCATGGCGGTGTCCACCCTACGAGCCAGCCAATCCTTCCGTCACGTGCGCGCCTGCGGACAGGGCCGGACGGACTCAGACGGCTTGGGCACGGCCGAGCCTGTCTCTTAATTCATCCTCAGATGGCGCTGCGCGCCACTCCTGACGGTGAGCTCACCGTCACCGTCGCCCGCGCCGCATAACCCACGTCAGAAGCCAGTTGACGTTCGCTGCCGCGCCCAAGCTGAGGCCATTTCCTGTAGCTCTACTCCCATTCGTGCGGGGTCAGAGGCCGCTTCCTGGGCCTGCGTTTTGATCTTCATGAGGCGTTTCTCGGTCGCCGTGCCCGATCGGGTCCGGGCGTCGCGTACCCGGCCGGGTTTGCGGCTCTTGGCTGGTGGCCGGTGGGTGGCCCATTCGGCCCAGACAACCTTGGCCATCCCGGCGGCATTGGCGGGATACCAGCCCCACCGGTTGCTCATTGCCTCCACCAGACGCAACCCTCGACCGCTGTCTGCGTCTGGGCTTGGCTCCACATGCACCGGCGGCCGGGTGCTGGCGTCCCCTACGAGGATCAGCACCAGATCCGTATCCGACGCCAGCCAAAGGCGTACCGACGCAAATGAGTGCGGCATCAGGTCACGGGTTGCCGCGACCGCGTTGGTGACCAGTTCCGAGACGACCAACCCAGCGTCATCGCTCAGCTCCGCGTGGCCCCATTCCCACAGCACCTGCTGGGTGTGGGCGCGGGCACACGGGACCGCGCCCGGCAGCGGCCCCAGATCCAGGCCCGTCCGCAACGGCCGGCGGCCCACCGAGCGGTGCCCGTGATGGGACGGTGGCACCAGGATCGGGGAAGGCGACGGAAGCGCTGGCTCAGTCATCGGCGTAGGGAGTCAGTACGTAGGCGATCTTGAACGCGGCCGTCTCTACGTCACCGATGGGCGCTATCCGGTCGGCCCGTGACCACTGGAACCACCAGGTGCCATCATCGGCGGGCGCGGCATAAACGGTCTCGGACAGTTGGGGCACCGACCCGTGCGCGACGCGGACACACGGGTACTTCCCGGGCTGGGCGATGCGGGCGGTGAACCCTCGGCCCGTCAGGTTGCCGGCAAGCATGCTGAGCTGCGCGGTTGCTCGCTAGGCGGCTTCGGCGTAGGTCGCCACCATGGCTCAGCTCACCTGTCCTGAGCCGCCGCACTCCAGGCACGTCCTCCGGGCCGATGTGGTTCCGCCCCGGGTCAGCGTGCCGCTGACCAGGGCACGCCGGGACCGGCGGAACTTCCATCCCAGCCCCCGGCATGACGGGCAGACGTCAGGCTCACCGTTGCGCACAACACTCACGCACCCAAGATCGCGGGGCATAGGCAGGCAAACCCATCCCGCGCAGCTATCCCCCAACGGGATAGGCTCACAAGCAGTCACGCTGTATTGACACCCGGGAACCACCCGGACGGAGGACAGCGACGACATGACTGGCCGCGCACACGAGTTACTCGCGATCCCGGACTCGTTCTGGCAACGAGCCGAGACGCTTGCCGCTCTGCGCGGCCGCGCCATCGGCAGGCTGTTCCAGCTCCTGAGCCAGTACACCGGGGCCAGCCAGACCCAGATCGCCATTGCCTGCGGCACCAGCCAGGGCAAGGTCAGCGATATCATGCGCGGCGTTCAGCAGGTTAAAAGCCTCGCGGTGTTCGAGCGCATCGCTGACGGCCTCAGACATGCCCGACCCCGCCCGGATCATCCTCGGCTTGGCCCCGCGTCAGGCGGCACCGCAGACAGCGCCAGCTCAGCGACCCGAGCGGACCATCCCACCGGCGGATACCCGCCCGGCATTGCACGCGGCCGACGTCTCCGATCTGCTTAACCTCGACATACGAGGACAGGCAGGAGGAAGACGACCCGGTGCGACGCCGAACCTTCGTCGGGCTGACCGGCGCATCACTGTTCAGCGCCATGCTCGCAGGGACCTCACGCGGCCCGCTCATCGACGCTGAGCCGTTCGCACCTGTGCTCGCCGGTCACATCGCCGAGGCAACACGCCGGGCCGGTGGACGCGCCCCCGGCCTGGCGGCCCTGACCGCAGCGGTCGACCGGGCCCGCAGCCAGTACCAGGCGTGTCACTACACCGAACTGATCAAGCACCTCCCTGGCCTGCTCTCCCGGCTCCACGACGCGTGCCTCGTGCTCGATGGCGAGGCCAGCGGCTGCGCGCCTACACGCGCTGTCCGCCGACGCTCATCACGTCGCCGCCGGGCTGTTGCTCAAGCTCGACGACCAGGGCCTGGCCTACCTGGCCGCCGACCGCAGCATGCGCGCCGCCCAGGCCAGCGAAGACCCGGTCACGGTCGGGGCCAGTGCCCGGATCATCACCCACACCCTGATGAACGGGCACCACCCCGGCGGCGCCGATCACCACCGCCAGCACTCATGCCGCGAGGCTGGATCGCGACATCGGCACCCACACGCCCGAATCCCTGTCGGTCTACGGGTCCCTGCTGCTGCGCGGCGCGATCGCCGCCGCCCAGCACGACAACGCGCCAAGCCGCGCACGAGCTGCTGACCGAAGCCGAGGACGCCGCCGAGCGCCTCGGCGTGGACGGCAACCTGCGCTGGACCGCCTTCGGCCCGACCAACGCGACGCTGCACCGCGTCAACGTCGCCGTGACCCTCGGGGATGCGGGCACCGCCGTCGATGTGGCCCGCAGCGTCGACCTGGGCACGATCACCGTCACCGAGCGGAAGGCCAGCCTGCTCATCGACACCGCCCGCGCGTTCCTCCAGTGGGACAAGCCGGACAAGGCTTACCTCGCGTTGCGGGCCGCTGAAGAAACCGCGCACGAGGAAGTCGCCGGGCGCCCGTCAGTGCACCGCGTGGTCCGTCAGCTCGTCACCGCCGCCCCGCTCACGCTTCGCCGCGATGCCGAGCAGTTCGCCGCCCAGATCGGCGCCGCACAATGACCGGCAACTCTCTCACGCCCGTACTGTCGGTGGTGGTGTGCGGTGCAGGTCCGGCCACTGCGATCGGCACACTCGTCAAGCTCGCCCATGAGCACGGCTGGATCGTCCAGGTCATCGCGACCCCCGCCGCGCTCGACTTCTTCGACCCCGCCGGGATCGAGGCCCAAACCGGCGGTCCAGTGCGCAGTCACTACCGCAAACCCGGCGAACCCCGGCCGGAGATCGCCGACGCGATCATCGTCGCCCCAGCCACTTACAACACGATCAACAAATGGGCGCAAGGCATCAGCGACACCTACGCCCTGGGCGTCCTGGCCGAGACCACCGGCCTTGGAGTCCCCATCGTCGTCCTGCCGTTCGTGAACTCCGCGCTGGCTAGCCGACCGCCGTTCGTGCGCAGCATCAAAGCTCTGCGCGCCGAAGGGGTGCGGATACTCCTCGGCCCTGGCGGCGTGCAACCGCACCCACCCCGTACTGGCGGCGACCTGATCGACAGCTACCCCTGGCATCTGGCGCTGGACGAAGCCGAGCGAATGCTCAGCTCGATCGGGCCTATGGATCGGGTGGGCGCGCGCTCAGTGAGAGACGGCTTGGCCGTCCATCGTGAGCAACCGCAGCGGCGCCACCAGTGACCCAATTGGGCACGACACGCTGAACGTGATCGCGGATACCGGCTGCCAGACAGTCGATGAGATGCGGCTGCTCGGCGTTCAAGTCTTGCTGACCGCCCAGAACCTGTCGGGGGCCGTCCTGGTACTGTTACGCGCCGTGATATACGGGGAACCTTCCGCTATGTCCGGTTCGGAGATAGCTCATGCCGTGCCAGACTTTGCCAAACCTTGACCCTGCGTTCACTCGTCAGCAAACAGCACTGAGCAGAAGGGGGCAGTAAGGCCCTATTACCGTTCCGTCGATAACGTCTTAATCTTGAAGTACTTCTGAAGGATGAAGCCGGAGGTCATCGGTGTGCCTCACGTGATGACTGGCGGTAATCACAGGACGGCGCCGAGGCTCGGCTTCCCGCTGCCTGAGTCGAAATTCCACCCGCCCGGGGTCCGGCCGGGGATCGTCTTCCGGACGGCTCTGGTCGAGCGACTGGCCGCCACGAGGGCTCCGGTCATCACCGTGGCCGCTCCGCCCGGCTACGGCAAGACGACGCTCATGGCGCAATGGGCTGACCGGATCGGGTCGCGCGCGGCGTGGCTGTCCTGCGACGACGGGGACAACGACCCCGTTGTGCTGCTGACTGCTCTTGCGGTTGCGCTGGACCGGATCGGGCCCGTCGACCCGGCGATATTTCCGGCGCTGGCTTCCTCCGGTGCTCCTATCAGCATGGTTCCCCGGTTCGTGTCCGCCGTCGCCTCGGTGCAGCCGCCGGTGACCGTGCTGCTCGACCACGCCGATGCGGTCACGAACAGGCAATGCCTGAACACGATCTCCGAGTTCGCGCTGCGCCTCCCGCCTGGCTGGCAGCTCGCGCTGGCTTCGCGCACCGTGGTGCCGCTGCCGACGGCAAGGTTGCGCGCTCTGGGCGAGATAGTCGAGATCACCGCTGACGACCTGGCGATGGGACCAGAGGAAGCGGGCTCACTGCTGAAGGAGGCGGGAGCCGAGGTCGACGAGGCCGGTCTTCGCGACCTCCTGCAACGGACTGAAGGATGGCCCACCGGGCTGTATATCGCCGCGCTGGCCATGAACTCCGGAACCCAGCAGGGCGAAGCCGGCTTCACTTTGCCGGCGATGACATTTTCATGGGCGACTACCTGCGCTCGGAACTCGTCGACCGGATCTCGGGCACAGAAGTGTCGTTCCTCACCCGCACATCGGTCCTGGACCGGATGTGCGGGCCGCTCTGCGACGCGATCTTGGGTGAGCAGGGATCCGCGGATGTCCTCGAACAGCTGGAAGCCAGAAACCTGCTCGTGGTCCCGCTCGACCGCCACCGTGAGTGGTACCGCTATCACCACCTGCTGCGGGACCTCCTGCGGGCAGAACTCCGGCGCCGAGAGCCCGATCTGGTCCAGGATCTCCACTTCCGGGCGGCCGTGTGGTTCGAGGCGAACGCCATGCCGGAGGCGGCGATCGACCACGCCCATGCCGCCGGGGATTATGACCGTGTGGCCCGGTTGATCCTGGAGCTGCAGCAGCCCGTCTGGGCCGTTGGTCGCGTCGAGACGGTGCGGCGCTGGATGGAGTGGATCAGGGACGTCACGGCGGCCGAGTACTATGGCGCGATCGCCGTACATGGCTCGCTGATCGTTGCCCTGCTCGGCCAGCCGGGCGAGGCCGAGCGCTGGGTGGCGGCCGCGGAGCGCGCGTCCCCCGCCGGGATTCTTCCTGATGGAAGCACCATGGAAGGCACGCTGGCGTACTTGCGTGCGATCTTGTGCCGCAAGGGCGTCGCCGAGATGCGGCGTGACGCGCGGATCGCCCGGGACGGGCTGAGCCCGTCCAGTCCCTACCAGGCGACGATGCTGTACACCGAAGGCCTCTCCTACCTGCTCGAAGACGACCCGGCCCGCGCCGGCCCTATCCTCGCTCGCGCTCTCGACGTCTCGGCCCATGTCGGCACCCCGCCTCTGACTGCTCTCATCCTCGCCGAGCAGTGCGGCGTGGCAGCCCAGCGCAACTCCTGGTCAGAATTGACGCCGCAGGCCGAGCGCGCGGTCACGATCGTGGACGATGGGCAGCTCGGCGACTACTGGACTAGCGCGCTTGTGTACGCCTGGGCTGCCCGGGCCGCGCTGCACGGGGGGGATGTCGCTCAGGCGCGGTCTTACCTCGGGCGGGCGTCCCGGCTGAGGCCGCTGTTGACCTATGCCCTGCCCGTGGTGTCGGTCCAGGCACTTCTCGAGATGGCGCGCGTCTACATCACGCTCGCTGACTCCGGGGGTGCGGCGGCGGTCCTGACGCAAGCCCACGGCATTCTCCATCAACGGCCGGATCTCGGAGCCCTCCCGGCGCTGGCTGACCAGCTGCAGGCCGATCTCGCCACCATCGAAGCGCATGCCGTCGGCCCGTCGGCGCTGACAGCGGCTGAGCTGCGGCTCCTACCCCTGTTGTCCACGCACCTGCCGGTCTCGGAGATCGCCGCTGAACTGTTCCTCTCGCCGCACACCATCAAGTCAGAAATGAAGTCGATCTACCGCAAACTGGGCGCCACCACCCGCACTCAAGCGGTCACCCGGTCCCGGGAGCTAGGGCTCCTGGGCCTCTAGCGGCCTGGCCGGCCATGTCCGTCGTGCTCAGGCCCGCCGGGCTGTGCGGTCGGTGGCTGGCGGCTTACGGCCGCGGCGAGCACCTGCGAGTTCGGCAGCGATATCACGTTGTTGCCGGTGTCGAGCCGCAGGTAGGTAATTCCTATCTCTGTCACGGTGCCTTCGAGCTGGCCGCTGAGAGCCCCCGAGCGCAGCAGTATCACGTCGCCGACCTGGAACGGCCGCGACAGCAGCAAGACGAGCCCTGCGAAGATGTTGCTGAGCGACTGCTGGCCCGCGATGGTGATGATGATCGTGGCGAACGCCCCGCCAACAAGGAGCTGCCCGACCGGGACCTTGAGCAGCGCCAGCGTGACAGCGATCGTGAGAATCGCGCCGAACAGCACGATCACATACCGCACGACCGCCGCATGTGCCGATCCGGTGACCGACTGGAGTGTCTCCCGCGTCCGGCTGGCAACCGATACCACAGCGATGGTCGCAAAGACCAAGAAAGCCACGGCAGCCGACGCAGCGGCGATCGAGCTGCCCAAGTGCCCCGGCTCGAACAGGCTCTTCAGATTATGGCCGAAGGCATAAGAGGCGCCTGCGGCAGCCACGGCCAGCACCGTAAAGATGATGGCCCGCCAGGGCCGGGCCCGTGCCTTGACGCTGGCCACCTGTCTCGCCAGGTCAAGCTGGCGCTTTTCCTGCAGGTCCACCGCGATCCCTCCGCACGCTGGAGATGAGCCCTGCTGCCGGTGCTGACAGGGCAAGGTGTGTCGCTGGCAATCGCATCACCCACAAGGATGATCCCCCTGCGGTTCGCTCAGGCACGCAGCAGTGCTGCCGATGACGGGTTAAGTTGACGTAGATGAGTGTCGGCGCTATTCCTCACCCACCGCACCGCTTCCTGGCTCAGCTGAATGAGCTGCGGTCCGGCGATGTGCCCGACATGGCCGAGGTAGGGCGGCTGCTGGTGGAGCTGGCCGCCGAAAAGGAGTATTTCGCTCCGCTGATCGCGCAGATGCCCGCCGAGTCGCCCGGGGTGCACTGGCTGGCCACGCCCGAACGAGGCCCGCGCCTGGTGCTGGTCCACCGGCCCGAAGGGGTGATGGCTTACACCCACTCCCACGGGTGCTGGGTCGCGATCGCCCCGGTCCGCGGGGTGGAGACGCACCAGCATTGGAACGTGGTCCGCCATCCTGGTGGCCGCGCTGAGCTGAGCCTTGCGGACGAGCGGGCCCTGCGCTCCGGTGATGTGGTGACGCTGGTCCCACCCGACGATGTGCACAACCATGGCCATGTCCGGGGCACCGGTCCAACCCCTTACTCGCTCATCCTGCTGGGTGATGACATGCTCCTGTTCGAGCGCGAGGAATACGACCCCGACCAGGGCCGGTGGCGGGGGCTTGCCGCCGGTGACCCAGGCCGGTCGCACCGCTGATCAGCTCAGTAGCCGCAGCGTGCCGCTGAGCATCATGTAGCCGCCGACGAGCAGGGCAGCGGCGGTCAGGAGTTGCCGCGCGTGGCCGATAAGCCAGCCCGAAAATCTTCATCTCTGCTCAGCCCACATCCGAGGTGACCGGCGAGGTGCCGTCAGTGATCGGCTGGTTCCTCCAGCGCCGCTTCGATGTCGTATTCAAGCGCGGTCGCTACCGCGGGAGCTGCTGAGACGACCCGGCCGAGGCCAGCCACCGGGATGATCGCCATGAGAACATCAGCGATCTCGTCCTTGGTCGCGCCGGCCGCAAGCGCCCGGGCCGCTCCCCATTGCAGGCAAACCGGCGACGACCCGATGGCCACCGACACCGCTACCTGAAGCAACGCCGCGGTCTTAGCATCCAGCACTGGTGTGCCACCCCGGTCGAGGCCAAACCCAGCATCGACGAACCCTTCGTCGAAGATCGCCAGCCTGCGCAGGGTTTCCTGGAATCTCGCTGTCCGACTCATACGTCTCCGTTGCCTCGCAGCACTAGTCCACCGCGCGGCGGGGCGCGCCGCATCCCCCGTTAGGGCTAAAACCGGCGCAGGTCTGATCGTTGCGGGTGCGGGTTTACCACAGATCGTGGGATGCGCGGTCCCTTCGGCTGCGCTTTCGTATTACTGCGGGTGAGGTGCCCGCTGGTGGTTGGGCCAAGTGGCCCGGCCGGGGCCCCAGCGGAGGTTGTGATGGCGGTTCATGCTGCCAAGCAGATCGTGACCAGTTCCAGACGGCCGGCGGCTGCCCATGAGGATCCGATCCTGGCCTCTAAGATCACCGTGCCGACAGTGCCCGGCTGGGCGCTCCAGCGTCCGCGGGTCACCGCGCTGATCACCCAAGGCACGCGGTGGTGCCCGCTGACCATCGTCACCGGCCCGCGTGGCGCGGGCAAGACGATGGCGTTGGCGCTATGGGCGGCCGCGGAGTCCGGGCCTGTTGCCTGGGTCACTTTGGATGAGTACGACAACCGGCCGGGAGTCTTCTGGTCCTATGTCGTTGCGGCGCTGCGCAGGTCCGGCGTTGCCATGCCCAAGGCACTGTCCGCCACCATACGAGGACCGGCGGCAGAGCACCGGTTCTTGCTCTGGCTCGCGTCGGCGCTGGCCGCCCAGGATCCGCCGGTGACGCTGGTCGTGGATGACTGCCACCTGCTCACCGAGCCAAGGGTGCTGAACGGGCTCGACTTCCTTTTGCGGAACGCCGGGGCCGGCCTGCGCTTGGCGGTCGCTTCGCAGGCAGCCCCCCCGCTCCCGCTGCACCGTTACCGGCTGGCCGGCGAGCTGACCGAGATCCGGGCAGACGATCTGGCTTTCACCGTGACCGAGGCGGGCGAGTTGCTGGCCCGGCACGGGTGCGTGCTGTCGGCCGACGCACTTGAGTGCCTGATGCGGCATACCGAGGGCTGGGCGGCCAGGCCTCCGCCTTGCCGCGATGTCGCTGGGCGCCCGGCACGACCCCGATCAGTTCGTCGGGCAACTGGTCACCGAGGAGAGCACCCTTACCGGCTATCTGGTGCAGGAGGTCCTCGAAGCCCAGCCGCGCGAAGCCCGCGAAGTTCTGCTGAAGGTGTCCATCCTGGAGCATGTCAACGCCGAAGTCGCCACCGAGCTGACTGGCAACGGACAGGCTGGCCGGATCCTGACGGCTTTGGCGCACGCCAATGTGTTCGTCCAGCCGATCGGGAGCGGCTGGTACCGCTTCCACGCGTTGTTCGCGGAGATGCTCAGGCGCAAGCTCAGGCTCGAGTCTCCCGGCAAGGTGCCCGCGCTGCACCGGCGAGCTGCCCGGTGGTACGAGCAGAACGGCCGCCTCCCCGATGCGGTGCGGCATGCGGCACAAGCGAGCGACTGGCCACTCGCCGCCAGGATGGTCATCGACGGGCTGGCTATCAGCGAGATCATCGAGCCGCGAGGCGACCGGTCCCTGGCTGATGAGTTCGCGGCCATGCCGTACGGCGAAGCCTGGACCGAGCCTGCGCCGTACCTGGTCTCCGCCGCGCTCGCGCTGTCCACCGGCCAGCCTGAATCGGCTGCCACCGCGCTGGACGCGTCGGAAAAGACCTTCGAGCGGCTTCCCGCCGGGCAAGAGGACGCGGTGCGGCTGGCCGCCGCGATGATCCGCCTCGCCGCTTCCCGTCGCACCGGGGACCACGCCGCGGCTTTGGAAGCCGCCGCCAGTGCCGAGGCTCTGGCCAGCAGGATTCCGGGCGACGCGGTTGCCCGGCACCAGGGGATCCGCGCCTGGGTGCTGGCCGCCCGCGGAACTGCCGAGCTGTGGTCGGGGCGTTTCGACGAGGCGGCCCGTGTCCTCGATTCGGGGGTGACCGCTGCAGCGGCGTCAGGAGAAGAGAGCGAACGCGTCCACTGCCTCGGTCATCTCGCGCTCGTGGAGGCCTTGCGCGGTCGGCTGGGCCTCGCCGCCGAGATGGCCGGCCAGGCGACAACGGCCTGCGCGGGCGATGGGCAGCGGCCACAAGACCGCTGCCCCAATCCCGCCGCGCTCGCCGCCCTGGCTTGGGTGCACTTGGAGCACTATGAGCTGCATGAGGCGCGCAGACGGCTCAAGCAGGTGGACACCGCCCTTGGGATGAGCCCGGACAAGCTGATCGGGGCGGTCGCCTGTCTGGTCGCGGCGCGTGATGGCGTTGCCGCAGGGCGTGCCGAAGTAGCCGTGCAATTCGTGACCAGGGCACGGTCGGGTTGGTCTCCTCCGGCATGGCTTGAGCAAAGGCTCGACCAGGCCGAGTCGCGGGCGTGGGCAGCGCGCGGCGACATCGAGGCAGCGCTCGCCGCCGCCAAGCGGGCCGCCTGCGACAGCTCACCAGAGGCGGCGGTCACGCTGGCGCACGTATGGGCGGTTGCCGGAGACGTTGACAACGCGCGGCGCGCACTTGCCACCGTGCTAGCGGCGGAAGCGAGGGTGCCGGAACGGGTGCGCTTGCAAGCATGCCTGGTGGATGCCCGGCTCAGCTACCGCAGCGGCGACCGCGCCCGCGGCCGCCGCTCGTTGGGGCATGCGCTGCGGCTGGCCGAACGTGAGCAGCTCAGGTTGCCAGTCGCCAAGGAGCGCGGCTGGATCGGGCCGGTACTCCAGCGCGACCCGGAATGGGCAGGTGCCCACCAGAGCCTGGTCATGCTGGTCATGCCCCATGCCAGGCGCCCCGCTCGGCCGGACGGCCTGGATGAGGCCGCGATCCCAGCGGCCGAACCACTCACCGAACGCGAACTGCAAGTGCTGCGGCACGTCTCCAGCTTGCTGACTTCCGCCGAAATCGCCAGTGAGCTGCACATCTCCACCAACACTGTCAAATCCCACATCAAGCACATCTGCCACAAACTGGCCGCGGCCCATCGCGGCGAAGCGGTCCGCCGGGCCCGCCAGCTTCAGCTGATCTGACCCACATGGCAGCTGGCGCGGAATTCGCCCCGGCACGGCACCAAGCCCCCCCTTGTGGGTGATGCTGCCGCCAGGCGCCGGATTCAGCATGGGAACAGTAGAGGAGGCAGCCGTGGCTGAGCACTATGACGTGATCATCATCGGGACCGGGGCCGGTGGGGGGACGCTGGCGCATGCGCTGGCTGGTTCGGGCAAGAGGATCCTGCTGCTCGAACGCGGGGACTTCCTGCCGCGGGAGACGGGCAACTGGGATCCGAAGACCGTGTTCGTCGACGGGAAGTACATGTCCAAGGACACCTGGTTCGGCGGCGACGGGAAGCCGTTCCAGCCGCAGGTGCACTACTTCGTCGGCGGCGCGACCAAGCTGTACGGGGCGGCGCTGTACCGGCTGCGCCCTGGTGATTTCGGGGAGTTGCGGCACGTGGATGGGGTGTCCCCGGCGTGGCCGCTGGACTATGACGATTTCGAGCCGTGGTATTCGAAGGCGGAGCAGTTGTATCAGGTGCACGGCAACGGTGGTGAGGATCCCACCGAGGGCCACCGGTCCGCGCCCTATCCCTGGCCTGCCGTCTCGCACGAGCCCCGGATCGCGGAGATCTCCGAGGGGCTGGAAAAAGGCGGGTATCACCCGTTCCACGCGCCGTGCGGGATCATGCTGGATGAGGCGGACCGGCCGCGCAGCACGTGCATCCGGTGCACCTGGTGTGATGGGTACCCGTGCCTGGTGCACGCCAAGTCCGACGCGGAGGTCATCGCGGTCCGCCCGGTGCTCGGCCGGGGCAACGTCACCCTGCTGACCGGGGCGGAGGTGACCAAGCTGGAAACCGACCCCGCCGGGCGCACGGTCACCGGGGTCGTGGTCGATCGCGGCGGCGGCCACGAGGTCTACCGGGGCGACATCGTGGCCGTCTGCGCGGGCGCCGCCAACAGCGCCAAGATCCTGCTGAACTCGGCCAGCGACACCCACCCGGGCGGGCTGGCGAACGGGTCGGATCAGGTGGGGCGGAACTACATGTTCCACAACTGCCTGGCCGTGGTGGCGCTGGCCAAGGAACGCAACGACACGGTGTTCCAGAAGACGCTGGGGATCAACGACTTCTACTTCGCCACCAAGGACTACGGCTACCCGGCGGGGAACATTCAGATGATCGGCAAGTCCAACGCCGAGGCCATGCGCGGTGAGAAACCCACGCTGACCAAGCTGTCCCCGGAGTGGAGCCTGACCGACGTGGCCGAGCATGCCGTCGACTTCTGGCTCACCACCGAAGACCTGCCAGTACCCGAGAACCGGGTGACCACCGACGGCGACGGCAACGTCCAGCTGTTCTACCAGCCCACCAACAACGCCGAAGCCGACCGGCTCTACGGCGAGCTGAAGAAGATCATGAACCACACCGGGATGGCCGAGCACCACGTGCTGGGCAAAAACTTCTACATGGACATGAGCATCCCGATCGCCGGGTGCGCCCACCAGGCCGGCACCTGCCGGTTCGGCACCGACCCGGCCACCTCCGTCCTCGACACCAACTGCAAGGCCCACGAACTCGACAACCTCTACGTCGTGGACACCAGCTTCTTCCCCTCCATCGGCGCGGTGAACCCCGCCCTTACCGCGATGGCCAACGCCTTGCGCGTCGGCGAGCACATCGGCCAACGGCTCACCACCTGATACAGGCCAGGCACATGGCGACCAAGGCCGAGATCAACGCCGTGTACGCGGCCGGTTTCATCCAGGGCATTGCGCTGGTCACGTTCCCGGCGGCGAGCACGATCTTCACCAGTCCCAGCCAGTACGTCCAGGACCGGCCTGTTCATCGGCGTTCAAGCCGCAGGCAAGTCGCTGGAGCAGGTGACCAAGCCACTCACCGCGGTCGCCGACGAGGCTGCCGGACCCACCACGGCCGCCGCACCCACAGCCGCATAGCACCCATATATCCACGACGCTGAGGAGAGACCGTTGTCCAGTTATCCCAACATCGGCGACCATGGGCTGATCGGCGACCTGCAGACAGCTGCGCTGGTAAGTACCGATGGCACGCTCGACTGGTTCTGCTGTCCCCGGTTTGACTCACCGAGCGTGTTCGCGTCGCTGCTCGATGCCGACCGTGGCGGCTTCTTTAAGATCAGGCCTGACCGGGACGACTACGTCAGCAAGCAGTTGTACCTGCCGGACACCGCGATCCTGGTCACCCGGTTCATGACCCCCGACGGGGTCGGCGAGGTGCACGACTTCATGCCCGTGGCCGAGGGCGGGGCAACCGACCGGCACCGGCTTGTGCGCAACATCCGGGTGGTACGCGGCACCATGCGCTTCGCGATAGAGATCCAGCCGCGCTTCGACTACGGGCGCGGCGCACACAAGTTCGAGCTCACCGAAAGTGGCGGGGTGTTCCAGTCCGACGGCCTGGAGCTGACCGTGCACGGCATCGCGCCGCAGGGAACCAGCATCCAGGACGCGGGAGTCGCGCTGGAGCGGGCCGGCGACGGGGTGCGGTGGACGCGGACGCTGCGGGAAGGTGATATCGGCGGCGTCGTGCTGGAGTCCATGGGGGGCGCGCCCAGGTTCGTGCCACCCGAGGAGGCCCAGCGGCTGGCCGACGAGACCGCGCGCTTCTGGCGTAACTGGCTGCACCGGTCCAGCTACACCGGACGGTGGCGGGAGATGGTCGCCCGCTCCGCGATAACGCTCAAGCTGATGACCTACGCGCCCACCGGCGCCCTGGTCGCCGCGCCGACCACGGGACTGCCCGAGCAAGAGGGCGGCGAGCGCAACTGGGACTACCGCTACACCTGGGTCCGGGACGGATCGTTCTCCATCTACGGGCTGCTCAGCCTCGGTTACACCGAGGAGGCCGCCGCCTTCGGGGCCTGGCTGCGCGATCGTGCGGCCGAGTACACCGGCGAAGGGCGGCCGCTGAAGATCATGTACCGGGTCGACGGCAGCTCCGATCTCGTCGAGGAGACCCTCGATCATTTCGAGGGCTGGCGCGGCTCCCGCCCGGTGCGGATCGGGAATGGCGCCGCCGACCAGCTGCAGCTCGACATCTACGGCGAGGCCGCGGACGCCTTCTTCCTCGCCGACAGCCAGGGCATCCAGATAGCGCATCAGGGCTGGATGGAGCTGGCGGGCATCATCGACTGGCTGTGCGAGCACTGGGACCAGCCGGACGAGGGCATCTGGGAGACCCGTGGCGGCCAGAGGGACTTCACCTACGCCCGGTTCCAGACCTGGATCGCCCTCGACCGCGCCATCAAGATCGCCCAGCGCCGGGCCCGTCCGGCCAATGTGGCCAGGTGGACCGCTGAGCGCGACCTCGTTTACAACCAGATCATGGAACGCGGCTGGAACCCGAAGGTGGGCGCGTTCACCCAGCATTACACCACCGAGGTGCTGGACTCCTCGCTGCTGATGATGCCGCTGCAGGGCTTCATCTCCCCGCGTGACCCGATGTGGCTGTCCACGCTGAAGGCGATGGACCGTGAACTGGTCTCCGACAGCCTGGTCTACCGGTACAACCCCAGCGCCTCCCCCGACGGGCTGGCCGGCGACGAGGGCACCTTCACCCTGTGCACGTTCTGGTACGTGGACGCCCTCGCCCGCTCCGGGCGGCTTGACGAGGCCCGGCTGGTCTTTGAGAAGATGCACACCTACGCCAACCACCTGGGCCTGTACTCCGAGGAGATCGGCAGCACTGGTGAGCAGCTCGGTAACTTCCCGCAGGCGTTCAGCCATCTGTCTCTGATCAGTGCCGCGGTCAACCTCGACTACCAGCTCGACCACGGTGCCGGACAGGTCGGGGGAGTACTCGGGGCGCGATGAGCGCCGCCGCTGCGCGAGCGGCCAGATGGGCTACAGAGAGCTAGCCGCCCGATAGCCGGACCAGGAGGGATGTATGAACGTCGATCTGGCGAGGTGGCAGTTCGCGTTCGTGACGATCAACCACTTCTTCTTCGTCCCGGTCACGATCGGGCTGGCGTTCTTGACCGCGTTGCTGCAGACCACTTGGCATCGCAGTAAGCGGGAGGAGTACCTGCGGCTGACCCGGTTCTTCGGGACGCTGCTGGTGATCAACGTGGCGATCGGCGTGGTGACCGGGCTGGTGCAGGAGTTCCAGTTCGGCATGGACTGGGGGGCGTACTCGCGGCTGGTCGGGAACGTCTTCGGCGCGCCGCTGGCGATGGAGGGGCTGGCGGCGTTCTTCCTGGAGTCGACGTTCCTGGGGTTGTGGCTGTTCGGCTGGGACAAGCTGCCGGCCCGGGTGCACCTGGCCACGATCTGGGCGGTGTCGTTCGGGACGGTCTTGTCGGCGGCGTTCATCATGGCCGCGAACTCGTGGATGCAGCACCCGGTCGGCTACCAGATGGTTCATGGCAAACCGGTGCTGAACGACGTCTGGGCGCTGTTCACCAACCCGGTGTTCGTCTGGGGGTACTCCAAGGTCTTGCTGGCGTCGCTGGTCACCGGCGCCTCGGTGATGCTGGCCGTCTCCGCGTGGCAGTTGCGCCGGGGCGCGGACAAGGAGGTGTTCGCCAGGTCGGCGCGGCTGAGCCTGGTGGTGCTGGTCCCGGCGATCTTGTTCACCATGCTGGTGGGCGATGAGCTGGGGGTGATCGAGGCCCGGTACCAGCCGATGAAGATCGCGGCCGCGGAAGCGCAGTGGACGACCTGCCAGCCGTGCTCGTTTTCGCTGTTCCAGATCGGCGGCGGCAACAACGACCAGACCCCGACCGAGATCATCGCCATCCCGCACCTGCTGTCGCTGCTGGCCACCAACACCTGGAACGGCAAGGTGGTTGGGCTTAACCCGCTGCAGTCGCAGTACAGCAAACAGTACGGGCCGGGCTACTACGTGCCGAACGTGTTCATCCAGTACTGGGGGATGCGGGTGATGGCCTACCTGGCCGTCGTGGTCCTGCTCATCGCGGTGTGGGGGCTGTGGCTGATCCGGCGGAAAAAGCTGGCTACCTCGCGGGTGTTCCTGTGGGTGGCGATGTGGGGCGTGGTGCTGCCGTTCTTGATGAACACCGCCGGGTGGCTGCTAACAGAAAGCGGCCGGCAGCCGTGGATCGTGCAAGGCATCATGCTGACCAAGAACGGGATCTCACCGTCGCTGTCCACCACCTGGATCGCGATCAGCCTGGTCGCGTTCGTCCTGATTTACGCCGTGATCGCCACCGTCGACCTGCTGCTGATGCTGAAGTACTCCCGCCAGCCGCTCCCGCCCCCGCGCGCCGCCGAACAGGCGGACACGCCCGTGCCCGCCGTCCAGTATTGAGGCCCGCCATGAGCACGCTCGTCCCGTTCTGGTTCATCCTCATCGCCGTGCTGTGGACCGGGTTCTTCATCCTGGAGGGGTTCGACTTCGGCGTCGGGATGCTGCACAGCGCCGTCGGCAAAGACGACGCCGAGCGCAGGGCCGCGATCAACACGATCGGGCCGCTGTGGGACGGCAACGAGGTCTGGCTGATCGTCGCCGCGGCCGCCATGTTCGCCGCGTTCCCCGGCTGGTACGCCACCATGTTCTCGGCCTTCAACCTCGCGCTGGTCCTGCTGCTGGCCGCGCTCATCGCCCGCGGCCTGTCATTTGAGTACCGGGGCAAGCGGGATAGCCCGCGTTGGCGGCGCACCTGGGATGTGCTGCTGACCACCAGCAGCGTGCTGGCCCCGCTGCTGATCGGCGTGGCCCTGGGCGACCTCCTGCAGGGCCTCCCGATTAACTCCGCGCAGAACTACACCGGCTCGTTCTGGGACCTGTTCCAGCCCTACGGGCTGTTCACCGGGGTCACCCTGGTGCTGATCTGCGCGCTGCACGGCGCGACGTTCCTGTCCCTGAAGACCACGGGGACCATGCACGAGCGCAGCCGCAGCCTGGCCCGCCGCATCGCTCCCGCCACCACCGCTGCCGTCATCGGGTTCGCCATCTGGACCCATGTGGCGCACAGCGACACGTTCTTCCTCAACCCGGTGGAACTGCTGGCCATCCTCGCCGTCCTCGCCGCATTCTGGCTGGTCTACGAGCACCGCGACGGCTTCGCCTTCGCCGCGACCACGGTCACCATGGCCTCAGCCATCGTGGCGATCTTCACCGGCCTGTACCCCAACGTGATGGTCTCCAGCACCAGCGCGGCGAACAACCTGACCGCTGCCAACACCGCCTCCCCCGCATACCCGCTCAAGGTGATGAGCGTCGTCGCGATCATCCTGCTGCCGGTGGTGCTCATCTACCAGACCTGGACCTACTACGTATTCCGGCGGCGCGTCAGCGCCCAGGAGTTCCAGCCGCAGGCGACGTCCCCCGCGCCCGCCCCGCCCGGCACGCCATCGCCTCCCGTCGGAAAGACGGCCAGTTAGGAGCGATGATGCCTGCCGCCGGATTCGCCAAGGGGGGCTGATGCCTGAAGGGCTGTCGCCGAGCGAGGTCGGCCACTTCAAGGTCCGCGCGGCACGCATCGGGCTGATCAGCATAGGCGGGGTCATCCTGGCGTTCGCGTCCATCTCGCTGATCCTCGTCCCGAAACCGCCGGTATGAGGCCCGTCGATCCCCGGCTGCTGCGGCATGCCAGGGCAGCCCGGGGTTACCTGATCTTCACAGTCGGGCTGGGGCTGGTGGTGACCGCCCTGGTGCTGGCCCAGGCGGGGCTGCTCGCTCACGCCCTGGCGACCGCGGCCCGCGGCACGGGCACCACGGCCCTGTGGCCGACCATGGCCGTACTGCTGGCGGTGGTGGCCGCCCGCGCCGTGGCTGCCGGCGGCGGCGAGACCGTGGCGCTGCGCGCCGCGGCCAGGGTCAAGTCGCAGTTGCGCCGCCAGCTCACCGCCCACACCCTCCGGCTCGGCCCGGCCTGGCTGGGTGGGCAGCAGACCGGGGAGATCGCCACCCTGGCCACCAAGGGCCTGGACGCGCTCGATCCCTACTTCGCCCGGTACCTGCCGCAGCTTGTGCTCGCGGTCGTGGTGCCGGTGGCGGTGCTGGCCCGGGTTGCGGCCGCCGACTGGATCTCGGCCGTGGTCATCGCGGTGACGCTGCCGCTGATCCCGGTGTTCGCCGTCCTGGTCGGGCTGCACACCAAGGCCCGCACGCAGCGGCAGTGGCGGCTGCTGGCGACACTCGGCGGGCACTTCCTCGACGTGGTCGAGGGGCTGCCCACCCTGAAACTGTTCGGCCGGGCGAAGGCGCAGGTGCAGGTGATCGGTGAGGTCTCCGAGGCGCACCGCAAGGCGACCATGGGCACGCTGCGGGTGGCGTTCTTGTCGGCGCTGGTGCTGGAGCTGGCGGCGGCGCTTGCCACGGCGCTGGTCGCGGTGGAGGTGGGCCTGCGGCTGCTGGCCGGTCACCTGGGCTACCAGACCGCACTGCTGGTGCTGCTGCTCACTCCCGAGGCGTATCTGCCGCTGCGCGCGGTGGGCGCGCAGTTCCACGCCAGCATGGAGGGCGCCACCGCGGCCGCCCGCGCCTGCGACATCCTGGACACCGCACCGCCCGGCCCGGCGACGGTCCGCCCCCGGCTCGGGCCCGGCAGGCCGGCACAAGTCGACCTGCGCAGCAGCGAAATCATGCTGAACGAAGCGTGCGTGGCCTATCCGGGCCGCGACGGGCTGGCCTTGGACAGGGTGAGCCTGGTGATAGCTCCGGGCGAACGGATCACGGTGACCGGACCGAGCGGGTCGGGGAAGAGCACCCTGCTGGCGCTGTTGCTGCGGTTCGCCGAACCAACAGCGGGGACCATCGAGGCCGCTGGAGTGCCGCTGGCGGAGCTGGATCTCGCTGCGTGGCGGGCACAGATCGCCTGGGTACCGCAGCGGCCACACCTGTTCGCTGGCACCGTGGCCGGCAACATCGCCCTGGGCCAGCCGGACGCGAGCCGCGAAGCGATCGAGCGCGCCGCCGCCCTGGCCAGTGCGGCAGAGTTCATCAAGGCGCTGCCCGCTGGCCTGGACACCGAGCTAGGAGAGGGGGCTGGCCGTCTGTCGGCGGGGGAGCGGCAGCGGATCGCGCTGGCCCGGGCGTTCTTGCGGGACGCCCCGCTACTGCTGCTTGACGAGCCCACCGCGCACCTGGATGCCATCACCGCGGCAGAGATCCTCGCCACCATCGAGACCCTGATGGCGCACCGCACCGTCGTCCTGGTCAGCCACGGCCCCGGCTGGGCGGGCCCGGCCGGCCAGGCGATCACTCTGCACCACGGCAAGCTGGCCGGGCCGGCTGCCACGGAAGCCGCAGCCGTCCCCGGCCAGGCCCTGGTGACCGCACCATGATGCCGTCCGCAGCCGAACGCGGTCTTGCCCCCCAGCTCGGCGGGCAGGGCGGCGGGCCCGGTGGGCGGTTGCGTGGCCGTTGGCTGAGCTTGCGGCGAGATCCTCTGGTGCAGGTGCTGTGGCTGGCCCGGCCGCTGCGGGGGCGGCTGATCGTCGCCGTACTGGCGGGCGCCGCCGCCACTGGTTGCGGTATCGCGCTGCTGGCCACCTCCGGCTTCCTGCTCGCCCGGGCATCGCAGCACCCGAACATCCTGGCGATCGCGATCGCCGTGGTCGCGGTCCGAGGTCTTTCGGTTGGCCGCGGGGTGTTCCGCTATGCGGAGCGGCTGGCCAGCCACGACGCGGCGTTCAGAATACTTGTGGACATCAGGGTGCGGGCCTTCCAGCGGCTGGAGCGGCTCGCCCCCGCCGGGCTGCGCACGATGGCGCCGGGTGACCTGCTGGCGCGGCTGGTCAGCGACGTGGACGCCACCCAGGACCTGTTCCTGCGGGGCGTGGCGCCGCCGGCAGCCGCGGTCCTCGCCGGGACCGGTGCGGTGATCGCGTGCCTGCTCATCCTCCCGGCGTCCGGGCTCGCGCTCGTGGCGGGCCTGCTTGCCGCCGGGGCACTGGTCCCGTGGCTGGCCGCTGCCCGGGCCCGGCGAACCGGCCAGCGCCTCGCCCCGGCGCGGGGCGAGTTCACCGCCCACTTCACCGACGTCTTGTCCGGTGCGGCGGACCTGCACGCGTTCGGGGCGCAGGAGCCCGCCGCCGCACGGGCTGCGGACGCCAGCGCTGAGCTGGCCAGGATGGAACGCCGGGCCGCCTCGGGCATGGGCCTGGGGACCGGCCTGTCCAGCGGCGCCGCCGGGATGACCGTGTGGGCGGTGCTGGGCCTGGCGGTGGCTGCCACCGGAACCGGCGCGCTGACCCGGGTCCCGCTGGCGGTGGTGACGCTCACCGCCCTGGCCGCCTTCGAGGCGGTGACCGCCTTGCCCGCCGCGGCGATCCAGCTCGGCCAGGCCCGGGCCAGCGCGGCCCGGGTGACATCCGTCCTGGACACCCCCGACCCGGTCCGCGACCCGGCCGCACCGCTGCCACTGCCCGCGGGGCCGGTCCCGGTGCGGCTGAGTGGCGCCCAGGTCCGGTACGAGCCCGGCGGCCCGCTGGCCCTGGACGGGCTCGACCTCGACCTCGTCCCCGGGCGGCGGGTGGCGCTGATCGGCCCCAGCGGGGCGGGCAAGTCCACCGTGGCCGCCGTGCTGCTGCGGTTTTGCGATCTTTCCGGGGGCAGCGCGACCCTGGACGGGGCGCCCCTGTCCGCTTACGCCGCCGACGACGTGCGCACGGTGATCGGCGGCTGTGCCCAGGACCCGCACATCTTCGACACCACCATCGCCGGCAACCTCCGGCTGGCCCGGCCGGCCGCTACCCGCGAACAGCTCGCCAGCGCCGCGGGCCGGGCCGGGCTGCTGCCGTGGGTCGAGTCACTGCCGCTGGGCTGGGACACCCCCGTCGGCGCGCACGGCACGGCGATCTCCGGTGGTCAGAGGCAGCGGCTGGCCCTGGCCCGGGCGCTGCTCGCCGACCCTCCGCTGATGGTCCTCGACGAGCCGACCGCGCACCTGGATCCGGACAGCCGCCGCGCCCTGACCGCCGACATCCTGACGGTGACGGAGGGCCGCGCCACCCTGCTCATCACCCACGACCTCGACGGCCTCGACCAGGTCGACGAGATCGTCATCCTCGACCGCGGGCGGGTGGCCGCCCGCGGCACGCACGCCGAACTCCTCCGCTCCGGCGGCCTGTACCGGCAGATGTGGCAGTCTCATCACCCGCACGGGTGATGACACGCGGGCGTGCATCGCGATGTGCTGGGAGCACGACCAGGCAGGGAGGATGACATGTCGGATCGTGTCGACGCGCTGGTGATCTTCGGGGCGACCGGGGACCTGGCCAAGATAGAGACGTTCCCCGCGCTGGTGGGACTGGTCGAGCGCGACGTGCTGAACGTCCCGGTGATCGGGGTGTCCAAGAAGGGCTGGGACCTCGAGCAGTTCCGCGACTACGCGGTTGCCTCGCTCAAGCTCAACAACATGGACGCGTCCAGTCCGGCGGCGATAAAGATGCTCGGGCTTCTCCGCTACGTGGACGGTGACCTCGACGACGACGCCACCTACCACGCCATGTCCGACATGATCGGCCCGGGCGAGCAGGCGCTGTTCTACATGGAGGTGCCGCCGTTCTTGTTCGGGCGGATCGCCCAGGGCATCGCCGCGGCGGGGCGGGCAGCCGGTGCCCGGGTGATGGTGGAAAAGCCGTTCGGTTCTGACCTGGCCGGCTCGCGGAAGCTGAACGACACGATGCACCAGTACTTCACCGAAGAGGCGATCTTCCGGGTCGATGACTGGCTGGCCTTCGAGCCGGTAGAGAACGTGCTCTTCGGACGGTTCGCCAACTCGGTGGTCGAGCCGCTGCTCAACCGCACCTACGTGGAGAGCATCCAGATCACCATGGCCGAGGCGTTCGACGTGTCCGACCGGGGCTCGTTCTACGACAAGACCGGCGCGATCCGGGACGTGGTCCAGAACCACATGCTGCAGGTGCTGGCCACCGTGATGGCCGATCCGCCGGAGGGGCAGGGCCTGGGCAACTGGCGGGACGCCAAATCGCGGCTGGTGGCCTCGCTCACCCCGCTGACCCCCGAGCACACCGTCCGCGGCCAGTACGAGGGCTACCACGACGTGCAGGGCGTCGACCCTCACTCGACCGTGGAAACCTTCGTTGCGCTGCGGCTGATGTCCGACTCATGGCGGTGGGCGGACGTGCCCATCCTGATCCGGGCCGGCAAGTGCATGGCGGTCACCGCCACCGAGGTCACCGTCCGGTTCCGCCACCCGCCCCGCGACATCTTCGGCCTGGCGCCGCTGCCGCACAACAACGAGCTGCGGTTCCGGGTCTGGCCGGAGACCGCGGTCACCCTCACGCTCGCCGGCAAGAAGCCGGGGGCCGGGTGGGAGCCGCAGACGGAAGAACTGACGTTCGCCCAGCAGCCCGGCAGCGACCAGCGCCCCTATGACCGGCTTATCGGCGCCGCCCTGGACGGCGAGCGGTGGCTGTTCGCCCGCCAGGACACCGTCGAGAACGCCTGGAAGATCGTGGACGCCGTCCTCGGCGACGTCGTCCCCGTCCACCCCTACGCCAGGGGCAGCTGGGGCCCGAAGGAGGCCGACCGGTTGCTCCCCGATCGGGACTCCTGGCACGACCCGGCAGGATGACACGCCGGTTCCGGACAGAACCAAGGAGGCTGGGCGCGCCATGAACGACCAAGGCCGGCGCCGGGTGGTGATCATCGGAGGTGGTTTCGCGGGCCTGTTCGCGGCCCGGGCGCTGCGGCGTGCGCCGGTTGAGGTGACTCTGCTCGACCGCGCGGAGCATCACCTGTTCCAGCCGCTGCTGTACCAATGCGCGACGGGCATCCTGTCCGAGGGGAAGATTGCCGCCCCGCTGCGAGGCATCCTGCGCAAGCACCGGAACGTGGAATTCGTCCTGGCCGAGGTGACCGGCATCGACGTGGGGCGGCGCCAGGTGCTGGCAACGCGCCCCGGCGGAAAGACAACCGAGTTCGGCTACGACTACCTGATCGTGGCGACCGGGATGGAACAGTCCTACTTCGGCCACGACGAGTTCGCCATGTACGCGCCCGGCATGAAGACCATCGAGGATGCCCTGGTCATCCGGCGCCGGGTGTTCGGCGCGTTCGAGATGGCTGAATCGGAACCTGACCCGGCGGAGCGCCGCCGGTGGCTCACCTTCGCCCTGGTTGGCGCGGGGCCGACGGGTGTCGAGTTGGCCGGGCAGATCCGCGAGGTGGCCACCAAGACGCTGCGCACCGAATACCGGCATATCAAGCCCGAGGACGCGCGGGTCCTGCTATTCGACGGCGGGGCCGCCCCGCTGGCCCCGTTTGGCCCGAAGCTGTCGGCCAAGGCGTCCGCCGCCTTGGACCGGCTGGGGGTCGAGCAGCACATGCACTCGATCGTCACCCAGATCGACGCCACCGGGCTGAGCGTCCGCGCCGAGGACGGTACCGAGACCAGGTACGACGCGGGCACCGTCTTGTGGACCGCTGGTGTCGCGGCACCGTCGGCGGCGACCACCATCGCGCAGGCCGCCAGCGCCAAACAGGACCGGGCCGGGCGGATCGAGGTCGGCCCCGATCTGAGCGTCCCCGGCCACCCCGAGATCATGGTGACCGGCGACGTGATGAGCCTGAACAAGCTCCCCGGTGTGGCCGAGGTGGCCATGCAGACGGGACTGTACGCCGGGCGCCGCATCCGGCACGACATCGCCGGCAAACCCACGGGGAAGCCGTTCCGCTACTACGACCTGGGGTCGGCCGCCTACCTCTCCCGCGGCCGCGCCGTGGTCTCTGTAGGAAAGCTGCAGTTCGCGGGGTTCCCCGGGTGGGTCGTCTGGCTGTTCATCCACATCGGGTTCCTGACCGGCTACCGCAACCGGTTCGGCGCCGTGATGAGCTGGTGGTTCGCCTTCACCCGAGACATGCGCCGGGAACGCGCGTTCACCACCAAGCAAGTGGGGATCGTGAGTGACGTGTACACCGAGCCGCCCGCGCCCGCCGCCCCAGGTGCTGAGCCGCGACCTCATTGAGCACGTTTCACCGCTGGTCCGGGAGGCCATATTGACGCCGCCAGCCACCACGCCGGCCATCGGTGAGGCCAGGCGCCACACCGGCAGCCATGGCTATGGGCTGGTCCTGTTTGCGTCCGTCCTGCTGGTCGTGACCGGCTGCTTCAACCTGATCCAGGGCATCGCCGCTGCCGCCGGGTCCGATGTGTTCCCCGCCCACCCGCACTTCGTGTTCGCCAACCTGACCACCTGGGGCTGGGTCACCGC
The DNA here is from genome assembly GCA_963726415.1 of uncultured Actinomycetes bacterium. Taxonomy (GTDB): domain Bacteria; phylum Actinomycetota; class Actinomycetes; order Streptosporangiales; family Streptosporangiaceae; genus DASXKD01. The sequence goes on from CAVSCM010000024.1 coordinate 159,271, forward strand.
CATCCTCGGCGCCCTGCAGCTTGTCGCGGCGGTGGGGGTGCTGGCGGCCAACCAGTTGTTCCGCTGGTTCGCCGTGGCCGTGATCGGGCTCAACGCCATCGACCAGATGTTTTTCATCCCCGCCTACCCGGTCTGGTCGCTGGCCATCGTGGCCATGGACGTGGTCGCGCTGTACGCGCTGTGCGCCTACGCCAGCCGCGAGAACATCACGGCTGTATAGGCCCGCACCGGATTTCGCGCCAGGCGGCCAACGGCGCTAGGCGTGCTGGCGGGAGCGGAGTTCGAACCCGACGACGATCTCAGAGATGCCGCGGAACAGGGCGAAGAACCCCACCCACAGCAGCAGGAGCGATCCGCTGAGCGGGGAAGTCCTGCTGAGAGGCCCAGAAGCCGAGCACGAGTCTCCAGGATGCCAGTCACCAGGCCGAGCCACCAGGAAGCGGTTGACGTCCTTGGTCATGACGGCGGCGATGATGTCGAGCGTGCCCTTGAAGATGAGCAGCAGCCCCAGCACCGAGGCGAGGGCCCAGAACGCGTTGAATGGGCGGGCGAACGCCCAGATCGCTCCCACCACGAAGAGGACGCCCATCACGACGTGCGCCCATCGCCAACTGTGGCGCATTGAGCGCGATCAGGAATTCGTTGAACGCGCCCAGCAGGAACAGGACACCCATGAGGACGCCCACGGTGTTGACCGAGGCCGGGGTGAACCGCAGCACCATCACCGCGATGATCAGCCACGCGATGCCGGTCACCAGGAACAGCCACCAGGGCCCGGCCAGCCGCCACAGTGCTGCACGGCCGCTTGGCCCGATCCGGGTGCGTTCCTCCGTGGCATCAGGATTAACGCTCATCTGCGGCTCCCTTCACACCAGGCGTGCTACGCGGGTAGGGGGCAGTGGGCTGCCCGGCCGGCTTGGCGCAGATCTTAGTAGCAGAGGTAATGGCTATGGAATGGCCTTTACACGTAGTAATCCGATCCGAAACGAGCCGGAGGCGGCGTCGCGCTGGCCAGCGGCTGCCGGATGGCAGCGGCCCAGCCGCGAAGGGTGCTATCGCGACGGGCAGAATGAGACGGTGCTCAGCTTCGCGTCCTCATCATGGCGGGGGACCTGTCGATGGAGGCATTCCGTGCTTCCAGGCCCTTCTTTTACGGCCGGTGGGACGAAGCGGTCCAGGCGCATGCGACTGCCGGGGTCAGCGACCGCCACCAGGCCGCGCGGGAGGGCTTCTTCGCCGGCGTCACCCTCGACGTGCCCGCGGCCAGGACCGCCCTGACGAAGCTCACCGCGTCCGTCCTGCTGCACGCGGGGGAGGTGGACTCGATAGTGACCCCGGCCGCGGTCCGGGAAGCAGCTCCGCTGTTCAACGGCACGCCGGTCGTCGTCCAGCCCGGGGCCGCGCACTTCCCGTGGATCGACGCCCCGGCGGCCTTCGCCGCCGCCGTCGGCTCGTTCCTCAGCCAGCCGCCGGTGCCGACATGATCACTGACCGGGGTGCTGCCACACCCGGACGTAGGCGACGCGCATGTCCGCGGGCACGTGGAGCGGGATCTGATACAGGTGCGTGGTCGCGTTGTTGAGTATCAGGTACATCGGCGAATGCGTGATCCCGGACCTGATCGTGCCCACGACGCGACCGTCGTAGTAGTAGGTGATCGACCCGGGCTCCCAGTCGGCGCCGAAGGTGTGCCAGCCGTTGTAGAACGTCCCGGCCGCGCAGCGACCGCGCACCGCGGCCGGGTTGATGAAATGCCAGCAGGCCTTGCCACCCAGGCCTTCCAGCACATCGATCTCGCCGGTCCTTGGGCCAGTTCTGGCCGTCGGCCCAGAACGCGGGCCAGTTGATGATCTGCCCGCTCAGTCCGGGCATCCAGATCCGCGCCTGCATGAACCCGTAGGTGAACTGGAACTTGCCGTCGGTGTTGATCATCCCGCTCGAGTAGGGCCGCACCCTTCCCCCGCACGAGTGCGGCTGCCGGATCAGGCTCAGGTGTCAGTGCGCCGCCCGCCACGGTGACGTTGGCCGGGTCGTAGCACTCCAGCTCGCCCTTGCTCACCGGCGGGCGTGATCCCCTGGGCAAGCCAGCCCGTGGACCAGTCGGCCGTGTTGAGCGCCCCGCCGGTGAACATGCCGTTGAACACCAGCTGCCACGTCCCGGCCGGGTTCCCGGTCGGCCGCGCCGGCACGGACGTTGCGGGGTCCGGCGCCGCCGATGTGGCGACCGGGCTGGCCTGCTCTGGCTGGCCCGGGCCGGTGCCTGGCAAGCCGCCAGGCCGAGAACTGACCAGCCCCGCGGTGATCACGGCACCGGCCCGCCACACGATCGTGTTCACACATCAAGCATTACCGAACGCCAGCGCACCCGGGCCTGGAACACGCGCAGCGGATCCATCTGGTATCGGCCGGCGAACCGCCGGGGCGGGTCACGGACGGATCGCGCGGAGCAACAGGTAGTCGATGATGTGGCGCCGCCAGAGCAGATCTACCTGCCGCAGCAGCAGGTGGGCCGCGGCGTGCTGCCCGAAGGGCGCGGTCGTCGCGCGCGCCAGCCGGGCGGCGGTGAGCCGGAGCGCGGGTGCGATCACCTTGTCGCCGCAGGCGGTGACCGTCACCTCGACCAGGCCCGCCGCGCGGGCGGCCGCGGCGATCTGCCCGGCCGTCATCGCCATGGTGTGCCGCAGCCCGAACACCCGCATTTGGGTCAGGCCCGCTATCAGCTCGGCCGGGGTGACCGGCCAGCGCTCGACCGAGATATCGGAGATGCTCAGCACGCCGCCGGGACGCAGCACCCGGTAACACTCGTCAAAGAACGCCTTCCTTGACCGGAAATGGAAGGCCGCCTCCACGCTGATGACCCCATCCAGCGTCCCGCCGGCGATCGGCAGCCGGGCGGCATCACCCACCACCGGCACGGCCGCGGCCTGCCTCAGCCGGTCCCGGCCCGCCGTCAGCTGCCAGTGGGTGATGTTCACCGCGACCAGCCGGCGCGGGCGGGTTACCTCAGCGATCAGCGGGTCCTGGGTGCCGAGCCCGTTGCCCACATCGGCGATCACACCGTCGGCGGGCAGGGCGGAGGCGAGCGTCCGCACCAGCCGCTGGCAGGCCTCCTGAGCCTCATCTTCGCGGCCGGGCCCCTCCCACAGCCCCAGGTTCAGCCAGCCGGGCGCCAGCGCCAGGAAGAAGTCGGACCCGATGCTCTCGTACACCCGCGCGGCCGGATTGCTGCCCTGCTTGAACAGTTCGGCGGCATGCCGCACATGCTGAGCCGTCCACCCCGTCATCCGCACCGGCCGCGCTGCCATCCCAGACCACCTGACCCATCCACCGTGCAGCTACCCAGCCGCGGCATGTGCTAGCCGTCTGGGCTGAGCGGGCGCCGCGGCATGGGCGCGGACGACGTGGTGGTCACCGGCGCCGGGCTTTGGATCGCCAGCGACGATCTGGACGGCACCGACAGGTGCGGTGGCATCGGTGGCCATCCGGGATCTGCTTCCTGCCCTACGCACGATAGGCCTTGTTGACCAGCCAGAACGTATATGACACTCGTTTGGAGCGGTTCAACGCATCAGGGCTGGCAGGCGCTCGGGCTGGAGGGATGGCCGGGATGGGCAGGGATCGGCTGGCACGGTACAGCCTCACGAGTCCGGAAAACGACGCGGCGGTGGAACTCGGCCTGGCCGGGGGTGCCTGGTTCCGCAGCGCGATACCACGCAAGCGGATGAAGGAGCTGATGCGGCGTTCCGATTACCCCGCCGTGCGGGACACCGCGATCTGGTTCGGGCTGATCCTCGGCTTGGCCGGCCTCGGCATCGCGTTCTGGGGCACGTGGTGGGCGGTCCCGTTCTTCGCCGGCTACGGCGTTCTGTACGGCTCGACCTCGGATTCCCGCTGGCACGAGTCGGGGCACGGTACCGCGTTCAAGACGCGCTGGATGGACCAAGGGCTGTACCAGATCGCCTCCTTCATGATCATGCGGGATCCGACCACCTGGCGGTGGAGCCACACCAGGCACCACACAGACACCCTGATCGTCGGGCGGGACCCTGAGATCGCGGTGATGCGGCCGGCCCGGCTGGTCAAGCTGCTGGCCAACCTGGTGGGCCTGGTCGACGTACCGCTGGCCTTCCGGCTGATGTTCCTGCACGCGTCCGGCCGGCTCACCGCCGACGAAGCCGACTACGTGCCCGAGTCCGAGCGGCACAAGGTGTACCGCACCGCACGGATCGACCTGGCGATCTACGCGACCGCCATCGGCCTGGCGATCGGGCTGCGCACCTGGCTGCCGGTGGTACTGATCGGCGGCCCTCGGCTGTACGGGGCTTTCCTGTTCAACCTCTACGGGTTCACCCAGCACGCGGGCATGGGCGAAAACGTGCTCGACCACAGGCTCAATACCCGGACGGTGAAGATGTGCCTGGTCAACAGGTTCCTGTACTGGAACATGAACTATCACGTCGAGCATCACATGTTCCCGATGGTGCCGTACTACCGGCTGCCGGAGCTGCACGAGGAGGTCAAGCACGACTGCGCTCCGGCGTACCCGTCGATGTGGGCGGCCTACAAGGAGATCGTCCCTGCGGTGCTGCGCCAGTTGCGGGACCAGGAGTACTACATCCGCCGTGAGCTGCTGCCCGGCGCCGCGCCGTACAACGAACCGGTGCCGCTGACCGACGGCCGCGCACTGCCGCTGGCCGGCGCGGTTGCGGCCTGAACCGTTAGCCAGGAGAACAGATGGGCCAGTGGATCGCCGCGTGCGCGGCCGACGACGTCGATCCCGAGGACGTCATCCCTTTCGAGCACGACGGCAAGGACTACGCGATCTACCGATCTCCCAGCGACGGCTACTACGCCACCGATGGCCACTGCACGCACGAGCAGACGCTGCTGTGCGACGGCCTGGTCATCGGCAGCGTCATCGAGTGCCCTAAGCACAACGGCCGGTTCGACTACACCAGCGGCAGGGCGCTCGGCGCTCCGGTGCTTGTCGACGTGCGCACCTACCCGGTCAAGGTGGCGGACGGCACCGTCTATATCGATGTCGGCTGACAGCCAGCCGAGCGGCATGGCCGCTCGCGGGGCATTGCCCTACTGCGCGGCCAGCGCCGGGTTGAGCCGCACGAGCCGCACGGGGTTCGTCTCGTCGAGTTCGGCGATGGCTTCTCGTGATTTCACGAAGTCGGTGAATGACCGATAGCCGAGCGCCCTTTCGCTGAATGACGGGTCCATGCGCCTCATCTGGCTCTTCACCTCGGAGCTATGCAGCCAGTCCGCGTCGTCCTTCTCCTGGCCGAGCCGCAGCGCCCGTTCGAGGAGCCTGGTCGCCTCCTCTTGCGGGTCCTCTGGTTCCAGATCGGTCTCGTCGGCCACGGCGGCTGGTGGCCGCTTGGCACGGCGCGAACTCCGCGCTGGCCGCGTATCTCCGGGCTCCTGGAGAACCGGCTGCGCGGCCGCCTGTGTCGCTGACGGCTGGGGCGCGCCAACGGGGGTGATGCCCGGAAGTGCGTCGTAGGTCACGAGTTCGTCGCACGCCGCGGCAAGTGACCTGCTGGTCGATCCCGCGACGCCGACACCCACGACATACCGGCCCAGGCGCCGGCACCGCTGGGCGAGGGCGATGTAGTCCGAGTCCCCGGCCACGATCACCACGTGGGTCAGGTCAGGAAGGCGGAACATGTCCTCCACCGCGTCCACGGCCAGCCTGATGTCGGCTCCGTTCTTGGCGTAGGCGGCGGCAGGAAAAAGCTGCACCAGGTCCACGGCGCGGCTGACGAGCTGCCCGCGGTAGTCGGCGTTCACCGGGGCCGACCAGTCCGCGTAGGCACGGGTGAGCACGAGGGTGCCGAACGACGAGGCGAAGTCGATCACCGCGCCGACGTCCACGGTGGCACGCCTGACCTTTTCCGCGAGTTCCGGGTCGGCCGACCTGTCGCTCATGGTGAAGGCGCGCACCTTGTCGCGCTGGAACTGGCCCCGGCCATGGACCTGGTCGTACCGCGATATCACGATGTTGTCGAAGTCGATGTAGACGGCAACGCGGGTGCCGCCGGGGTCGTTCATGGTTGCTCTTCTCGTCGGGACGGCTCAGGCTGCGGATCATTCTTGGAGGGTCAGCACGAGCGTGGCTGCCTGTTCCTGGCTGAGCGCGCGTCCAGCGCCGTATTCAGCATCCCACTCCGCCTGGGCCATGGTTGCGCGGGCGGGGCCCAGGAAGCCCTCAACCAGCTCCGCCTCGAGATCTGCGATGGGCATGCCGGCGTAGCTGCCTGACCGCCGCCGCGGCGCCGGCCAAGCGGGCCGCGCGCAGTGGTTCGCCCAGTTCCGCGACGGTGCAGGCGGCCAGTTCCAGGGCTGCCGCCAGGATGTCGGAATTACCGGAGCTGACCACGTAGTCAACCGTGACGGACAGCAGGTCACGGGCCCGCCGGGTATGGCCGGCGCGCAGGCTGACCATGGTAAGCGCGTGCCTGTCCAGTACCAGGCCAAGCTGGTCACCCTGTTTCTGGTCCAGCGTGACCGCTTCCTGCAGCACCTGTGCAGCACGGTCGAGATCGCCGGCGAAGTTCTCCACCATGCCCAGATTCGTCAGGGCCGCGGCGAGCCGTTGGTCGCTGCCGATCTTACGGGCGAGGGCGGCGCTTTCCTCCAGCAAGGAACGCGCCGTGCTCAGGTCACCGTTGTAACCATGGGTGATGCCAAGGCTGTTCAGCTCCTTGGCCTCCTGGTCGTGGTCGCCGGAGTCACGGTAGATCGCAAGACTTCGCTCGAAGAGTGGTACCGCCGCGGCCCACTCGCCTTGCTGTGTCAGCAGAATCCCCAGTCCATGCGCCACCGCGGCGAGCGGCGCTCCGGTGTCCTCGCTGGCCAGGTCGATCGCCCGTTGCAGCCATCGCCTGCCTTCGGTGGCGTGGCCGTGCTGGTGCCAGAACGCGGCCAGCGCCTCGACCAGCCGCAGGCCGATGCCGATCCGTTCTGGGTCGGCCACGTCGGCGGCCTGGGGTTCCAGCGACCAGGTCAGGGCGGCCCGCAGGTTGTCGTGCTCGGCTTCCAGCCGGTCCAGGGTGGCTAGCTGCGCTGGGCCGTACAGCTGCTGGTGCGCTTGCTCGGCGAGCGTGGCGTAGTGCTCGGCGTGGCGGCGCTGGGCGCTGTCGGCTTCGCCGGCTTCGGCCAGCCGTTCCAGTGCGAACTCGCGGATCGTCTCCAGCAGGCCCAGCCGGGGTTCGCCATCGGCGGCCTCGGCCACCGTGATCAGGCTGACGTCCATCAGCTCGCTGACCAGCTCCAGCGGATCGGCCGGATCGTCCGGGCCGTCCCCCGCCAGTGCCACCGCCGCCAGCGCGTCCAGATCGCAGCCGCCGGCGAAGACCCCGGCGCGCCGCAGCGCGGCCGCGGACCGGGGCGGCAGCAGGTCATAGCTCCACGCAACGGTGGCCCGCAAGGTCTGCTGACGTGAAGGGCGCCCGGCATCCGCGGCGGCCAGGGCCACGCTGTGACCGAGCCGGGCGAGCAGGGCCTTGGGCGAAAGCAGCCGGGCCCGCGATGCCGCCAGCTCGATCGCCAGCGGCAGCCCGTCCAGCCGCCGGCAGATGGCAGCGATGTCGGCCGCGTTGTCCCCGGTCACCACGAAGCCCGGCCTGACCATGTTCGCCTGCTGCACGAACAGTCGTACCGCAGCGGACTCAGTCACCGCCGCGATGGCCGGCTCTGGCGGTACCGCGAGCGGCGGCACCGGCAGCTCATGCTCGCCCTGCAGGTGCAGCGGGCCGCGCGATGTCGCCAGCACGACCAGGCGCGGCGCCGCCGCGAGCAGCGCGGCGACGACCTCGGCGCCACCGTGCACCTGCTCCAGGTTGTCCAGCACCAGCAGGGTCTGGCGGTCACGCAGATGCGCCATCACCGCGGCCGGCTGATCCCCGTCCACCGACAGATCGCCGGCGATGGCCTTCCACATCACATCGGCATCGCGAACGGCTGCCAGGGCGCTGAAGTAGATCCCCTGCGGGAAGGTCTCGCCCAGCGCCGCGGCGGCGTCGATGGCCAGCCGTGTCTTACCGACCCCGCCCGGCCCGGTGAGCGTCACCAGCCGCATCCCCGGCTGGCAGATGAGGCCGCGCAGCTGTTCGCGGTCGCTGTCCCGGCCCACCAGCGGCGTGACCGGAACCGGCAGGTTGGCCGCAGCGCCCAGGCTCTTCAGCGGCGGAAAGTGCTCCGGCAGGCCCGGGCCGGCGAGCTGATAGATGTGTTCCGGCCCATCGATGTCCTTGAGCCGGTGCACACCCAGGTCACGCACGGACAATTCGGCGGGCAGCCCGGAGTGGGCCAGTTCCCAGGTGACGCTGGACAGCACCACCTGGCCGCCGTGTGCGGTTGCCGCGATCCGGGCGGCCCGGTGCACATCCATGCCGATGTACCCGTCCTCGTGCCGGGACGGCTCCCCCGAGTGCAGGCCCATCCTGACCCGGACGGCGGTGCCGCCGGGCCATGCCCGCCCGGCCAGCGTGCGCTGCGCCGCGACGCAGCAGGCCACCCCGTCCGCGGCCGATTCGAACACGACGAAGAAGCTGTCGCCCTCGGTGCCCAGCTCATGCCCGCGCCAGTCGGATATGGCGGCCCGCAGCACCGCCCGCTGGGCCGACAGCGCCTCCCCGTACCGGGCGCCCAGCCGGCTCAGCAGGACCGTTGACCCTTCGATGTCGCTGAAGAGCATGGTCACGGTCCCGGTCGGCAGCTTTCGCATCCCCCCAGTATCGCCACACCGGTTCGTGCCGGTGTCAAGCTCGCCAGCCCGGCGGGATCACGCCGGTGCGCGCGGATATGGCACGCTGAAGGGGTCGAGAGGCGCTGCGACGGACCAGGTCCGCCACGCTCGGCATTGGCTTCATCGGCAAGGGCGCCTTCGGGCCGGTGGAGGCGTTCATGATCGCAGTGGGCCGTGTCGCCGGCCTGTGGCGGTACCCGGTGAAGTCCATGGCACCCGAGGAGCTGGACAGCGCCGAGGTCTCCTGGCACGGCCTGGCGGGTGATCGCCGCTGGGCGTTCATCCGCGACGGGCAGGTGCGCAGCGGATTTCCGTGGCTGACGTTGAGGGAACGGCCCGAGCTTGCCCACTACCGGCCGCGTTTTGCGCAGCCGGACCGGCCCAGCGCCTCCCTGGTGCTGGTGGGGACGCCGGCGGCGGCCGAGTTCGACGTGGCGGATCCCGCGCTCGCCGGCGAACTCGGAACTGGTGTGCGCGTGATCAAGCAGGACCGCGGAATCTTCGACACGATGCCGCTGTCGCTGCTGACCATCCAGGCCCTGGCCGGCCTCGGACTGGCAGCCGGTGCCGGCCTAGCGGCCGCGCGGTTCCGGCCCAACCTTCTGGTGGATGCTCCGGGCGGCGATTTCCCCGGGTTCCCCGAGATCCCCGAGGACGCGTGGGTCGGCCGGGTCCTGCGCATCGGCGGACTGCGGATGCGGGTGGACAGGCACGACCTGCGGTGCGTGGTGCCGACCATCGACCCGGTGACGCTGTGCCGTAACCCGGCGATTCTGCGCACGATAGCGCGCGATCGCGGCAACCGGTTCGGGGTCTATGGCTCGACCGTGGAGCCGGGCCGGGTCGCGGTGGGTGACCCGGTCGGGCTCGAACCCTAGGCTTTCGCGATCTCGCCACGCAGGGCCTTCAGCGCGGCGACGTAGATCTCGGAGAACGTGGGGAACGGCTGGATGGTGTCGCGCAGCACCGCGAGCGGGACCCTGGCGCGGATGGCAAGGGTGGCCTGCTGCAGCCATTCGCCCGCCTCGGGCCCGAGCGCAGAGGCGCCGGTCAGCCGCTCGCCGTCGGACAGCAGGGTCAGGAAGCCGTGGGACTGGGCGTAGGCCCGCGAGTAGGTCTCGGTCTTGGCCACCTCGGACAGCGGGATGGTGGCCGTGAACCTGGCTTCGGTGGCACCGACCGAGCCGGCCTGCGGATCGGTGTAGACGACGTCCGGGATGGCCTCGTAGTTGGCTTCGCGGGATTCGCCGAGAATGTTGGCGGCGACCACTTCGCCCTGGTACTTGCCGACATGGGTGAGCAGGCGTATGCCGGTGGCGTCACCGATGGCCCACAGCCGCTCGCCCGCCTGCAACTTCGCGTCGACCGGGATCCCGTGCGGACCGGCCTGCACGCCGACCGTCTCCAGGCCGAGACCGGCGACGCGGGGCCGCCTGCCGGTGGCCACGAGCAGCCGGTCGCCGCGCAGTTCGCTGCCGGTGCCGAGGGCCAGGACATAGTCCGCCCCGTCCCGCCGCGCGGCCGTCGCGTGCACGCCTACCTGCAGTTCGATGCCGTCGGCGCGCAGCACTTCGCCGAGCGCCACGCCCAGCGGCACGGGCTCGCGGGCGAGCACGTGGGCCGCCCCTTCGACGAGGGCCACCTCACCACCGAGGCGCCGCACGGCCTGGGCCATCTCGGCGCCGACCGGCCCGCCGCCCAGAATGAGCAGGCGGCGCGGGACGGCCTTCATGCCGGTCACGTCGCGGTTGGTCCACACGCCGTCGAGTTCGCGCAGGCCGGGCACGGGCGGGATGACCGGGTCCGAGCCGGTCGCTAGCACCACGTGCCGGGCGGTGTGGCGCGCGCCGTCGACCTCGACCGCGCCGGCCCCGGCGAGGCGGCCGGTGCCCCGCAGCAGGTCAATTCCCTTGCCCGCCAGCCAGCGCTCCTGCCCGGCGTCGGAGTAGTCGGAGACCATGAAGTCACGCCAGGCCAGCGCCGCCGCGACGTCGAGCTGCGCGGTGGCTGCCGCCTCGCGTGCCTGGTGCACCGCCTCGCCGGGGCGCAGCAGCGTCTTGGAGGGGATGCAGGCCCAGTAGGAGCATTCACCCCCGACCAGCTCGCGCTCGACCAGGGCAACCCGCAGCCCCCCGTCGGCCAGCTCACCGGCGCAGTGCTCGCCGGGTGAGCCGCCGCCCACCACGATCACGTCATAGTCGCCCATATGGCCTACCCTCACGCCGCTTCTGGTCGAAGTCCATAACTAATCAGATCGTCTCAAAGCCCGGTGCAGGCAAGGTGGGAAGGATAGGGAGACAGCCCGGTGCCGTGCCGGGTTCCTGGCCCGCTAGCAAAGGCGCAGTCATGTCCGTGCCCAGCCACGCCGACGTCATCGTGCTCAGCCACCGCCCGGGTCCGTCACTGAGCCCTGGTGACCTGGTACTTGAGCGCCGGCCGCTACGTCCACCCGGCCCCGGTGAGGTCGTGGTCCGCAACATCGTGACGAGCGTTGATCCGTACCAGTTGCGGATGCTGCGCGGCTCGGCGGAGGTCACGCCGGCCGTGATCGGGGACCCGGTCCCGGCGAACAGCGTCGGGCTCGTGGTGGCGTCGCAGGACCCTGGCGTGCCGGTGGGCACCCAGGTAGCGACGTACACCGGCTGGCAGTCCTACGCAACGACCACGGTCGCGCCCACCGAGATCGCCGACCCGGCGCTCGGTGGCCCGGTGGAGTGGATCAGCGTCCTGTCCACCACGGGCGTGACCGCCTACGTGGGGATGCACGACGTCGGGAACGTCCAGCCGGGCCAGGCCGTGCTCGTCAGCGCGGCCAGCGGCGCGGTGGGCGGGGTGGCCGTCCAGCTTGCCAAGGCCGCGGGCGCGCGGGTGGTGGCGATCGCGGGCGGCGCGCAGCGCGCCGAACATACCCGCCAGGTGCTCGGCGCCGACGCCGCGGTCGACTACCGCGACCCGGCGTTCGGCGAGCGGCTCAAGGAGGCCACCGCCGGCGGCATCGACCTGTTCTACGACAACGTCGGCGGCCGCCAGCTCACGCTCGCCCTGTCGGTGATGAAGAACCACGGCAACGTCGTGCTGTGTGGGCAGGTCAGCAGCTATGCCCGCGCCGACGATCCGGAGGCGGCCGTCAGCCTGCGCGACGCGGTGTTCAAGCGGATCACGCTGCGCGGCTTCATCGTCAGCGACTTCTACCCACAGCGGCTGCTGCCGATCCGCGCGGAGCTTGCCGCGCTGGTGCGGGCGGATCGCCTGCGGATGGTGGTCCACGAGTTCGACGGCCTGGACCGTGCGCCCGAGGCACTCGCCTCGGTCTTTGACCGCGGCTCGACCGATATCGGCAAGCGTTTCGTCCGGATCTCGGCGGAATAGCACACGCTACGCAGGGCGTACCTCAGCGCTGCCCGCGGGCGGGTCGACATCGTCGTAGGCGCGAACCGCGGCCAGCAGGCCATCCGGGCCGCGTTCATAGACGGCGAGTCCCGCCTGGGGCGGCAGGTCATGACTGCCCCAGCGGAGGCAGTTGTATTCCAGGGCGCAGCGCACCCCGTCGTCGGTCACCACGCAGTACTCCAGGCCGATACCGCCGCCCGCGCTGAAGCACGTGGTGTAGAACGAACGGAGCTCGGCGGTGCCGCGGTGGGCGTGATCCGGGCCGAACGGCCCGCGGAAGTACCCATCGGGCGCGAAGGTGCTCACCACCGCTTCGGCGTCACCGGCGGCCAGCGCGTCGCAGTAACGGCCGGCGACGTCACCGGGGCGGGCCTGCCCGGCCCCGAGGATGGGCGGCCGGATGTGCCGCAGTTCGTCGACCGGCCACTGGCTGCAGTACGTGCGGAACACCACCGACAGCTCATCAGGGGACTCGGCGACGACCGTCACCGGCCACGCCAGTTCTCGTCCCTTGTGGTCCAGGTGGGCGAGCAGTTCCACCACCGCCCGGCCGCCGGCGGTCGTGGCGGCCACGGTTTCGGTATGGGCGTGCAGCCCAGCCAGCCAGGACAGGTTGCGCCCGATGAACTGCCGCACCTGATGATGACCGCGGACCTCGCCGGCGCGGGGATCGTAGATCACCACTTCACCCGGCCACACCGTCTCCAGCGCGCGGGTGTCACCTTGGTTCAGCGCGGCGAAGTATTCGCCCACCGGATCGGCCAGGCCCGCGGCGCGAGTCTGCCGCCGCGCCAGTTCCACGGCACCGGCGAAGTCTGGAAACCACGGCATCGTGCGCTCCTGCCTCTCTGCCAGGCGGTACCGGTTGCCGACCGCTGCCGCAACCGCTGCCGCTAACCGCTGCCGCTAACCGCTGCCCACTGCGGCGTCCCAGAACTCCTGGATAGGCGGGTAGATCAGTTCGTGGTCACGCGGCAGCGACTCCTTGACGAACCGGGACCGCTCGTCGGCGAGCACCTCGACCTGGCCGGACTCGACGGCGTCGAGCGCCAGCCGGGCGACAGACTCCGGGCTGATCTTGGGTGCGTCGATCCCGGCGGCCATGCCGGTGTCGATGAAGGCCGCGTGCACGGCGACCACCAGGGTGCCGTGGTGATGCAGTTCGGTACGGATTCCGTTGGTCAGCGACCACGCCGCTGCCTTGGACGCGCCGTAGGACGCGGTGAACGGGTTGCTGTAGAAGCTGGCCACCGAGAGCATGTTGACGATCGCACCGCCGCCGTTGGCCGCCAGCAGCGGCGCGAAGGCGCGGCACATCCTCAGCGTGCCGAAGTAGTTCGTCTCCATCTCCAGCCGGGCCGCGTCCAGGTCGGGTGGATCGATGAAGGTGCTGGCCTTCATCACGCCCGCGTTGTTCACCAGCAGGCTGACGTCGGGACATTGCCGTGCGGCCTCGGCGACCTGCCCCTGGTCGGTGATGTCAAGCCGGACCGGCGTCGCGCCGGGCTCGGTGACGGCGGCAGGGTGCCGCGCGGCCCCGTAGACCTTGGCCGCCCCACGGCTGATCAGCTCTCTTGTGTACGCCTGGCCGAGGCCACGGTTGGCGCCGGTGACCAGGGCAACCGATCCGCTGATCTGCATGGCTCTCCTCGCGCTTTCCGGCGTGCCGTCACCTGCCCTGCGGATCGTAGTACGGCGGCGGTGGCGGGACCACGGGGCGCTCACGGCGGGCGAGCGGTATTGCCGCGAGCATCAGCACCGCCGTGAGGGCGAAGGCGGGCGGGTATCCAGTGTGGCTGACGACCAGGCCGAAGGCGACGGGGCCTGCCCCGTATCCGGCGTCGTACGCGAGGTTCCACAGCGCGCTGGCCGTGCCGCCCCCGGCCGGGGGCATGCGCTCGATCATCAGCGCGAATGTGGCGTTCTGGCAGATCCCGAACCCGATGCCGAACAGGCACATGCCCGCGACCACGGCGGCCGGGGTGGCCAGCCAGATCATGGTGACCATCCCCGAAGACGCGATCGCCAGCGCCGGAATCAGCAGGCCTGCGTGACCGCTCCTGTCCCCGCGCCGCCCCGCCCACCAGCGGCCGAGCGTGGCGGTCAGCGCCTGGGCGAGCAGGCCAGCGGCGGCGACGTTGCCGGAGACCCCGGCGGCGAGCGGCAGGAAGGAGACGACCGTGCCGCCCGCCACGGTGCTGGCCGCGAAGATCAGGAAGGGCCGCAGTTGCCCGGGCCGGCGAAGGCCGTTCAGCAGCCCATCCGGCCGTTCGGCGCCGGGGCGCGCCGCCGCCGGGCGGCGGCCGGCCCCTCCGGACAGCAACGGAAATGCCGCCAGCGGCAGCAGGGCAGTCGCGGCCGTCAGGCCGATCACCGTCGCCATGCCGAGGTGGCCGGCGAGCCAGACGCCGGCCGGCAGCGCGACGATCCCCGGCGCGGTGGCCACGACCCCGAACAGGCCGAGTCCTTCGCCGCGCCGCTCCGGCGGCAGCAGCGCCGCAGTGAGGGCGCCCGTCATCACGGTGCACAGGCCGAACCCGAAGCCGCGGACGACGTTGACGGTCACGATGGCGGCCAGCGAGCCGCCGGGCAGCAGCGCCAGGGCCTGGCACTCCGAGCAGCAGCGCTCCGGTCAGCAGCATGGCCCAGTACCCGAACCGCCGCATCAGGATCGGCGCGGCAAGCTCCGCGGCCACGGTGCCGAGCAGCAGCACGCCGGTCACCAGCCCGGCGCCGGTGGCCCCTGCGCCAGCGGCCGCGGCATACATGGGCGTGACGGAAAGCATCAGGTAGAAGCTGGTGAGCGCGCAAAATTCGGAGAGGAACACCAGGGCGAGCGGGCGGCTGACGATGCGTCCCCGCGGCGTGCCGGGGCGTTGCGCCGTGCTGTCGTGCCTGGTGCCGCGGTGTGGCCGGGCGGCGGTCAATGTGCTCATGCTGCGACCGTAGAGCCCAACTGGGGCACTGATAAGTTCCAATGTCATGGCGATTCAGTGGTCCGGTTTGGGCCCGGAGTTGCTCCTGCGGATCGAGCGCGGCAGCGGTCAGCCGCTGCGATCCCAGCTCGAAGCGGGCCTGCGGGAGGCAATCCGGGGTGGCCGGCTGCAGGACGGCGAGCGGCTGCCCTCGTCCAGGGAACTGGCGCAGGAGCTGAGCATCTCCCGCGGCCTGGTGCAAGAGGTCTACAGCCAGTTGCTGTCCGAGGGTTATCTGACCAGCCGGATCGGCTCGGCCACCCGGGTCGCGGCCGGCGCGTACCCGGCGGAGGCGCAGCCGCCACCGCGCCCGCAGCCGCCGCCGCGGCTGATCGCGGACTTCCGTTCGGGAGTCCCCGACCTGGCGAGCTTCCCGCGCAGCGACTGGGTCTGGGCGACCCGGGAGGCATGCGGCAGCATCGCCAACCTCGACCTCGACTACGGCGACCCCCGCGGCAGCGCCGTCCTGCGCGGCGTACTGGCCGGGTACCTGCGGCGGGTACGCGCCGCCGCCGCAGAACCCGGCCAGATGATCGTGAGCACCGGGTTCGCGCAGGGAGTGGTCCTGGTGTTGCGGGCGCTTGCCCAGGCCGGCGTCCGGTGCGTCGCCATCGAGGACCCCGGGTACGGCAGCGCCGAGACGAGCGAGACCGTGCGGGCGATCGGGGCGATCGGCTTGCGCGTCGTCCACGTGCCCGTGGATGACCTCGGGATAGACGTCGGCGCGCTGGACGAAAGCGGCGCACAGGCCGTCGTCGTCACCCCGGCGCACCAGTCACCCACCGGGGTCGTGCTCGCGGCCCGGCGGCGGCATGCCCTGGTGGAGTGGGCGAACCGCAACGACGGGTTCATCATCGAGGATGACTACGACTCCGAGTTCCGCTACGACCGCGAGCCCGTCGGCGTGCTGCAGGGGCTGGCTCCTGGCCGCGTCTTCACGATCGGCACGGCCAGCAAGGCGCTGGCTCCGGCGGTGCGGCTCGGCTGGATAGTCGCGCCATCCGCGCGGGCCGCGGCCGTCGCGGAAGAGAAGCGGGTCAGCGATCGTGGTTCATCCACACTGGATCAACTGGCGCTCGCGGCGCTGCTCGAATCGGGCCGCTACGATCGCCACCTCCGCCGGATGCGGGGAGTCTACGCCCGCCGCCGCGACACGCTCATCGCGATCCTCGCCTGCCATGCCCCTGGCATCAGGCTGACCGGGCTTGCCGCGGGGTTCCATGCCGTCGCGCACCTTCCCGCCAGCGCGGACGAGCAGGCCGTGATCGCGGCCGCGCACGAGCGGCGGGTTGGCCTGTACGGGATGAGCTTTTTCCGTGCGGCCCAGGCCGCCGGGCCCGCTCAGCTCGTGCTCGGCTTCGGCCAGGTCGGCGAGCGCGCGATCGAGCCGGGCATCGCCGCCGTCGCCGACCTGCTCAACTGATCCCCTGGGGTCGGTTGGTAAGCTTTCCGTCGCGGGTCTCGCACGCCAGGGTGGAGCGCCGCGGACGTCGGCCGGGTCAGGTGAGCGGCGCGGTGCGCTGGTCGTGGAATCGGGCCCACTCGGCGCCCCAGCCGGTCCGGGTGTCGGTGATCTTCCCGATGAACTCCTCGACGAACTCGGTTTCCGCATGCAGCAGCGCCAGCCGGTATTCCTCTTCCACCAGGAACAGTTCGGGTACGCCGCGGTCGAGCGTGGTGCCGATCAGGGTGCGGATTTCGTCGCGTGCCTGCTGGAGCAGGTCAAGCCGGTGGCGCAGCAGGGGCACGACCTCGCTCGGCGGCAACGCGGCAATCAGCGACAGCGCGGCCACGAAGTGCGGATACTCCTGCTGTGGTTCCGCGATCAGTTCCCGTAGCCAGTTGCCGAACTCGGCCCGGCCGGACTCGGTCAGCGCATAGACGGTGCGCTCGGGGCGCTGCCCCTCCCGGCTGGTTTCAAGCTCGGCGATGTACCCGGCCTTGGCCAGCTGGCCGACCACCATGTACAGGGATCCGTGGTTGAACTTGATGCTGCGGGCGTCGCCGTGCTCGCGCAGCGTGCGGCCCAGCTCGTAGGGGTGCATGGGCTGCTGCGACAGGTATGACATCACCGCGAGCGCGAGCAGGTTGCCGACCTTGCGTGTGCTGGCCATCAGTCCATCCGTCACCGTGGTGTGCCGCTCATCGGTCACATGGGGTGTGCCGCCGGTGGGCGGCACACCCCATTGTGCTCGTTGAGCTGTGCTGTCTTATCGGGGCTGTCTTATCGGGCGGTGCGGGCCGGGTCGTCCACTGTCGGGAACCCGCCCTCGGCGTGCGCCCGCCGCAGGTCGGCCAGGTATTCGCGGGAGAACATGGCCGATAGCTGGGCGATGCCGCCACGGTGAACCCGGATCTCGCCGTGCCGCATCTGGCCGGTGAGCACGATGCGCCTGCCACCGGCCGCGTTCCGGCCTTCGCCGTCCTTGACCCGTCCGCGGCCCAGCCGCCGCAGGTCCCAGTCCTCGATGACGGCGCCATCGGGAACCAGCAGCTTGAGCATGGCATGGTCGAGTTCGACGTCGACCGTGATCTCGCCGGTTTCGATGTGCGGCGAGCGCAGGTCCAGCACGGCGTGGCCGCGGTGGGCGCGGACCTGGAACTCGCGGGCAGTGGTCCAGTTGCCCAGGCGCTTGGTCACCTCGTAGTTCGCGGCGATCCGGACCGGGGTCGCGGTCTGCGTGGCATTCATCTCAGTGTTCCCTTCTGGAATCGGGCAATCACCAACGCTTGGTCAGTACTGAGTATCCATGACTGAATAGTTGATGTCAACTATTTGGGAACACCGGACCGCCGCTGTCGGCGTACTGGAGGCAAGACCCCTGCCGGGTTAGGCTTTTCCTGCCACGGGGCGCGGGTTCGTCATGCCGCACATGACGGGTGGTGGTGCGCCCCGGGGCTCGTCAGTTACGGGGGTGAATAACTGTGTCCTCACCCGCGCAAGGGGCGGCGTCGCCGGTCAGCCACCCCGTCACGATCACCGTCGATGACGCGCATCCGGGCCCGGTGATTCCTGGCGACTTCGCGGGCCTGAGCTTCGAACGGGGACCGCTCCTGCCCGGCGGCAATGCCGGGGTGTCGGGGAACCTGTTCAACCCGGGGAACGATTCGCTCATCATGCTCTTCCGCAACATGGGCATGCACAGCCTGCGGGTCGGCGGTGGCTCGGTGGATCAGCTGATCCCGGCGGGCACGGGCAGCGACGGCTTCACCGGAATTGACAGCCTGTTCGCCTTCGCCGCCATGACCGGGGTGAAGGTCGTCTACACGCTGCGCCTGCTCTGCCCCGCGGCGAACCCGGTCAACGACCTGCAAGCGGTCAATGCCCGGGCGGCCGGCTACATCTGGACCCACTACCGGGACAACGTGTCCAGCTTCGCCATCGGCAACGAGCCGGACTGGCATGCCTATCACAGCTGGCCGGGGCACCAGCTTGACCCGGCGATCTTCGAAGATGCCGCGGACGCGCCGGGCAGCGCGTACCCGTCCTACCTGGCCCGCTGGCGGAGCTTCGCCGACGCGGTGCTGGCGGCGGCGCCCGGGGCGCCGATGTCGGGCCCGGACCTCGGCGCATACGACAAGGGGACCTACACCCCCGACCAGCACACCGGGATGTCGTGGACGCAGCGGCTGGCCAGCGACGAGAAGCAGTCCGGCCGGGTGGCCGAGGTCACCCAGCACTACTACGTGGGGGGATCCCCCGGGGCGACGACCGCCCAGCAGGCGATCAGCAACATGCTGTCCGCCGAGTGGGTGACCGCGGCCGAGATCGGCAGTCAGCCCGCCAGCACCACCTACACTCCCTATCCCTGGCTGCACGCGAACAACCTGGCTCCGGTGGCTCAGGCCGGGCTGCGCTTCCGGCTCACCGAATCGAATGACTACCTGGTCGGGGTTCCGGGCGCGAGCGACGCCTACGCCTCGGCGCTGTGGGCGCTGGATCACCTGCACTGGTGGGCGGCGAACGGTTGCGCGGGCGTGAACTTCCACAACAAGCAGTGGCTGTACACCGACACGATCGTGCCCAACCCGGCCGGCGCCGGCCACGGCTATGTGATCAACCCGAAAGGGTACGGCATCAAGGCGTTCTCCCTTGGCTCGGCGGGGCAGGTCAAACCCGTCAGCATCCAGAACCCGAATGCCGTCAACCTGACCGCGTATTGCGTCGGCGCAGCGGGCGAGGACTACGTCACGATCATCAACAAGGCACACGGCGCGAACGCGCCTGACGCCGTGGTGACGATCGTCGCACCCGGCCCGGCGATCCAGGGTGTTCAGGTCATGACGCTGGCCGGTACCCAGCGCGGCGACGCCCAGGGCACCAAGGTCACCCTGGGCGGCGCCGCGATCACCGGCGATGCCCCGTGGAACGGCACATGGAGCACCGTGGCCGTCGGGCCCGACTCGAAGATCACTCTGACCGTCCAGGCCACCACCGCGGCCATCGTCAAGATCAGTAGCGGAGGCTGAACCGCCAGGCCCGCGGTGTCAACGGCGGGCGTGGCGCCGGGTGGCATCCGCTCTAGCAGGGCGAAGACACCCTGGCGGCACAAGGCACACGCGGGTGCGGGGCCGGGCCCGCCAGCCGACGGCCACCGCGATGACGGCGGGAATCGCGAGCGCCCAGCCGCAGAATCCGAGCATCACGGTGACGGCGAGCGCGGCCGGCAGCGAGGCGAGCCGTGCCGGGCCACGCAGCACCCGCGCGGCCGCGATCATGGCGCCGAGGTAGACCGTGAGGAACAGCACCGTCGGCACCTCGACCAGGGCACCTGTGCTCACGATGCGCAGCCCGTACCCGAGGATCAGCAGCAGGCCTACCGCGGCGATCGCTGCCAGCAGCCGGTGCAGGGGGGCGGAGGGGCGGCTGCCCGGCGCGGCGGGTGCCAGTTGCCCGGCCATGGCGGCCGCGCCGTTGATGTAGGCGTTCGTGGCACCCAGGGTCAGCACGACGGCGGCCACCGCGGCCACGGCCGGGCCGGCCGCGCCGACGGTATGGCTCAGCAGGCCGGCCAGCGGCACGTCGGTGGCTGCCTGTGGCCCGAGGACGCTGATCGTGGCGATCGCCAGGCCGAGGTACAGCGCGGTGGTGACCGCAAGGGCGATGGCCACCGCGCGCGGAAGCTGCCGGGACGGGTTCGCGAACCGCGTGGTGAGGGGGGCGACAGCCTCCCAGCCGGCGAAGGAGAACATCAGCGTGGCCGCCGCGCTGCCGATCGAGAGCCAGCCGTGCGGTGCGAACGGTGTCCAGTTGGCCGCCCGCGCCGCTGGCGCTGACCCGGCGACCGCCGCGACAACCACGCCGATCAGCAGGCCGACGAGGACAAGCTGGGCGGTGGCGCTGGCCCGGAGCCCGCCTGCGGCGAGCCCGAGGACGGTCAGCAGCAGCACGGCCGCGACGGCGGCGCGGTCAAGCTGGCCGCCGCCGGTCAGCTCGGTGACGTAGCCGGCGCCGATGAGGCAGACGATCGGGGCGCCGCCGACCACCCCGGCCAGGAACATCCAGCCGATCGCCCGGCCCGCGCGAGGCCCCAGGCCCGCGGTGACGTAGCCGATGACCCCGCCAGCGGACGGATTGTGCCTGCCCAGGGCCGAGAACACGGCGGCGAACAGCCCGGACAGGCCCAGCAGGGCAATCCAGGCGAGGATCGAGGCGGGCCCGGCCTCGGCGGCGGCAAGGCCCGGCAGGAGCAGCAGGCCCGGCCCGAGGATCGCCCCGATGTAGAGGGCGGCACCGCGGGAGGTCGTCAGCCGCTGCGAGTCGACTGGCTGCTGTTTTGTGTCTGTGAGCGCCATAGGTCCACCATCGCCTAAATGGGCTCGCACGCGATGGCAAATATGCCGCAGGTAGGGCACTTCTGCGCAATAACGTTGCGCGATCAAGGCTCTAAGCTTGATTTCATGCCTGAGCATCTTCCAGACAGAGTGGATCGTGCCATCGTGACGAGGCTTCAGCGTGACGGCCGCATCGCCAACGTCGATCTCGCGGACGCCATCTCGCTCTCGCCGTCGGCGTGCCTGCGCCGCGTGAAGGCGCTGGAGGCCAGCGGCATCATCGCCGGGTACCGCGCGGAGGTCAGCCGGGTGCGGGCCGGGCTCGGCCTGACCGTCTTCATCGGCCTGAAGGTCGAGGGGCAGTCGCCGGAGACCGCGGCCCAGATCGAGCAGTCCCTGCTGGCCATCCCGGCCGTCGTCGCCTGCTACCTGGTCGCCGGGACCAGCGACTTCCTCGTGGAGGCCGCCGTGCCGGATCTCGCCAGCTACGAGCAACTCCTGCTGGCGCAGATCCTGGCGATCCCCGCGGTCGTCGAGGCCCAGAGCACGTTCGCGATCCGGACGATCCTGTCGCGCGGCCCGCTGCCGCTGGACCACTGGCGGAACTAGGCCCAGCGCCAGCCTGTCGCGATGCCGCCGGTCCATGCACACTGGTGGCGTGGCTGCGCAGCGTCAGCCTGGCCAAGGCCCCCGCGACTCCAGTCGCAGGGGGCGCAGGCCACCGGGGTTTCCGGGGGTCGCCCCGGGCCAGCACAGCGGCGATGACCTGGGAGTTCGGGCATGCAACCGTCGGTTCCCGTGATTGACCTCACCCCCTGGCTCAGCGGCGGGCAGGAGCGCGCGGATGTCGCCGCCCAGGTCGACGCGGCGCTGCAGAGCGTGGGCTTCTTCCTGATCACCGGGCATGGCGTACCTGATGAACTGCGGGCCCGGGTGCGCGCGCAGGCGCGGGCGTTCTTCGCGCTGCCGGGCGAGGCCAAGCAGGGCTACGCCGTGACCGTCGGTGGCCGGGGCTGGCTGCCGCCGGGCGTCGAAGCGAACGGCTACGCCGAGGGCACGCAGACACCGCCGGACCTGAAGGAGTCCTTCGCGGTCGGCGCCGATCAGCCGACGGGCGACCCGGAGGTCGACGGGTACTGGTTCCAGCGCAACGTCTACCCGGCCGAGGTGCCGGCGCTGGAACCCACCGTCGTGGCCTACCTGGCCCGGATGCGCGCTCTCGCGGATGAACTGCTGGTCCTGTGCGCGGCGGCGCTCGGGCTGGAGGCCGACTTCTTCACCCGGTACACCGGGCACGCCACCTACACGATGAACATCAACTGGTACCCGCCGATGGCGGTGGCCGGTGTACCGGAACCCGGCCAGTTCCGTATCGGCCCGCACACCGATTTCGGCACGGTCACGATCCTCGACCGTGAGCCGGGCCGCGGTGGCCTGCAGGTGTGGACCGAGCAGGACGGCTGGCAGGACGCGCCCCATGTGCCTGGTGCGTTCACCATCAACACCGGTGACCTGCTCGCCCGCTGGAGCGGCGACCGGTGGAAGTCCAACCGGCACCGCGTGCTCCCGCCGCAGGCCGAGGCGCCGGAGGAGGATCTCGTCTCGCTCGTCTACTTCTACGAGGCCGACCACGACGCCGTGATCGAGTCGCTGCAGCCGCCGATCGGCAAGCCCAACGACTACGAGCCGGTCGTGTCGGCGCAGTTCCTCAAGACACGCCTGGACGCGATCACGATCGGCTAGCGCCGGGGCCGCATTCGGCGGCCCGGGCCAGGAACAGGGCTCGTTCGCGTTCGTTGCCGGTGAGTGCCGCGGCGCGGGCGAACTCGGCGCGGGCTTCCTCCCTGGACCTGACGTCATACACGGCGTAGCTGCTCAGTTCCTTGGATTCGGTGAACGGGCCGTCGGTGACGGTCACCTTGCCGCCCGCCAGCGTGACCCGGGCGCCGGCCTGGCACGGCCGCGGCGGCGCGGTTGCCGGCTACCGGGGGGCGGTCTGGAAGATCGGCCAGCCGATCTCGGTCCGCCAGGCCGATTCATCGGGTGTGTCGTGGCGGCCCGACAGGTAGTACTCGCGGATGGGCCCGTCCACGGCGATCGCGTGCTGGGTCACGTGCGCGGCGAGTGCGCCGTAGGCGCGGTCGATGCCGTCGTGCGGGCCGTCGTGGGCGATGATCGCCAGTTCCGCGGGCGGGACGAGCAGTGGCTCGGCGCGGCCAACCGGCCGGATCTGCCCGGTACACGGGACGAACAAGGTGGCCTGGCCGTGCTCGAGGGTGAACAGTTCGGTCGCGTAGATGCCGCCGGGAGCGCCGCTGGGCGATTGTCCCTGCGCGCCGATGGTGGCGTGGAGTTCGCCGAGCGCGCCCTGGTACCACGCGCCGGCGTCGCTGATGTCGATGACGGCCGTGATGGCTGCGGCACGGGTCGCGGGGACGCTGCGATGGACGATCTCGGCGGGCGCCGGGCCGTCGTGTGCGTGGCCGAGCAGATCCTGCAGCGCGGCGACCGCGTTCTGCGTGCGCGCCAGGTCTTCCTCCAGCCGGGACAGGTGCGCCGCGATCAGCTCATTGCGGGCCGGGATCCCGGGGGCGGTGAGTACCGCGCGGATCTCCTCGATCGGCATGTCCAGGTCCCGGAACCGGCGAATCACCTGTGCGGTGGGGATCTGGTCGGTGGTGTAGCGGCGGTGCCCGGTGAACGGGTCCACGTCGGCGGGTTCGAGCAGCCCCACGCGGTGGTAGTGCCGCAGCGCCTTGATGCTCATCTGGGTGGCGCGGGAGAAGTCGCCGATCGGCAGCGAAGGGGCCATGCCTCAAGTCTGGTACCTCCCCCAGGGGGAGAAAGAAGCGCGGCCGGCGGGCTTGCTACTCCCGGTGCGGCAGCAAGCAGCCTTCGAGGTGTACCCGGACGGCCGGTCAGGGCAGGCCGTCCGCCAGCACCGATGAACAGGAGCCAGGATGAACCCGACCGAGCTGACCGGTGTCGTCGCCGAGCACATCGCGGCCGTCAATGCGGGCGACACCGACGCGATCGTGGCCACCTTCGCCCCGGACGCCTACGTCAACGACGCCCGCCGCGAGTTCGCCGGTACCGAGGCCATCCGCCGCTGGGTCGCCAAGGAGATGACCGGCGACAAGGTCAGGATCGACGTGCGCGAGGTGCTCGACCACCACGGCGACACCATCGTCCGCGGTGCCTACGACGGCACGTTCGACAAGTCCAGCCTGCCCGACGAGCTCATCCTGTCGAACTACTTCAGCGTCCGCGACGGCAAGATCGTCAGCCTCATCATCGTCTACAACCAGCCGGCCGCCTACTGAGGCATAGGCCGGCCCGGGCGGCCGCCGCCGCCCGGGCCGGCACGAACCCGGGACCCGGCACCACGCGCGGCGGTGCCGGGCAGTGCTACTTGTCCAGGACGACCGCGTCGGCGCCGCCTTCCTCGCCGAGGATGGAGCCGATCTGCGCCACCGAACCGGGCCGCCGCGCCCGCAGCCAGAGCAGCACCCCGACGCCGAGGAGCAGCCAGACCACGGCCACGAACGGCGTCCACTTGAGGATGCCCGGCGGGGTCGGGTGCACCGAGCCATACCAGGCCGCGGCGAAGACCACCGCGCCCACCACCGGCACCACCACGTGCACGATCGGGTTCCACCGGCGGGAGTCGCGAGTCTGCCAGAAGAACCTGACGCCGCCGAGGCAGACCATGATGTACACGATGATGATCAGCAGCGTGCCCAGCGTGGCCCAGAAGTAGTAGTTGCTGAACGGCGCGCCGAACAGCGGGTCGGAGAATGGGTAGCCCACCAGCAGGGCCATCACGATGGACACCGCGGTGACCGCCAGGGTGGCGTTGACCGGAGTCTTCCACCGCGGGTGGGTCCGCGCGAACGCCGCGGGCAGCACGCCCTCCCGGCCCATCGAGAACAGGGTGCGGGCGGCGGCGGTGGCGCAGGCGACGCACACGATGAACGCCGCAGCCATGCCGCCGATCTCGACCAGGGTGCCGAGCCAGGGGCCGACGTACGTGGTAGCTGTCGTCTTCAGCGCGACCGGGTCGGCGCCGAACTTCGCGCCGTTGTTGACGCCGAAGCCGATGTCGATCGCGTACGTGGTCAGCAGGTAGAAGACAACCACGAACCCGGTCGCCGCGATCACCGCGATCGGGATGTTGCGCCGCGGGTTCGCGGTCTCCTCACCGAAGTCGGCGGCGGTCTCGAAGCCGATGTACGACGTGACGCCGAGGATGATCCCGTAGAACACACCGCTGAAGCCGCCCTTGAGGGAGTGGCTGAAGCTGAACGCCGACAGCGCCTGCCCGTTGGCGCCCCCCTTGGCCGTGGTGACCACGTCGACGATCAGGATGATCGCCACCGTGACGATGCCGACGATGAGCTGCACCCGCGTGGTGACCTTGATCCTGATCGTGGACAGCACCAGGAACAGCGCCATCCCGATGAAGAAGAACAGAATCCACAGTTTCGGGCTGACGTGCAGCAGGTCGGCGGCGAGGTAGCCGACCCCGGACATGGTCATCGGGACGAAGCAGATGAAGCCGAAGAAGTACAGCCAGCCGGCCATGAAGCCGGCCTCCTTGCCGAGGCTGCGGCTGGTGTAGGTGTAGGCGTATCCCGCCGCTGCCATCCGGCGGGTGAAGCCGACCACGACGAACGCCAGCGCCAGGCAGGCGATGCCGCCCAGCAGGAACGCCAGCGGGGTGGACCCGCCGCTGACAAGGGCGACGCCGCTGACGTTCAGCAGCATCGCCATGCCCGGGGCGATCACCGATACCGAGATCGCGATGGCGTCCACCAGGCGGAGCGAGCCGTGCGCAAGTTCGCCGGTCGCGGCCCCGGGTATCAGGGCGGGGTCGGTCTTGGCCATGTCGTGTTCCTCTCACTCAGGCGGCCGGCGTCACCTCCGGGCCGTCTTGGGGTCTGCGATAACGTGGCGGCCCCGTTGCTCTCCGGCATCAGGACGGTGTCCTCGCCGAGGTAGAAGTCGAAGGCCAGCGGTGTGCATTCGTGTGCGATCAGCCAGTCAAGGAACCGCTGGTGTACCGGGTGGGCGCGGTATTCCTCCATCGCCGCCACGTCGGGAAACTCGGTATAGAGCAGATAGCCGTAGCCCCGGGTGCGCGCCCCGGTCAGGTCCGTGCCAAAGCGGCACTTGGTCATCAGCCCGATCTCGCTGGGCCAGGACGCCACCATGGCGCGCATCTGCGCGGCCTCGTCGTCGGTTAGCTCACGAGGGAAGCTGAACAGCACGACGTGCTGGAGGGTCATCACGGCTCCTGTTTCGCTGCATTACGACGGCCGGGGCGGCCGGTGGTCAGTAGAACTCGAAGTACTCACGCATCTCCCAGTCGGTGACGTCCTGCCCCTCGGCGAGCGGGTTCTCGGCCACCGCCGCGTCGTAGCGGGCCAGTTCCGCGCGCTTCATCTGGAGCAGGTAGTCGACGAGCGTGCCGCCGAAGGCATCCCGGAAGAAGGTGTCCTTGTCGAGCGCCGCGATGGCGTCCGCCAGGGACGTCGGCAGCATCGGCGCCTCCGCGGCGTAGGGGTCCGCCTCGACCGGCGCGGGCGGGGCCAGCTTGCGCCTGATGCCGTCGAGCCCGGCGGCGATGTTGGCCGCCATGTACAGGTACGGGTTGGCGGCCGGCTCGCCCATCCGGTTCTCCACGTGGCTGTTCGCGTCGCCCGGCGCGCCCTGGGCCCGTACCAGCGCGCCACGGTTCTCCAGCGCCCAGGTCACCCGGTCCGGGGCGAAGGAGTAGGGGCGGAACCGCTTGTAGCCGTTCACGGTGGGGTTGGCGAACACGGTCATCGGCATCGCGTGCTCGATCAGCCCGGCCACGAACTGGCGGCCGGTCTCGGACAGGTAGTCGTCCTCGCTGGCGAACGCGTTGTGCCCGTCGCCGCGGGACAGCAGGGACTCGTGCAGGTGCCATCCGGAGGAGAAGAAGTTCGGCAGCGCGGGCCGGCACATGAACGTCGCGAGCAGCCCGCGGCGCTGGCACATCTGCTTCACCGCGGAGCGGAACAGCACGACCGCATCCGCGGCGGCAAGGCCGCCGATGGGGCTGAAGCTGAACTCCATCTGGCCGGGGCCCCACTCGTCCTCCATCGAGCGTGGTGGCAGCCCCACCGCGGCCAGTCCGTCGCGGATCGCCTCAAGGGTGGCGGCCACGCTGTCCAGCCGTACCTCCGACAGGTACTGGTAGCCAAGCTCGAACACGCTCACGCCGGGCGGCGGCGGCGTGAAGCCGGCGTTCTCCGGGGCGACCGGTTCGCCGGTGAGCTTGACGATGTAGTACTCCATCTCGATCCCGGCGAGGAAGTCGTAGCCGGCCTCGCCGAGTTCGCCCAGCATCCGCCGCATCAGCCCGCGCCCGTCCAGCGGCATCGGCTGGCCGCTGGAGAAGTAGGTGTCGCAGAGCAGCCACCCGGTGCTGTCGGCCCACGGCAGCACCTGGAAGGTGGCCGGATCGGGCACAAGGACGATGTCGGGGAACCCGGTGAACTCGTCGATGCCGAACCCGCCGCCCGCGGCGAACGCCGGCACGAACACCTGGTTGCCGGTGTCCAGGCTGTAGATCGCCCCGGAGAAGTCGAGGCCGTTGGACATCGCGGTGATGGCCACCTCGGGGGCCAGCGACTTGCTGCGCGGGTGGCCGTGCTGATCGACGACGGTCAGGCGGACGGTGCGCAGCCCGCGCTCGTGGATCTGGCTGGCCACCGCTTCCGCGTCGATGGCCTGCTCCGGTGTGTACAGGCCGTGCCGCGCAACAAATCCGGCCTGGCCCACCCCGGTGACACCGGACCGGCCTGGCGTTGGGCTTCCCATCATCTGGCTGGCCTCCGATCAGGCACGTGGCCGGCGCAGCGGCCGGGCCGTGCCGGTCATGTTCGCTGCCTGGCCTTGCTAGCCCGGGGCGGCAGGCCGCCCCCCGGACCCCCCAGTGCTGGCCCGGGGGGCGACCCCCCGGAACCCCCCGCTGGCCCAAGGCCCCGTTCCTTCGTCACGGTGCCCGTGGCCTTGCGCTGGCTCATGATCTCCAGCATGGCGACAGTGAAGTTGTCAGGCTCGACGTCGGCGAGCGAGAGGAACGTTTCGGTTCGCTGTACGCCGTTGATCTGGAAGATCTTGGTGAGCAGGAGTTCGCGCAGGTGCGCGTGATCCCGGACGCGCAGCCGGACCAGCAGGTCAAGACCGCCGGTCACGACGCTCATGTCCTGGGCCTCCGGCATCGCCCTGATGGCACGGATGATCTCGCTCAAGTCCATGCCTGGCCCGGCGGTCACGGCGAGATAGACGACGACGGGGAACCCGAGCGCGGCCCAGTCGACGTCCACCCGGTAGCCGCGGATGGCTCCGCTGCGCTCCAGCCGGGCAAGCCGGTCGGCCACGGCGGGCGGGGACATCTCGACGGTGCGGGCGAGCGCACGCTGGGACTGGCGCGCGTCCGTCGCGAGCGCGCGCAGCAACGCCAGGTCAAGCTCGTCGACGTCCACCTTCGGGGAGGACGGGGCGGCGACCTCGGTCAGCTTGGCGAGCGGAGCCGAGCTAGTTGCCATTTGCCAGGTAGCCCATCTCGTGAACCCCGACCGTGTGAGCTATAGTGCAACCAGGATTTATCAATGTAAGTACGAACTGGCCAAGATTTTTACATTTGTAAACTTTGCTGTCAAGAGAGGCGAGCGACGGCAAGCACGGCCGGTCGGAGAGGGACAGGCACATGACCGCAGCCCTTGAGCAGCATGACTGGAGCGCGGGCCTCGCTCAGCGGACCCGCAGCCTAGGTGGCGGCGAGATCACCGCCATCCTTGCCCTGGCCGGGGCGACCGACGTCATCACGTTCTCCGGCGGCTTCCCGGACCCGGCGACGTTCCCCACCGAGGTCCTCGCGGAGATCGCGGGCCGGCTGATTGCCGGCGATGCCGCGGTTGCCCTGCAGTACACGGCGACCGAGGGCATCGCCGGGGTCCGCGACTTCGTGGCCGGGCGGCTGGAGTCGCTGGAGGGTACACGCCCAGGCCCGGGCGAACTGATGATCACCAGCGGTGGCATCGACTGCATGGAACTGCTCGCCAAGAGCTACGTCGACCCCGGCGACGTGGTGGTCGTGGAATCGCCCACCTACCTGGGCGGCATCATGGCGTTCCGGGGGTACGAGGCGGACGTGCGCGGCGTCCCCATGGACGACGAGGGCATGCGCGTCGATGTGCTCGCCGGCCTGCTGGCCGGGGGCCTGCGGCCCAAGATCGTCTACACGATTCCGGACTACCAGAACCCCACCGGCCTGTCGATGAGCGCCGACCGCCGCACCGAACTCGTCGGCCTGGCCCGCCGCTATGGCTTCCTGATCTGCGAGGACGTCGCCTACCGGGAGCTCGGCTTCGCCGCACCACCACCCCCCAGCCTCTGGTCGCTGGCGCCGGACGTGGTGCTGCAGGCGGGCACCGGCTCGAAGATCTTCTTCCCGGGGGTGCGGCTTGGCTGGGCGGCAGGACCACAGCAGGTCATCGGCAGGCTCGTGGTCGCCAAGCAGAACTCCGACCAGTGCTCCGGCGCGCTCGGCCAGCGGATGTTCGAGGAATACGGCCGGGCGGGGCACCTGGACCGGCAGATCGTCGCGTCGCGGGCGCTCTACGCTCGCCGGGCCGAACTGATCACGCAGGCGCTGGCCGCGCACATGCCGGACGGCACGACATGGACGACGCCGCGGGGCGGGTTCTACGTCTGGCTGACCGCCCCCGACGGAGTGGACACGGTGGCGCTTTCCGCGGCGGCGAGGGACCGCAAGGTGGCCTATGTGCCGGGCCGCCCGTTCTACCCCGGCGACGCCGGGGCCACGCAGATCCGGCTTGCCTACAGCCGGGTCGCGGACCATCTCATCGACGAGGGCATTCGCCGGATCGGCGAGGTCCTGAAGACCGGGTAGGAGGGCAAGTGAGCGAAGCGCTTGGCGATGCTGCCAGTCACTTCACCACGGAGGCGCTGGGCGAGCGTGGCGGGGACGGCCGGTACGTGAACGTGGATTCGGTCACCCCGGTGGAGTTCCTGCCCGGGCTCGGGTTCCGCCCCGTACTCGGCCAGCGCGGCATGGCGAACTTCGTCAGCTTCGAGCCGGGCACGGAGGCGCCGCGGCACGTCCACG
This sequence comes from uncultured Actinomycetes bacterium, assembly GCA_963726415.1. GTDB lineage: Bacteria > Actinomycetota > Actinomycetes > Streptosporangiales > Streptosporangiaceae > DASXKD01. The sequence goes on from CAVSCM010000024.1 coordinate 189,332, forward strand.
AGGAAGAGCAGATCGTGATCGTGATCGATGGCGAGTTCACCTTCGACCTGGACGGGGACGTGCGCACCATGCGCAAGGGAGACGTCGCGGTGGTGCCGTCCTGGGTGCCGCACGGAGCCTGGACGACCGACAGCCCCTGCCTGGAGATCGACGTGTTCGTCCCGCCCCGGGAGAGCCTGCTGAAGCTGGCAGAGGCGCAGGCCGCGCAGGCGGCCGACAGCGGCTGGAGAGCAGGAGCCCGGCGGCCGGCCCGGACGGTGCGTAGATGGACCTGGGGCTGGCCGGGCGGCGCGCGGTAGTCACCGGCGGATCCAAGGGCATCGGCAAGGCGATCGCCGCCGAGCTGATGGCCGAGGGTGCGGCGGTGGTGATCTGCTCGCGGCATCAGGACGAGCTGGACGCGGCAGCCGTGGAGCTTGTCAAGCAGATGCCCGATGGGAGCGCCGGTTCGGTCCGCGCGATGCCCTGCGACGTGACGGAGCCGGGGCAGGTGGCCGCGTTCACCGAGGCGGCCGCGGCCGCTATGGGCGGGCTGGACATCCTGGTCAACAACGCCGGCGGCGCCAGGCCCGGCCGGTTCGGCACGCTGACCGACGACGACTGGCACACCGACATCGACACCAAGCTGATGTCCCAGATCCGCTGCACCCGCGCGGCCCTGCCGCACCTGCGGCAGAGCACGGCACCGCGGGTCATCAACATCAACGCCGTATACGGGCGCTACCCGGACCCCGCCTTCCTCGCCTCGTCGGTGAACCGGGCGTCCTGCCTCAGCCTCGCCAAGGCCCTTTCCATGGAGCTGGGCAGCGAGGGGATCCTGGTGAACAGCGTCAACATCGGGTTCGTCACGACCCCGCAGTGGGAGAACATCCACCGCCGCCGCGCGCCGGACATGCCCGCCGAGGAGTTCTTCGGCCAGCTCGCCGCCGCCGAGGTCCCGCTTGGCCGGTTCGGGCGGCCCGACGAGGTGGCCGGCCTGGTCGCCTTCCTGGCCGGCGACCGCGCGAGCTACCTCACGGGTGCGTCGATCGACGTGGCCGGCGGCATGGGCAAGTACCTCTAGAGTTCGCCATGTGCCGTCTGCTTGGTTACTGCTCCCGGGGCAGCGCGTCCGTGGCGGGCCTGCTCACCAGCGAAGGCCTGGGCGCGTTCACCGCGCTGTCGGCCTATCACTGCGATGGCTGGGGCATGGCCTGGTACGACTCTGACGGGCCGCAGATACGGAAGTCGCCGCGCCGCGCGGCGGAGGAGCCGGAGTACACCCGGCTGGCCGGGCGCGCGCTTGGCGACCTCGGCCTGGTGCACCTGCGCTGGGCAACACCGGGCCTGGGCATCGGCTACCCCAACTCCCACCCGTTCCGCTTCGGGCCGTACACGTTCGCCCACAACGGCGCGGTCCACCCGCAGGACCGGCTTGGCGAGATGCTGCCCGCCGAATGGGAGCAGCGGCTCGCCGGCACCACCGACAGCGAGCGTTACCTGCTGCACATCATGTGGCGGCTGGAGGTACGGCGCGGCGACATGATCGCGGCGATCGCCGACACGGTGACCAGCATCGCGGAGCGCTACGCGGTGAACAGCCTCAATGCGGTGCTGCTCTCGCCGGCGAAAATGTACGTGATCTCCTGGCACGACCCGGCCAGGATTCCCGCCGACGAACTGCGGCGGCGTGGCCTCGCCAGCACGCCGGAGGAGATCGCCGGGTACTTCCACCTCGCCAGCCTGGCCACGCCGGACGCGGTGGTCGTGGCCAGTTCCGGGTGGCCCCAGCCCGGCTGGACCATGCTGCCCAACAACAGCGTGCTCGTGGTGGACCGGGTCACGCTGGACAGGTCGTCGTTCTCCCTCGAACCTGCGCCCAGCGCGCCGGCCGGGCGGTTACCTGGTCGCGAAACCGGCCGCAGCGGGCTGGCTACCGTGATCATGGTTGCGGTGCCGGTGGAGGGTGGCGTGATAATCCGGAAACTCCGGCTCAGCCGGCCGGGGCCGACGCCTGATCATCCAGCGGACCGCCGACCTGGGTTAGAGAAGGTGTCACCAGAAAGGGGGACGGGCCCGATGGCTGACCAGCCGAACATCTTGTTCTTCCACGTCGACAACCTCGGGTTCGGGGAGCTGAGCTGCTACAGCGGCGGGCCATTCCGGGGGGCCTGGACCCGGCGGATCGACGCGTTCGCCGGGCAGGGGTTCCGGCTGACCAATTACGCGCCCGAGGCGCAGTGCACCCCGACCCGCTCAGCGCTGCTGACCGGGCGGCACGCGATCCGGTCAGGGAACCACAGCGTGCCGCTGGGGGCGCCGGGTGGCTGGGGCCTGGTGGCCTGGGAGCTGACCCTGGGCGACCTGCTGTCCGCGGCCGGGTACGGGTGTGCGGCCTACGGCAAGTGGCACGTCGGCGAAGGGCCAGGGCGGTGGCCGACCGACAAGGGGTTCGAGGAGTGGTACGGGCCGCCGCGCACCTACGACGAGTGCCTGTGGCCAACTGACCCGTGGTATGACCCGCGGCGGGACCCGGTCTCCCGGATGGTGGAGATCAGGAAAGGCGACCACGACGTCACCGAGCTGGGCCAGCTCACCCTGGACGCCACCGCGTGATGTTGACGCGTCGTGGGTGCCACGTCACTGGGGAAGCGGCCATTCCCTGGCATCCGACCACACCGCAGGCGGAAATTCATCCTTCGGTGGTGCCTGGCTGAATTGATACAGAACTCCATCCGTTCCGTGCAGGAGGAAGAGTTCCAGTCGCCCGTCGGCGTTCGGAACCAGCGTCGGATGCGTAAGGAGACCCGGGTTCTCGTACGACGAAGTGCCGAATGACGACCAGTCCCGCCATCCGGGGGGAAATGCCCCGTCCGGCCTGAACTGCCCCAGCTGCCACAGCCTGTTCTCCCGCGACGTGGTGACCAGTGTCAGCCTGCCGCCACCATCCACTCCAACCCCGACCTCGCCGAACCAAGATCGGCCCATGGTCCGCCAGACCGCCCAGCCGCCCGGCTCCGTGTCATGCTGGCGGCGGAACCATACCGCTCCATCGCTTGCCGCCGTGAATAGATGGAGCGGACCGCCGCTGCGGCCACATGGCGGCGGCGGGGCATCGGCGACCATGATCATGGCCGCATGCCACGCCGGTGTGACGCATCAAATCCGAAACGCCACGTTCACGCTGGTAGATCACGGAGTCAGCCATGATCATGGAAGTACTGCCGGTGGAGGATGTAATGGCAAGTCTGAAATCCCCAATCCGGCCGACCAGGGGTGCCGTCTGGTCATCGAGTGGACCGCCGGCCTGTCATGGCTCGCTTGCGGCTCACTCACCCAGGGCTAGCCGGCCGGTCACGCGCTGCAGCGGTCAGCCGTGGGGGCACGTCTAGAAGCGCAGAGCTATCTTCCATTCGTGCGATGACGTGCATGCCCAGATGGCTTGCGGAGACTCCCAGATGGCTGGAGGCGTGCAGCGGTCAGCCAGCTTGAACTGGCGATCGTATTCACCGGGTGATTCCCATGAAAGGGTAACGGCCGCCGTGCCCGTGGTCAGGTTGGTACCTGGCGCCCAGACCCTGAAGTCGTCGCCGAAGACGCTAGCGCCTCCGTATTCCCCGACTGAGAAGATCGGGGCGTGATTCTGATCGAAGGTCTCGAACTCCTGGCTATTCGTGCACGGTGCCTGCTGGCAAATGTCGATCAGTGGCTGCGGCGTTGAGTGCGCGTACTGGCTGACGGCGCTGCTCGGTGTCAGCACCGTGGGTGCTCCCGCCTCCGGTGATGAGGTGCCGTGGCATGCGGCACAGAGCCCGAGTGCCGCGCTGAAAACGGCTGCCAGTCCCAGGGAGCCCCGCCGGGCCCGCGGGCCTTTGCCCGCGACGGCGCGCAGGGCCGGGATCTTGCCCGCGCCGTTCCTGCCCGCAGGCCGGGCGGTCTCGCCTGTGCGGGCCCGGGCCGTCAGCGCATCCATGGTCATTGCTCGCCTGGGGGGCGGAGATCTCAAGCACGGCTGTCTCATGGCGCACCTTCTTGGCGTGTCCTGCCCGGACCCTGCTGCCCGGTCTCTTAAAATGATATCACAATGATATTATGATATCACCGCCGCGGAGGCGAGCAGAGCCAGCCAGCAGCGGGTCATGGCTCAGCGGAGCGGGCAGCACGGGCGCCTGCGCCACCGGCTGGCGAGATGGCAGCCCGCAATGTGCCTGGGCGGGCGATGGCCCGCGTCACCGCACTGAGGGCGGCCTTGACTCATCTGGGGTGGTGTTCGGCGGGTTCGGCGAGCGGCCCGGGGAAACGGGCCGGGAGCAATCACAGCACCGCGTCCCGGGCCGGCTTAGCCAAACAGCCCCCGCAGCCCTGAGTTCCATGACCACAGGACTCTGTTCATCGCATGTATGTACGGAATCACTTGATCATGGAAGTGGCGCGCTTGGAGCAGCCAGAACGCCATGATCACGAATGGCCTCCGGGAAGGTGGGGCGGTTTCTGGGCGCCCGGTCCGGCGGCGGCCTGCTCGGCGCCCGGCTCGGTGGCGGCCAGCCCGGCGAGGCGCCGCAGCCGGGCGGCCTCGGACGGGCGGACGTTGGGGTCCGTCAGCCGGTGCCTGGCCACCTGGGCTAGGTGTGGCCGCACGTCGTCCTGCACGGCCGCCAGGAAGCTGCGCACGAACACCCTGCGCAGCCCGCCGGCCGCCGGAACGAGCCACGCCGGCAGCCCGTCCACGTCCGAACTCGCCATGATCAGGTATGCCATCGCCACGTCCGCCCCGGCCTCGCCCGCCGAAGCCGTTGGACCAGTCGATGACGAACGGGCCGTCGGCCGTCAGCATGACGTTGGCGGGGTGCAGATCCAGGTGCAGCACCTGCCCGCCGGGGCCGAACGGCCGCAGCCCGGCCGGCGCCGCGATCTGATGCAACTGGTCGTGCAGCGCGGCCAGCGTCCGCGCGTGCCTGGCCACCCGCCACGGCCTGCTGGCCAGGTCGGCGAGCATGTCCCGGCCGCGCAGCCGCTGCATCACCAGGTCCGGCCCGTCGGCGGCGAACACTTCGGGGACCGGATAGCCGGCCTGGCGCAGGTACCCCATCAGGCCGGCCTCGGCGGTGCAGGAATACGCGGTCCGGTACCGGCGCAGCACCTTGCCGTCGCCGAGCGCGTATACATCGGCGGCCCGGCCGCTGCCGATCAGCGGCCCCGGCGGACCAGCCGCATCCGTCATCCGGTCACCTCCTGCTCATCTCGGCGGGGCCATGGCTCAGGGCTGGAGGTACCGCAGGACGGCAAGCACCCGGCGATTGTCGGCCTCGGACGGCGGCAAGCGCAGCTTGGCGAAGATGCTCGCCACGTGCTTTTCGACCACGCTGGCCGAGACGACGAGGGCGGCGGCGATTCCCGCGTTGGACCGGCCCTCGGCCATCAGCGCGAGCACGTCCCGCTCCCGTGGCGTCAGCTCGGCCAGGCCCGCTGCCTGCTGGCTGGACCTGACCAGTTGGCTGACCACCTCGGGGTCGAGCGCGGTGCCGCCGGCCGCGACCCGTTCCAGCGCCTCGGCGAAGTCGGCGACGTCGGCGACCCGGTCTTTCAGCAGGTAACCGATGCCGGCCGCGTTGTCTTCGAGCAGCCGGGCGGCATACCGGGTCTCGATGTACTGAGAGAGCACGAGCACGGCGAGCCGGGGGTACCGGTGGCGCAGTTCGATGGCGGCACGCAGGCCCTCGTCGGTGTGCGTGGGAGGCATCCGGACATCGGCCACCACGACGTCGGGCTGGTGCCTGGCGACGGCCGCGACCAGCGCACCGCCATCGGCCACGGAGCAAGCCACCTGGTGGCCGCGGCTTTCGATGAGCCTGGCCAGGCCCTCGCGGAACAGGGCCGCGTCTTCGGCGATCACCACCCGCAGGCCCGGCACGTCGGCGGCCATCAGGCGTGCAACGGCAGTTCGACGGTGACCCGGGTCGGGCCGCCCGGCGGGCTGGTGACCTCCAGGCGGCCGTCAACGGTCCGCGCCCGCTGCGCGAGCCCGGCCAGCCCGCTGCCCGCCGCCGGGTCCGCGCCGCCGCGCCCGTCGTCGGTCACCCGCAGCAGGAGCGACTCCGCCTGCCCGGCCACGGTGAGCGTGATGGTGCTGGCGCCGCTGTGCTTGACCGCGTTGGCCAGCAGTTCCGCGGCACAGAAATAGGCGATCGTCTCGATCGCCTGGCTGGGCCGGTGCGCGATGCTGGTGGTCAGGCGGACCGGGACCGGGCTGGCGGCGGCCAGCGTGGCGAGCGCGTCGGGCAGGCCGGTGTCCAGGACCGGCGGGTGGATGCCGCGGGCCAGGTCGCGCAACTCGGTCATGGCGTCCTTGGCCGATTGATGGGCGGTGCCGACCAGGTCGCGGACTTCGGCCAGGCCGGGCTGGTCCTCCGCGGCGGCAAGCCGGTCCATGGCCATGCCGAGGTTCATCGCCAGGGTGGCCAGCCGGATCTGTGCGCCGTCGTGCAGGTCGCGCTCCAGGCGGCGCAGCATCGTGGCCGCGTCGTCGACCGCGAGCGCGCGGGCCTGCTCCAGGTCGGCGACCCGCCGGGCCAGGCGGCCGGGGCCAAGCAGTTCCCGCATCAGCCACAGGTCCGCCGCTGCCACCGCCCGGGTCAGCCACGGCGCGGCCACCACCATCGCGGCACCGGCCGCGAAGGCGGCGAACGTCCCGGCGATGGTGGCCACGTGCAGCACGCCGAACGGGGTCAGCACCGGGAACCGGGCTCAGCCGCACGCCCGGCGGGATGGTTGCGGAACCACGCCCACCACAACGGGTACGTCATGTTGGCCAGCCCCGCCGCCCACCAGATCACGACCACATAGCAGCCGATCACCGCCAGCGGCAGTTGCACGAGCAGGTATCCGGCGGCCCGCCAGCCGGGGCCGTCCCGCAGCGTGGCGCCCGTCCAGGACACGGGCCCGCGGCCAGCGCGAATGGGCGCAGGGCCGGCAATGTGCTCACCGAGCAGGTGCCCGGCCAGGCGGCGCTGCGCCGCGGCGAGCCTGCGGGCGAGCCGCGGCGCCAATACCAGCAGCGCCAGCAGCACGAGAAGAACCGCCAGCCCCAGGAAGATGGCCAGCCCGGCTGGCGGGGCATGGTGGGCCGGATGAATTCCGTGCGCCAGCAGCGTCACCGTCAGCGGCAGCCCGGTCAGCGCGACGGGGACCACGAGGACACACAGGCCGAGCGGCGCCGCGGCCGCGCAGAACAGCAGCTCCCGCCGCGCCCGGGCGGTAAGCGGGGCCCGTGCCGCCGCGCGGATGCCGCGCACCAGCGCCGCCGCCCGGGTGGCGGGCTGGCCACTGGCCTGCGGCTACCGGGCTCGCTGGGCCGGTCACTCCCACCAGATCATTGTGCGCTTCAGGCGTCACGGCGGGCGAACACCCAGCCCCCTGCGGCCAGGGCCAGGGCGGCGTACAGGCACAGCACGGCCAGTCCCGCCCACGGCGACAGGAAATGCGGGCATCCCGCCGTGCCGCTGCCGCAGGGTTCCGGCTTGGTGGTGCTGAGCGAGTTCGCGACGATCAGGATCGGCATGTAGCCGAACGCGGCCCGGGCGATCACGCCGGCGAACTGCGCGGCCACGTACACCCCGCCGACCAGCACCGTGACCGCGGCCGCGGTGTGCCGGATGATCGCACCCAGGCCCAGCCCGAGCAGGCCGACCAGGCAGAAGCTCGTCCCGGACAGGATCACCGCACGCAGCACGCCCGGCTGGCCGAGCGAGGGGGCCGCGATGTCATGCCGCAGCGCCAGCCCTCCGGCGAAGAACGAGACGAACGTGGCGATCTCCCCGGCGACCAGCATCAGCACCCCGAACACCGCCGCCTTGGCGGCCAGCAGCCGGGGCCGGCGCGGCACGGCGGCCAGTGTCGCCCGGATCATGCCGGAGGTGTACTCGCCGGTCATCGTGAGCACCCCGAGCACGCCGGCCAGCAGCAGCCCGGGGACCATGCCGACCAGCGCGTTGTTGGTCAGGTCACCGGCCGCGTTGCGGGTGTTCACCCCGACGGTGACGCCGATGGCGACCGCGCCGGTGACGGTGATCGCCAGCGTCCACCAGGTGGACCGCAGGCTGCGCAGCTTGATCCATTCCATCCGGGCCACGTGCCGGAACCGGTAGTGTCCGGCGTCCGCGTGCCCCTCGTGCGGCCGGGCGCTCATGACCGCCCCCGGCCCGGCCGCTCGCCGCCCTGGAACCCGGGCGGCGCACCGGCCTCGAACTCCGCCGACGCATCGGCGCGAGACTCCGCCGGCGCCGGCGCGGAACTCCGCCGACTCGCCGGTCAGGCCGAAGAACGCGTCCTCCAGCGACCCGCCCGCGTGGGCGGCAAGCTCGGTCACGGTGGTGTCCGCCAGCAACTGGCCATGGCCGATCACGATCAGCCGGTCGGCGGTCAGCGCCATCTCACTGATCAGGTGGCTGGAGACGAACACCGTGCGGCCCTCGGCGGCCAGCGACCTCATCAGGTTGCGGACCCAGCGGACACCCTCAGGGTCGAGCCCGTTGACCGGCTCGTCGAACAGCAGGACCTCGGGGTCGCCGAGCAGCGCGGCGGCGATGCCCAGCCGCTGGCCCATGCCCAGCGAGAACGTGCCCGACCGCTTCCCGGCGACGGCGTCAAGCCCGACCATGCCGAGCACCTCGCCGACCCGCGACCGGGTAATCCCGCCCGCGGCGGCCAGCGCGAGCAGATGGCCCCGGGCGCTGCGGCCCGGGTGGAACGCCCTGGCCTCCAGCAGCGCCCCGACTTCGGACAGCGGCCAGCGCAGCCGCCGGTAGGGCTGCCCGCCGACCGTCACCGCCCCGGCGTCCGGATGGTCCAGGCCCATGATCAGCCGCATCGTGGTGGACTTGCCCGAGCCGTTGGGGCCGAGGAACCCGGTCACCACCCCGGGCCGCAACCCGAAGCTCAGGCCGTCCACGGCCAGCGTGGCTCCGTAGCGCTTGGTCAGGCCGCTCGCCTCGATCATCTGCCCTCCGCAACCGTGCTCCGATGGTGCCGGCAGCCATGCGGTCCGACTGCCGATATCCCGGGAGTTCACGCTCGCATCCGGTGCGGGCCCGGGGCCACGTGGCTGTCACCCGACTTCGGGCGGGGGATTTCCACCAGGCGGCGGCCACGCCGCCCGGCCGTCCCGCTGTCCGGGCGGCGGGGCAGGATGGTGCTGTGACAACCGGCCGAGGCGTTCGCAGGAGGTGAGCATGCCTCGGTATCAGATCGTGCCGATCGGGTGGGTGGAGTCACCGCTGACCGACCGGGCGCAGGCGCCGCGCCAGGGCGACGAGGGCGCGCCGCCGGCCTGGATCGTGTTCGAGCCCGCCGTCGCCGCGGGGATCCGTGATCTGCGGCCGGGCACCGAGATCATCGTGCTGACCTGGCTGGACCGGGCCGCCCGCGACGTGCTGGTCACCCGGCCGCGCGATGACCCCGGCAACCCGCTGCGTGGGAGTCTTCAGCACCCGGTCGCCGGACCGGCCCAACCCGATCGGCCTGCACCGTGTACAGGTAGCCGAGGTGGCAGGGCTGCGGATGCTCGTGCACGGGCTCGAGGCGATCGACGGCACCCCGGTCGCCGATGTGAAGCCGGTGCTGGACAAGACCGCCGAGCGGTAGCCGGGGAACCCCGGCCGAGGAGGTGTGCGGATGGCCACGGTAAGCGTGCGGTACATCGTCAACGACGTCGACGCCGCGATCGCGTTCTACACCAGCCACTTGGGGTTCGCCGAGGTGATGCATCCCGCCCCGGCCTTCGCGATGCTGTCCCGCGGGGACCTGCGCCTGGTGCTCAGCGCGCCCGGCGGCGGGCCAGGGGGCGGCCAGGCGATGCCGGACGGCACGATGCCGCAGCCCGGCGGCTGGAACCGGTTCGCCATCGAGGTCGCCGACCTGGCCGCCACCGTGGCGAAGCTGCGCAGCCACGGTGTCCGGTTCCGCAACGACATCGTCACCGGCACGGGCGGCAAGCAGATCCTCGCCGAGGACCCGTCCGGCAACCCCGTGGAACTGTTCGAGCCGATCCTGCCCGAAGCCAAGCTCGGATAGCGCGGCGGCGGATCGGGGCGCGCCACCGCAACGCCCTTCCACTGACTCCACGGACGGCCGGGCCATGGTTTCGGCATGGCACGCCACGCCGGCCGGGTCAGGACCGCACGAGCCTGGCGATGGCCTCGGAGGCCTCGTGGACCTTGGCGGTGGCGGTGTCGCCGCCTTCGGCGATGGCGCCAGCGACGCAGTGGCTGAGGTGTTCCTCCAGCAGTCCAAGCGCCACTGATTGCAGGGCCTTGGTGGCGGCGGCTACCTGGGTGAGGATGTCGATGCAGTACTTGTCGTCCTCGACCATCCGTTGCAGGCCGCGGATCTGCCCTTCGATCCGGCGCAGCCGGACGAGGTAGTTGTTCTTGTTCTGGGCGTACCCGTGCATGTGGCTCTCCGGCCTCGGTGCGCCTTCCGCGCTGGGGTTTCACTGTATGGCGATGCTGCGGGGTGACGGCCATGTATGTGCTAATGGCAGGTCAAAGGTTCTCCCGGGGCCACGAATCAGCAGGCTGCGCGCAGCCGTCCGCGGCGAAGCGGCGGCCATCTCAGCCTGACGAGCCGAACTGGACGGGAACGTTCATGGCTTGCGTGGCTCGCCAGGCAGCACCCGGCCCGAGTTGCCACACGGTCAGCCTGGTGCGGTGGACCGCCAGTGCGTCGAACCCGCCGGAGGGCCCAGGGGCCAGCGTGGCGGTACCGGCGGGCAGGGTGGGCAGTGACCGCCACGCCGCACCAGGCCCGGTGATGGTCTCGGCACGGTTTCCGGTCAGGACCACCGCGACCGCTCCGCTGGGGCCGAAGGATGCTGAGGTCAGCTCGGCGCCGCGGAGCCGGGCGACGGGTGACAGTGCCCAATGATCCCCGCTGGCGGTGGACCAGGCGGCGAGCAGGCTTGCATCCGGGCCGGTGCCCGTCTCCAGCAGCGCCGCGTTGCCGGTGGATGTCCGGGTCAGCCGGAGCACGGTGACGTGCTGGTGATCCAGCGTGGCCGGAAGTGCAGGGCCTGCGGCCTGCCAGGTGCCGTTGCTGGAGGCGAAGATGCCAGCGGTTCCGGGGCGGCCGCACTGCCCCGCCAGCAGCGGCGTCCCCGACGGGGTGAACGCGCCCGCGGTGAGGGTGGTCAGGCCGCAGCGTCGGCCGGCGGGTGTCGTGGCCAGCGAGCGCTGGCTGGTGAGGGTTGTCCATCGGGTGTAGCCGGGGGCGGCCGCCTTGACCGTGCCGTTGGTGAGCAGGGCGAGCAGGCGCCCGGTACCGGGGGCGGTGGCCAGGGCATCGGGGGTAGCGGCAAGCGCGGCATCCAGCGGTCCGGTTGGTGACCATGCCTGGCCGCCGTCGCGGGTGAGAGCCAGCGGCGTGTAAGTAAGGTACTGGCTGGGCCGGATCCCCGTGATCAGCGGCCCGGCGCTGGCGCTGGCCGCGACCAGGCCGCCATTGTCGGCCACCCCGGGCGGAGTGACCAGTTTCCAGATGGTGCTCCCGGCCGGGCGAGCGAACATTTGCCAGAAGTTGTTGTGGGTAGCGACGGAACCGCCCATGACCGCAATGGCCCAGGTGCCGGCCGGTGTGACGAGAGAGGTAGCCAGGAACGGTGCCCCGGCCCGCGGCGTCTGTACTGCAGAGCCAGGCCCGGAACTCGACGCGGCGCCGCAGCCCGCGGTGAGCGCCGCGGCTCCCAGGGCCAGCGCGATCAGGGCCGGGCGGGCTGTCGGCTTCATGAGTGCCCCAGCAGTTGATGTGCGGCGTCGGTCAGCTCGGCGGCGAACGACGACTTGGTGGCCTGCGTGGCTGGGCCGGGATCGAATCCCAGTTCCCGGCGCAGGTGGCCCTTTTGGTCGATGACGAACGCGTAGTCTCCGTGGCCGATCATCGACCCGGCCGGGAGGATCTCCCCCGGGGCCGCACCGTAGCGGCGCCAGACCTGTTCAAGCTGGGCGCGGGTGCCGGTCAGGTAGAGCCAGTTCGGCACCGTGGCCAGGCCTTCCTGGCGGTCGAACGCCTGGATGTAGCTCACCTGGGTGTAGATCGGGTTGTAGTTGATCGCGACGAGTTCGACCTGCCGGGAGTCCGCGCCGAGCATCTGGCCGGCGGCCCGGAACTCCTGTGCGATCAGCGGGCAGTCCGACGTGCAGGTGTCGTCGAGGATCGTCAGCAGGACTACCCTGCCGCGCAGGCTGGCAAGGGTCACCGTCCGGCCGTGCTGGTCGGTGAGGCGGAACTCGGGAGCCGGGATGTCGAGCGGGGCGCTGGAGCCGTTGATCGCCTCGGCCAGGATGGGGTCGGCGACCGGGTTGGCCTGCGCCGCCGCCATTGGGGCCGCGCCGAGGATGATCATTCCGATCGCGGCAACCGATGCCACCGCCTGGAAGCTGGTCGTCATGACCGATTGGCGCAGCGACGCGGGCCGCACCCGGTCCCGCCAGCTCACCCGCGCCCCGGCGGCGGCCGGCTCTGGCTGCGCTGCGGGTGCCTGGACCAGGGCCAGGTAGCCAGCGATGGCCAGGAGCGCGAAGGGGATCATGCTGTTGGGGTCGGTGCCGAGCCCGCCGAAGAACCCGAAATCCTCGACGAGTACCCAGTCCGCCAGGCACAGCACCGTGAAGAAGATCAGGGCCGGGCGGGCCAGCCTCGGCTGCCCGCTGACGAATGCCGCGCCAGTCACCGCGAGAGCGGCCACGGCGAACAGGTTGACCGCGAACCCGTGCGCGGCTGTGAACGTACCAAAGGCATTCGCCCAGGCCGACAGGGCATGGGGCTGCGGGGTGGTGGCCATGTCCTGGACCATGCCGGTCAGGGTGCCCGGCTGGCCGTGCAGGTTGCCCTGCCAGAATCCCCGGCCGGGCCAGGCCTGCAAGACCGCCATGCCGATGAGGAACGCCCCCAGGCCCGCGAGCGTCAGCCGGCCCAGCCGCGGCGTGCGCCAAGCCCGCTCGGGCAGCGCGATCAGCCCGCCGGCGACGCAGTAGACGAGTACCGCGCCAGGAGCGCCGAACAGCCACGTCAAGCCGGGCGCGAAGATGCCGCCGAAGGACTCGCCGAAGACCCAGACCACCAGCCCCCAGCCGACGCTGACCAGCCCTGCCAGCCGGGACGAGGTGCCACGCGCCGCGACGAGCATCCAGATGCCGATACCTGCCTGGATCCACACTGCTGCTGCCCCGGCCTGCATCGGGTGGTATGACCAGCTCGTCCCGGCCCAGTTCACCAAGTGCTGCACCCACCGGGGGGACGACGCCGCGACGGGCTCAAGTATCTGCGAGGGCAGGCCGATGGCCATCTTTGGCTGAGCCTGCAGGATCCCGTCGAAGATCCACAGCAGGCCAAAGCCGATCCGCAGCACCTGGCGCCAGGCCGGCTCGGCCTGCACAGGTACGGTCGTGCCCGCCGCCTCCGGCACGCCATTCCGCGCGAAGGGCTGCCAGGCCCGCACGCTGACCCAGGCCAGCCCGAGCAGCGCGAAGATCAGCAGCGCGATAAGTCCCTGGTGCAGCAGCGCGGCCTTGAACGCAGCCACCACGGTCGGGTCGTCGATGTTGACGCCGGAATTCATTCCAGGCATGACGCCGTATGCTCCTTTGTCCCGGTCTCGCCCGCCGGCTTTTTCCCGGTGCCGTTCTCCGATGGCTCCTCGGGCTCGAAGGTTGCTGGCCGCCACGGGCCCACGCCCGAGGCCGGCATGCCGGACCGGCGCAACCGCACGCTGTTGCCCACCACGAAAACCGACGATGCGGCCATTGCCGCCCCGGCGGTCACATTCAGGCGATACCGCTGGTTAGGAAGACAAGCACGGAGTGTCACCTCGGCTCGGAGACGGTCACGGCGCCGCTTGCTGCTGCCTGGGCAAAGATACCGGGCGGCTCATGCCGCAACGGAGAATATACACACGCCTGAACGGCGCGGCAAGATAACAGAAAAGCTGCGCCTGACTCAGCGTTATGGGAATACCCTACGGGGGTTCCCAAGGTACCCCATCAGGGTTTCCCGGATACCCCAGGGTGGTTTCTGGAACGACGATCCTTAGCTTTGTGGCCTCGCGCGGTGGGGTCATGGAATCTTATTTTGGTACCCCAATTGCGCGCCAAGCTGGACCCTATTAGCCTTTTGCCGTTATGCATAGCCGCGAGGTTCCAGCCAAGCTGCCAGAGGTCTGCAGGAGCAGCCCGCCGGGAGCGGCATGCGCCGGTGCGTCCCAGGAGCGAGCACGGTGCCGGCCGGTGCTATCGGGAGGACGCTGAGATGGCCGGGCCTTCCTGGCTCGCGGCCGCGCTCGCGGCGGTCATGATCGCGACCGCTGTCTACTGCGCGGGCCGCCTGGCCGCCGCCCGCCTCTGGCGGCGATTCACCGAGGTCGAAGCCGATTCGGTGCACGTCGTCATGGGGGTCGCGATGGCCGGCATGCTGCTGCCGCGGCTGAGCCCGCTGCCCGCCACGGCGTGGGAGGCGGTCTTCGCCGTGGCGGCGGTCTGGTTCGCATGCCAGGCAATCCGGAGCCGGATTCGCCAGAACGCCGCTGGCAGCCGGTGGCCGTATTCCCATCCGGTGCCGCACCTGGTCGAGAGCGTGGCCATGATCTACATGCTCGCGGTGCTTCCCGACTCCTGGCCAGGGTTGCCCGGCCGGGCGATGGCGATGCCCGGCATGGGCGGTGGCCAAGCGAGCGCGGGCGGGAGCCTCGCGGCGCTCGCCGTAATCCTGGCACTCTTCATGATCGGCTACGTGCTGTGGACAGCCGACCAGCTCACCGCGCTTGTGCGCACCACTGCCGCCCGTGCAGGGGCTGCGCACCGGCCGGGAGGTGCCGCGCTCGCCCCCCGGCTCGCCGCGTGTTACAAGATCGCGATGGGACTCACCATGGGCTACATGCTCATCCTTATGCTCTAGCCGGGCCGACCGGGCAGCGGCTCGGCCCGGCTAGAGCTCGCACTCTGCGGCCGGTGGCCTAGGTAGTTCCCGCGCCAATCTGGGCAACCGTCGGCGCAAAGCCAGGCATTTTCCCCGATGAGGCCGCCGAGCCCGCCGGTCTACGGTCGTTGCAATCTCCAGACCGGCGGGAGGAGAGCCTGTGCTTTCGCTAATGCCTGGCATGAACCCAGGACTGGACGCCAACGACCCGGTGGTGGTCGCCGCGTTCCGTACCGCGCTGATCCATCAGGGGATCGTCGCGCTGCTGATATTCGTCCTGGTCAGCGCGGTCTGGGCAGGGGCCAGGGGGAGGCTCGCCGCGGCGCCCGGTGGGCGGCAGGCCACCAGCCGGACCGCGGCGTGGGCGGCCGAGCCCGCGGGACGGCGGCTGCTGCGGATCGGTTTCGGCCTTTTGTGGATCTTCGACGGGCTGTTGCAGGCGCAGCCGGCCATGGCGGCAGGCCTGCCGTCCCAGGTGATCCAGCCGGCGGCGGACAGTTCACCCCGGTGGGTACAGCACGTGGTGGACTGGGGCACCGTGACCTGGTCGTATCATCCGATCCAGGCCGGGGCGGCCGCGGTGTGGATCCAGGTGGGGATCGGCATCTGGCTGATGGCCGCGTCCGGTGGCCCCTGGTCGCGGCTGGCAGGGCTGGCCAGCGCGGGCTGGGGGCTGGTGGTCTGGGTCTTCGGTGAGGCGTTCGGCGGGATCTTCGCCCCCGGACTTACCTGGCTTTTCGGTGCCCCGGGGGCGGTGTTGTTCTACTGCGCGGCAGGTGTGCTCGTCGCCCTGCCAGAACGTTACTGGCGCAGCCCCCGGCTGGGCCGCGCCGTGCTTGCCGTCCTGGGCGTGTTCTTCGCCGGGATGGCGGTGCTGCAGGCCTGGCCCGGCCGCGGCTTCTGGCAAGGGGCCGGGCACGGGCGCCCCGGCACCCTGGCCGGGCTCACGGCCTCGATGGCGCAGACCCCCCAGCCGGGGTTCCTGGCCGCCTGGGTCCGCGCGTTCACGTCCTTCGACCAGGCACACGGGTTCGCGGTGAACCTGTTCGCGGTGATCGTCCCCGCCGCCATCGGCCTGATCCTGCTGGCCGCGCGGCCGCTGCACGACTCCCGGCCCACGGTGTTGCGCGTGACGGTGGTGTGCCTGGCTGTGGCGTGCCTGGCCGACTGGGTGCTCATCGAGGACCTTGGCTTCTTCGGCGGCCTCGGCACCGACCCGAACAGCATGATCCCGCTGCTGCTGCTGGTCGTTGCCGGGTACCTGGCCCTGGCCCCTGCCCCGGCGGTGGCCCCCGCCGGGGCAGCGGCACCCCTTCCTGCCGCGGTGGCCGCCCCCGGCACGGGGGCCGCGTGGCGGTACCGGTGCCGCCCGGGCACCGTGCGCCGGGCGATCGGCGGCGCCAGCGCTCGTTCGGTGGTCTCGGCCGCAGCGGTCGGGGTGGTCCTGCTCGGCGCGGTGCCGATGGTGGCCGCTCAGGCGAGCCACGCCGCCGACCCGATCGTCGCCGGGTCGATCGCCCGCTGATCTATCCTCCCGGTGCGTAGCGTTCGGTTACCGCGCTGAGCGAGCCGGTCTGCGGCACGTAGTAGGTCTGGTTCGAGCCGCTGGCCATGCACCAGGACGCCGCCACGCAGGACACGCCCGTCAGTTCGTTCACCTGGTAAGCCCCGGCTGAGCCGACCGGAGCGGGCTGGACCGCCCAGGCCTGGCCGTTCCATTGCTCGGCGAGCGTGCGGCCGTTGCCGCCGCTCGTGGTGTACTGGCCGACGGCGGAGCAGGCCGCCGTCGCGGCACACCAGACACCGGCGAGGCTGCCGCCCTTGCCAGGGCTGGGACTGGTGGTGACCGTCCAGGTACCCGCCTTGAGGTTCTCCACCAGGGTGTCGTTTGCGGCGGTGTAGCCGACTGCGGTACAGGTGCCGGGGGCAGGGCAGGACACGCCGTCGAGATAGGTGTCGGTTCCGGAGGCGTTGGGGGTCGACTGGACGGTCCACTTCGACCCGTTCCAGTACTCGGCGAACGATAGGTAGGGGCTCTCACCGGTGAGGTAGTCGCCCACGGCGCTGCACGAGCCGGCCGTTGCGCACGAGACAGCGGACAGCGAACTGCCCCCGGCCGCCGTGGGCGGGTTCGGGCTGGGCTGAATCGTCCAGCCGGTGCCGTTCCACGTTTCCACGAGGGTCAGGCCCACGCCATTGGTGCCGCCGTCGTCCCAGCCCACGGCGACACACGAAGTGTCAGACAGGCAGGAGATGCCGCTGAGCTGCGTGGTGCTCGCATTCCTGGGAACCGGCATCGACTTCATCGTCCAGCGGGATCCGTTCCAGATCTCCGACAGTGTCCGCTCGCCCGCCGTGGCGGCGCTCTGGTAGTCGCCGACGGCCACGCAGTACCCGGGCGACGGGCAGGACACCGCGGTCAGCTGTGCGGAGTCGGCCTGGGCAGGGACGGGCACCGGCCGGATGGCCCACTGGGTGCCGTCCCAGGTTTCCGAGAGTGCCTGCAGGGAGCCGTTCCAGCGGCGGTACCCGGCAACGGCGCAGGAGGTACGCGCGGCACAGGAGATCGCCGAGAGCGAGGTGAAGATCAGCCCCGTGGGATTGGGAGTCTGCTGGATCGTCCACGCCGTGCCATTCCAGGCCTCGGCCAGCGTGACCGCGCTGCCCTGGCCGGGCTGCGCGCCCTGACTGGTGGGATAGCCCACGCCGGCCGCGGTGCACTGGCTGGCCAGCGGGCAGGAGATGCCGGACACGGCCGCGGTTGCCCCGCCCGCCGGGGCCGGGACGATCTTCCATACGGTCCCGTTCCAGGCTTCCGTCAACGACACTTGGTGGCCCGCGTCGTTGATGTGGTCGCCGACCGCGCCGCAGGCGTTGGCCGAACTGCAGGAGATCCCGGTGAACAGGCCCTGCACGATGCCCTGCGTCCCGGTCGGCGTCGGTGTCGGTACCACCTTCCAGGTCGTGCCCGTGCGGGCCTCGGCCAGCGTCACGTCTTCATCGTTGGAGAGCCAGTAGCCCACGGCGGTGCAGGCCGTGCCGCCGGGCAGGCAAGAGACCGCGGAAAGGACACTGAGGCCGCCCTGCCCGGCCGGATCGGGGGTGGACTGGACCGTCCATGCCGACCCGTTCCACACCTCCGCCAGCGTCCCGGTGATGGTGCCCGACTCCCACTGTCCCACCCCGGTGCACGCCGTCGCGGTCGTGCAGGACACGCCGGACAGCTGGCCGTGGCTCGACCCGGCCGGCAGCGGTGCCTGCTGGATGGCCCAGGCCGTCCCGTTCCAGGTCTCGGTCAGCGGCAGCGGGCCGATGCCGTTGCTGGTGAACCCCACGGCCATGCAGGCGGCCGGCGTGGCGCACGATACCGCCGACAGTTGCGTGGGCTTCGTGCCGGGACTCGCGGCCGGCACGATCTTCCAGGACGTGCCGTTCCACGCCTCGGCCAGCGGCTGCTGCGGATGCCCGCCCACGGGCCGGGTGTATCCGACCGCCATGCACGCATCGGCAGACGCACAGGACACCCCGAGCAGCACACTGGCACCCGCGCCCGCCGGGTCCGGCGTCGGCTGTACGGTCCAGCTACCGCCGTGCCACGCCTCGGCCAGGGTCACCTGGGCCCCGTCGGCGTTGTAGTAGTCGCCGGCCGCGGTGCATGCCGTCTGCGACGGGCACGACACCGCGGCAAGCTCGGCCTGCGGCGCCTGCGAGCTTGGCGCCGGCACTTGGGACCAGCTTGCCGCGGTGGCGGCCATCGTCGGCGCCGCGCCGCTGATCGCTGTGGACACGGCGATGCCCGCGCCGGTGATCGCCGCGAGAACCCTGCCGAGAACTCGTGTCATGGCAGCCCCCCTTTCCCGGCCCGTCCCGGGGCCAGCCGGCCGGCGGGGACGGTCTCGTCATAAGTTGGACTCCTTACCCCCGCCGATCGGATGACATGGGCAGGTCACGAGGTGTGACGAATGCGGTCAGCCGGGCCTGGCCAGGGGCCAGGCCCCGCCAGGCTCCGGCGAACTGCAGCACCGCGATCGCGGCGGTGGGGAACTTGGCCCGCATCCGCTCCAGGTCGCCGGCGCTCGCGGCCTCGGGTCCGGCCGCGCCGGGGGGTGCCGCGAGCATGGGGGCCAGGTCTTCGATCGCCGGGTTGTGCCCGACGAGCAGCAGCGTGCCCGTGGCGGGCGGCACCTCGCGGATCAGCGCCAGCAGGCCCGGCCCGTCTTCGCCGTAGATGCTGTCCTCGAAGCTGACCGGCGGCGACGCGGCCAGGCCGGCCTGCGCGAACTGCCAGGTCTCCCGGGCCCGGCGGGCGGTCGAGCACAGCACTAGGTCGGGCACCAGGCCCGCGTCGCGCAGCCAGCGTCCCATCACGGGCGCGGCCCGGATGCCCCGGCCGGCCAGTGGCCGCTCGTGATCGGGCACATCGGGCCAGGCCGACTTGGCATGCCGGAACAGCACCAGGTTCCGGTTCTGCTGTTGCGTCATGATCCCTGCCTACTCGGTTCCGGGTGCGCCGTCGACGGCCCAGGCCGGGTTGGCCAGAATTGGGCCATGGTCTCTGAGATCTTCGAACCGGAGCGGTGGCGCGAGGTCGGGGGATTTTCCTTCACCGACATCACCTACCACCGCGCCGTGGACGGCGGCACGGTCCGCATCGCCTTCAACCGGCCCGAGGTACGCAACGCCTTCCGCCCGCACACCGTCGATGAGCTGTACCGGGCACTGGATCACGCGCGGATGTCCAGTGACGTCGGCTGTGTGCTGCTCACCGGCAACGGCCCATCGCCGAAGGACGGTGGCTGGGCCTTCTGCTCCGGCGGCGATCAGCGCATCCGCGGCCGGGACGGTTACCGGTACGCGGACGGGGAAACGGCCGAGACCATCGACCCGGCACGCAGCGGCCGCCTGCACATCATGGAGGTACACCGGCTGATCCGGTTCATGCCCAAGGTGGTCATCTGCGTCGTGCCCGGCTGGGCCGCCGGCGGCGGGCACAGCCTGCACGTCGTGTGCGACCTCACCCTCGCCAGCCGCGAGCATGCCCGGTTCAAGCAGACCGACGCCGACGTGGGCAGCTTCGACGGCGGCTTCGGCTCGGCCTACCTGGCCCGCCAGGTGGGCCAGAAGTTCGCGCGGGAGATCTTCTTCCTCGGCGAGACCTACGACGCCGAGGCAGCGCACCGGATGGGCATGGTCAACGCAGTGGTGCCGCACGCCGAGCTGGAGTACACCGCGCTGGAGTGGGGCGCCAAGATCAACGGCAAGAGCCCCACGTCGCAGCGGATGCTGAAGTACGCGTTCAACCTCATCGATGACGGGCTTGTCGGCCAGCAGGTATTCGCGGCGGAATCGACCCGGCTCGCCTACATGACCGACGAGGCGGCCGAGGGCCGGGACGCGTTCCTGGAGAAGCGCGCCCCGGACTGGACCCGCTTCCCCTGGTACTACTGACCGGCCCGCCGGCATCGCCGGCCGGCTGGCGGCGCTGAGCGGCGTGCGGGTCGTCTGGCCGCGCCATCCCGGGTGCATCATTGGCGGATGCCGCTGTTTGCTTTTGAAGGCCGGGAACCGGTGATCAGCCCTGCGGCGTGGATCGCGCCCACCGCCACGCTGGTCGGCGACGTGCGCGTCGAAGCCGAGGCATCGGTCTGGTACGGGGCCGTGCTGCGCGCCGACTTCGGGACGATCGTCGTGCGGCGCGGTGCGAACGTCCAGGACGGCTCCGTGCTGCACGGCGGCGCCGACCCGGTGACCGAAGTGGGCGAGGGCGCGACCGTCGGGCACCTGTGCGTGGTCCACGGTTCGGTCATCGGCACCGAGGCCCTGGTGGGCAACGGTGCCACCGTGCTCGACGGCGCGGTCATCGGGCCGCGTGCGCTGGTCGCCGCGGGCGCCACCGTGCCGCCGGGCATGACCGTCCCCGGTGGCATGCTCGCCGCCGGGGTGCCTGCGCGGGTCATACGGGAGATCAGCGGCGGTGCCAGGCAGTGGGTGGAGACCAACCCGGAGACCTACCGTGCCCTGGCCCGGCGGCACGCCGCCGGCATCCGCCCCGTCACCGGTTCCGCGCCGCTACTGGATTCGCCGGGTTAAAAGATCACCTGTCAGGGATGAGGAGTCTTTGGTGTCCGTATGCAGGTACCCGCTGCCACAAATGTTCGCTTGACCCGGTCTGTTGCTTCAGATGAGCATGGGATTCGGGCCCTGCTCAGGGCCCGAACCGGGGCATGGAAGGCAGCGTGACGGGACAGCAGACGGGGTGGCCGCAGGGTGTGGCCGAACCCGTGTTCGACCTTGTGGCAGCGAAACTGCTCCGTCCCCTGGCACGGCCGGGAACGGTCGGCCGTTCGGCGCTGACCGACCGTCTCGCGCGCGATGATGGCCGCCCCATCGTCTCGGTGGTCGCGCCGGCCGGTTACGGGAAGACGACACTGCTGTCGCAATGGGCCGAGCGCAGCGGTCAGGCATGCGCCTGGGTATCGGTCGACGAGGGGGACAACGACCCGAAGCTCCTGCTCACCTACGTCGCAGAAGCGCTCAACGCGGTCGAGCCGATCGGCAGGCCTGTGTTCGCCGCCCTAGCCT
The DNA here is from genome assembly GCA_963726415.1 of uncultured Actinomycetes bacterium. GTDB lineage: Bacteria > Actinomycetota > Actinomycetes > Streptosporangiales > Streptosporangiaceae > DASXKD01. The sequence continues at coordinate 210,854 of CAVSCM010000024.1, forward strand.
CCCCGGCGAGCTCGGTACCCGGCTCCGTGGTACCCAGGCTCGGCGCGGCGTTCTTTGCGATGAAATCACCGGTGGCGCTGGTGCTGGACGACATCCACCTCCTGCGCAACTCCGAATGCCGGGCCGCGCTGTCGGTGCTAGCCGACCACGTCCCGGCACAGGCGCGCCTGATGCTGTCCGGCAGGACCGAGCCACCGCTGCGAATAGCCCGGCTGCGCGCCGAGGGAAGGATCACCGAGATCGGCCCGGCTGACCTGTCGCTGACGGCGACTGAGGCGGCAGCGCTGCTGCGTGCCGCCGAGGTGGAGCTCGGCGAAGACGATGTGGCCGAGTTGCACCGGCGTACCGAGGGATGGCCGGTGGGACTGTACCTGGCCGCCCTGTACCTGCGGGCGGGCGGGTCGCTGCCCGGCGCGGCGGCCTCGTTCGGCGGCGGTGACCTGTTCGTCAGCGAGTACGTGGAGTCGGAGTTCCTTGACCGGATCTCCAGGCCGCAGCGGGCGTTCCTGACCAGGACCGCGGTGCTGGAGCGGATGTCCGGCCCGCTGTGCGAGGCGGTGCTCGGCGTGCCCGGCTCCGGTGCGGCGCTGGCGGATCTGGCCAGATCGAACCTGCTGCTTGTGCCGCTGGACCGGCGCGGGCAGTGGTACCGCTACCACCACCTGTTCCGCGACATGCTGCTGGCCGAACTGGAGCGCGTGGAGCCCGGGCTGATCCCGGTCCTGCGGCGCCGTGCCGCCGGCTGGTGCCTGCGCAATGGCCTGGCCGAAGAGGCGCTGGAGTATTCAATGGCGGCGACGGCCGTCGATGAGGCCGCGCACCTCGCCGCGGATCTCTGGCTCCCGGTCTACCGGCAGGGCCGGATCGCCACCGTGGAGCGATGGTTCCGCTGGCTGGATGAGCACGACGGAATCAATCCGATGGCCGCCGCGGCCGCCACCCTGACCGCCGCACAGACCGGGCGTCCGGCGGACGCCGAACGCTGGGCCGACGTGGTCGACCGTTGGCAGCACGATAACCCGGCACCGTCCGGCGACCCCGCCGCCGACGCGTGGGCCGCCGTGCTCCGGGCCCTCATGTGCCGGCGTGGGACCGAGCAGATGCAGGCCGACGCGGACGAGGCCGCACAGAGGCTCGCGGTGGCGGGCATCGTGGCTCCAGTCGCTCCTGCCCTGCAAGGGCTGGCGCGGCTGCTGAACGGAGACCTTGACGGCGCGGACCTGCTCTTCGAGCAGGGTGTCGCCATCGGGGAAATCGGTGCGATCGATACCCGCACGGCGTTGTTGTGCGAACGGTGCCTGGTGGCGATAGCGCGCAATCAATGGGACGTGGCCGATAAGTTTGCCGCCGAGGCACGGGCTCTCCTGCTCAGCGCCGACGCGGAGGACGCGTTCGTCAGCGCAGTGGCTGCCCGGGTGGCCATGCACCGTGGGGATGTCGCTACCGCGCGGCGCGAGCTTGTCGGTGCCCAGCGGCTGCGTCCTTTGCTCACCTACGCAACTCCCCACCTGGCCGTTCAGGCCCGGATCGAACTCATCCGCGTGCACCTCGCCCTTGCCGACCTGGCCGGTGCCAGAACGCTCATGGGGGAGATCGATGAGGTGCTCAGGCGCAGGCCCGGCCTGGGCACTCTGGTCGGAGAGGTCAAGGCGCTCCGGGCCCGGCTTGCGCAGGAGCACGGGCCGAGCGTCCCGGGCGCGTCGGCACTGACCGCGGCCGAACTCCGCCTGCTTCCCCTGCTCGCCACCCACCTATCCGTTCCGGAAATCGCCGCCGAACTGTTCCTGTCTCCGCACACGATCAAGTCGCAGATGAAGTCCATCTACCGGAAGCTGGACTCCACCAGCAGGACCCTGACGGTCACCCGGGCCCGCGAACTGGGCCTGCTGGAAGGGTGAGGCCCGGATTAACCCCATTCGTGGGATGGCAACCGCCGCTGCGCGAGGTGAACTGAAGGCTGGATGGCGATGGAGGAACATGAGCCAGACAGCGAGATTCCAGGAGACCCTGCGCAGGCTGGCGATCTTCGACGAAGGGCTCGCCGGGACAGGACTCGGGCCGCGCCCGGACGGGCCAGCGGCCCTGGACGGCAAGACGGTGGGCCTGCTGCAGGTAGCGGTGTCGGTGGCGCTCGGGTCGTCAGCGGTCTGCCTGCAATGGAGCACCGCCCGGGCACTCGCGGCGGGGGCGAGCAAGGACGAGATCGCCGATGTGCTGCTGGCGATTGCCCCGGTGGCCGGGCTCGGCCGGGTGGTCTCCGCCGCCCCCAAGATCGCTACCGCGCTTGAGTACGACGTCGAGGCCGCGCTCGAGGAATCAGACGATCTCTGAACGGGCCCGAGAACAGTCGTGGCTGAGCATTATGACGTGATCATTGTGGGGACTGTGGCTGGTGGGGGGACGCTGGCGTATGCGCTGACGGGGTCGGGGAGGAGGGGCCGCATCGCGCCCTGATCCCGGCTACCCGTACCGGGTGATGCAGCGCGGCACGCCGGCGCGCTCTGCTGTGAGCAGGACCAGGCAGGAGGCGACATGTCAGACCGCGTGGACGCGCTGGTGATCTTCGGGGCGACCGGGGACCTGGCCAAGCTGGAGACCTTCCCTGCACTGGTGGGGCTGGTCGAGCGTGATGTGCTCAACGTCCCGGTGATCGGGGTGGCGAAAAGCGGCTGGGACCTGGAGCAGTTCCGCGACTACGCGGTCGCCTCGCTGAAGCTCAACAACATGGACCCGTCCAGCCCGGCGGCGATCAAGATGCTCGGGCTGCTCCGCTACGTGGACGGCGACCTCGGCGACGACGCCACCTACCACGCCATGTCGGATGCGCTCAGCGCGGGCGAGCGGGTGCTGTACTACCTGGAGGTGCCACCGACGCTGTTCGGGCGGATCGCCCAGGGCATCGCCACGGCGGGCAGGGCGCGGGGAGCGCGCGTCATGGTGGAGAAGCCGTTCGGCACCGACCTGGACGGCGCCCGGCGGCTGAACGCGCTGATGCACCAGTACTTCGCCGAGGAGAACATCTACCGGGTGGACCACTGGCTGGGCCTGGACCCGGTGGAGAACGTGCTGTTCGCCCGGTTCACCAACGCGGTCATCGAACCGCTGCTCAACCGCGACCATGTGGAGAGCATCCAGATCACCATGGCCGAGGCGTTCGACGTCGCCGACCGCGGGCGCTTCTACGACCGCACGGGAGCCATCCGCGACGTGGTGCAGAACCACATGCTCCAGGTGCTCGCCACGGTGATGGCCGACCCGCCGGACGGGCAGGGCCTCAGCCAGTGGCGGGATTCCAAGTCCCGGCTGGTGGCCTCCATCCGGCCGCTGGAAGCGCAGGACGCGGTCCGCGGGCAGTACGACGGCTATCACGACGTCGAAGGCGTGGCGCCGCACTCCACCGTGGAGACGTTCGTCGCGGTCCGGCTCGCGGTGGACACCTGGCGGTGGGCCGACGTCCCGGTGCTGATCCGGGCGGGCAAGTGCATGCCGGTCACCGCCACCGAGGTCACCGTCAGGTTCCGCCGCCCGCCGCGGGACATCTTCGGCCTGGCGCCGCTGCCCGCCGCCAACGAACTGCGGTTCCGGGTCTGGCCGCAGACCCAGCTCAGCCTCACCCTGGCCGGCAAGAAGCCCGGCGCCGGGTGGGAACCCGAGTCGCAGGAGCTGGCGTTCACGCAACGGTCCGGTGAGGACATGCGCCCCTACGACCGGCTCATCGGCGCGGCGCTGGACGGCGACCGGTGGCTGTTCGCCCGCCAGGACACCGTCGAAGCGGCCTGGCAGGTGGTGGATCCGGTGCTCGACGACGTGACCCCCGTGCACCCCTACGCCAAGGCCAGCTGGGGCCCCGAAGAGGCGGATCGGCTGCTCCCCGACCGGGATGCGTGGCACGACCCCACGGGGTGATGTCGCGGGCTGTCACGGAAACCAGAAGGCAATGGGCGCCATGAACGACCAGGATCGCCGGCCTCGCGTTGTGATACTCGGCGGCGGTTTCGCCGGGCTGTTCGCGGCCCGGGCGCTGCGCCGGGCCGCGGTCCAGGTGACCCTGATCGACCGGGCGGAGCATCACCTGTTCCAGCCGCTGCTCTACCAATGCGCGACGGGCATTCTCTCCGAGGGGAAGATCGCCGCGCCGCTGCGGGCCATCCTGCGCAAGCACCGGAATGTGGAGTTTGTCCTGGCTGAGGTGACCGGTATCGATGCGGAGCGGCGCCAGGTGCTGGCGAGGCGCCCGGTCGGTGAGACCACCGGGTTCGGCTACGACTACCTGATCGTGGCCGCTGGGGTGGCGCAGTCGTACTTCGGCCACGACGAGTTCGCCAGGTATGCGCCCGGCATGAAGACCATCGAGGACGCCCTGGTCATCCGGCGCCGGGTGTTCGGCGCGTTCGAGATGGCCGAATCGGGTTCCCCGGGTGGGTGGCCTGGCTGTTCATCCACATCGGGTTCCTCACCGGGTACCGCAACCGGTTCGGCGCCGTGCTGAGCTGGTGGTTCGCCTTCGCCCGCGGCCTGCGCCGGGAACGCACCTTCACCACCAAGCAAGTAGGGATCGTGCGCGACGTGTACTCGGACTCACAATGACGGCCGGCGATCCGCTGCCGAGCTGGCGGGATACCCCGGCCAGGCGATCCATCATGGCGTTCGTCGCCGCGGACTGGTCGGCCGTTCACCCGCCATATCCCTAGACCGCCGGGATCCACCTCCTGCTGCTTTACCACCAATCGTGGGATGCGTGGCCAGGCCAGGCCGCGATTTCGTGGTAGTGCGGGCCGAGTGCCCGCCGGGGGGAGCCGGGAGGAAGGCGGGGTAGTCCAATGGCGGCCAACGTTGCCAGGCCGGTTACTGCACGAGCGGGACGTTCGGTGGGAGGCGGCCGCGATCCGATCTTGTCGTCCAAGATCACTGTGCCGGGCCGGCCTGCCTGGCTGGTGCCACGTCAGCGGATCACCGAACTCATCGACCGCGGCATGCGATGCTGCCCGCTGACCGTGGTCACCGGCCCGCCGGGGGCGGGCAAGACGATGGCGCTGGCGATGTGGGCCGCGGCGCGGTCCCGGCCGGTCGCCTGGCTTGGTCTCGACGAGTACGACAACCGGCCTGGGATCTTCTGGGCCTATCTCGTCGCGGCCCTGCGCCGAGCCGGCGTTGCGCTGCCACGGGCACTGCCGGCCGCTGGCCGGGGGCGCTCCGCGGAGCATCTGTTCCTGCTCCGGCTGGCCGAGGCGCTGTCCGCGCGCAACCCGCCCGTGATGCTGGTCCTTGACGACTTCCATCTGATGACGCAGCCCAGGGTGCTGGAGGGGCTTGACTTCCTGCTCCGGAATGCCGGGCCGGGCCTGCGGCTAGTGATCGGTTCGCGGATGGACCCGCTGCTGCCGCTGCACCGGTACCGGCTGGCCGGCGAACTGGCCGAGATCCGGGCCGGCGACCTCGCTTTCACTGTTGCCGAAACAGGGCTGCTGCTGGCGCAGCACGGCATTCCGCTGCCAGCGGACTCGCTGGAATACCTGACCCGGCGGACGGAGGGCTGGGCGGCAGGCGTCCGCCTCGCGGCGCTCTCCATGGACGGCCATCCCGATCCGGGCCAGTTCGTCAAGGCGCTGACCACCGAGGACAACGCCCTGACCAGCTACCTGATGGAGGAAGTCCTCGGCGCACAGCCGCCGGAGGTCCAGGAAGTTCTGTTGTGCACGTCCATCCTGGAGCACGTGAGCGCCGACTGCGCCAGCGAGCTCACCGGTAACAGCCGCGCCGCCGGCATCCTCAAGGCCCTGGCGGACGCCAACGCGTTCGTGTGGCCGATCGGCGGCGGCTGGTACCGGTACCACACCATGGTCGCGGAAGTGCTCCGCCTGAAGCTCCGCCACAGGTCGCCGGACCGGATCCCCGGCCTGCACCAGCGCGCCGCCTGCTGGTACCGGCGGCACGGCCGCCTGGCCGACGCGGTGCGGCATGCCGCGCGCGCGAACGACTGGCAGTTCGCCTCCGCCGTGGTCGTCGACACGCTGGCGATCGGCCAGATCATCGGCCGGGGCTGCGGCCAGTCCCTGGCCGAGGAGTTCGCGGCCATGCCGGAGTGCGAGACCTGGGACACGCCGCAGCCGTATCTGGTCTGCGCAGCGGTGGCGCTGGCCAATGCGGGACCCGAAGCCGCCGAGGCAGGGCTGGCCGCCGCGGAACGCGCCCTGGAGTGCGCTCCCGAGGATAAGCAGGCCGCTTGCTTGCTGGCTGCCGCGCTGATCCGGCTCGCCGCGGCCCGCCGCACCGGGGATCTGAACGCGGCGGCCACGGCCGCCGCCAGCGCCGAGTCGCTGTTGCACGACGTGCCGTACGACAAGCTCGCCCCGCACCACGAGATCCGGGCCGAAATACTGGCCCAGCGGGGTGCTGTCGAACTGTGGTCAGGCCATTTCGACGAGGCGGCACGCACCCTGAGGTCGGGGGTGGCCGCCGCCACCACCGCCAGCGGCGAGCACGCACGAGCCGACTGCCTGGGAAATCTCGCGCTGGCAGAGGCTCTGAGAGGGCGCATGAGCCGCGCCGAAGAACTGGCGGACGAGGCAATGGCGGCCTTCGCCAACTCCGAAACCCGGCCCGCTCCGTACCCGAACCCAGCCGCCCTGCTCGCTGCCGCCTGGGTGCGTCTGGAGAACGAGGCGCTCCGCGAAGCCGGGGACCTGCTGCGGCAGCTCAATTCGGTCCTCACCGTGAGCCCTGACCGGCTGCTCGGTGCCATGGCCTGCCTGATAGCCGCCCGCGGTGGCCTGGCCGAAGGGCACATCGCCGTGGCGGCCCAGTATCTGGCCAGGGCACGATCTGGGTGGCAGGTTCCCGCCTGGCTGGAGAAGCGGCTCGGCCTGGTCGAGTCGCAGGCGGTAGCGGCCCAGGACGGCGTCCGCCCGACGGCCCCGGCCGAGCGCGGCGACCTGCGCCCAACGCCGTCGAGCGCGTCAGGCCGGGCGGCGGCGTCGCCACTGATCGTCGAGCCACTGACCGAGCGGGAGCAGGAGGTGCTGCGCCATGTCGCGCACATGCTGAGCACCGCCGAGGTCGCCGGGGCGATGTACATCTCCACCAACACGGTCAAGACACACCTTAAGAGCATCTTCCGCAAGCTCGCGGCAGGTCACCGCGGGGAAGCGGTCCGCCGTGCCCGCGAGCTCGAGCTGATCTGAGCCTTCCGGCCATTCAGCGGCGCAAATGGCCGCTGCCGTAACTGCCACTTCCGCGCCCTCTTTCGCACGCCCTGCACCTCCGGTTGGTCTCGGTGCGACTAGTTGACTGATCAAGCCGCCGAAACTCATCGCTGCGACGTGCAGGACGGGTACGAGATTCGTGTTGGGAGATGCGGGCCGGTGCTCAGTCGGCGGCGAGTGCGTCCAGCAGCAGGTCCGCGACCTGGCCGGGGTCTTCCAGGTACGGCTGGTGCGCGCGTCCGGGCAGCTCGCGGTAGCGGCCGCCGGGCAGCAGGCCGGCCAGTTCGCGGCTGCGGGCCAGGATGAACGGTACGTCGAACCCGCCGCAGGCGACCGTCACCGGGACCTTGACCTCGGCCAGGCGGTGCCACGCGTCCACGTCGCTGCCGCCCTCGTCCTCCTGGCCTTCGCCGCGCAGGATGATCGCGTTCATGTCCAGGGCCAGCGCCCTGGCCTCGCCGCCGACCCGTCCCTCGCGCTGGGCCGGCCCGTCCAGCCAGAGCCAGGTCTCCAGCCGGTTGATCTCCGCCTGGTCCCCGGCGGCGATCGCCGCCTCCAGCCACGCACCGAAGCGCTGGGTGTCCGGGTCGAGTTCGGGCTCCGGCGCGCCGCTGACCGCCGTGCCGATCAGCACCAGGCCCGCCACGCGGCCCGGGGCGAGCAGCGCGGTGTCCAGCGCCAGGCCGCCACCAGCGGAGGCCCCGACCAGCCAGGCAGGCCCCGCCTGTTCCCTGTCCAGGACGGCCAGCAGGTCACCGGCATCGGTGAAGGATGCGGTGCTCGCCGGGGACTCCCCATAGCCACGGCGGTCATAGGCCACCACGGTCACCCGCGGTGCCAGGCGCTCGGCCACCTGGTGCCAGCCGCGCCGGTCGGCAACCCCCTCGTGCAGCAGCACAAGCAGCGGGGCGCCACCCGGCCAGCGTTCCCCGGCCAGATCGCACCCCTCACGCGCAACAACGAAGCGCTCGCTCATGACGTCATCCTGGTCGCCACCATCTGGCGGCGCAAAGGATTAAGCCGCACGCGAGCGGCGGCGTGCTGCGCGGCCGCGGCGGCGCTGGCGGCCTGATGTTTGCCGCAAGCCTTGACGGGCAGCGGGTCAGGAGATCGAAGGGATTCAACATGGCTGCAGAGAACAAGGCCGCTAACAAGGTCACCGAAGTCAAGGGCAAGATGAAGAAGAAGGCGGGCCAGGCCACCGACGATGCCGGCCTGGAGGCCGAAGGCCGGGCCGAGGAGTCGAAGGGAGACCTCAAGCAGGCCACCGAAAAGGTGAAGGACGCCTTCAGGAAGTAGCCAGCCCACGCGTCACTCAGCAAAGCGCACGGGGATTTCCAGCGCGAGGGCGGTCTCGTCCGCGGCGGTGAACTGCTTGACCTCGCCGAGCCGCCGACCGCGATATTCGCCGGCAGCGACCCAGCAGGCGCTCGGGGTGTACGAGGCGGCCGCCAGAGGTGCTGCGGATCCCGCAGGACCTGTCGGTCGTGGGTTTCGACGACCTGCGGCCGCGCCCCGGGGTTCCGGGAGGTCGGCCCGACCGGGCTTGCCAGAAAGGCCGGTGCCGACGTTTTATAGCCATGGCTTGGTCATTGCTTTGCCAGGCATTGAACCGGGGACCGTTTCCGGCCGTGCCTTGAGTAAACAGCGCCGGGAGGGGACATGCGGTTGACCCCAAGACTGATCACCCTGGCCTGGTCGGCCGCACTCGCGGTACCGCTCGGCCTGGTGGCCGCGGTGGCACCGGCCGGGGCGGCCGCGATGGCGCCTGGCGGGCCCGGCACGGCGGGGCCGGCCCGGGCGGCCGGAACCGCCGCGAGCCAGTGGCCGCAGTTCGGCCAGTCCCCCCGCCACCTGGGCACCAACCCTGCCGAGAAGGCCTTCAACCCGGGCAACGTCAGCCGCCTGCGCACCTTGTTCACCGCTGACTTCGGCAGCAACACAAACAGCGAGGGCGGCCCTGCGGTCGCCAACGGGGTGCTGTACCAGGGCGGTTTCGACGGGAACCTGAACGCCTACCCGGCAAGCGGGTGCGGCCAATCGTCCTGCCAGCCGATCTGGCAGGGGAAGGCCGCGGGCGACTTCACCAGCACCCCGGCGGTGGCCGGTGGCCTGGTATTCATCGCCTCCGCCGACCACTTCCTCTACGCGTTCCCGGCCGCTGGCTGCGGCGCAGCGGTGTGCGCGCCGACCTGGAAGGCCCACCTGCTCGATCCGGTGGTCGACTCGTCGGTCGCCGTTGCCGGTGGCGTGGCGTACGTGGGGGACTTCCACGGTCACCTGTATGCGCTCAAGGCCGCCGGCTGCGGTGCGGCGGTTTGCACGCCGCTGTGGGTGGGGCACGGGTTCAAGACCGAACTGATCGGCGCGCCCGCGGTCGGCAACGGCTTTGTCTACGTGACCACGTTCCTCAACACACCGGACCTGTTCACCGGCCGCCTGCTTGTCTTCCCCGCCGCGGGCTGCGGGAAGCCGGACTGCACGCCGTCCTGGACGGCCGGCATCGGCGGGCCCGCCGGGGTCACCGACGCCCCAGCGGTCACCGCGACGACCATCTACACCAATTCGGGAACACTGTTCGGGAACGGCGTCAACACCAACTTCCACCTGATGGCCTTCCCCGCCGGCGGGTGCGGTGCGAAGATCTGCAAGCCGCTGCGGACCTACGACACCGGGGACGGGGGCGCCGAGGGCACGCCCGCGGTCTCCGGGAACATGTTGTTCGCCACGACCCAGGGCACGCCGGACCCGAACACGATCGGCGTCGTGGCCGCCTACCCCGCCGCCGGGTGTGGCAAGCCGCGGTGTGAGCCGCTCTGGACCGGGGTCAACTTCACATCGGGATCGGCCTCGCCGCCGGCGGTGGTCAACGGCGTGGTGTTCGTCGGCAAGGGACCCGCGGGCCTCACACCGCAAAACACCCCGGATGCGGGGCTGTACGCCTTCAAGGCCACCGGCTGCGGCGCGGCGATCTGCATGCCGATCTCGTTCCTGGAGCTCAGCACCTACCAGGACTACCTGGGCGCGCCGCTTGCCGTCGCCGGGGGCAAGGTTTTCATGGCCTCCAATGACAACATCAGCGGGCGCAGCCTGGTGTACGCGATGGGGCTGCCCGGCTGACCCTGCCATGAATCCCCCGGTGACAGCGGTCCTTCGGGGGCCTGCGCGCTACCTGATCACGAAGGTAGCCAGGCCCTCAGGGGGCTCGGCCTGCACGGCGACGTCTGACACCAGCGCCAGGCGCGGGCCATGCCGTGACCAGTCCACCAGGTGCTGCACGTCGCCGGGCGCGCCCTCGAAGACTGCTTCGACCCGGCCGTCGTCCAGGTTCCGCACCCATCCCGCCACGCTGTGCTGCCAGGCCATCCGCCGGCAGGCGGCACGGAAGTAGACGCCTTGGACCTGGCCGGAGATCAGCACCCGATAGCGGACCACATGCCGACGCTACGGCGTCACCGTCCTGCCACGGGCAGATGCGCGGGTTTCCTGCGAGGCTGGCACGGTGACCGACTTCACAAGCAAGGACCTCTCCGGTTCGGTGTTCGAGGACGTGTACCTGACCCGCGCCCGGTTCCACGATGTCGACCTCACCGGGGCGGACTTCCGCCTGGTTGACCTGACCGGGGCCAGAGTGCGCAACGCCCTCCTGGTGAACGTGGACATCAGCGCCAAGATCAGCAACCTGCGGGTCAACGGCGTCGACGTGGTGCCCTTGGTGGAGGCCGAACTCGACCGCCGCTACCCCGACCGGGTCAAGATGAGGCCGCCGGACGCCGACGGGTTCCGCGAGGCCTGGGACATCCTCGAACGGCTGTGGCAGCAGACCGTGGCACGGGCCCGTGGAATGGCCCCGGAACTGCTGCACGAGCGGGTCGACGAAGAGTGGTCCTTCATCGAGACGCTGCGCCATCTGGTCTTCGCCACGGACGCCTGGGTGAGGCGCGCGATCCTGGGCGATCCGTCGCCCTGGGATCCGCTGGACCTGCCGCACGATGAGATGCCCAGCGAGCCAAGCATCCCGCGCGACCGCGAGGTGCGGCCGTCGCTGGATGAGATGCTCGCCCTGCGCGCGGACCGCATGGCTACGGTTCGCCAGGTGCTCGCCGGACTCACCGACGCCACCCTGGCCGGCCGGACCGTGGCGGTCACCGAACCGGGCTATCCCGAGCCGGAGAGCTTCCCGGTACGCCGGTGCCTACAGGCCATCCTCAGCGAAGAGTGGGAGCACCGGCTCTACGCCGAACGGGACTTCGACCTGCTCCAGGCGCGGCCGGACTGACCGGGCGGAGATGGCTGCGGGAAACTTCCCGCGCCGTCGAGTTGCTCCGCCGCGCGGTACCGATCGCCCACGAGGCAGCCCTGCTGCCCTGGCGCATCGCTGACGCCGAGCACAATCTCCGGGAAGCCGAGGCGGCCGCCGCCGATGGCCGCCCCGGCTGAGCCGCTTAGGCCACCGTCAGCGGGAAGGCGACTGGGCTGCGGTTGGAGTTGCTGTCCACGGCGCGCAGCCCGAACTGCACGTTGTCCTTGGAGATGTTGAGCGTAACCGAGGTGACGTTGCCGACGGGGATCGCCGATGTCCAGTCCGGTGTTGTGGTCTCCCGCATCACGACCTCGTACCCGGTCAGGTTGGATTCGGGATTGGCGTTCCAGGTGAGCGTGGTGAGGTTGGTGCCGGGGAAGCCGACCGGCGGCGTCGTGTGGATCTGCACACCGCTGGGTGTACTGGGCGAGGAGGCCAGCGCCCACAGTGCGGCCGCGTTCACCTTCGCGACCCGGGCGACGTAGTTGAAGTCGACGTACTGGATCAGGTCGCCGAGTTGCACGCCGTTGACCACCTGGACGTTCTGGTGCTCGTGGCCGAAGTTCTCCCTGGGCTCGCTGAACCTGGCCGCGGCGTAGCCGTGGCCCTGGAACGAAAGCGAGTCGGTGCCGCGCAGGTAACGGTCGCGCCGCCAGATCAGCCGGATGTTCATCTTCGTCAGCGAGAACGGCGCGACCTCGGCGACGTACCGGCCGAGCTGACGGGACTTCCCGTCGTTCTCGCCGCCGACCGTCGTTATGAGCGAGAGATCGCTCGGGGATGCGTTCGTCGGGAGGCCCTCCAGGAACATCCGCAGCGTGAACGGGTCGGGCCGGGTGCCGTCATGGGCATCGCCGGTGCCGACGATGTCGTTGCTGAACATGGCCTGGACGTCGTTGCCGGCCGCCGCCATCTGGGCGGCCATGAAGGTCGAGCCGTAGAGCCCTTGCTCCTCCCCGTCCACGGTGGCGAGGACGAGGGTGCCGGGGAACTGGTGGGTGGCGAACAGCCGGGCGAGTTCGAGCACGACAGCGACGCCGGAGCCGTCGTCGTCGGCGCCCGGTGCGTCGCTGGTGAAGTCCGTGACGTCGGTGCACCGGGAGTCCAGGTGCCCGGTGATCACGTAGAACCGCTCGGGGGAGGCCGTCCCCGGAATCGTGGCGATGACGTTGGTGATAGAGGTCGGCACGGGGATGTTGGGGGAGACCGGCTGCGTGAACGTCTGCTGCTGCACGGTCATGTTGCTGCCGGGGACGGCGGCGAAGGCATTCATCTGCTCGGTGACATAGGCGATGGCCGCGCCGATGCCGCGGTTCGGGTCGGTCTGGCTCGATGCGGTGTGCCTGGTGCCGAACCCAACCAGCGTCTGGATGGTGTTCTGAATGCGGTTGGGGTCGATCTGGCTCAACAGGGCCAGCAGGGCCGGGTCGGGTCGCGTCCGGTGGAGCGGGCCCGAATGGGTGCCGTCCGATGCGGCGCTGGCCGCGGTGGCCTGCGAGACCAGCGGCACGGTGGCGGCGGCGACGGCGGAGGCGGACAGGAACAGGCGGCGGCTTGGGCCTTTTGAGCCCGGAACGTCAGTATTGTCCATGCCCTGAATCAAGAACGCCTCAAGCGCGGTGTCAAGCTACTACCAACATTTGCTTCCGAATTTGCGGGGCGACGGCAAGGGACATCTTCCCGGCCCCGCTGTCGCCCGGAGCAGCGGGTCAGCCAGTTCCTGCGCCGTGATGGGCCATGTCCGCGCCGCGGGGCCAAGGCGTGGTTCCGGTCCCTGGCAGGCGTAGTCGTCGGGCTCGGCTTCATTCCGCCCGGGGATACGGTTCACCGGCGGTTCAATGGACTGTTGGTTGCTGGCCGGGTGCGGCAGAACGTGGCCCCGGGCGCCGGCGTCATGGAAGTGGAAAGGTGAGCGTGGCCTTCGCGTTGCGGGGCGACTTCCCGTGGAAGCGCGTTCCCGCCTACGTGGTCGCGCAGTTCGTCGGCGCGATCCTCGCCACGCTGCTGCTCTGGGCGCTGATCGGCAAGCAGGCCAGCGCCGGGCTCACGCTGCCGGGCAACGGCATCTCCGGGGCCACCGCGATGCTCTGGGAAGCGGTGCTGACCGTCGGGCTGGTGAGCGTGATCCTGGGCACCGCGTCCGGTGCCCAGCAGATCGGCCCGCTGGCCGCCATCGGCGTGGGCAGCTACATAGCGCTCGCCGGGCTGTGGGGATCGCCGGTCAGCGGGGCGTCGATGAACCCCGCACGGTCGCTCGGCCCGGCTCTGGTGATCGGGGACTGGACCGCGTGGTGGGCCTATCTCGCCGGGCCCGTGATCGGCGGGGCGATCGCCGTGGGTTTCGCCTACGTGCTGCGCGGCGGGGGCGGTGGCCGCAGCGGTGTGCAGGCGGCGCAGGGCACACTGGGCTCGCGCTGGCACCCGGGCCCGATGCGGCGCCCCTGAGCCGGGACCCGCCCAGGTGCGGTGTCAGACGGCAATGACGCCAGGGGCCAGCTGGCCCCTGGCGCCCGGGCTGGGCATGTGCGGGTCAGGCGGCTTCGAGGTTGGACCTGCTGCCGTAGGCGCACAGTCCGTACAGCGCGACCACGTCCATGGCGATGATCAGTAGCGACCAGAACGGGTACGCGGGGATGAAGAACATCTGGTCGATGGCGTTGAGCGCGAGCATGACCACAGCGCCCCACCGGGCGACCTGGTTGCCGGCGAGTACGCCAGCCGCGGCCAGCAACTGCAGGATGCCGATGATCAGAGTGATCCAGCCCCATGTCTTCAGGTTCCCGAAGACATAGTGCGCATTGGCCACGAACACGTGCGACTGGGCAATCGCGGCGATGCCGTAAATAAGGTTGAAGCAGCCGATCACGACCAGCAGGATCGACCCGAACAGCACCAGGCCGTAGCCGTGGCCACCCTCGTGGGTCCTGGCCTCACCGACGGTTGGTGTGGTTGATGGCGGGATCATGATGGCCTCCTGTGCCGGAATCCCGATGTTCGCTGACTCCTCCACCCTGGGAGTGCCACCCGCCGATGTCGTCACCCTGTCGCGGGTGATTGGGCCCGCCCGAGGCCTCGCCGCGTCATCAGGCCCGCTGAGGTGCCGCCGGCCTGCCTGTCGCAGCCCTTCGTGGCAGGCCGGCGGCACCGGCACGGCGCGTCCTGGCTCACCCTGAACGGGTGATGACGCTGCAGCAGGGCCGCCTGGCCGGACCGCGCCCGGCCGGATCCGAAGCGGCCGGCTCTGGTGACACCCCGCCGGCTCAGTGTGGGTCTGGCCGGCGGGGTGCGCTTCGGGGCTCCCCCCGGCTTGGCCGGGGCTCCATCCCCGGGGGGAGCCATCCACATATCACCCGGTCAGCCTGACCGTTCGCTGAATGAAGACTGCATATTGTCTGGACAATTCCCGACCGAAATGGATCATGGTCAGGCGGCCGGCCATCGCCGGCCGCATATGCGCAGGGCAGGCGGCCATTGACGGGCGTCCGCCGTGGGCGCCGTTACCGGTGCGCCAGGCACGGGTGTGAGGCAGCGCACACCGTAATCGCGGCGTGCGGCCGTGGGCCTGGCTTCCCCGGCGGCGAAACGTAGGGTTTCCCCCGACGCGGCGGCATGGCCGCCGAGCCTAGCTTCTGAGCATGTCAGTGCTGGGTGCATGCGGCGGCCGGGTGTGGCCCGCGGGCAGCGCCGTCCGTGCGGTCCTGGTGAGGGCCCGGTGACCGGGCCCGAGCCGCAGTTGCACGTGGCGGAATGCCTGCTGCCCGGCCTGTCCCGTGCGACCGCGGAGACACTGGGCCGGCGCGTGCGGCAGGAGATCGCTGTCCCGCCCGGCAGCCGGGTCTCGTACCTGGGCTCGCTGCTGATGCCCGAGGACGAGGTGCTGTTGTGCCTGTTCGCCGGGCCGGCGGCCGAGGTCCGCGCGGTGAGCGAACGAGCCGGCCTCCCGTTCGAGCGCATCCTCGCCTGCGTGGGGGTCGGCTGCGTGGGGGTCGGCTGGCGGGCGGGGACGGATGGCGGCCCCGGCACGGATGAGAACCCACGGTGATATCGCAAGCGGAAGGAATGACGATGCAACTCCACGGCAACGCGGGCAGGTGCCCGCGGCGGCTAGTAATCGGTATGACTGCCACGGCCGCCCTGGCGATGACGCTGGCGGCGTGCTCAAGCTCCGGCAACAGCACCGCACAGGTGACCGCCACCCAGCCGGCCAAGGCGAACCAGGCCGCCGCCCCCGCTGACAGCGCACCGGCGCAGCCCGCTGCGAACAGCGGCCTCTCGGGGAAGTGGCGGGGTCAGTACAGCGGTGCCTACCAGGGCCACTTCACCCTCAGATGGCACCAGTCCGGGTCCAGGCTGATCGGCACGATCAGCATCTCGTCCCTCGGGCACGGCACCATCCCCATCCACGGGACGGTGCAGGGCAGCACGATCAAATTCGGCACCGTCGGCTCTCAGGACGTCACCTATTCGGGCTCGGCGTCCGGGAACTCCATGTCCGGTACCTGGCAGATCAAGGGCCCCAGCGGGCCAGCCGGAGGCGGCCCGTGGAGCGCCTCCAAGTCCTGACCGTCTGGCAAACGGCGCGGTGATCCTTGGTCAGCGGATCCGGATCGGGAGCGAGCGCGGCCCACGGATCTGGCCCGCCGACCAGGTCACCGCCGCCGGGTCGGCGAGGGTGAACTCACCGATCCGCTCCAGCCAGACCTCCAGGGCGACCCGGAGTTCCATGCGCGCCAGGTGCGAGCCGACGCAGCGGTGAATGCCCAGGCCGAACGCGGCGTGCCGGTTGACCGCGCGGTCGATCACGACGTCACCGGCCCGGTCGAACTGTGCCGGGTCGCGGTTGGCCGCGGGGAACGACAGCAGGATCCAGTCGTCGGCCTTCATGTCCACGCCGTGCCAGTGCATGTCCTCCTTGACCAGCCGCGCCATGGTGACCGGCGCAAACGCGCGAAGGAACTCCTCCATGGCGGTCGGCAGCAGGGCGGGCTCGGCGGCGAGCCGCTCGCGGTCGGCTTGGGTCTTCGCCAGATGCCACAGTGCGGAGCCGATCGCGCTCCAGGTCGTGTCGATGCCGGCGATGAGCAGCAGGGCCATCGTGCCGACGACGTGGTCCGGGCTGAGTTTCTGGCCGTACAACTCCACGTTGAGCAGGTAGGTCGTGAGGTCGTCGCGCGGGCTGTCGATGTGGTCGTGCACCTGCACGAGCAGGTAGTCGAACAACCGGGAGACGCGCTCGATGCGCTCGTCCGGCGGCAGGTTGATGCCTTCGAGGAGGTCTTCGACGAACACCCGGAACCGCGGCCCGTCCTCCGGGGGAAACCCGAGCATGTCGCTGATGACCCGCATCGGGATGTGCTGCGCGTAGTCGGCCGCGGCGTCGACGACCTCCTGGCCGGCGAAGCCGTCGATGAGCGAGTGGCAGAACGCCCGGGTCGCCGGCTCCTGCCGTTGCACCGCCGCCTTGGTGAAGGCGGGCAGCAGCAGTTTGCGCGCATCGTGGTGGAACGGCGGGTCGGAGGAGATCGGCGGGGATCCGCCGATCGGCGCCAGTTCGCGGGGCGGCCGGAAGTTGCTCAGGATGATCGCCCGCGAGGAGAACCGCTCGGTGTCGTAGGCGATCGCCGCGACGTCCTCGTACCGCGTCGGCAGCCAGGCGCCGCCGAACCGCCCGGTGTGCGCGATCGGGCAGCGCTGCCGCAGGTCGTCCTGGATCGGATAAGGGTCGGCGGCCCATTCGGGCTCGACGTGGGAGAAGTCGGTTGCCCAGTCGGCGACCGGGCCGGTGACGACCTCGGCGATGGTGCCGAGCAGCTCTTCTTCGCGGGCCTCCCGGAAATCCTCGGTGAACCGGTCATCGGCGGCCATGTCACGCCTCCTCGACGTCGATCGCACGTTCCGGGCAGTTCAGCTCGGCCAGGCGCGCGTCGTGCTCCTGGCCCGGTGGCACGGCGCCGTCGCCGAGCACGGTCCCGTAACCCTCGTCGTCATCGCCGAACAGGCTGGGCGCCAGGTCATAGCAGCGGCCGTGCCCCTGGCAGCGCTCGTGATCGATCCGCACCTTCACCGCATCGCTCCTGTCTGCGTGGCGCCGTCGGGCCTGAGGGCCGACATCAGCCGGGTGAGCAGCGCGTTCCACTCCTCGTCGCCGACCGCGTGCAGGTCCGGCGTCACCAGCGCGCTGCCCATCGCGAGCAGCAAGCAGAAATGGGCGAGCGCGTTCGGCGACAGCGCCGGGTCAAGTTCGCCGCCGCCCTGGGCGGCGCGGACAAGCTCCGCGATCCAGTCGGCCCGCTCGCCGACGTAGTCGCGCATCGGCCGGGCGACCTCCTCGTCACGGCGGGCCGCGACCAGTGCCTCGACGATGAGATAACCCGGGGCGCCGCGGCGCCGGGGCAGCCACCGGCCGATGACGAGCAGCAGGTCCGTGACCGACCGGTCCGGATCGGCGGCGAAGACATCGGCGAGCAGCCGTCTGCCGTGCGTGCGCAGGGCGTCCACCAGCAGTTCCGCCTTGGAGGCGAAGTGGGCGTACAGCGCGCCGTTGCTGACCCCCGCGGCCGCGGCGATGTCGGCCACGCGCGTCCCGTCGTAGCCGCGCTCGGCGAAGACGTCAGCGGCGGCGCGCAGCAGGCGCTGACGGGTTTCGGCGGCCGTGACTCCGGCGATACGGCCCATGCACAGAATTAAAAGAGTGTTTATCTGTTTTCGTCAAGAGGCGTGAACGGCTTACGGGCCGGGCGGATAGGGGGCCTGGTTTCCGGGATGGGCGGCCGGTGGTGTCAGCCGGCCGTGACCGCTCTTACGAACCAGGTGGTTTGGGAAAGAGCGCTGTCGGCGGCGGCGACCAGGCCCGGGAGCAGGGCGAAGTCGTGCCACATGTGCGGCCATCTGGTGTAGGTGACATCTACGTTGGCGGCCGAGGCGCTGGTGGCCAGGAGCCCGGCGTCGGGGGCGAGCAGGTCGTCGGACGCGGCCTGGATCAGCAGGGGCGGCAGGCCATGGTGACCGGCCCGGAGCGGTGAGACCTTGGGATCCGGCCATTGCGAGGGGTCGGCGTAGGCGGCGGCGCACGCCGCCAGCCAGGGCGGGTTGAGCAGTAGGTCCCGGCGCACCAGCGCGGGCCTGGCCCAGCGGTCGGCCGTGAGGTCGAGCCAGGGCGACATGAGGATGCAGCCAGCGGGGAGCCGGTCGCCCGCGTCGCGCATGGCGAGGATGAGTGCCAGGGCGAGTCCGCCGCCGGCCGAGTCGCCGGAGATGACGATCGAGGCCGGGTCGGCCTCGCTGAACAGCGCGTTCAGTACGGCGCGGGCGTCGTCCAGGGCGGCAGGGTAGGCGTGCGCGGGCGCCAGCCGGTATTCGGGCACCACGACCCGGCAGCCCGCCTGTGCGCTCAGCCGCGCGGCCCAGGTCCGCATCATGCGGGCCGAGCCCAGGCAGTACCCGCCGCCGTGGAAGTGCACCACGGTGCGGCCCTCGTGGGCCGTCGCGGCCGTCACCACCTCGGCGGGTACCCCGTCCAGCGTGCTTGCCGTGACGCTGGTACCGCGCGGCATCAGCGAGGTGCGCATGACCTTGTCGAAGCGTTGGCGCTGCACTTCCCAGGCCAGTGCCGGGTCGAGGATGCGCCGGCCGATCTGCCGGATCCCGGGCCGCATCAGTGCCGGTGGCAGGCGCAGGCCGCTCGCGTGCGACGCGCCCTTCCAGCCTGCGCGCCGGTACGGGGCAGTCATGCGCGGCCCACGTCGGCCACGGCCGGGGCCGTGGGCTTCGGCATGGCCCGGTACCTGCCGAGATCGAACCGGCGGACCCGGTGCCGGTACAGGAACGTGTGGTCGGGCCAGTTGTTGGTGTTGCGGCCCGAGGCCGTGGTGTACCAGCTATGGCACCCTGACTCCCACACCGAGGTGCGGCTGGAGGCGGTCACCCAGGTGTTGAACGCCCCCTGTACCTCGGGGCGCACGTCGATCCAGCCGAGGCCCTCGGACTTCAGGGCCCGCAGTGCCGCGGCCACGTAGCGGATCTGGCCTTCGAGCATGTAGAGGATCGAGTTGCCGCCGAGGTTGGTGTTGGGCCCGTAGAGCATGAAGAAGTTCGGGAACCCCGCGACGCTGATGCCCAGGTAGGCCTCTGCCCCCTCGTGCCACGTCTGGTCCAGGCGGCGCCCGCGCAGGCCGGTCACCGCCATGGGCGCCAGGAAGTCGAGGGTCTGGAACCCGGTGCCGTAGACGATCGCGTCCGCGTGGCGGGTGATGCCGTCCGTGGTGACCACGCCGTCGGCGACGATGCGCTCGATCGGTTCGGTGATCAGGTCGACGTTCGGGCGGGCCAGCGCCGGATACCAGTCGTTGGAGAACAGCACCCGCTTGCAGCCCATCACATAATCGGGGACGCACTTGGCGCGCAGCCCCGGCTCGGTGATCTGCGAGTTGAGCTGGCGCCGCCACAGTTGCATCGGTCCCGCGAGGAGCTTCGGCGACAGGACGAAGCCGCTGGTGAGCAACTCGCCGTAGAGGAAGATGCGCAGCCGGTCCGCCTTGCGCACCGCCGGGAACCGGTCGTAGAAGGCCTGCTCGGCCTCGCCGTAGCGCCGGTCGGTCTTGGGCAGCACGTACGGCGCGGTGCGCTGGTAGACGTCCACGTGCCCGGCCGTCCTGGCGAGCTCGGGCACGAACTGGATCGCGCTGGCCCCGGTGCCTATCACGGCCACACGCTTGCCGCCGAGGTCGGCGCCGTGGTCCCAGCGCGCAGAGTGCCAGGAGGGGCCGGTGAAGTCGCCGCGGCCCGCGATGTCGGGCAGCGCGGGCCGGTTGAGCTGCCCGACCGCGGAGACCACGGCGCTTGCCTGGATCGCGTCGCCGTTGGCGAGGGTGAGGTCCCACAGCGCACGGCCCTCGTCGAACCGGCACGCGGTGACGCCTGACCCGAGGCGCAGATGCGGGCCGAGGCCGTTCTCCCCGGCCAGGTCACACAGGTAGGCCAGGATCTCCTGCTGCGGGGGGAAGCGGCTGCTCCAGCGCCCCGGCCGGAACGAGAACGAGTACAGGTGCGCGGGCACGTCGCAGGCGGCTCCGGGGTAGGTGTTGTCCCGCCAGGTTCCCCCTGGCCCGTCGCCCTTGTCGACGATGAGGAAGTCCTCGATGCCCGCCCGCCGCAGCGCGATGCCCATGCCGATCCCGCCGAACCCGGCACCGATGACAACCACGCGGTATGGCGAACTTCTGGGCATGGGCCCTCCTCGCGCGGTGCGCGGCCCAGGCGCGTGTGGCCCGGGTGCCCAGGCCTGTCGAGTACCCGGCACGGGCAGGATAACGGAATCGCAGCGTGAGCCAGGTTCGGCCGGGTGGCCACTTTTCTTACGATTTCGTGCTATCCGAGAGTGCGGAAGAGCGGTGCGCAGGCAGCCCTGGCTCGCGGTCCGGCATTCGCGGGCGGCGATTAGATTTGGAATCGAGTAATGTCTTGTCTTAGCATCGCTATCGATATATCGTGAGCGTGTCGCGAGTGGTCGCCAGGGAGCGTGAGATGCCAGCAGCACAGGCCACGGCCGGGGAGTTCGATGCCCGGCTCTGTCAACCTTTCCAGGCCCTGCTCACCCAGGCCCGCGCCGCCGTCAGGGAGATGTCGGCCGGGCGCCGCCAGGGCACGCGCGGCGGTCCGTGGGACTGGGGGCGAACCAAGCCGAAGGGCCCGTGGGAATGGCATGGCGGGCGCGGCGGCCCCGGGCCCTGGGGCGAATGGTGGCCAGGGGGGGCGCCGGGCTCGCCCCGTGGGCCGAAGGCCGGCCGCGGCGACGTCCGCGCCGCGATCCTGGCCTTGTTGCAGGAGGGCCCGCGCAACGGCTACCAGATCATGTCCGAGATCGAGGAGCGTAGCGGCGGCGCGTGGCGGCCCAGCCCGGGAGCGGTCTATCCAGCCCTGTCCCAGCTCGCCGACGAGGGCCTGATCGAGGCCGAGGAGTCCGGCGGCAAGCGCACGTTCCGGCTCACCGACGAGGGGCGCCAGTACGTCCAGGACCACCCGGAGGCGGCCCGCGCGGCCTGGGAGTCGATGACGCAGCAGCCCGGCGAGATGCCCGGCCTGTTCGTCCAGGCCGCGCGGCTTGGCGGCGCTATCGTGCAGATGGCCCGCGAAGGCACGCCGCAGCAGATCCACGAGGCCGAGACCCTGCTGGAGCAGGCTCGGCGGACGATGTACCAGATCCTCGCCGACGAAGACCACGGGGAAGAGTAAGGCAAGGGATGAGTCATGGATGATCGGATGCGGGTCTCCGATGCCGAACGGGAGGCGGTCACCGCGCGGCTGCGTGACAACTTCGCCGAGGGACGGCTGACGCAGGACGAACTGGACGAGCGGGTCTCCGCCGCCCTGGGTGCGAAGACCTTCGGCGACCTGCGCACCCTCACCACCGATCTGCCGGGGCCGGCCCTGGTGCCGCCGCGCCCCGCGCCCCGCCCGTCCTGGGACGGCCCGGCGCCGTGGCGGCACCACCGCCGTCACCTCCGCCCGCCGGTGGGGGCGTTCCTGATCATCGCCCTGCTCCTGGTGCTGGCCTCGGGTGGTGGCTCGGCGGTGTTCGGCTTCTTCTGGCTGATCCTGGTGTTCTGGCTGGCGATGATGCTGACCCGTGTCGTCATCGGCGTGGTGCACCGGAGGCGGCACCGCTACCGGTAGGCCGCGGCGGGCGAAATCGCCCGCGCAGCACCGATGAGATGCCGGCCCTGGCACGGTCTGTTCTTTTAAACCGACATCCACCGGGACGGTGGTCCCGCCGACCCTGCGAGCCACGGGAAAGAGCTATGAGATACCAGTTGCTGCTGCGTGCGGACCACGGCGAGCAGTCCGGCGCCGAGGAGCACACCGCGGTGCCTGCCGTGCGGCCGCTCGCGGGCGGTCCTGCGGGCGTAGCCGGGCTGCAGTGGCTCTGGGAACTGGTGGAACTCCGTCTCGGTCAGGCCGAGCCCGACTCCGCCGCCTGAATCTTAAGGAGTCCCGCATGGACGCGAGCGTCTGGATTCTCAACCTCGTCATCCTTGCCGTGGTGCTGGCAGCCGACCTTGGCCGGCGCAAGGTAACCCCGATGCGGCTGCTGCGCCCGGTCATCGCGGCGGCCATCATCATCCCGTTCTTCTTCAAGGGGGCCACCACCTCCGGCCGTGGCCTGCTGCTCGAGTGCGCCGGCCTGGTCGCAGGCCTGGCGCTCGGCGCCCTCGCCGCGTCGTTCCTCCGTGTCTCCTATGACGGGGAGGCCGGCCGCCCCGTGTCCTGGGCTGGCTGGCCGTACGCCGCGGTCTGGATCGTCGTGGTGGCCGCCCGTATGTACTTCACCTACGGCGCCGAGCACGTGTTCAGCCAGCAACTCGGCATCTGGCTGCTGACCAACAAGATCACCGTCGGGGCGCTGACCGACAGTTTCATCTTCGTGTCGATCGCGATGCTGCTCGGCCGCACCGCGATCCTTGCCGCCAAGGCCCGCGTTGCCATGGCCCACGCCCAGATAGCGCAGGCCGAACCCGTCCTGTAACGGCCCACCCGGAGCCGGATGAGCCGGGCCAGATCGCCACGGAACCCGCCGCACGGGCGGGTGCGGCCAGCGAGGCTTTGCGTAATGCAGCAAAGAACGGCATCCTGCGCTGAACGTGTTGCCGTGCGCCGAGCGGCTCCGGAGGCCAGGACACCGGCAGGGAAGGAGCACAGGGATGACGGAGCGCACCACCCCCGATGACATCACCGCCGCCGTGCTCGCCAGCTTCGCGCGGTGCCCGGACGAGCGCCTCGGCACGGTGATGCGCGCGCTCACCGCGCACCTGCACGCGTTCGTCAAGGAGGCCGGGCTGACCGAGGAGGAGTGGCGCGCGGCCATCGGGGTGCTGACCGGCACCGGTCACATCACCACGGGCACCCGTCAGGAGTGGATCTTGTGGTCGGACGCGCTCGGGGTGTCCATGCTCGTAGACGCCCTGGCCAACCGGGATGCGGCGGGCCGCGCGACCGAGTCCACGGTGCAGGGCCCCTTCTACGTCCCCGGGTCGCCGTTGCGGCCCTACGGCGACCGGCTCGACGAGGTGCCGGCCGGGGAGCCGCTGTGGGTGCACGGCACCGTCCGCTCGCTGGATGGCCGGCCGCTGGCCGGTGCCGAACTCGACGTCTGGCAGAACGGTGACAACGAGCTTTACGCCGTCCAGGATGCCGGCGCGCCGGAGAACCACCTGCGCGGGCGGTTCCTCACCAGGGACGACGGCAGCTACGCGTTCCTCACGGTGCGGCCCACCGCGTACCCGATCCCGCATGATGGGCCGGTTGGCCACATGCTGTCCGCGACCGGGAGGCACCCCTGGCGGCCCGCGCACATCCACGTGATCGTGCGCGCCTCAGGCCACCGGCCGGTGACAACGCACGTCTTCGACCGGGAGAGCACACACATCGACGGCGACGCCGTGTTCGCGGTCAAGCCCTCGCTGCTGCGGGATCTGGTCGCACACCCGGCCGACGATCCGGAGCGGCCCCCGGGCCTGGCCGGCGTCACCGGCCCGTGGTGGTCGCTGGCCAGCGACTTCGTGCTGGCGCCCGCCGCGGGGTAACCCGCTGGCCCGCCGCTGCGCGGCGGCCGTGCCGACCCGGTGACGCGCGCGCCGGACCTGGTTACGCGCCCGGTGGGCGGTGCTTCTTGGGCAGCTTGCCGACCACCGCCAGGTAGGAGGCGTCGACGGCTTCGAGCAGCTCCTCGTCGGGGATCGCGCCGGCGATCCGCAGGCTGTTCCAGCCCGAGCGGCCAATGTAGGCCATAACCGAGGCGTCCCGCGGATAGCGCAACAGCCATTCATCGGCGACTTCCCTGGTCGGGCCGCATTTCAGGCCGACCGTGCCGGCCGGCCCTGAGCCAAGGAACGCGAAGATCTTGGGCCCCACCTTGACCACGACGTCGCCCTCCCAGGGCTCGTCCTGCCACGCGCCGGGCTTGGCCAGGCAGTGTTCCAGCAAGTCTTGCCAGGTCATGAGCGTCCTCCGAACCAGGCGCGGCGGTCCTATACCCGGGAATCCCGAGCCTCCCGGTATGTCGTTCGCCACACTTTTGGCAGGTTTGAAACCGGAAGATACCGGCTCAGCTTGGTCCCACCGGACTTTCGTTGTCACTCCAATCACACCAGTAACGGCCTGACGCCAATTGGGCGCCGTTTCCGCCGTGCCTGAATACGCGCTGATTTGCCCCCAGCGTTTATTCTTCCCTGGATGGCTAGCTGAGGACGAGACCAAGAGGAGAGAGTCCAGTGATGCTTCGTGACACCCCCGCCCTGCGGGGACAGGAGGTGACGATCGCAAGCATCGTTGGCTAGCTAAATAACGGTCCCGGCCAGGTGTTGCAGCACGCGGCCGGGACCTTGTGTGTCGGACCAACCTTAGGAGGAACCCCGACATGTTCAGTATTCCAGCTGCCGGACTGGCGAAGACCCTGATAGGGGTCACGATTTCGCTGCATGCGGCGCCGGCACACCACGTGCCGGGCCACTACACGGTCCGGCCGGGCGACACCCTCTCGGATATCGCCCGTCAGGAGTACGGCAGCCGGGCCGACTGGCCCGCCCTGTGGTGGACCAACCGTCACAACATCTCCAACCCGGACGCGATCGTCGTGGGCCAGAAGCTGCGCCTGAGCACCTGGCACCCGCACAAGGCATGGCTGCGGCGGGCCGCGACGGCCGCCGCCGGCCCGGTGCTCGCGGCGCCCTCGTCGTCGCAGTCGCCGTCCAGCCTCCCGGTCGCCACCAGTTCGTACCCGTCGTACTCCGGCGGCGGCGTGAACTGGGACGCCATCGCCGCCTGCGAGTCCGGCGGCAACTGGGGCACCAGCACCGGCAACGGCTTCTCCGGCGGGCTCCAGTTCTCCCAGGGGACCTGGGACGCCTACGGCGGCGGCCAGTACGCCTCGAGCGCGTCTGGGGCCTCCCGGTCGCAGCAGATCTCCGTGGCACAGCGGGTGCTCGCCGGGCAGGGCATCGGTGCCTGGCCGGTCTGTGGCGCCAACGGATAACCGACGCTCTATCAGGCCCCGGACGGCATCCCGCCGTCCGGGGCCTGTCATCGGCCACGGCCGTTGCGCCGCGGATGCCCGCCAGTACGAGGCAAGCGGGTCATCGGCCACGGCTATGATCGGGCCCATGGCTGATACGTCTGAGACTGCCGCGAGCCTGCGCGTCGCCCGTGTGACGGCCCTCAGCAGCGAGGATCGCCTGCACCTGCTGACGTACCTGCTCGCCAAGTACCCGGACAGTTTCTCCGAGATGCTGGACGAGGCGCTGACCGCCATCGCTCCCGGCCGCACCCCAAGCAGCGACGAAAACTAAGACCTGTCGCCAGGGCCCACCGCGCCGGCGTGGCAGGATGCCGGTGTGAACTCTGGCGAACCGGAAGTGACGCATCGTGACTGAACACAAGGCGGACGGCTGGCTCACCGCTCCGCTTCAGGCGGGCCAGTCGGCCGAGATAGACACCTCGGTGGCCCACCCGGCCCGGGTCTACGACTACTGGCTCGGCGGCAAGGACAACTTCGCGGCGGACCGAGAGGCGGGTGACCGGGTGCTCGCGGTTACCCCCGGACTGCGGGAGCGGGTCCGGGCGGGCCGGGCGTTCCTGGTGCGGGCGGTGCGCTACCTGGCCGCGGAGGAGGGCATCCGGCAGTTCCTCGACCTCGGCACCGGCATTCCCTCCGCGGACAACACCCACGAGGTGGCCCAGGCGGTCGCGCCGGACGCGCGGATCGTCTATGTGGACAACGACCCGATCGTGCTCACGCACGCCAGGGCGCTGCTGGCCGGTGGGCCGGAGGGATCCATCCAGTACATCGACGGCGACGTCAGGGACGTGGCGGCGATCATCGGAGCGGCGGACAAGACCCTGGACCTCACCCGGCCCACCGCCCTGATGCTGCTGGGCGTCATGCACCTGATCCAGGATTCCGAGGGCCCGCAGGAGATCGTGGCCAGGTTGATGGGCGAACTGCCCTCCGGCAGCTACCTCGTCCTCTCACATCCGGCCAGCGATATTCATCCCGGCCAGGCCGAGGCCCAGCGGCGCTACAACGAGCGCGTATCCACCCCGCAGACGCTGCGCACCCGGTCCGAGGTGGCCCAGCTCTTCGAAGGGCTGGAGCTGGTACCGCCCGGCCTGGTCTATGTGCACGACTGGCGGCCCGGCCCGGACGACATCGTCCCCCCTAACGGGGTGTCCGCCTACGGCGGCGTCGCCCGCAAGCCCTGACAGTTCCCGGCGGGCGGGGCCGTGACACCCGCTGACCCTCGGCGCCGCGGGGCCGGGGCGGGCGTACCTGCCGGGAGCCAGGTGCGGGAGGAGCGCGTGGTGGCCAGGCCCTATTCGGTCCTGTCCCATCTGGAATGCGCGCGGTGCGGCGCCGTCCATGACGCTGGCGTGGTCCAGGGTCTGTGCGGATGCGGCTCGCCGCTGCTCGCGCGGTATGATCTCGCCCGGGCCGCCGCGCTGGTGGATCGTGCGGACATCGGCCGCCGCCCCGCGGACCTGTGGCGCTACCACGAACTACTGCCGGTCTCCGGCGCCGGCCGGGTGGTGAGCCTGGGTGAGGGCATGACGCCGCTGCTGGCGATGCCGCGCCTGGGCCGCACGCTCGGGGTTCCCGGGCTGCTGATGAAGGACGAGAGCCTCATCCCCACCGGGACCTTTAAGGCCCGCGGCGCCGCCGTCGGGGTGTCCCGTGCCGCCGAGCTTGGTGTCGCGGGGGTGGCCATGGCGACCAACGGGAACGCAGGGGCGGCCTGGGCGGCCTACGCCGCTCGCGCGGGGCTGCCCAGCCTCGTCGTCATGGCCGCCGACGCACCCGCGGTCAACCGGGCCGAGTGCCTGGCTGTCGGCGCCGAACTGCGGATGGCCGACGGCAGCATCGCCGACGCGGCCACGCTGGTCGCCGCGGAGACGCCGGCCCGGCCCGGGTATCAGGACGTCTCCACACTCAAGGAGCCCTACCGCATCGAAGGCAAGAAGACCATGGGCCTGGAGATCGCCGAGCAGCTCGGCTGGCGGCTGCCCGACGTCATCGTGTACCCCACCGGCGGCGGGGTCGGCATCATCGGCATCCACAAGGCACTGCTCGAACTGCGCGCGCTCGGCTGGACCGGGCAGCGGCCGCTGCCCCGCCTGGTGGCGGTCCAGTCCACCGGGTGCGCCCCGATCGTGACCGCGTTCGCCGCCGGGGCTTCGGAGAGCGAGCGCTGGCCGGACCCCAGGACGGTCGCCTTCGGCATCACCGTGCCGAAGGCACTGGGCGATTTCCTGGTGCTCGAGGCCCTGTATGCCACCGAAGGGACCGCCGTCGCCGTGGACGACGCGGCCCTGCTCGCGGATCAGCGGCAGGTCGCGCGCCTCGAGGGCACCTTCATCTGCCCAGAGGGCGCGGCCTGCGTCACCGCGGTGCGCCTGCTGCGCGAATCCGGCTGGCTGGCCGAAGCGGACCAGGTGGTCGTGCTGAACACCGGCACCGGGCTCAAGTACCCGCACACCATGCCACAGGAGGGGCCGCCGCCCGCGCGCTGACCGTCACGCCGGACGCCCGCGCGCTGACCGCCGCGCCGGACGCCCGCGCGCTGACCGCCGCGCCGGACTAGGGCATGTCCGGCGCGGCGGCGTCCCGGAGACGTCCCCACGCCCTGGGACATACAGCCCGTGGCCGGGGCGCCCCCCCTAGCGGCGAGCCCGCCCCGGCCACGGGGCTCGGCGGTGATCAGGACCCGGCGATCACCGAGTTCAGCGCGGCGATGTCAAGGGCGCCGATGCCCGTGACCTCGTCGTAGCCCGGGGTGGCGGTGAAGCCGCCGTTGTTGCCGCCGACGATGTCGGTGAAGCCGGGCACCGGGCTGGTGTCGCCGAGTGAGGGGTTCACGTTGTCGTAGAGGGCGTAGAAGTCGATCGCGGCCATGCCGAGCTTGTTGCGGTTCCCCGACTGCAGCCGTGCCCAGGAACCGAGCGCCAGCGGCGAGGACAGGCTGGTGCCGCCGACCCCGGTCGGGGTGCCATTGACGTATATCTCAGCCGCGGTGGCCACGTTCGGGTCCGCGTCCATCGCGATGTCGGGCACCGCCCGGCCGCCCATGACCGCGCCCTGGGTGTAGAACGGGTCGCTGTCCTGGGTCCAGAAGCCCGGGACCTCGGTCTCGCTGTCGCCGCCGCCGCTACCGACCCAGCCGATCTCCTGGACCCGGTTACCGGTGGCGTCGGAGATCAGGCTGGTGCCGCCGACCGCGGTGGCGTACATGCCCGAGGCCGGCCAGTTGGTGCCGGGGAACGAGCTTGGCACTCCGGTGGCCGCGACGAAGGCGCAGCCGTCGCCGTTGTCACCGGACGAGGCGAAGAACGTCTGGCCCTGCATGGCGCCCTCGGTGAGCACGTTGTCGGTACTGATCATCGAGCCGTCCAGGTACGGGCCGATGTCGCAGCCGCCGACGCTGGCCGACATGGCGACCGCCTTGTCCTGGGACACGAACGCGGCGACCGCGGTGTCGATGTTGGTGTCGTTCAGCGCGCCCACGTTGTATAGGTAGATGTGCTTGAGCGTGGTCGCCATCGCGCTCGACGACTGGGTGTCGAGAGCCCACTCGTCGGCCCCGGCGGTGTCGGTGCTCTGCGGGCCGACCTTGACGATCGACACCGGCACCTGGGGCAGGCTGAAGGCGGCCTCCGCCGTGCGCAGGTCGGTGATCGCCCCGGTGACCTGGCCCTCGGTGAACAGCGCGACCGCCGTCTTGGCCCCGGTCGGGGTGCCCGCGGCATCGTAGGTGTTCTGGAAGTCCTCCGGCGGTATCTCGTTCGGGATGACCGGGTTACCCGCCGACGTGGCGTTCGTGCCCGCGTTCTGGGTCATCAGGGCCGGCTGCGGGGTGGGCAGCCGCCAGTTGGACAGGCCCACCACGGCCTGCACGATCCCGGCGAGCGAGGACGGTACCTGGGCTCCGGCGACGTTCGCGCGGAACGTGCTCCCGTTCGGCATGACGTAGCTGCCGATCGTCGTGTTGAACGCCTTCTCCGCGTCGCGTACCGTGCCGGTCGCGGCGACCAGCAGCCGGTCACCCTGCACGGACACGCCTGTGAAGCCCTTGTTGCTCAGGTACCTGGTCACCGCACTGACCTGCGCGGCGGTCGGCGCGTAGGCCGCCTCCCACTGCGCGGGGGTGAGGTACTGATGGAAGGTGGCGCTGCCCGGCTGGTACATGGCGTGCAGTGCGGCCTGCTCCGCCGCGGCGCTGCGCGGTTTGAGCGTAACGGCCAGCCGTACCGGAGCGGATGGCGGGGCGCTGCCGGTCAGCGTGGCCCCCTGGATCGAGGTGGCCAGGGTGGCCGTGGATCCCCAGCTGGAAGAGGCAACCGAGGCCGATGCCGATGGGGCGGCGGCCGCGCCGAGCGTGACCAGCACGACCAGCGTGCTTGCCGCGGCGAAGCCGTGGTGTACCACGCATGAGTGGGACATGGGGTCTCCCGGTCTTGGGTATGGGTGCCCGGGAGTCGGGCACGGCCTGCTGAGATGAATCGATCGTCGGGCGGGGCGGTTGCAAAGGCGTTGCGATGCCGTTACTGCCCTTGTTACTGATCGGTAACCATCGTTGGCTGACCGTTCCGCTTCGCCGGCGGGCCGTGGTCGGCCGCTCGGCGTTCGTGATCGTGGGCGATCACAAGCTCATGGACCCAGCGATCGGCCACGCACGGGCGGGCTGGCGGGGCCGGGTCAGGCTGGCTTGGCAGGGGTCGTTGGCGGCCAGGAGCCGTCCTTGGCCAGAGCCACCGCCTGCTCGGCAGACATCCGCAGGCCAGCCTGGTACGCGGCGCCGAACGCCGCCTCGCCGAGTGCCGCTGCCGCCGCATCCCTGGCGCCGTTCAGCCGGGCCTGGTCGGAGCCGACGATGGGCGCGCCGATGTCCTGCCTGATGGACTGGGAGGCGCCGAACAAGGTGGCGGCCCGGGCGGCGTTGCCCACAGCCGATTCCACTGCGGCGAGTTCCTCGAGCATCTCCGCGACCGAGCGGCGCTCGCCGACCGACTCGGCCAGGTCGAGGCTGCGCAGGTGGAACTGTGTGGCGGCGGGATAGTTCTTGCGCCGCGCCGCGACCAGGCCGAGGTTGCCGAGCGCTACGACCGCCAGCCGCAGGTCGCCCAGTTGCTCGCTCAGCTCCAGCGCCTGCTGGTGCAGCCCGGCCGCGCGGTCCAGGTCGCCGGCCTGGTAGGCGACCAGGCCGAGGTTGGTCAGCGCGCCGGAGGTCAGCTTGTGGTCACCCAGCCGCCTGGCGTTGTCGAGGTGCTTGGTGAGCCGTTGCTCGGCCAGTGCGAGGTCACCGGAGTTGATGGCGACCACGCCAAGATTGCCCAGGATGAGCGTGGCCCGGCGCAGGTCGCCTATCTCGGCGAACCTGGCCATGCTCTGCGTGTAGTAGGCGGTGGCCTGGTCCAGGTCCCCCTGGTGCAGGGCGAGCCTGCCAAGACCGCTCAGCGCCTGGCCGGTCTGCTGGGCGTCGCCGGTGCGCTCGGCGAGTTCGAGCGCCTCGGCGTGCAGCGCCTGGGCCAGCGGGTACTCGCCGCGGAAGTGTGCCGCCGAGCCGAGATCGCTGAGGGTGCTTGCTACCCGGAGGTCGTCGCCGAGCTTCCGCCAGATCGCCAGGCTCTCCTGCTGGTAACGCCGCTGCGCGTCGTGATCGGCCTGGACCGCGGCGAGCTGGCCCGCCCCGTCCAGCGCGATGGCACGCAGCCGCGTGTCGGCCCCGGGCCGGCGGCGGCCAGCGCCGCGTCGAGCGCGGTGCGGGCGAGCGCGATCGGGCCGCGCACCAGCCAGAACGGAGCCAGGGCCCCGGCCAGCGCCAGGGCCTGCTCGGGGTCCGTCCCGGGCGGCGCCGGGCCCGGCCCGGCAGGCGCCAGGGGGCGCCCTGTATTCGCGCCGGGGCCTGGCCCGGCCGGCGGCACGGCTCGCGCGGGGGCCGTGCCGGAGCCGGGCGCGGCTGCCGTGAGGCTCCACTCCAGGCCGGCCCGGAAGTTGTCCCTGTCGGCGTCAAGCAGGTCCAGCCAGGCGGCCTGGTCCGGCCCGGCCAGATCGGCCTGCCCGGCGAAGTCGAGCAGCCAGGCCATGTGGCGGCGGTGCAGCGCCGAGTCCTCTCCGGAGGCCGCCAGCCGGCCCAGCGCGTACTGGTGGATCGATTCGAGCATGCCGTAGCGCATGCTGCCGGACCGCTCCTCGGTGGTCAGCAGCGAGCGGTCGATCAGCGCGGTGACGGTCTCGAAGACCACGTCCAGCGGCAGCGCGTCGTCCGGGCAGACCGTCTCGACCGCGTCAATGGTGCACCCGCCGGCGAAGACCGCCATCCGGCGGAAGCACACCTGTTCGGTCTCGCTGAGCAGGTCGTGGCTCCATTCGATGGCCGCTTCCAGGGTCCGGTGCCGCGGCAGGGCGGCCCTGCTGCCACCGGTCAGCAATCGGAACCTGTTGCCGAGCCGGGCGGCCAACTGCGCCACCGTCAGCGCGCTGACCCTGGCCGCCGCGAGTTCGATGGCCAGCGGTATGCCGTCGAGCTGGCGGCAGATCTCGCCAACCGCCGCGACGTTCTCGCCGGTCAGGCCGAACCCGGGCCGGGCCAGCGCGGCCCGATCGCAGAATAGCCGGACCGATTCTGCCTCGGCCGCCGCCTGCGGATCGACCATCTCAGGCTCCGGCACGGTCAGCGGAGGCACTGGCCAGCTCGCCTCCCCGGGCACGCCAAGCCTGGTCTGGCTGGTCGCCAGGATCCTGAGCCGGGGGCAGCTCCGCAGGAGCGCCGCGATCGTGTCGGCCGCGGCCTCGATCACATGCTCGCAGTTGTCCACGATGAGCAGGGCCTCGGTGTCGCGCAGCCGGGCGACGATGCTGCCGAGCAGGGTCTGGCCTGGTTCCTCCCTGACCGACAGGGCCAGCGCGACGGTGGGCACCACAAGATCCGGCTGGCCGATCGGGGCGAACTGGATCAGCCATACCCCGTCGGCGTACCTCCCCGATACCTGCGTGCCGGCCCGGAGGGCCAGGCGGCTCTTCCCGGAGCCGCCGGGCCCGGTCAGCGTGAGCAGGCGGGACAGCCTCAGCAGTTCCTCGATCGTGTCCAGTTCCGCTTCCCGGCCGATGAACGAGGTCGTCTCGGTGGGCAGCCCGGGCAGCGGCGCGCTGGTGGTGGCCCCTGGCGGGCTGCCGGCGGTGGGCGCTGGCGGAAGGCTCGCGGGAGCCCGTGGTGGCGTGCCAGCCGTGGTCTCTGGCGGAGTGCTGGCGGGCCCCGGTGAGGCAGCCGCGCCGGGCGGGCGCCAGTCAAGCCCGGGATCCTGGCGCAGGATCCGCTGGTGCAGGCGCTGCAGATCCGGGGTCGGGTCGATGCCGAGTTCCTCGGCGAGCCTGCCCCGCAGCGCCGCGTACGCGGTCAGCGCCTCGGCCTGGCGCCCGCACCGGTACAGGGCCAGGATCCGCTGTCCGGTGAACCGTTCTCGCAGCGGGTGGGCACTGGCCAGGCCGTCCAGTTCGGCGACGAGGCTGGCGTGCCAGCCGCACGCCAGGTCGGCGTCGACGCGGCTCTCCAGCGCGGCCAGCCGGGCTTCCTCGAGGCGTCCGGCGTCGGCCTGGGCGAAGGCCAGATCGGCCACATCCGACAGGGCCGGGCCGCGCCACAGGCCCAGCGCCACCCGCAGGAATCCGCCGGCGGCCTCGGCCCGGCCCGCGGCCAGGTCCGCCTCCGCGCTGTGGACCAGGCTCTCGAAGCGGG
>CAVSCM010000025.1:0-59326 GCA_963726415.1 uncultured Actinomycetes bacterium
TCTCACGTGTGTATGCGGTGTCAAGTTCCGGTTCCTGGGTGACAAAAGAGTTCCGGTACCTAGGCGACATGATCGTTTAGGCGACGTTGCCGGTGGCGGAGTTCTTCCGGCGCGGGCGGCCTTTCGGGTTGGCGAAGGCGCCGAGTTCCTTCGAGCGGTCGTGGCGGATGGGGTGGACGCGGATGACCTTGCCGTCTTTGGACAGCTGGACCGATCCGGCGACGATGGTCACGTCGATCGGGGTGTGTGCCCACCGGCGCCCGGCGGCGTAGGTCTTGTCGGCGAAGGTGATTACGCCGGTGTTGTTGGCCAGCCGGGTGACGGTCAGCCCGGCGGTGGCATCCCGTGCCCGCCGGGAGACCCGGGCTCGCGGGGCCCGGTCGGCCTGGTCTTGGCGCAGCCGCTGGGCGTGGGTGGCGACCACTACCCCGGCGTGCAGGATGTCCACCAGGCCGCCGGCCACCACGACCTCGACCGGCTCACCGGCGTAGGTCGCGCCGACATAGTAGGAGAACCCGGCCAGGGAGATCTTCCCGGCGGCGTTCACCCACCGCGACACCCCCGCCGGGCGGTTGCCCGCCGCCGGGGCAGGCGCGGGCGGCGGCGGCTCGGCGGCCGCGGCGGTGTCGGCGGCCAGGGACCGGTTGGCCAGCCGGAACCGTTCGACCGGCGGGCGGCCGCCGCAGGACTGGTGCGGCCGGGCGGTGTTGTACTCGCCCACCCACGCATCCAGCGCCGCCTGGAGCTCGGCCAGGGCCACGAACTTGTAGTCATTGGGGGTGAAGAACTCCGCCCGCATGGTCTTGTGCAGCCGCTCCACCTTCCCCGTCGTGGTCGGCGAATACGGGGCGGTGAGCAGGTGCTTAATGCCGTTATCAGCGCAGATCCGGTCGAACATCACCGGCCCCGGGCCGGTGCCGAACCGGGCGGTGAAGACCTTGCCATTGTCGGTGAGGATCTGATCGGGGATCCCGTACCGGGCCAGCGCCTCACCCAGGGCCTGGCACACCGGCCGGGCCGTCGCCCGCAGCACGGCCTTCGCGGACACGATGAACCGGGAGTGGTCATCGATCCCGGTGACCACCTTGACCTCCAGGCCGTCAGCCAGGTGCACCCGGCCCATCACATCCATCTGCCACAGCTCCATCGACCGGCTCCGTTCCCACCGCCGGTAATCCTCCCGGCGCCGCTTGCGCCGCTTGGCCTCCACCAGGCCATGGCGCACCAGCGCCCGGTACACCGACGAGCGGCCCGGCAGCGGCTGCACACCGTCCCGCTCCAGCTGCCAGACGATCCGCGACGGCCCCCACCCCGGGTGCGCCCGCCGCAACCCCAGGACCCGCGCCTCGATCACCGCGCTCATCTGATGCGGGCAGCTCTCCGGCCGCGAGGACCGGTCCATCAGCCCCGCCAGCCCGCCACCGCTGACATACCGGCGCAACCAGCCGTGCACCGTCTGCCGCGCCACCCCATACCGCCGCGCCACCTCGGTCACCGAAACGCCCTCATCCAGGACCTCCAGCACCGCCCGGTACCGCTGCTCTGCCACACCCAGCTCCACCAGCACACCCGGCCCCCTCCCTGCGACCAACTGATTGATCGCAGGCAAGCGCCCAGACAGCTCAAAAGCCCGCAAGCAGCACGGAGTGTCGCGAACGTACCGGAACTACTGTCGCCCACCTACCGGAACCGCGTCCGCAAACTGTCGCCCGGGAACCGGAACTCAGGTGTCCAGCATCTACCGGGATCGCACACACGTGTGTATGCGGGTTGATGTGAGAAATTGTGAGACGCCGCAGGCTCCGGCTGGTGCTTGCAGCGTCTCTTGATAGGCTTGAACTGCGAAAACTCTGTCGGGACGGCCGGATTTGAACCGGCGACCCCTTGACCCCCAGTCAAGTGCGCTACCAAACTGCGCCACGTCCCGTCCGCCCGTGCGGACGCTATGACCTTAGCGTACGGCGCGCGTGCCTGTGCCGCCTGCAAGGCCGCATCCGGCCCGGGGCGCGCTTCCCCGGGCCGGATGAACATCCACGACGGAACACGCCGGGGACGACTCAAGTGAACTTGACCTGCGTGTGCACTCGGCGGTAGTGGTTCCCCCGAACGTGGCCCGCACCAGGGGATGACCGGCCTCTGGCCCGCCGGGTCGATCAGCGCGTCCCGGCCCCTCCAGGCGCACCGGCTTGAGTACCACGGCCTGTGTGCGGTACGTGCCCCGGCAGACCACGACCGTGCCGCCCGCCACCACGGCGTGGATGGCGCCGTTGATCGTGGTGTACTTGGAGGTCGCGCAGGAGCTGTCCGCATTGCCGGACGAGGCATGGTGCGAGACGTAGACCGTGATCTGGTCGGCGCTGGCGGCGGTCGGCATCAGGATCGGGCACACCGCCCCCGCGAGAGCCGCCAAGCCGAGGAGTACCCCGGACAAGTGCTTCATTGCGCTCCCCATGTGTACATAGTGTGTACGGTAGATAACAAGGCGTAACCTCCGAGGCACGGCGGCCCGCCGACGGGACCCCCCACCGGCTCACGACGCAATGGCGGAAGGAATTTCACGCATCGCCGGGCACTTCCGAAAAAGGTTCGTTCGTTATTGGCTATAAGGGGAGCGGGTAACCGCTTCGGGCAGGCGGGGGCCCGGCCTACCGATGGAGCGGCGATCATGACAACGGGCGTGCCCGGCGGGGGCGACGGCGGCTACGCCGATGTGCCGACCGCACCGGTCCCGCTCGCCTGGAGCGCAGACGGGCCCGGTCAGCACACGCCTACCCAGCCGCTGCCCGGCGTCCCGCACACCCCCACATCCCCCGGCATGCCACCGGCCGGCCCGCCAGGCGGGCGGGCCCTGGGACGGGCCGCGGCACCCCGGCTGCCCCGCTGGCTGCGCCGCGTCCTGATCGCGATTCTCGCCCTCGCGCTCGTGGGGGTGCTGGCGTTCGCCACGCTGCTCCTGGTCACCCCGTCGGTGAGCACCGCGCCGTCGCTGGCAGAGGCATTCGACCAGGCGCACGGCGCGGCCTACCCCGGCCCCCCGGTGCCGTCACGGTTCGCCGACTCGCTGGTCGCCACCGAGGATCACCGGTTCTACTCAGAACCAGGCTTCGACCCCTTCGCGATCGGCCGGGTGATCGTGGGCCGCGTCACCGGGCAGCCCGACCAGGGCGGCGCCACCCTCTACCAGCAACTGGCGAAGATGCTCTACACGCCCGGCCAGGCCGGGGTGAGCGTCGAGGTGGAACAGATCATCCTGGGCATCAAGCTGGATCTCAGCTACTCCAAACCGCAGATCATGCGGTTGTACGCGGGCGTCGCCTACTTCGGCCACGGCTACTACGGCCTGGCCGAGGCGAGTTGCGGCTACTTCGGCGTGACACCGGCCGGGCTGACCTGGCCCCAGGCGGCGCTGCTCGCGGGCCTGGTGCAGGCGCCCACCGCGGACAACCCGATCGCGCACTACACCGTGGCCAGGGCGCGGGAGGCACACGTGCTGGGCCGGCTGGCCGCCACCGGCAGGCTCACCGCGGCCCAGGCCGCCACGGCCTACCGCGCGCCGCTGCATCTCGTTGGCGGCCCGGCCGAGGGCTGCACCGCTCACTGAGCCGAGCACACTGCGCTACGCAGCCCCTCATGACCGGCGCACACACGGCGCACCAAGCCCGGGGATGACCGCAAGAGCCGGCTAGCTCGGGGAAAACGTCTCGCGGTGCGCGGCCCGGCCCGGGGTATGCCCGTTCGCGTGCGGCATGGCCGCCCCGGCCTCGGCCGGGGACAGCCGCTCGGCGTCGGGCTGGACCACCCGGGCGGCGGCCGACGGCTGGCCGGACGGCGCCGGTGGTACCGGGCACCGCACCGGTGCCGGAGTCATCGGTGGGGGTGAGCCGCCACACGAACTTGCGGTAGGACCAGAACCGGAAGATCGTGGCGAGGCCGATGCCGATGTTCAGCGCCAGGAACTCCGCCACCTTGTGGTGCTCCAGGTGCAGCACGTAGGAGTTGACGGCCACCACGGCGTCCTGGATCAGCAGGCCGATGCCGTTCAGCACGAAGAAGATGAGCCCTTCGCGCGGCACGCTGGTCCGCTCACGGTGCCGGAACGACCAGTACCTGTTGCCGATGTAGGCCACGATCGTCGCGACGATCGTCGCGACCGTCGTCGAGGTGACCGGCCCGACCCCGTGCGAATGCAGCAGGACATAGCCAACGTTGGTGATGATCAGGCCGATGACGCCGATGATCCCGAACTTGGCGAACTCATGAATGAGCTGCCTGAACCGCACGTACAGCGCACGCAGCACAGCCACCGGAAGATCAACTCTCTCTCGTGGTCAGTCCAGGATCCCCATCATGAAACTCAACCGGTCACGATGACTCTTGACAGTACCGTCCCCGCCGCACCCGCATGTGCGTGGTGGGCCAACTCCGCCCCACGTATCCGGCAATGCTGCGGAAAATTTCAGTGGGAGCATACCGGCCCGGCCGGTAGCCTCGCGTAAGTGTCTGCCGAACCCATGATCCGCGCCCGTGGCCTGGTCAAGCGGTTCGGGGAATTCACCGCCGTGGACGGGATCGACTTCGAGCTGTACCGCGGCGAGGCGTTCGGCTTCCTCGGGCCGAACGGGGCGGGCAAATCCTCCACAATGCGGATGATCGGCTGCGTGTCCCCGCCGACCGGAGGCGAACTGTCGATCCTCGGCCTGGACCCGGTGGCGGACGGCCCGGTGATCCGCGCCCGGCTCGGCGTGGTGCCCCAGGAGGACACCCTCGATCTCGAACTGACCGTGCGCGAGAACCTGCTCGTCTACGGGCGCTACTTCGGGCTATCCCGCGACGTGATCCGCGAGCGCACCGCCCGCCTGCTGGACTTCGTCCAGCTCAGCGACCGCGCTGAGGACCAGGTGGAGCCGTTGTCCGGCGGCATGAAACGCCGCCTCATCATCGCCAGGTCGCTGATCAACGAGCCGGAGATCTTGCTGCTCGACGAGCCCACCACCGGCCTGGACCCGCAGGCCAGGCACGCGGTCTGGGACCGGTTGTTCCGGCTCAAGCAGCAGGGCGTCACGCTGATCCTCACCACGCACTACATGGACGAGGCCGAGCAACTGTGCGACCGGCTGGTGGTAATGGACCGGGGGAAGATCGCCGCCGAAGGCTCGCCGCGGGAGCTGATCGAGCGGTACTCCACCCCCGAGGTGCTGGAACTGCGGTTCGAACCGGACCGGCACCAGGTCGCCGCCGAGAAGCTGGCCAGCGTGCCCGCCGAACGGCGGGAGGTGCTCGCCGACCGGATCCTGCTGTACGTGACCGATGGCGACGCCACCCTCGCCGCGGTGCGGGCGCTCGGGCTCGAACCGCTGACCTCCCTGGTCCGCCGCAGCACGCTGGAGGACGTGTTCCTGCGGCTGACCGGCCGCCGGCTGGAGGACTGATGGCCGCCGGCACCGGGGAACTCAACCGGCCAGCCCCGGCCGGGGCCGTGTTCGCCGTCCGCGAGCTGCGGTTCTGGCTGACCGACTACCGGCGGACCTGGCGTGGTTCCATCTACTCCAGCCTGCTGAACCCGCTGCTGTTTCTCGGCGCGATGGGGCTGGGCCTGGGCAGCCTGATCAACGCCCGCGGGGACACCGCGATCGGCGGGGTGAGCTACCTGACCTTCCTCGCCCCCGGGCTGCTGGCAGCGACCGCGATGACCACGGCCGTGGGGGAGTCGACCTACCCGGTGCTCGCCTCGGTCAAGTGGGTGAAGACCTACCAGGCCGCCACCGCCTCGCCGCTGCGCCCGGCCGACATCTTCCACGGCCACATGCTGTTCGTGGCGCTACGGCTGACCATGAACTGCGCGATCTTCCTCGCCGTGTCGGCCATCCTGGGCGCGGTGCAGTCGCCCTGGGCACTGGCCGCCCTCCCGGTCGCCGTGCTCACCGGGATCACATTCAACGCGGTGATCGAGGCGTGGGCGATCACCCGTACCAGGGACACCTCGTTCGCGGTGATCTTCCGGTTCGGCATGATCCCGCTGTTCCTGTTCTCCGGGACCTTCTTCCCCATCACCGAGCTCCCCGGCTGGCTCCAGCCGGTCGCCTACCTCACCCCCTTGTGGCACGGCGTGGACCTGTGCCGCTCGCTGAGCCTGGGCACCGCGACCGTCGGCGGGACGCTGATCCATCTGGGATACCTGGCTGGCCTGGCCGCCATCGGGGTGGCCGCCGGCAACCGCACCTACCGGCGGCGGCTGTATGTCTGACCTTCAGGTCCGGCAGGAGCCGCTGCGCATCGTGCCCACCGCCGTGGCGAGCAGGCCCTGGCGGGCCCTCGGCGGCAAGGGCAGCCTGCACCTGGTGGAGCGGCACGCCCGGGTCTACCGGCACCTGTGGCTGATGCTGGCCTCGGGCATCGGGGAGCCGCTGTTCTACCTGCTGTCGATCGGGGTCGGGCTGGGGCACCTGGTCGGCTCGGTCGGCGGCGTGAGCTACACCGCCTACGTGGCCCCGGCGCTGCTGGCGACGTCGTCCATGAACGGGGCCATCTACGACTCCACGTTCAACGTGTTCTTCCAGATCAAGTACGCCAAGACCTACGATGCCGCGCTGGCCACGCCGATGCGGGCCCAGGATCTGGCCCTGGGGCAGGTGCTGTGGGCGCTGATCCGCAGCGCCATGTACGCGCTCGCGTTCACCGCGGTGATGCTGGCGCTGGGCCTGTTCCACTCGTACTGGGCGATCGGCGTGCTGCCCGCCGCGGTGCTCACCGGGTTCGCTTTCGCCGCCGCCGGCATGGCCGCGACGACGTTCATGCGGAGCTGGCAGGACTTCGAGTACGTCACCCTGGTCAGCATCCCGCTGTTCCTGTTCTCCACCACGTTCTACCCGCTGAGCGTGTACCCCCGTGCGGTGGCGGTCCTGATCGAGTTCACCCCGCTCTACCAGGCGGTCGTGCTGATGCGCGGGCTCGCGCTCGGCATGGTGGGCCCCAGCCTGCTGTGGCGCGTGGCCTACCTCGCGATCATGGGCCTGGCGGGCCTGTACCTGGCCAGGCCGGCGGGTCGGCCGCTTGCTGCTCACCTAGCAAACCGGCAGGCCCCGGCTAGGCTGGGCAGCACGGGCGCGCATCCTCCCGGGCGCCTGCGAAGGGAGAGCCATGGCGGGGACGGGCACCCTCACCGAGATCTCATCCGACGTCGAGTTGCGGGAACTGCTCGGCACCCCGGCCAAGCGGGTGGTCACCAAGGAGCGCACCCGGCTGCACCCGCGTGACGTCGAATGGCTCGCCGCCTCCCCGTTCTGCCTGGTCGCGACCAGTTCCGCGGACGGTACCTGCGACGTCTCGCCCAAGGGGGACCCGCCGGGGTTCGCCCTCGTGCTCGACGAGCAGACCATCGCCATCCCCGAGCGCCCCGGCAACCGGCGCGCCGACGGGTTCCACAACATCCTGAAGAACCCGCACGTCGGCCTGATCTTCCTGATCCCAGGGCGGAAGGAGACCCTGCGCATCAACGGGCGGGCCAGGCTGATCCGCGACGCCCCGTGGTTCGACGACATGATCGTCAAGGGGCACCGGCCGCAGCTCGCGGTGCTCGTCGAGATCGACCAGATCTTCTTCCACTGCATGAAAGCGCTCATGCGCTCCCGGCTGTGGGAGCCGGAGACCTGGAACCCGGACGCGGTGCCGCCGCACCCACAGATCGTCAAGAGCGTCCAGCCCTGTGAGGAGACCCTGGAGGAGCTGGAGCGCCACTACGGCCCGCAGTACGAATCGCTGCTATACGGATAGCCGTTGATACCCGGAGACGAGCGGTCACCGCCGCCCGTGGCGAGCGGGCAGGCACCGGCGGCCACGGGCCGGCGCGATGCCGGCGGTGACCCTGCCCCCGTGGCTGGCCGCCCACGGATGGACCCGGTGGCCTGGGTCATCGCGCTGGCCACGTTCATCGCCTACGACACGATCTCGGTGTTCAAGTACCTGCGCCTGGATCCCGGCTCCTGGGATCTGGGCATCTTCACCGAGTACGTCAGGCAGCTCGCCCACTTCCACGCGCCGGTCGTGTCGATCAGGGGCGCCGGGTTCAACCTGCTTGGTGATCACTTCCAGCCCATCGTCGGCCTGCTCGCCCCGTTCTTCCGCGTCTTCCCGACCCCGCAGACGCTGCTCGTCGCCCAGGCCCTGCTCACCGCGGCCTCGGTGATCCCGGTCTGCCGCGCAGCGCAGGAACTGCTCGGTACCTGGGCCAGCCGGGGAATCGGCCTGGCCTACGGCTTCTCCTGGGGCCTGCAGCAGATGGTCAACTTCGACTTCCACGAGATCGCGTTCGCGGTCCCGCTGCTGGCGTTCTCGCTGTCCGCGCTGGTGCGCCGCAGGCCGTGGCCGGCCGTGCTCTGGGCGCTGCCACTGGTGTTCGTCAAGGAAGACCAGGGGTTCACGGTGGCCGCGATCGGCCTGGTCATGGCCGGGATGGGCCTGGTGATGCTGGCCCGGGAAAGCACAGCACTGCCCGGGGAAACCCCCAGACCCCCGATGGCCCTGGAACCCCCCGGTGGCCTGCGGCCCGGTTCCTTCGTCACCGGGCCGTGGCCGCGCCAGCCCGGGGGAGCGACCCCCGTGGCGAGCAGGAGGCGCCCGCCGCCTGGATCCGGGGCGGGGTGGTACTGGCCGTCTGGGGCCTGGCCTGGTCTGTGCTGGCGATCGCGGTGATCATCCCGCACTTCAACCCGATGCATCACTACCCGTACTGGTACGACGGGGGAGTGGTCGGCCCCGGCGGCCACCCGTCGGTGACCGGGCTGGCGCACCAGCTCGTCCAGTCCGGCCACGAGAAGCTGTGGACCACGTTCCTGATCCTGCTGCCCGTGGCGTTCCTCGCGCTGCGGTCCCCGCTCGTGCTGATCGCGCTGCCCAGCCTGGCGCTGCGGTTCGTCTCCACCAACAGCTATTTCTGGGGCACCGGCTGGCACTACGACGCGACCGTGATGCCGATCGTGTTCCTGGCCGCGGTGGACGGCATGGCCAGGTTCCGGGCAAGCTCGCAGCGGCGTGCCCTGCTAGCCCGGGCGGCAAGCCGCCCCGGAACCCCCCCAGTGCTAGCCCGGGGCGGCGACCCCCCGCAGCCCCCCGATGGCCTACGGCCCGGTTCCTTCGTCACCCGGCCGGGGCCGGTGGCGGCCCGGCGGCAGCGGGCGACCCTGCTGCCCGCCCCGGGGGAGGCCGTGGCCAGGTACGGCGCCGCGGTGATGGTCGTCATCGCCGGCTGGCTGGCGTTCCGGTTCCCGCTCGATGAGCTGTGGAGTGCGCAGACCTACGACATCAGCGCGCACGTCAGCGCGGAGGACGCGGCGATGGCGCGGGTGCCGAACGGCGCGACGGTGGAGGCGACGCTGAGCATGCTGGCGCCGCTGGCGGCCAGGGACGACACCTACTGGATCGGCATCACCCCGAACCCGGCACCGGACTACGTCGTGTTCGACGAGACCGACAGCGGCTGGAGCCCGCCGCCCACCAACGTGCTGACGTTCATCGAGCAGCGCCACCCGGGCTGGGCCTACCAGCGCATCTTCACCGACGACGGGGTTGACGTGTTCCGCCGCGCCGGCCGTACTGGCGGGTAGCCCGGGGCAGTTAGGGGGAAACTTCCCCGATAGAGTCATTGCGGCAACGCCGGGAGGAAGCCATGGACTTCGGGCACGACGAACGCACCCGTGAGCTTTGCGCGCAGCTCCAGTCGTTCATGGACAGCCACATCTACCCGGCGGAACCGGTCTACCGCGAGCAGGCGGCCAAGGCTGCGCAGGAAGGCGACCCGTGGCACCGCCCGGCCGTGGTCACCGAACTCAAGGCGGCGGCCCGCGAGCGCGGCCTGTGGAACCTGTTCCTGCCCGGGCACTCCGGCGGCGCCGGGCTGACCAACCTCCAGTACGCGCCGCTGGCGGAGATTACCGGGCACAGCCCGGCGCTGGCCCCCGAGGCGCTGAACTGCTCCGCCCCGGACACCGGCAACATGGAGGTGCTGACCGAGTTCGGCTCGCCGCAGCAGCAGGCCCGCTGGCTCAAGCCGCTGCTTGACGGCGAGATCAGGTCCGCGTTCTGCATGACCGAGCCGGACGTCGCCTCCTCCGACGCGTCCAACATCGCCACCAGGATCCAGCGGGACGGCGACTCGTACGTGATCAACGGCACCAAGTGGTGGTCGTCGGGTGCGATGGACCCGGCCTGCGAGATCTTCATTGTGATGGGCAAGACCGACCCGGATGCCGAAAGGCACCGGCAGCAGTCGATGATCCTGGTGCCCAGGGACACCCCCGGCATCAACATCCGCCGCGGCATGCGCCTGTTCGGCTACGACGACGCACCGCACGGCGGCCACGCCGAGGTCGGATTCGACGGCGTGCGGGTCCCCGCCGCCAACCTCATCGGCGAGGAGGGTGGCGGCTTCGCCATCGCCCAGGCCAGGCTCGGCCCGGGCCGGATCCACCACTGCATGCGGATGATCGGTGCCTCCGAGCGGGCACTGGAACTGCTGTGCCTGCGGGTCACCGGCCGGACCGCGTTCGGGCGGCCGCTCGCCGAGCAGGGCGTGATCCAGGACTGGATCGCCGAGGCGCGGGTCAGGATCGAGCAGGCCAGGCTGCTGGTACTCAAGACCGCCTGGCTCATGGACACCGTGGGAAACAAGGGCGCCCACACCGAGATCCAGGCGATCAAGGTCGCCACCCCGGCGATGGCCGAGTGGGTGATCGACAAGGCGATCCAGGCGCACGGCGCGGCCGGGGTCAGCCAGGACACCCCGCTCGCGCACCTGTGGGCCTCGGCCAGGTCGCTACGGTTCGCCGACGGCCCCGATGAGGTGCACAAGCGCTCGCTGGCCCGCCGCGAACTACGCCGCTACACCAGATAGCTAAGGAGAACCAGCAGATGCCAACCGACTCATCGCGAGTCGCCATCGTCACGGGCGCGGCCCGTGGCATCGGCGCGGCCACCGCCAAGCGGCTCGCCTCCGACGGCATGGCGGTCGGGGTCCTCGACCTGGACGCCGGTGCCTGCGCGCCGACGGTGGACGCGATCACCGCGGCCGGCGGCCGCGCGGTCGCGGTGGGTGCCGACGTCAGCGACGCCGAGCAGGTGGCGACCGCGGTGGGCAAGGTCGCCGCGGATCTCGGCCCGCCGGTGGTCCTGATCAACAACGCCGGGATCATCAGGGACAACATGCTGTTCAAGATGTCCGAGGACGACTGGGACATGGTGCTCGGCGTGCACCTGCGCGGCGCGTTCCTGATGTCCCGGGCCGCACAGAAGTACATGGTGGAACAGCGCTTCGGCCGCATCGTCAACCTGTCCTCGAGCTCCGCGCTCGGCAACCGCGGCCAGGTCAACTACTCCGCGGCCAAGGCCGGCATGCAGGGCTTCACCAAGACGCTGGCCATCGAGCTTGGCCAGTTCGGCGTCACCGCCAACGCCGTGGCGCCCGGGTTCATCGCCACCGACATGACCGCCGCGACCGCGGCCAGGGTCGGCATGGACTTCGAGGAGTTCCAGGCCGCCGCCGCGAGCCGGATCCCGGTGCGCCGGGTCGGCCAGCCCGAGGATATCGCCCACGTGATCTCGTTCC
Source organism: uncultured Actinomycetes bacterium (assembly GCA_963726415.1). Classification (GTDB taxonomy): domain Bacteria; phylum Actinomycetota; class Actinomycetes; order Streptosporangiales; family Streptosporangiaceae; genus DASXKD01. Next base: position 11,597 of record CAVSCM010000025.1, read on the forward strand.
TGGTCAGTGAGGGAGCCGGGTTCGTGTCCGGGCAGGTGATCTACGTGGCGGGCGGCCCGCTGTGCTGACCGAAGCCGACCAGGCCGCCGGGCTGCGCCAGCAGGTACGCGAGTTCCTCGCCGGGCACGACCCGGCCGCGATGCCACGCCTTGACTTCCTGCGTGCCCGGTTCGACGCCGGCCTTGCCTGGGTGCACTATCCGGCCGGGCTCGGCGGCCAGGGCCTGCCCCGCTCGTTCCAGGCCGCGGTGGACGCCGAGTTCGCCGCGGCGGGCGCCCCGGACAACAACCCGGCCAGGATCGGCATCGGCCTGGGCATGGCGGCTCCCACGATCCTTGCGTATGGCAGCGAAGAGCAGAAGCAGCGCTGGCTGCGGCCGCTGTGGACCGGCGAGGAGGTGTGGTGCCAGCTGTTCAGCGAGCCCGGCGCCGGGTCCGACCTGGCCGGCCTGGCGACCCGGGCGGCGCGAGTGAAGGGGGATGGGGAGGCGGGCGGGAGCACCGGCTGGCGGGTCACCGGCCAGAAGGTGTGGACGTCCATCGCGCACGTCGCGCGCTGGGGCCTGCTGCTCGCCCGCACCGACCCGGACGTGCCCAAGCATGCCGGTCTCACCTACTTCGGCCTCAACATGGATCAGCCCGGGGTCGAGGTGCGCCCGCTGCGCCAGCTCACCGGCGAGGCCGAGTTCAACGAGGTGTTCCTCACCGACGCCGCGGTCCCCGACACCGACCGGATCGGCGGCATCGGCGAAGGCTGGCGGGTCGCGCAGGCCACGCTGATGAACGAGCGGATCGCCATCGGCGGCGGGGCGATGCCGCGCGAAGGCGGCATGGTCGGCCTGGCCGCGGCCGCCTGGCGGGACCACCCGGAGGCACGCACGCCCGGGCTGCACGACCGGCTGATCCGGCTGTGGGCGGACGCCGAGGTGGCCAGGCTGGCCGGGGCGCGGCTGCGGCAGCAACTCGCGGCCGGGACGCCGGGGCCGGAGGGCTCCGCAGCGAAGATCGTCTTCGCCCGGCTCAACCAGGAGCTGTCCGCGTTCGAACTGGAACTGGCAGGGGCCGCAGGGCTGACCTACGACGACTGGACGGTGCGCCGGCCGGAGAGCCTCAGCTTCTTCGGCCGCGGGCCCGGCTACCGCTATCTGCGCTCGCGCGGCAACTCCATCGAGGGCGGCACCTCGGAGATCCTCCGCAACATCATCGCCGAGCGGGTGCTCGGGCTGCCCGCCGAGCCGCGTACCGATACCAAAGTCGCCTGGAAGGACCTGCCCCGGTGACCACGACGAAGGACAGTAGCGCCGAGGGCACCCGGTCCCGGGATGCCGTGCCCGACCTGCGCTACAGCGATGCCGAGGAGCAACTGCGGGCCGTGGTCCGCGACCTGCTCGCCGACCGCAGCCCGCTGACCGCGGTGCTGGCCAGAGTGGATGCGGGCGAGGCCGACGACGTCCCGCTGTGGCGCGCGCTCGCCGCCGATCTCGGCTGCGCCGGGCTGCTCATCGATGAAAGCCACGGCGGGGCCGGGGCCAGCTACCGCGAGGCCGCGGTCGTCGCCGAGGAGACCGGCAAGGCCGTCGCCTGCGTCCCGTACCTGACCAGCGCCGTGATGGCCACCGCGGCACTGCTGGGCACCGGCGACGCCGGCCTGCTCGCCGGGCTGGCGTCCGGGCGGCTGACCGCCGCGCTGGGCGTCGGGTTCGCCACCATGCCGGGCGCGGAGACGAATTCGTGGCCGGTGCGGATCGGGCCGCCACAGGACGGCGACGGGCCCGGCGGGGCCCGGCTCACGGGAACGGTCACCGGGGTGGCCGGTGCCCTGGCCGCCGACGTGCTCCTGGTGCCCGGTGACGGTGTCCCGTTCGGGCTGTACGCGGTGGACGCCACTGCGGCCGGGGTGACCAGGACCCCGCTGGTGTCCCTGGATGCCACCAGGCCGCTCGCGGACGTGACGCTGGACCGGGCTCCCGGGCGGCCGGTGGCGACGGGGGAGGACGCGGCCCGTGCGGTGGCCGCCGCGCTCACCGCCGGGGCAGGTGTGCTCGCCTCCGAACTGTTCGGCGTGGCGGAGCAGTGCCTGGGGATGACCGTCACCTACGTCAAGGAACGGCGCCAGTTCGCCCGCCCGGTCGGCTCGTTCCAGGCGCTCAAGCACCGGCTCGCCGACGTGTGGGTGGCGGTGACCCAGGCCAGGGCCGCCGCCAGGTACGCGGCCGCCTGCCTGGCCACCGGCGACCCCGACACGCCGGTCGCGGTGGCGCTGGCCAAGGCGGCCGCCGGCGACGCGGCCGTGCTCGCCGCGCAGGAATGCGTGCAACTGCACGGCGGGATCGGCTTCACCTGGGAGCACCCCGCGCACCTGCTGCTGAAGCGGGCCAAGAGCGCGTCGATGGCTCTGGGCACGTCAGACAGGCACCGTGCCGCCCTGGCCGCCCTGGTGGACCTCCCACCGCCGCCCGGGAACTGAAGACTCCGAACTGCGGGCAGCGAAGGAAGGGGTGCCGATGAGGTCGGTCGCGGGTGCGGGTGTGGTGGTCACCGGGGGAGGCAGCGGCATCGGGGCCGCGCTGGCCCGCAGGTTCGCCGCCGAAGGCGCCCGGGTCGTGGTCAACGACCTGAATGCCGGCGCGGCGGCCGAGGTCGCCCGCTCGTGCGGCGCCACCGCCGCGCCCGGGGACGCGGCCTCGGTGGACGGGGTGGCCGCGCTGGTCGCCACCGCCCGCGGCGTGCTCGGTGAGATCGACATGTACTGCGCGAACGCCGGGGTGGCCCTGGGCGACGGCGAGGGTGACGAGGACGACTGGGCAGCAAGCTGGCAGGTGAACGTGATGGCGCACGTCCGCGCCGCGCGGCTGCTGCTGCCGGGCTGGCTCGAGCGCGGCAGTGGGCACCTGATCAGCACAGTGTCCGCGGCGGGCCTGCTCACCATGCTCGGCACGGCGCCGTACTCGGCCACCAAGCACGCCGCGCTCAGCTTCGCCGAGTGGCTGGCCGCCACCTACGCGCACCGGGGCCTCACCGTGCAGGTGCTGTGCCCGATGGGCGTGCGGACCGCGATGCTGGACGGCATCACACCTGCGGCGGAGCTGATCCTCAGCGAGACGGCGATCACCGTCGAGGAGGTCGCGGACGCGGTCATCGCCGGCATCGCCGACGGCAGCTTCCTCATCCTGCCGCACCCGGATGTGGCGCGGATGTACGCGAACCGCGCCGCCGACACCGACCGCTGGCTGCGCGGCATGAACAGGCTGCAGGCGCAGACCGAGACGGTGGTGTAGGCCGGTGCCGGGCAGCAGGCCCGCGGGCTCAGGCGGGCATGCGGTACCGGTATACGCGGGTTTCCCGCTCCTCGAACCCGGCCCGCTCGTACAGCCGGCCGGCGGCCTTGCGGGACGGGCGGGAGGTCAGGTCCACCGTGCGGGCCCCAGCCGCGCGCGCCAGGCCGATCGCCTCGTTGGTGAGCGCCTCGCCCACGCCCTTGCCCCTGGCCGTCTCGTCCACCACGACATCCTCGATCCAGGCACGGAACCCGGTGGGGATCGGGAACATCGCCAGGGTGAGCGTGCCGACGATCGTGCCTTCCGCGCGGGCCACCAGGAGGGTGATCGCGGAACAGCCGACGATCTCCTCGAGGGTCTTGCGCCCGGGCGGGGCGGTGGTTGCGGACAATTGCGGAACGAGCCGGGCAAACGCCTCCACCAGCTCGTCGGTCACCTGGTGAACCACCTCAACAGTCACGCCGGGCAGATTACCGTCCCCGGTTGCGCACGGCGGTAAGGCACGGGCGTGGCGAGCAAAGCACTGGTACTCGGCAGCGGCGGCATCACCGGCGCGGCCTGGGAGGTAGGCCTGGTCGCCGGGCTGGCCGGCCGCGGGCTCGACCTGACCGCCGCGGACCTGATCGTGGGCACCTCCGCGGGTTCCCTGGCCGGCGCTCAGCTCACCTCGGGGATCGGCCTGGCGGGGCTGTATGCGGCCCTGCGCGCGCCGTCCGAGGTCGCGGTCACCGCCACCATGGGCCGGGCGCTGATGCTCCGCTACGGCCTGGCGGTGTTCACGCCGGGCACCGCGGCCCGGGCCCGCAAGCGGCTCGGCCGGGTGGCCCGGGCCTCCCCGCCGCTGGCCGAGGCGGAGCGCCGCGCGGTGATCGGGGCCTGGCTGCCCAGCCACGAGTGGCCGGCTCAGCGGCTGCTGATCACGGCCGTCGACGCCGACACGGGGGAGTGCACCACGTTCGGCGCCGCCAGCGGGGCGAGCCTGATAGAGGCGGTCAGCGCGAGTTGCGCGGTGCCGGGTGTCTGGCCGCCGGTCCGGATCAACGGGCGGCGGTGGATGGACGGGGGGATGCGCTCGGCGGCCAACGCCGACCTGGCGGCCGGTTTCGACCGGGTCGTGGTGCTGGCGCCGCTGTGGCGTGGCATGCGGGTCATGCCGCCCGCGCTGCGCCAGTGCCAGCAGCTCGCCGCGGCAGGCAGCGCCGTGGTGCTGGTCACGCCGAACGCCGAGTCGGCGACCGCCATGGGCAACCTGCTCGACTCCGCTGGCCGCGCCGGCGCCGTACAGGCCGGATACGCGCAGGCCGAGGCCGCGCTGCCGGACGTGGCGGCTCTGTGGTCCGGCGAACGGCGTGCCCCCGCCTCGGCGTCGTAGCAGGCAGGGCCGATGTGCGGTGCTTGCCCGGGGGAGCGACCCCCGGAACCCTCGATGGCCCGCGGCCCGTGCGACTCCGTCGCGCGGGCCTTAGCCCTGCTAGCCCGGGGAGCGGCCCCTCTGGTGGCCTCAGGCCGTGGTGCCGGTCAGGCGGTCGACGTCTATGTGGGCCAGGTCGCCGGTCTTGATGGTGGTCCAGCCCTGGATGTGCAGCGGCGCGGGATGCTGGGCGCTGCCGAAGTTGACCGGTGGCACGAACCAGGTGGCTATCACCGTCCGCTCCCCGGTCTTGGACACCGCGACGAGCTGGCACTCCAGCGGCCCTTTCATCTTCAGGTTCACCGTGACCTGCGTGCCAAAGGGCTTGCTCACCAGGCCGGCAACGCCGGAAACCCCGGTCTGGGGGTTGGTGCCAACGGCCGTCGCGCTCTGATGGACCGTGAGGGTGGCCAGCGGCTGCGTGGTGGGCGCGGAGGACCCCGGCGCGGTGGCCAGCCCGACGCCCACGCCCACGACGAGCAGCACCACGGCCGCCGCCGCGGCCACCACGGACTGCCAGCGAACGCGCCGGCGCTGGGACTCGGCGCGCCGCCGGACCAGGTCGGTGACCTCGGCCTGCGTCGGCTCGTCCGCCGGGGCGTCCACCGGATCGATGCCGGTCAGCAGGCCCTTCATCCCGGACAGCTCGGCCAGTTCGGCGGCGCAGGCCGGGCACCCGGCGAGGTGCTCCTCGAAAGCCTGCCGGTCCGCCGCTTCGAGCAGACCAAGCGCGTAGGCGCCGACGTCGGTGTGCACGCTGCTCACGGACTCGCCGTTCATGCCGTCACACCCCTCTCGGCCATGACCACCCGCAGCGCCTTGAGCGCGTAGTAGACCCGCGACTTGACCGTACCCACCGGGACCCCGAGCACCTCCGCCGCCTGGTTCACTGTACGGTCCCGCAGGATCGTCTCGTTGAGCACCTCGCGGTGGGCCGGAGACAGAGCTTGGAGCGCCTCGGTCACCAGCACCTTGCGCAGCAGGTTGTCCGTCTCGTCATCGGCGACGGGTGCCTGGTCCACCTCGGCGCCCCCTATCTCCGACGGGCGCACGCGCTTGCGCCGTTGCTCGTCGATCACGATACGCCTGGCCACGGTGGCCAGCCAGGGCATGAGCGACCGCTCGCTCAGGTCCAGCCGGCGCGCCTCGCGCCACGCCCGGACCATCGTCTCCTGGACGATGTCCTCGGCCTGCTGCCGGTCGCCAGCGGTGAGACGGAGCACAAACAACAGTAACGGCCCCCGGTACTGGCGGTAGAGCTCGGTGACCATCACGTCGTCCGCGGCCGCGCCGGTGAGCCGCCCGCCTGCAGCGCTAACCCCCGGCCCGAACATCCCCATCCCCGAATTGAACCATTCCGGCATTCCCGTGCGTACCCCTGCCCAACTGACCAAGGCCCGGCGCCCGCCGGGCCAGCCAGACGGGGGCGGGGGAGCCGCCACCGTGACAGGAGGACCAGCCATGAGCAGTACCCGACCCAGCATCCGCAGCATCCTGGCCCCCACTGCCGCGAAGGCGGTAACCATTGCCGCAGCCGGCGTGGTCGCCGCGGCGCTGAGCCTGACCACCACGGCCGGGGCGGCCACGGGCGGAACGCACGCGTCGGCGCGGACCGCCGCGTCGTCGTTCTCGTTCGCGCTCAAGCCGTCGTCGTCGGCCATCTCGGCGTGCCTGCCGAAGGCCGGCGGGCACGTCACCATCACGCCCGGAGCGCTCAACGACACCATGACGGTCAACCTGCACGGCATGCCGGCCAACGCGGGCTTCGACCTGTTCGTGATCCAGCAGCCCACCGCGCCGTTCGGCGTCTCCTGGTACCAGAGCGACATCCAGGCCAACAGCAACGGGTTCGGCAGCGCGACCGTCAAGGGCATTTTCGACGCCGAAACGTTCTCGGTGTCCCTGGGCGGCACTACCACGTTCTCGCCGACCCACCAGTATCACCTCGGGGTCTGGTTCAACGACCCCAACGTCCCGTTCAACCTGGGCTGTGAGCCGGGTGCCACCGTGCCGACCGTGACCCCGTTCAACGGCGAGCAGAACGCCGGCATCCAGGTCGTGAACACCGCGCAGTTCCCGGTCAACGCCGGCCCGCTGTCCCACGTCCACAGGTGACGCCGGGTACATAGAAGAAGGTGCCGGCCCGCGTCCGCGGGCCGGCACCTTCTTTATGCGTCAGCTCAGCTGGCGTAGTCCAGCAGCGGCTGGGCGCGGCTGGGGTGGCGCAGCTTGGACAGGGACTGCTTCTCCAGCTGGCGGATCCGCTCCCTGGTGAGGCCGAGCGCGCGCCCGATCTCGTCCAGCGTGTGCGGGTTCCCGTCGTAGAGGCCGAACCGCATCGCCATGATCGTGGCCTCCCGCGGCGTCAGCGCGTCGAGCGCGCTCCTGAGCTGGTCCGCCATGAGCTGGCGGTCCACGAGCTCGGATGCCTCCGGCGCGTCCACGTCCTCGATCAGGTCACCGATGCTGGTCTCCCCGTCCTCACCGATGGTGGAGTCCAGGCTGATCGGCTGGCGGCTGGTCCGCAGCAGCTCCTCGATCTGGTCCGGGGTGCGGTCCAGCTCCACCGCGAGCTCCTCCGGGGTTGGCTCCCGGCCGAGCCGCTGGTGCATGTCCCGCTCGACCCTGCTGAGCTTGGACAGCATCTCGAGCACGTGCACGGGCAGCCGGATGGTCCGGGCGGCATCGGCGAAACCGCGCTGGATCGCCTGCCGGATCCACCACATCGCATAGGTGGAGAACTTGTAGCCCTTGGTGTAGTCGAACTTCTCTACGGCCCGGATCAGCCCCAGGTTGCCTTCCTGCACCACGTCCAGCAGGGACAGCCCACGGTCGCTGTACTTCTTGGCCACCGAGACCACCAGCCGCAGGTTTGCCTCCAGCATGTGCGCCTTGGCGCGCCTGCCGTCCTCGGCGACCAGCTCCAGGTCGCGGCGGTAGTCCTCGTCCAGATCCGGCTCGGTCTCCAGCTTGTGCTCCGCGTAGAGGCCGGCCTCGATCCGCTTGGCCAGGTTCACTTCCTGCTCGGCGGTGAGCAGGCTGGTGCGGCCGATCGACTTCAGGTACGTGTGGACGGAGTCGCCCATCGTGGAGGTCTGGTCGTCCAGGTCCACCTCGGCCACGGGCGCGGGGGCTTCGGCCGGCGTCTCGGCGTCCATCATCGCCACGGCCTCCGCCTCGGCCTCGAGTCCATTCATCCCCACGATCTCGGCGATCTCCTCGGCGGCCGGCTCGGTCTGCACAGTCGTCATGACGTCCTTACTCGTTCCAGTCCCGGTCTTGGCAGGGGTCTTGGCGGGTGCGGCCCGCTTGGCGCGGGCGGAGGCTGGCCGGGCGGTGGTGGTGCGCTCAGCGGCCTTCCGCGCGGGCGCGGTGCGTACGGTCCTCGGCATGAGGCACCTCCTTCCGTATGCGCGCGTCACGGCGGACGCATCGCTTGGCGGCCCCGCAATCCGGCGCCGCCGTCGCGGGGACGGCACCGGCTTGAAATCGGCTGGTACTGTGAAGCGCGGGCACTAGTTCTAACGCTCCATGTGCGCGATTGTTCCCGTGGCGGTCAGCCATGCTCGCCGCAGGGCGCTTCGCTATGGCCCGCAGTGCCTTCCCGGGGGCCGAGCCCCCGGAACCCCCACGTGCGACGGTTGCGGTTGGCGGTTGCCGTTCGCGCGGTTCTGCCGCCTCGGTGAGCGTTGGCCTTCTGCCCCCGTCGCTGCTCCTTACACCAACGGTTAGCTGGCGTGATACCTTCCGAGGCCGCGGAGGACGGCGAAATCGGGCTTGCCGGAAGGCAGCAGGGGCATCTGCCGGACGATGAACAGGGCACGGGGCGCGGCGTAGGCCGGGAGGCGTTTCTGGACCGCGGCGCGCAACTCCTCCAGGCGCGGGGGGTTGGAGAAAGAAGCGGGGACTACGACCGCGGTGACTCTTTGGCCGTACTGCGAGTCTTGTTCGCCGTAGACGGCGGCTTCGCGGACGGTGGCGCAGGTTTCCAGGATGGCGGCGATTTCGTGGGGGGAGACCTTGTGGCCGCCGGTGTTGATCATGTCGTCGGCGCGGCCCTCCACGGAGAGACGGCCGTCGGGGCCGATCTTGCCCAGGTCTGAGGTGGTGAACCAGCCATCCTCAGCCATGGCCGCATCGGTGAGATCCGGGCGGTTGCGGTAGCCGGAGAACAGCGTGGGGCCGCTGATCTCGATCCGGCCGTCGGGCGCCGTGCGCACCGTGACGCCGTCCAGGGGGAGGTGGTTGTACACGCAGCCGCCGCAGGTCTCGGACATGCCGTACGTGGTGATCACCTTGGCCCCCGCGGCGCGGGCGCCGGCCAGCAGGCCGGACGGGATGGCCGCGCCGCCGAGCAGGATCGCGCGGAACGCCGACACGCCCGCGCCCGCGTCCAGCATGCGGCGCAGTTGCGCCGGGACCAGGGACGTGTAGTCGCAGCCGAACCCGCCCAGGTCGCGCTGCGCCGGGTCCAGCCGGTCGACCACCACCGGGGTGGTGCCGGAGACCAGGGACCTGACCAGCACGCCGAGCCCCGCGATGTGGCTGGTGGGCAAGGCGCAGAGCCAGCGGGCGCCGGGTTCTGCGCCGATCCGGTCCAGGCTGGCCCGTGCGGAGGCCCGCAACGCCCCGGCGCTGAGCTGGACCCCCTTGGGCTCACCGGTCGAACCGGAGGTGGCTATCACGACCGCCGTGCCGTCGGGCAGATCCTTCCCGGCGCCCGGTGCGGCCGGGCGGTCGCCATCGGGGCGCCATCGTATGGCACCGTCCTGCGTCTCTACCGTGGCCGGGGTGAAGGCGTGCAGCAGATCGGTGACCCTGGCCGGCGGCAGCGCGGGGTCAAGCGGGAGGATCGCGGGACCGCTGCCGTCCAGCGCCGCCGCCAGCGCGTCCAGCAGGCGGCCGGCTCCGGCGGCGGGCGGGAGCAGGAGGGCGTGCAGGGGACGTCCGGACATCAACGTAAGGTTAACGGGCAAAACTCCGGTGGATTGGGAGGCGCAGGAGTGACCGAGTGTCAGCGGCCGGAAATGCGGTCGTGACCGCCCCGGTCAGGGACGAATTGGCGGGCCTGCTCGATTCGCTGCGGGCGTTCGCCATTCCGATGCGGACCCGCTTCCGCGGGATCACCGTGCGCGAGGGCGCGCTGATCGAGGGACCGGGGGGCTGGGGCGAGTTCTCGCCCTTCGGTGAGTACGGCCCGCGGGAGTGCGCCCGCTGGCTGGCCTGCGCACTGGAGGCGGCAACCACCGGCTGGCCAGCGCCGGTCCGTGACCAGGTGCCGGTCAACGTAACCGTGCCAGCCGTGGACCCGGCCTCCGCGCACACGCTGGTGACGGCGTCCGGGTGCCGCACCGCGAAGGTCAAGGTGGCCGAGCGAGGCCAGTCGCTGGCGGACGACGTGGCCCGGGTGGAGGCGGTCAGGGACGCGCTGGGCAGCGGCGGGGCGATCCGCGTCGATGCGAACGGCGCGTGGGACACCGGCCAGGCCCGGCGTGCGCTGCGTGAGCTCGGCGCGTTCGGCCTGGAGTACGCCGAGCAGCCGTGCGCCACCCTGGCCGAGATGGCCGAACTGCGCCGCACGGTAGACGTGCCGCTGGCCGCCGACGAGTCCATCCGCCGCGCCGAGGACCCGCTCACCGTGCGGGCCACCGGCTCCTGCGACATCGTGGTGCTCAAGGCACAGCCGCTGGGCGGGGTCCGTGCGGCGCTGGCCGTGGCGGAGGCGTGCGGGCTTCCCGTGGTGGTCTCCAGCGCGGTCGAGACCTCGGTGGGGCTGGCCGCCGGGGTCGCGTTCGCCGCCGCGCTGCCCGAGCTTCGCTACGCCTGCGGCCTGGCCACCATGAGCCTGCTTGACGGCGACGTGACCGCGGTACCGCTGATCGAACGTGCGGGCATGCTGCCGGTGGCACGGCCCGGCGTCGACCCCGCGCGCCTGGCGGCCTGGGAGGCCGATCCCGCGCCGTGGCGCGCCCGCGCACTGGCGGCCGCCCGGTACCTGGATGCGGCGTGAATCCCGCCACGGCGTTCGCGGGCACGCTGGTGGACGAACTGGCCAGGTGCGGGCTGGCCGAAGCCGTGCTGGCACCAGGGTCAAGGAGCGCGCCGCTGGCCATGGCCCTCTGGGACCGCGCGAACGATGCGGGTGAGGCGGCCCATCGGGAGGCTCCGGGGGGTCGCGCCCCGTCAGGTGCGCCAGCACTGCGATTGCATGTGCGGATCGACGAGCGGTCGGCCGCGTTCCTCGCGCTCGGGCTGGCCAAGGCGAGCGGGCGGCCCGTCGCGCTGGTCTGCACCTCGGGAACCGCGGCGGCGCACTTCCACGGGGCCGTGATCGAGGCCAGCGAGGCTGGGGTGCCGCTGCTCGTGCTCACCGCCGACCGGCCACCCGAGCTGCGCGGCACCGGCGCGAACCAGACCATCGACCAGATAAAGCTGTACGGGGACGCGGTGCGCTGGTTCTGCGAGGCCGGGGTGCCGCAGGCGCGGCCGGGCATGAACGCGTACTGGCGGTCGCTGGCCTGCCGCGCGTGGGCGGCCGCCGTGGGGGCAGGGGGCAGGTTCCCCGGGCCGGTGCACCTGAACCTGCCGCTGCGTGAGCCGCTGGTACCCGGGCTGCCCGACCCGGCGGGCGAAGGCGGCGAGGCGGGCGGCTGGCCCGAGCCGCTGGACGGCCGCCCGGGCGGGGCGCCCTGGACGAGCTTCCCCGGCGGCGGGGCAGCCGCGTTCGACCTGCCGTGGACCGAACGCGGCGTGGTCATCTGCGGCGACGGCTGCGGCGACCCCGCGGCGCTGCTGCGGCTGGCCGAGCAGGCCGGCTGGCCGGTGCTCGCCGAGCCCTCCTCCGGCGCCCGGGCCGGGCCGATGAGCCTGGCCGCTTACCCCTATCTGCTCGATTCGCCCGCGTTCGTGGCCGGCCACCGGCCGGATCTCATCGTGTCGGCCGGGCGGCCTGGTCTGTCCCGAGGCCAGCTCTCCTACCTCAGGACGTCCGCGCCGGTCCGGCACGTCGTCGTCGCGCAGGGCCCGGGGCACTGGGCCGACCCGGCGCGCAGCGCCACCGACGTGGTGCCGGCGATCCGGCTGGCGGATGGCCCCGGCACGGCGGGCGCCCCCGGTGCGGCGGGCACGCGGTGGCTGGCCTCCTGGCGCGCGGCCGATGCGGCGGCCACGGCCGCGGCGGCGGCCATCCTCGACGGCGGCGAGGACCTGTCCGAGCCGCGGCTCGCGCGGGACCTGGCGGCGGCCGTGCCGGACGGCGGCCTGCTGTGGGCAGCCTCCAGCCTGCCCATCCGTGACCTGGATCAGCAGATGGCGCCGCGGGCCGGGCTCCGGGTGCTGGCCAGCCGGGGCGCCAGCGGTATCGACGGCATGATCTCCGCGGCGGCCGGCGCCGCGCTCGCCCACCAGCGCGCGGGGGGCGGCGCCGCCGCGGCCCTGGTAGGGGATCTCGCGTTCCTGCATGACGCGCCCGGCCTGTTCGTCGGCCCCGGGGAGCCGCGGCCCGACCTGGTCCTTGTGGTGGCCAACAACGACGGCGGCGGCATCTTCTCGCTGCTGGAGCAGGCGGAGCACGACGGGCCGTTCGAGCGGGTGTTCGGCACACCGCACGGGGCCGGGCTCGCCAGCCTGGCCGCCGCGGCCGGGCTGCCGGCCGTCACCGTCGAGCGGGCCTGCGACCTGCCCGGCGCGCTGCGCGGCGGCGGGATCCGGGTGGTGGAGGTACGCACCAGCCGGGAGGCCGGCGCGGCGCTGCGCCGCAAGCTGCGCACGGCCTGCACCGAGGCCGCCGCGGCGGCCGGGTAGCACCCGGGGGAGCGCCTGGCCGTCAGGCCTCAAGCGCGAACTGCATCGCGGCGAACTTGGCCTGCGTCTCGGCAAGCTCCGCCTCGGGGTCGGAGCCGGCCACGATGCCGCACCCGGCGAACAGCCGGGCCCGGTGGCCGTTCACCTGGGCACAGCGCAGCGCGATGCCCCATTCCCCGTTCCCGCGTGCGTCCACCCAGCCGACCGGCCCGGCGTACCGGCCGCGGTCCATCGCCTCCAGGTCCCGGATCAGCTCCATGGCCGTCTCGGCCGGGGTCCCGCACACCGCGGGGGTGTAGTGCAGCGCGTCGGCCAGGGCAAGCACGGAATGCTCGCTCGTGGCCTGCCCGGCGTCGAGCCTGCCGGTGATCCAGGTGGCGAGGTGCTGCACGTTGGCGAAGCGCCGCAGCGACGGGGCGGACTCGATCTTGAGCCGGTCGCAGCGCGCGGCGAGCACCGCCCGGACCCCCACCACCGCGTACTCGTGCTCCTCCCGCTCCTTGGCCGAGGCGAGCAGTGCGGCGCCGAGCCTGGCGTCCTCGGCCTCGTCCCGGCCGCGCGGCGCGGTGCCGCCGAGCACCAGCGAGCTCACGTCGTCGTCCTGGCGGCGGATCAGCAGTTCGGGGGTAGCGCCGACCAGGTTGGCGCAGGCGAACGTGTAGCAGTCGGGGTAACGGTCGGCGAGCCGCCGCAGGATCACCCGGATGTCCAGGTCGCGGGCTGCGGTCGCGTACAGGTCGCGGGCCAGGACCACCTTGCTCAGCTCGCCGGCCCTGATGCGCTGGACCGCGCTGGCGACCGCGCGCTGCCACTCCGGCGCGGTCAGGCTCCCGTCGTGCCACCTGACCTCCGCGGGAGCGGTCAGCGGGGCGGATGCATGCCCAGGGCCGCCGGGAAGCCCGGCTGCCGGTGCCGCTGGCGGCCCGGCCGTCAGGGGGCGGATCGTGGTGAGCCAGGACCGGCCGCCGCGCCGGCCGATGATCGTCTCCGGCACCACGAGCACCGAACCGTCGGAGGTGGAGTCGAAGGTGAAGCTGCCGAAGGCCACCGGCCCGGTGCCGGGTTCGGCCACCTGATCGTCGACCTCGGTGCCGTCGAAGAGTTCGCGGAGCCACTTCTCGCCAGCGGTGAACCTGTCCTCGCCCGCGGGGAGGGTGACCCGGGCCGTCTCCCCCCACCCGGCCAGGCCGTCACCGTGCCGGATCCAGGCCACGCCCGCCGGCTCGGGGAACAGCGCCACCAGGTCGCCGGGGTCGGGGATCTCGACGGTACGCGCGGCAAGCCGTTCCGGCGCCCGCTGGCCGCCGGTGTCCTGGGGGAGTGCCACGCCAGCCAACTTTACGTGGGCGCAGGCACTGCCGTGTCGCCCGGGACGGGTGATCCGGTGCGAAAGGCCGATCTCTGATGTCCGTGAGGAGCACGTGACTTGTGGTAGTGTCCTGCGCAAGTTATTCCTATAAAAACGATCGGATTAAAAGGATGATACTGCGCACGGCCAGTTCGCCGCTGAGCCAGGCCCGGCTGCGGCAGATAGTCCAGGGCGTCGCCGCGAGCGAGCACGAGTGGCTCAGCCTTGTCCGATACGACCTCGACCGGCGCTGGTACCAGCGGCTGACCTCGGACGATGACCACGAGGTGTGGCTGCTGAGCTGGCTGCCCGGGCAGCGGACCGGCTTCCACGACCACGGCGAGTCCTCCGGTGCCTTCACGGTGGCGCGGGGCGCCCTGCGCGAGCGGACCGCGCCCGGCCGCCGCCCGGGCCCGTCGGCCGCGGTGCCCAGGGGAGAGGTGAGATCGTTCGGCCCCTGGTACATCCACGATGTGATCAACGCCTCAGTGCAGCCGGCGGTGAGTGTGCACGCCTACTCGCCGCCGCTGAGCAGCATGCGGCGCTTCGAATTCGGGCCCGGTGGCCTGGAGCGTGTCACCATGGAAACGGCGGTCCGGTGGTAGCGGGCGGCTGCGGGGGCGCGGCCCGCTCCATCGACGAGATCCTCGGCGAGGCCAGGGCGCGGCTGCGGCGGCTCGGGCCGCGGGAGGCCAGCGAGGCGATGCGGACGGGCGCGGTGCTTGTGGACATCCGGTCGCTGGCGCAGCGCGCCGAGCAGGGCCTGGTGCCAGGTGCCCTGCACGTGGAACGCAACGTGCTCGAATGGCGGTTCGACCCGCGGTCGCCGGCCCGGCTGCCGCAGGCCGCCTACGACCTGCGGGTGATCGTGATGTGCGTGGAGGGCTACACCTCCAGCCTGGCGGCGGCGTCCCTGCAGGACCTCGGCGTGGCCGGCGCGACCGACCTGGCGGGCGGTTTCCGTGCCTGGCAGCGGGCTGGCCTCCCGGTCGTCCCGGGGGCGGTCGAGGTCCCGGCGGCCGTCAGCTAGGGTGCATCCCGGCCCGCGCCGCTGCTTGTGTGGTCCGGAGCGACATGCCCCAGAGAGGGCGTGACTCCAGAACGGTACGGTCCAGGGCTGTGTCCGAAGGGCCGCGTGTCCCAAGGGCCGCGTGCGTTCGGTTCTGCGTGCCTTAAAGCAGCGTCAGCTGCTGCGGCGCGGCGGCCTGGCTGTCGGTTGCTCGCTCGATAGGCGGCGCGAAGCGCTGCGGCTTACGGTGCCGTGCGCCAGGCGCCCCGCGCCCGACGCCGTAGCGTCTGGCCAGCTCCCGGACCTGCTCGGCCACCCGCTTCTGGTAGGCCGCCGGGGCGTAGGCGCCGCGGCCGTAGAGCGCGCGGTAGCGGTGCACCAGGTCCGGGTGCGCCTCACCCAGCCAGCGGAAGAACCACTCCCGCGCCCCGGTGCGAAGGTGCAGCACGATCGGCGTGACCGAGGCGGCCCCGGCCTCCGCGATCTGCCGCACGGTGTTCTCGAGCTGCGCCGGGGAATCGGACAGGAACGGCACGACCGGGCCCATCAGCACCGCGCAGGGCAGGCCGGCCGCGGTGAACGCGGCACACACCTCCAGCCGCCGCTGTGGGCTGGGCGTCCCCGGCTCAAGCTGCCGCCACAGCCCGGTGTCCGCGCACCCCACCGACACCGCGAGCCCGACGTCGGTCACCTCGGCCGCCTCGCGAATCAGCTCCAGGTCCCGCAGGATCAGCGTGCCCTTGGTGAGGATCGAGAACGGGTTGGCCGCATCCCGCAGCGCGGTGAGGATGCCGGGCATGAGCCGGTAGCGCCCCTCAGCGCGCTGGTAGCAGTCCACGTTCGTGCCCATGGCGATGTGCTCGCCGCGCCACCGCGGCGCCGCCAGTTCCTTGCGTACCAGGTCCGGCGCGTTGACCTTGACCACGATCTTGGAGTCGAAGTCGTGGCCGGAGTCCAGGTCCAGGTAGGTGTGCGACTTGCGGGCGAAGCAGTTGTGGCTCACCACGCCGTTGGCGATGAAGTCGCCGGTCCCGGTGGTGATGTCGAACATCGGCAGGTCCAGCCCGAGCGGCTCGACCGACATCACCTTCAGCCTGGCGCCGCTCTTGAGCGCCAGGCCGTCGATCGTGCGCTTGCGGGTGATCGCTGGGTCGGTGGTGTGAAAGAACCTGAGCGCCTCCTGAAGCCCGCCACGCAGCCGCAGATAGGTAAGTCCGTTAGGCAGGCCCGTGCTTTCGGCGGCTACGCCGAAGCCGAGCGCCGCCATGCAGGCGATGGTCCAGCCGACGATCGCCCGGTCGGTATTGGCGATGCGCAGGATGCCCCGGCTGTAGCTGCCCTCCGCGTCGAAAATGCCCGCCAGGAAGCCCTTCTGCCAATCGGCGCTTGGTGAGCTAGGCCAGCGGATGAGGAATTGGATGAACCGGACCTGGTCACGGGCCGCGGTGCGGATGGCCATGATGCGCTGCCGGGTCTCGGTCGCCTCCGAAAACGTGAACTCGGCCGTAGTGATGCCGACCTGCGCCAGGTAGTCGCAGGTCCGGGCCAAGGCTTCGGCGTCGGTCAGGGCAAGCCTGAACGAGCAGATGTGGCCCCCGCCGCTGTCGGTGCGCTCGTAGGAGTAGTCACCGATATGCCCGTCGCCGCGGACCATGCCGCACAGGTAGCCGCGCCGGTAGTCGGGGGAGTGCTTGGGTGGTTCCGCGAACGCGCCGACACCCATGAGCTTGCTGCCGACGGTCAGATGGGGGCGGCGGGTGGCGCCAGACTCGGTACCGGTGACGTGCTTCCAGCCGCGGCCCGTGAGGAAGCGGTGGTCGCCGCTGGTGATGAGCTGGGTGCCGTCCTCCAGCGTGACCCGGTACGCAGGCTTGACGGTCTGCCAGTGCGCGAGCACGGTGGTCGGGACGTAATGCCGATAGGTGTCCCGGCGGACGGTGCCGTAGACCGTGTCACCTTCGCGCAGGTCGGACAGCCGCTTGGTGCGCCCGTCCCCCATCAAGATCGGTGTCTCCCCCCAGAGGCAGTAGACACAGGAATGGCTACAACCACGATAGGGATTAATAGTCCAGCGGAACGGGAGGCGGGAGGCGTCGGGTACCCGGTTGATGATCGACCGGGCCTGGACCTCGAAGAACGTCATGCCACGGAAGCCCGGCGTGTCGAAGGTACGGGTCACCGCGCGCTGCTCGAACAGCATCGGCGCAGCCTGCGCCGGTGGTGATCCCTCGTCTGGTGAACCGGCACGTAGCGCATCCCACCGCATGTGACAAAACTTAGAACACCCGTTCTAGCTAGTCAAACACCAGTTCTAGCCGGTCGCCACCGGGCTGCGGGGCCGAACACGACCACTATTGAGGTGGCCTACCAGGCCTAAAAATCTTGCCGGGGGGGATACCGTGGGAAACAGGGCAATCCAAGCCAGTTGGTAGGTATTGGGCCGCGGGGTGTGGAGGTGGCGCCCATGGCACTGTCCATGGAGGAGCAGCGCATCCTTGCGGAGATCGAGCAAGAGCTTGAGCGCTCGGAGCCCGTGCTCGCCGCCTGCCTGACCATGTTCTCCCGGCCTGGCCGCGCCGGGTTGCTCCGCACGCCCGGCGCACGGCGCCGTTCGTCCCGGGTGCTGACGGTGGCGTCGGTGGTAGCCGTGGTCATGATCACCGTGCTGCCCGTTGTGATCTACGCGCTGGTGGCGCTGCGCGCGGGCCCGCTGGGTCAGCCCGCGGGCCACCCGGCGGCATCGTCCTCGCCGCGTACGGTGCAGCAGCACCCCGTGCTGAGCCCGCCCCGGCAGCGCTGAGCCCGCTCCGGTGACGGACGCTGCGGCGGAGGGCGCTTCGGGGGAGGGCGCCGCGGGCATCGGACGGCCGCGGCCTACGATTCGCGCCAGATCTGGATCAGGTACTGCTCCAGCCCGTCCAGGGTCCTGCGTGCCTGCTCGAATTCGTCGCTGAGCGGGTCGAGGCCGCGCCGGAACAGGTCGCGGTATCGGCGGGGCACCTCGCTGCGGTTGCGGGCGAACACGCGGACCACGTAGTCACCGACGCCGCCAGCGAGCTTGAGGTTCTCCACGGCCTTGCCCGCCGGGCCCATGTCGATGCTGACCGCGCCGCGCAGGTACAGGACCGCCTTGGCCTCGTCCTCCCACTTCTCGCCGAACGGCGGCGGGGCGGAGTCCCACTCCTCGAAAAGAAGCTGCGCGCTGACGATCTCCTGGAGGCTGGCCACCCACATCTGCTCGCGGGTGACGCTGATCAGCGCCCCGTCCGGCGGCGCCGGGCTTCCCGGCCCGTCCGGATCCACGGTGGCATCATGCAGCCGGAACATGCGCCGATCCGGGAAGACGGGTATCTCCAGCCGGAGCAACCTTCGGCTCACACGTGCCCCCTTTACATGCTCTTTCCGTTCTAGCATGCTCCGCCGACCGGGGTTGGAGCCCGGTATTCGGTGATAAAGCACGAATGTGATTCACACGAACACCCGGGTGCACGCGGCGCCTGGGCGCCACGGCGGTTCCAGGGGGTCGCCCCCTGGGCTGACAGAGCCCCGGTCAGGAAAGCCGGTCCCGCACCTCGGCCCAGAGGTCGGCGTAGCTGCGGGCGGCCGCACTGCGGGGGGCGAACGCGGTCACCGGCGCCCGCTCCTCGGACATCCGCTCGACCATCGACAGCGCCGGTATCGCGGTAGCCGCGACGTCGTCGCGCTCGGTCGGCAGCCGCTCCGCGATCTCCTTGTGCAGCCGCTTACGGCGGTCGATCATCGAGCAGAACGCGAGCAGCGCGGGCCGGTGCCCGTCCAGGCCGCTGATGAACTCGGTGAGCTGATCCAGCGTGCGCACCGACAGCGTGGTCGGGATGATCGGGGCCAGCACCAGGTCGGCGGCGTGCAGCACCGCCTCGGAAAGCAGCGAGATGCCCGGCGGGCAGTCGAGGAAGACCAGGTCGTAGGACGTGCGCAACGGGCGGAGCAGCCGCACCAGCCGCTGTGTGGGCTTCTTGGTCGTGTCCAGGATCAGGTCGAGGTTGCGGAAGGTGAAGTCGGCGGGGAGCAGGTCGAGGCCGTCGAAGTCGGTTCCCTTGATCGCCTTGTCCAGGTCCCTGCTGCCGCGGATCAGGGCGGTGCCGCCGCCTTTCACCCGGGGGCGCACCCGGAACAGGAAGGTTGCCGCGGCCTGGGGATCCAGGTCGGCGAGCAGCACTCGCTGCCCATCCTTGGCCGCGAGATAGCTCAGGTTGACCGCGGCGGCCGTTTTGCCGACCCCACCCTTGATGTTGTAGGTGGCCACGATCTTCATGTATGCGCGCTCGCGGTCAGCACCTCGAAACGCTCCTGGGCCTGGCGGCTGGAGAAGGCGGCGAACCGGCTGGAGAACTCGCTGCGGGCCCGCCGTTCCCGCTGGCCGACATGGGATGCCAGGTCTCCCATGGCGAGCAGCGCGGCGGCCGGGACGCCGCCGCTGGCGAGCAGCTCTGCGGCGACTGCCCGGATTTCCTGCTGCTGCACCTGGCAATCCTGGTAGGTGCCCAGGCAGTCCTGCAAGCCCTTCAGTTCACGAACCGCCCGCCGGTGCGCGGGCAGGTCATGCAGTGAGGCGAAGAACTCCAGCGCGTACCGCAGTTCCTTGCACCGCTTGCGCAGGTCGTGAAGTTGCTCCGGGGGAGAGTCGGCGCTGATGGCGCCGCCAAGGGTCAGGATGCGGCGGTGTGCCCGGCCGATGATCTTGGCCGCGGCGTGCGCCGCGTCCGGGCCACGGCGCGGCGGCGTGAGGCCGGTCAGGGCGGCGCGCCAGGTGGCGGTCAGCGTGGTGAAGCGGGCCGAGCGCAGCGCGCGGGCCAGCCGCCGCTGCTCGATGACGCGCCGCTGCATGAGGTAGTCGTGGAACGGTGCCAGGTCGGCCGGGTCGGCGGAGGTCAGCTCGGCCGCCCCGTCGGCGAAGCCGAGCAGGTGCACGTCGAGATCGCGGGTGGGCGTGGTGAGGTCGCCCAGCCACTTGAACTCGGGCCGGTACTCGGCGGCCAGGCCGTCGGGCAGCAGGGCGGCGCCGAGCTTGAGCGCGGTCCTGGTCCGCCGTACCGACACCCGCAGGTCGTGCAGGAACTCGGTGTCGATGTCGCGAATCGTGCCCGCGACGTTCGCCTCCAGGGTGTCGAGCAGCCGCAGCAGCACGGCGGCGAGCGCCATCCGCGCGGGCATCGTGGGGGACAGTTCGACGTCGACCTTGTTCGAGTACTCGCCGGGCGCGTGGCCGACCGTGGCCAGCACCGCGTCCAGCGGTGGCGGCGCCCCGCGGAACATGCCGGGCTGCGCGGCCAGGCACTGGGCGATCCGGTCGGTCTCTGCCTGGTAGCCGCGCACCGCGGTCAGACACAGCCGCGCGGGTGGCTCCTCGGTGGACGGCCGCGCCGGGTGCAGCAGGTCCACGGTGAGCCAGGCAACCGTCTTGTCGTCGGTGTTGCGCACCCGGAACTCCGACACCGTACTCGCGGCCTTGGCGGCGGGCAGCAGCGCCCGGACCGAGGTCAGGCCCTTGAGCCGGTCCCGGAGCGGGCCACCGGGCAGCCCGTCGGCGAGCACCGGCCACCGGGTACCGTTCGCCGTCGCGGTGATCCGTTCGCCGGCCGTGCCGCTCAGCACGAGCTGGGCCGGCCCGCGGTCGGCCACGCATTCCAGGGTGAGACCGGCCCGGTGCAGCCGCCAGTCGAAGGTATCCAGCCAGGTGCGCCGCATGGTGCGCGCCCTGGTAGCGGGCACGACGGAAAATCGCGGTGCCAGCGCTTCCCGCACGGCTGAGGGCGCGGGTCGTTCGCCGTCCGTATACGCGAAGTTGTGAGAGCAGACACTCACTGTTAACCTCCGCCCGAGACTCCCGCGTACATACCCGCGGAATCGCGAGGACAGCACTGGCCGACCGGCTCCGCTGGCTTGAGTCTAAATGCCAGAAGATGCCCATCCTAGGGGGCTTTTTCCGGTTCTGTGCCGTTCGGCGGCGGCGCACGTGCCCGCGGCCAGCCCCGGCCATCCACCGGGGCGCCCGCACCCGTGCACTAGTCTGCAGTCCGTGAACTCCTCGGACTGGGCGTCGATCGCCTCGCTGGCGACCGCCGGCGGAACGCTGGTCCTCGCGGTGGCGACGTTCGCCTCGGTCAGGTCCGCGAACCGGACCGCGCGCGCCGCCGAGCAATCCCTGCAGGAGGGCTTGCGCCCGCTGCTGGTGGCGTCCCGGCTGCAAGACGACGCGCAGAAGGTGATGTTCGTCGACGGCAAGTGGCTCCAGGTGCCGGGCGGCCGGGCCACGGCGCAGGCAGAGGGCGATGTGATCTACCTGACCATGTCCGTGCGCAACGTGGGCCGGGGCATCGGCGTCGTGCACGGCTGGCACTTCTACGCGGACTGGGGACCCAGCGTGCCCGATCCGGTCCTCGATGAGTTCCACCGGCAGACCCGGGACCTGTACGTGCCGCCGGGGGATATCGGTTTCTGGCAGGGGGCCTTCCGGGACGAGGGTGATCCCCAGTACGAAGACGCTTGCAAGGCGGTCACGTCCAAAAGCCAGATGACCGTCGACATCCTCTACGGTGACCATGAGGGCGGCCAGCGGGTCGTCACCAGGTTCGGCCTCCAGCCGAGGCAGGACGAGGGCTGGCTGATTTCGGTGAACCGGCACTGGAACATCGACCGGCCGGACCCGCGGTGATGGCCTTGCTCAACGACCCGTTCGCGAACCTCGAGGGCCCGCTGGCCGGCACCACCCGGATGCGGCTGGAGGTCGTGGAGAACCGCCCGCTGACCCCGGCTATGCAGCAGGTGGTGCTGTCCGCGCCGGAACTGGCCGGGTTCACCTACCGGCCGGGGCAGGACTTCATGCTGATGGTGGCCGTGGACGGGGACCGCCCGGTGCGCCGCCGGTACACCATCAGGGACATCGACGCCGCGCATGGCCTGCTCACCCTCGGCATCGTGCGGCACGACGGCGGCCCCGGCGAGCGCTGGGTCGCGGCGGCGCGGCCGGGGGACCAGATCGAGGGCATCGGCCCGCGCGGCAAGATCTTTCCTGCGGAGGGCGTCGCCTGGCACCTGTTCGCCGGGGATTTCTCCGCCCTGCCTGCATACTTCGCCATGGCCGGCTCGCTGCCGGCGGGCCAGCGCGCCACCGTGATCCTTGAGGTCCCTGGTCCAGGCGACGAGCAGGAACTGAAGGCGGCGGCGGACGTGGAACTGGCCTGGCTGCACTCTGACGGCCGGCCGCCCGGCGACCCCGCGGCGCTGACGGCCGCGCTCGCCGGCGTGACACTGCCACCGCAGGCCGGTCACGCGTACCTGGCCGGCGAGGCCAGGCTGGTGCTGGCGCTGCGGGAGGCCCTGGCCGGCCGCGGCCTGCCCGCGGACCAGGTGTCGCCGAAGGCCTACTGGGGACTTGGGCGGGGCAACGCCGCCCACGGCGAGCCCGCCAGGGACTGATCAGAACGGGGTGGCCGCCAGCCAGGCGTCCAGCAGCGAGCGGTCACCGATGACCTCCACGGCCGGGTCGTCCGGCGGGAGCCGGCGGAGCATGACCAGCAGCACCGCCGAGGCCGGGCCACGCAGGGCCATGTCCCCCTTGCCGTGCCCGGTCTCCACGGTGACACCGCCCTGCCCGCCCCGGACCAGCCACTCGCCGTCGGCTCCGTCGTCGGTGACGTGGAAGTGAACGACCTTGCCCTCCGGCAGGATGGCGGGACGCTCCGGCTGTTCGGCGGCCTGGACGGCGGGCAGGAAGCCGAGCCACTCCGCGATCCCGTCGGTGGCCACCACCGGGTCGATCACCGGCCGGGTGCCGACGGCGATCTCGCCGTCGGCACGGTGCACGGCGGTCTCGTGCGCCATCCGGCGCGCCCAGTAACTGGGGGGCCCGGGGCCGAGCTGCGTCCACACCGGGCCACTGCCTGTGGTGACCGCCTCGGCGAGCCTGGCCGCGCCGTCGCGGACCCAGGCCGGCTGCTCGGCCGGGTCGTCGGGCAGCCGGCCGTCGGGCACCTCGCGGAACGGGATCGGCTCGGCCGCCTTGGTGGCCACGATCGCGGCGGCCCATCGGTGCGCGCGTCCGACGTGGGTGATGAGCTGCTTTAGCGTCCAGTCCGGGCAGGTGGGCACCGTCGTGGTGAGGTCCGCGGTGGCGGCGATCCCGGCCAGCGTGCCGGCGCTGCCGGTCACCTCGGCGAGCAGCAGGTCGGTGGAGATCACGTCAGCGGCATCCGCAGGCGCCGCCGCAGCAGCCGCCGCCTCCGCCAGGGGGGCCGGTGCCGCTGGCGCCCGCGCTCTGCTGGTTCTGGTCCCGCCACCCCGCGCTCTGCTGGCTCTGGCCCCGCCACCCCGCGCTCTGCTGGCTCTGGCCCCGCCACCCCGCCCTACCCCCCACCGAGACCGTGGACAACAGCTTCACCGTGTCGTCATGCCCCCGCGGGCACTGGGCCGGTGCGGAGGCCTCGGCCATGGGCCGAGTGCGCTCGAAGGTCGCGCCGCACGCGCGGCAGCGGTACTCGTATCGTGGCACGCGAGAAGCCTACGTCACACCGGTGCCACGGGGGAGAGGCGGCGCGTGGCTGCCTGCCGGCGGGGCCTGCCCGTTCGGCACGGGGTGCACGTGTGCGCCGTTGGCGCCCCCGCGTTGGCCGGCCGCCGCGGGAGCCGCCGGGCCCGCGCTGACCGGCGCGTCCTCGTAGTAGAACTGCCCGCCGCGCAGCAGCGAGACCATCGCGCCGATCGCTGACATCAGGGCCGCCGCGGTGAACACGATGATCAGGCCGTGGTGGAAGGGCGCGGAGATCAGGTGCGGGAAGAACTGATTCCCGGTGAGCACCGCCACGTTGTGCCGCGGCAGCCTGGCCAGCACCCCGGAGTGGCCGAGCAGGTGCTGGACCGGGTTGAAGCCGAGCAGCGCCGCGAACACCGTGCTCACCGGCGGAAGGTGGCTGACCTGCGCGGCCACCGTGGCCGGCACCCCCTGGGCGCGCAGCCCCGCGCTCAGCGTCCTGGGCAGCGAGGCGGCCAGCCCGACGATCATCAGCGAGAAGAAGATCCCGATCGACAGGGACATGCCGGAATTCTGGAACGTCGAGCGCATGCCCGAGGCGACGCCCCGGTCCCGGGCCGGGACACTGCTCATGATGGCGGAGGTGTTGGGCGAGGCGAACAGCCCGGAGCCGATGCCGTTGAACGCGATGATCAGGGCGAACGCCCAGTAGGGGAAGTCCACCGGGAGCAGCATCAGCCCGACGAACGCGCACGCCGCCACCAGCAGCCCGGCGGTCGCGAACAGCCGCGGGCCGAACCGGTCGGACAGGTAGCCCGACACCGGCCCGGCCAGCAGGAACCCGGCGGTCAGCGGCAGCATGTAGATGCCCGCCCACAGCGGGGTGACGTTGAACGGGTATCCGTGCAGTGGCAGCCAGATCCCGGCCAGCCAGATCACCAGCATGAACTGCAGCCCGCCGCGGGCGATCGAGCCGAGCAGGCTGGCCGCGTTGCCCGCCGCGAACGCCCGGATCTTGAACAACTGCATCCGGAACATCGGCTCGGCGGTCTTGGTCTCGATCACTCCGAACGCCACAAGCAGCAGCACCCCCGCCGCCAGGCCGGAAAGCACCCACGGGTTGGTCCACCCGGTGGGGTGTCCGCCGTACGGCTGGATCCCGTAGGTGATCGACATGAGCAGCACCCCGGCGCCCAGGGCGAAGGTGATGTTGCCCGGCCAGTCGATCTTCGCCCGCCGGGTCGCCGAGATCTCCCGCAGGCTCCGGTAGGACCACACCGTGCCGAAGATCCCGATCGGCACGTTCACCCAGAACACCGCGCGCCAGTCCCACGCGGCGAGCAGCCCGCCGAGCAGCAGGCCGACGAACTGGCCGGAGATCCCGGCGATCTGGTTGATGCCCAGCGCCATGCCGCGCTGCGTGGCCGGGAACGCGTCGGTGAGGATCGCGGCCGAGTTCGCCATCAGCATCGACCCGCCGACGGCCTGCACCATGCGGAAGCCGATGAGCCACAGCGCGCCAGCGGCCCCGGTGAGCGGGTCGAGCGAGAGCACGATCGAGGCGAGCGTGAAGACCACGAAGCCGAGGTTGTAGATGCGCACCCGGCCGTACATGTCGCCCAGCCGCCCGAGGCTGACCACCAGCACCGCGGTGACCAGCAGGTACCCCATGATCATCCAGAGCAGGTAGCTCACGTTGTGCGGGTCGAGGGGATCGAGGCCGATGCCGCGGAAGATCGCCGGCAGCGCAATGATCACGATCGAGGCGTCAATCGTGGCCATCGTCATGCTGAGCGTGGTGTTGGACAGCGCGACCCACTTGTAGCGATCGCCCGGGCTGTGCCCGTTCGCCGCCAGCGCGGCTAGCCCGTTCCCGCCGGCCTGACCTCGGCCGCCATCCCGGCTCTGCTTGTCACGATCCCGCACGTGTCCTAACCCTACCCAGGATTACTTGCTTGACCGCAACTATATTTTTGCAATACGAACGACCGGGGCAACGCGGCCCCGGGAGAACCGTGGGCCACGGCGGCCCGGGGAACGGCGGCGTGCCCGGGGGAGCGGCGGCAGGGTCAGGCCAGGCCCTGGGCCAGGCCGATGAGCCTGCGCAGTACCGCGCCGTTGCTCACCCGCAGCCCGTCATGCTCGTACTCGTTGGTGACCCAGGCGCGCAGGCCCCGGATCGCCGCCGCGGTCGGCAGCGACAGTTCCTGCGGCACGTACATGTCGTCGAAGTAGACCGCGGCGGCGACCGGCACCTCGTTGGCGGCCAGTCGCGCCGCGTCGTAGAGCGGGGGCCAGTCCGCGTGCTCGGCGACCAGGCCGGCGGCCTCGGCGAACGGGCGCAGCACCGGGTCCTGCTCGAACATCCAGGGATAGATCATCTCGCCGGTGAACAGCAGTGGCTCCGTGCCCTCCAGCACGGGGCCGGGATCGAAGCCGGGAAACTCCGCCCGGATCCGCTGCGCCGACCACCGGGTCGCCGCGCCCTGCGCGTAGCACGGCTCGTGCAGCGCCGCGTACAGCGGCCCGGTGGCGAACGTCAGGTGGCCGTACACGTCGAGCAGGAACGCGTCGCCGAGCCGGTCGCCGTCGAAGGCGCCCTCGAGCAGGTAGTGCAGTTCGTCGCTGCCGGTGCCCTGGCCGAGCATGCCGCCCAGGGTCTGGAAGGCCGCCACGGTGAGCGGGGCACCGTCCGGGAGAAGCACCTGCGTGCTGGCCAGGTGGCGGGCCACCCGCCTGGCCTGCTCCACATCGCCGGGGTAACGGTCGTAGTGCGCCAGGGTCCTTGCCCGGCACTTCGGGTAGGTCGTCCGGTAGACGTCGTCCGCGGTCGCCGTCACGCCGGGCAGGCCGCCTGTGATGAACGCCTCCCTCATCCCCTCAGGTGCCTTGGACAGGTAGGTCACCGTGCAGAACCCGCCGAAGCTCTGGCCAAGCACGCTCCACGGTGCGCCGCCCAGTTCGCGGCGGATGAACTCGGCGTCGGCGACGATCGCGTCGGCCCGGAACAGGGACAGGTACCAGGCCTGGTCGCGGGCGCTGCCCCGGGCGGCGAGGCTGTGCCGGGTGACCGGGGTGGACCGGCCGGTGCCGCGCTGGTCGAGCAGCAGCACCCGGTAGCTGTCAAGCGCGGTGTCCAGCCAGGACGCCCGGCCGGACAGCCTCGGGCCGCCGAACCCGGGCCCGCCCTGCAGGAACAGCAGCCAGGGCAGGTCCGCCCCGGTCTTGCCGGCGGCCACCACCTCGCGGGCGAACACCTCGATCCGCTCCCCGCCGGCAGCGTCGTGGTCGAGCGGCACGGCAAAGACATGGTCGGTGAGCACGACACCCGGCTGGCGGTAGGGAGGGGTGGCGGGGCCAGAGCCAGCGGAGCGAGGGGTGGCGGGGCCAGAGCCAGCGGAGCGAGGGGTGGCGGGGCCAGAGCCAGCGGAGCGAGGGGTGGCGGGGCCAGAGCCAGCGGAGCGAGGGGTGGCGGGGCCAGAGCCAGCAGAGTGAGGGGTGGCGGGGCCAGAGCCAGCGGAAGACGGCACGAGACGACACCGTACGCGACCAGGCGCCGCGCGTCACGGCCACGTGGCGGGTCAGTTCAGGAAGTAGCTGCTGCCGCCGCTTTGCGGGTCGGTGACCGTGGCCACCACGGACACCGGCCCGCCGTGGGCGAACTGAAGCGTCAGCGTGATGTCCTTGCCGCCGTGCATCGGCCCCGCGCCGGTGATCACCATATGGACACCGTTCGGCCTCATGGCCAGGGTGGTGTGCCCGGGGATGCGGACCGACGGGATCGTGGTCATGATCGAGGCGCCCGGGCCGTGTGCCGTGCGGAACGTCACCCGGCCGCCGACGCTGGTGCGCGCCGCCACCAGCCGGTCGGCACTGCCGTTGTTACGGATCACCACATAGGCCACGGTGATGTCGGCGGCCGACGGGACCGGCACGTAGGCGACGGAGACCTGGATCGATGGGCTCGCGCCCGCCTGTGCGGCACACCCGGCGACGGCGCCGAGGCCAGCCACCAGGGCGGCTGCCACCGCGCCGCGCCGGGCCAGCACGGCCAAGCTCGGCCGGTGGCGCCGCACGTCTCGCATCGGTTTGCCTCGTCTGCTGGGGATGGGCTCCACGATAGCCGTGCCCCCAGTTCCACCGCGCGGCTGACCGGGCACCTCCGCCGCGCGGGCGATCCGCGGGTACCTGGCTGCGCCGTACGATCGGGGCGTGGCAAGGCTGGCGGCGCGGGTGACCGGGTTCCCGCAGCAATTGGTGGCGCGGGTGGCCGCGCTGCCGCAGCGGCGCCAGGAACAGGTCTCCGACGCCGGCCTCGGGATCGCACTCGCCGCCGTGAACGTGGTGTCGCTGCTGCCGTACCGGGCACAACTCGATCCGCTGTGGCTGGCCCTCGTGCTGGTCGCCGCGCAGGGCATCCCACTGGCCTGGCGCCGTTCCAGGGTCATCGGGACCATGATCGTCATCGGCGCCGCGCGGGTCGCCTACGACAAGATGGGGTTCGGGTTCGCCCCGCTGCCGCTGGGGCCGGCCATCGCGTTCTACACGGTGATCGACCGCCGCGGCCCGGTCTGGCGCTGGATCACGATCGCCGCCGTGGCCGCGGGCATCACGATCTCGCTGGCCTCGCCCGGGCATCAGGAGCCCTACGACGCCATCTTCCAGGTGATGATCTTCGGCACGGCGTGGGCCGGCGGCGTGCTCAACCGCACGAAGCGGGCGAACCTGGCCGCGGCGCAGAACCGAGCCGAGCGCGCCGAGGCCGAACTGGACCGGCACGCCACCAGGGAAGCCGCGGCGGAGCGGGCCAGGATCGCCCGCGAACTGCACGACGTGGTGGCGCACCACGTCAGCCTGATGGCGGTGCAGGCCGAGGCGGCGACTTCGCTGCTGCCGGACAAGCCCGCGCAGGCCCGCCGGTCGGTGGAGATCATCGGCGACACCGCGCGCCTGGCGCTGACCGAACTGCGCCTGGCTCCTCGGCGTGCTGCGTGGCCCCTCCGAGCGGCTGGAGACCGCGCCGACGGCGTCGCTCGGCGAGATCGGCGGCGTGCTCGACCAGGTGCGTGGCGCCGGGCTGCCGGTGGACTTCGAGGTCGTCGGCACGCCGGGCCCGCTGGCCCCCGGCGTGGACCTGACCGCGTACCGGATCGTGCAGGAGGCGCTCACCAACACGATCCGGCACGCCCGGACGGACCGCGCGGTCGTCACGCTGTCCTACGAGCCTGGGTACATCACCGTCAGCGTCGCCGACTCCGGGCCGCGCCGGGACGGGCCAGCGCGCGGCCCGTCGCGGCGCAACGGCAACGGCAGCGGGGCGGTCCGGCCGGGCAGCCTGGTCGCGGGGTCCGGCCTGGGCCTGGCCGGGATCGCCGAGCGGGTCGCCTCCTGTGGCGGGAACCTCACCGTGGGGCCGACCCAGTCCGGCGGATTCGCCGTCACCGCACGGCTGCCGGCGCTATGACCGCCCCCGCCGCCCCGATCCGGGTGCTTGTCGTCGACGACCAGGAACTGGTGCGCCTGGGGTTCTGCGTCATACTCGACGCCGCGGACGGAATCACAGTGGTGGGCGAGGCCGCCAACGGCGAGGCAGCGGTGTCCCAGGTCGCGGCGCACGCTCCCGACGTGGTGCTGATGGACATCCGGATGCCGGGGATGGACGGCCTGGAGGCAACCCGGATAATCACCCGCGGCGCGCCGGCCCCGCACTCTGCTGGTTCTGACCCCGCCACCCCGCCCAAGGCTGGTTCTGACCCCGCCACCCCGCCCAAGGCTGGCTCTGACCCCGCCACCCCGCCCAAGGCTGGCCCCGCCACCCCGCCCAAGGCTGGTTCTGGCCCCGCCACCCCGCACTCTGTTGGTTCTGGCCCCGCCACCCCGCCCAAGGCTGGCTCTGACCCCGCCCCGCCCAAGGTGGTCATGCTCACGACGTTCGACCTCGACGACTACGTGTATGAGGCACTGCGGGCCGGTGCCAGCGGGTTCCTGCTCAAGGATTCGCCACGGCACGACCTCATCGCGGCGGTCCGGGCCGCCGCCGCGGGTGACGCGCTGCTTGCCCCGTCGGTGACCCGCCGTCTCATCGAGGCGTTCGCCCGAAGGCCGCCGGAGACCTCGCCGTCCCCGTCCCAGCTTGCCTCGCTGACCGCCAGGGAGAGGGATGTGCTGCTGTTGCTCGCCAGGGGCCGCAGCAACGCCGAGATTGCCTCGGTGCTGTTCGTGAGCGAGGCGACCGTCAAGACCCACGTCGGAAACCTGCTGGCCAAGCTGGGACTGCGGGACCGGGTGCAGGCGGTGATCCTGGCCTACGAAACCGGCATCGTGGTGCCCGGCACGCCGTCGGAGTGACCGGCCGTCACCTCAGCGCCAGCCGCCAGTCCTGGCCGACCAGGTCGTGGCCGAAGCTGTGATGCGGCTGCGAGGCGACCAGTTCGAACCCGGCCTGCTGGTAGATCCGCCGGGCGGCGTGCAGCACGTCGTTGGTCCACAGCACGATCTCCCGGTACCCGTGCCGGCGGGCGAAGGCCAGGCACTCGTCGACCAGGCGCCCGCCGATGCCCATGCCGCGCGCGGACGGCTCCACGAGCAGCAGGCGCAGTTGCGCGGTCTGGTCGTCCTTGCGCATGCAGAACACGCAACCAGCCCGCTCCCCGGCCACCTCGGCGATCCAGGCCGCCTCGCCGGTATGGTCCGCCCGGGCCGCGTAGTCCGCGACGATCCGCGCGACCAGTGCCTCGTACGTTTCGTCCCAGCCGTACTCCGCCGCGTACACGGCGGCATTGCGCTGCACCACCCAGCCGAGGTCACCCGGTACCGGCGGGCGGAGCACGACCGTGCCGGCCGCCGGGGTGTCCGCCAGGATCTCCCTGATGCCTGCCATCGCCGCGGTCAGCCGGGACCGGCGCCCGGCCGGGATCGGGGCGAGCAGCCCGCGGATCTGCTCGTTGGACAGCGCGTCGAGCTTGCCGAACACGGCCCGGCCGGTCTGCGTCAGGGTGATGACCTGGCGGCGGCCGTCCCCGGGAGAGCGCGACCTGCGCACCAGTGCGTCCGCCTCGAACCTGGCCAGGATCCGGCTCAGGTACCCGGCGTCGAGGTCCAGCCAGCGGCGCATCTCCGCCACCTCCGCCTCGTCCTGGCGGGCCAGTTCGAAGATGATCCTGGCCTCGGTCAGCGAGTACGGGGTGTCGAGCAGCCCCTCCCTGAGCAGCCCGAGCACGCCGGTGTAAAAGCGGTTGAACTCGCGCACCGCCGCGACATCGCCATCGGCAACCCACAGTGGGCCCGCCTCCGCCGCCCCGGTACCGGGCGAATCAGTTGACGAAGTCAAAGAAATATTTGACATAGGCAAGAGTATTGCTCCGCGACGGCGCCTTCGGCAAGGGGGCAAATGATGATCATGGGGATCATCGGCGCGGCACAGTCCCGGGGCGGGGCCGTGGTGCGGTGGTGCGGGTCAGCCGCGGACGATGGCGGTGCCCATCAGGCCGAGCGGCGGTGAGCCGAGGCCGAGCAGGCTTGCGTGGAACCGGTTCAGGCTGAAGCCGGCGCCCCACTGCTGGCGTGCCTGGTCCCGCAGTTTCATGATCTCCAGCTTGCCCCAGGTGTACCGGCCGTAGGTCGGGTCGAACGTGGCACGGCGGGCCTCGGACAGCGCGGCGGGCCCGGCCAGGTGGGTGTCCGCTTCGAACCTGGCGGCGCCCTCCGCCACCGTCATCCCTGCCGAGTGCACCCCGATCGCACACGCCAGCCGGGTGATCCGGACCAGCGCTTCCAGCCACACGCCGATCGCGAAGCGCGGGTCGCCCGCGGCGAAGCCCTCCTCGACGCACAGTTCTTCTGCGTAGTGCGCCCAGCCCTCGACGAACGCGCTGGAGTGCAGCGTCCGCCGCACGTCGGTGGGCGCGTGCCGCAGCGCACGCCCGTGCGAGAAGTGCCCCGGCGCGACCTCGTGCACGGTGATCCCGGGCAGCGTCGTCGCGCTGAATACCTCCAGCCACTCCTCCTGCTCCTGTTGCGGCCAGGACGCATCCGGCGGGGTGATGTAGTACCAGGACGGCCCCTCGGGCTCGCCCGGCGCCGCAGGCGACATCATCGCCATGGCCCAGCGGCGCGACTCGGGCGCCAGCCCGACTAGGCACTCCCCGTCGTGGTAGGGCACCAGGTCGCGCTCCCTGGTGAACGCGATCGCCTGCTCCGTCCAGTGCCGTGCGGCGTCAAGCACCCCGTCGGGTCCCGGGTGGTCGCGGACCAGTTCGCGGGCCACCGTCAGGGCAGGCCTGCCGGGATCGATCCGGGCACAGCTCTCCGCCAGCCGCCCGGCCAGCCGGTCCCGTTCGGCATCGGCCTCCTCGGCCAGCCTGCCCAGGTCCACCTCGATCCGCTCGGAGCTTGTCATCAGCGCGGACAGCGCCGGGCCGCCAAGTGCGGCGTCCGGATCCCCGGTGGCGGCGGCCTGCCGCACGTGGGCGACCAGCCTCGCGTGCGCCGCCCGCGCGGCGGCGACCAGTTCGGTGGGGGCACCGGCCGGGATGCCGCCGGCCAGGCCCTCGATCCCGCTGGCCAGCGCGGTCGCGACCGGGGCGCTGACCTGGTCAAGGGCGGCCACCGCGGCGTCAATCGCCTGCGGCCAGGCGGCGAGCTGAGCCAGCCGGGCGCGGTCGCGCTCCTCCTGCGGGCCGTAGTCCCGGTCGTAGCAGGCCAGGTCCAGCCCGGCGAGGTGGATCAGCGGGTTGCGCCGGTACAGCTCAAGCTCGCCATACGCCACGCGGGCACGATCCTCGAACGCGGCCAGGTGGGCCTCGTCGTGCGAATCCTCCAGGGCAGCGCCGGAGCCTGCCGCCTCGGTCAGCGCGGCCAGGCCGTTGCGCACCCCGCCGGGGGACAGGTCCTGGATCGTGCCGTCGTATTCGTGCCGCCCGCTGTACTCACGCGCTTCGGCCAGGTCAAGGTCGCACACCGCGCGCAGCCGCGGAGACAGATCGTTCATGGGACCCGACGCTATCGTGCCCGGCCGGGCGGCGGCCCCGGCCCGGTGACGAAGGAACCGGGCCGCAGGCCAGCGGGGGTTCCAGGCCATGGGTCCGGGGGCTTGCCCCCGGGGAAGGCGGAGTGTCCCCCTGGGCCAGCACAGCATGGTCAGATAGAGCCGTCGGCAGAAAGGCGGGATGCAGATGATGCCGCAGGGCGCCACGTTCACGACCAGGCCGCAGCTCGCGGGCACGTTTGGCATGGTGGCTTCGACCCACTGGCTGGCGTCCGCGGCCGGCATGGCAGTACTGGAGCAGGGCGGCAACGCCTTCGATGCCGCGGTAGCGGCCGGCCTGGTGCTGCAGGTGGTCGAGCCGCACATGTGCGGGCCCGCGGGCGAGGTGCCGGTGATCGGCTTTGACGCTCGCGACGGCGAGGTATTTGTGCTGAACGGGCAGGGGCCCGCGCCTGGCGCCGCCACCATCGACGCGTTCGGGGAACTCGGCCTGGATCTGGTCCCGGGGAACGGGCTGCTGGCCGCGTGTGTGCCGGCCGCGTTCGGCACCTGGATGCTGTTGCTCGCCGCGCACGGCAGCCTCCCGCTGCGCGAGGTCATGCGGTATGCCATCGGCTACGCCAGGGATGGCTACCCGGTGGTGCCCGGGGTCAGTTCCGCAATCGGAGCCATGGCCGACCTGTTCGCCGAGCACTGGCCAAGCTCGGCAGAGGTCTACCTGTCCGAGGGCGTGCCAGCCCCGGGCTTTCGTTTTGCAAATCCTGCTCTTGCCGACACCTACGAGAGGATTCTCGGCGAAGCGGAAGCGGCGAGAAGCGACAGGGAAGCCCAGATCGAAGCGGCCAGGCGGGCCTTCTACGAAGGCTTCGTGGCCGAGGCGATCGGCAGCTACCTGGCGCACGCGCAGGTGATGGACGGCACCGGTAACCGGCACGCCGGCCTACTGACCGCCGCCGACCTGGCCGGCTGGCGGGCCAGCACGGAGGCACCGGCCATCGTCGTCCACGGCGGCCTGACCGTGTGCAAGACCGGCCCCTGGGGGCAGGGCCCGGTGTTCCTGCAGCAGTTGCAGCTGCTGGCCGCGCTCGGGATTGGCGAGATGGCACCCGGCGGCGTGCACCACATCCACACCGTCGTGGAGTGTGCGAAGCTGGCGTTCGCCGACCGGGAGGCCTGGTACGGCGATCCGGACTTCACCGAGGTGCCGCTGGTGGACCTGCTGTCGCCGAACTACGCGGACCGGCGCGTCGCCCTGGTGCGCGAGACCGCGTCCGCCGACCTGCGCCCCGGCAGCCCCGGCGGGCGGCAGCCGATGTTGCCTGGCTTCGCCACTTCGCCCTACCAGGGCGTAGCCGTGGGCTCCTGGGCGGGGGAGCCCACGCTGGCGCACAGCGGCGACACCTGCCACCTCGATGTCGCCGACCGGTTCGGCAACCTGGTGGCGGCGACCCCCAGCGGCGGGTGGCTGCACAGTTCGCCGGTGATCCCCGGGCTCGGGTTCTGCCTCGGCACCAGGGCCCAGATGTTCACCCTTGACCCTGGCCTGCCGAATAGTCTGGCGCCGGGGAAGCGGCCGCGTACCACGCTGTCGCCCGGCCTGGCGCTGCGCGGCGGCGAGCCGTACCTGGCGTTCGGCACTCCGGGCGGGGACCAGCAGGACCAGTGGTCGCTGTCGTTCTTCCTCAACCACGTGCAGTTCGGCATGAACCTGCAGGAGGCGATCGACGCCCCCGCCTTCCACACCCGGCACTTCCCATCGTCGTTCTGGCCCAGGGAGTCCTACCCCGCCGCGGTGGACGTGGAGGACCGGGCCGGGCCGGAGGTGATCGAGGGACTGCGGGCCCGCGGGCACGAGGTGACCGTGGCGGCGCCGTGGTCGCTCGGCCGGGTCAGCGCGGTCGCCAGGGACGGCGGCATGCTGTACGCAGCGGCCAACGCCCGAGGCATGCAGGGCTACGCCACCGGCCGCTAGGCCGGCTACCGGACCCGCAACCCCAGCCGGCGGGGCCACGGCCCGGTGACGAAGGAACCGGGGCGCAGGCCAGCGGGGGTTCCAGGGGGTCGCCCCCCTGGGCTAGCACTGCACCAGGCCGGCCTGGAAGGCGAGGATCACCAGGTGCACCCGGTCGCGGGCGCTCAGCTTGGTCAGCAGATGCCCGACATGGGTCTTGGCGGTGGCCTCGCTGATGGAGAGCTGGGCCGCGATCTCGGAGTTGGACAGCCCGGTGGCGATCAGCGCGAGGACCTCGCGCTCGCGCCCGGTGATCGCGTCCAGGCTGACCGCGGGCAGCCGGGCGGCGGGCGGCGGCTCCGGGGTGAACGGCCGGGTGACCGGCGCCGGGCGGCGGGTGAACTCCTCCACCAGCCGCCGGGTGACGCTCGGCGCGAGCAGGGCATCGCCGGCCGCGACGACCCGGATCGCGTTGACCAGCTCGGCGGGCTCGGTGCTCTTGAGCAGGAAACCGCTGGCGCCCGCGTGCAGCGCCGAATACACGTATTCGTCGAGGTCGAACGTGGTCAGGATGAGTACGTGGGAGGCCAGGCCGGGTGAGCCGGTGATCTGCCTGGTCGCCTCGATGCCGTCAAGCTCCGGCATCCGCACGTCCATGAGCACGACGTCGGGCCTGGTCCGCCTGGTCACCTCGACCGCGTCCGCGCCGGTGCCGGCCTCGCCCACCACGTCCAGGCCCGGCGTGGCCGCGACGATGCCGCAGAACCCGGCGCGGACCAGGGCCTGGTCGTCCGCGACGACGACGCGCAGGCTCACCGCGCTTGTCCGGGCAGCGCGGCAGGCACGGGGTGCGCCTCCGCGATGGTTACCTCCGCGGCCTTCGCCGCCCGGCGCTGCGGCAGTGCGGGCAGCGGGAAGTGGGCTATCACCTCGAAGCCCTGCCCGGGCCGTGGCCCGGCGGTGAACTCGCCGCCGCACAGGCTCACCCGCTCGCGCATGCCGAGAATGCCGTGCCCGGTGCCGTCCGCGCGGGCGGCGTGCGGCTCCCGGATGGCCGCAGTTGCCTAGCCCGAGGGAGCGACCCCCCGGAGCCCCCCGGTGGCCTGCGGTCCCTGCGACTTCGTCGCGGGGACCTTGCCCTTGGCCGGGATCGGTGATCTCGACGGTCAGGCCGTCCGGCTCGTAGCCGACGATGACCTGGCAGGCGCCGGCGCCGGAGTGCTTGACCACGTTGGTCAGCGCCTCCTGCACGATCCGGAACGCCGACTGGTCGATGGCGGCCGGGATGTCCCTGCGATCCCCGGTCCTGGTCAGGGCGACCCGGACGCCCGCACCCGCGGTGGTGGACACGAGGCGCTCCAGGTCGGCAAGGCCGGGGGCGGGCGCGAGCTGGAGCCGCCGTGCCGGGGCGGCCGGCTGGTCCTCGTCCGGCGCGGCGGGGCCGGGCTGGCCGGTGCCGTCCTGGCGGAGCACGCCGAGCAGCCGCTGCATGTCACTGAGCGCTTCCCTGGTGACGTGCTGGATGTTGCCGAGGGCGGCACGTGCCTGGGCCGGGTCGTTGTCGAAGACGTACTCGCCGAAGCCTGCCTGCACCGCGACCACCGTCATGCTGTGCGCCACCACGTCGTGCAGTTCCCTGGCGATCCGGAGCCGTTCCTCGGTGACCGCGGCCGTGGCCACCTGCTCGCGCGTCCGTGCGGTGTAGGCGCGCCGCTGCTGCGCGCTGATGCCGACCATCCAGGCGATGATCAGGATCAGCGCCACCCCGGTCGCCGGGCCGGAACCGTTGCCCATCATGCTCAGGACGAACCCCTGGACGACCAGCAGTACCAGGCAGGCGGCGAGCGAGGCCACCGCCACCGTCCGGGTCCGCGTGGCCGCCACCATGAAGAGCACGAGGGCCAGCGGCAGGAACGCGCCGCGAGTGATCTGCCCGCCCGCCGTGATGATCAGTGCACAGCCGACCAGCGCCAGGAGGAACGCGCCCACGGGGTCGCGGCGGCGCAGCGCCACGGGAACCGCCACGAGCAGGGCCAGCAGCGGTGCGGCCCAGGGACCCACCGGCCAGAGCGACATCGGGAACTCGTGCCTCGTCCAGCCCTTGGCCATGATCCCGTACACGATGAACGCGCAGATGGCGGCGAGCGCCCAGTCCACCCTCGTCCAGGCACGCTCACTTGAACCGCATGCTCAGCGGTGGGCGGCCTGGCTCCGCGCTCACCCCTTCACGGTAACCCCTGGGCAGTCCCGGCGCGTCATGCCGCGGGCGTAGGCTGCCGGGCGGATACCGGCGGCCGTACCCGGGTCCCACACCCCTGCGGGTGACACGAAAAGCAGACCTGAGGATGACGACGCGGGGCGCCGTGCCCGCAAGGCTGGGATCGCCGCCACATGCGACGGCCATTCCCCGGACTGCCTGACGAAGGTGAGGCAAGGATCCCGTGACCGCACCACCGCAGTTGCGCGCCGGGCCGGGCCCCGGCGACGCGGGCACAGCGGCGGCCGTCATCCAGACGGAGGCGCTGACCAAGCGGTACACCAGCGAGGTGACCGCGCTGGACGGGCTGACCGTCGCGATCGCGCCCGGCATTACCGGGCTGGTCGGCGCGAACGGGGCCGGCAAGTCCACGCTTATCAAGATCCTCCTCGGCCTGCTTGCGCCGACCACCGGCCGGGCGGTCGTGCTCGGCCACAACGTGGCGGCGAGCGGTGAGCGGATCCGTACGCTCACCGGTTACATGCCCGAGCACGATTGCCTGCCCCCGGACGTCACCGGCACCGAGTTCGTCACCCACCTGGGGCGGATGTCCGGGCTGCCGGCCACGGCGGCCAAGGAACGGGCCGCCGAGTCGCTGCGGCACGTCGGCCTCTATGAGGAGCGGTACCGGCAGGTCGGCACCTACTCCACGGGGATGAAACAGCGGGTCAAGCTGGCGCAGGCGCTCGTCGGGGATCCCCGGCTCCTGCTCCTCGACGAGCCGACCATCGGCCTGGACCCCGCGGGGCGCAGTTCGATGCTCGACCTGATCAGCAGGATCGGGTCGGAGTTCGGCATCTCGATCGTGGTCTCCTCGCACCTGCTGGGGGAGATCGAGCAGATCTGCGACCAGCTCGTCGTCATCGACGGGGGGAAGCTGCTCCGCTCCGACGCGATCACCAGCTTCACCCAGGCGAGCCAGGTACTGCTGATCGAGGTCGACGAGGGCGCCGCCGAACTGGTGGCGGAACTGGCCGCGCGCGGCCTGCAGCCGAGGCGCTCCGGGCGCGGGCTGCTGGTGCAGATCGACGGCGAACAGACCCACGACACGGTCCGGGACGCGGTCGCCGACCTGGGCCTGCCGCTGAACCGCCTGGAGCAGCAGCGGCGCCGGGTCGAGGAGCTGTTCCGCGACAACGGGGATGAGGAGGAGGAGCGGTGACGGCTGACAACGGCACGGCAGCGGCCAGCGCGGCGCCAGTGGCTGGCCCGGCGGCCGGCACGGGCGTCATCCACGACCTCGGCTATCAGCACTACGATGGCCCGCGCCTGGGCCGGGCCGCGATCATCCGGGCGCTGTACTGGCACAGCCTGCGGTCGGCGTTCGGGATCGGCCGCGGCGCCAAGGCCAAGATCGTGCCGATCCTCGCGTTCGGGATCATGTGCCTGCCCGCGATCGCGAACGCGGTCGCGGTGGCCACCTCTCCCGGGCACGCGCGGATCGTTGACTACGACACCTACACCTACGCGCTGCGCACCCTGGTGATACTGATCTTCGTCGCGGCGCAGGCGCCCGAGCTAGTGTCCCGCGACCTGCGTAGCCACGTCCTGCCGCTCTACTACTCCCGGCCGCTGCGGCGCCTTGACTACCCGCTGGCCAAGTACGCGGCGTTCACCGTCGCCTGCCTGCTCCTCGTCGAGATCCCGCTGATCATCCTGTACCTGGGCACGATCGTCTCGGTCGGCGGCGGCAGCGCGGTGTGGGATCAGACCAAGGCGCTGATCCCCGGCCTGGGCGTCGCGGCGCTGTGGGCGGTGCTGCTCGCCGCGCTCGGGCTGCTGCTCGCCTCGTTCACCGGCCGCCGGGCGTACGCGACCGGCGTGATCGCGATCTACTTCTTCCTCACCTGGATACTGGCCAGGCTCCTGGTCAACGTCGCCTCTCACGGGGCCCAGCCCCCGCCCGGGCCGGTGCACGGGCTGGCGGCGGCGAGCTTCCCACTCGGCGCCCGCCTGCCCGGCCTGATAAGCCCGTTCACCGTGCTCGACGGGGTGCGGCAGTGGCTGGGTGGCACGAACCCAGGTCCCATTCCGAATCCCGGCAGCGCGGGAGTGGCGTATGGCCTGATGTTCGTGCTGTTGCTCGCCGTCAGCCTCGGCGGCCTGGCCATCCGGTACCGGAAGGTCG
Organism: uncultured Actinomycetes bacterium; assembly: GCA_963726415.1. Classification (GTDB taxonomy): domain Bacteria; phylum Actinomycetota; class Actinomycetes; order Streptosporangiales; family Streptosporangiaceae; genus DASXKD01. Next base: position 50,276 of record CAVSCM010000025.1, read on the forward strand.
GTGCGTCGTGACCGCGATAGAACTGCGCAACGTCTCCCGGTGGTATGGCAACGTGGTGGCGGTCAACGACATCACGGTGACCATCGGGCCGGGGGTGACCGGCCTGCTCGGCCCGAACGGCGCGGGCAAGTCCACCCTGATGCACATGATTGCCGGGTTCCTCGCGCCCTCCCGTGGGGAACTCACCGTCGGCGGCACTCCGAGCTGGCGGAACCCGGACATCTACCGGACGCTCGGGCTGGTGCCCGAGCGCGACTCGGTGTACGCGTTCCTCAGCGGGGCCGAGTTCGTCACCGCCAGCGCGCGGCTGCACAAGCTGCCCGACCCCGGTGCGGCCGCGCGGCGGGCCATCGAGATGGTGGAGATGACCGGCGCGCAGGACCGGAAGATCTCCACCTACTCCAAGGGCATGCGGCAGCGGATCCGGGTGGCCGGATCGCTGGTGCACGACCCGGAGGTGCTGCTGCTCGACGAGCCGTTCAACGGCATGGACCCGAGGCAGCGGCTGCACATGATGGACCTGCTGCACGGCCTGGGCGAGCAGGGCCGGACGATCGTGTTCAGCTCACACATCCTGGAAGAGGTGGAACGCGTCTCCGGCACCATCCAGGTGATGGTCGCGGCAGGCTCGCCGCCTCCGGCGACTTCCGTGCCATCCGGCGGCTGATGACTACGCCGGCCGCACGTGTTCCTGGTGCGCACGTCCGACGACCGCCGGCTCGGTGCCACGCTGATCGGCCGCCCGGCGGTGACCGGGGTGGAGGTCACCGACCACGGCCTGTCGGTGCGGGCGAACGACTACGGCACGTTCTCCCGTGAGATCGCGGTGCTGACCAGGGACACGGGCATCCGGTTGCGGGAACTGCTGCCCGAGGACGAGTCGCTGGAGAGCGTTTTCGCCTACCTGATCGACACCGATGGGCCGAAGGCCCGGTGAATCGCACCGCCGGGTCCGCGGGCCCGCTGACACCCGGCGGCGCCGGGAGAAAGCAGCCAGACAATGTTCGGTGACCAGGCACGGGTGATCGCGTCGATCACCTTTCGGGCGACCATGGGCCGCAAGCGCGCCCTGCTGTTCGCGATCCCGCCGGTGATCTTGGTGCTCGTGACCGTGCTGGTCAGGCTGGCGCACCCGCACGACCCCTCCTGGCCCAGCGAGATAGTCGGCATCTTCGGGTTCACCGTGGTGCTGCCGCTGACCGCGCTGATCATCGGCACCAGCGTGCTGGGCGCGGAGGTGGACGAGGGGAGCATCGTGCACCTGCTCGCCACGCCGGTGCCCCGGTCGGTGGTCATCTGGAGCAAGTACGTGGTGGCGGTCGTGCTGACCGCGGCGTTCGTCGCCGTGCCCGAACTGCTGGCCGGGCTGATCGCCACTGGTGGCCTGACCAAGCTGACCGTCGGCCTGTTCGTCGGTGCGCTGGCGGGCAGCGTCATGTACAACGCGGTGTTCGTCATGATTTCCGTGCTGACCACCCGGGCCATCGCCTACGGGCTGGCCTACGTGGTGGTCTGGGAGGGCCTGGTCGGCAACTTCGTCGGCGGTGCCCGGCTGCTTTCGGTGGGGCAGTACTCGCTCGGCGTGGCGAACGCCATCGCGCACGAGAGCAAGGCTCTGAACGCGAGCCAGGCCCTGGGCACGTCGGTCGTGATGGGCGCGATCGTGACCGTCGTCGCGATCGTCATCGCGGTGCGCGCCCTGTCGGCGTTCTCGCTGAAGGGCGACGCGATCTAGAGGGGGCTACCTCGGCGTGTCCGGGCCGGGGCGGAAGGCGGGGCCATGGCCCGGGATGATCACGGTCGCGGCGGCGAGGAGCCGCTCCCTGCTGGCCCGCAGCGCCGGTGCGGCGGTGGCCAGCGGGTCCTCCGCCGGGCCGTCCGGCCCCCACCAGGCGTGGGTGCACGCGTAGACACCCTCGGGTGTGGCCGCCAGCGTGGCGATGTCCTCCGGCGTGTGGCCGGGCGCGGGCACCAGCCGGACCGACGGCGTGAGCGCGAACTCGCCGGGCTCCCGCCCGATCCACAGGTCACCCGCATAGGTGGCCCAGTGGTCGTCGATCCGCGCGCCGGGGAACAGCGCCGCGTTCACGGTGTGGTCGGGGTGGTGGTGGCTGAACACCAGGTCGGTCACGTCAGCGGGCGCCGGGCCGTGCCCGGCCAGGGCGGCGATCAGTTCGTCCCGGTCGGCCACCATGCCCGGGTCGACCACGATCACCCGCCCGGCGTCCAGGATGAGCGTGACGCTGGAGCCCACCCGGTCCCCGGCCGGGTCGTCGCGTACGTAGCCCTCGTGCAGGATGTGCACGGCGGCCGAACCGGCCTGCGGGAGCGGTGTGTCGGTCATGCTGGCAGACCCTACCGCCCCCGCTGGCCGGGCCTGGCGGGCGGCTAGGCGTCGTGCCAGCGCACCTCGGTTTCGCGTGCAACCGGCCCAGGGGACGTGGTGGGTTCCTAGGTGGGCGCGCTACACGGGGGATGCGCCGTCCCGGGGGTCGGGACCTCGTCCGGCCGGACCGCGGGCTCGGGGACCGGCGGCGGCGTACCGCCGAACGCGGGGCAGATCGCCTGATGCGCGCACCAGTCACAGATCCGCCCCGGCCGGGGGCGCCAGTCCCGGTTCACCATGGCCCGCTCGATCGCGAGCCACAGCGCCTCGATCTTGCGCTCGGTGGCGAGCAGGTCCGCCTCGTCCGGCTCGTACCGCACGATCTCGCCGTTGCCGAGATACATCAGCTGGAGCAGCTTGGGCACCTGGCCCTGGGCGCGCCACAGCGTCAGCGCGTAGAAGCGCATCTGGAACAGGGCCCGCTGCTCGAACTCCTCCGGGGGCGCGCCGCCGGTCTTGTAGTCCACGATCCGCATCTGCCCGTCGGGGGCGATGTCGAGGCGGTCGATATACCCGCGCAGCCGCAGGCCCGAGGCGAGCTCCGCCTCCACGCACAGCTCCCGGTGGGCAGGCTCGATCCGGCGCGGGTCCTCCAGGGTGAAGTACCGGTCCAGCATGCCCATGACCTCGTCCAGCCACGCGGCGCGCTGGGCATCGTCGTCGAACAGGCCCGCCACTTCCGGCTCGGCCTCCTGCAGCCGGGACCATTCCGGCTCCACCAGCGCCCGCGCGGCGGCCGGCGTCCGGTCGGCGGCCGCGGCGTCGAACAGCCGCTCGAGAACCGAGTGCACCAGCGTGCCGCGCACCGCGGCCGGGCTCGGCGGTTCGGGCAGCCGGTCGATCACCCGGAACCGGTACAGCAGCGGGCAGGTGAGGAAGTCGCCGGCCCGGGAGGGGGACAGCGACGGACCGGACGGCCTGTCGCGCGGCTCGGGGGAGACACCGTCACCCGCGCCGGACGCCGCTGCGCCGAGCTCCGCCGTCCCGCGGGGGTCCGGGGGCTCGGCCCCCGGGCTGGCACCGCGGGCGTCGGAGAGGCCAGGCCGAAGGTCGGCGAGCAGCACTGGGCGCCTCGGTCACGGTCGCGCTCTTATCACCCATGCCTGGGAGGGTAGGGGAGCCCTAAGACAGTTGCCCGTCCATTCCGGGCGTGTCTTCGAAGACAAAGGGCCCCCGGCCGAAAGCGGACGGCATGTCTTCGGCGGGGAAACGGCACACGCGCACCACGCGACACGCCGTCACGCGTTCCAGGACGTAGCATCGGCGTGTGGCAGGCAATACGCCGGACGGCGAATCGCGGGAGCAGGGGCCGGGCGTGAGGATCGCGCGTCCCTTCGGCATCCCCGTATTCATCTCGCCGTACTGGTTCCTGATCGCGGGCGTGTTCGTCGTCCTCTACGCCCGTGGCCTCGACCGCTCCGTCCCGGAGGACCTGCGGTACATCGTGGCTGCCGCGTTCGTGGTGCTGCTTTACGGGTCTGTGCTCGTGCACGAACTGAGCCACTCGGTGGTGGCCCGCGGGTTCGGGCTGCCGGTGCGCCGGATCCTGCTCTACCCGCTCGGCGGGTTCTCCGAGATCGAGCGCGAGCCGCCCACCCCTGGGCGCGAGTTCCTCGTCTCCGCCGCCGGGCCAGGCGATCTCCCTGGTGCTGGCCGCCGTCGGGTTCGGGCTGGCCCGCGCGTTCCACCCCACCGGGGTGCCCGGGGTGCTGCTGAGCCAGCTTGTGGTGGCGAACCTGCTGGTCGGGCTCTTCAATCTGCTCCCGGGCCTGCCGCTTGACGGTGGCCGGATGCTCCGGGCGGGCGTGTGGAAGCTGACCGGCCAGGCCGAGTTCCGCCACGGTGGCGGCCGCCTGGGCGGGCCGCGGGCTGGCGGTGGCGGTGCTGCTCATCCCGCTGTACCTGTTCCTGCACACCGGCAGCCAGGTGCAGGTCTTCGACGCGCTGTGGCTGGCGGTCATCGCCGCGTTCATGTGGACCGGCGCCACCCAGTCGCTGCGCGCCTCGCGGGTGCGGGAACGGCTGCCCGGGCTGCAGGCCCGGCTGCTCGCCCGGCGGGCCATCCCGGTGCCGTCCAGCCTGCCGCTGGCCGAGGCCATCCGCCGGGCGGACGCGGCGCAGGCACGCGCCCTGGTGATCGTCGACCACGAGGACCGGCCGATCGCGATCGTCAGCGAGGCGGCGGTGATGGCCACCCCGGTGCAGCGGCGCCCCTGGGTCGATGCCGGGTCGCTGGCCCGCACCCTCGATCCGGGCCTGGTGCTGAGCGCCGATCTGTCCGGTATGGCGCTGGTCGATGCGGTACGCCGCTCGCCGGCCAGCGAATACCTCCTGGTCGAGCCGTCCGGCCAGGTGTTCGGCGTGCTCGCCGCCGCCGACCTGGACCACGCGTTCGCCGGAGTGTGAGCCCTGCCAGCCCGGGGGAGCAGGCCCCCGGAATCCCCTGGTGGCCCGCGGCCCCGTTCCTCGGTCACGGGGCCATGGCCGTACTCTTTCGGCGTGATCTCTCGCCGCGGACCGTTCGCCCCAGGTGACCAGGCCCAGCTCACCGATCCCAAGGGGCGCCAGCACCTGGCCGTGCTGCAGCCGGGCAAGGTGTTCCACACCCACCGGGGCTCCATCACACTCGACGACCTCATCGGCAGCCCCGAAGGCAGCGTGGTGCGGTCCTCGGCGGGCACCCCCTACGTCGCGCTGCGGCCCTTGCTCGCGGACTTCACCCTGTCCATGACCAGGGGAGCGGCGGTCATCTACCCCAAGGACGCCGCGCAGATCCTGGCCATGGCCGACATCTGGCCCGGCGCCCGGGTCCTGGAGGCTGGCGCGGGCTCGGGCGCGCTGTCCTGCTGGCTGCTGCGCGCCGTCGGCCCGGACGGGCTGGTCGTCTCCTACGAGCGCCGGACCGACTTCGCGGATATCGCGCGCAAGAACGTGGAGCGGTTCTTCGGCGGCCCGCAGCCGGGCTGGGAGTTGCGGGTCGGCGAGTTCGGCCGGGATCAGGACCCAGGGGCCGAGGACACGGGGGCCGGGGGTACCGCGGACGAGCCTTTCGACCGGGTGGTGCTGGACATGCTGGCGCCCTGGGAGTGCATCGGCGCCGCGGCGCGGGTGCTGCTGCCCGGCGGCGTCCTGGCCTGTTACGTGGCCACGGTGACCCAACTCTCAGCAACAGTTGAGGCAGTTCGCGGGCATGGGGGTTTCGATGAGCCTGCCGCGTGGGAATCCCTCACTCGCGGCTGGCACGCCGATGGTCTTGCGGTACGTCCCGAGCACCGGATGGTGGGCCACACCGGCTTCCTGGTCACCGCACGGCGGCTCGCCGAGGGAGTCATCGCACCTCCGCGGCGGCGGCGGCCCGCCAAGGGGGCGCATGACCCACGGGCGGCCGGGTGACCTGCGCCGGTGTCGCCGCAAGGGGGAGCGCAAGGTGCAGCGGGGCCGGGTGGTCGGATTGCCGCCCGGTCCTGGGTAGGTAGGGTCTAGGAGAGAACTGCTCCAGGAACGGAGGTGAGGACGTGGCCACTCGTGATGACGGCTCGTTCGCGGGACGGCATGATGACCAGGTCAAGAGCCTCACGACGCAGATCTCCTTCCTGGAGGAGGAAGTCGCGGTTCTGCGCCGTAGGCTGACCGACTCGCCGCGGCAGGCCCGGCTGCTTGAGGAGCGGCTCGGCGAGGCCGAGGCGCGGTTGTCGACCGTCAACCGGCAGAACGAGCGGATGGCCGACACGCTGCGCGAGGCGCGCGACCAGATCGTGGCGCTGAAAGAGGAAGTGGACCGGCTGACCAAGCCGCCGTCCGGGTTCGGCATCTTCCTCAACGCCTGCGAGGACGGTGCCGCGGACGTGTTCACCGGCGGGCGCAAGATGCGCGTCAACGTCAGCCCCGCGGTGGACCTCGACGAGCTGCGGCCCGGCCAGGAAGTGGTGCTGAACGAGTCGCTCACCGTGGTCATCTCCCAGGGCTACGAGACCGTGGGCGAGATCGTCATGCTCAAGGAGGTCCTTGAGGGCGGCGACCGGGCGCTGGTCATCTCGCACGCCGACGAGGAGCGGGTGGCCCGGCTCGCGGAACCACTGCGGCAGTCCACGCTGCGCGCCGGCGACTCGCTGCTGCTTGAGCCCAGGTCCGGCTACGTGTACGAGCGGATCCCCAAGGCCGAGGTGGAGGAGCTGATCCTGGAAGAGGTTCCGGACATCAGCTACCGCGACATCGGCGGCCTGGCCTCGCAGATCGAGCAGATCCGGGACGCCATCGAGCTGCCCTACCTGCACGCGGACCTGTTCCGCGAGCACCAGCTTCGCCCGCCCAAGGGCGTGCTGCTGTACGGCCCGCCCGGCTGCGGCAAGACGCTCATCGCCAAGGCGGTGGCGAACTCGCTGGCCAAGCAGGTTGCGGCCAAGACCGCGCAGGACGAGGGGACCAAGGAGGGCAAGAGCTTCTTCCTGAACATCAAGGGCCCCGAACTGCTCAACAAGTACGTCGGGGAGACCGAGCGGCACATCCGGCTGGTGTTCCAGCGAGCCAGGGAGAAGGCCAGCGAGGGCATGCCGGTCATCGTGTTCTTCGACGAGATGGACTCGATCTTCCGTACCCGCGGCTCCGGCGTGTCCAGCGACGTGGAGAACACGATCGTGCCGCAGTTGCTCAGCGAGATCGACGGGGTCGAGGGCCTGGAGAACGTGATCGTGATCGGCGCGTCGAACCGCGAGGACATGATCGACCCCGCGATCCTGCGCCCGGGCCGGCTGGACGTGAAGATCAAGATCGAGCGCCCGGACGCCGAGGCGGCCAAGGACATCTTCTCCAAGTACGTGATCAGCGCCCTGCCGCTGCACCCCGACGACCTGGCCGAGAACGGCGGGTCGGCCGCCGCGTGCGTGGAGGCGATGATCCAGCGTGTGGTCGAGCGGATGTACTCCGAGACCGAGGAGAACAGATTCCTCGAGGTCACCTACGCCAATGGCGACAAGGAAGTGCTGTACTTCCGTGACTTCAACTCCGGCGCGATGATCCAGAACATCGTGGACCGGGCGAAGAAGATGGCCATCAAGGAGTTCCTCGAGACCGGCCAGAAGGGCCTGCGGGTGGCGCACCTGCTGTCCGCCTGCGTGGATGAGTTCAGCGAGAACGAGGACCTGCCGAACACCACGAACCCGGACGACTGGGCGCGCATCTCCGGCAAGAAGGGCGAGCGGATCGTCTACATCAGGACGCTGGTCTCCGGTAAGCAGGGCACCGAGGCCGGCCGCTCGATCGACACGGTCGCCAACACCGGCCAGTACCTCTAAGTGCTTGAGAAGCAGGCGGGCGCGGGCCAGCTAGCCGCAGTCGCACAGCTGCGCCCGGCTAGGCTTTCACCATGAGCGTGCGGCGTGTGATGGGGACCGAGACCGAGTACGGCATCTCGGTGCCCGGCCAGCCGGGTGCCAATGCCATGGTCACGTCCTCCCAGGTCGTAAACGCCTACCAGGCGGCGACCTCGGCCAGGACGCGCCGGGCCAGGTGGGATTTCGAGGAGGAGAACCCGCTCCGCGACGCCCGCGGCTTCGACCTCACCAGGGAGGCGGCGGACTCCAGCCAGCTCACCGACGAGGACCTCGGGCTGGCCAACGTCATCCTCACCAACGGCGCCAGGCTGTACGTGGACCACGCGCACCCGGAGTACTCCACCCCGGAATGCACCAACCCGCGGGCGGCGGTCGTCTGGGACAAGGCGGGCGAGCGGGTGATGGCCGAGGCCGCGACCAAGGCGGCCACGGTGCCCGGCGCCGCGCCCATCCAGCTGTACAAGAACAACACCGACAACAAGGGCGCCTCCTACGGCTGCCACGAGAACTACCTGATGCGCCGGGCAACGCCGTTCGCGGACATCGTCAGGAACCTGACGCCGTTCTTCGTCTCGCGGCAGGTCGTGTGCGGGGCCGGCCGGGTCGGCCAGGGGGCCGACGGCCGTAACGAGGGTTTCCAGATCAGCCAGCGGGCCGACTTCTTCGAGGTCGAGGTCGGCCTGGAGACCACGCTCAAGCGGCCGATCATCAACACCCGCGACGAGCCGCACGCCGACCCGGAGAAGTACCGCCGGCTGCACGTGATCATCGGCGATGCGAACATGAGCGAGGTCAGCACCTACCTCAAGCTCGGCACGACCGCCCTGGTGCTGGCGATGATCGAGGAACGGTTCCTCGACGGCGACCTCGCGCTCGAGACGCCGGTGGCGGAACTGCGGGCGATCTCGCACGACCCGACCTGCCGGCACCTGGTCACCTTGCGCGACGGCCGGAAGATGACCGCGGTCCAGCTGCAGATGGAGTACCTGGACCGGGCCCGCAAGTACACCGAGGACCGGTACGGCGCCGACGTCGACGAGATGACCGCCGACGTACTCAACCGGTGGGAGTCGATCCTTGGGCGGCTGGCCGAGGACCCGATGCTGACGTCCAGGGAACTCGACTGGGTGGCCAAGCTCGAACTGCTCGAGGGCTACCGGAACCGGGACCACCTGGGCTGGGGGCACCCCCGGCTGCAGCTCGTGGACCTGCAGTACTCCGACGTACGCCCGGAGCGCGGCCTGTACAACCGGCTGGCGGCCAGGGGCCGGATGGTCCGCATCGTCTCGGATGAGGAAGTAACCCGGGCCATGGAGAACCCGCCGGACGATACGC
>CAVSCM010000026.1:0-20509 GCA_963726415.1 uncultured Actinomycetes bacterium
GCGTTGCCCTGGGGCCAGGGCCGAAGCCTCGTCGGTGCCGGTCCGATCGGCGAGAAGTACCGGCAACTGTTGGGTGAGGCATTCCTCGACACCGATGTGACCTACTCGGCTGGGGTGCTGGACTCCTATGTCCAACTCAACGCCAGCCTCGATCTGGCCCAGTATCTGGCCGCTGAGGCGTTCCGGGCCGACTACACCTTCTTCATCACATGTGGCACTTCGATCGCCAACCAAGTCGCCTTCGACGCCCTCGTCGGTACGAACAAACGGATCCTCGTCGACCGAACGGCCGGTCTTGAGAGCTGGCAGCGCCGGACAAGACGGCGAACTGCACATCGGCCCGAACCAGTTGCGCGGGCCGATCGAGCGCGATCGCAACTCGGGTACATGCCAGATCGAGGTCCGCCTGGCCCGGGGGCCGCTGCGCATGCGGCTGGGCATCGACCGCTGGTCCTCCGATGATCCCTTTCCCATCTGCCCGCGGAACCGGGGCGCGTCGCTCCGGACCGGGCCGCGCTAGCTCCGGGCAGGCAGGCACCGACGACCTTATCGTGACCGAGTTGTACCGCCAGCACCACCGTCCGCTGCTGTCGTTCGTGCTGCGGTTAACTGCGGGAGACAGGCAGCAGGCCGAGGATGTTGTCCAGGAGACGATGGTCCGGGCGTGGCGGCAGGCCGGCCGTCTCGATCTCGCCGCGGAATCACTCATGCCCTGGCTGGCCACCGTGGCCCGGCGCATCGTGATCGACGAACGACGCAGGAAACTCGCGCGGCCGGCCGAGACGGGGGACGGCATAGTGGAAAGGGGATCAGTCGCCGATGAGACGGAGGATCTGCTGCGCAGAGTCACCGTGGCCGAGGCTCTGCAGGCGCTGTCGCCGGCCCATCGCGAAGCGCTGAACGAGACGATCCTGCGCGACCGTACCGTGAACCAGGCCGCCGAAGTCCTCGGTATTCCCGTCGGTACCGTCAAGTCGCGTGTCTCTTACGCCCTCCGGGCCCTGCGGCTGGTGCTGGCCGAACGCGGGATGCTGGCATGAACGGCGAACACGCTGACGTCAGCGCCTACTCGCTCGGCCTGCTTGAGCAGCGGGGCCGGTAGGCTTTCGAGGCGCATCTGGCCGACTGCCCTATCTGCGCCGCCGAACTCGCCGAGCTTCTGGCATGGCGGGCGTGCTGTCCGGCGTCGAGCCCGCGGGGCCTGCCGCCCCCGGGCCTGGCGACGAGGCGCCGGTCGCTGACCTGATCCGGCGGCGGCGTGGCCGTCGGCAGCGCGGCAGCCAGCCGCGAGCGCCGGCCAGCATGGCGGGCGTGCGACATTCTGCGGCTGTAGCCGGGACGGGGTTACCGGCACGGTTGGCCTGGTGACCAAGACCTGGGGCACCCAGGTCACGCTGAGCCTGTAAAATCCGCCGGCCGCTGGAATGTGAGCTTGTGGCCGTCGCCAAGACGGGCGAAATGCGCGTGGTCATGGGGTGGTTCGTGCTGGCCACCGGACGCGGCGTTCCGGCCACCCCGGTCACCTGCTCGTCCGGGGCGGCGTCGCGATCGCGCAGCACGACCGGCGGGCGTTCGGTCTGGCTCGTCAGAAGCGAGGCCGAGAAGTTCGAGCAGGCCGGCTGCGGGGACACGGTAGGTGTCGCCGATGCGGAGGACCCGGCAGGGAAACTGCTGCCGGCGGGCGAGATCATAGGCCTTAGTGCGGCCCAGGCCGAGCGCGCAGGCGGCGGTCATCAGATCGACGGTAGGGGCGGCGCGCAGCTGCGCGATGGTCACGGGTGTCATGTGTCACTCCTGGCGAGTCGGGCTGTGGCGGGGTAAGTCGATGCCCTCATCGTCGGCGAGGCACAACACAAGGTGGTGCTGCCAGAGCAGTCACGTCGGGCCCATTAGCCTCAGAAGGGTAATTCCGGCAGCCCTGTACTGTAGCGTCCAAGTTATGTGCCCGCAAGGCCCGATTGGTTGCTAGGCCGCGTGGCCCTACAAGTGGCCCTACAGTGGCCCTAGGACACGCGGGGGAACAGGGGTTTCTCCAGGGAATTGGGTGCGGCTAAGCCGCGCATCCCCGCAGGTCACCGGTCGTGAGGCGCCATTTCATAGACCAATACCGCCACCTTGACACGGTAGAGGTCACTGGTTCAATTCCAGTAATGCCCACTGTATGCTCCGTTGAGAAAGTGACGCGACGGCCGTCAGGAGCATCAATGGATGCAGAAATGACGCTCGCGGCACTTATATAAATCTGGCGTGTCTCGCCACCCGGCTATCCTCCGCCGTGGTGCACCTACCACGTCCGCCATCACCAACAGCAAGCGAGCACAGCGGGCGCCAGCCGCAACGACGCTCCGGGCCGACGATGCTCGCCGTCATTCGGGGGCCGCCGATTGGGGCCTTAACCGGCGGTGGTGTCTTCAGAGGCAGTGCCAGGAGCAGCACCCTCAAGGTCGCTGTCTTCCCGGTAATCGCTGACGATCTCAACTGCGACGGTTTGCGGGCGGAAGGCTGGGTCGAGTCGTACCAGATCCCACTCGTTGATCCAGGCGCGCACGTACTGACGCATCCGGGTGGCTCCCAACCGCTCAAGGCCGGCCACATCCGGTGGAGTCCATTCGAACGCGTCGGCGTGCAGTTGTTTCAGTGCGGAGTAGGCGCGGTCGAGCTCATCGTCATCGGGTGGCTCAAGGAGAAGCATGTCATCGGCGATATGGCGCATCCCTGCTTCGGCGAGCGCTGCGGTCTCGTCCCACTCCGGTGACTGCTTCGCACGGAGTTTCGCGGGCAGTTGGGCGCGATCGTCCTTGCCATCGAGGACCGCGGCCTCGAAGTCATCCGTCATCGCGAATACCGCCACCGGCGCTGTCCCGGAACCTCCGTCCTCGGCATCCAGCCATCGGGCTAGCTCAGCGTAGGAGCGGCCACGCTGGAGCAGCGAATACCGGCCGATCAGTTCAACCTCGTCGAAGAAGATCACCCATCCGGCGTGGCCCGCCGCTCGCAGCAGCCGGGCGGCGAACCGAAATCGCTGGCGTGCCAGCTCCCGGGCGGCGACCGGCGTGAAAGTGAACAGGCCAGCGGCACCGACGGATTTCAAGGCGCGGCGCAGCTCAGGGATACGCAGCGGCCCACCGCACCAGAAACGCACGAACGCGTCGACGGTCTCATCGCTACCCGGGACTTCTCCGCCGCGGAGTCGTTCATGACAGAGCAGAGTCGCCGCGAACCGCTCGTCGAGGCCGCTGGCTGGTGAGTTGACCCAGCGGCTCAGCTCTGCGTAGCGGGGCGTGTCAGGATCGAGAGCGGCGGCGGAGTCGGCAAGTACACCAGGGACGCGCCCGGGATCAAGGGCCGCGTCAACGGCTGCCCGGAAAGTCTTGACTGGGTCGTGCAGCGGTGTCTCCTTGCTGATCACGACCGTGCTCACGGCGAATCCCGACGACATGGCGAGATGAGCGAGATGAGTGAGCAAGTGGCTTTTACCGGTGCCAAAGCCCCCGCCTAGCAGCAGCCCGGCACGCTCGGCCGTGGTTCTCGGCTGATCCACTCGGTCGAGCATCGCGGTGAACCTGTCTTCCGCATCCGGCTGCCCCGACCCGAGCACGGCGACGGCGTCCCAGCTGGGCACGCCTGAGCGCAGCGCTTCCACCGCCCTGCGGCGGGTGATCAGCTCCCCGCTCAATGTCGCAGTCACGCTACGGCCTCCATCCGGACTTCGAGGCGGACCAGCGCCGCGAACGGGTTGGCCCGGCGCCGGTCCCGGACCTCATCGGCCACCCGGAGCTGCAGCGCCGTGTAGGCGGGAAGCCCTCGCGCGTCATCGGTCATGAGTGCGGGGGGCATTACAGCGATCACCAGGACGCCACGGAGTTCGTCGGTGGCGTCGATGAACTGGCGAAGCACCTCGTAGGAATCTAGAACGGCAGCCTTCGAGTAATAGTGGCCCGACCGCGCCTCCGCGGGAGGCCGCCGAGCCTGGGCCAGCCGACCGTAATCGATGTGCACGATCAAACCGCCATGGCCGGCGGCAAGCAGCAGCGCAGCGGTCGATACGATCATCGATCGCGCGTTGTGCCTGCCGATCCTGGTGTAGATGAGCGCTGGCCGCAGCGCCGTGAGCGACCGCAGTTCGCCGCGCAGCCACGCGAGGACCGCATCATGCTCAGCCGCGTCGACGTCCCCGGCCCCGAGCTGTGTCTGGGCCAGGCGCAGCATCGCGCGGCCCATCTCCGTCGTGACCATCGGATTACCCAGCAGGCTGCGTTCGAGCAGTCGGCGGACGCTGCGGTAAAGCTCGCGGCTGTCCATGTCGTGGTGATGGGCCACCTCGGTTACCGTGAGGCCGACTCCCTCTGGCACGGGAAACGCTGCATCGTGATAAGCAGACCGCACGTGGGCGGCTGCGAGTCTCCCCCAGTCGACCGCCCGGGAGATCTCGAAAAAGATCTGGTCGACCATATGCACCCGGGTGGCCTCCGCCGAGATGCTCACACTCACGCCGCCATGCTCGGCCGCGGCTGCCGCCAGCGCCGATTCCAGCCTGTCCGCCGCCCCGCCGTCGCCGACCACGGCGACTTTGACCGCCGCCCCGCCGCCTGGCAGGTAAGTGGCCAGGTACTCGCGGGCGAGGAAATCCGCGTAATCGTCGGTTTTCAGAACACCCCCGCCCAGCACACCACTCGGCACCAGCGCCTGACCGCCGCTCATCACGGTGCCCCTACGCTGAACGACACGCCCCAGTACCGCTGCTGCTGCCCGGTACGCGCCACCGTGGTGAGCACCCCGGCCGACCGGGTGCCGCTGCTGGCGTGCCAGCGCAGCATCCTCCCGTCCCTGGTCTGGCGGATACCGCTCTGGTCAAGCAGGTACAGGTCACGAGCGAACTCGGGCCGGGTGTACTCCTTCGCCTGGCCTGGCAGCAGAGTCAGCACCGACCAAACATCCGTCAAGCGCACGACCGCGTCCGGCTTCACACCGGCCCGGGCCACCACCAGCTGATAGCCACGGACCATGCTCTCCAGGAACGTGTCCGCCCGGAACCGGGGAGGCCGCTGCTGCGCGGCGGCCAGCAGCCCGAGCAGCACCGACGGCCGCAACCGCCGCTCCCGCCGCCGGTCGATCTCAACGACCGAGTCACCCGGCACCACCCGCACGATCGAGGGATAACAGAGGAGCCGCTCGTCTTCTTCGAACATCGCCACGCCGCGGTCTGCCGCCATCGCTAGCAGTTCCTTCGCGTACTCGCCAGAGGCCATGTACGCGGCCTCGTCGAGATCAAAGGACGCCCGCACCTCCTTCACCGCCTCGGCAAGCTCATTGGCGACTCCTGCGGCAGCGTCCAGCGCACGGCGGATTTCGCGCACCTGGCCACTGGCCGCCGCCGTCTTCGCCTTGCGCAATTCACGCGTCAGGCTGCCCGCTGACTTGAGCGCCACTTCCGCGCCGCTCTGCGCCGCGCTGAGTGCGGACTCGAAGCTGGTCCCGGACTCCACCGACACTCCTCCAGATGTTTTGATCCTCGGACCCTAACGCAAGCCGCCGACTATCACGAGCCACCCACCGGCACCGCCAGGGCCGAAGCTCTGCCCTCATCAAAGGTACGGCCGAAGCCAACAGCGAACCCAACCGGCGCCGCCAGCAACGACTCGACGCCGCATTCGACGCGCGGATGCAGCGCGCCGCCGGGAGGCCTCAGGCTGGCCCGGGGCTGCGCTGCATGTGGACCCGCACTGTCGTGCCGGCCTGCCCGGTGCTGATGTCGACCCGATCGCAGACCTGACACACGACCCAAAGCCCACGGCCGCCGCCGGGTACATCCGGGGCGGGCCGGACCATGCCTGCTTGCAGGTCGGTGATCTGACCCTGGTCCTGCACTTGGCAGATGACCTCATCATCGGTGACCCATACCGTCAGCGTCCCCGGCCCGCTGGTATGAACCACCGTGTTAGCAGCCAGCTCGGCGACCGCGATCACCAGGTCATTGGCCCGGTCTGGCGGAAGCCCCGCCCGCAGCGCCCGCTCTGCGGTGAACTTCCGGACCTCGGCCAGGTTAGCCCGGTACCGGAGCACCCCGGCGTCATCCGGAGGCATGCTCAGGGCCCCGTCCACCCAGGACCTCAGTGCCCTCGGTCTTGTCCGCTTGTCCACACCTGCCCCCAGACAGCCTGCGCCCGGTCACTGGGCTGCTGCCCAGCACAGGTCGTCCCATTCACGCCCCAGGCAGCCGGGATGTCCGCCCGCCCCGCGGCCGGGGAATCGTTGGGCGGGGACGGAAACCAGGCCGGCGTTTTCAGGTAGCCTGGCCACGTTCCTGCGCCTTGGATACCACAGCGGGGCAGGCCGTAGAGGGTAGCCGCGCTCGGGCATGTGCCGTTGCTGAGGAGGCCGTGATGACGGCGCATATCGACGAGGAGGCGCTGCGGTCCAGTCTGCAGCGGCTTCGCGAGGCCGCGTTCGACGCTGATGTGGCAGGCGTCATGAAGCGCACAGTTGACGCCGTCCGTGGCGTGTTCGGGTATGGCGGCGCTGGCATCATGTTCATCACCGAGTCCGGGTACCTGTCCTACGTCGCTGCCTCCGACGAAGCCGCCCGCCAGCTGGAGGAGGCCCAGGCGTCCGCCGGTCAGGGACCGTGCTATGAGTCCTATGTGTACGCGCGCGAGGTCGTCAGCGCCGACGTGCATGCCGACAGCCGCTGGCCGGAGCTGCGCACCCGGCTATCTGCCCAGGTGCGGGCGGTCGCCGGCACGCCGATCATGCTCGGCGGCAGTCCGGTCGGCACCCTGAATGCCTACCGCGATGAACCCGTCGAATGGGACAAGTCCGACGTCAACGCGCTGATCGCCTACAGCGGCCTCATCGCGGAAGTCCTGGCCACGGCCCTCGCAGCTCAGGAACACGGCATCGTGGCCGACCAACTGCAGTACGCCTTGGACTACCGGGTGGTCATCGAGCGTGCCGTCGGTTACCTCATGGGTACTCATCGCCTGGATGCGGTCACGGCCTTTGACGTACTGCGCAAGCGGGCACGCGATTCACGCCGGCGTGTCGCGGATGTAGCCACCGAGATACTCGGCGGTAGCACCGGGCCTGCCAGCGATGACCGAGTCGGTGATCTTCGTCCCTCGGACCTGGGCCTGACCGGCCTGCCCAGACCGGAGCCTAGCCCCAAGGCGTAACCCGCGCGGCGAACTGCCCGGCTGTTTGCAGGACGGCGCACAGCACGGTAAATTGCGCTCCTGTTCCGCCGTGTGTCCGCGGATCGCACCTTCGGAGGTGACGATCTATGGCACATCGGATTCGCGAGCGCGATGAGTTCGCCCCAGCGGGACGCTTCCCTTTCCGGCAGCGCGGCCGATGAATCCGGCCGCGCATCTAACCGTCGCTCACCGACCACCACGGCCAGCAGCGATCAGTGCTGCGGTTGCAGGGCGAGCTTGACGCGTCCAATCGCGACCACCTGCAGAGCGCCATCAGCGGTGCCCTGGAGAAACACCCGCAGCTCCTTGTGGTGGACCTGTCCGGTCTTGACTTCATCGACTGCGCTGGCCTGTCGGTCCTGGTCTGGGCACACAAACGCCTGGCCGGGTGCGGGCACCGGCTCGTCATCACCGGCGCGAAGCCGGCCGTCCAGCGGCTGCTGCACCTGACGGGCCTGGGCACATATCTGTACCTCAGCAACCCAGAGGCCATAAGCAGCAACCAGATGAGGACATCTACACCTAGCAGCAGATCTGAGGGCCGGAGAGGAAAGACTTGACCTGGTCAGCGTTACCATCCACCGAGGTTGAAGCCCCCCGCTTGCCGGCAGAGCCCTTCTTCAGCACGAATGTGCCTGGCTTTCCCTTACTTATGCGGGCGTCGGTGCCTCTTCACGGCTAGACGGGGAAAGCTCGGTGGTGCAGTTGGGGCACCGGCGGGCCTTAGCCGGGATGTCGGTGAAGCAGTCGGGGCAGGTCTTCGTCGCCGGCGACGGCGACGAAGCGGACAGGTTCACCGGCTTGACGACCAGGAAGAACACGGCGGTGCCGATGATCAACAACGTGATCACCCGGTTGATGAAATCACCGTAAGCGAAGACGGCGTGGTTGATGGTGAAGTGGAACTTGCTGAAGTCGGGCTTGCCGAACAGCATCGCGATGATCGGGTTGATCAGGTCCCGGACCAGGCCCTGGACCACGCCGGCGAAGGCCACGCCGATGACGATGCCCACCGCCAGGTCCACCACATTGCCACGCAGGATGAACTGGCGAAATTCGGCTAGCAAACGACGCATGATGCATCTCCTCTCCGGGCCGGGCGGCGGCGCTTGCGGTATGACGGCATGCCGGCCTGGCGTAACGCCTGACAAAACGGCATGGCGGCGGGGCCGGCGCTCCTGACCGCAGCGCCAGGGCGTGTTTGGCCAGCACGCGCCACGGCGCTATGCGGCCTGGTCCAGCTTCCTTTCAGCGCTGGCCCGGGCTTGCGGGTGGCCGGCCTCGGCGGCGGCCTGGCGTTCGGCTTCGGCGTTGATTTCGGCGCCCAGCAGGACGGCGATGCCGGTCAGGTAGAGCCAGAAGATGAGGATGGCCACCCCGGCGAAGGCACCGTAGGTCTTGCCGTAGTTGCCGAACTTGGCCACGTAGAACGAGAAGCCCAGAGATGCGGCCAGGAAGATCACGGTGCCGATCAGCCCGCCGGGGCTGACCCACTGCCATTTGGGCGTTTCCCGGTTCGGCCCGACGTAGTAGAACACGCTGAACAGCAGCGAGATCACGATGATTGTGGCCGCCCAGCGGATCACCGTCCAGGCGACGATGAACGCCGTCCCGGCGAACGGCACATGGCCCTCGATCACCGAGCCCAGCGGCGCGCCAAAGACGATCAGCCCCGCGGCGATCCCACCGAGCGCCAAGGTGACGAACATCAGCATGAACGCGATCAGGCGTTTCCCCACGAACTTGCGGTCCTTCGGCACGTCATAAGCCACATCGAGGCCGGTTTGCAGGGCGGTCATGCCTGAGGAGGCAGCCCATGCCGCCACCACGATGCCGATGATCACGACCACGAGCGAACCTTTGGCGGCGTGGCCGGTGGCCGAGCTGACGGCCTTGCTGAACACATCTGATGCTCCTGGCGGCAGGGCCTTGTCCAAGCCGTGGACCAGGTGCTGCACGGTGCCCGACCCCACCTGGATCAGGCTGGCGACACCCAGCAGCGCGATCAGCGCCGGGAACAGGGCCAGGAACCAGTGATAGGCCAGGCTCCCGGCGGTCATCGCGCAGCGGTCAGCCGCGAACTCCTTGCCCGCCCGCTTAAGGGTGTCCCGCCAGCCGGCCTTGCCGAGTTCCAACGGGTTATCGGGGCCAGGTGAGCCCCCGGTCTGCGGGGGGATGACCTCCGCGTCCGGCCTGCTGTTACCGCCTGAGCCAGCCATGGGTCATGCCGCCTTCTGCGCCTGCTCGCCGTTCTCCCCGGGCCACACCCCGGTCAGCTTGTGCGCGCCCTCGGCGGCGCCGCGGTCCACCGTGGCCTTGACCACCGCGTACACCGCACCCTGCAACGCGGCGGCCGGCAAGATCTCATGCCAGCCGCGGCGGGCGTCGGTGGCCTTGGGCGCGTCGTCCTCACGCGCCGCCAGCTTCCAGATCCTCTTGAAGATGGCACCGGCGAGTATCCCGCTGAGCACGCTGACCAGCAGGCTCACCGGCTTGTACACCAACTTGATCATCGCTTCCTCCACCATCGGAGCGCCAGGTAACTGGCGATCACGTCCTGCCCTTCATCCAGGTGAAGGCACCCCTCTACCCAGCCCTCCGCTGGCAAACGCAGCCTGGCCTACGCCAGCTTGTGGCAAGGGGACCCGGGACCGGGTCAGTGCTGCGGGCTAGGGCGGGCTGGCGCTGGATGGCAGGAGCGTGCTGGCTCAGGCCAGGCTCTCCTGGATGAAGGTGCGGGTGAGCTTCTCGAGGTGATCCCGGGTGGCGTCGGGGACGTCGCGCAGGGGTCCTTGCCCGGTGAGCACTGCCAGCCCGTGCACCGTGGACCAGATGGGGTATTCGATGCCGTCGCGGCGCCGCCGGTCGAGGACGCCGGCGTCGACCAGTTCGTCGAGCGCGGCACGGAGCTGATCCAGGGGCATGCGTTCCTGCCCGGTCCCGCCGTCCCGAGCGCCGTAGCTGTGCTGCTGCGGCAGGGCGAACGCGGTTGCGAACAGCCCTGGTTCCTCGCGGGCGAACTCCAGGTAGGCCGTGCCGATCGCGCGCAGCCGACGGCGGGCCGCGGCGGCATCGCCATACTTGCCGCGCACGCGGGTGACGCCAGCGGCCATGCGGGCGGCGAGTTCGCGCATCGCCGCCGCGCAGACCGCGGCGAGGAGCTCGTCACGGCCGGCGAAGTGCCGGTAGGCGGCGTTAGGCACCACGCCCACCATCTGTGTCGCTTCACGGAGCACGACGGCGTCCGGGCCGCCGGTGCGTGCCAGCTCGAGCCCGGCGGCGACCAGGCCGTCGCGGACGGCGCCTCGCGGCCGCCGCCGCCTCGCCCCGGTTATCTCACTCGCTGATCGGCTGGCCGTCACGACAACATATTAGTGGACAGCGTCCACTAACTCAAGTACGGTGGACGCTGTCCACTAAAAGTGGACAGCGTCCACTAGTGATGAGAGGCCCCTCGTCATGACGCAGATGCCGCCCTGCTCTAGCTCCCGGAGGTCCCCACCCATGCGCGATCCAAGCCCACGATCCTCGTCGCGCTGCTGCTCGCGGCGTTCCTGGTCAACCTGGACACGACCCTGGTGAACGTGGCGCTTCCCGCCATGGTGCGCGAGCTGCATGCCACCACCACGCAGCTGCAGTGGGTCGTCGACTCCTACAACCTGGTTTTCGCCGCGCTGTTGCTGACCTGCGGCAGCCTGTCCGACCGGTTCGGCCGCAAAGGCATGCTGCTGGCCGGGCTGGCTGTCGTCGGGACCGCCAGCCTGGCCGGCGGCTTCACCACCGATGCGGCGCAGCTGATCGTGGCCAGGTCGGTGATGGGGCTGGGCGCGGCCATGACGTTCCCGGCGACGCTGTCGCTGATCTCCAACGTCTTCACCGAGCGAAGGGAACGCGCTCGCGCTATCGGCTTGTGGGGCGCCGTTGCAG
This sequence comes from uncultured Actinomycetes bacterium, assembly GCA_963726415.1. Lineage (GTDB taxonomy): Bacteria > Actinomycetota > Actinomycetes > Streptosporangiales > Streptosporangiaceae > DASXKD01. The sequence goes on from CAVSCM010000026.1 coordinate 11,121, forward strand.
GCGTGGCCATCGCGATGGGGCCGATCGTGGGGGGCTGGCTGCTGGAGCACTTCAGCTGGGCGTCCATCTTCATCGCCATGGCCCCCGTTGCAGCGGCCGCCACGGTCCTGGTGGCGCTGACCGTTCCCACATCGAAGGACCCGAACGCGGCGGCCCTGGACATCCCTGGCCTGGTGTTGTCGTCGGCAACCATGGCGCTGCTGGTGTTCACCATCATTGAGGCACCGGACTACGGGTGGGGGGCGGCGCGCAGCGTGGCCGGCTTTGCCGCCTCGGCGGTCCTGCTGGCCGCGTTCATCGTGCGGGAGCGGCGCGCCGCGCACCCGATGCTCGACGTGCGGCTGTTCCGCAACATGCGGTTCAGCGCGGCCAGCGGCGCGGTCACGGTGTCGTTCTTCACCTTGTTCGGCTTCATCTTCCTGATCAGCCAGTACTTCCAGTTCGTCCGCGGCTATGGCCCGCTCTCGACCGGGGTGCGCCTGCTCCCGGTGGCGCTGTCGGTGGGCGCCGGATCGGTGGCCGGGACCCAGTTGGCGGTGCGGGCCGGGACCAAGCTCATCGTCACCACCGGGCTGATCGCGATGGCAGTGTTCTACGGCTGGGTAGCCGCGACCACCAGCGCGACGCTCAGCTATGGCGTCATCGCGGCCCAGATGGTCCTCTACGGGCTCGGCATGGGCCTGACCTCGGCGCCCGCCACCGAATCCATCATGGGCGCCATCTCGCGGGCGAAGGCCGGCGTCGGCTCGGCCGTGAACGACTCCACCAGGCTCGTCGGCGGCACCCTCGGCGTGGCCGTGATCGGCAGCGTCTACGCATCGGTCTACGCATCACGGCTCACCGCCAGCATCCCATCGGCCCTGCCAGGCCGCATCGCGGCCATCGCACACCAGTCCGTCGGCGCCGCGTACGTGGCGGCCGACAAGATCGCTGCCCTCGGCCACCCGGCCCTGGGGCAGGCGCTGCACCACGTCTCCACCAACGCATTCCTGCGCGGCCTCACCGTCGGTGCCCTCGTCGCCGGAGGCGTCGCCGCTGCGGGGGCCGTCCTGGCCGTCCTGTTCCTGCCCGCCCAGCCAGCGAGCCCGGCCGCCGAAACGGCCGAAGGCCGACACGAAAGCGAGACCCAAACGGACCCCGCCTCAGCGGTCCACTAGCTCCGCGCCAGCAACGGAGCACAGCTTTGGCCTGCGGCAGCGGCGGCACGTCCAGAAGCAGCAACAAGAGCCCAGCCCCTGACGTTTCGTCCCAGCAGTGTTAGCGCCACCAATACCAGCGGCGCGAGCATACTGTACGCCAATGTACAGTCATGTACAATTCGGGGTCATGACATCTATGAGCGCTTCTGAGGCTCGGGCCGCGCTGCCTGAGCTGCTCAACCGCGTCGAGGACGGCGAGGAAGTCATCATCACCCGGCACGGCCGACCCGTGGCGGTTCTCGTCCGCCCCGACGCGCTACGCGTTCGCCGTGCAGAATCAGCACTAGACGATGCCGCACGGATCCACGCACTCCTCGCCGAAGCCGCCGCCGCGCCCCTGCCCGAAGGCACCGGCCTGACCGAACAGCGCGCCGAGGAACTGATCGCCGAGATCAGAGCCAGCCGCGACGCCAGGTGATGGATTGCTTCGACGCGGACGCACTCATCTACGCCGCCATCCCTGGGCACCCGCTCGGCCAGCGGGTAGCTGCCTTGTTCAAGAGGGCTGGGCCCGGTGCACTGGCGGGCGCGGGCTCGGTCCTCCTGCTCCCCGAGGTGCTCAGCAAGCCACTGCGCGACGGCCCACCTGACGAGGTCCGCTTTCTGGCCGGCCTGCTGGCACGGCTAGACCTGCGCCCGGTCGATCGGGCCACCGCCGAACTGGCAACTGCCCTGTCCAGCCGCTACCGGCTCCGGGCGGCCGATGCCACCCATCTCGCCACGGCCGTCGGAGTTGGCGCCGACCGGTTCATCACCAACAACCAGCGCGACTTCCCCACCGCTATCACGGAGATCCGCATCACCTACCCCGCCGATCTCCCCGACCCGGCTACCTAAAGGTCCTTGACGTGCGGCGACCGGTACTCGTCGGGGCATGCGCTCTAGCTCCTCGGCTCGGCATCCCACGTAGCCCTGCAGCGAGTCAGGCAGCGTGGGGTGCGATTTCCACGATGAGATCGGCATCGAGGGCGGCGCTGATCCGTTCCAGCAGCGGGATCGTGGGCACGACCCCGCCTGCTTCCAGCCGGGACAGGGCTGGCTGCGTCATGCCGCCCCGGGCGGCGAGTTCGACCTGAGACAAGCCGAGGGCAAGCCGGCGCTCGCGGACGGCCTGACCGATGAGGAAGGCCCGCCGGGCCTCGGCATACCCCTCGCGGTACTCGTCGCTCTTCCTTCGCGCCCTGGCCAGTTCCTCGTAGGAGGAGTGCCCTGCGGCCATGTCAGTTCACCTCCCGGTCGCTCAGCCCGGCCAGCCAGGACCGGACTTCCGGCTCCAGTTCCACCTCGTACAGGCCCGCCATGCATCTGATGCTATATACATTCGATGCTATGACCAAGCTGCTTGACCCGGCCTATCATGGGTGGCAGCGGCTCAGCGGACTTTACCTTCGATCATGCTGGCGAGCGCGCGGTAACTGATGGCGGTGCTGTCGTCGGCCAAATGGCGGCCGCTCAGCAGCCAGCCCTCGTTTAGTGGTCGTTGCCTCTCAATTTCGGTAACGAGGTCCGGGCCCATACCGGTCTCGACGAGGCATTGCACGGCCTGCGCAGCCGGCAGCGAGTTGAACCACTGGTAGCCGGCGGCGCGGCGCGCCTTGGCCTCGATGCTGCCGATCAGCCGCACCCGCGACAGCCCCCCGTCGGGGATAGCGTCAAGCCGGACCATGACGACCGGCTGCGCACATTGGCTCGCGAACTCGTGCCGGGTGTCAGGCTGCAGGCGAGTCCGGCCGAGCAGCGGTAGCCATGCCGTGAAGTCGCTCGGTGGAATAGTGTCCTGCAGGCAGCCATGGAGGGCCACTTCAGCCGATGCGTTGTATTTGAAATGGGCGGTGTCAACCACAATCCTGCGGATAACACCGGGGAAGGCGAGCCGGAAGACAACGTGATCGCACCCGCCGTCGCGCCGCCGCCGGGCCTCCCAGCCCTCGCCCATGGACCGGGCCCGGCCGGGGCGGTTGAGCATCGATGCCGCCGTGTAGAAGTCATCGCTGCTGGCCACGACAGCACCGCCGTATTCCTGGCTGGCGAGATCGATCGTCAGTCCCTCCAGCCCGCGCGGGTCAGGCATCACCCGGCCGGCCACGCGGAGCCGCGCTATCCCACCATCCGGGAAGATAGACAGGCGGACGTGGGTGAACCGGCGCGGATCCGAGGCCTCGAACACGTTGTGCTCATCGCCGCGTAGCGGTGACTCGGGCACGATGGTCACCCATCGTGTGGCGGGACTGGTCAGCTCAGCGAGGCCTGGGTAGCCCTCGCACCCGCAGGCCTCCACGGAGCAGGACTCGGGATGGTTTCCGGTGAAGAAGCTCGTGTCGACGTCCACCGACGTGATCACGCCCGGCGTGCCGAGTCGTACTACTACCCAGTCATGCCCACCATCCCGCCGTCGCCTGGTCTCCCATCCATCCACGATCTCTCCCCGGTTGCCGTAGTGACCCGGCTCAAACGCGGGGGCATCCGGCGTCAGCAGGTTCTCCTTGTCCCCGAAGGACTCATCGCTCGCTGCGACCACGCTGCTGCCCAGCCACCGTGATGCCAGGTCTGTCTCGGGAGCGACCGGTCCGGGCCCGGCCGGGCCACCAGGGCGAGGCTGCTGGCTCAAGTCATGCTGGTCACCGGGCCGGGTCATCGTTTCCCCCTGCTCGCGCAGCGGCGCGGGCCGCATCATCTCGACCGGGGGCGCGCGGCACGCCGAGTGCCTGCCACAGCGGCCAGCCGGTGATCTTCTTGGCGTCGGGCGGCGCGTACGTCGAGATCTTGCTGGTCTTCAGGCCAAGGCCGACGACCGCCTCGGCGAGCCGCACGGCGGCGCCGATCCCGTCGATAACCGGTACTCCCAGCTCAGTTGTGATCGCCTCCTCCAGCCCGGCCATGCCCGCACAGCCAAGGCAGATGACCTCGGCGTGGTCGGCCTCAACCGCGCGGCGGGCCTCCGCGACGATCACCCGGACGGCGTGCTCCGGATCCGCATCCACCTCGAGCGTGCTCATTCCGCTCGCCCGAACCGAGGCGCACCGGTCCCACAGGCCGGCCAGGCGCAGGCGGTCTTCGATCGCCGGAACCGAGCGCCGTAGCGTGGTCACCACGGAGTAGGCGTGGCCGATCATCATCGCGACGTGCGCGGATGCCTCGCATATTTCCACCACGGGCTGCTCAATCAGTTCCTGCAGGCCGTCCCGGCCGTGTTCGCCGAAACCGGCCAGGATCACGGCGTCATACGACTCGTCATAGGCCAGGACGCGGTCCATGACCGCGACGGCTGACAGGTAGCTCTCGAAGTTGCAGTCCACCGCCTCCGCGCCGAAATACGGCCGCAGCGTTACGACGGTTGTGCCGGGCGAAGCGTAGCGCCCCGCCGCTGCGGCGATGACGTCCGTCATCGACTTGCTTGTGTTGACATTCACCACGATGATCTTCATCCTGTCATCTCCCGGACAGCGGGTCTGCGGCGTTCTTTCCCTCATGCGTGCCTGGCCAGTAGCTGCCCGCGCGGTCGCTTGCCGTCGACGACCTCGCCGCGCAGGATCGTGCTCCGCACAACCCCGCGCAGGTTGCGCCCGGCATATGGGGTCACCGGATGGCGGTGAAACAGCCGCTTCGGGTCGACCACGAACGACTCGTCCGGGGCGAATATGCAGAAGTCGGCGTCGAAGCCTGGCGCGATCCGCCCCTTCGCGGGAAGTCCGGCGAACTCGGCCGGAGCCCGTGCCATCCAGCCTGCGACCTGGCTCAGCGGCACGCCTCTGCGTTGTGCCTCGGTCCAGACGATCGGCAGCCCGAGCTGGAGGGAGGAGATGCCGCCCCATGCCGTGCCGAAGTCGCCATCGCCGAGTTCCTTCATCGCCGCCGTGCACGGAGAGTGGTCCGATGCGATGAAGTCCAGTGCCCCGGCCCTGAGGCCGTCCCATAGAAGCTCACGGTTGGCCGCCTCGCGCACAGGCGGCGAGCATTTGAATACGGTGGCCCCATCGCAGATCTCCTCGGCGGTCAGGGCCAGGTAATGGGGGCAGGTCTCCGCGGTCAGCCGCACGCCGTCCCGGCGCGCAGAGGCGATCATCGGCAGCGCGTCAGAGCTGGACAGGTGGGCGATATGCGCGTGACCTCGGCTCGCGCGCGCAGCCTCGATGACCTCGGCGACCGCGAGGTTCTCGAGGCCGCGCGGGCGCGTGGCCAGGTACCCGGCATAGCTCGGGCCGTGGGCCTCGCCGATGGCGGCCATCGCCTCGGCACTCTCCGCATGTACGAGCAATACCGACCCGAGATCGCGCAGGGTGGCAAGTGCATCGTGCATCTGGCGGGCATTCAGCGGCGGGAAGTCTTCCGAGCCGGAATTCGCGAGGAAGCATTTGAAGCCGAGTACACCCGCCTTGTGGAGCGGCTCGAGGCTGCCCAGGTTGCTGGGAATGACGCCGCCCCAGAAGCCCACGTCGACGTGGCACTGGCCGCCGGCCGCGCTCCGCTTGATGGCGAGCGCTTGAGCGGTGACGGTTGCCGGGACGCTGTCGAGCGGCATGTCCACCAAGGTCGTGACGCCGCCGGCCGCGGCGGCCCTGGTCGCGGTCGCGAAGCCCTCCCACTCGGTGTTGCCCGGCTCGCACAGGTGAACATGGGGGTCGATGAGGCCAGGCAGAACGACGACGTCCGAACCCAGCTCAAGCACCGTCCGCGCCGTGGCCGGGCTGTCCACCGGCTGGAGAAACTCGATGCGGCCATTGCCGACTCCGATGGCCCGGGCCTGCTCCGGCTCGCCTTGCTCACCGGACACGACACGCTGAGCACGGATGAGGAGTTCTAGGTCCACGGTCACTCACATGCTCGCAGCGGCCGGGCTCATGGGGCGGGGAGGCGCGGTTGCTGCTCGCCCCTGACGACCTTGGGCACATCCTCCATAAGCCGGATCGTGTAGGGGTTCTCGGGCCGCTCGAAGACGCGCTTGACGGGGCCGCTCTCGACAACCTTCCCTTCGGACAGCACGGTCACCGTTTGGGCGATGGAGCGGACCAGGGCCAGGTTGTGGGTGATGAACAGGAGGGACAGGTGCCGCTCGGCCTGCAGGCGCCGCAGGAGCTCGACGATCGTCGCCTGCACGGACACGTCGAGGGCGGAGGTGATCTCGTCGCAGACCAGGAGGTCAGGGGAGACCACCAGGGCCCGGGCGATGGCGACCCGCTGGCGCTCACCGCCCGAGAGCTGGTCGGGGTAGCGGGACCAGAAATCGGGGCCGAGGGCGACGTCGGACAGCACGCGGGTCACGCGCTCGTCCCGCTCGGAGCGGGACAAGGACGGGTAGAAGTGGTGCAGGGGCCGCTCGATGATCTGGCCGATCGTCTTGCGGGGATTGAGGGCGGTGTAGGGGTTCTGGAAGATGTACTGGATGGCCTGGAGGACCTGAGGCCGGCGCTGCTGGGCGGATGGGGGAAGATCCTGGCCCCGGAACTGCACCTGGCCTGACCACGAGGTGTGGAGGCCGACCACGCAGCGGGCGAGGGTGGTCTTTCCCGAGCCCGACTCGCCGACCAGGGCGACGCATTGCTCGCGGCCGACGGTGAGGGTGACGTCGGAGAGCACCTCGGCAGCTCCGTAGCGGGCGGTCAGCCCCGACACGCGCAGCTGGGTGTCCCGGTCTTCCGGGCGGGATGCGGATATCTCCACAGGGCCGCGGATGTCGGGACCAGTGGTCAGCTCGGTCCGCAGGCAGCGCACCAGGTGGCCGCCTGGCAGGGATACGACCGGGACAGGGCCGTCGCTGCAGGCGGGCACGGCCAGCGGGCAGCGGGGGGCAAAGTCGCACCCCCGCGGCCGGCGGGTCGGAGGGGGCGGCTGGCCCTCGATCCCCTCAAGGACCTCAGAACGCTCCGGGGACGGGATTGCCCGCAGGAGCCTCCTCGTATAGGGATGGGCGGGACGGCCGAACACCGCGGCAGTGGTCCCGCTCTCTATCACCTTGCCGGCGTACATCACGGTCAGGGTGTTGGCAAGGCTGCCGACGACGGCGAGGTCGTGTGAGATGTAGACCGCCGCCACACCGTAGGCGCTGCAGAGACGGCGCACGGTGTCGAGCACATGGCGCTGCGTCGTCACGTCCAGGGCTGTCGTCGGCTCGTCCAGCACGATCACGCTCGGCCGCAGGGCGAACGCCATGGCGAGGACGACCCGCTGCTGCTGGCCGCCCGACAGCTGATGCGGGTACGCCTTGAGCAGCCGGGGGATTTTCCCAAGCCCTACATCCTCGAGAGTCTGCTGCAGCCTGGCCTTCGGGTCGCCGAGGCCCTTGGCCGCCACCACCTGGCGGTGATACTGCAGTACCTCTTTCAGCTGCGTCCCGATCCGGAGCGTCGGGTTGAGCGCCGATGCCGGGTCCTGGGGGATGTAGACCACCTCGGCGCCGCGCAAGCGCTGCAGTTGCTGCTCCGACGCCTTCACCATGTCGTTGTCGCCGACCAGTACTCTCCCGGCCGCCACCTCGAGGCCGCGGCGGACATGGCCGAGGAGGGCAAGGGCCACGGTGGTCTTCCCCGAGCCCGACTCCCCCACCAGGCCGAGCAATTCACCGGAGCGGACCTGGAAGGACACACCGTCGACCACGTCGGCCGAGCCCCCGGCCAGGACGATGCGCAGGCCCTGCACGTCGACCCTGACGTCGCCGGGCGTGGTCACGGCTCCTCGCCTACGACGAGCGTCGGCAGGGCACCCGTCTGTGTCTCGCGGTCGATCCCGATGGTCACCCTGGCCACGGCGTCTGTGAACGTGCTGGCGCCGATGGTGAGCAGGGCGATCAGGACGGCCGGGACCACCACCGCCCACGGGTTGAGCACCAGCCCTTGCCGGTTCTCGTTGATCATGATGCCCCAGTTCGGCGACGGCGGTGGCTGGCCGAACCCGAGGAACGACAACCCGGCGATGATGACGATGGAATAGGTGAGCCGCAGCCCGATCTCCACCATGAGCGGGCTGATCAGATTGGGCAGGATCTCCTCGGCCATGATCCGCCGGCGCTTCACGCCGATCAGTTCGGTGGCCTTCACGAAGTCCCGTTCGGAGACGTCCAGGGTCGCCGCGCGCATCACGCGGGCGACCTGCGGTGCGTGTGAGAGGCCCACGGCCAGGATGACCAGCCACAGCTTCGGGCCGATGATGGATACCAGTAGCAGCGCGAACACCAGCTGGGGGAAGGCGAGAAGGACGTCGACGGTGCGCATGATGACCCCGTCCGGGCGGCCCTGGAGGTAGCCGGCGGCGATGCCGCTCGCCGTCCCGATCGACACCCCGATCGCGGTGGCGGCGGCCGCCATCAGCAGGAGCACCCAGCCCCCGTCGAGCACGCGGGAGAGCACGTCGCGCCCCAGGATGTCCCCGCCGAGGAGGGCTTGACGGGAAGGGTCGGCGAACGGGGCGACGATGCTCGCCGTGGCCGAGTGGGGGGCCACGAAGGGCCCGACCACGGCGACGGCCACTACGAACCCCAGCACCCCCAGACCGAACCTGCCTCTCGGCAGCGACGCAGCCTGGCGAAGGATGGCCGCCCACCCCCCGCGGCGCCGCGCCGGTGGCGCGGACACTGTGACGTCGGGTGCGGTAGCCATGATCTACCGGGGCAGCCGGCGGCGCGGGGTGGCGAGAAGGGCCACGACGTCCGCGATGATGTTGACGAAGACGTAGAAGCCGGCGAGGAGGAGGACGATCATCTGGATCACCGGCACGTCGCGGTTGGTCACGGCGTTGACCAGGCTCTGCCCTATGCCCGGGTAGGCGAACACATACTCCACGACCACGATCCCCCCAGCGAGGTAGAGGAAGGTGAGCCCGAGGACCTGGACGACCGGCGCGACGGCGTTGGGCAGGGCGTGCACCACGACGACGCGTCGCACCGGCATCCCCTTGAGCCGGGCCATCTCGACGTAGTCCGACGCCAGGGCTTCGACCATCGCCGCCCTCGTCATCCGGATGATGTAGGGCACGGTCACGACGACGAGCGTGGCCACGGGGAGGATGAGTTCGCGGGGGTTGGCCCAGGCGTAGGTGCCCGGGGCAAGCAGGGAGACCGCCGGGAGCACGTGCCAGACGACGGTGGCGAACAGGATGATCAGCGTGATCGCCACGACGAACTCGGGCAAGGATGTCACGGCTAGCGCGAGCACCGAGCTGGCATGGTCGAAAAGCGAGTCCTTGCGCAGGGCCGCCACC
>CAVSCM010000027.1:0-177618 GCA_963726415.1 uncultured Actinomycetes bacterium
GCGCTTCGACGAGACGCGCGCAAGCGTGCCTAGAGGCTTTGATCAGGTGTCGGATCCGGCCCGGCCGACGGCCGCAGGGGCGAAGAGACGGGCCAGGCGCGGCGCCGGCCGGTCGGCTCGGTGGTGGCCGTGCGCACGGGCCAGAGGACCGCCGTGGTGACATACGACGACGGGCCGGATCAGGCGGGATCGACCGTGTACCGACGGCGCTAGCCAGCCATGCCGCACGCGCCACATTCTTCGTCTCGTGAGCCGGGCACGCCGCTACCCGGGCCACTGGGAAGTCGTCGCAGCCGCGACGAAATAGCACCGCACGGCGTCGACGATCGTCGGCTCACGTCGTTCCCGGCGGCAGAAGCGCGCCGCCGGGGCGCTGACGGTCGCGCCGAGTTGGCAGACCTCACCGGGCAACGGGTGCGTTGGATGCGCCCACCGTACGGTGCGCGGACACTCTCGACGTCACTGGCGATCCAGTGGGCCGGTCTGACACCGGTGCTCTGGGGACCCAGTAGCTGGGACTGGAAACCGATCACGCAGGAGGCTCGGTTGGCCCGCGTTCGCGAGACCGCGAGCGCCGGCTCGATCCTGTTGTGCCACGACGGCTTCGCCGATGCGCGTGACGCTGTCGATGACGGCCCCGCCCCTGCGCTGGACCGGGGCGAGCTCACGGCCCGCATCCTCGACGTCTACGCCTCATACGGCTTGCTGGCCCGCTCCCTCGGGGAAGCGATGGCGGACGGATCGGCGATTCGCGAGGCGCACTTTCGGCGCTGAGTCGGTTTCCGAGTGGCACGCACCGCTACGACCAGGGAAACGTCCGGCCGGTGAGTTCCACGAGCCTCGTGTTCAGCGGCGCGAACCGTCGCGCGAGCCGTTCGGCGATGACTGGATCGAGTTGCTCGCCCGCCGCCGCATTGCGCACCTCACCGGACGATAGTGGCTCCCGCGGCAGACCGAGGAAGTCCTGCGCCTGGTCCAGCGCCGTCTGTGGGTCGGCGTAGTACTCCTCGCTCGCCAGCACGAGGATGTGCTCGCGGGCAAAGTTCGCGTACCACCGCTCGAGGGCGGGCGCATACTCGCTCTGCCGTGCGTAGGACTGCTGCTCATGAGCGTAGCTGTATGCGGCCGGATCGGCCGTCAGGCGCTGTTCAGCATCACCGATCCGACGGTCCTCGGCCTCCAATGCCGCTGCGAAATCCAGGTCCTCACGCTTATTGCGGCGGCGTTCCTTCCAGTGGCTGTATGTGCGCATGACGGGATCGCGGAGCACTGCGATGATGTTAGCGTCCGGAAGTAGCCGCGCAGCCCGCTCAGCGGCCGCTGGGTGAAAAAGGTAGTACGGCGATGCCTCGCCGGTTATCACCGGTGAGCCGACCTGCGCGATCAGCCGACTGCGGGCGAAGCGGGACGGGAGGTGGGCGCGGTACCAGCGCTCGCCGCGGTCGAAGTTCTGATCGAAGAAGTGAATGCCTTTGGTCGGCTCGGCCTTGGGCAGGTGGTCCGGTCGCGGGAACAAGGGACAGACGTGACTGTGCTGCAGCAGGTCGTAGTAGAACGACGTGCTGCCGCCCCGCTTCGCACCGATGACCAGGAACTCCGGATGCGGCCGGAGCGTGGCAGTTGCCATGCCGTAGGCCCGGATGAGCTCGCGCCCGAATGACACGACCACGTTGGTGGAGCGTCCAGTGCGCGGCCTCGCGTTCATTCCGGTCACCGGAAGTACTGTATGGCATGGCCAACCATGGCAGCACGCCGTCCGAGCGAACCACTTGCACGCCTTTCGGCCAGCAGTATGTGCGGTTTCCGCCACGGTGGCACAACGTCCTCCTCCCGACCGGACCTCCCTCTGCTACCGCAGTCGCGATGAGCCTCTACACCGCTTCGAAGCCGGTCCCGCTCGCCGCGCAGTACGGCCTTTGGCTATCGGCGAAGGTGATGGGCGGCCGGGCCCTACCAGGCGCGCGCGAGACCTGGCCCTCGTCGATACCGCGTCCCGCTGTCGCCGCCATGTGGCCGGCTTGGATCGAAGCGGTGGGACGAGAGCCTGACGGCATCGCGATTTACGAGCGACTGCAGGCCGCGCGGCAGAGCCTCACCCTGCTGGTGTGCGCCGGTGCTGAGTCGATGCTGGTGCGGATCCGGCGCGAGTCCGAATCGTTCGAGCGCGAGCGCATGATCAGCGCGGCAGCGCAGTCACGAGGCGCACGCGGGTTTCGCGTGCCACGCTTGATCGCGTCGGGCGAGATCGACGGATGGCAATGGGTGGGCTACGAGGCGATAAGCCCCAGGCCGCATGCTCCCCGGTACCGGCTGGACGACGCAGCCCTCGCCGAGATCTGCACACTCGTCGAGGCGACGGTCCCACGGCCCGCCGGGGTTCCCGACCACTGGCGAGGCGCCCACCGCGACCTGGCTCCATGGAACCTGCGGCGCGGTCGTGGCACAACCTGGCTTATCGACTGGGAGGATGCGGGCATCGCACCACCACACGCCGATGCCGTCTACCTGCGCGCTGTCGCGACCGCGCTGCGCCCCGGTCCGGCCCGGCCGATGCGGTTGCGCGGCGAGGAAGAGGAGGCTGGCGAGTACTGGGCGAGGATCGTCACCGAACGCGAGGTATCGCCGTCCGAACACCGTCTCCGGCAACGGCTGTTGAAGCTGCTTGATGGCGCGGGCTGATCAGACCCTGCCGACCACGCGCGTCCCGGCCGGGACGCCGATGACCGCCGCGACGTCGGCAGGAATCGGTTTGGCACTCCAGTCCGACGCGTCGCGCACCAGCGCCCGGTCACCCGGCGACACCACCTCGGTGTTCGTCCAGGTCACGTTCTTGGCCTGCTGGAACGCCGTGACCGAGTCATACCGAGTCACCGTCACATTGTTGCCGCCGCCCCAGCCGATTGGCGTGGGGACCTGACGCCCGAGTCCGCGGCGGGCAGCGCCCTGAAACGCGTTTCCGGTGATGACCAGACTCATCGCGTCCGCGGGGATGCGCGTCTGCTTGTCGAGGGCATAGAACTGGAACAGCCCGCCGCGCGGGTAAGGCCCGAACACGTTGTTGGCCACCGTGACGTTGCGAGTGAGCCACGGGCAGCTCGGATCGGGGATCGGCTGCCGCGAGTCGTGACCGGGATCGGACGGATTGGCCTCGCGCCGCGCGTCCTGAGACAGGAAGATCGACCCGACCGTGTTGTCGGACACGTCGTTGTTATAGACCCGGACGTTGCCTGTGTCGAACAGGTAGATGCCCTGGACGCCGCCCGAGACAGTGTTGTTCGCGATGATCCCGGTGTCGGAGAGTTCCACCTGGACGTTGACCGGCTGGCCCGTGACCATGTTGCTGGCGAGGGTGAAGCCGACGACTGACTCGTCGAGCCAAATGCCTTTGGTGCCGAGGGTGTCCTTGACGACGCTATCTCGGATCGTCACTCCTCGTGATTTTGTGATCTTGACGCCGGCCGCGGCCGGCGAGGGGTTGAAGTGCTCGACGTTGTTGTGCGCGATCAGGGAGTTCTGGATCGTGAACGAGTCGGCCATGTTCGCGTGGATGCCGACCATGCCGTTGTCCGCAGCCGTCACATGGTCGGCCAGGTTGCCCACTCCGGAGAAGCTCAGGCCCTGCGTGGCGTTGTCAGTGACTACCAGGTTCTGCGCAACGTCCCCTCCGCCATAGAGCAGCACTGCACCCATCTGCGGCAACGGCGTCGCGTAGCGCCGCACCCCGAAGCCCCGCAGTGTTACGCCGTGGGCGGCCACATAGAACGCCCGCTTGATGTCGCTTGCCCGCACCTCGTGCCCGGTTGGATCCGTGCCAATCGTGAGGGTCTGGGCGCTGTAATTGACAAAGAACGTGCCCGGGCCGACCCGGGCGGCCGACTGCACCTGCTTCAGCCCGACGCCGTCGACGAACACCTGGTCGGGCCAGGCCGCCATCGGGTAGGCCGGGTTAACGAACCCACCCGAGTTGTCACCGTGCGTGAACGATGCGCTGTGATCGAAGTGGGCCGTCCACCCGCTGTGGACCCACGTGCGGCCGACCTGGATCCAGCCGGAGACCACCATTGATCCGTCGAACCAGACCCGTTCGCCCGGATATGCCTGGATAGTGATGCCACCCTTGGCTGGGGGGATCGTGACCGATTCGTGGTACGTGCCGCCGCGCAGCACAATGGTCGCCCCGCTGCCGGCCTTAGCGATCGCGGCCGAGACCGTGCGCAATGGGCCGGTGCGCGTGCCGCTCGCCGCGTCGTCGCCGTTCGGAGCGACAAAGATCGCGCTCGTGGGCACCGGGTACTGCGCATGACCGACCGGCAGCGAGCCGACCAGCTTTGCCTGGAGCGGTGTGCTGCGCGAGACGAGCGTCACGAGCCCTACCGCCACCGTAATACCGATCGCGAGGCTCAACGCAGACATCACGAGAAGCGTGCGCCTCCTCGCACGTTGCGCGCCGACGCCACCGCGCACGGCATAGGCGAGCAGCCCGTAGCGCCTGGACGGCGCTGATCTGGCGAGCCACCTCGCGATGCGGTGCCGCCCAGCAGCGCGCTGCTCTATCACGGTGCTGTGCTGCACGGCTCGCGGCTCCCGTTTCCGCGCTATTGTAGCGCGCTCGATCCGGCCCGCGCCGAATTGTCCCCGCTGTTGCAGCGGCAACTCATCCGGCGCGCGAGATTACGTCCGGCCGGAGTAGCGCTAGCTGCTCATGATGCCCTCGCCGGTAGCCTCTCATACCTCGACCCTCGCGTTGTAGCTATTCAGCCGAGCCGGATGGCGGCTGGTGGCCAGGGGCCTTCGATGAAGAACTGGGTGAGTGCGTCGGGGGGCGTCGATGCCCCATTTGGTGACGGTGGACAGGTAGGACTGGACGACCGCGAAGTCGGCGAGGCCCTGAAAGGTGCGTCAGCATCCGCCGGAGGTGCGCTGCTGGACTTTGACGGGCCGGACCTCGCGCTCGGCCTCTTTGCTGGTGAACCCGACGGCCAGGTCGGTGGCGAACTGCAGGATCATGTCCTGGTGGTCGCGGAACCGGCGGGCCAGCCGCAGCCCGTTGCGGGCGGTCTGGCTGCGGCGGCGCTGGTTGTCTGCGATGCCCTTGGCCACGGCACCGCGATACCAGGAGCGGATCTCGGCGAGCTGGGTGTCGCTGAGGCTGGCCTGCCCGGCGGCGCGGGCGGCGGTGGCCTGCTTGTTCGCGCAGATCAGCAGGTCGGCCATGGACCGTGTCCACACCTGCCCGTCCGGGTCGAAGCGGCACAGCCCGGCGAGGTCGCGCAGGCGGTGCGCGCCGCACCAGCCGTGCACGCGCCGGTCAGGTGCTCACAGCCGACGTAGCCGTCCCGCACGATCGTGCCGGTGTAGCCGGGGAGCACGCCACCGGCGTCGATGTCTTCTGCGGACCGGGCGCCGATGTGCCAGGCGGTGAGGAACTCGGTGCAGGCAATGTACACCTAGCACAGCCCGCCGGCGGCGCAGGCCGGGGTCTCATCGGTATACAGCACCCCCGCCTGCCGAAGCAGTGCCCGGACCCGGCGGCCAACTGCGCCGCCATCACCTCGTTCCGCGCCTCCAGCTCGGCCACCCGGGTCCCAGCGGGCGTCGCGCAGCCCGTCGATCGACTCGAGTAGCTGGCGGCCCGGCACCATATACGTCCGCCGACGGGTGCGCGATCAGCGCGGTCGGCACGAGGTCACCAGCACGATCATCGACCCGTCATCCCACCTTTCGTTGCGGCAGGAGCGGCGCGATGGTGGCCAGTTGCTGCTCGTCCACCCGGTCCGTCGGCAGAGCCGTTGGGACGTCGGTGTCGATGCCATTCCTGCGTCCGGACGGCCGCAGCCTGCGCGGCAACGGGCCTCTCGCGGCCAAGCCCTCGCACATCTGCCCGTAGCGCGCGGCGACGTCGTCCCAGTCGTAGTGCAACGCAATCTCCTGCGCACGTCGGCCGCGCGCCCTGATCCGTTCCGGCGCTTTCTCCGCGTGTTCGATCTCCCGGGCGACGTCCATCGCCGAGTCGAAGAACCGGCCGGAGTCGGCCACCACCTCCCGGTTGAAGTTCACGTTATAGGCAATCGTCGCCGCACCGGCACCGATCGCCCGCAGCAAAGACGGGTTGGTGCCACCGACCGAGTGGCCGTGCAAGTACGTTGCGCAGTTCCCGTACAGTTGGTCGAGCAGATCCTGGTCCCACAGCCCGCCCAGGAACGCGACGCGCTCGTCGGCGAGCGAGTGAATGCGCGCGGTGTGCTGGTCGGCGTACGGTGCCGAGCCGACCACGACGAGCGGCAGTGTAGCCTCGCTGCGCCGGTAGCCGTCGACAATCACGTCCACGTGGTTCTCCGGCTCGAAGCGCGCGACGACGAGGTGATAGCCCCGCGACGTAAGGCCGAGTTCAGCGAGCCGATCGCTGCGGTCGGACAGGATCGGCGCACCGTAGGGGATAAGTTCGGTCGGCGCGTGGAACTCTGCGTAGTAATAGTCCGCGATGCCCTGCGCGTCGGCGATCAGCGCGTCGGACCACCGCACCGCCAGGGCCTCGGCCATTCGGTAGTAGTGCCGTCCGGCGCCTTGCCACTTCGCACGCTTCCACTCGAGACCATCGACATGCGTCGCGACCGGAATGCCACGCGCTCGCAGCAGCGGTAGGAAGACCGCGTTCGCCGCGTTGAAGACGATCGCCGCTTCGACCTTGTGCCGCATCAGGTGCGAGGTGGACAGCGCGGTGTGACTCAGCGTCTCCAGCGACTTCTTCCGCATCGTCGGCAAGTGCACGAGTTGCGTGCCCTCATACTCGGCCGGCCTCGGCTGATCATGCGGTGTGCGGCAGTAGACCACGACCTCATGGCCTGCCTTGACGAGCCGCAGCCCGACCTGTTCGACGCAGGTTTCGAAACCGCCGTAGCGGGCCGGTACCCCGCGTGTTCCGACAAGAGCGATACGCATTTGCCGATCCCCCGATTCCCCCTGATTTGTTGCCCGCGTTGCGCGTGCACGCCAGCGAGTCGTTCTGCGCTCTCGTATGTCAGTAGGCGCCCGCCGCGTTCGCGAACGTTCGCGTCTTGCGATGGTGGGCACACCTGCTTCGAGGTGCCGGACCTGGCGTATGCCGAGTGCGGCGCCACATCGATATCAATCGAGACTTGCTCGATCACCAACGGAGCGCCACTAACGGCCCGAAGGTCCCGGATGTACATGCTCGCCACCGATTTGTCGATGCCCGGAAAGGCACCGGCCGCCGTTTCCCACCCGTTTCGCCGGATCTTCCCGGAAGCTGCCTGCGGAGCGTCGAGGTCGATCAGCCCAAGGTTATATATATCGTGAAATTCTCGTAAAGAACAGGTTACCAGGAGGTGTTGGACCACGCACCCCTGAGATGCTCGCCGGTCACGCGGCTGCGCCAGTCGAAGACGCCGCTGGCGAGCCACACAGGGATCAGGTCGGCCGCCGTCGAACGTGGCCACACTGGCCCGGTGACGGCGGCACAGCGTCTAAAACTGACGGACATCGTTGACAGATGGGGTCTCTGATCACTAAGGAGACCTGTGTGAACGAACGGGAACGGGAGAAGAACGCCGCGCGGCGGCTGGCCATCTTGCGCCATGCCGGGGAGGTCACCGGGAACGTGGCACTGACCTGCCGGTACTACGGGATCACCCGGCAGGCTTGCTGCCAGTGGCGCCGCCGGTATGAGGCCGGGGGGTCAGGCGCGCTGCGGGACCGGTCGAAGCGACCCCAGTTCTGCCCGCGTGAGACGAGCACCGAGATCGTCGGGAAGATCATCTACCTGCGGCAGAACTACCACTTCGGGCCCACCAAGATCGCCATGTGCCTCAAGCGCTACCACGACATCCAGATCAGCGACTGCGGCATCTGGCGGATCCTCAAGCGGCTGGGCATGAACCGGCTGCCCGCCTCGCAGCGCTGCACGCCGAAGGACCGGCGGTGGAGGCGGTAGGAGAAGCAGCTGCCCGGCCACCACGTCCAGATCGACGTGAAGTTCATCGCCCCGACCACCGCCACACCGGCGAAGGCGGGGCCGGGAAAGCCCGTTCCCGCAGCGACGGCTGCCGGGGCTAAGCGCATGAAGTACTACCAGTACACCGCCATCGATGACTGCACCCGCCTGCGGGTGCTGCGGATCTACGGCCGTAACGACCAGAAGACCGCCATCCAGTTCGCCGATTACGTCATCGCGCGGCTGCCGTTCCAGGTGCAGACGATCCAGACCGGCAACGGGGCTGAATTTCAGCCGGCGTTCCACTGGCACATGCAGGACCTGGGCATCCGGCACCGCTACATCAAGCCCGCCACCCCGCGCCTGAACGGCAAGGTGGAACGCTCTCACCGCATCGATGCCGAAGAGTTCTACCGGCTGCCCGACGGCGTCATGATCGAAGACACCAAGCTGTTCAACGACAAGCTCGCCGAGTGGGAGAACTTCTACAACTACCATCGCCCCCACGGCGGCCCCGGCGGCCAGACCCCCTACGAGCGCCTCAAGCAAAAGAGCAGACCCCGGCTCAACGATCTACATCAGTTGCACACGCTATGGTGGGCGTGTTCTGTGTTGGTAACATAGGACACGTTATTTAACTGTTGGGTTGCCTGGGGGGTTGGCTGCCGACCTGGCTCCACCGGCCGGAGAGCGATAACTGTGGATGTCCGCGGCTTTTTCCTAGCGGTTCGCAAGCGCTGGTGGGTGGTTATTCTCGTTACCGTAATCGGCGCCGCGGCTGCGGTCGGGATTTCGAGCCTTGAGGCGAAGCAATATAGCAGTTCGGTGACGTTCTTCGTCGCAACGCCTTCGGCGGAGCCGGGCCAGGCGTACCAGGCGAATCTCTACGCGCAAGCGCTCGTGAACTCCTACGTCAAGCTGCTCAGTAGCGACGAGCTGGCCCGCCGAGTGATCGCGCAGGCCGGGCTGCACGCGACGCCGCATGCGGTAGCCGCGAAGATCAGCGGCACGGCCGGCCTGAATACGGTGCTGCTGACCGCAAGCGCTACCGACTCCACCCCGGCCGGTGCGGTCCGGCTGTCGTCGGCGGTCGCCGCGGTGTTCGGCCCGATGGTCAGCTCCCTGAACAACAACTACAACACCACCGCCAGCAAGGCTCCCGTGGTGGTGTCCGTGGTGTCTGGGCCGACAAGCCCGGTCAAGGTGGCGCCACGGCGCGCGCTCAACTACCTGCTCGGCATTTTGGTTGGCCTCGTGGTTGGCCTCGCGTGGGCCGCGCTGCGCGAACTGCTCGACACGTCCGTCCGCTCCGACGAGCAAGTGGCCGCCGCCGGCGCCGGTGTGCTCGTGTCGGTCAGCAGGATCCGGCGCTACGGGCCGCTGCCGTCCACTGGCGGCGACCTCGGCCGTTCCATCCTCGCCGAGGAGATGCGCCAACTCCGGACAAGCCTGCAGTACAGGCAGAGGGATCGCCCGGTGAAGGTGATCGCTGTCGTGTCGTCCGAGGCGGCCGAAGGCAGGTCGACTGTCGCGATCAACCTCGCGCTGGCGTTCGCCGAGGCCGGCCGCCAGACCCTTCTGATCGACGCGGACCTGCGCAGGCCCCAGATCGCCGAATACCTGGGGATCGAGGGGGCCGCCGGGCTCTGCGACGTACTCGCCCAACAGGTCGCCCTGGATACGGCGCTGCGGACATGGGGCGAGCAGAAGCTGCACGTGCTCGCGAGCGGGTCGCTCCCGCCGCACCCCGCCGAACTGCTGGGCAGCCGCCAGATGGCCGACCTCGCCGCGCGGCTGCGCAGCGAGTTCGACACCATCATCATCGACACGCCCCCGTTGCGGCCAGTCACCGATGGGGTGACCACAGCCCTGCTCTCCGACGGTGCCATCGTCGTGGTGCGCAATGGCCGGACCAGCCGCGCACAGCTCAGTCACGCGCTGCAGGCACTGCGCGCGGTCGACGTGCCGGTGCTCGGCGCGGTGCGCAACATGGTCCCGCGGCGCCGCCCCGGCAAAAGCGCCTATCGCGGCTACGCCGCGACCCGCCCATCGGACGCCGCAGCGGACAACCACCGGCCACGCACGACACGGGCCAGCCACGACACCGCCGGCGCGGCAATCAGCCCGGCGAACACCAATGCCGACACCAGCCCGAACGGCTCGCCGCCCCACGAACCTGCCAACACCCAGCCAGACAGCCGCGCAGTGCGCACCCCGCTGCCGGCCGATCCGCAAAAAGGTGTACGGCCTGGACCATCCCGACACCCTCGACACCGGCGCCCAACCCGCCCGGGAGACCGGGGAGGCCGGGGACCCGGCCGGTGCCCGCGACCAGTACGCCGCGCTGCTGCCCATATACGACAAGGCCTACGGCCCAGACCACCCCGACACCCTGGAGACCCGCGCCAGCCTGGCCTACTGGACCGGGGAGGCCGGGGACGCGGCAAGCGCCCGGGACCAGTACGCCGCGCTGCTGCCCATATACGACAAGGCCTACGGCCCAGACCACCCCGACACCCTGGCCATCCGCGCCAACCTGGCCAACATGACCGGGCTCGCGGGCGACCCGGCAAGCGCCCGCGACCTGTACGCCGCGCTCGTGCCCATATACGACAAGACCTACGGCCCAGACCACCCCGAGACCCTGGAGACCCGCGGCAGCTTGGCCTACTTCAGCGGGGAGGCCGGGGACGCGGCAAGCGCCCGGGACCAGTACGCCGCGCTGCTGCCCATGTACGACAAGGCCTACGGACCAGACCACCCAGACACCCTGGCTGTCCGCGCCAACCTGGCCAACTGGGTGGGGCTGGCGGGTGACCCCACGGTGGCCCGCGAACAACACCGCGAACTGCTGCCCGCGCTGCAGGAGGTCCAGGGCCCTGATCATCCGGCCACCCTGGCTGTCCGCGCCAACCTGGCCAACATGACCGGGCTCGCGGGCGACCCGGCAAGCGCCCGCGACATGTACGCCGCGCTGGTGCCCGTGATCGAGCGGACTCAGGGACGTGATCACCCGGCTGCCCAGAGCGCCCGGACTAACCTCACCCACTGGAGCAGAAAAGCACACGAAGATGACCCCGCTTGTCGTGGCCGCTCTACGGATCGTGGAGCAGATAGCCGGGGCCGCCGCTGATGGGCTCCGCTTCGCCACGACCGGGCGATGGGACAGATTGGCTTGCCCCGCCTGCCGAACCCTGGGTCGCGGTCGGCTGGGGGTTGAAGAAGATCAGTTTCACCCGAGGTACCGGTGCCGGGCAGCGATAGCCCGACAGGGGCGTGCCCAGAGAGATCACCAGGAACGGAGCCCGGTTCTGGCGGGCAAGGCGCAAAGCGCGGCTGGGGGTGGTACCGGGCCGGTCCAGCATCACGATCGCGCTCACCCGGCAGGCATGCCTTGGGCCGACCAGGCGAACAAGCGCGCGGTGGCCGCGCTGATGATAAAGATGACCGCGACCAGCGCGATGCGCCGGTGCCCGCGTCGTCGGGCCAGAGGGCGGCCGATGCAGCAGTCGGCACCGCTGGGTCACGCCAGCGACGGCAGCGCATGGTAATGCCCACGGCTTCCAAACCGGACAAGGCCGACCATAACAGCGATCGGTTCGCGGGGCGACGCCTCCGGACACGCGAGTTCGGGCCGATTTCCCCCGGTGATGCCTGGTACGGGGCATGATTGCGGCATGCTGACCGACCCGGAGGCACTCCTCGCCGGTTTCTGCGACGCCGCCGACAGGACTGGGATCGAGGGCTGGCCGTCCCCGGTCCGGTTCGAGACACTTCCGGCGCCGCATGAGAAGCCGCCGCTCCCGCCGGACGAGGCGGCCGTTTATGGGTTCACGCTCGGCGCCGCCGCCGGGTACTCCGCTCCGTGCGGGGCGGGCACGGTGCTGATGGTCGGCAAGGCCCGCGCGAACAACGAGCAAAGGTTCCGGTACACCCACTACGAAGGCACCAGCGACCCCTCGACCCTTGCCGCAAGCCTGCTGTCCCACCGGATCCTGTGGCCCTGGCTGGGAATTACCCACCTCGATGAGGCCTCCGTCGGCGACTGGATGCTCGCCAGCCTCGACCGGATCCACTTCTTCATCCCGGTAGGTCACCCACATGTCCGGGATGCTCTGGCAGTCTATGTGCGCGGCACGGCGGGGAGCGTGTTTCACCGCTCCTCCGCCTCCGGCGCCGCGCGTGCCCAGCAACGCAGCGGCCACCATCGCGCTATGCCGGGGGTGTGGGCCTGAGCCCGTGGAGCAGAAACACCCGATCTCGTTGGCGAAGGTGATCTTCAGCGCGTGCCATGAGTTGTCGGTGAGCTTGACCATCTCCGCAACGGAAATGCTGGTGGAAACGATCTTGCTGGCGTAGGGCCGGTAGATGGCGGCGGCGCATTCCAGCGCCTGTGGTCGCTGGCACCTATGACGGTCTTCGGCGGCTGGCGGTAATCATCGATGGCCGATCCTTCACGGAGGAACTCCGGCGCGAACGCGACGCCGAAGTCGGTGCCACATCGCTTGCCTGACCACCGCTCCAGCTGCGGGATTACCCGGTTTTCCGTGGTTCCCGACGGGACGGTCGAGGTGAGCATCACCAGGTGCCAGGAATCGGCCCTCGCCAGTGCATCGCCAAACCATAATGGCGCATCGTGGTGAGTGGCAGATGACAGACAGCCTGGTGACGTTATCGTTTCGTTATATTTGAAGGGCTCTGAAGCTAGCCTTCGCGGACGTTATGCGACACGGTCCCACTCGTCGGCGATCAGCTCGCCGATCGCCAGGCATGAGGTCGCCGCCGGCGATGGGGCGTTCCGTACGTGCATGAGCTGAGTTCCCTCGACGTTGAAGACGAAGTCGTCCACGAGACCGCCGTCGCGGGCCACCGACTGGGGCCCGCACGCCGGAGGGGCCGGGCATGACGTCGCCGTGCGTGAGTTCCGGCACGAACCGCTGGCAGGCCGCGACGAAGGCCCGCTTGGAAAGGTCGCGATACACCTCCAGCGCCCCGGTGCGCCAGTACCTGCGCGCCATGCGCCGGAACCCCGGATAACGCAGGGTCTGGGTGAAGGCCTCGGCCACCCGTGAGAAATCGACGATTCCCGTGACAGGTGACCAGATCGCCCGTATCCCGGTGCAATGTGGCTCGTGCTCGCGAATCCCGGCCGGCCCGACCATCTCCAGCCCCGGCACGCCGTTGGCGGTGCCCCTGCGGTACAACTCGTCCAGGGCGGGGGAGTTCACTCTCGGTGGTCGGCACGATGAGCTTGCCGCAACGGTCGGCGGGCACGCCGTGGCTCGCGCAGAACTCATACATCAGGCGCGCACCCTTGGTGCACAACCGGGCCTTGAGTGAGCCCGGCGGGTAATAGATACCGGAGTGGATCACCTCGGAGTTGTGGCCGGTCTGGTGCTCGCCGATCGAGGCTTCCTTGTCGAGGACCGCCGGGGAGATCCCCGGCCAGCGGGCGAGCAATTCGCGCGCGGCGGCGAGGCCCACTATGCCGGCGCCCACGACCACGATGTCGAATTTGGTCACTCCCCGGGCCTTTCGCTGCGATGGAGCCGGCGACCCGCAGCCTCAGCTGCCGGAGCCAGCGTGCTCCAGAGCATCATGCGCCTCAGCCCGCCCGGGGTGCGCCGTCGCCATGAAAGGCGTTCTGCGCGGCGGCGAGGCCGTCGGCCAGCAGCGCCCCCACCGCGTCGGCCGCCCGGCCGAGCACGAGCGGCAGTTCCTTCCGCTCCGCCGCGGAGAAGTCGCGCAGCACGTAGGCGGCTGGGTCCATCCGCCCCGGCGGCCGCCCGATCCCGATCCGGACCCGGTAATACTCCCGAGTTCCCAGGTAGGCGGTCACCGACCGGAGCCCGTTGTGTCCGTTGTCCCCGCCGCCCAGCTTGAGCCTGACCGCGCCGAACGGCAGGTCAAGCTCGTCGTGGATCACCACGAGCCGGTCCGGCCCGAGGTGGTAGAACCCGCTGACACCGGTCACCGGCCCGCCGGATTCGTTCATGAACGTGAGCGGCTTGATGATGGTCACGCTCTCGCCGCCCAGCCTGCCTTCCGCGGCCAGCGTGCGGAACTTACCGGCCTTGAAGCGCGCCCCGGCCCGCGCGGCCAGCACGTCCGCGGCCATGAAGCCCGCGTTGTGCCGGTTGGCCGTGTAGGCCGGGCCCGGGTTACCGAGCCCGGCGATCAGCCACCTGCCAGCGGTCATCGGCGGCCCGGAGGTCAGCCAGAAGACTCGTCCGCCGCCTGGGCAGCGTCCGGCACCGCATCCGGAGCGGCAGGCACTTCCTCCGCAACCGGGGTCTCGCCAAGCTCGGCCTCGATCTGCTCGGCGGTCGGCGCGGCCAGCACGTGCAGCACGAGAGCGTCGGGCTCGGCCGCCAGCGTGACGCCCTGCGGCAGGGTGAGGTCGCCGGCGTGCACGGCGGCCCCGATCTCCATGCCCTCGACGTTGACCTCGATCGCCTGCGGGATCTGGGTCGCCTCCGCCTCGACGGCGAGCCGTACCATCTGCTGGTCGAGCAGTCCGCCGGGCTCCACCTCGCCGGTGACCTGCATCGGGACCTCGACCGTGACCTTCTCGCCGCGGCGGACCATGATCAGGTCCACGTGCTCGATCGCGCCCCTGATCGGGTCGCGCTGCACGGCCTTGGGCAGGGTGAGCTGCGGGCGGCCGGACAGGCCGGCCACCTCGATGAGCACGTTCGGCGTCTTCAGCGCCATCAGCAGCTCGTGGCCGGGCAGCGTGACGTGCCTGGTCTCGGTGCCGTGCCCGTAGACGATGGCGGGCACACGTCCCGCGCGCCGCGAGCGGCGGGCGGGCCCCTTGCCGAACTCGGTGCGCGGCTCGGCGACGATGCGGACCTCGGGCACGGTACTACTCCTTCAATGGGAACCTTGACGACTCAGCTAGTCCTGAGCTCGCCACCCCGCCCAAGCCGTGCGGCACACGGTTCGTGATCCGGTGGCTTGACCGGCTGACCTAGCCCCGGCCCCGCCGCCCCGCCCCATGCACGGGCCGCCAACCTCAGGCGCGTCAAGGATTCTAGCCGACACTGGCTACCCAGGATGCCTGTGCAGGTCGCCCTGGACGTTCAGCCACACCGAAAGCCGCCCCTCGACGCGTCCCGGCCGTCCCAGCGCCCGGTGCACCAGCACGTCGAAGTCGTACCCGTATCGCGCCTGCCGGTCCACGAACACAACGGCCACATGGGATCTGGCACATAGCTGGCGAATGGCCGCGACTGCGCTGGCGGTCATGGGCGGCGGCGGGTTCGGGGGGTACTGACCAGCTTCGAGCACGGCGGCGAGCACCGGCGGCCCCTGCGGCAGCGGATGCCAGGTGCTCCGCACGATGTTGCCCGGCACGAAGACGTCACCGCCGAGCACGCGGAACCGCATGCCCGAGGCTGCCTGCCACATCATGGCGTCGTTACGCGGGGCCAGCTCGAACGGAAAGGTGAGCGCGAGCGCTCCGTGCGGCACCTCGCGGACCTTCGTGCTGGTGAAGTAGCGCGGTATGTGGAGCGGATAGGTGTGGATGGGAAGCTTCGGCACGAGCGGGAAGAGCGCAACAAGGCCCACCGCCGCTACCACGAGCGGCCGCACCCATGCTGGATCACGGCCTGGGGGGCCGTCGTCCCGGCCAAGAGAGCCTGAACCGCCGGGCCCTGAATCGCTGGGCCCTGGAGCGCCGGGACCCGGCAGATCGCCGGGATGGGCTGCGCCGCGCGGGGTCGGCGGGCGCTGCCCGTGGCCCTTGCCGGTCGCGGGCACGGTCGCCGGGACCAGCGAACCGACCGTGCTGGGCTGGCCCTGGCCAGCGGCCGCACCTGCCCGGCGCCATCCGTACGCCCAGGTCCGGTCCAGCCCGACGGCCACGATGACGGCGGCGGCAAGCTGGACATACAGCGACAGCCGGGCTGGCTCCAGATTTTCCAGGATCGACACGTGGGTGAACACGGCGAACGGGAGCGGGATGCCTACCGCCTTGCCTGACACCGTCAGCTTGGCGCCAAGGCCGAGCATGAAGGCGACCAGGCCGATCACGGTGGCGGTCGCCACCAGCGGCACCCGGCGGTAGCGGATGACGAAGTAGCAGAGCAGCACCAGGAGCGGGAACCCGAGGTAGAAGCCGTTCTCGATGGTGCCACCGGCCGGCAGGCGCTCACCGATGGTTCGCAGCGCGCCGGGCGCGAGAAGCTGGCGGTTGGTCGGGAAGAGCGGCGAAAGCAGGTCCGCGTGGTAGCGGGCCAGGCCGGACAGGATGTGCACCGGCCCGGCGGGCCGGTTCGGGCCCGCGATCAGCAGCCACACCGCATACCCGGCGATCAGCAGGAAGACCGGCAGCGCCGCGGCCAGCCCACGAGCCAGGGCACCGGCGCGCTCGCGCACCGCACGTGGATGCCGCAGGGCCAGCCACGCCAGCCCCGTGACGGCCATGATCGTGCTGGTCAGAAGTATCTCGGGAGATATCAGGTACTGCAGCGCGGCCAGCAGCCCGAGCAGCAGGCCGCTCCGCAACGGCGACCTTCTGCGGCTGACCAGCCAGTCGTCGAGCAGCGGGATGAACAGCGGGACCAGCGGCACGAAGCTCAAGAAGACGTGCCGCACCGCCTGCCCGGCCAGGTAGGGCGAGAAGGCGAACAGCAGGCCGCCGGCGAAGGCCGCCGGCCACCACGAGGTGTACCGGCGCAGCACCCAGAACATCGATGCCCCGGACGCGGCCAGGCCCAGCTTGAGCAGCAGGTTGAACGTGGCAACCGGCCCGGCGAGCACCGTAATGGGCGTGCCGAGGACGCCGAGCAACGGCATGGCGGTGTCGATTGCCAGGTTCGCACCCCGCGGCGCGTTGAGGTACTGCGTGAAGAAGGGGTTGAGCCCGTGCGTCAGCGCATGTGACGTCCAGGCCAGGAACCACGTCTGCTGCTCGGGGTCCCCGCAGGCGCAGCCGGGCAGATGCCCCGTGCCGAACGGTGTCGTCGGCCAGTAGAGGAGGCAGGCGAGCAGGAGATAGACCGCACCCGCGGCGCCGGCTTCGGCGAGAGCGCGCAGCGGGGAGCGGGCCTTGCGGGGCAGGCTGAGCGCTGGTGTCACGCCTTTCATCATCCAGGCCGCCCACGAGGGGCGCTTGGCCGGGGCGGTCCACATATGGCCAGGTAGAGCCCGGGTAGGGAGCTGGTAATGAGGCTTCCAGTAGTGGGCACTGTTATGGGTAAATACGGGTGGTTCGGCAGTTAGTGCGTAGTAGCGCAGATTACACTGCCGACTACCCAAGCTGGCCAATCCGCAGATCGGGAACCCCCAGGTTGAAGCTGTCGATCTTGATGCCCGCCTACAACGAGGCGGCAACCGTCGGCGTCGCCGTCAAGCGAGTCCTCGAGATTCGCTACCCGTGCGAGGTCGAGGTCGTCGTCGTCAACGACGGCAGCGCGGACAACACGAGCGAGGTGCTGGCCAGCATCGACGACCCGCGCGTGACGATCGCTGAGCACCCGGTCAACCGTGGCAAGGGGGCGGCGGTGCGCACCGCGGCCGCGCTTGCCACCGGCGACTATCTGGTGATCTTCGACGCGGACCTGGAGTACTCCCCGGACGACATCCTCGGGCTGCTCACGCCCGTAACACGCGGCGACGCGGAGGTGGTGTACGGGATCCGCAAGTTCGGCGCGTCCACCGCCCACTCGTTCTGGTTCGTCATCGGCAACCGGGTGAACACCTTCACCGCCAACGCCCTGTTCAACACGTGGATCAGCGACCTGCACACCTGTCTCAAGCTGCTGCCCGCGAGCCTGTTCAGGGAACTGCCGCTCACCGAGAACCGGTTCGGCCTGGACACCGAACTGACCGCGATGCTGCTGGCCAGGGGCGTGCGCCCCTACGAGGTGCCGATCACCTACAAGGCCCGCAGCCGCGAGGAAGGCAAGAAGCTCACCTGGGGCGACGGCGTGGTCGCCACGAAGATCCTGCGTCCGCGTCCGGCTGCGCAAGGCGCTCACCGACCGCCGTGCCCGGGTGCGCGGGGCCCTGGCATCGCGCCGTTGACCTGAGGCCAGCGTTCGCGCCGTTGCGTCAAAGGCCTGGCCGGATGCGCGGCCAAGGCGCTGGCGGTGCGAGGCGGCAGACATGCGTCTCCCCCGGTGACCGGGCTGGCCACCGGGGAGACGCGTCGCCGGTCGCAGGTACTGCTAGGGCTTAAAGATCGGCTCGGTCGGCGGAGGCGGCGGCTTGGAGCCCGGAGGCGGCGGGTTGTTGGGCGGGCTGTCCACCTCGGGCTGGATTTCTTCCTTCTTCTCTTCGTCGGCTGCTTTTTTCTTGCCTGCAGCCTCTTTGTCCCCCATGATCACTCATCCCTTACTCAGTTCGCTATACAAAGCCCCACGAGCGAATGATCATCAGACTAACCAAAAGGGGTGCAGGGGTGCCGTTCGAACCGTCAACTGTTACCAAACGGGAAGATCGGACATACCTCAGCCGGTGCTCTCGGCCATCGCCGCCAGCATGACGCGAACATCGGCCGCCTGGGCGTGATCGCGCAGGTCGTCGTACAAAGCGATCGCTTCGGCAAGCTGAGCCCGCGCCTTTCCCACGTTCCCGGCGCGCCAATGTGCCTGGCCCAGCCTCTGCAGTGTGGCCGCCTGGCCATGGCGATCCCCGATGCTCTCCCGGATCGCCAGCGAGTCTTCCAGGCAGTTGGTCGCGTCCGCCAATTGGCCCAGGCCGAGGTAGGCCTCGCCGAGATCGGTCAATGTCTCCGCTTCGAAGTCCCGCTCGCCCAGTTCGCGGGAGATGGCCAGTGCCTGCTGGAGGAACTCGATCGCGGCGCCGAACTCCCCCAGTTCGCGGCACGCGCCACCGAGGATGCCCAGGCCGATGCCCTCGCCGAACCGGTTCCCCACCTTCCGCTCGATGTCGATCGACCGCTCCGCGGCGATCCGCGCCTCGGCGTAGTTACCCAGCCGGAAATAGGCATTGGCGACGTTGGTGGCCGCCTGCGCCTCCGCGGGCCCGTTGCCCAGCTCACGGCTCAGGTCGAGGGCCTGCTCGAGATAGCTGACCGACTCCTGCATCCGCTGCACGCCGTAGGCCATGCCGAGGTTGTTGAGCATCCACGCCTCGGCCAGCCGGTCGCCGACCGCCCGCGCGCTGGCCAGGCCGATCTCATGGGCGGCCACCCAATCCGCCCAGTGGCTGCGCCTGTGGTAGAAGATCATGGCGGCGGCGGGCAGCTTCCAGGCAAGCTCATGCAGGCCGGACGCGGCGGCCAGCCGGGTGGCGGCCATGAGTTCGGCTCGCTCGTGGTCGCACCAGGTAAGGGCCTCCTCCAGGGTGGCGAAGGCCAGCGGATGCAGCGTCGGCGGGACCGGGTCCAGCGGCACCTGCCTGCGCTGCTGCGAAATCACCCGGGCTGCCGCCTCGGCCGAATACAGGTACCAGGCCAGCACCCTCGTGATGGCCCCGCGCCGGTCTGCCTCTGCTTCCTCGGTCAGGGCGCGGTCGGCCGCGTACACCCGCAGTAGGTCGTGGAAGCGGTACTGCTCCGGGGCCGGTGACTCCAGCAGGTGGGCGTCGACCAGCACGTCCAGGGCATCGGCTGTGGCCATCTCCGGTTCGCCCAGCAGGCCTGCCGCCGCGGGCAGCCCGATCGACGGGCCGGTCCACAGGCCCAGTAGCCGGAAGGCCCGCGCCGGGTCCAGCCCACCGGCCGCGGCCGGGCCGGGCAGGCTGGTGAAGCTGACTTCGAACGAGGCCCGGACCGCCAGGTTTCCCATGCGGAACTCGTCCAGCCTGCGGCGCTCGTCGGAAAGGCGCTCCGCCAGGGCACGCACGGTTCCGCCCCCTCGCCTGGCCAGGCGCGCGCCAGCGATCCTGATGGCCAGCGGCAGTCCCGCGCACGCCTTCAGCACGGCCTCGGTGGCCGCAGGCTCGGCAGCGACCCGTTCCTCACCGGCCACGACCCCGAACAACGCGCGAGCCTCGGCGCGCGGCAGCACGTCAAGGTCGATGACCTCGCTGCCCACCAGTTCGGGCAGCGTGCCGCGGGCGGTGACCAGCACGGCGCAGGATGCGCTGCCCGGCAGCAGCGGCTGCACCTGCTCGGCGTCGCGGGCGTCGTCGAGCACGATCAGGACCGCTTGCCCGCGAGCCTGGTCCGGAAGTGCGCGGCCCGCTCCTCCTCGCCGAGCGGAATGCGGTGGCCCTCCATGCCCAGGTCCCGCAGAAACCTGGCCAGCACCTCGGCCGCCGCCACCGGCTGGGTGGCGCCGAGCAGGTTGGCGTACAGCTGCCCGTCGGGGAACCGGCTGGCGAGCAGGTGCGCCGCGTGCACCGCAAGCGCGGTCTTGCCGAGCCCGCCCGAGCCCACGACAAGGACCACCCGGACCGCTCCGGGGCTGTCCTCGCCGTCCGCGCCGGCCAGCAGCTCACGCAACTGCTCGACCTGGCCCGACCTGCCGGTGAAGTCGCGTATGTCGGCGGGAAGCTGAGCGGGCACCGGGGCGGGCACCAGCCCGGCTCCGCCCGGCAGCCGGGATGACGGCCTGCACGTCCTCGGCGTTCAGTATCTGGTGGTAGAGCTGGCGGAGCTCGGCGCCGGGGTCGACGCCAAGCTCATCGGCGATCTTGTTCCTGGCCTGCTCGTAGACCTCCAGCGCCTCGGCCTGGCGCCCAGCCCCGTACAACGCGCGCATCTGCAGCGCCCACAGCTTCTCCTGCAGCGGGTGGTCGGCGAGCAGCCTGCGCACCTCGGGCAGCACCTCAGCGAACCGGCCGCAGGCAAGGCTGGCTTCGGCACGCAACTCCAGCGCCTCGAGCCGCGATTGCCCCAGCCGGTCCGCCTCCGCCGCCACCAGGGAGGTGGCGGGCACATCGGCCAGCGCGGGGCCTCGCCACAGCCCGAGTGCCTCGGTCAGCAGGTCCACCGCCCGGTCCGGGGCGCCCGAGGCCAGCGCCTGCCGCCCCTCGGCGACCAGGCCGGCGAACTGGTCCGCGTCCAGCTCACCAGGCCCGAGCACCACCTGGTAACCAGGTGCCCGGGTGACCAGTACCTTGCCGTCCGCGTCCCCGATCCGCCTGCGCAGGTGGTGCACGTACACGCTGACCAGATTGGCGGCCTTGGCCGGCGGCTTGTCCGGCCAGACCTCGTCGATCAGCACATCGGTGGACACCGGCTCGCCGGGGCGCAGCAGCAGGGTGGCAAGCACCGACCGCTGCTTGGCCGCCCCGATCTTGGTCCAGCCTTGATCGGTCCGCACCTCGAGCGGGCCGAGGATGCGGAACAGAGCCGCCCCGGATGGCTCAATCACGGCTTAATCGTCGCGCAATCGTGTGTCTGCCATGCTCATTTTCAACCACGGTGTGAGCAATGAGCCGGATGAGAACTGGAATAGCTGCGGATCTCCGCGGGGGCGGGATCCGGAGCGAACCGTGACCTGGCGGCCGGGCGGCCGCACGATCACGGGACGGCTCTCGTCCGGCCAGCGAAACGGCCCGAGCCGCGATAGGCGGCTCCATGGAGCCGGTGACCGCTGCCCCCGCGCTTGCCGGGGCGGGGCAGCGGTCACCACCAGCACGCGTCCATCCTTCGCGATCAGACCTAATGGCCCGCAAGGCCGCCGCCGGCGGAAAGCCAGCCCTCCGCCGGCGGCTTAGGCCTGTGCTGGCCCGGGGGACGACCCCCGGACCCACGCGGGCCGAGGCCCCATTCCTTCGTCACGGGGCCTTAGGCCTGTCTTGGATCAGGAGTAGGGCAGGAAGCAGATCCCCGCGTGCCCGGAGACGCCACCGCAGGTGGCCGAGCCCTTGAAGGTTGTCGCTGGCGATCCACAGTCCCGTACCGGTGAGCAGCATGTCGTCGGCGCCGAGCCCACGTGCCCGTGAGTACAGCCCGGCGGTGTTACCAGAGTTCTCAAGCAGCGTCCCACCTGAGGCCCCGGGAGTGAAGCCGCCCATGCCTGGCGCGTTGACCGAGCCGGTACCCGGGTGGTTGCACCCGTTGGCGTTGTCGGCCCAGCGCTCGGCGCCGCCCACGTACACGGCACGTCGAGTCCGCCGCCACCGAGTACAGCGAGTCGCAGCCGGTGTAGTTGACCCAGTCGGGGGTCAGGCTGCCCGACTGGGTCGCCGGGAAGGCCGCGACCGCCGAGCACAGCCCGGTGAGCGGGAACGTGTGGTTCCAGTTGTGCGGGTTCTTGCCGGTGTCGGCGATGTAGACCTCGCTGCCGTCCGGCGACCAGGTCGCCGACTGGATGTAGAACGGCCGGTTGACGGCGCAGAACTGGCTGAACTGTGCGGAGTTCCAGGCGCTCACCGTGCCCTGGGTGGCACCGAGGCTCAGCATGAAGATCTGCTGGCGGGCCGCGCCGCCCACCGAGGTGAAGTCACCCTCGACCAGGACGCTGTTCCCGTTCGGGGACAGCTGCTGGTTGTAGACCTCGGTGTTGTTGGTCTTCACGCCCGGGTAGACGTAGTGCCCGGACACGGCCAGGCTCAGGTAGCCGTCGTCCTTGCCGGTGGCCGGGTTCAGGCTGACGTAGTAGGGGTCGGTGCTGCTGCCGTTGATCCCCTTGAAGAAGCCGCCGGTCAGCAGGTGGCCCTTGGCCGCCAGGATGGTCTCGACCTGGCCGCTCGAGTTGGACTTGAACGCGGAGACGACGGCCCCGCTGGTGGTGTTGATCTCGGCGATGTTCTTCACCGCGGTGCTGCCCACCGTGGTGAACTTCCCGCCGATGTAGGCGTCGGCGCAGTTGCCGCCGTTGAACGCGATCGTGTTGACCTCACCGTTGACGTTCGGGTTCCACGAGGTGACCGTGTACGGTGCCGTGTCGCTGAAGCTGAACACGTTGTTCCGGGTGACTGTCTGGGTCGAGGTCCCGTTCCACCCGCTGATCTGGGTGAAGGTGCCCACCGCGTACATGGTGCCGCCGCAGTCCACCAGCTGGCGGATCTGCTCGGTGGTGGTGCCGGTGGTTGCCAGCTGAGGCGTTCCTGCCGCGGGAGTCGCGGACACCGGTCCCGTGGCCGCGGCGGCCGGGGCCATCCCGGTCGCGCCGACCGCGAGTACGGCCATCACGGCGCCGGCCCCGTGCCACGCCAGCCATCGCGGAAGTCTTCGCATCATGTCCTCCCCATAACGTGCTCCCTGACATGCCTGGCCCCGCCCGTCGGGCAGGGCTGCGCGGCGCAGAGAGGTTTCGGGATCGCACGATTCCCCCGTGGCCGCAACATTAGGAGTATTAGCCGCGTATCACGTAAAAGTGCACGTTATCGGGAAATTTGTGCATGTTCGCGCGGTCAGCACCGCAAATCTGTGCGACCGGGCTGCTACCCGGTTGCGCTGGGCAGTCAGCCGGTCAGGTGCGGCCCTCGAACAGGCTGGTCACCGACCCGTCGCTGAAGACCTCCTGGATGGCCCGCGCGATGAGCGGCGCGATCGAGAGCACGGTGAGCTTGTCGAACCGCTTCTCCGGCGGGATGGGCAGGGTGCTGGTGACGATGACCTCGCTGATCCGGGAGTTCTTCAGTTCGTCGACGGCGCCGCCGGAGAGCACTCCATGCGTGGCCGCGACGATCACCTGGGCCGCCCCCTGGGCGAACAGGGCCTCGGCCGCCTTGCTGATGGTCGAGCCGGTGTCGATCATGTCATCCACCACGATGCAGGTACGCCCGGCCACGTCGCCGACGACCTCGAGCACCGCCACCCGGTGGGCGACGTCGGGATCCCTGCGCTTGTGGATGATGGCGAGCGGGCTGCCGAGCCGGTCGGTCCAGCGCTCACAGACCCGGACCCGGCCCGCGTCCGGGGCGACGACCGTCACCTGCGAGATGTCCACCCGGTCCTCGATATAGGAGGCCAGGATCGGCAGCGCGAACAGGTGATCCACGGGCCCGTCGAAGAAACCCTGGATCTGCGCGGTGTGCAGATCCACCGCCATCAGCCGGTCTGCGCCCGCGGCGGCGAACAGGTCCGCCATCAGCCGGGCCGAGATCGGCTCGCGGCCGTGGCTCTTCTTATCCTGTCTGGCGTAGCCGAAGAACGGTGTCACCACGGTGATCCGCTTGGCCGAGGCACGCTTGAGCGCGTCGACCATGATGAGCTGCTCCATGATCCAGCGGTTGATCGGCGCGGTGTGGCTCTGCAACACGAAGGCGTCGCAGCCGCGGATCGATTCCAGGAACCGGACGAAGATCTCACCGTTCGCGAAGTCCGACAGCCTGGTGGGGGTGGGCTCGATGCCGAGGCAACCGCCGATCTCCTGGCCCAGCTCGGGATGTGCCCGGCCGGAGAACAGCATGAGTTTCTTCCTGGCCTTGACCGTGATGCCAGTCACGCCTGTGCTTCCTTTCTTGCGGGCCTGCCCGCACCGCTCCGCGATCGCCCGGGCTTGCTGGCGGGCAGCCCGGTGCCCGGCGCTAGGTAGGTGAAGGGATCCACGGTGACGCCAGCGCCGACGCTGGCGGACACGCCGACCACGTGCGTGAGCGCGGCACCCTTGCCAACGGCGGTGTCCCGCAGCACGCAGCCCGGACCGACATAGGCACCCGTCTCGACCATCGTCGAGCCGGCGAGCTGGGTGCCCGGGCCGATCTCGACATCGGGCTCGAGGATCACGCCCGCGTCGATGAGCGTGGTCAGCGGGTCGACGATCGTCACGCCCGCGCGCATCCACCCGTCCAGGATCCGCGCGTTGAGTATCCGGCGGGCGTGCGCGAGCTGGACGCGGTCGTTCACCCCGCGGACCTCGTCGCCGTCGGGGATCGTCACGGTGGCCACCTGGTGACCCTCCGCACGGAGGATGGCGACCACGTCGGTGAGGTACTCCTCACCCTTGGCGTTGTCGGTCGGCAGCCGCTTCACCGCGTCGGCGAGCAGGCCCGATTCGAATGCGTAAACGCCCGAGTTTATTTCCGTGACCGCCCGCTGCCGGGAGTCGCATCGGTTTCTTCGACGATCTCGGCAAAAGCGCCGCTGTCGTCTCGCATAATCCGGCCATACCCGGTGGGATCGGTCAGCAATGTCGTCAATGCGGTGGCGGCGGCATGCTCGGCGGCGTGCCCGCGGACCAGTGCGGCGAGGGTGCTGCCGCGCAGTAGCGGCGTGTCGCCGTAAGTAACCACCACGGTGCCCAGGCCCAGGCCCACCGTCTCGGTCACGGTCCGGACGGCGTGCCCGGTGCCGCCCTGCCGGTCCTGGACGACCACGCGCACATCCGGCGCATGCCGGGCCAGATGCGCGGCGACCTGGCGGCGGCCATGGCCCACCACGACGATGAGCTCGGCCGGGCTGAGTTGCCTGGCGGCGGCCAGCACGTGATCGAGCATGCTCGCGCCGCAGATTGGGTGCAGCACCTTCGGGAGCTGGGATTTCATTCGCGTCCCCGCACCCGCGGCAAGGATGACGACAGCGGCCGGACGGCTCACAGTCACGTGGCGGGCTCCTTGATTGACTGCTGCGTGGCTGGCCGGCCCCTGCCCCGGTCACGGTTACAACCGGTCACGAGGCGCGGACGAGACCGTTCACATCCCCGACTCTCGAAGAATACCGTCCGGCAGTACGATGGGTGGCCGCCACGCCCGCGGCATGACCGGCATCACATTACTTTCCGTAATCATAGCGACGGCCCGCGACAGCGGCGCGGGCCGGATAATCAAGTATCTCTACCAAGAAACTAGGTTACAGGTGATCCAATATAAGAGGCGTGTCCAAAGCTTCTTAGTTCCGCTATGTTGTTCCAGAGTTTACCAGTTTCCGTATAATTGAAACGCCTTCCCGCTAAGGTTGAGCACCAGATCGACAGACATGACCGGGGTGTCGGGGCCCTGCAGCGAAGTCACTCCGCTCCGGTCACGTGTCCGCGTGGGGATCTCCGGCGGCCCAGGGTCGGATTGGGAGGGCACGTAAGTGCGAGAGCGATTGGCGGTAAGCGCGCGCGCCCAAGTGGCAGTGCCTACCGCCGTGAGTGGCACAGCCGACGCAGGCGGCTGGGTCGGACGGTATCTGCGCAACGCGATGGCCCTCGACGCCGCCGTGGCGCTCGCGGCCGGGCTGATCGCGCTGCGCGGGCCGTTATGACAGTCATGGCCACGTGCCGGCCGCGTACATCGTGCTGACCGTGAGCCTGCCGGTGATCTGGCTGGGCACGCTGGCGCTGGCGGGCGCCTACGAGCCCCGGTTCATCGGCGCGGGTGCCGACGAGTTCCGCCGGGTGATCAACGCGGGGCTCGGGCTCACCTCGGCGATCGCGATCCTGTCCTACGCCACCAGGGCGGAGGTGTCGCGCAGCTACGTGCTGATCGCGATGCCGTGTGCCGTGGGCATCGACCTGGTCGCCCGGTATGCGCTGCGCAAGCGGCTGCACCGGCTGCGGGACTCCGGCGCCTGCATGCGCCGTGCGGTGGCGGTGGGCCACCCGCAGGCCGTGGCCGACCTGGTCAATGAGCTGCGCAGAGAGCCTTACCACGGGCTCACCGTGATCGCCGCGTGCCTGGCCGGCGCCGCGTTCCGGCCCGACGAGATCGCCGGGGTGCCGGTGCTCGGCGGGCTCGACGACGTGATCGGCGCGGTCCGCGGCAGCGACGCGGACACCGTGGCCGTGCTCGCCTGCCCCGAGCTCAAGCCGGTCCAGTTGCGGCAGCTTTCCTGGGAGCTGGAGAAGACCGATACCGATCTGTGCCTGGCGCCCGCGCTGCTCGACGTCGCAGGCCCGCGCACCAGCGTCCGCGCGGCCGCCGGGCTGCCGCTGCTGTACGTGGACCATCCGGACCTGTCCGGCATCCGCCAGGTCATCAAGAGCCTGTTCGACAAGGTGGCAGCCGCCACGGCGCTGCTGCTGCTGGCTCCGGTGCTGCTGACGATTGCGC
The DNA here is from genome assembly GCA_963726415.1 of uncultured Actinomycetes bacterium. GTDB lineage: Bacteria > Actinomycetota > Actinomycetes > Streptosporangiales > Streptosporangiaceae > DASXKD01. Next base: position 26,801 of record CAVSCM010000027.1, read on the forward strand.
TGATGATCCGGCTGGAGGACGGCGGCCCGGCCCTGTTCAAGCAGGTGCGGGTGGGCAAGGATGGCCGGCCCTTCCGGTTGTACAAGTTCCGCACGATGGTACCGGAGGCCGAGCAGCAGAAGGCGGCGCTGCAACGGCAGAACGAGGCGGCCGGCGTCCTGTTCAAGATCCGCGACGACCCGCGGATCACCAAGATCGGCGCCAGGTTGCGCCGCTGGTCGCTCGATGAGCTACCGCAGCTGATCAACGTGCTGCTCGGGCACATGTCCCTGGTGGGCCCGCGGCCCGCGCTGCCGGAAGAGGCCGCCAAGTACGGCGATTACGTGCGGCGCAGGCTGGCCGTGCGGCCCGGGCTGACCGGCCTGTGGCAGATCCACGGCCGCTCCGACCTGTCCTGGGACGAGGCGGTGCGGCTCGACCTGCGCTACGTGGAGAACTGGTCGCTCGCCTTCGATCTGCTCATCCTGTGGAAGACCTGGCCGGCAGTGGCCCGCGGGCATGGTGCGTACTGAATCCCTTTCCCCGCGACCGGACCCCGTCGATCATGGCTGGCGCAATCTTTGCGACCGGCCCCTGGACAATCCTGGGAATCTCGTCATATCGCATGGTTCGTCAGTGTGCCAGCCAGGCGCAGCCTAGAATGTTGCGCTCGGGATACGGAAGAACACAAAACGACCACAGCGCGGCCCCGGGGGCTGTTGGCCGCGGCGATCGTGCGGAGCAAATGGAGGCATGATGCAAGGAGTTAGGCGCTGGTTGCTGTGCAGCGCGCCTGTCGCCGCCTTGTGTGCACTGACCGCCGGTGCAGTCGGCCTAATGCCGTCGGTGGCAGCAGCCCAGAGCGGCCCGGTGTCCCCCCAACCGGATACCGGCACCCCGGCGCTCGCGTCGAACGGGACGACCGAGCAAATCAGGCAAATCGTGGCGTGTAACGGCGTCATGTACGCGGTCGGCAGCTTCACCCAGATCAGCTGGGGCGGCCAGACCTTCACCCGTGACAACATCTTCAGCTTCAGCCAGACTCAGCCGTATAAGATCACGTCCTGGGCGCCGAGCACCAACGGCGTCGTCAACTCGATCCAGCTGACGAGCGACTGCAACCACGCTTTCATCGGCGGGAAATTCACTAAGGTGGACGGTTCTGCCGCCAGCAACATCGCGTATATCAGGACCTATAACAACACCATGGTCAACGACTGGGGACACTCCGCCAACGGCATGGTGGACACGATCCTGCGGACCTCGAACAATCACCTGCTTGTCGGCGGTCAATTCACCTCGATCAACGGATCGAGCAAGAAGTATTACGTGAGCCTGAACCTGTCCAACGGCAAGGACGACGGCTATCTCAACCTGAACATCTCCGGGCATTACGTGTTCACCGGTGCGGGCATAAACCATACCGAGGTCTACAACCAGCAACTGTCGCCGGACCACGGCCATGTGCTGGTCGAGGGCACCTTCACCAAGGTCCAAAACAACAAGCGGCAGCAGATCTTCATGCTCAACCTGGGCAGCAAGGGCAACGTGAGCACGTGGTATTCCAACGAGTTCAACGCGTTCTGCTCCAAAAAGCACCCGTTCTACGTCAAGTCGGCAGCCTGGTCGGCCGACCAGTCGACGGTCTACGTCGCGGACACCGGGAAGGCCCCGGAAGGCTGGAACGGCAGCTTCCCGCTCACCGGGCTGTGTGACGCGGTCGCGGCCTTCCCCGCCCTCCGGAATGGCGGGCTTAGCCACCAGTGGGTTAACTACACCGGCTGCGACTCGCTGTACTCGGTCGCCGCCGACTCCAGCGCCGTCTACATCGGCGGCCACCAGCGCTGGGCGAACAACCAGAACGACTGCAACGCGGCCGGGCCCGGCGCGATCCCGGCGCCGGGCCTCGGCGGCTTCACCCTGAGCGGGAAGTTGCTCACCAATTCGAGTGGCAACGCCGGCCTGTACAGCCGTGACCGCGGCCTGGGGGCGGACCAGATCTACAAGACCCCGGCCGGAATCTGGATCGCCAGCGACAACCAGGGCGGCAGCAACATGTGTGGCGGCGTGAGCGGCCTGGCCGGTATCTGCTTCCTGCCTTACTCGTAACGCAACGCACCATCGCAAGTAGCACGACCAGGAGGGGAAAGTATGCAGCGCAACCGCGCTCAGCTATGGGGGAAGCGTGGCGCGCTGATCGCGGGTATCGCCGCGGTCGCATGCTGCCTCCCGGCACCGGCGTCCGCCGCCCCCGCCAGCCATGCGCTGGCGGGGGCGGTGTCGCCGACGCCCGCCAAGGGCACACCCACGCTGGTGGACACCGGCACCACCGAACAGATCCGCCAGCTGGTGGACTGCGGCGGCACCATGTACGCGGTAGGCACGTTCACCCGGATCAGCGGGTGGAACGGGACCTCGACCCAGACAGTCACCAGGAACAACGTGTTCAGCTTCAGCGACACGGCGCCGTACACGGTCACCTCGTGGGACCCGAACGTCAACGGCACGGTCGACACCGTCGCCTTCGCCGCCGGCAACTGCTCCACCGCCTACCTCGGCGGGCACTTCACCACGGTGGGCGGTGCCGCGGCCAAGAACATCGCCGCGGTCGGCACGGCCGGGGGCGCGCTGGTGCCCGGCTTCAAGGACAACGCCAGCGGTGAGGTGGATACCCTGGCGGTGGCGAATGGGCACCTGCTGGCCGGCGGCTCCTTCAAGGGCATCAACGGCAGCACCTCGGACCCGTACTTCGCCAGCCTGAGCCCGGCCACCGGGAAAGACGACGGGTTCGCGCACCTGAACATCTCCGGGCACTACGTCTACCCGGGGGTGCAGACCAACCCGACCAAGGTCTACAACCAGCAGATCAGCCACAGCGGGCGGCTGGACCTGGTCGAAGGCGACTTCACCTCGGTAGGCGGCCACGGCAGGCAGCAGGTCTTCATGCTGGACGTGAGCGGGTCCGCGGCACAGGTCACCAGCTGGAGTTCACCCGAGTTCGACGGCAGCAAGGGCAACCTGCCCGGTGGATACGCCTACCAGTGCTCGATCAGGGATGCCTTCTACATCCGGGCCGCCGCCTGGTCGCCGGACGACTCGACGGTCTACACCGCGGCGACCGGCTTCAACCCGTGGAACTGGTCGTCGAGCAAACCGCGGACGGGACTGTGCGATTCGGTCGCCGCCTTCCCGGCCACCCAGGCCGAGGTCACCCACAAGTGGATCAACTACACCGGCTGCGACTCGCTGTACTCGGCCGCGGCCGACTCCAGCGCCGTCTACATCGGCGGCCACGAGCGCTGGGCAAACAACGCCAACGGCTGCAACCACCAGGGAACTGGTGCACTGCCTGCACCCGGGCTGGGCGGATTCAACCCGGCCACCGGGGCACTGATCACGAATTCAAGCGGCACCGCCGGCCTGTACAGCAGGTCGCGGGGCCGCGGCGCGGATGACCTGGTGGTCACCGGCGCAGGGCTCTGGGTCGCCAGCGACAACTTCGGCGGCAACACCTCATGCGGCGGCCAGTCCGGCTACGCCGGTATCTGCTTCCTGCCCAACTCATAAATCAGGCCTACCTGCCTAACTCATAGATCAGGGGAGCCACCCATTCCCCGCACAGGAGGATTCATCATGCTGCAAGGAGAACTCGCCCACCGACGGAGGAAGCTGGGCGGACGCGCCGCGCTCATCGCGATCACGGCGGCGGGTGCCCTCTGCCTGCCCGCGGCGCCAGCATTGGCCCAGACCGGCCCGGTGTCGCCCACCCCGGCAAAGGGCACCCCCACGCTGGTGGCCACCGGGACCATCACCGAGACGATCCGCCAGGTCGCCGACTGCGGCGGCACCATGTACGCGGTGGGCAGCTTCACCCAGATCAGCGGCTTCAACGGAACGACAACCCAAACGTTCACCAGGAACAACATCTTCAGCTTCAGCGAGACCGCACCGTTCACGGTCACCACATGGGCGCCGGTCGTGAACGGGGAAGTCAACTCGATCGCGTTCAGCAACGGCAACTGCGCAGATGCCTATATCGGCGGGCAGTTCACCTCGGTGAACGGCACCACCGTGGCCAACATCGCCGAGATCGACACCACAACGGGCAACGTGGTGTCCACGTTCGGCAGCCACACCGGCGGCGGCCACGTCGACACGATCCTGGCGGTGAACGACGGGCAGGCGAACCCGCACCTGCTGGTCGGCGGAACCTTCACCTCGATCAACGGCAACAAGGGCGCCAACCCGTATTACGCGAGCCTGAACCCTACTACTGGCATGGATGATGGGTTCCTGCACCTGAACATCTCCGGTCACATCACCTTCAAGGGGGTGAAGGCCAACTCCACCGACGTCTACAACCAGCAGTTGTCCCACCACGGGACCCTGGTGCTGGTGGAGGGTGACTTCACCAGCGTGGGCGGCCTGAACCGGCGGCAGATCTTCATGATCGACGTGAGCGGCAGTACCGCCACGCTCACCGGCTGGACGTCACCGGAGTTCGACGGCAGCGACCCCAACGGCACGCTGAACGCCAACGACAAGTACTTCAACTGCGGGGCCTCGCACCCGTTCTACATCCACGCCGCGGCGTGGTCCCCGGACGACTCGAAGATCTACATCGCCGACACCGGGGTCAAGCCCATCCTCTGGAACGGCACGACCTTCCCGCTCCCGGGCCTGTGCGATGCGGCGGCGGCGTTCCCGGCCACGCAGTCCCAGGTCTTCTCCGACTGGATCGCCTACGACGGCTGCGACTCGCTGTACTCTGCCGCCGCCGACAACAGCGCCGTCTACGTGGCCGGCCACAACCGGTGGTTCAACAACCAGAACGCCTGCAACGCCGAGGGTCCTGGCGCGATACCGGCATCCGGTCTGGCCGGGCTGGCCCCCGGACCTACCGGCGGAAAGCTGATCCTCAACTCGGCCGGCACCGCCGGCCTCTACAGCAGGTCGCGCGGGCACGGTGCGGACGACATGCTGCTTACGAGCGGGGGACTGTGGATCGCCAGTGACAACTTCGGCGGCAAGACCTCCTGCGGCGGCAAGGCCGGCTTCTCCGGGCTGTGCTTCCTGCCGTACACGTCCTAGGCGCCGGCCCCCTGCGCGGCGCCGGGTGGGTTCCGCAGGACCCGCCCGGTGCCGTTTGGCCGGGCCTGGCCTGGGCAACTATGTGTCCGCCGGCAGCCAGCCCGGTGAACTCTGTCCACCAGTGTCCGAACTTCACCCATAAGCCCTGACCAGTCGATATGATCACCGGGCATGCGCCGGGAGCCGCGCTGGCCGGCAGGCTAGCCCCGGCGGCTTACTTGGCCGGGCAACATGCCAAACAAACGAAAGGCCACGATAAATGGATCGTGTTCTTGTCACAGGCGGGGCCGGCTTCATCGGCTCCCACCTTGTGGACTCGCTGCTGGATTCCGGTGCCGACGTACTGGTCGTAGATGACTTCAGGATGGGCAGGCGCGAACACCTGGGCAGCGGAGGCACGGCCAGCCGCCTGACCGTGATCGAGGGTGACATCAGGAGCGCCGAGGACCTCCGCCCGGTCGTGGACTTCGCCCCGGACACCGTCTTCCACATGGCGGCGCTGCACTTCATCCCCTATTGCAACGCCCATCCTCAGGAGGCGCTGGACGTCAACGTCCTCGGCCTGGACGCGGTGATCCGGGCGGTGCGCAGCGCACCGCTCAAGTCGTTCGTGTTCCCCTCCAGCGGCGCGATCTACGGGTTCGGCGACCAGCCGTGGCCCGAGACGGCGCCAGCCACGCCCGACGAGATCTATGGCATTTCGAAGTGGATGGGCGAGCAGATCATGGGCCGGTTCCATGCCGACCGGCCCGGGCTGCGCACGGTGGTGGCCCGCCTGTTCAACACCTACGGGCCCCGGGAGACCAATCCGCATGTGCTGCCTGAGGTAGTGAAGGCGCTGAGCTCGGGAAAGACCATCGAACTCGGGAACCTGTGGCCCCAGCGCGATCTGATCTTCGTCACTGACACCGCCGCCGGCCTGGTAGCCGCGGCGCAGGGTGACCCCGAACTGGAGGTTTTCAACGTGGGAACCGGGATAGGAACCACGATCGAGGACGTCATGGAGACCATCGGTGAGATTACCGGGCACCCGGTGGACGTCCGCCAGGTACCCGAGCGGATGCGTGCGGGTGATGGGCACCTCATCTCCGATCCGCAGAAGCTGATGCAGGCCACCGGCTGGAAGCCGGAGTACGACCTGGAAGCCGGGCTCCGGCAGCTGCTCGCTTCGGAGGGACTGCTGTGAGGCCGGTCGGCGAGGTGACCGGTGGCGCCGGGGAATTCGGCGCTGGCTACCGGGCACAGAAGCGGGATTTCCTCGGCATCGGCTTGTCCTGCCTGTCCGACGAGGCGTTCATGGATGCCGTCCAGCAGGCGGTAGATACCCGGTCGCGGCTCACCATCTCCTTCATCAACCCCGACTACGTCCGGCGTGGCCACAAGACAGCCGGGCTGGTCGGCAAGATGAACGAGTTCGACATCGTCCTGCCGGACGGCTGGGGCATCGTCCTGGGCGGCCGGCTGCTCGGCCTGCCGGTGCCCGACCGGCAGGGCAACGATGACATCTGCCCGAAGATGTTCGCCTTGTCGGCGGAGCGCGGGTTCTCGAACTTCCTGTTCGGCTGCAGCGAGGGCACGCCGGAGAAGGCCGCAGCCAACCTCGAGGCGACCTTCCCGGGCATCCCGATCGCGGGTACCCTGCACGGCTACTGGGACGTGGCGCGTGGCCACCCCGGACGGTACGACGAGACAGACGTGAACATGATGGTCGACACCATCAACGAGGCCAAGCCCGACATCCTGCACGTGTCCATCCCGACCCCGATGCAGCAGAACTGGGTGTGGCAGGTGGCCGACCGCCTCGACGTGCCGGTGATCATCACTGGCGGAAGCTACCTCGACCATCTGGCCGAGCGGGTGTACTGGTACCCGGGCTGGGTGAACAAGACGCGGCTCGGCTGGGCCTACCGGCTAAGCAGGGAGCCAGGCCGGCTGTGGAAGCGCTACTCGCTCGACCTGGCGGCCTACGGCGGCATGGTGGCACGGGCGAGGTTCGGCAGGCAGAAGTAGTCCCTACCAGCACGAAAGTGCCCGGCAGCCCCGCTGCCGGGCACTTTTACTTGCGAGGACACCTCCCGCAGGGCCAGCCATGCCAAGGCTCCGTGGCGGAGGAACGAGACCGCAGGCAGGCGGGTAGCCCCGGGGTCCCCTGGGCTAGCTCTGGCGGCGCCAGCTTGGCTCGTGGCCGAGCCAGGCGGACAGCCGCTCGTCGTAGGGCCGGTAGTGCTCCTCCAGCGCCTTGCGCACCGAGTCGGGCATGGGTGAGCGCGGCCGGGCGTTGCGGCGCATGAACGCCGGGTAGCCCCGGTTAGGCAGCCCGAGGAATGCCAGGACCTCGTCGTACACGGCTTCCGGGTCGGTGAAGAAGTCACCGCTGTCCACCACGTGCAGCCGGTCCCGGCCGAAGTGCCGTTCCAGCCGTTCGAGCTGGTCGACGTACTCGCCCCGGGCGATATAGGAGTGGTGCTGGTGGCTGTAGCTGAAGTAGCCCGGGTCCGCGGCGATGCGCTCGGCCTGGCCTGCCAGCCGGGCGGGCTCGAGTTCCAGCGCGCGCTTCGAACGACTCGGTCTCGAAGCCGTGCGCCACCTCATGGGCATGCCCGGAGTAGGCGCGCTCCACCGGGTCGCGGAGCAGCACGAGCAGCCGCACGCCGGGCAGGTCGCGGGCGATCCGCTCCGGGGCCAGCGGGTGGAACATGTAGTACGGGCTGGACTCGAACGAGACCGGCGTGACGTCGGCTCCGCGTGTGGCCCGGCGCGCGGTCGCGAGCAGCGGGAAATGACACCGATACCACGACAGCCCGCGACGGTAGGAGACGTCGAAGAAGTGCACCTCTTCGTGCAGCACCGAGCCGAACACGGCGGGGTGCTCATCGAGCTGCCGGGACAGGGAGGTGGTCCCGCACCGCTGGGCACCGACGATGAGGAAGCTGGGCAGGATCCGGGCACGGCTGGTGGGCATGCGGGCCGCGACCAGCGTCAGCCTGCCTAGCTGCTTGAGCGCCGGGTTGAGCGACTTGGGGTCGCGCATGTAGCCAGAAAGGCTGCGATCCGGGCGCAAGACAGGCGCGGGACGCCGGTCCACGGCACCCTTGCCCGCGCCGGGCCTGGCGGGAGCCGCGGTCTTGTCGGCCGCGCTCATGACGCCACCGGTCCTTGCTCGCTGCCTGGACCGACCCTCTCCATTGGCGATCTCCCTTCACGGCTGTCCTGTCGGGCCGGAACCTGCCGTTCGGCAAACAGCATGGCAGACTTGGGCACTCCCCTGCAGGAAGTGTCGATTGTCCGGGATCGGCTATGCATGGTAGCGCTCACCGGACCCAGCCCGGCTGGCGCCCAAGTAGCTTCGCCAACCGCTCGTCGTGGGGCTGATAATGCTCCTGCAGCATACGCCGGCACCCGGCGTCCATCGGCGGCCCGGGGCGCGAGTTGGCGGGCGCGAACGTCGGCTCGAACGACCGCAGGTCAAGGAAGGCCAGGAGCCGCTGGTACTCCTGCGCCGGCTGGCTGAAGTAGGCGACACTGTCGATCACGTGCACCTGGGTGCGCGGGAAGAATTCATAGAAACGTTCGAGCTGCTGCGCGTACTGGCCCCGGTGCCGGTAGGAGTGATGCCGGTGCGCGAAGCTCTCATAGGCCGGATCGGCCGCGATCCGCTCGATCTCGCCGGCCAGCCTGTCGTCTTCCAGTTCCAGCGCGCGCGGGAAACCCTCCTGCTCGTAGCCCCGGGCGAACTCGTGTTTGTGAGCGGAGAAGGCCCGCTCGACCGGATCGCGGAGCATGACGACCAGCTTCACCGTGGGCATGTCGTGCCCGAGCCGCTCGGCCGCCTGGGGATGGTACAGGTAGTAGCCGCTGGCCTCGAAGGCGGCCGGTGGCCCGTGACGCCCGGTCCGCAGCCGGGCGATATCGGTCACCGGGAAATGGCCCCGGTACCACTGGGCGCCCCGGTGGTAGTTCAGGTCGAAGTAGTTGACACCCTTGCGGAACGTCGGCGGCATCACCTGCGGATGGGCCGCCAGCGCACGGAACAGGGATGTGGTACCGCAGCGCTGCGCGCCGATCAGGATGAACTCCGGCTCCATCCGCAAGCCAGCGGTCGCCTCGCTCATCCGGGCATAGGTGCGCCGGCCAAGCCGCGTGAGCGGCTGCGGGCCGGTGGCCCGGACCCGCGTGGCGGCCTCGCGTGCCCGTTGGCTCAATGCCAGCCCCACCGCCGTCGCAGGTCAAGGCCGAATTCGCGGTCCATTGCCGCGATCTCCGCGTCGAGTTGCTCGTGCATGAACGCGACGTCCTCCGGCGCCATCTCGGGCTTGTCGGCACCCAGCGGCTGGTACAGCATCCGCTGCACGAGCGCGGAGCGCTTCAGGCTGCCCACCAGGGCCGCGCCGTCATGGCGCCGTACCCAGTTGGCACCGTACTTGGCGGCCATGGCAAGCGGCAGCCAGCGTGCCTTGCTGGCTGGTAGCTGGGCCTCCAACTGCTCCGGGCTCAGCCGCAGCCGGGCGACACCAAGCCAGTCGGTGACGCCGTCGAGGAACGCCTGCGGATCGGCCTGCAGATCGTCGAAGAGCCCGACGTACAGCGACTCACGGCCGTAGTAGTGCAGGTAGCTGCGCAGGTGGGTGGCGTAGCGGCCCTCTTCGAGCAGTTCGGGTGAGGTCTTCGTGGTGTCACGGAAGGTGGCCGCAGCCTCGCCGTGCTTGGCCAGATACAGGTAGGAGGAGAACGCCCGCGCTATCGGTTCCCTGAGCGTGACCATCAGCCGGACGTCCTGGCCAAGGCAGGCGTGGATTCGCTCGGGCGCCTCCGCACACGACAGGTAGTCGGGGCAGACCTCACCGATGATCTTGTGTTCCCGCTGCGCGCTGCGAAACTGCGTCCGGTACCACCCGGGGCCGCGGTCGTAATAGCGGTTGAAAAAGTAGAGATCCTTCGCCTGGCTGAGGTAGACCTCGGGATGACCGATGAGAACCTCGTGCAGCCAAGTGGAGCCCGATTTACTCGGTCCTACGTGAAGGAAGTTTGGCAGCAGGTCAGACATAACACCCCTTCACGCCATGCCGCGGCGGAACAGCCGGGCAGCACGCAGCAGATGCCTGGGATGAATGCGCGTGGCGGCATGCACAAAAGCGATATAGGGATAGGGCGATATCGGCCATCGCACGGCCGCCTTTGTGGCGTAGCGGATGGCCGGCCCGCGCTCGCCGAGGGCGGACCGCGCGAAGGCGATCTGGCCGAGCATGCGCGCGTGCCCGCGGGGCGAGGCTCTGATGTCCGGGTGCTTGGCGAGCATGTACTCCAGCGCCAGGGCCGCGTTCTCGGCACCGCCCGCATACCAGGACCTGCCATCCTTGCGGATGTCGGCCAGCGGACGTGTGACGATGCCGATCTGGCCGGCCCGGGCCGCCCGGAGCACCCAGTCGTAGTCCTCGGCGTAGCCGCGCGGCAGTTCCTCGTCGTAGGGGCCCACCGTGGCGAACGCCTCGCGGCGCATCACCAGGGTGGAGGAGTGCAGCTCCTTGACCCGGTTGCGCAGCAGCAACTGGTAGCTGACGTGCTCGGCCCGCCCCGGCCATTCGACCACCTTGCCGGGCAGCAGCAGCCTGATGCCCGAGCCCACCACCAGCAACCCTGGCTCGCGTTGCAGCCGCTCGACCTGGCTGGCCAGTTTGTCCGGGTGCCAGACATCGTCGTCGTCACAGGTCGCGATGATGGCGCCGCGTGCGGCGTCCAGCCCGGTGTTCCGGGCACCGGCAAGGCCGGGTGAATGGGTGTTCGCGGCCACCTTCACCTGGCGCTGCCGCGTGCCCATGCGGGTGAGTTCGGTGTCTGGTGGCTCCTGGTCATGCACCACCAGGCACTCGATCTGCCCGGGATAGGTCTGAGCCACGACCGCGGCTATGGATTCGCGGACCAGCTCGGGACGGCCACGCGTCGGCATGATCACCGACACCAGCGGCCACTCCTCGGGCGCCCGGGCCGGCGCATCAGTCATGGGCGTCCTGTTTCTCCGCAGGGCTGCCCGCGGCGGTAAAGCCGTAGCGCAGCATGAGGGGCAGGGCGATCGCCGTGACGATGAGGCGGTCGCGCCGGGACATGCTGACGCGCCAGGTTTCGTCCGCGCGCAGCGTTATCTCCCCGTCGCGGAACCGCGACGGGTTTCCGGAAAGGCCGTGGCTGGTGCCCAGCATGATCCGCCCGTCACCGATGTGCGCCAGGTTGCCCGAAGGGACGCAAAGACCGATCCCGGCCAGTGCCGCCGCCACGGCCTGCTGCGGGCGCTGGACGAAATCCTCGTAGCGCATCCGGGCGACCCGCAGGCCGCACCTGCGCAACAGCCCGGCCTGGCTCTGCACGGCCATCCACCGGCCGGCCGCCTCCGCGGGCGACAGGCGCGTCATCACGTCGGACTCGCCGACCGCGTGCGGCCGGGACACGTCGCGCTTGCCCAGTGAGTAGGCGACCCCCCGCACGTCCCTGACCAGGTGGATCACCCGTACATCCAGCCCGGCCCTGGCCAGCGCCAGAGCCTGGACCGGCCACTTGCTGGCGTCCACGACGCAGGCCGCGCCGGCCTGCGCGGCGATGGCCTCGTAGAGGCCGGTGTAGCTCACGCCATAGGCGTCGACGTCGGCACGGAACCGGGAGCCGGCCAGCGGCATGGCCAGCAGCCGTGGCATCCGCCGTTGCCGTGCCACCCTGCCCTGCAGGTCACGGGTCGCGGCGAGCTTTTGCTCCTGCCAGCCACCGACGGCCCGCTCGCCAACCTGGGACCAGAACGGGCACTGGGCGAACTCCTGGCCGCAGCCGCAGCGCTCCCCGTGGTCGGCGACCCGCCGGTACAGGTCGATGAGCTCACCGACGTTGACGAAGCCGGGGATCTCGCCAAGGGCGCGTTCCAGCAAAGTGCTTCCGGAGCGGCCGGATCCGGCTATGTAGACGACAATGGGCGGCTGCCCGGGCTTGCGGGTAATGCCGGCAGCGGTGGTGCTGGCGTCCGTTGCGGCAGCATTGGACCTGGCCAGCGCGGTCACGGACACCCCCATGTCGGCTATTTCAGTACTTGCTCTCCCGCTTGAAGAACTTTACTGTGCTTCCCGCCCGATGTGGTGGGAATCGGCGTAGATCGTTTTGGAACGGAATAATTGGTTCTTGTTGAACTTCCGGCGAATCCCGCAGGTCACGGCCGCCCGGGTGACCGGGCGACGCCGGGGTTGCCCCGGTCCAGCGGCGCGATGGGGCTGTCGGCATTCCGGCTGAGGGCGGCCGCCGGGCGGGCCTGCGGCAGAGCCTGGCAGGGACGCGGTCAGGAGTACCCGAGCCGGGCAAGCAACGGCCCGATCTCCCGCTCGACGTCGCTAATCTGCCCCTGGTCAAGGGTCTTGCGCCACCGTCCCACGGAGTCAGGCTTGGCACGTGCCAATCCCGCGCGCAGCGCGTCAAGCCCGGCCGGCGTGGTTTCCAGGAACGCCGCGAGCACATCCGCCGCATGCATCGGGTCAGACACGACGGATTCGTATCGCACTTCAATCGACCGGCTGGCCGGGAGGGTAGCCAGCCCGGCCAGCGCGGCCTCGGTGAACCGGCGCCAGCACCACGCCGACCGCTCGATGTCGGAGACCGCAGCGAACTCCTCGCGGCGATCGGGTTCCACCCACCAGCGCGCCGCGTTCCCCCACCGCTGGCCGCCCCGGCCGTGCCTGCCCGAGCCCGCCGACGCGGCGTTGAGCCAAGGCTGCTCCGAATGCGAGACCGCGGCGTCGCGGCCGTCCCTGATGATGTGCACGAACTGCGCGCCGGGCATGGCCTCGGCCAGGAACGGCACGACGAAGCTGTTCTCCGGGTTCTTTTCCGCGAACCGCCGGCCACCGTGCAGCCCGGCGAGCAGCATTGCCGAGTAGAAGCCGTGGAACACCGTGGCGCAGCGCCGCTCGGTCCAGGAGCCGTCGTACACACAGCGGGCCGCGGCCTTGGTCAGCCGGGGCTCGAAGTGGTAGGAGACCTCGGGCATCCGGCCCAGGCAACTGCCCAGGAACGTGGTGCCTGACCTGGGCGCGCCGATGATGAAGATCGGCCGGTGCAGCCGCGGGTCGAGGGCCCGCGCCGACGGGCGCTTGCGCAGCGCCGGGTCCCTGCTGCGGTCGCGGATGTCCGAGGCAAGGCCGAGCACGCCGAGCTGGACCATCTGGCCGAAGCCAAGGCCCGACGGCGGCGATGGCGGCTGGCTCCTGCTCTCTTGGCGTGGGGTAACTGCCATTGTGTGCGACCTCGTCTGGATGCGGACCGGGCAATGAGCCCGATGCTACCGGCGCCCGGTGAACCGCACATGCGGTTCGAAAGGGACTTAACCTGTGCCAACTGTGCTAACCCGGGGGAGCGACCCCGGAACCCCCGATGGCTCAAGGCCCCGTTCCTCCGTCACGGGCCTTGGCCCCGCTGGCTCAGGGGAAGCGCCCGCCGAAGCCCGATGGCCGCGTGTTCAGTGCTTGCCGTTCTGGTGGGCCCGGAACCGGGGCACCTCTCCCACCAGCGCGGGGATCAGCCACGTGCCTGGCGCGCCGAGCGGCGCACCCGCCGCGGCCTGCCGGTCCACGAGGTACCTGGTGGCCACGTCGGCCAGGTACAAAGCAGCGGTGAGCCGGGCCCGCGCGGGTTCGATGCCGAACGGGGCGAGCAGCGCGGCCGCGTGCTCAAGACAGCCGGTGGCGGCGGCCAGTGGGTCACGGTGCTGCGGCCCCACCTCGGTCTGCAGCCAGTAGTGCAGGGCGTCGAAGCCAAGCGGCACGCCGGAGGCGAACCGCTCCCAGTCCCAGACCAGCAGCCCGCCGGTGGTGCTCGCCATGTTCCAGGGAGACCAGTCGCCGTGCCACGCCCCGAAGGTCAGGCTCGTGCACAGGCCCGTTGCGGAGATCGCGTCCAGGGCGTCGAGCAGCGCCGAGCGCTCCGGCCCCGGGTCCGCCGTCTCCAGGCGCTCGCGCAGTTGCAGCAGGTAAGCGTCGCTGGCCAGCGCCCCCTCCTGCAGCCCACCGACCCTGGCCACGGTTTCCATGGCGGCGGACAACTGGGCGGCGGAAAGCCCGCGGCGGCGCTGCCAGACCGGGAGCCCGCTCAGCACGAGCACGTCCATGCCGTGCCATTGGCTGTGGTGGATCACCCGCGGCACCGAGATCCCGTCCAGCGCGGCGCTCTCCAGCCAGGCGAGCGACGCGGCCTCGGCCCGCACCAGGTCACGGGTGAGCGGATTGAACCCGATCTTGACAAAGCCCGCCGCGTCCCCACCCGTCGTGTGCAACTGGAGCACGGGCTTGCGGTTGGCGCGGGCTGGCCCGAGGCGGATGCTCACCCTGATGTCAGGGAAGAGGACGGACTTCAGGTAGGACTCGATGCTCTCGGCCTCCGGCGGGGCGGTGACCCTGACCCGAACGCCCAGCAATGTCCCGCCGAGCCCGCTGGCCAGCCCGAGCGCGAACGCGGCGACACCCATGCGGGCCGCCCATGACCTCGGCTGGCCGTACTGGCGCAGCGCCGCCGCGGCCGCACGGGGCGCCGCGGGCACAAGCAGCCGGGGGTGCCGGACGCCGGGAATCAGCACGAAGTCGCGGCCATCGCCCCGCGAGCTGCCCCCCAGGGCCCGGGGCCGCACCGCCCCGGTGATCTGCGGCCAGCCATGCGACCCGCCGTAGAGGGTCATCTCCGCCGTCGGCGGCCACAGGAGTTCACAGACCTCGCGCAGGTACGCAAGCCGCTCCCAGTCGTCGGCCAAGCGCAGGGGCGGCGCCCCCGCCCCAGCGGCCGCGGCAGGCCTCGCGTCCCTGACGCCGTCCATGATCCCCATAGATCACATCCCCTAAAGGACAGGTATACCCCGACCTTATTAGGCCCGTAAACTCTGGCTCAGGTCACGCACGACTAAAAGCCCTGCAGTTGGCAGGCCCCCCGCTTGCCGCCGATAGCAGGAGAACAGATTGCTAAGGATATCCGAACGCCGGGTCACGGTAGAGTAACCTCCCGATGACCGATCGTAGCGTGAGTGCCCGCCGCGCAGGCTATTCCGGCCAACACGGAAGTCCCGATCGGACAGCCTCACCGGCACCGCCAGTCTCGTAGCCATCTGGTACCTGCCTGACTAACGTCCAGGGGCCGCGTTTCACCCGAGGATGGTCAGCGTCCCCCTTAACGGACGCCCGAGGTAGGGGTAATGGTTCACTTCGCAGCGACATGGATTTTGGATTTTCGATGCTAACTTATTGTCATCGTCTACTTGCCCGGCGTAGTCGGCGCTGAATGGACGAGATACCCGGCATGGCCGACAACTGCAGGACGTCGCTAAGCCGCCACAGGCCGATCGCCTGCACCAGGCATCCGGCAGCCACGCCCGCGGCCAGCCCGGCCAGGCCGCCGCCGAGGACCGACCGAATCGCGAACGGGATAGCGCCGAAGCTCACCACCGACAGCCCGGCGGCCAGGATCGTGCCGCGCCCGAAGGGCTGCAGGTGGATGGACGAGGCGAGCTGTGCCATCGGCATCAGGTTGGTGACGATGATGGCGACGGCCCAGCCGATCGCGGCACCGGTGATGCCGTACCGGGGGATGAGCACCAGGTCCAGGCCCACGTTCACGCCGACGGCCAGCAGGCCGTTGACCAGGCTCCAGCTACTGCGGCCCGTGGTGATCAGCACCATGTCGACCTGGCCGCAGGCGGTGGCCAGCAGCATGGTCACGCCGAGGATGAGCATCACATCGGCCCCGGCCTTGTAGGAGTGGCCGAACACACTGAGCACTACCGGCCCATAGACGATCGCCAGCAGGTACAGCGGCCAGGTGAGCAGCACCAGCCAGGCCGTGGTCACCTGGTAGATGACGCTGGCGCTGCGCCGGTCGCCGAGAGCGAAAAGCTCGGTGAACCGCGGCTGCGCAGCCATGCTGATCGCCATGTTGCCGAGCTGTCCCGCCACGAGGAACCGGGTCGCGGCCGTGTACACGGCCGCCCAGCCCGGTCCCATCAAGATCGCGACGAGCACGATGTCGATCCGCTGCAGCGTGATGGATGCCAGGCTCGCGATTCCGCGCGGCGTGGTGAACTGCCAGAACCCACGGGGGTTGGCGTTGGCCAGCCGGCGCGCCGCCGTCCGGCTGCCGTGCCGCAGAGCGCCCTTGATCTTCGGCACCGGGGTGGAGATGGCCAGCAGCGCGGCCAGTTCGGGCGGGACGTCCGGCATCCCGCGCGGGCCCTTGGAGGGCCGCCGCCTGATCCGGCGCACCCAGAGCCAGGCAATGGCCGCGGCTGGCACATAAGGGAGCGCCCACAGCGGCGCGAGCAGCGCGGCGCTCCCGGCCACCACGGCGACGATGATGCCGAACACCTGGACAGCCGAACGGCCGATCTTGTCGATCACGACCGTGGGCCGCATGTCCCGGTAACCACGGCCGATGCCCAGGTAGGTGTCGAGCAGCGCGGCGAACGGCAGGGTGAGGGCCAGCACCCGCAGCGCCTGCGCCACCGCGGGTGCGCTCACCGCCCCGCCCTTGGCGAGGTGCCCGCTGAGCAGCACCTTCGCCAGCGGCTCCGCGGCGCCCACCATGAGCACCGTAAGCAGCAGCGAGGCGACGATCACCGGGATGACGGCCGCGCGGATGATCGTCGGGATCCGCTTCTCCTCACCGAGCGAGCGGAGCCTGGCGATGAAGTAGACGAGGCCGACGTTGGCCCCCAGGCTCGCCACCGCCTCGACGATCAGGAACGCGGAGGTGGCGGTGAAGAAGGCACCGGCGACCGGCAGGCTGAACTTCCGGGTCACGAAGACCGTGACGCCCACCGTGGTGGCCGCCGAGACACCCGCACCGATCAGGTTGAGGGTGCCGCCGCGTGCGACCTCGGCCAGTTGCGGCTGCCCGTCCTTGCCCTTGCCCGCCAGGCGCTCCACCGGCGCTGGCCCGGCCGGTGCCGGCCTGTCGTTCGGAGCCCGGACCGGGGCATTGGCCGGCCTGCCGCGCTGTGCGGAGGAACGCGACGCGCCGGCATAGGCCCCCGGTTCCGGCCACGCCTCGCTGGGGCTACGCCTCATCCGCGCCAGCGTGCCACCCCCGGTGCCCCGATCATGCCTGCGTCCCTGCGGCCACGGCCCGCGCACCTATCTGGGCACGAAGCTGGGCCGCGGATTCAGCGGCCGCCTCCTCAGCTTCCCTGTGCCGCACCCGGTCATTCTTCCAGAGGACGGCATAAGCGAGCATGGTGAACGTAAGGGGCGGTCCCACCGCGATGTAGACGAGCATGAACGGGAAGCCCAGAATCAGGACGAGCACGCCCACCATCCCGTAGGGCGTGGGATCTCGCCAATATCGCCAGATTCCGTAGAGGAAGAAGCAGCAGTACAGCACGGCGCCCAGGATGCCGCTGGTGATGAGCAGCATCCAGAGCTGGCCGTTGCCGCCGATATCGCGAGAGCCGCAACTGTGGCACTTGGCCGTCTTGCCGACCGCGATCGAGTTGGTGCTGCCCAGCTCGTGCCTGGTGTCCCCGTACCCGATGAACGGGGAAGACGCCGCGACGTCCACGGCGAGCCCGGACAGCGAGGAGCGGACGGCGTTGCTCTTGCCGTGCTGCAGCCGCTGGCTGATCAGGCTTTGCAGCGGGGAGGCGACCACCACGACCGCTATCAGCGCGAGCACACCACAGAGGCTGGCCAGCAGGCCCAGCCTGCCCTTGGCGGCGAACCGGATCGCCACGTAAAGGACCGAGATGCCAAGGCCGACCCACAGCCCGCGGTCCAGCGAGTAGACGACCGGCACCAGCGCGATCGTCAGGACGATCAGCAGGTTCCGGCGCTCCTTGCGGCTGCCGTAGGCCCACCACGCCACTATCAGCCAGGGCAGCGTGATGGCGAGCACGTTGCCCCACATGTTGGTGTAGTCGAACGGCGCCCTTGGCCGGCCCACGGCGTAGCCGAGGATGTTCTGCACCTGGGAGAACCCCGGGTGCAGCATCATCGCGAGCAGCCCGTTGTTGGCCTGCAGGCTCTTCGGCAGCAGGTAAGCCGTCGGCGAGGTGAACTGGAAGTGCGGGTCGAGCACGCCGAGCACCCCGCCGATCACGGTGTAGATACCGACCAGGCCGAGCAGCCAGGCGAGCCGGCGCCGCGGCAGTTCCTCCTCGGTCAGGTTGCCCGCGTAGAGAAGAATGATCGTCACCGCGAAGTAGATGCCCGTGCGCAGTGCCCAGGAGATGATGCGGCTGCCGGTGGGGCTCGGCACGGTCTCCGGCGCGGTCAGCGAGATCGTCGCAATGGAGAACAGGGCCACCAGGAGGAACAGCGACCAGATCTTGAACCCGGGCGGGAGCCTGATGGTCCGCTCCCTGTGCACCCGCCAGAGCCACATCCGGCGGACCATGGGGACGGCGACGACGATCGGGAAATAGTCCCCGACGCCCAGGCACCACCACAGCGGCCAGCCGACCAGCAGGACCACGATGGGCCAGGCGGGATCGCGCGCGAACCAGCTAGGCCGCTTGACCCGCGGGGCACGGCCAGGGACCTGCGGCTCGGCCGCGGGCGCACCATTGAAGCCGCTCAGGCCGTTCTGGCGGGCTCGCTCAGGGGCGGTCGTCACGATCGGCTCCTCGTTACCTCTGCGGGGCACCTGGGCGCTGCGCACGCTCCAGCCTGCCTCATCACTGTCCCCCCGATGTGCTGACCTTGGTGCCCTTTGGCGCGAATATGACCCAGGTGGGGCCGGGCTGGAACGCCATCGGGAAACCGTCGTCGTCGATGTAGTTGGTGAGCTGGTTCAGATGCGGCTTGGACCAGGTGCCGGGCGCGGCGGTGCCGCTGCCGCCCGGACGGCCGGACAGCACCTCGACGGTGCCCTTGCCGATCACATGGGCGCTCGGCACCGTGGTACCGGCGCGGTGGCTCACCACCGCCTGCCGGTAGGGGACCATCTGCACCACCACGTTGGCAACACCGACCTTGGGCCCGCCCCCGGTCAGCGCCCACAGGCCGGTCTTGGCGTCGTAGGCCCACGACTCGGTGCCATAACCGGGAATGGTCACCTTCGCGCCGGTGGGCCGGGACAGGTGCGTGGTGGCCAGCACGCTGCTCTGCGGGCCCTCGCCGCGGAAATAGAAGATCTGCGGCGGCGCGCCGCCGCCGCGGACCGCCCGCTGGACCGTTCTGGTGGAGGCCGACACTCCCGGCCCCGCGGTCGAGTAGAGCGACGGGTGGGCCGACCTGCCGAGGTTGGTGACCTGGGTGTGGTCCAGTTCCTTGGTGAAGACGGGGGTGCTGCCGTCGTAGCCGAACAGTGCGCGCAGCACGGACAAGGCCTGGCCGTCCGTCGGCTGCGTGCTGGTCAGCGGGCCCACTCCCGTTGCCTCCTTCGACTGGAATACAGCGATGTACCGCACCGGCGCCGCGAACTCCTGGTAGACGACATCGGCCGAGGCCAGCCCGTGCGGATCCGACCCGGACAGGGCCAGGGCGACCGCCCGGCGCTGCGCATCGGCGGCGCTGGCGGCGGCCAGGTCCGTCAGCGGCGCCGCCGGCCCCGCCGCGGTGGTGCGGGCCCCGGCGCTCGCCGTCGGGCTGGCTGCCGACGCCGCACCGCCGGCCGCCCCGACGTTGGGCGCGCCCGCGGCGCAGGCTGCCACTGCCAGCCCGGCCGCGACTGCGAGCCCGCCTGCGGCCCAGCGCGGCGGCCGCGCTGGCTGCCCGCCTGCCATGGGTCAGGTTCCTGGAACGCTGTCTGCCCGGCCGCCGTGCCCATCCCCGCGGGTGCGCACCGGGCGGTCTCTGCGGTCCGACATGCTCGTGGACATGCCGGAGATGGGGGTGAACTCGCTGTGCCCCGCACGCCCGGGCGGTGAGCTGTCCGGTCGCGCCTCCGGGCCCGAGCCCGGCCGAGGCGCCGCCTGGCGCGGCGGGCGGACGGTGATGCGCCTGCCCAGCGCGGGCAGGACCGCGGCGCCTAGCACCGGCGTCCTGAGCTGGCGGAGCCGGCGGACGCACTCCGAGGCGTCGGTCTTGGTGCTGCGGGCCACTTCGATCGTCACCAGCGCGGCATCGGCGAACTCGCCAAGGGCGAATGTGTCGGCCCCGTCGTCGGCAGCCTGCGCCTCGATGATGACGTACCGCGCGTCCCGGCGAAGCTGGCTGGTGAGCGCCCGGGCCGTGTCGTGCTGCAGGTGGTAGAACGCCAGCGACGGGTCGGCTCCGGGGGTGATCACCCACAGCCCCGGCATGCCAGCCGGGCCCTGCACCACGTCCCGCACCGTGGCGTTGCCCGCTATCAGTTCGGCGAGTCCCTCGCCCTCGCCCAGACCGAGGAGCTTCGGCGCGACCGTGCTGTTCATGTTGGCGCAGACCAGCACGACCTCGGAGTGGGTCCGGGCGAGCGTGACGGCCAGGTTGGCGGCGACCACGCTGCCGGCCGGGCCGGGCGTCGCGCCCGCCACGAAAACGACGTGGTTGCCCTCACCCAGGGCCGCTGCCACGCCATGGGCCAGGTCGGTGAACGCCTGCCCGGTCTTCGATCGCGGCGAGGCGATGGAGACCTCACGGCCGAACGCGCCGGAGGGCAGGTTCAGCAGGACCGGCAGGTCGAGCACCCGCTCCGCGTGCGCGGCGTTGTGGATCCGCTTGTCGCGCCGGTCCACAAGGAACGCGACGATCAGGCCGATGAGCAGGCCGGCCACCAGGCCGCTGGGGATGATCAGCGCTTTCTTGGGACTGCTCGGCTTGCCCGGCGGAGCGGCGACGTTGTTGACGGACCCGCCGTTGGTGTTCGCGAGCTGACCGTTGGTGGTCGCGTATTCCTGGGTGAGCTTGGTCAGCTTGCTCTTGTCCGAGTCGAGCTGCGCGGTGTCGGCGGCCCGCTGCGGCGAGTTCGACGGCAGGGAGCCGATCTTGGTGGTCTCCGCGGCGATGGCCGCGTTGAGCGAGGTCAGCTGCGTCTGCAGGGTCTTGAGTTGCGCGTTGACGTAATTGACCGCGCTGGTGTGCCGGTCCTGGAGGTAGGCCTGGGCGAAGTCGTTCGCGCAGTTCGCGGCACCGGTGGCGGTGGACGCCTTGCAGGCGATGTCGAGGATGGAGGAGTTCGGCGGCACCGTGACGTTGACCTGCGCGGCCAGCTTGTACGGGGTCAGCGTGCTGTGCAGCATCTTGCCGGCCAGCGTGGCGACCGCGGTCGAGGTGACGACCTGCGCCTCGGTGTCGAGGTTGACCGTGGCACCGCTGGTGCGGCTGCCCGCTACCGCGTTGGACTGGTCGGCGGCGGTCGGGTTGACGTTCACTGATGAAGTCGCGGTGTACGACTTGGGGGCGACCGTGACGTAGCCGAATGCACCGACGAGGCCGATGCATGCCGCGGCTAGCACGATCCACCACCGGCGGCGTAGCACGCCGACATAATCAGCCGCCTCGAAGGAGTCCGGCCGTTGGACGGGATTCATGCTGCGGTGCTCCTCACTGTCTAACTTCTCGCTTGCCTCCGGCGCCGGGCGCCGAGCCAGCGGGTAGCCGCCACATCCCGCTGTTCACTGTCCAATGCCCCGGATCTCCGCGGCAGGCCCGTCCCCTGAACCCTGCCGGTGCGGTCCGCGTGGCGGCCTGGGCCGCCGCCTCGGCCCGTACTGGCGTGTTTGCCCTCCTGCACGCACTGTGTATGACGCTTATACGTCTTGGACGCTTTACACGCCTTGTCGGATGACATCTGGCCCCCACCCCGGATGTTGCCGGCCATGGGCGCGGGTGAACATCCTCGATGTCGCGATCGTGGTGCAAGCTTACCGTATGTGATGAACACGGAAGGGGCGGATGATTCCGCCGCCGTGCCCGCTAGCTGGCGTTTCCCTGCAGCTCTGGGAGTGTTTTCTTTACGTAAAGGCCGAGTATGGCCCGCCTTGCCGGCATGGCCGTTGCAGGCCGCGGCGGGGCCCACACGGCACCTGCGTGCACAGCCGGTGTCTAACTGTCACACACAGGTTTCACCTAGCGGATTCTGGCCTGTTTCCCAGGCAGAACCCAGGCGTGCCGACCAGGCAAAGCTCTACTGTTGGACTTCATGAAGTACGCCGACTTAGACGTCTTGCAGTACGTCATTCACGATAAGGAGCACTCCGTGCACGAGGAGCGCAGGGATGGCGCTTCTTCCGCGCGCCGCACCAGGGAGCGCCGCTGGCGCGCATGTTCGGCCACGGTGGCCGGCATGCTTGCGCTGGCTGTGGGGAGCAGCGGATGCGCCGCGGTCTTGGCAGAGCACAAGACCGCGACACATGGCTCGACGTTGCAGGGCAGCGGGAACTCAGAAGGCGGCACA
This sequence comes from uncultured Actinomycetes bacterium, assembly GCA_963726415.1. GTDB lineage: Bacteria > Actinomycetota > Actinomycetes > Streptosporangiales > Streptosporangiaceae > DASXKD01. The sequence goes on from CAVSCM010000027.1 coordinate 49,187, forward strand.
GGGAGCCTGGGAAAGCTTGGTGCCGCATTGGACGGGAAGGCCAGCAAGGCGAACGCGGCGGGCACCCTGGCGGGCGTCGGCGGCGGTGTCATGTTCGGCGGTGATGTGCCGCTGGCCGTGGAGCAGGGGGCGCTCGGCCGCAAGCTGGCGATCGTGCGCGTCTACGACCGGCTGGGCCAGACGTTCCAGAGCCGGCTGGTGGACAACTTCCTGGCGCAGGGCACCACAATCCTGATGAGCCTGGACACCTTCCCCGGCGGGACTCCCTATTCGGCCATTGCGGCTGGCCAGCAGGATGCGACGATCACGGCCTTCCTGGAGTCCATGAACTCCTCGGCGATCCATTACGGTGTCCCGGCCATCTACTTCACCTTCGAGCATGAGGCGAACGTCCCCGCGACCCACGCGGGGCTGGGCACTTCGGCCCAGTTCATCCAGGCCTGGGATCACATCCACCAGATCGCGGTCAACCACCACCTGCTCTGGAGCCAGGGCGGCCGGATCCACTTCACGCTGATCCTGACGCACTTCTTCTACAACAACGGCAAGGCCATCGATTGGTGGCCGGGCACGAACGAGGTCGACATCGTCGCCGCCGACGGCTACAACACCGGTGGCTGCCGCACCGCGCGGAAGAACCACTCTGGCTTCACCAACGGCGTGACGCCGCCGGAAAGCCCGTCCTCGCTGTTCACCGGGGTCGTTCAGTTTGCCGCCGCGCACGGCGGGCTGCCGGTGTTCATCGCCGAGTGGGGCAGCGTCGCGTACTCCAACACCAGCGTGCGGGTCAACTGGATCCAGCAGATGCAGTCCTTCGTCGCGGGCAATCCGGCGATCCACGCCGCGCTGTACTGGGACAGCCAGGTGCCACCGTGCAACTACATCATCAACAACTCGCCTAGCTCCCTGTCGGCGCTGGCCAGCCTGGCCCAGTCGGCGCTCATGCAGGGCAGGCCAGCCTAATCCCCGCAAGCCCGCTCACTGGGCCCGGCCAGCCATGGCCGGGCCCAGTTCGTTTTCCCCGCGCGGCAGCGGCCGCCGGTAGAGTTTGCGCTGGCGCCTTCCCGGGTCGTCTAGTCAGGCAGGACAAGCGGTTTTGGTCCGCTCAACCGAGGTTCGAATCCTCGCCCGGGAGCCACACTACCCACGCGCACCACGGTCGCCATGGCACGAAGTGCTGAACGTCCCATGATGTGAGACAACAAGGCGTCCCGCACGTGTTAGATACGCCACTTCTTGGTGAAATCTCGGTCAGCAACTTGCGTAACCTACGGCGTCGTAGGTTACGGTGACGTAAGCGTAATCCCCACATCCCCGGCAAACCCGCGCTTCCGCAGCCCGCGGCCCGCAGCCAGCAGTCCCGCCCTGGAGCGTTCTCCCGCCCGTGGCACCCGAGCAGAGCGAGGAATCCATGACGGCACCCCCCGACACCCTCCTGACCGGCCCGCCCAGCACGCCTGCCACGCCCGGTACGCCCGCCGGCGCAGCACGGGCACCGCTCCCGGATGTGGAGCCCGAGCCCAGTTCGGTCCGCGACCGCTTCCTGGTCGGCCTGTTCGTGGTGGTGCCACTGCTCGCCGTGGCCGCCGCCGTCCCGCTGGCCTGGGGCTGGGGGCTGGGCTGGCACGACATCGTGATCGCGGTCGTCTTCTACGTGATCTCCGGCATGGGGATCAGCATGGGCTTCCACCGCCACTTCACGCACAGCTCGTTCAAGGCGAACAAGCCACTGCGCGTCGCGATGGCCATCGCGGGCAGCCTGGCGATCGAGGGCCCGCTGCTGGTCTGGGTGGCCGACCACCGGCGGCACCACAAGTACAGCGACCGCGAGGGCGACCCGCACTCGCCCTGGCGGTTCGGCACCGACTGGCAGGCGCTCACCAAGGGGTTCCTGTACGCGCACATGGGCTGGATGTTCAACCCCAACCGGACCTCACAGCAGAAGTTCTGCCCCGACCTGCTGGCTGACCCGCCCATCCGCCGGGTATCCAAGACGTTCCCGCTGTGGGTGATGATCTCCCTGCTCGCGCCCGCGCTGATCGGCGGCCTGTGGTCGCTGTCCCTGGCCGGCGCGCTCACCGCGTTCTTCTGGGCCAGCCTGGTCCGCATCTGCCTGCTGCACCACGTCACCTGGTCCATCAACTCGGTCTGCCACACGTTCGGCAACGAGGACTTCGAGGTCAGGGACAAGTCAAGGAACGTCGCCTGGCTGGCCATCCCTTCCTTCGGCGAGTCCTGGCACAACCTGCACCACTGCGACCCGACCTGCGCCAGGCACGGCGCGCTCAAGGGCCAGATCGACATCAGCGCCCGGGTCATCAGGTGGGCCGAACTGCTCGGCTGGGCCTGGGACGTCCGGTGGCCGGACGAGCGGCGGCTGTCCGGCAAGCTCACCGGCCTGCGCGACGTCTCGCTGGGCTCGATGGCCCGAGCGGACGTGATCAAGCCGGGTGACCGGACCGCGGCATGACCACCATGATGGGTGGGTGAGCAATTCGAGTACCGGCGATAACCACCGCAAGCGAATGACCGGCAAAGAGCGCCGGGAGCAGTTGCTCGACATCGGCCGCAGGCTCTTCGCGGAGCGGGGCTTCGAAGGCACGTCCATCGAGGAGATCGCCGCCCAGGCCGGCGTCTCCAAGCCCGTGGTCTACGAGCACTTCGGCGGCAAGGAGGGCCTCTACGCGGTCGTGGTGGATCGCGAGGTGGAACGGCTGCTCACGATGGCCACGGCCATTCTCGGCGGCGCCAACACCAGGGAGAAGTTCGAGGCGGCGGCGGTGGCCCTGCTCCGCTACATCGAGGACAACTCCGACGGCTTCCGTATCCTGGTCCGCGACTCCCCCTCCCACGGGTCCGGCACGTTCGGCAGCCTGATCAGCGACATCGCCCGCCAGGTCGAGTACATGCTTGGCGACTTCTTCCGCGACCGGGGCTACGACCAGAAACTGGCGCCGATGTACGCCCAGATGCTGGTGGGCATGGTGGCCGTGACCGGGCAGTGGTGGCTGGACGCCCGTAAGCCGAAGGTGGAGGTGGTCGCGGCCCACCTGATCAACCTGGCCTGGAACGGGCTGTCCCAGCTTGACCGTTCGCCGAGCATCTCGGCCAAGGCCGCGATGAGGGCGTCCGCCCCGCGCGACTAGGGCGCCTGCGCGACCACGAACACCCTGCGGAACGGCAGGACGGTCCCGTAGGGCGCCGCCGGGTAGGCCTGCGTCACCCGCTCGCGGTACTCGGCGAGGAACCGCTCGGCCTGACCGGGGTCCAGGGCAGCAAGGACGGGGCGCAGCCCGGTGCCCCGGTACCACTCCACCACCGGATCGGGGCCGGGCAGCACGTGCAGGTAGGTGGTCTCCCAGGCATCTACCGCGCAGCCCTCCCTGGCCAGCAGGTCCAGGTAGTCGGCGGGGCTGCCGGCCTGGCGGTTGAGCGCCACGCCGCGCAGCAGCGGCGCCCACCGGCCCGACCGGACGAGGTCGAGCAGGATCGCGTGGGTCGGCTGGTCGAAGTTGCCCGGTAGCTGGAACGCCAGCCACCCACCCGGGCTGAGCAGCCCCGGCCAGCGCCGGACCACGTCCAGATGGCCGGGCACCCATTGCAGCACGGCGTTGGACAGAAGCACATCGGCCTTGCGGGCGGGCCGCCAGTCCCGCACGTCGCCGAGTGTGAAGCTGAGCCGGTCGTGCGTGGCGGCCTCCTCCTGGGCCGCGGCGATCATCTCCGGCGAGTTGTCCACGCCTACGATCTCCGCGGCGGGCCACCGGTCGGCCAGGGTGGCGGTCAGGTTCCCCGGCCCGCACCCGAGGTCTGCCACATAATCCGGCTCTTCCGCCCCCACCCGCGCGAGCAGGTCGAAGAAGGGGCGCCCCCGCTCGCCGGCATAGCGCAGGTACTGGCCCGGATCCCACATGGCACCCCTCCAAGTATCTCGATATCAAGCTACTTGCCACCCTGCCCGCGATAATTCTTCATGTCAAGATATCCTTGGGCGATGGAGCATGTGGCGGACGGCCGGGGGGCGGGCCACGCGGGCCGGCGGCCGACGGACGAGGTCGACGACCTGGTGGCTGCCTGGCAGGCCGAGCGCCCCGACCTGGACGTGCAGCCGATGCAGGTGCTGAGCCGGATCTCCCGGCTGGCCCGCCACCTGGACCGGGAGCGCCGCAGCGCCTTTGCCGCGCACGACCTCGAGTCCTGGGAGTTCGACGTGCTGGCCGCGCTGCGGCGGCAGGGCGCACCCTACGAGCTGAGCCCGGGTGCGCTGCTGCGGGCCACGCTGGTCACCTCGGGCACGATGACCAACCGGATCCACCGCCTGGAGGACAAGGGCCTGGTCCGCCGGCGCCCGGACCCACAGGACAAGCGGGGCGCGCTGGTCACCCTCACCGCGGCGGGCCGGTCGCGGGTAGATGCCACGCTCGCCGACCTGCTGGAAGCCGAGCAGGCGCTGCTCGCCGGCCTTCCCCCATCCAGTCGCGACACGCTGGCCGGCCTGCTGCGGGTCCTGCTCGCCCCGCTCGACGCCGGCTGAGGCCCGCCCGGGATCACTCCGCCTCCTCGGCGACGGCCAGCCACTCCTCCTCCAGCCGCCCCTTCTCCGCCTCGACCTCGCGCAGTTGCGCGCCGAGCTCGATCAGCGCCGCGTAGTCGCTGGCGCGGGCCGCGAGCTCCTCGGTCAGCTCTTTCTCCCGCACCCCGAGGCGGTCGATCTGCCGTTCCAGCCGCTGCAGCTCCTTCTTTGCAATACGCATGTCCCGCGCACCGCCGCCCCCAGCCCGTGCCCCTGCCTCCGGGGCAAACACCGCCACGCTCTCCCTCCGGACCTGAGCACCCCGTCGCGCCAGGTACTCCTCGATCCCGCCCCCCAGGAACGACAGCTTCCCGTCCCCCATCAACGCCAGCACATGGTCGGTCACCCGCTCCAGGAAATACCGGTCATGACTCACCACCACCAGCGACCCGGCCCACCCATCCAGCAGGTCTTCCAGCTCCGTCAACGTATCCACATCAAGATCGTTGGTCGGCTCATCCAGCAACATGACATTGGGTTCCCCCACCAGGACCTTCAGGAGCTGAACCCGCCGTCTCTCCCCGCCCGACAGCTCCCCGGCGGGCGTAAATTGCGTGTCTCCTCGCAACCCCAGGCTGTCCAGCAGGCCCCCCACCGACCCCGAACCCTCCCACGCCTCCAGATTCCCCCGGACGGACGCCACTACCTCGCGCGCCGACAGCCCCGGGTCCAGCCCCTCGCCACCCTGCCCCAGGTACCCGAGCCGCACCGTCTTCCCTCGAACGACGCGTCCTTCGGCAACGACGGGACCTTCCTCCTCAGCCGGCGTATCGGGATCCCGCGCGGGGTCGGCCGGTGGGTCACCTGGGCGCGGAGTTCTGTCCGCGCCCAGGTGACCCATTGGACGGCCCTTAACCCCGCCCAAATCCCCCGCGAGCAGCCGCAAAAACGTAGTCTTGCCAGCCCCGTTGGGCCCCAGGATCCCGACCCGATCTCCCGGACCCAGTTGCCACGTCACGTCGTCGAACAAGACCCGCGCCGCAACCGTCACCGATACGTCAAACGCATCGATGACCGTCTTCCCGAGCCGCGCCGTGGCCAGCCGGACCAGTTCGACCCCGTTCCGCGCCTCCGGCTCATTGGCAATCAGCTCGTTCGCGGCCTCGATACGGAACCGTGGCTTGCTGGTCCGGGCCGGAGGTCCGCGCCGCAGCCACGCGAGTTCCTTGCGCAGCAGGTTGCGCCGCCGCCGTTCGGTGGCGTCGGTGATTCTGGCCCGTTCGGCGCGGGCGAGGACGTAGGCGGCGTAGCCCCCGTCATAGGAGTGGACCCGGCCGTCGGCCAGTTCCCAGGTTCGCATGGTGGCCGCGTCGAGGAACCAGCGATCGTGGGTCACGACCACCATCGCCGTGCCCTGCTCGCGGAGGAACCCGGCCAGCCAGGAAACGGCTTCCACGTCCAGGTGGTTCGTCGGCTCGTCGAGCAGCAGCAGATCGTGCTGGCCAGCGAGGAGCGCCGCTAGCGCCACCCGGCGGGTCTCACCCCCGGACAATCGTTCGGCATCTGAATTGAAATCAATGTCGGAAAGCAGCGCGCCGATCACCGACCTGATCCGCGCATCGCCGGCCCATTCGTGCTCGGGCAGGCCGCCGGTGACCAGGCCGGCCACCGTCCCGGTCAGCCGGTCGGCCTGGGGGAGGTGGGCAACGCGCAGGTCCCTGGCGCGGGTGACCCGGCCGCTGTCGGGGCGCTCGGCGCCGGCGAGCAGCCCGAGCAGTGTGCTCTTGCCCGCGCCGTTGCGCCCGACGAGGCCGATCGACTCGCCCGCCGCCACCCCGGCGGAGACGCCGTCGAGCAGCACCCGCTGCCCGTAGCCCTTGACGACGCTCTCCAGGTTGACCAGGTTCACATGGTCTCCGTGCTCACGCGGGCGCGCTCACGTCGGCTCCGGGGCGATGCCGGTCACGCTGGCTCCTGGCACCGGGCCCGCGACGTGGACCACCGTGCGGCACACGCCTGCCCCGGCGAGCGCCACGGCAAGGTCTGCCGCGTGCCGCGCGTCCTTGGCCAGGTATGCGCAGGTCGGGCCGGAACCGGAGACGATCGCGGCCAGTGCGCCGTGCTCCATGCCCGCGGCGAGGGTGCGGCGCAGGTCGGGACGCAGCGAGATCGCCGCCTGCTGCAGGTCGTTGGCGAGCAACGGGCCGACCTCGGTGGGCTTTCCGGACCGCAGCGCGGCCATCAGCCGGTTGTCCAGCGCGGGCGGGCCCGGCGGCACCGCGGTGCTGGTGCGCCCGGACCGGGGGCGGCCCGCCGGCTTCACCGCAGCCGTGCCGGAACCGCCCGGCCCGCCGCGGGTGGCCTGGATTCGGTCCCAGGTGGCATAGACGTCGGCGGTGGACAGCTCGCCCGCGGCGAAGGCAAGCACCCAGTGGTAGGTACCGGCGGCCAGCGCGGGGGTCACCCGTTCCCCCCGCCCCACTCCGACGGCGGTGCCGCCGACCAGGCCGAACGACACGTCGCTGCCGACGCTGGCGGCCAGCTCGCACAGCTCGGCCTGGCTCAGCCCGGTCCGCCACAGTTCGTTGCAGGCGACCAGGGCCGCGGCGGCGTCGGCGCTGCCGCCGGCCAGCCCGGCCGCGACCGGGATTCGCTTGTTGATCCGGATCGCCAGGCCCGGGGAGTCCTTGGCGCCAGATCCCACGGCGCGGAGCAGTTCGGCCACCGCACGGACAGCGAGGTTGCTGTCGTCGGCGGGGACGCTGTCGGCCCCCTCACCGGTGACCGACACGCTGTCACGCTCCGCCGGCGCCACCGTCACCTCGTCGAAGAGCGACACAGCGTGATACACCGTGACCAGATCGTGGTAACCGTGGGCCCGGGCCGGGCCAACGGCAAGCTGCAGGTTCACCTTTGCCGGCGCTCTGGCGGTGACCGCGGTGACGGGGGTAACGATGCCCTTGATCCTAACGGCAGCCCGGCTCACCGCGGCCGCGGCCGCGCCGGGCCAAGGCGGCGTGACGAAGTCACGAGGCCTTGTGGCCAGCGGGGGGGTTTCCGGGTCGTCGGGGTCAGGGGGTGTCCCCCGGGAGATACTGTGCCCCCCGGGCCGCCGCGACAGCGGCGTAGTCCCGCACGGTCAGCGACTCGCCGCGGGCACCTGGGTCCACCCCGGCCGCGCGCAGGATCCGCTCGGCCTCGGCGGGGGTGCCGGCCCAGCGCGCCAGTGCCGCCCGCAGCGTCTTGCGGCGCTGGGAGAAGGCGGCATCGATCACGGCGAACGTGTCCCCGCGGCTCGCACCGGCGTCCGGCGGCGGATGCCGGGTGAATGCGACAAGCCCCGAGTCGACGTTCGGCACCGGCCAGAACACCACCCGGGGCACCGGCCCGGCCCGGCGCGCGGCGGCGAACCAGGCGAGCTTGACCGACGGCACGCCGTAGACCCGGCTTCCCGGCGGCGCGGTCATCCGGTCGGCGACCTCCGCCTGCACCATGACGAGGCCGTGGGCCAGGGACCCGAAGCTGGCGAGCAGGTGCAGCACGACGGGCACCGCGACGTTGTAGGGCAGGTTCGCCACCAGGGCCGTGGGCGGCCTGCCGGGCAGGCTGGTCACCCGGGCCGCGTCGGCGGTGACCACCTCAAGCCGCGGCGCGAGGCCCGGTGCGACGGCGGTCACCGTGCGCGGCAGTTCCGCCGCCAGGGCCGGGTCCACCTCGACCGCGATCACCCGGCGGGCGGCGGCCAGCAGGCCGAGTGTCAGCGAGCCGAACCCCGGGCCGACCTCGAGCACGTCGTCATCGGCGGACAGGCCGGCCAGGGTCACGATGCGCCAGACGGTGCCCGGGTCGATGACGAAGTTCTGGCCGAGGCGTTTCGCGGGCCGAACGCCCAGCCGGCCCGCGATCTCGCGGACCGCGGCGGGCCCGAGCAGGTCGCCATCGGCCACGGCTGGCCGTCTACCAGGGACCGAACATGCGCTCACCGGTCGCGGTGACCAGTTCGCACATGTCCGCGACGCTGACCTGCTTGACGCTGGCCAGGCACCGCACCGTATGCGCCACCATCGCGGGGGTGTTGGGCCTGCCCCGGTACGGCATCGGCGTGAGGAACGGGGCGTCGGTCTCGGCCAGCACCAGGTCCGGCGGCGCGACCGCGGCGGCCTCCCGCAGCGCGGGCGCGTTGGTGAACGTGACGGTGCCGGCGAAGCTCATCACATACCCGGCTGCCGCGCACCGCTCGGCCATGGCGGCATCCCCGGAGAAGCAGTGGAACACCACCCGCTCCGGCGGGCCGTCGGCCGCCAGGATCGCCAGCACGTCCTCGTGCGCGTCCCGGTCGTGGATCATCAGCGCCTTGCCGGCCTGCTTGGCGATCTCGATGTGCGCGCGGAACCACTCCCGCTGCACCCCGGGGGCGGCGTAGTCCCGGTAGTAGTCGAGCCCGGTCTCGCCGACCGCGCGGACCTGCGGCAGGACCGCCAGCTTGGCGATCTCGGCGAGCACCTCGTCCCGCTGCGCGGCCGATCCGGCCGCGGCGGCGGTCTCGTTGGGGTGGATCGCCACCGCCGCGTAGACGCCCGTCGCGGTGTCGGCCAACTCGGCGGACCAGCGCGACGAGGGCAGGTCCACGCCCACCGTGACCACCCGGGTGATGCCCGCGGCCCGCGCGGCGGCGAGCACCTCCCCGGCGGGCTGCTCGATCAGGTCCAGATGGCAGTGCGCGTCCAGCGCCGGGGCAGGCAGCGGTTCGGGCGCCGGGACCTGCCCGGGGCCGGGGACGCCGTCCCTGGCCGCGCGGGCAGCGGTCACGCGTCCTCCAGCCGCTTTAGTTCCTCGTCCACCACGGACGTGTCGAGCTTGGCGAACAGCGGCTGCGGGACGGCGAGCGGGGTCCCGGGCCGGACCGGGACCGACTCCCACCGGGCTTCGCTCCGGTAGTCACCCGTGATCACCGGGTAGGACGGCCCGCCGTCCTCGTCGACCTTCTCCAGATGTGGCATGCCGGCCCAGGTGCCCTCGCCGCCCAGCATCGTGTGCACCTTCCCCGACGAGCGCGGCAGGAACGGAGTGAGCAGCGTCTTGGCGTCGTCCACGAGTTGCAGCACTACGTGCATGATGGTCCGCGTCCGGTCCGGGTCGGACTCGCGCAGCTTCCACGGTGCCTGGTCCGACATGTACTTGTTCGCCTCGGCGACGGTCCGCATGGCCTCGGTGGCCGCGTTCTTGAAGTGGGACCTGGCGAGTTCACCGCCGACGGCACCGAACGCCTGCCGGGACCGTTCGAGTGCCTCCTGGTCGGTGTCGGTGAGCGGCCCCGGCGCAGGGATCTCGCCGATGTTGCGGGCCGCGAACGAGACCGCACGGTTGACCAGGTTGCCCCAGGTGGCGACGAGCTCATCGTTGTTGCGCCGGACGAACTCGCTCCAGGTGAAGTCGGTGTCCTGGTTCTCCGGCCCGGCAACGGCGACGTAGTAGCGCAGCGCGTCCACGTCGTAGCGGTCCAGGAAGTCCCGTACGTAGATGACCACCGAGCGGGACGAGGAGAACTTGCGGCCCTCCATGGTCAGGAACTCGCTGGCGACCACGTCGGTGGGCAGCTTCAGCGCGCCGAGCGACCCAGGGGTGCCGTCCCTGGCGCCCTTCCCGCTGTAGCCGAGCAGCATCGCGGGCCAGATCTCGGAGTGGAAGACGATGTTGTCCTTGCCCATGAAGTAGTAGGACTCCGCGTCTTCCGACTGCCACCAGGCCCGCCAGGCGTCCGGGTCGCCGGAGCGGCGCGCCCACTCGACCGACGCCGACAGGTAGCCGATGACCGCGTCGAACCAGACGTAGATGCGCTTGTCCGGCCGGTCCCGCCAGCCGTCGAGCGGCACCGGCACGCCCCAGTCCAGGTCCCTGGTGATCGCCCGGGGCTGCAGGTCGTCAAGCAGGTTGAGGGAGAACCGCAGCACGTTGGGCCGCCACAGCCCCTTCTTGCTCTGCAGCCAGGTGCCGAGCACCTCGGTGAACGCCGGCAGGTCGAGGAAGAACTGCTCGCTGTCCACGAACGCGGGCCTCTCCCCGTTGATCTTCGACCTGGGGTTGATCAGATCGACCGGGTCGAGCTGGTTGCCGCAGTTGTCGCACTGGTCGCCGCGCGCGCTCTCGTACCCGCAGATCGGGCAGGTGCCCTCGATGTACCGGTCGGGCAGCGTGCGGCCGGTGGACGGCGAAACCGCGCTCAGCGAGGTGCGGGCGAAGATGTAGCCGTTCCGGTACAGGCCGGTGAAGATCTCCTGGGTCACCGCGTAGTGGTTCGCCGTGGTCGTCCTGGTGAACAGGTCGTAGGACATGTCCAGGCCGGTCAGGTCCTCGGCGATCACCTGGTTGTACCGGTCGGCAAGCTCCCGGGGCGTGGTGCCCTCCTTGTCCGCCTGGACCTGGATCGGCGTGCCGTGCTCGTCGGTGCCGCTGACCATCAGTACCCGGTTTCCCGCCATCCGCTGGTACCGGCTGAACATGTCGCAGGGCAGCGCGAAGCCGGAGACATGGCCGATGTGGCGCGGGCCGTTGGCGTAGGGCCAGGCCGGCGCCGCGAGAATGTGACGAGTGGTCGCGGACATGCGCTCCAGCGTAGCGGTGCGGGCCGGCCGTTCCCGCATGGTTATCCTGGCCGGCGCCCCGTCACCACGGCGTTGTAGACCTCGCGTTTCGGCAGCCCCGACTCGGCGGCCACGGCGGCGATCGCCTCCTTGCGGGATATCCCCGCGGCCTGCCTGACGGCCACCTCCGCGACCGCCGCCGCCAGGCTTGCCGCCCAGCCCGGCCCGTCCGGGCTTCGCCGGCTTCGCGCCGGGGCGCCGGCCACCACGAGGGTGATCTCCCCGAGGACGCCCCGCTTCGCCCAGGCGGCCAGTTCGGTGAGCGTGCCGCGGGCGATTTCCTCGTGGGTCTTGGTCAGCTCCCGGCACCCGACGGCCTGCCGGTCCGGCCCGAACGCGGCGGCCAGTTCGGCCAGGGTGGCCGCGACCCGGCGGCGTGACTCGAAGAAGACCATGGTCCGCGGTTCGGCGGCCAGTTCCGCGAACCGGCGCTCCCTGGCACCGGCGCTGCGCGGCGGGAACCCCTCGAAGCAGAACCGGTCGGTGGGCAGCCCGCTGACCGCGAGCGCCGCCGTCACCGCGGAGGGCCCGGGCAGCACGGTCACCGGGATGCCCGCCTCGGCGGCGGCGCCCACCAGCCGGTAGCCGGGGTCGCTGACCCCCGGCATCCCCGCATCCGCGATGAGCAGCACGTCGGTCCCGGCTTCCATCGCGGCCAGCAAGTCGGCCACCCGGTCCTGGTCCACGGCGTTGTAGTAGGAAACGAGGCGGCCGGAAACTTTCACGCCGAGTTCCCTGGCAAGCCGGAGCGCCCTGCGGGTGTCCTCCGCCGCGATGATCCCCGCGGCTGCCAGGGCGCCCGCCAGCCTGGGCGAAGCGTCCGCCGGCTGGCCGAGCGGGGCAGCCGCCACGATGAGCGTGCCGCTGTCTTTCATTCCGCGACCACGGTAGGCCATTGCACGGTGCCCGCGCCCGGCGCAGCCCATACGATGTGCCTCGATGATGGAAACTCAGGTCGGGCCCGCGCCACGGGAGACCGCCACCCGGCTGGACGCGCTGCGTGCCCGGCTGGTCCCGCCCATGCCGCTCGGCACGTTCTGGGGCTGGGCCGGGCCGCTGCTTGTCACCGTGTTCGGCGCCTACCTGCGGTTCCTCCGGCTCGGCTCCCCGCGCGCCGTCATCTTCGACGAGACCTACTACGTGCCCGACGCACTGGGGATTCTCCGGTTCGGCGTGGAGCACAACTACGTCAGCAACCGCAACGGCCTGCTGGTGCGGGGCGACCCGCACGTGTTCACCAACGGCGGCGAGTTCGTGGTGCACCCGCCGTTCGGGAAGGTGCTCATCGCCGCCGGGGAGTGGCTTTTCGGGCTGACCCCGTTCGGCTGGCGGTTCGCCTCAGCCGTGGTCGGCTCGCTGTCGATCCTGCTGCTCGCGCGGATCGCCCGGCGGATGACCAGATCCACCCTGCTCGGCTGCTTCGCCGGGCTGCTGCTGGCGCTGGATGGCCTCGAGTTCGTCATGAGCCGGACCGCGCTGCTGGACATCTTCGTGATGTTCTGGGTGCTAGCCGCGTTCGGCTGCCTGGTGGTCGACCGTGACGTCTACCGCGCCAGGCTGGCCGACTCCGCTGCCGCGGCCGCGGAACCGGCGGCCGCCGGGGAACCGGTCGCCGCCGGCGCACCGCACACGGGTATCCGCTGGTGGCGGATTGGCGCCGGGGTCTGCCTGGGGCTGGCCTGCGCCTCCAAGTGGAACGGCCTGTGGTTCGTGCCCACGTTCGCCGCGCTGTCCTTTGCCTGGGATGTCGGCGCGCGCCGGACCGCCGGGCTGGGCAGGGTCACCGGCCCCGGGCTGATCCGGTACCTCGGCGGCCTGGCCGGCTCGTTCCTCGCGCTGCCACTGGTCGCCTACCTGGCCACCTGGACCGGCTGGTTCGCGACGAGCAGCGGCTACGACCGGAACTGGGCGCAGTTGCACGGGGTCAACATCCCGGTGATCTCGCCGCTGATCTCACTGTTCCAGTACAACAAGGCGATGCTGGCCTTCAACACCGGCCTGCAGAAACACCACCCGTACCAGTCGCAGCCGTGGACCTGGCTGACGATCAGCCGCCCGGTGTCCTACTACTGGAGCTGCCCCACCTCAGGGCATGGCGTGTGTGCCAAGGGAGACGCCGCCGAGGTGCTCGCCATCGGCACCCCGGTGCTCTGGTGGGGTGCCATCCTGGCCCTGCTCGTATGCCTCGGCTGGTGGCTGACCCGCCGTGACTGGCGCGCGGGCGCCGTGCTGGTGGGCGTGGCCGCCGGCTGGCTGCCCTGGTTCGCCTATGCCAAGCGGACCCAGTTCTACTTCTACTCGGTCGTCTTCGTGCCGTTCCTCGTACTCGCTGTCGTACTGTGCCTGGGCCTGGTCATGGGTTCCGCCACGGCGAGCCCCGCCCGGCGTGCGGTGGGGGCGTCCCTGGCCGGCGCCTTCGTGCTCGCGGTCCTGCTCAACTTCGCCTACCTGTACCCGCTGCTGACCGCCCAGCCCATCCCCTACCCCTCCTGGCTGTCCCACATGTGGTACCACGGCTGGATCTAGCCCTGCCGAGCAACCTCACCCCTCCCATAAACCCCTCCAACCCCAACCCGTGGAGACTCCCGCAGCCTCGGCAAGCCCGCCGCACGAGACGTTTGTAATGGTTGCGCCAACCATCACAATCTTTTGTAGTGGTTGCGCCAACCATGACAATCCCGGAGGCGCTGATGGCTGCGGGGCGGCTCAGGGAAGAGCCTGAGCGGACGAAATTGCCCGGATATGTGGTAGTTCGCGTCCGGATGCGAGCGCCTGGCGGATCATGCTGGCGACCTGCTCTCGCTGGTAACGGATCTGTTTGGGCGGGAAGTGAAGCACGATGATGCCGTGCGCACTCATTCGGGCATGCCGGGCCATCGTCGCCTCCCAGTCATGCGGCGAGAAGTGCCATGCTTGTGAGTCCGCCTCCCCGGCTACGCCGGACTCCGGCCACCAGCAGTCAGGCTTCGCCAGGAACTCGCCATCGACGATCAGGCGCGGATTGAACATGGGCGTCGGTAGGCGGGCCTTCACAATCAAAGCCCGCAGGTCAGCCTCGGCCACCGACCTGACACCCTCCGCAACCTCAGCGAGTGCCAGGCGCAGCAGGGCCGAATCCCTGATCGGCCCTGTGGCCAATTCCTCCGCCAAGTCCATGATCGAGCACCTTCCTCGCTGCACGGCCTCGGCGACCACCGCCCGCACATCGTTTACATCGGCGATCAGCCGCACCGCATCAGCCACCGCGCGGGGCGGGAGGGCGAACCGAGCCTCACCAGCGACACAGAACCCTCTGGGTAACCGGCCAGTGCGGTGCAGCCGAGCGAACCCAGCATCGGAGCGCCGCGTGGCGAGCGGTACCAAGACATCAACCGGGCCGCCACGCTCTCTTGCATCCCTGCGTTGCCTGTAACCCGACAAGCCGTGTCGGCGCAGCGCCGCCGCTCCCGTGAGCACACTGTTTGGACCGGCATAGAGGAGCGCTGCCACCTCACGCGCATCGTCGCCCGGTTGACCGGTGTGCGTCAGGTAGACGCCGGGGAGCAGCACCTGCCACGGTCCCTCGCCACGGACGCGGTAATACGCCACCCGGTTGGTCATGCCGCACTCAATGGCCTGCCCATGGGTGATCACGCTGTGTTGCCTGGCTGCTAAGCCGGCGAGGGCCTGCCGGTCGAAAGCTGCTGTTCTTGGCATGGGAGCAGGGTCACACGGGGGACCGACACTCGAGCCAGGGCGGACAGGGCCGGGCGCGGCGCGCCCCGCAGCGGGCCCGCCTACGGCTCGAAACAAATCTTCAGGAAACATTCAGGATCGTCGCGTACAACAGGATCACTCGCCCTGGACGAGGAAAGTTGCCCGAAAGCCGAGCCACTTTGGGGTTAGCAAACGTCTATATGGGTGAGAGAGGATACGAAGCGGAGTGACCATGGCCAAGACCGAAGAGTCGCCGGACCGCGACGAGCAGTTTGAGCGCGATGTCGTGCCCGTCCTCGGACAGCTGTACATGGCCGCGCTTCGGATGACCCGCAACCCCACCGACGCCGAGGATCTGGTCCAGGAGACGTCTGTCAAGGCCTACGCGGCCTTCCACCAGTTCCGGCCGGGCACGAACCTCAAGGCATGGCTGCACCGCATCCTGGCCAACACCTTTATCAACGGCTACCGCAAGCGGCGCAGGGAACCGCGGCAGGCAACGGGCATCGACTATGCCGACTGGCATGCCCAGGGGGATCCGCTGGCTTCTGCGGCCCGCTCGGCGGAGGCCGAGGCGCTGGACCGGCTGGCTGACTCCGAGATCTTGCGCGCGCTGCGTGACCTGCCGGAGGAGTTCCGGGTGGCGGTCTATCTCGCCGACATCGAGGGATACGCCTACAAGGAGATCGCCGAGATCATGGGCACCCCGATAGGGACGGTCATGTCCCGGCTGCACCGCGGCCGCGGCCGGCTCCGCGACAAGCTCGCCGCCTACGCACCAGGCAAAACACTGCCAGGGTTCACCGGGTAGCCAGGCTCACCCCGTACGGACATCCGGCTACCACGAGTGACAAGCCGGAAAGTGCTAGCGCGGCACCCCGGCGGCGCGCTCCCAGCCGAGTGCGACCGGGTCGTAGACGCGCTCGACGAAGATCTGGTGCCACAGCGAGAACACGATCAGCACCCACAGGTGGCGCCACTCCACGCCGGGCTCGCCCGCGCGCAGCCCCTCGAGCAGCCGGAGCGCCTCCTCGCGGTTGATCCACTCGTCGGTCTGCGCCTCCCGGAGCAACCGCTCGGCGAAGCCGTAGGACTCACCGGTGAGCCAGTGCCCGATCGGGACGGGGAACCCCAGCTTCGCCCGCTCGGCGGCCGCCTTGGGCAGCACTTCGCTCATGGCCGACCGCAGCGCGAGCTTGGTGGTGCCTGCGCCGATCTTCTCGGCCCGGGACAGCCGCGACGCCACCTTCAGCACCTCGGCGTCCAGGAAAGGCACCCGCAGTTCCAGGCTGTGTGCCATCGTCATGCGGTCCGCCTTGACCAGGATGTCGCCGGCCAGCCAGGTGTTGATGTCCACCAGTTGCATGGTGGATACGTCGTCGAGGTCCGCGTGCTCCGCCTGATCGTAGACCGGCCCCGTGACGTCCCACGGGCTCGCGCTGCCCGGGTGAACCGCGATCCGCGCCACCTCGTTTTCGCTGAACACGCGGGCGTTGCCGATGTAGCGGTGGCGCAGCGGGGTAGACGTGCGCTCCAGGAAGCCCCTGCCCTTGACCCCGGACGGGATCATTCCCGCGGCCTTCTTGATCGGTGCCCGGCCCCAGTCCGGCAGCCGCTCGCCGGCCCGGACCACGCCGGGCTGGTGGTAGATCGCGTACCCGCCGAACAACTCGTCGGAGCCCTCGCCGGACAGCACGACCTTGACGTGCTTGCTCGCCTCGCGGGCCACGAACCACAGCGGGACCGAGGCGGCGTCGGCCATCGGGTCGTCGAGGTGCCAGATGACCTGCGGGAGGTGCTGGAAGAACTCCTCCCGGGTGATCACGTAGGGAATCGACCGCACGCCGATGGCGGCCGCCGTCTCCTGCGCCCGGTCGATCTCGCTGTACCCCTCGCGCTCGAACCCCACGGTGAACGTGAGCAGGTCCGGCCGGTGCTCGGCGGCCAGCGCGCAGATCGCCGCCGAGTCGATGCCACCGGACAGGAACGCTCCGAGCGGCGCGTGGCTGCGCAGGTGGACCGCGACCGAGTCGCGCATCGCGGCGAGGATCGCACGCGGGGTCGACTCGCTCGGCTGGCGGGCTGGCCGCAGGTCGGCCCGCCAGAAGCGGTAGACGTCGACCGGCCGGCCCGGCCGGGCGATCATCGCGTGGCCGGGCGGCAGCACCTGGATCGGCGGCGTGATGGTGTCCGGCGCGGGCACGTACTGGAAGGCCAGGTACCTGCGCAGCGCGGCGGCGTCCAGGTCCCGCAGTTCCCCCGGCTCGGCGAGCGCCTTGCGCTCGGAGGCGAAGCGCAGCCTCAGGTCGGCCGTGCCGGGCACGCCGGCCATGACCGGGTCGGCCGCGGTGGCCCGGGCCCCCGTGGGCGCCGCGGAAGGAGCCCCCGGCGCACCTTCTTTATGCGTTACGCCGGGCCCATCAGGCTCTCCGGCCGCATGCCGGCCTGGCCGCCTGGCCGGCCGCGCGGTGGGGTGAACCAGTCATCCGGGGCCGCCAGAGGGTCAGCCTGCTCCGGCTCGGCTGGCCTCGGCCGGCGCCGCATGCCGGCCGCCGCGCGGGCGGGGCGCGAGGCCCGGGGCGGGCGCGCCACCGTACTGCCGCCGCGCGCGCCGTTGGCCTCGCCGCCGGAGACCGTGCCTGGCCCGCCGTCGATGCGGTAGTAGAAGGGCTTGATGCCGAACGGGTCCCTGGCGCAGAACAGTTCGCGGGTCCAGGTGTCCCAGATGGCGAGCGCGTACATGCCGCGGAGCCGGTGCACCACGTCCTTGCCCACCAGGGCGTAGGTCTCGAGCAGCACCTCGGCGTCGCCGTTGGACCGCAGGGTGACCCCCTGCTCCCGCAGTTCGGCGGCCATCTCGACGTAGTTGTAGATCTCCCCGTTGAAGAGCATCCAGAAGCGGCCGTCGGCCGAGCGCATCGGCTGGTGCCCGGCCTGCGACAGGTCCAGGATCGACAGCCGCCGGAAGCCGAGCGCGACATCCGCGTCGGTGTACACGCCATCGTCGTCCGGCCCGCGGTGGCTGATCCGGTCCAGGGCGCGAGTGAGCCAGGCTTGGTCCGGGTCCGCCTCAAGGGCCAGTGCCAGGCAGCCGGCGATTCCACACATCGACGTCCCCAACAGTGTCCGCGAGTGGTCCGGTCATCGATCCTACGGTGGGCTCGGCGGCCATGTGCCCCAGCTTCGCGGACCCGGCATACCGGCCACCGCTGCCGCGGCGCTGATGATCATGACGTTGGCGGCGCGGTAACCTCCCAAAACTCATGATCAAGATCGGCGGTTATTCGCCCCGCCACACCGGCGGGCGCTTCTCCGCGAACGCCACCGCGCCTTCCATGGCATCGGCGGAGAAGAACACCGGACCGGCGATCCCTGACTGCCGGTCGAACGCCTCGGCCAGCGGCCAGTCCGCGGACTCGGCCACGATCCGCTTGGTCGCGGCCAGCGACAGCGGCGCGTTCCGCCCGATCTCGGCGGCCAGCGTGCGGGCCTGGGCGAGCGCCTCACCCGCTGGCACCAGGCGGTTGATGAGCCCGGCCGCATGCAGCCGGGCCGCGGGAACCCGGGCACCGGTGAGCGCGATCTCCATGGCCAGGTGGTAGGGAATCCGCCGGGGCAGGCGGAACAGCCCGCCGGCGCCCGCGACCAGCCCGCGGCTCACCTCGGGCAGGCCGAATACGGCCTCCTCGCTGGCCACGATGAGGTCGCAGGACAGGACGATCTCGAACCCGCCGGCCAGGGCGTACCCCTCCACCGCGGCGATGATCGTCTTGGCCGGAGGGCGCTGCGTGATGCCGCCGAAACCGCGGCCGCCGGCCGTCGAGTCCTCCCCGGCCGCGAACCCCTTGAGATCCATCCCGGCGCAGAAGGTGCCGCCCGCGCCGGTGATGATCAGCGAGGTGATGTCGCTGCGCGAGTCGAAGTCGTCGAGGATCGCCGCGATGCTGCGGGCCACCGCCTCGTTGACCGCGTTGCGCGCCTCGGGGCGGTTGATGGTGATGATGCCAATGCCGTCGGCCACCTCGACCGATACCGCGTCGGCCACTGCGTGCCTCCCCATCGCTCGTGGGAACGATTGGCCGCCCGCCGCCGGATCCCGCGCGGCGGGCCTTGCGTCGTGCCTACTTGGGCTGGAACCTGATCCCGCCGTCGAAGCGGATGACCTCGGCGTTCATGTAGTCGTTCTCGATCAGCGACCGGACCAGCCGGGCGAACTCCGCGGCGGTGCCCATGCGCTTGGGGAACACGATCGGGGCCGACAGCCTGGCCTTGAAGTCCTCGCTGGCGGGCCCGGTGCCGTAGATGGGGGTGTCGATGATGCCCGGGCAGATCGTGTTCACCCGCATCCCGATGGCCGCGAGGTCACGTGCGGCCGGCACGGTCATCCCGATGATGCCGCCCTTGGATGCCGAGTAGGCGAGCTGGCCGGTCTGCCCTTCGATGCCTGCTACCGACGCGGTGTTGATGACCACGCCGCGCTGGCCGTCGGCATCGACCGGCTCGGTGCGGGCGACGGCGGCCGCCCCGATGCGCATCAGGTTGAAGGTGCCGATCAGGTTGATGTCGATCACCTTGCGGAAGGTGGCGAAGGAGTGCGGTGACCCGTCCCGGTTCACGGTGCGCTCGGCCCACCCGATGCCCGCGCAGTTGACCACCACGCGCAGCGGCGCTCCCTGCCCGGCGGCCACCTCCACGGCCGTGGTGACCGACGCCTCGTCGGCGACGTCCGTCTGCACGAACTTCCCGCCGACCTCGGCGGCGACCGCCTCGCCGCGGTCGGCGTTCAGGTCGGCGATGACCACGGTGCTGCCTGCGGCGGCGAGCGCGCGCGCCGTGGCCTCGCCCAGGCCGCTCGCCCCGCCGGAGATGATTGCTGCGGTTCCTGTCAGGTCCATGGCCGGAGCATACTTGCTTGCTACTCGCCGGTAGCAAGCCGGGCCCGGGAATGTCGGCACCTGCCTCTATCTTGGTCTTGGTAGGGACACGGGCGCGCCGCTGGCCGGGATGGCCTGGATAAGGGCTAGCGCCGGTCCGTGGTCAAGATATATCTTGAATATTGGTTAGCCAGCCGAGAGAAATGGGCCCGCCGCTCCGCGCGGGCATGCCTGCGGGCCGGCGCCTCACGTGGCCGCGGCACGGTGCGCATGAAGGCAAGGAGAAGTCGTGCGGAAGTTCCACGGGAACCCCTGGGCAGTGTTGCTCGTCGTCTCGCTCGGGTTCTTCATGACCCTGCTCGACCTGACGATCGTCAACATCGCGATCCCCAACCTGATCACCAACCTGCACGCCTCACTCGACGACGTGCTGTGGGTGATCAACGCCTACGCCCTGGTGCTCGCGGTCCTGGTCATCACGGCGGGCAGGCTCGGCGACCTGGTCGGGCCGCGGGTCATGTTCACCAGCGGCATCGCGGTGTTCACGGCCGCCTCGGCCGCCTGCGGCCTGGCCCCGAGCCCGGGCTGGCTGATCGCGTTCCGCGCGGTCCAGGGGCTGGGCGCGGCCATGCTCATGCCGCAGACCCTGACGATCATCACGAACACGTTCCCGGCGGAACGGCGCGGCGCCGCGTTCGGTATCTGGGGCGCCGTGGCCGGGGTGGCCACGATCGCCGGGCCGACCCTGGGCGGCCTGCTGGTCACCGCGTTCGACTGGCGGTGGATCTTCTACGTGAACCTGCCGATCGGCGTGATCGTGCTGCTGATCACCCCGATCATCATCCCCGACCTGCGCCTGGGCCGCAGGCACCGGATCGACATCCCCGGCGTGCTGCTGGCCAGCGCCGGGCTGCTGGCGATCTGCTACGGCCTGGTCGAGGGGCAGAAGTACAACTGGGGCACGATCACCGGTTTCATCAGCATCCCGCTGATCCTCGGCCTGGGCGTGGCGCTGCTGCTCGCCTTCCTGCTGGTCCAGAAGCTCACCCAGGACAAGGAGCCACTGGTCCCGTTCGCCCTGTTCCGCGACCGGAACTACTCCGTGGTGAACTGGGTGTCTTGTGTGCTGGCCATCGGCATGATGGGCATCTTCCTGCCGCTGACCATCTACTTCCAGTCGGTGCTCGGCTTCACGGCGCTGAAGGCCGGGCTCACCATGGCGCCCGCCTCGCTGATGTCCATATTCGTCGCCCCTGTGGCCGGCCGGATGGTCGACAAGATCGGTGGCAAGTACATCCTGATGACCGGCCTGACCCTGTTCGGTGTCGGCATGGGCTGGCTGGCCCTGATCGCGCACCCGACGTCAACTTGGCCCACGTTCCTGGCGCCCCTGACGGTGGCCGGGTTCGGCCTGGGCTGCATCTTCGCGCCGATGACCACGGTGGCCATGCGCAACGTCGACCCGCGCATGGCGGGCGCCGCCTCCGGCGTGCTGAACACCGTCCGGCAGGTCGGCCAGGTGATCGGCGTGGCGGCCGTGGGCGCCCTGCTGCAGAACAGGCTGGTCTCCTCGATCGCGAACGAGGCGGCCACCCGGTCGGCGGCACTGCCGCCCCAGGTGCGCGGCCGGTTCGTCAGCGAGATGGACAGCTCCGCGAAGAGCGGCATCCAGGTCGGCGCCGGTCAGAGCGGCGGCAGCACGCACCTGGCGCACGGCCTCCCCGCGCAGGTCGTGGCCGAGATCGCCCGCATCGCGCACGACGTGTTCACGTTCGCCTTCGTCACGGCGATGCGCCAGACCCTGCTCATGCCGATCATCCTGCTGGCCGTGGGCGCCCTGAGCTGCCTGGCCATCAAGGAGCCCAAGCGCACCGCCACGGCGCCCGCGCACGAGCCAGCCGTACCACCGAACCCGCCACCCCCGCCGCCTGATCGCCGCAGGGGTTAACGGGCCCGGACCGGTGGGCCTGGCACCCGGCTGAACGCCGCCTGCCAGGCCCACCGGTCCCCGCCCGCCTCCAGGGCCGTTGCCCACGCCCTTCAATACCTCACGCAGGCTCGAACATCTCACCGGCCCACAGATCCGGCATGACCTCAGGCTCCGGATCCCACGGCCATCCATCCGCGAAGGCCGGCTCCAGGTCTGAGATCCAGGTCGCGTCCGGGTCGAACCTTGCGAAGAACGGCTTGCCGACCAGGCCGGGGTCCCGGGCCTGGATCATGTGCAGCACGAATACCTTCTGCCCGGCCAGTTCGGTGATGCCGTCCACGCATATCTTGCCCGGGGTGGCGGACATGGACGGGCCGCGGACCGTCCTGGCCAGCCCGGAGACGCTCCGGTAGGCGTCGCTGAAAATCTGGTAGCCACGCGCGAGCGGCACGGCGAAGTAGTCCTGCGGGCCGGTATCCCGCTCGACGAACATGTAGTACGGGATCATCCCCATCCGTACCTGAGTCCGCCACATGGCCGACCATGTGCCCGAGTCGTCGTTGATCGTGCGGATCAGCGGCGCCTGGGTCCGGATGACGGCCCCGGTGCCGCGGATCCGGCGCACCGCCTCCGCCGCGACCGGCGGCTCCAGCTCACGCGGGTGTGAGAAGTGCGCCATGAAGGCCAGCGTCCGGCCGGTGGCCACGACCTGCTCGAACAGCCGCAGCGTGTCGTCGGCGTCGGGATCGGTGACGAACCGCTGTGGCCAGTAGGCGAGCGACTTGCTGCCGATCCTGATCGACTCCACGTGCTCAAGGCCGGGGCCGAGCAGCGGCTCAATGTAGCGGCGCAGCACCCCGGCACCCATGATCATCGGATCCCCGCCGGTGATCAGCACCGACGTCACTTCGCGGTGCCTGCGGAGGTAGTCGGTGATCCGGTCGATGTCCGAGGTGGCCATCTTCAAGTCGGGCTCGTCCACGAACTGCGCCCAGCGGAAACAGTACGTGCAGTACGAATGGCACGTCTGGCCCTGCTTGGGAAACACCAGCACGGTCTCGTGGTACTTGTGCTGCACGCCGGGCAGCGGCTCCTCGCCAAGCTCCGGCACGTTCAGCGCGAGCTGACCGGCGGGATGCGGATTCAGCCGCATCCTGATCTCGTGCACGGCCTCGCGCAACTCCACGCCGGGCGCGCCGTTGGTCAGCAGGCAGGCGATGCGGTTCACATCCGCCGCGTCCAGCATGGCCGCCTGGGGGAAGACCAAGCGGAATATCGGGTCGTCGGGCGCCGCGTCCCAGTCGATGAGGGTGTCCACCACGTAAGAGTTGGTGCGGAACGGGAGCACCATACCCACGGCCTTAATGGCCATCCGCTCGGTAGCGCTGAGCCCGGCACGCTGTACCAGGGCGTCGAGGTGCTTCGCGGTGAAGGCGCGAAACCGGCGGCCAGCCGGCTCGATCTCGGGTTGAGTCACACGTCTCCCTCGGGGTCGGGTACGACCCTGGGCGCTGCCAGGGTCGCAAATGCCGTCAGCCAGTAACCGGAAGGCGTTGTCCGCCGCGTGTACCTCTATGACGCACGCGGCGGCGCGCAGAGCCATAACCGAGGGATTACAAGATCGTCACGTCAGCAACGCTGAGGTCACGGTCTCGTCACCCGCACCAATCCCTCGAACTCCGCCTGCCCCGGGGGCCGCCTTTGACGCCCGGGTGTCTTCCGGCCTCAGTTGTTCCGAGCCGGCACGCGCGCGAGCACCGCCGGCCTGTGCTGATCCCCGCGCCCCTGGGAGATCGTTACCCAGCGTTTGCGCAATGAATCACGAGGACCGGGCGGCGGCGAACGGTGCCCAGCGTAGCCGCGGAACTTCCCACTACGTGGAGGGTGCCAGCGACCCCGGGGAAGTGCCACAGATGAGAAGCTTGACGCCATGCGGCACATTCCGGCCCTGCCGGCAGCATCCTGACGCGGCCGCACGGATCACGCCGTGTCAGCAGAATCCACGCCGGGCGCACGGGCCCGGCCCATCACGATCGCGGTGGACGCCATGGGCGGTGACCATGCCCCGGCCGCGATCGTGGAGGGCGCGGTGGCCGCGGCGGATGCCTTTGGCATCGACGTCATCCTCACCGGCCGCTCCACACAGCTCAGGCAGTTGCTCGCCGCGCAAGCCCGGGCCAGGGCGGCGAACGGGGCGCAGCGACCGGCGCCAGGGGGCCAGGTCAAGATCTCGGCGGCGGAGGACTCCCTGGCCATGGACGAAGGCGCCCTGGCGAGCCTGCGGCGGCCGCGCTCAAGTGCGGCCATCGCCTGCCAGTTGGTCCGGCGGGGCCTGGCGGAGGCGGTGGTGTCGGCGGGGTCCACCGGTGGCGTCGTCGCGATCGCCCGGCTGAGGCTGCGGTCGCTGCCCGGTGTCATGCGGCCCGGCCTAGCGGTGGTGCTGCCGACCAGGCCCGGGCCCACGCTGCTGGTGGACGCGGGAGCCATCGCGGACCCGAAGCCCGAGATGCTGGTGGCGTTCGCCCAGCTCGGAGTGGCCTACGCACAGGTGGCGTACGGCATCGCCGAGCCCAGGGTAGGGCTGCTCACCATCGGCGCCGAGCCGGGAAAGGGCAACCGGCTGGCCCGGCGCGCCCACGAACTGCTGGCCAGCGTGCCACCCCACGGCCTGCCGCTGCGCTTCGTGGGCAACGTGGAGGGCGGCGATCTGCTGTCGGCCAAGGCCGATGTGATCGTGACCGACGGTTTCACGGGCAACGTGGCGCTGAAGACCCTGGAGGGAGCGGCCGCATTCGCGACCGAGCAGATGCGCGCCGCGCTGACCGGCTCAGCCGCCGCCAGGTTCGGCGCGCTGTTCCAGCGGCGCGGGCTGCGCGACCTGGTGGGACGCATGGACGCGGAAACCTACGGCGGCGCCGCGCTACTCGGGCTGGAGGGAACGGTCGTGATCGCGCACGGCGCGTCCACGGCCAAGGGCGTCACGTCGGCCTGCCGGCTGGCGGCGGACCTGGCCAAGGGCCACATCACCGAGAAGATCAAGGAACGGTTCGGTTCCGGCCGGGACCGCCACTTCCTGCGGCGCTCGTAGGGCGGCGCGACAGCTACGGCTGGGCTTCGGCCGCCGATAGGCTTGTTGTCATGGCCGATCCTCAGGAGGTTCTCGCGGAACGGGTGAGCGCGGCGGTCACCGCTGCCTTCGGCGCCGACCAGGCGGGCGCCGATCCGCTCATCCGTCCCTCGCAGTTCGCGGACTTCCAGGCGAACGTGGCGCTCCCGCTCGCCAGGAGACTCGGCATGCCGCCGCGCGAGGCGGCCGAGCGGATCGTGGCGCATCTCGATGTGGCGGGCGTGTGCGACGGGGTCGAGGTCAGTGGGCCCGGTTTCGTGAACCTCACGCTGGCCAGCGACTGGATCGCCCGCCAGGCATCGGGCCAGTTGCGGGACGGGCGCCTTGGTGTGCCGGTGGCGGTCCCATCCGGAACTGTGGTGGTGGACTACTCCTCGCCCAACGTCGTGAAGGAAATGCACGTTGGCCATCTGCGCACGACCGTGGTCGGGGATGCGATCGTGCGGATTCTGGAGTACCTCGGGCATACGGTGGTGCGCGCCAACCATGTGGGGGACTGGGGCACCCAGTTCGGCATGCTCATCGAGCACCTGCTGGATGTCGGCGAAGACGCCGCCCGCGCAGCGCTGTCGGCCGGGGAGATCAACGCTTTCTACCAGGCCGCGCGGATCAAGTTCGACGCCGACCCAGCCTTCGCCGAGCGGTCCAGGCACCGGGTGGTGGCGCTGCAAGCCGGCGACCCGGACACGCTGCGCCTATGGCAGCTCATGGTGGCCGATTCCAGGCAGTACTACAACACCATCTACCAGCGGCTCGGCGTCACCCTGACGGATGCGGACCTGGCGCCGGAGAGCTTTTACAACCCCATGCTGGCCGACGTATGCGCGGAGTTGCAGAAGGACGGGATCGCGGTGATCAGCGACGGCGCGCTCGCCGCCTTCCCGCCCGGCTTCACCGGCCGGGACGGGACGCCGCAGCCGGTGATCCTGCGGAAGCGCGACGGAGGCTACGGCTACGACACCACCGACCTGGCCGCGATCAGGTACCGCATCAAGGACCTGAAAGCCACCAGGCTCATCTACGTGGTCGGCGCCGAGCAGTCACTGCATTTCCGGATGCTGTTCGCGGTCGCCCGCCAGGCCGGCTGGCTGACGGACGAGGTCAGGGCGGAGCACGCGGTGATCGGGCTGGTCACCGGGTCGGATGGCGGGCGGATTCGCACCCGGACCGGCGAATCGGTCAAGTTGATCACGCTCATCGACGAGGCCGTCGAGCGGGCCGAGGAGGTGATCGCCGACCGGTACGACGACCCTGGCCTGCGCCACCAGATCGCGGATGCGGTCGGCATCGGCGCTCTCAAGTACGCGGACCTCTCCGTTGCGCGCGAGTCCGGATACAACTTCGACTTCGACCGGATGCTCGCGCTGACCGGGAACACCGGCCCCTATCTCCAATACGCCACTGCGCGGATCAGGTCGATCTTCCGCAAGGCCGGCCTCGACCCGGCCGCAGCAACCGGCCCGATCCGGATCACCGGGGAAGCCGAGCGGGCCCTTGCCCTGGCCCTGCTCGGGTTCGGCCGGTCCGTGCACCTGGCTGCCCAGGACGCCGAGCCGCACCTGCTGGCCAGCTTCCTGTTCGAGGTGGCCAGCGTGTTCACCACGTTCTACGAGGCGTGCCCGGTGCTGAAGGCGGACGACCCGGCGGTGCGCGACAGCCGGCTCGCACTCTGCGCGCTGACCCTGCGAGTGCTTGTGACCGGCCTTGGCCTGCTCGGCGTTCCCGTGCCGGAGCGGATGTAGCGCAAGCCGCCCGGCCGGTACCAGCAAGCCCGGCCGCATCTCTCATAGAAATCCCAGGTTCGGCGCCCCGATGTCCCAGGCGCGACGGTCATGATCGCAACATGACCAACGAGTACGGGCGGCCGGATGCCGACCCGGCTGGCAACCAGCCCACGCAGCAGTTCTGGGCAGGCCCTGACATGCCCGCCGCAATGCCCGCCTGGGGAAGCCAGCCCGGTGTGGCCGGGCCGCCCGGCCCCGGCCACACCGGGCACCCGGCGCCGAGCCTGCGGAAGGGCCACCACAAGGCGCTCCACTGGACGGCCGGCCTGCTGGTCGCGGCCTTGCTGGCCGGTGGCGGCACCATCGCAGGGATGCGACTGGCCGCCCATTCCTCGCCAGGCACCTCCTCCGGGGCGGCCACCGGCCAGGCCGGTGCGGCCGGCCCCGCACAGCAGGGTGCGTTGCTCAACGAGACGCTCAGCGACGCATCGTCGCCTGGCGCGCTCACCACGGGTGCCATCCTCACCGGAGGCACCGGGGCCTCCACGGACGGCGCAGCGGCCGGTGCCGCCGGGAAGGCCCCGGCCTGCGCCCGGGCCCGCCACGTCTCGCGGGTGGCGCGGCGGGCCGGGCTGCACAGGCTGTCCCGGCGGATCGGCAACGGCGCGGCCCGTTGCCGGCTGGTCCGCCACCGGGTCTTCGCCTTCTTCCTGCTGCGCGGGGTGGATGGCCAGTTCACCATCCAGACCAAGAAGGGCACCAAGACGCTCGCCTACGAGCGGGGCGCCATCGTCTCGGTCACCGCGGGGAAATCCATCACGGTAAAGGCCAGCGACGGGACCACCTGGACCTGGGACCTGGTCAGCACGACGGTCGTCCGCGATCGTCAGGGAAAGATCGGTCAGAGTGCACTGACCTCGGGAACGCCCGTCTGGGTAGGCGGCCCGGTGGTCCAAGGCACGAAGGACGCACGGCTCATAGTTGTCCGGCCTCCGCAGCCAGCCTCGGTGTCCCCATCCTCCACATCGGGTAGCTGACTGCAGGCCGGTGCCCCCTGGCCCCCGTGGGATGGGCCCCACGGGGGGAAGGGCAGGCCCCGCAGATCTCGCCGTTTTCAGCAGGCCAGATCTGTCGGCCTCGCTCACGGGGGGGCCAGCACCGCCTCCCGCGGGATGGGCCCCGCGGGAGGCGGTGGCGTGCTTCGGCCCGGGGAGGGCGGGGAACCAGCACAATAGTGCGGGCAGCAACCGGCAGAATGGTCCTGGACAGATGACAGCAAGTGACCGGATCCCGCAGGTGCTCGTCGTGGACGACGAGCCGAACATCCGTGAGCTTGTGCAAGTGGCGCTGAAGTTCCACGGTTGCGCGGTGAGCACGGCCGGCACCGGGGCCGATGCGCTGCGGCTGGCGGAGTCATCCCGGCCGGATCTGATCGTCCTTGACGTGGTCCTGCCGGACCTCGACGGCTTCGAGGTGTGCCGGCGGCTGCGGGCCGGTGGCAACGAGGTACCGGTGATCTTCCTGACCGCCCGGGACACCTCGTCCGACACCGTGACCGGCCTGGCACTGGGCGGGGACGACTACGTCACCAAGCCGTTCTCGGTGGAGGCACTGGTGGCCAGGGTCCGGGCCGTGCTGCGCCGGGCCTCGCGGTCCAGCCCGGAGCCGGGCCTGGAAAGCGATCCCGTGCTGCGTATCGCCGACCTGGAACTCGACGAGTCACGGTGGAGCGTGCACCGCGCCGGCGTGCCCGTGGACCTGTCGCCCACCGAATTCCGGCTGCTCGCCTACCTGATCCGCCACCAGGGCCGGGTGCTCACCCGGGCCCAGTTGCTGGAGAACGTCTGGGGCTGGGACTACGCGGGGCAGTCCCAGATCGTGGAAACCTACGTCAGCTACCTGCGCCACAAGCTCGACCCACTGGGCCCGCCGCTCATCCACACCCAGCGCGGGGTGGGTTACAGCCTGCGGGCACCCGGCGGTGCCGCCAGCGGGGCCGGCGAGCCCCAGCCGGGCGCGCCACCGGGACCCGGGTCGCCGGGATGAACGGTCCCGGGCGCCTGTCCCTGCGCGCCCGACTCCTCGTCGTGCTGATTGCCGTGACCGCGGCGTTTCTGCTCATCATGGGCGGCGTGACCGCGTTCGTGCTGAGCAAGCGGCTCAGCACCCACTTCGACGACGCGCTGATCTCGGCCGCGGCCCGCACACCGGATCAGATCCAGGCCAACCCCGGCGACGACGTCGCCGTGCTGATCACCCACCGCTTCCCGCCGACCGTCCAGCCGCTGACCGGGAGCACCGCGACGACCGAGGAACTGGTGAATGCCATCGAGAAGATGGCCGCGGCCGGCCGCCTTCGGGGCAACCTCAAGGACATCCCGTTCGTCGTGCCCGGGACCTCGCCGCGGCTGCGAGCGGTGGCCCGGCCCGTGCGGTCGAACCTGTCCGCGCAGGGAGCCGTCCGGCCGCGGCTCGCCGCCGTGCTCGTAGTCGCGAGCCCGGTGGACGTGGTCGCCGGCCAGGTGCGCGGCATCGTGGTGACCGAACTGATCACCGGCGGGGCGCTGATCCTGCTGCTGGCCCTGGGCGGGCGCTGGCTCATCGGCCGCGGGCTGGCGCCGCTGAGCGAGATGGCGGGCACCGCGCAGCGGATCACCACCCAGGGCGACCTCACCGCGCGGATGCCGGACGCGGACGGGAGCACCGAGGTGGGCAGGCTCGGTACCGCCATCAACACGATGCTCGACCGGATCCAGCAGGCGTTCGGCGCCCGGCTCCGCTCCGAGGCCAAGGTGCGGCAGTTCGCCGCGGACGCCTCGCACGAGCTGCGCACGCCGCTCACCACCATCCGTGGCTACGCCGAGCTGTACCGCCAGGGAGCGCTCGACCACGACCAGCAGCTGCCCGACGCCATGCGCCGCATCGAGCAGGAGGCCAGGCGAATGAGCACGCTCGTCGCGGAGCTGCTCGAATTGGCCCGGCTTGACCGCACCACCTCGCTCGACATCACCGAAACGGATCTGGCCGTGCTGGTGCGGGACGCCGCCGCCGATGCCAGGGCGGTGGAGCCGGCCAGGCCGGTGCGGGCGGAGGCCCCGGAGGCATTGGTCGCGGTCGTGGACGAGGCCCGCATCCGGCAGGTGCTGGCCAACCTGCTCGGCAACGTCCGCGAGCACACCCCGGTGACCACGCCCACGGCGGTGCGGCTCGCCCAGGTCCGTGGCGGTGTGGTGCTCGAGGTCGCGGACAGCGGTCCGGGCATGGCCGCCGAAGACGCCGTCCGAGCGTTCGACCGGTTCCACCGCGGCACCGAGCGGCGCGGCGGCGAGCCGGCAGCCGATCCCGCGGTCGGCTACGGCGATCACGGCAACGGCGCGGCCAGCCCCCCCGGCGCGGGCGCCGCTCACTCGGCGAACGGGAGCCGGCCAGCCGCCGAGAGCGGGGGCAGCGGGCTCGGCCTTGCCATCGTCGCGGCCATCGCCCAGGCGCACGGCGGCCAGGCCACCCTGGAATCCGCCCCTGGCCACGGCACCAGGGTGCGCGTCTGGCTCCCGGCAACCGCACCCGCCACACCAGCCCCACCCCCCGTGGCAGCCACGCCCCGGCCATCCCGCGTTGAGCGGCACCCAACCGGCATGGCCGCCACTCCGCAGCCCGGCAACTCCTCCTCCCACCAGGCCGCGCCGCCGCCCCGGCGGCCGTTATCCGGCCCGGCCGGCTACCCTGCCCCGCCGCCCCCGCAGGCGTTACCCGGTCCCGCTGGCCACCCGGCCTGTCCTGCCCGGCAGCCGTTATCGGGTCCCGCGGACCACCCGGCCTGGCCTGCACGGCAGCCGTTATCCGGTCCCACCGGCCGCCCTGCTCGGCCTGCCCAGCGGTCGTTACCCGGTCTCGCCGACTACCCGGCTCCGATGTACGCGGCTCCGCCAGCCCCGGCCAGTCAGTCGCCACCTGCCGGGCCGCCCCGCCCTGCACCGCCGCCCGCGCCGCATCGCGGCCAGAGCCTGCTCCCAGCGCCGCCGGGCCCGCCAGCCCCGGCACCGCCCGTTCCACGACCTGGCGAAGGCTACCCGGGGCCCGCGGAGTTGCACCACGACTGGCGGAACCCGCCGCGGTCGGTACCGCCAGCCGGCTGCACCGGCGGATCCACCGGACCGCGATACAGCCGCCCGCGACGGCGACGGCTATCCCGCGCAACCGGCCGCCGCACCCTGGCAGCGGTTGCCCCCGCCGGGCCGCCATGGCCGCGTCCCCGGGGGCCCGCAAGCGGGTGACGATCTTAATGGCGGAGGTTACGGTTCTGCTGACGGCTGGCCCGCTCGCTGTCACCCGCTCGACGGCGAAGGCCCAGGTCGGAGGCGGTGCCTCCAGCCTGGGCCTTGCTTGTTGGCGGCCCTGTTGGGACCGCCAGGCGATTAACCGACTATTAGCATCAGGTCCCGGTTGCTCAGCGCGAGACGCCATGGGGCGGACACGAGACGCCGTCGATCTTCCAGATCTCCCCGCCCAGCGTGACAACGTAGGCGGTGTTCCCGATGAACTCGAGCGAGGTCGGCTGGTTGAGACGGTCGGTGACCACGGTGAAGGTGCCGTCCCGGTTGACCTTCACTAGGGCGCCGGTGTTCGGCAGCGCGGGAGAACCCGGAGGGCCGCCGAGCGGCCAGACGCCTTGGGACAGGGCGTACAGCGTGCGCCCGCGGCCAAACTCCACGTCAACGAGCAGGCGGCTACCAGCGGCCACCTCCGTCGCGGCGGTGGACTTCGGCCCGAACGACACAACCTTGCCGTTCTTGGGCAGGTGGGGGATGGGGCCGCCTCGGCCATGTAGATGGTTTTGCCCCGCACCGCGAGCCCGGTCGGGACGATGTCGCCGAAGGCGATCAACTCGCTGACCTCGCCGTCGCGCGTGACCCGATATACGCGGTTGTGGTGGCCATCGGTCACCAGGAACCCGCCACGATAGGGTTCGAGCGCGTACTGCAGCCCGCTTGGGACGTCGAACGGAGTGTGCGGCGGGTGGTTGATGGCGAACTGGCCGATGTCCGCCACCACGGTGAAGCTGTGCGGCCCGTCCACCCGGTAGATTCCGTCGACGTCGCTCCCGCCGACGTCGGGGCTGACGAGCGTGACCAGCACGTACGCGGTATTGCCGATGAACGCGATGTCCATCGCCCCGCCGAGGCCGATGATCGACTTCGGCAGACCGGACGCGTAGGTCGTGGTGGCCCCGGTCTTCGGATCAACCCGGGTGATCCTACCGGCTGCGGTTTCGGTGACGTACAGCGCCTTATCGGGGCCGATCGTGCTGCCCAAGCCACCTTGCAGGCCTGTGACCAGGCGGGACGCGGTTGCGTTCCCGGAAGTGTGGCGCAGCGATGG
The DNA here is from genome assembly GCA_963726415.1 of uncultured Actinomycetes bacterium. Lineage (GTDB taxonomy): Bacteria > Actinomycetota > Actinomycetes > Streptosporangiales > Streptosporangiaceae > DASXKD01. The sequence goes on from CAVSCM010000027.1 coordinate 81,071, forward strand.
CCGCGGACGGCACACTCACCGCGATCAAAGCAGCAGACAACACCAACAGCCTTCGTGCGAGACCCATCAGATTCTCCTCACCATGTGGTGGGCGTTTCTCACAGCGGGGACCTTTGATCCCGGGCCCCGTCGTGAGTGGCACGGGCAACATTCAGCGGAGCAAGGGGCTCCCGCTGGCTGCCGGGACGTGCCGGAGCGTCTCCACGTCGTTGGGGCTTCATGGGGCCTAATGCGTCCTATGGCCCAACGTGACGTGGCATGACCCCATCGGCGGTTGCAACCGCCATTAGCAGGACAGGCACTGCCCGTGGAGAGGATGTGGACACGTTATGCAGACCGCATGAAGGTCCGGGACGAGGTCCGCGAAGACCGCTGCGGGACACCCCGTGGCGGCCATGCGCAGGCCTACGGCCCGGTTCCTCCGTCACCGGGCCAGGGCGGTACTGACCTGAGGGGCGACCCCCTGAAACCCCGCTGGCCTACGGCCCGGTTCCTCCGTCACCGGGCCAGGGCGGTACTGACCTGAGGGGCGACCCCCTGAAACCCCCGCTGGCCTACGGCCCGGTTCCTCCGTCACCGGGCCAGGGCGGTGCTGACCTGGGGGGCGACCCCCTGAAACCCCCGCTGGCCTACGGCCCGGTTCCTCCGTCACCGGGCCAGGACGGTACTGACCTGGGGGGCGACCCCCTGAAACCCCCGCTGGCCTACGGCCCGGTTCCTCCGTCACCGGGCCGGGGCCGTTCCTCGGGCGGGCTGGGCAGGTGCTCGAACAGGTAGTAGACGGCGAGCAGGCCGAAGATGATCACGGCGGCCAGTGCCGAGACGAATGCCGCGATCAGGGTGGCGACCGTAGCCGATCAGGCCACCGGTGAACCCCGGGATGGACTTGCGCAGCGCATCGGGAGGCACGGTCGCGCCGAGGGCCGCGGCATGGGTGGCCACGTAGATCCACAGGCCGGCGAACCCCAGCGAGATCGCGATCATGACGAGCCCGTAGGTCACCACGGCGGCGGCAGCAGCGTCCTCGGGGCCGGTCAGGTGTTCCGCGACCAGCACAGTGGGGAACGGGATGACCACGATGCCCATGAGCAGCAGCAGGTTGATGACCAGGAGCGGCCGGTCCACCCGGGCCACGTGGGCGAGGATCGTGTGGTGGTTCATCCACATGATCCCGATGGTGAGGAAGCTGACCACGTAGGCGAAGTACTGCGGCCACGCGGCCAGCAACTGGCTGGTGACCGTGCCGTTCCCGGAGAGCCGCAGGCTGAGCACGAGCAGCGTGATCGCGATCGCGAACACGCCGTCGCTGAACGCCTCCGCCCGCCCGGTGGACATGGCTCGCCGGTCAGTCGGCCGGTGGCGAGGCGGGCGGCAGCTGACCGTCACCCGACGGCGAGCCAGCCGCCGGTGAGCCACTCGCTTCCGGCGATTCGCCGTCCGCAGACGGGGCGCGGCCGGCGCCGAGCCGTTGCCTGGCGAGGCGGCGGCGGGCTGTACCGAGCGGGCCAGCAACTGGGCCACGTCCACGATCTCCAGCGACTCGGGGGCCTCCCCGGATGCCTTCTTCGCGGCGATCGCGTCACCCAGCATGACCAGGCAGTACGGGCACGCGGTCGACACCGTGTCCGGGTTGGTGCCCAGCGCCTCGTCGATGCGCTCGGTGTTGATCCGCTTGCCGATCCGCTCTTCCATCCACATCCGGGCACCGCCCGCGCCGCAGCAGAACCCGCGCTCCTTGCACCGGTGCATCTCCTGTGGCTGGACCCCGGGCACCTGCTCCATGATCTCCCGGGGCGGGCTGAACACCTTGTTGTGCCGGCCGAGGAAGCACGGGTCGTGGTAGGTGATCTTCTCGGCCACCGGGGTGACCGGGGTCAGCTTGCCCTCGGCGACCAGCCGGGCCAGCAACTGGGTGTGATGTATCACCTCGTAGTTGCCGCCGAACTGCGGGTACTCGTTGGCCAGCGCGTTGAAGCAGTGCGGGCAGGACGCCACGATCGTACGCGGCTTCGCCTCGTTGAGCGTCTCGATGTTCTGCTGGGCCAGCATGGAGAACACGAACTCGTTGCCCATCCGCCTGGCCGGGTCGCCGGTGCATGTCTCGCCGGGCCCGAGCACCGCGAACTTCACCCCGGCGGTGTGCAGCAGGGTCACGATGGCCCTGGTGGTCTTGCGGGCCCGGTCCTCCAGCGACCCGGCGCAGCCGACCCAGAACAGGTACTCCACGTCGTCCCCGAGTGGGCCGTCGGCGACCGGCACCTCGAAGTCGAGGCCCTCCATCCACTCGGTCCTGCGGGCACTCGCCCATGCCCCACGGGTCGCCCTTGTTCTCCAGGTTCTTCAGCATCCCGGCGGCCTCCACCGGGAAGCTGGACTCGATAAGCACCTGGTAGCGGCGCATGTCGGAGATGTGGTCGATGTGCTCGATATCCACCGGGCATTCCTGCACGCAAGCCCCGCAGTTGGTACATGACCACAGCACGTCGGGGTCGATCACGCCGTGCGAATCCGCGTCACCCACGAGGGGGCGTAGCGCCTCCTGCTTGATGCGCTCCGGGAGCTTCTCCCTTTCCTCGTCGCTGGCCGCGAGCAGGTACGGGCCCTTGGCCAGCGCGTGGTCGCGCAGGTCCATGATCAGCTTCTTGGGGGACAGCGGCTTGCCGGTCACCCACGCCGGGCACTGCGACTGGCACCGCCCGCACTCGGTGCAGGTCGCCATGTCCAGCATGCCCTTCCAGGTGAAGTCCTCGATCTTGCCGCGGCCGAAGATGTCGGTGTCCGGGTCGGCCTCCTCGAAGTCGAGCACCTTGCCGCCCGAGCGCATCGGCTGCAGCGCGCCCAGCCCGTTCGGGCGGCGCGAGAACAGCACGTTGACCGGGGCCAGGGCGATGTGCAGGTGCTTGGAGTAGGTGAGGAACACCCCGAACCCGAGGACGACCGCGAGCTGGGCCAGGATGAACGTCGTCTCGAGCACGCTGTTCACGCCGGTGCCGAGCGGGGCGAGCCAGTGCGCGACGAGTCTGCGACGCGAACGCCCCGTGCGGGTAGGGGAAATAGCCCGTGTTGATCTGCGCGCCCCGGTACAGCAGCAGCGTCGCGATCACGAGAAAGATCAGGGCCAGGACGAGCCACGCGGCGCCGGTGTGCGACCCGGAGAACCGGGAGTCGCGGCCGATCCGCTTCGGGCCGGTGCGCAGCCGGATGATCGCGAAGGTGACGATGCCGGCCAGCACGCCCACGGCGAACAGGTCCTCGATGAACCCGATGAACGCCCAGTGGCCGATGACCGGGATCGCGAAGCTGCGGCTGAACAGGGCGCCGTACGCCTCGATGATGGTCAGCAGCAGGACGATGAAGCCCCAGAACGTCAGCGCGTGGGCCACTCCTGGCACCGACCACTGGAGCAGCTTGCGCTGCCCGATGACCTCGGTGGCCTGGGTCTCCACGTCGCGGCCGGGGTGCTCCCGCACGGCCGCGATCCGCTCCGGCGCGGGCTGCCCTGCCCGGGCCACCCGCTGCAGCCACCACAGCCGCCGCCCGGCGAGCACGGCGGCGGCCGCTGTCAGCACAAGCCCGATGACGATACGCAGGACCACGCGGACCTCCTCATGCGGCGCCTGCCCGCGCCGCGGCGCGTCAGGCATTGCCGGGCCGGCACTGGCGGCTGGTGCGCCTGGCCGGCCCCGCTGCCGGTCCAGGGTACGCCGCGCACCGTGCCCGCAGAGATCACCCGGGGATGCCGGCGCGCGGCGCGCCCCGGCGATTTCCGCATCCTACCGGTTGGTAACTTAGCCGGGCTGTGCTGGCCTGGGGCGCGACCCCGGGCGCCGCTCCGGAGGGCGACCCCCCGATGGCCGAAGATCCCGCGACGGCGTCGCGGGATCTTCGGCCCTGGTGGTTGGGGCAGGAGGGTGCGCCGGGACGCCCGCTGGGTGCTGGCTCAGCCCCGGCCGTACTGGGCGATCGCGTGGGCCGGCGCGGTGATGCGCTGCGGCTGGCCGATGCCGGAGAACGCCACGGTGACCGCGGTGACCTGCACCTCACGGTGCGGGGCACCGGCACCGGGGGGAGCGACCCGGACGGTCCAATGTTGCCAGGCGGGGCCCCTCTTCAGCTTGGCCCTGAGCGCGGCGGCCATCTCCTTGTCCGGGACGGTGAAGATCAGGCGGCCGGCACGGGTTTTCCGCACGTTTTCCGTGCCGATCGGGTACACCGTGTGGACCGTCTCGGCGGTCAGGCTCAGCCGGTGCACCACGCTGCGGCCGTCCACCCAGACCTCCAGGGCGGTCACGCGGGCCCCGGGCTGCAGGTCGGGCAGCGAGGACAGGCCGCGCAGGTGGCTGAGGCTCGTGGCGCGCAGGTGCTTGAGCCGGATCCCGTCGATCACCTGGTACCCGAGGAACTCGAACCGGGCGGACGGCTCCAGCATCGAGAAGACCGTGCGGGGGTCGGGGATGGTGAAGCTGGGGTGTCCCGACGGGTTGGTGTCGTGATACCACTGCAGCCGCCGGGTCCGGGCCGCGATGTACAGGTAGAGCTGCTTGCCGACGATGCGGTTGATGGCGAACTGGCGTGCTGGCGGGCTGGCCGTCGCTGGCCGGGAACGACTGGGAGAAGGCGTCGTTCCAGTTCTTGCCCGAGAACGTGATGTGGTCGGTGCCGGCGACCTGGAGCACGCCCGCCTGGGTGTTCCGGTAGCTGATCGTGGCCTGGCCGGACAGTGCCAGCGCCGACCGGGACGCGCTGGCGACCTGGCGGACCATGGCGGCGGTCAGCAGCACCGGGGCCCGCGTGCCGCCCCCGTGGGCGGCACCGCCGTGCCGTCTGGCCGCCCGCGCTGACCGCGAGCACGGTCACCGCCACCGCGGCCGCGGCCGCGGTCAGCCCGGTCCCGGTCAGCACCGCCGCGCGCGGCATCCGGGGCCCCGCGGCGCCACGGAGCGGTGCCGCCACCCCGGCGGCTGCGGGCCGCGGCCTGACCGGCCGCGGCCAGGCGCGCGGCGGCCTCGGCGGGCCGCGGGCCGGCCTGGGCCGGGGTCCAGGCTGGCCGGGCGGGCCCGGGCGAGCAGTTCCATCACGTCGGGACGGCGCCGGTCGCGCAGTCCTCCAGCGGGCTTGGTCATCGGGTTTGCTCCTCTCGGTGGGCGAGTACGGGATCGCCCAGCCGGGCGGAATCCGGGGAACCGGCGGGCTCGGCAGGCGGCGCGCTCGGGCAGGCGGCCTGGGGCGGCGTACTCGGGTGGGCCGGCGGCCTGGGGCGCGGCGTACTCGGGCAGGCCGGCGGCCTGGGGCGGGCCGAAGTACTCGGGTGGGCCGGCGGCCTGGGGCGGGCCGGCGTACTCAGGTGGGTCGGCGCGCTCGGGCGCGTCGGCGCGCTCGGGCGGGTCGGCCATGGCGCGCTCCAGGCGGCGCCTGGCCCGGTGCAGCCGGACGAAGTAGGCGGCCGTCGAACAACCCACCACCTGGGCCGCCTCGCCGGGCTTGAGGCCGTGCCAGGCGACCAGCGTGAGCAGTTCCCTGTCCGCCTCCGGCAGCGCGGCGAGGGCGGCGAGCACGGCGGTCCGTTCCGCGACCTCGTCGGCCACGTCCGGTGCCGACAACTCCGCCTCGGTCACCCAGGCACGCAGTTCGGCGCTGATCGACCGCTGCCTGGCGCTGCCGCGGAACTGACTGCACGCGGTGTTCCTGGCCACCGTCAGCAGCCACGGCAGCGCCGGGGCAGGCACGTCGGCCAGGCGCCGCCAGGCCACCAGGAAGACCTCGCTGACCACCTCGTCCGCCAGTTGCCGGCCGACGCGGCTCACCGCGTAGGCGTAGACGGCGGCGTGGTGGTCGGCGTACAGAGCCTGGAACCGTTCCATCGCCTCGGGATCGGTCACGACGGCTCCTTCGCTGCGTTGTGCTAGCCCGGGCGGCAAGCCGCCCCCGGACCCACGTGCTAGCCCGGGGGCGGCCCCCGGAGCCCCCCGTCGGCCAGCGGCCCGATCCTTCGTCACGGACGCCTTGGCCCTCGGCCGCGAGGGCCATCACCGGGGAATGTCCGCGCCCGCTCCTTTCTTACCTGGGCGCCCGCCGGTTTCCCGGGAATAGCCGGCAGGGACGAAAAGTTGAGCCGAGTAGACTCAAGTGATTTGCCAAGCACTGAGCAGCGTGGCAAGCTTGCGTCGACCAGACTCAACTTCACTACTACCAAGGACTACTCATGGCACGTGCGGTAGGGATCGACCTCGGGACGACCAACTCCGTTGTCGCTGTCCTCGAAGGCGGGGAGCCCACAGTTATCGCCAACGCGGAGGGCTCGCGGACCACTCCGTCGGTGGTCGCCTTCGCCAAGAACGGCGAGGTGCTCGTCGGCGAGGTCGCCAAGCGGCAGGCGGTGACCAACGTCGACCGGACCATCCGCTCGGTCAAGCGCCAGATGGGCACCGACTGGAACGTCAAGATCGACGACAAGAAGTTCACCGCCCAGCAGATCAGCGCGTTCATCCTGCAGAAGCTGAAGAGGGACGCCGAGTCCTACCTCGGCGAGACCATCACCGACGCGGTCATCACCGTGCCCGCCTACTTCAGCGACGCGCAGCGCCAGGCCACCAAGGAGGCCGGCCAGATCGCCGGGCTGAACGTGCTCCGGATCATCAACGAGCCCACCTCCGCGGCGCTCGCCTACCACCTGGAGAAGGAGGACGAGGCCACCATCCTGGTGTTCGACCTCGGCGGCGGCACGTTCGACGTGTCCCTCCTGGAGGTCGGCGAGGGTGTGGTCGAGGTCAAGGCGACCAGCGGTGACAACCACCTGGGCGGCGACGACTGGGACCAGCGGATCGTGGACTGGCTGGTGCAGGACTTCAAGAACGGCTACGGCGTCGACCTGTCCAAGGACAAGATGGCGCTGCAGCGACTGCGGGAATCGGCCGAGAAGGCCAAGATCGAGCTGTCCGGTTCCGCCGAGACGCAGATCAACCTGCCCTACATCACCCACTCCGAGCAGGGCCCGCTGCACCTGGACGCCAAGCTCACCCGGGCGGAGTTCCAGAAGATGACCTCCGACCTGCTGGACCGCTGCAAGGCGCCGTTCAAGCAGGTGATCGCGGACGCCGGGGTCAAGCTCACCGACATCCACCACGTGGTGCTCGTCGGCGGTTCGACCCGGATGCCCGCTGTGGTGGACGTGGTCAAGGAACTGACCGGCGGCAAGGAGCCGAACAAGGGCGTGAACCCCGACGAGGTCGTCGCGGTCGGCGCCGCGCTCCAGGCCGGCGTGCTCAAGGGCGAGGTCAAAGACGTCCTGCTGCTCGACGTGACCCCGCTGTCGCTGGGCATCGAGACCAAGGGCGGCATCTTCACCAAGCTCATCGAGCGGAACACCACCATCCCGACCAAGCGCTCGGAGATCTTCACGACCGCGGATGACAACCAGCCGTCGGTGCAGATCCAGGTCTTCCAGGGCGAGCGTGAGATCGCCGCGTACAACAAGAAGCTCGGCATGTTCGAGCTGGCCGGGATCGCTCCCGCCCCGCGCGGCATCCCGCAGATCGAGGTGGCCTTCGACATCGACGCCAACGGCATCGTGAACGTCTCGGCCAAGGACCTCGGCACCGGCAAGGAGCAGCGGGTTACCATCAGCGGCGGCTCGGCCCTTGGCAAGGACGAGATCAACCGGATGATGGCCGAGGCGGAGAAGTTCGCCGAGGAGGACGCGCGGCGCCGCGACGAGGCGGAGACCCGCAACCGTGCCGACACGCTGGCGTACCAGACCGAGAAGTTCCTCGCCGAGAACTCCGAGAAGGTTCCCGAGGACATCAAGGCCGAGGTCGAGTCGGCGATCGCGGACCTGAAGAAGACGCTCGAAGGCACCGACATCGATGCCATCAAGGAGGCCACCGAGAAGGCGGCCCAGGTCAGCCAGAAGATGGGCACCGCCATCTACGCCCAGTCCCAGGCGGCCAGCGCCGCCGCGGGCGAGCAGGCGGCCGGCGAGGCCAGCGCAGAGCAGGACAACGACGAGGTCGTCGAGGCTGAGATTGTCGATGAGGACAAGCCCGGCGAAGAAGGTGGCGCCGCCTGATGAGCTCACCTGAGGAGACCAACGCAGGACCGGTGATCCGCGACCTCAGGCGCATCGACCCACGCACGGGGCAGGTCAGAAACCCCGGAGCTGATGCGCCGGGCGCCACGGGCCGCGGTCCCGCCAAGCCGGCCCGGCCGGGCAGGCACTCGGTGTCCAAGCCGGGGGCTGCCCCAGGCACCGGCGCCGAGGCCCCGGCGGGACCGGCGCCGGACGGCGGGCCCGCGGCAGCGGGCCCGCCCGGCACCGGTGACCGCCCCGCCGATGGCGGGGCGGCCGGGCCCGGCGGCATGCTGGAGACCGAGCGGGAGCTTGCGGCCAAGCTGGCCGAGCGCACCGCTGACCTGCAGCGCGTGAGCGCGGAGTACGCCAACTACCGCAAGCGGGTGGACCGGGATCGCGTGGTGGTACGGGAGCAGGCACTGGCCAACGTGCTGGTCGCGCTGCTGCCGGTGCTCGACGACATCGGCCGGGCCAGGGAGCACGGCGAACTGTCCGGCGGCTTCAAGTCCGTCGCGGAGTCGCTGGAGTCGACCGTAACCAAGCTCGGCCTGGTCAGCTTCGGCACCGAGGGCGAGCCGTTCGACCCGAACGTGCACGAGGCCCTGACGCACTCCTATTCCACCGCGGTGACCGAGCCGACCTGTGTCCAGATCCTGCAGCCCGGTTACAAGGTCGGCGAGCGAATCGTCCGGCCTGCCCGGGTCGCCGTCGCCGAGCCCGAGGAGGGCACGGCCGCGCCGGACGAGGCCGGACTGCCCAACGAGGCGGGATCGCAGGAAAGCCGTGAGGACGAAGACTGACGCCTGGAGATGCCAGTGAGCACGAGGGACTTCCTCGAGAAGGACTACTACAAGGCTCTTAACGTCTCCAAGACTGCGAGTGCGGACGAGATCAAGAAGTCATACCGGAAGCTCGCCCGCAAGTACCACCCCGACGCCAACAAGGGTGACCCCAAGGCCGAGGAGCGGTTCAAGGAGATCTCCGAGGCGTATAACACCTTGTCGGACCCCAAGCGGCGCAAGGAGTACGACGACGCGCGCTCCCTGTTCGGCAGCGGCGGCTTCCGGCCGCCGGGGCAGGGCGGCGCCGGTGGCTTCCCGTTCGACCTGGGCGACATTTTCGGCGGCGGCACGGACACGGCCAGCAGTTCCGGTGGCCGTCTCGGCGACCTGCTCGGCGGGATGTTCGGTGGCGGCGGCCGGGGCACCCAGACCCGGCCACGCCGCGGCGCGGATGTGGAGACCGAGGCCACGCTCTCGTTCAACGACGCCATCGACGGCACCACGGTGGCGTTGCGGCTGACGGGCGAGGGAGCCTGCCCGACCTGCCACGGCACCGGGGCTAAGTCGGGCACGGTGCCCCGGGTCTGCCCGAACTGCCAGGGCACCGGCCAAACCAGCCGGAACCTGGGGAGCTACGCGCTGTCCGAGCCGTGCCGCGAATGCCGCGGCCGCGGCCTGGTGGTCGACGACCCCTGCCCGGAATGTTCGGGCAGCGGCCGCGCGATGAGCAGCCGCACGATCCAGGCCCGTATCCCCGCGGGCGTGGCCGACGGGCAGCGGATCCGGCTCCGGGGCAAGGGTGCCCCGGGTGAGCGGGGCGGCCCAGCGGGCGACCTGTACGTGCGGGTGCACGTCACGCCGCACCCGATCTTCGGCCGCAGCGGCGACAACCTCACGGTGAACGTGCCGCTCACCTTCACCGAGGCGGCGCTTGGCGGCGAGATCAAGGTCCCGTCGCTGCGCGGGGTGCCGGTCAGCGTCCGGATCCCTGCGGGGACGCCGAGCGGGCGCACCTTCCGTGCGCGCGGCAAGGGGGCCCGGCGCAAGGACGGGACGAACGGGGACCTGCTGGTCACCGTGAACGTCCAGGTGCCGCAGAACCTGAACGGCGCGGCCCGGCAGGCCCTGGAGTCCTTCCGTGACGCGACCGCTGGCGAAGACCCGCGCGAGGACCTGCTGCGGCGGGCGAGGCAGACATGAGACACGGCACCGCTGGGGCCCGGGCCGCCAGCACCGGGAGACGGCGCCCGCGACGATGCGGGCGCGCGCCTTCCGAGTACGACCGCCCGCAAGGAAGGCAGTGAGATGAGCGGGAACCCGTTCGAGGTAGCGGACGACAGTCCGGTGTATGTGATCTCGGTGGCGGCCGAGCTTTCCGGGCTGCACCCGCAGACACTGCGTGCCTATGACCGGCTCGGGCTGGTGTCCCCCGGCCGGTCGTCCGGCCGCGGCCGCCGGTACTCGCTGCGCGACGTCCTGATGCTGCGCGAGGTGCAGCGGCTGTCCCAGGAGGACGGCGTCAACCTCTCGGGCATCAAGCAGATACTCGAACTCGGCGCCGAACTGGACCGGACGCGGCGCATGCTCGCCGAGATGACCGCGGAGATCACTCAGCTCCGGGCGGAGCTGGAGTCGACCCGCGCGGTGGCTGCCCGGCTGGCCGGGCTGGTGCGCAACCGCGCCGCAGGTGCCCAGCTCGTTCCGGTGCGGAATCTGGGCGGTGGCGCACCGGCGGGGCCGGCGCCGCAGCAGGTCCCGCCCACCACAAGCGGTGCGAGAGCAGCAACCAGCAGTGCCGCAAACAGCGGCGCACCATCCGAGGAAAAGAACTAAATGATAGATAAGCTCACTCGCCGCAGCAGTGAGGCATTCGCCGCGGCGCGGCAGCAGGCCACGGCCGACGGAAACCCGCACGTTGACGCGCTGCACCTGCTCGCGGCCCTGATCGAGCAGGAGGGTGGCACGGCAGCCCCCCTGCTGCGTGCCGTTGACGCTGACCCGAACGCGGTGCTCGCAGATACCAGGACGCAACTTGCCCGGCTGCCCAAGATCGCCGGGACAACTGTCAGTGCCCCGGAGAACTCGCGGGCCCTGCTGAAGGTGCTGACCACGGCCGGGGAGCGGGCCGAGAAGCTGAGCGACGAGTACATCTCTACCGAGCACCTGCTCGTCGGGCTGGCCGCTGACGGCGGCCAGGCAGCGACGGTGCTCCGTAAGCACGGGGCCACGCCCGACGCGCTGCTGGAAGCGTTCGAAAAAGTGCGCGGCAGCGCCCGTGTCACCTCCGAGGACCCGGAGGGGACCTATCAGGCCCTGGAGAAGTACGGGGTCGACCTCACTCAACTGGCCCGCGACGGTCGGCTGGACCCGGTGATCGGCCGGGACCCGGAGATCCGGCGGGTGATCCAGGTGCTGGCCCGGCGCACCAAGAACAACCCGGTCCTGATCGGCGAGCCCGGGGTCGGCAAGACCGCCGTGGTCGAGGGCCTGGCACAGCGGATCGTGGCCGGCGACGTGCCCGAGTCGCTGCGCGGCAAGCGCCTGGTCGCCCTGGACCTGGGCGCGATGGTCGCCGGCGCGAAATACCGAGGTGAGTTCGAGGAGCGGCTCAAGGCCGTGCTGAACGAGATCAAGGCCAGCGAGGGCCAGGTGATCACGTTCATTGACGAACTGCACACCGTCGTGGGCGCGGGCGCGGCCGAGGGCGCGATGGACGCGGGCAACATGCTCAAGCCGATGCTGGCCCGCGGCGAACTGCGGATGGTCGGCGCGACCACCCTGGACGAGTACCGGCAGCGGATCGAGAAGGACCCTGCCCTCGAGCGCCGGTTCCAGCAGGTGTTCGTGGGCGAGCCGTCGGTCGAGGACACGATCGCGATCCTGCGCGGGCTCAAGGGCCGCTACGAGGCGCATCACCAGGTGCAGATCTCCGACGCCGCGCTGGTCGCCGCGGCCGCCCTGTCCGACCGCTACATCACCGGGCGCTTCCTCCCGGACAAGGCCATCGACCTGGTCGACGAGTCTGCCTCGCGGCTGCGCATGGAGATCGACTCCCGGCCGGTGGAGATCGACGAGCTGCAGCGCACCGTGGACCGGATGAAGATGCAGGAAATGGCGCTGGAGCGCGAGGACGATCCGGCCAGCAAGGAGCGGCTGGAGCGGCTCCGCGCCGACCTCGCCGACCGGCAGGAGCAGCTCACCGCGCTGCTGGCCCGCTGGGAGCGGGAGAAGGCGGGCCTCAACCGGGTCGGTGAGCTGAAGAAGCGGCTCGACGACCTGCGCGTCCAGGTCGAGCGCGCCCAGCGGGACGCCGACTTCACCACCGCTTCACGGCTGATGTACGGGGAGATCCCCACGCTGGAGCGTGAAGTGGCCGAGGCCGCCGCGGCCAGCGCCGAGCCCGAGCCCGGCGCCGCGGGCACCGATGGAGCTCCCATGGTGAAGGAGGAGGTCGGGCCGGACGACGTCGCGGACGTGGTGTCGTCGTGGACCGGTATCCCGGCCGGCCGGCTGCTCGAAGGGGAGACAAGCAAGCTGCTGCGGATGGAGACCGAGCTTGGCAAGCGCCTGGTGGGCCAGGCCAGGGCGGTTCAGGCCGTGTCCGATGCGGTGCGCAGGTCACGCGCGGGCATCTCCGACCCGGACCGGCCGACCGGCTCGTTCCTGTTCCTCGGCCCCACCGGGGTCGGCAAGACGGAACTGGCCAAGGCGCTCGCCGAGTTTCTCTTCGACGACGAGCGGGCCGTGGTCCGCATCGACATGAGCGAGTACAGCGAGAAGCACTCGGTGGCCCGGCTCGTCGGTGCCCCGCCCGGCTACGTCGGCTACGAGGCCGGTGGCCAGCTCACCGAGGCCGTCCGGCGCCGGCCGTACTGTGTGATCCTGCTTGACGAGGTGGAAAAGGCGCACCAGGAGGTGTTCGACATCCTCCTGCAGGTCCTCGATGACGGCAGGCTCACCGACGGGCAGGGCCGGACCGTGGACTTCAGGAACACGATCCTGATCCTCACCTCGAACCTCGGGTCGACGGAGATCGCGAACCAGTCCATGGACGAGGACACGAAGCGGGAAACCGTGATGGCCGTGGTCCGGGTGACCTTCAAGCCGGAGTTCCTGAACCGTCTTGACGACATCATCCTGTTCGACCCGCTGACCACCGAGGAACTCGCGGAGATCGTGGACCTTCAGGTGGCCGCGCTGGCCAAGCGGCTTGCCGAGCGGCGGCTCACGCTGCACGTCACCCCGGCGGCGCGGGAGTGGCTGGCCCTGACCGGGTTCGACCCCGTCTACGGGGCACGGCCGCTGCGCAGGCTGGTGCAGTCCGCCATTGGCGACCAGCTTGCCCGGGCGCTGCTCGCCGGTCAGATCGTGGACGGCGAGACGGTCCTGGTGGACACCGACACAGACACCGGCGCCGACGCGCTCACGGTCACGGCGGAACGCCTGCCCGCGGCAACGGCCAGCGGCTGACCCGCGCTTGCCCCGGCTACCGAGCGCCGCCGACTCTGGCGGCCCTCGGCGGGCCGGGGCCGGCGAAGAACGGTCCGGCTATCCGCCGGAATGCGTGTCAAGCAGCCGGTCGTAGTCGTCCTCGGGCAGGCCGAGGTCGTTGCGGATCCGGAACCGCAGGCTCAGCAGCAGGCGGAACTCGTTCAGGTCACCGGACACCTGGGTGACGGGGCCCGCCGGGGCCACCTCGTTGCCCTGGCCGACCGGGCCCGGGGTGCGGCCGAGGCACAGTTCGACACCGGCGTTGGCCCAGCCGAGCGCACCCACCAGGTCGGACTGCTCGACAAGCAGTTCGGCGAGCAGGTCGCACATGCGCGCATCACGCGGCGCCTCAGCGGCGAGCGTGCTGACGTAAGCCTCCGCCTCGGCGGTGCGGCCCAGCTGGAACAGGGCACGGGCGAGTGGAATCCGCGGGTCCACCGAGGCGGGGCCGCCGTCGGCCATCGCGCGCATGAAGCCATTTACCGCCGCAGCCGGGTCATCGGCGAGCAGCCACTGCTCGCCGGCCCGGATATAGGCCTCGGACCTCGGCATGGCCGCGGTCTGTGTGCCGGTATCGGCGAGCCTGGTCATTTCCTGCGCCGCGGCCTGGTGCTCACCACTGCAGGCAGCGTCGAATTCGATCGCGTCGAACGTCTCTGGTGTCAGGGCAACCACGGTAGGGACGTACCCATCTGAAGACCCCAGCAACGTGCTGAGCCAGCCCATTGACGGTAATTCACAGGCATCTGCCCTTCTGCCCGGAGATATCGCATCCAGCAATCTCGATGCAGGTCCAGGCGAATGCCTTGCTCATCGCCGGGGTCACGGGGGGCCGGATCAATGCCGGACCCTTTCCAGCGCGTCCCAGAAACCTCGGCGCAATGCGTGCCGCACCTCATCGTGCAGCAGCGAATCAATGGGCAGCGACGAATCCTGCAACAGCCTGGCTTCCAGGTCGGAAGGCATCCGCGGCTTCCGGGCGAGCACCGCCTCCAGCCAGAGCGCCGGCGCATCCCTGGCGACGGCCTGGCCGAAGTTGAAGCCCTCTCCGTGCGCAGCCTGCACCGCATCGGCCAGGGACACCGCCACCGGTTGCGGCACCAGGGCGTGCTGCGCGGCAGGCTGCGGGCCACTGTGCGGCCCCTGCGGTGAGACATAGGGCCCGGGCATCGCCGTGTCGGGCTGGCCCGGTGCCAGCGGGAACTGTCTCGCGCGCTGATCTCCCGCCACAGCGGGCAGGCGGCCGGGCAGCGCCGCCGGGTATCCACCAGGCACACCGCGCTGCTGGCCGGGCTGGGCCGCCGCTCCGGCCGACATCGCCCCGGCCGGCAGAGCCCCTGGCGGCAGGGCCCCGGGCGGCGGGGCCAGGGACGGGCCTGGCGGTGCACCTTGTGTGGGCGGCCTCGGCACGGCAGGGGCCTGCCCCGGCGCCATGTCCGCGACCTGGTGGCCGGGGTACCCGGACGGGGCGGCCTGCGGGGCCAGCGCCTCCGGAGGAGGCGCCACCGCAGGTGGCGGGGGCGGCGGGGCGGCCTGGTAGGCGGGCATGCCCTGGCGCACCTGAGGGGCCGGGGAGCCGGGCAGGCCGGCGGGCGCCTGGTATCCCGGCGCCACGGCCGGTGCCCCCGGCTGTCCTGGCACGGGCTGTCCCGGCATAACCGGCCCGGCCATCGGCTGCCCCGGCGTGAACTGCTGGCCCGGCAGCCCGTGCTGGGCGTGCTGGCCGACCACTGGCCCCGATTCGGCATGCCGTGACGGCGGGCCCGCGTGCTGCCCGGCGCCGCGCGGCAGCGGCTGAGCGTGCTGCGGCGGCGCGGCCGGAGGTGGGGCGGCCTGGGGCGGGGCGGTGAGCGGCCCGGAGAGGTGCGCCGCCGCATGGCCGGGGGCTGGATGGCCGGGGCCGGCTGCGCCGGGTGACCCGGCGCCGGCGGGCCAGGCGGGATCATCGGCTGGCCCGGCGCCGCGTGCTGCGGCGGGCCAGCGGCACGGTGCCCGGGTGCCGCATGGTGCCCTGGCGGGGCCGCATGGTGGCCGGGCGGCATCTCCTGGCCGGGCAGCGCCCGAGCGCCGGCCACCGCGGACGGCGCGGATGCCTGGACCGCCGGACCCGGCTGGCCCGCTGGGCCTGCCTGAGCCGGCAGCGCCGCGGGCGGGCCCGGCTGGGCGGAGATGTTGCGCACGGCTGGCGTGCCACCCTGTCCCGTGCCAGGCTGGCCCACCGCACCTGGCGGTGGCGCCATCCCCGGCTGCGCCCCGGGCGGGGAGGCCAGGCTGTGGTTGCCCGTCACCGGCCCGCTGCCCGCATCGGCAAGCGGCGGCCGGTGGCTGTTCGGGGGCTGGGCGGCCCGCTGGTACTCGGCGATCAACGGCCCGGTATAGAGCCCCGGGGGGGCGGCGTGCGAGCCCACGGGCAGCGCCGGCTGCCCGATCACCCCGGGGGTGCCGTGGCCGTTGGCGGACGCGCGGTTCGCGTAGGCGGGTACCGCCTGGCGGTCTTCCTCGCCGACCGGCTCCGCCCCGACCACAAGCTCCACCGAAGGCCGCAGATGCGCCTCGCTGATCTCCACGATCTCGTCGCACTCCTGGCGGAGCGCGGCAGCGGCGGTCCAGCCCGGCGCGGCGATGTGCACCAGGATCACTCGCAGGCCGAGATCCTGCACATCGGCGATCACCTGCGCAAGGTCGTCCTCCGCGCTGACCACCAGCGCGTCGCTGATCGCCCGGTTCCTGGCCAGCGTGGTCAGATCGCGGTGGATCTCGCTTTCGACGCCTTCGCGGCGGCCGGGCTTCATCTTGCCGAGCCGCAGCTTCACGCCCGGCAGGTCGGCGAGGATCTCATGCTCGGAACTGCGGCGGCCCTCGACCGTGGCCTCATACCAGTAGCAGCGCAGCAGCGGCAAGCCGGTGTGATCGCGCGCCACATGCCGGAGGACTTCGAGTATCCCGGCATAATCCCAGGAAACGGACTCCCGGTTGCGGGTGCCGTGAACGGCCATCGCGCCATCTCCTAGCACGTAGCCCGCGTCCACGAACAACGCGCAGCGATCCACGCGACACCGCCCTTCCGTCCAGGCGAGACGTTACCAGCGGACAGCCGGCTCCGTGATGGATCGCGCACAGATCGCGGGCCTGCCCAGCGCAGGCCGGGGCAGGCCCGCTGTGGGGAACGCATCCGGGGCTACGGCCTTGTGCTGGAGAAGGCATCGCGGCCGGGACCGGCCAGCGGGCAGGATTGGTGATTATGCGACTGCTTGTGCTCGGCGGATCACAGTTTCTCGGCCGCGCGATCGTAGACGAGGCATGCAGCCGGGGCTACGACGTGACGACGTTCTCCCGCGGGCGGTCCGGCCATCACCGGCCGGGCACCGAGACGCTGACCGGAGACCGCACCAGTCCCGAAGACCTGCGGCAGCTCGCGCGCGGTGAATGGGACGCGGTGATCGACACCTCCGTGCTCGCCCCCGCGCACGTGGCGGCGTCGGCCCGGATCCTGGCCGAGCGGACCGGGCACTACACATATATCTCCACGTTCTCCGTGTACGCCGAGTACCCGCGGCAGCCGGCCACCGAGAACTCCCCCCTGCTCGACTGTCCGCCCGATGCCACCGGCACCGTGGACAGCCTCGGTTACGGCCAGCTCAAGGCCGGCTCCGAGCGCGCTGCCGCCGCCGCGTTCCCGGGCCGGTGCCTCATCGTCCGGCCCGGCCTGATCGTCGGGCCGCACGAGAACGTCCGGTGGCTGTCGTGGTGGCTGCAGCGGCTCGCCCGGGGCGGGGCCGTACTCGCGCCGGACGGTCCGGGCAAGCCGGTCCGGATGACCGACGTCAGGGACCTGGCGGCCTGGGTGGTCGGCAACACCAGGCGCAGCCTGCCCGCCACCGTCAACGTACCGGGACCGCGGGACACCACGTTCGGCGCGCTGCTGGCCGACTGCGCGCGGCTGACCAGGGCGGACGGCCTTCCGCACGCGGAACTGCGGTGGGCGGGCGACCGCGCCCTGCTCGAGGCCGGGGTGACCCCGTGGACCGAACTGCCGATGTGGGCCCCTGACATCCCCGAGCTTGCGCACATCTGGGAGATCCCGGGTGACCGGGCGCTGCGCACCGGGATGCGGTACCGGCCGCTCAGCGACACCGTGCACGACACCTGGCTCTGGCTGAAGCACGAGGCCGCCACGGGCCACGGGCCCGGGCCGCAGGGCCTGCTGGAACTCGGCATCGAACCGGACCAGGAGCGAGCGGTCCTCGCCGCGCTCAGCTAGCCCCTGCTAGCCCAGGGCGGCAAGCCACATCTGGAACCCCGCAGTACTGGCCAGGGAGATGACCCCTGGAACCCCGCAGTACTGGCCCAGGGAGACGACCCCTGGAACCCCGCAGTACTGGCCCAAGGAGATGACCCCTGGAACCCCGCAGCACTGGCCCAGGGAGACGACCCTGGAACCCCGCTGGCTCAAGACCCCGTTCCTTCGTCACTGGGCCTTGGCCCCGCTGGCCCAGGGGGCTACCCCCCAGATCCCCCCGCTGGCTCAAGACCCGCTAGCCCGGCGGAGCGACCACCCGGAACCCCGAGGCGGTCGGGCTAGGCTGCCAAACGTGAGCGAGCGCGACGACCTCCTGCAGGTGATCAACGACAAGGCCGTGGTCCGCGGTGACTTCGTGCTGTCCTCCGGGCAGCACGCGGACTGGTACATCGACCTGCGGCGGGTGCTGCTCAGCGGCGCCGCCGCCGCGCTCGCGGGCCGGGTGATGCTCGCCGCAACGGCTGACCTCGACTACGACGCCGTCGGTGGTCTCACCCTGGGCGCAGACCCGGTGGCGACGGCGATGATGCACGCCGCTTGCGTAACGGGGAGAAATCTAGATGCGTTCGTGGTGCGCAAGTCAGAAAAGGCGCATGGGCTGCAACGGCGGATCGAAGGCCCCGGCGTTGCCGGCCGCCGGGTGCTCGCGGTGGAGGACACCTCGACCACCGGCGCCTCGGTACTGACCGCCGTGGACGCGCTGCGGGACGCGGGCGCCGTGGTAGCGGGCGTGGCGGTGCTCGTGGACCGTGGCGCGCGGGCCGCGGTGACCGCGCGCGGCCTGGAGTACCGCGCCGCCTATGGCGTCGGCGACCTGTGCTTGGGCTGATGGCCGCCGCGGTGCTCGGCCGTTCCGGCGGCCTGCTCCCTGCGGACCTCACGTAGCCGGTGCCAGACAAAGACGGCGATGCCGATCACGGCGACCACGACGATGACGTACCCGGCCAGCGCGAACCCGTGCGCCACCTTCTGCCACTGGGTGCCGACCGCGTAGCCGATCAGCGTGATCGCGGTGACCCAGACGGCCGTGCCGAGCAGGCTCAGCAGGGCGAACATCATCAGTGGCACCTTGACGAACCCGGCCACGATGGAGATGAACGTGCGCACGACCGGCAGCGCACGGCCCACCGGGATCGCCCAGGACCCGCGGCCGGCCAGGAACCGTTCCGCGCGGTCGATGTCCGCCTCCGTGATCAGCAGGTAGCGGCCGAACCGGGCCACCAGGGGGCGCTCACCCACCCGGCCGATACCGTAGGCGACCAGCGAGCCCAGCAGTTCCGCGAGCGTCCCGATGATGATGATGGCGACGACGTTGAGCCGACCCTCACCGGCCAGCACGCCCGCGAAGCCGAAGGTGATCTCCGACGGGATCGGCACGCAGCAGGCCTCTAGGAACCCGAAGAGGAACACCGCTGCGTAGCCAGCGTGGATGATAAAGCTCTCCATGGGCAAGTTGTACCAGGTACCGGGCCGTGGTATGGCCGCCATTGCCGTTCGGTGCCGGGTTCGTGGGGTAAACGCTGGTTCTCCGAACCGGCGCCTGGCCTGCCGCTCCGCTCAGGAGATACTGGACTCTGGTCACCAGACGGGAGCTGAAACGTCATGCCTATCGCGACGCCGGAGATCTACGCCCAGATGCTCGACCGGGCCAAGGAGCACGGCTTCGCCTATCCGGCGATCAATGTGACATCGAGCCAGACGCTGAATGCCGCGCTGCGCGGCTTCGCCGACGCGGAAAGCGACGGGATCATCCAGGTGTCCACCGGTGGCGCCGACTACCTGTCCGGCGCGGCCGTCAAGGACATGGTCACCGGTTCCGTCGCCCTGGCGCACTTCGCCCGGTCCGTGGCGGACAAGTACCCAATGCACGTGGCGCTGCACACCGACCACTGCCCCAAGGACAAGCTCGACGGCTTCATGCGCCCGCTGGTGAAGCTGTCCCAGGAGCGGGTGGCACGCGGGGAGGACCCGCTGTTCGGCTCCCACATGTGGGACGGCTCGGCGGTGCCACTGGCGGAGAACCTGGCCATCGCCTCCGAACTGCTCGACGAGTGTGCCAAGGCCCACGTGATCATGGAGATGGAGATCGGCGTGGTCGGCGGTGAGGAAGACGGCGTCGTCGGGGAGATCAACGAGAAGCTGTACAGCACGCCGGAGGACGCGCTCGCCACGGCGGAGGTTCTCGGCCTCGGCGAACGGGGCCGGTACATCCTGGCCGCCACGTTCGGCAACGTCCACGGGGTCTACAAGCCGGGCCACGTCACGCTGCGGCCCACCGTGCTGAAGGAGATCCAGGACGCGGTCGGCGCCAAGTACGGCAAGGACAAGCCGTTCGACCTGGTGTTCCACGGTGGATCCGGGTCGGCGCTGGAGGAGATCCGCGAGGCCATCGGCTACGGCGTGGTGAAGATGAACGTGGACACCGACACCCAGTACGCGTTCACCAGGCCGGTCGCGGCGCACATGTTCACCAACTACGACGGCGTGCTCAAGGTGGACGGCGAGGTGGGCAGCAAGAAGGCCTACGACCCGCGCTCGTGGGGCAAGGCCGGCGAGGCCAACATGGCGGCCCGGGTGCAGCACGCCTGCGAGGACCTCCTATCCGCGGGCATGCGCCTGACCTGACATCCCCAGGGCAGCCGGCCGGGCGGCCACGGCGGCGGGCAGGATGGGGGCCATGGAGAATCGGAATCTGCTGGCCGGGCCGCCAGCCACCTACCTGCCCGAGGACCCGGCGGCCGCCGAACTGGAGTCGGGCGCCGACCCCGCCGCCGTAGCCGCTGCGCATCCCGCCAGCCTGGCCGCCTGGGCGGCACTCGCCGACGGCGCGATGGAGCGCGGCGAGCCCGTGATGTCCTACGCGTTCGCCCGGACCGGGTACCACCGGGGCCTGGACCAGCTACGGCGGGCCGGCTGGCGTGGCCAGGGGCCGATCCCCTGGGAGCACGTGCCGAACCGGGGTTTCCTGAGGTCCCTGCACGCGCTGGGCCGGGCCGCCGCCGCTCTCGGCGAGCAGGACGAGGCCGAACGCTGCCGGACCTTCCTGCAGGACTCCAGCCCGCAGGCCGCCGCGGCGCTGAACGGCGCCTGACCCGCCCGCGCAGGCCGCTGAGGTACCCTCAAGGCCCCGCGGGCAGTGCAAGCCCGGGGGAACGGCCCCGCGGGCCCCGGGGCGCTGAAGCCGCAGGCTCAAGCCGGGAAGGGGCTGGTCACATGCCGGCCATCGTGCTCGTGGGCGCCCAGTGGGGCGACGAGGGCAAGGGCAAGGCGACCGATCTGCTCGGTGACCGCGTGGATTTCGTGGTCAGGTACCAGGGCGGCAACAACGCCGGGCACACCGTGGTCATCGGCGAGGAGAGCTACGCGCTGCACCTGCTGCCCTCGGGCGTGCTGTCCCCCGGCGTGACGCCGGTGATCGGCAACGGCGTGGTGATCGACCCCGAGGTGCTGTTCGGCGAGATCGACGGCCTGGCCGCCCGCGGCGTCTCCTGCGACAACCTGCTGATCTCGGCAAATGCGCACCTGATCATGCCACACCACCGGGCGCTGGACCGGGTGACCGAGCGCTATCTCGGCAATGCGCGGATCGGCACCACCGGGCGCGGCATCGGGCCGGCCTACGGCGACAAGGTGGCCAGGACCGGCATCCGCGTCCAGGACCTGCTCGACCCCGGCATCCTGCGGCAGAAACTCGACCTGGTGCTCATGGAGAAGAACCAGGTGCTCGCCAAGGTCTACAACCGCCGGGGCATCGACGCGGGCGCGGTCGCGGCGGAGTACGTGGAGTACGGGGAGAAGCTGCGCCGCTATGTGGCGGACACGGTGCTCGTGCTCAACCGCGCGCTGGACGAGGGCAAGACCGTGCTGCTCGAAGGCGCCCAGGCGACCCTGCTCGACGTGGACCACGGCACCTACCCGTTCGTGACCTCCTCGTCGCCGGCCGCGGGCGGCGCCTGCGCGGGCTCAGGGATCGGGCCGACCCGGATCACCACGGTCATCGGCATCGTCAAGGCGTACACGACGCGGGTGGGCGCCGGCCCCTTCCCCACCGAACTGGACGGCGACCAGGGCGAGTGGCTGCGCAAGGCCGGCGGTGAGTACGGGGTGACCACCGGCCGTGCGCGCCGCTGCGGCTGGTTCGACGCGGTGATCGCCAGGTACGCCGCGCGGGTGAACGGGGTCACCGACTTCTTCGTCACCAAGCTGGACGTGCTCTCGGGGCTGGACAAGGTGCCGGTGTGCGTCGCCTACGACGTGGATGGCACCAGGCACACCGAGATGCCGATGACACAGACCGAGTTCCACCACGCGGTGCCGGTGTATGAGTACCTGGACGGCTGGTGGGAGGACCTGTCGGACGCCGGGGAGTTCGCCGATCTGCCGCGCAGCGCGCGGGCCTACGTGCGGGCGCTGGAGGAGATGATCGGCGCCCCGGTGTCCGCGGTCGGCACCGGCCCGCGCCGCGACCAGACCCTGCAGCTTAGGCCGCTGCTGGGCAGATAGGCTCGCCGCGTGCGAGTTCTCCTCCTCGGCTCCGGGGGCCGCGAGCACGCGCTGGCGCGGTCGCTTGCCGCCGACCCCGGTGTGACCGGCCTGCACGCGGCGCCGGGCAACCCCGGTATCGCCGCTCTCGCCGAACTCCACCCCGCAGATCTCGCCGACGTCGGGGCGGTGACCGGCCTGGCCCGCTCGCTCGCTCCCGGACTGGTCGTCGTCGGCCCCGAGGCGCCGCTGGTCGCCGGGCTCGGCGACGCACTGCGCGGGGCCGGCCTGAGCTGCTTCGGGCCCGGGCGGCGTGCCGCCATGATCGAGGGCTCGAAGTCGTTCGCCAAGCAGGTCATGACCGCGGCGGGCATCCCGACCGCGGCGGCGCATACCTGTGACACCGAGGCGGAGGTCACGCGGGCGCTGGACGGGTTCGGCCCGCCGTACGTGGTGAAGGCGGACGGGCTCGCGGGTGGCAAGGGCGTCGTGGTGACCGGCGACCGGGACGCCGCGCTCGCCCATGCGCGGGCCGCGGGCAAGGTGGTGGTCGAGGAGTATCTCGACGGCCCCGAGGTGTCGCTGTTCGCGCTGGCCGACGGCGCGAGCGCGGTGCCGTTGCTGCCCGCGCAGGACTTCAAGCGAGCCCAGGACGGCGACCAGGGGCCGAATACCGGCGGCATGGGCGCCTACGCCCCGCTGCCGTGGGCACCGGCCGGGCTGACCGCGGAACTGATGGCCACGGTCATCGTCCCGGCTATCGCCGAACTGCGCCGCCGCGGCACCCCCTACCGTGGCCTGCTGTACGCCGGCCTCGCGCTGACCAGCCGCGGGCCGCGGGTGGTGGAGTTCAACGCCAGGTTCGGCGACCCGGAGACCCAGGTGGTGCTCGACCGGCTGGCCACTCCGCTGGCCGGGCCGCTGGCCGCGGCCGCTTCAGGCTCGCTGGCCAGCGCCGGCCCGCTGGAATGGGCGCCCGGTGCGGCGGTCACCGTGGTGGTCGCGGCGGCGGGTTACCCGGTCTCGCCGCTGACCGCCGACGTCATTGAAGGTATTGATGATGCCGAACGAGTGCCCGGGGCCTACGTGCTGCACGCGGGCACGGGCACCGACCGGGGCGGGCGGCTGGTAAGCACCGGGGGCAGGGTGCTCAACGTCGTGGGCACAGGCGCAGACCTGCAGGCCGCGCGCACCGTGGCGTACCAGGCCGCGGAGCGGATCCGGATGCGGGGCGGCTGGTTCCGCCGCGACATCGCCGCCGAGGCCGCCCGGACCGCGCGCAGTCCGGCATGACCAGCCCGGGACCCGGCACGGCCAGCCCGGGTCCGGATCGCAACCACGGCCCCGCCAGCCCCGATTCCAGTCCGCCCAGCCCCACAGGACCCGCTGACCCCAGCGCCACGGACCCCGCAGACGTGCCGTTGCGGGTGACCACCCTGGAGCTGTTCTTCGACCTGGTCTTCGCGTTCACCCTTACCCAGCTCGCCGCGCTGCTCGTACAGCACTTCTCCCCCGGCGGCGCGCTTGAGGTGCTGCTGGTGTTCGGGGTGCTGTGGTGGATGTACGGGGGGTACGCATGGCTGACCAACACCCGCGCGCCGACCCGCACCCCCGACCGGCTGCTGCTGCTCGCGGGCATGGCCGGCTTCCTGGTCTGCGGCCTGGCCATCCCGGACGGGTTCGGCTCCGGCGACACCGGCGACAGGCTGGCCCTCGGCCTGGGCTACCTGCTCGTGGTGGCGGTCCACTCGGCGCTGTTCTACCGGGTCAACAGGAACATCATCCGGGTCACGCCGTTCAACGTCACCGCGGCGCTGCTGGTGATCGGCGCCGCGTTCACCCCGATCCTGGCCAGCTACCTGCTCTGGACGGCCGCGGTGGCGGCGCAGTGGCTCTCCCCGCTGATCATCCAGCCCGGCGGCCGGTTCGACATCCGGGCCGCCCACTTCGCCGAACGCCACGGTGCCCTGGTCATCGTGGCGCTCGGCGAGTCGGTCGCGGCGATCGGCATCGCGGCCGCCCCGGCGGGCGTGACGTTCGCCGTCGCCGTGGCCGCCGTCCTGGGCCTGGCCGTGTCCGCCGCGCTGTGGTGGACCTATTTCGGCGACGGTGACGACGAACGGGCCGAGCAGGCCATGGCCGCCACCGACCGGGACCGGCGGGCCGGGCTGGCGCTGGCCACCTACTACGCCCATATCCCGATCCTGCTCGGGGTAGTGACGCTGGCCGCCGGGGTCTTCCTGACGATCGGCAGCCCGGACCAGCCGCATCCGGGCGGCGACGCCATCGCCGTGGCCGGCGGTGCCGCTCTGTTCCTGGCCGGCAGCGCCTGGTTCCGCTGGTCGCTACGGATCGGGCCTGTCGCACTGCGGCTGGCCGGTGCGGCCTTCGCCCTGGCCACGGCCGCACTGGGCGTCACAGTGTCGGCCGATGCCCAGCTCGCGGTGCTGCTGGCCGGGATCGTGGCGATGCTCGCCGCGGAGCACCGCGCGAGCGCGCGGCGCCGGGCGGCGGCAGCCCGGTAGGCGACAATGAATGTGTGATCGAGCGTTACACGCTGCCCGAGATGGGGCGGATCTGGAGCCAGGAGCACAAGTACGAGCTGTGGTGCCGGGTGGAGACCCTGGTGCTCGAAGCGCACGCGAGTGCCGGCACGGTGCCCGCGGACGCGGTCGGCCCGGTGCGTGCCGCGCCGCCGCCCACACCCGAGGCGGTGGCCGCCGCCGAGGCGGTCACCGACCACGACGTGATCGCGTTCCTCACCGCCTGGGCGGACAATACGGTGCCCCGGTCGGCGGCCGCGTTCGTGCACTACGGCCTGACATCCTCCGACCTGCTGGACACGGCGCTGGCCGTAACCCTCACCGAGGCCAGCGACCTGCTGATCACCCGCGCCACGGCCCTCGTCGCCGCGCTGCGCGAGCACGGGCTCGCACACCGGGACACGATCCGGGCCGGGCGGACCCACGGTATCCACGCCGAACCTGACGTCTGGGGACACCGGGTCGCGG
Source organism: uncultured Actinomycetes bacterium (assembly GCA_963726415.1). Lineage (GTDB taxonomy): Bacteria > Actinomycetota > Actinomycetes > Streptosporangiales > Streptosporangiaceae > DASXKD01. Next base: position 106,205 of record CAVSCM010000027.1, read on the forward strand.
ATTTCGCGTTCGCCGTGGCGCGCTGCCGGGACCGGCTGCGGCACGCCAGGGAGTCGGTCGCGGTGGGCAAGCTGTCCGGGCCGGTCGGCACCTACTCCAACATCGACCCGGCGATCGAGGCCAGGGTGCTGCCCGAACTCGGCCTGCGGCCGGCCGACGTGGCCACCCAGGTGGTGTTCCGCGATGGCATTGCCGAGTGGGTGAGCGTGCTGGCGATGCTGGCCACCGCGTGCGACGCGATCGCCCTCGAGGTGCGGCACGGGCAGCGGACCGAGGTACGCGAACTGGCGGAGGCGTTCTCGGCGGGCCAGAAAGGGTCCTCGGCCATGCCGCACAAGCGGAACCCGATCCGCTCGGAGCGGATCTGCGGCCTGGCCCGCGTGGTCCGCGGGTATGTGGCCCCGGTCATGGAGGGCATGGCGCTCTGGCACGAACGTGACATTTCTCATTCCAGCGTCGAACGGGTGGCGCTGCCCGACGCGGCGATCGCGACCGACTACCTGCTGCACCTGACCACCCGGGTGATCACCGGATTGCGGGTTGACGCGGCCAGGATGCGGGCGAACCTGGAGTCCACCGGCGGCTTGATCTACACCTCCAGCGTCCTGCTTGACCTGGTCGCGGCCGGAATGTCCAGGGAAGACGCGTATGCGCTTGTCCAGGCCGCAGCCGCGGTGGCCTGGGACACCGGCGCCAGCTTCCGTGAGGCGCTGCGCAAGGAGGCCAGCGTGGCCGGGCAGGCGCTCGACGAGGCCCGCCTGGATGAGGTTTTCCGGCCAGAACGTTACGTGGAGCGCCTCGGGCCGGTTTTCACCCGTTTGGCCAACCTCACCTGACCATTGGGTCAATTCCGGACCCACCCCTCTCACCTGCGATGATGAGGGCCAACCGAATGCCCCGGCAGAGCGTCCACAAGGTAGGCGTACCAGCCAGGGACGCTCGTCGCGCCGAGCCCGGGATGCCAGCAATGACCCGCAGACCCCGAAGCCGGTGGGATACTGGGGAGCGCGCAACGGAGGCTGCCGGGGTGTCCAGGCAGCTAGCGGCCCGCCCCGCAGGGCTAGTCCGCAAGATTCATCCGGCCGCCGGTCGGCCCAATATGCAGCCAAGGAGCAGCGTGTCCATGACTGTTGGACCCGAGACGTGCTATCGCGTACGAGGCGGGGTTCCGCTGCACGGAACCGTGTTCGTGCAGGGCGCCAAGAATGCCGCGCTCAAAATGATCGCCGCCTCGCTGCTCGCGCCCGAGGGCCGCACGGTACTGCGGAACGTGCCACCGATCGAGGACGTGCGCCGGGCGATTGAACTCGCCCAGGCCGTCGGGGCCGTAGTCAAGTTCCACGAGGCGGAGCGCACCCTGGTGGTGGACGCGTCCAACCTGACCAGCCCGGTCCTGCCCGCGGAGATCACCCGGCGGTTCCGCGGCTCTGTTCTGTTCGTGCCCGCGCTGCTGCACAGGCTGGGGGAAGCCGTCCTCGAGGGCATCGGCGGATGCAACCTCGGCAGCCGCAACCTCGACTTCCACTACCGCGGCTTCGCCCGGCTTGGCGCCACCGTGGACGGCACCGACGACAAGATCTGCATCAAGGCCGGGAAGATGCGCGGCGCGCACCTGTACCTGGACACGCCGTCGCACACCGGGACCGAGAACCTGATCATGGCCGCCGCGCTGTCCCCGGGCACCACGGTCATCGACAACACCGCCCTCGAGCCCGAGGTGCTCGACGTCATCGCGTTCCTGACCAAGATGGGCGCGAACATCAGTGGCGGCGGCACCGGGTTCATCAAGGTCCGCGGGGTCAGCGAGCTCAGCGCGACCGAGCACACGGTGATGGCCGACCGGATCGACGCCGGGGTGTTCGCGATGGCGGCGGCCATCACCGGCGGCGAGATCAGCCTGGTCGGGGCCAACCTGGAGCATTTCGGGGTGGTCCGGTGGAAGCTGGAGCAGATGGGCGTGGAGTTCGCCGCCAGCGGCGCGGTGATCCAGGTGCGGCGCGAGCGCGCGCTGCGGCCGATCAACGTGATCACCAGCCCCTACCCGGGCTTCGCGACCGACCTGCAGTCGCCCATCATGGCGCTGAGCTGCCTGGCCGAGGGCCCAAGCTACATCAGGGAAACCATCTATGACGGCCGGTACACGCTCGTCGGCGAACTCGCCAAGATGGGCGCGCACGTCGAGGTGGGCGGGGACAAGGTGGTCGTGCACGGCCCGTGCGCGCTGAAGGGCACCAAGGTCGAGGCGCATGACCTGCGCACCGGCGTGGCGCTGATCCTCGCCGGGCTCGGCGCGGAGGGCGAGACGGTCGTCGCCCCCGGGTACCTGATCGACCGCGGGCACGCGGACGTCGCCGGGCGGCTGTCCGCCCTTGGGGCCGATCTGAACGTGGAAGAAAGCGGCTAACCAGGCGGTTCCCCCGCCGAGACGGCCGGCCATACTTGCTGGTTTTCGACCAGCCGCGCCGTGGTCCGCAGTATCGGCCCGGGGGTCCGAGACCCCCGGAACCCCGCAAGCGGTGGCTCTGTTGGCGGTCCAACCTATGCCCTGTTGGCCAAGCCGCACCCCGCACTTCACGCGCAATTAGCGCAATCCCCTTTTCAGCGTGGCCTGGTTGGGTTACGACTGGCGCATGGCCAACGGGCAGCACCCCCCGCTGGAACTCACGATCGGCGTCGTCGGCTCGCATGATCTCGTCGAGCAGATCATGCTGTCCGGCACGGCCATCCCCGCTCCCGCCACCGGCCCGGCCGGAGGGGCACCGGGGGCGGGCGGTAACGGCCAGACCGGGGGCGGGTACTCCACCGCGCCCGCCGTGGCGCGGCGGCTCGTGGCGGTTGCCTACCGCACCGAGCAGGAGGCGGGCGACAAGGTGCTGCGGCTGGGCCCCGGCATCGACGTGTGGCTGTTCGCGAGCAGGATCCCTTATCTGTACGCCCGGCAGGCAGGCGTACTGCGCAAGCCCGCCACGTACGTGCCGCTGGGCGGCAGCGCCCTGTACGCCGCCCTGCTGCGGGCGGCCATGACGGGCGACCAGGACCTGTCCCGGCTCAGCATCGACGTGCTGAGCCGGGCGGAGGTCCAGGACGCGTTCGCCGATATGGGCCTGGCCGTCAGCAACGTGCACGTGCGCGAGGAACCCGGGGGCGCCGCGGCGCTGGCCGCGTTCCACGAACGCCTGTGGCGGCGCCACCAGACCGCGGCCGCGGTCACCTGCCTGGAATCGGTGGCCCAGCGACTGGCCGCCCAGGACATCCCGGTCCTCGTCGTGCGGCCGACCCGCAGCGCGATCGCCTCGGCACTGCGGACCGCCACGCTACTGGGCACCCAGCGCCGGCTCGAAGACGCGCAGCTTGCCGTCGCGGTCGTCGAGGTGCCCACGCTCAGGGAGACATCCCGCCGGTCCTCCCCCCGCCAGCCCCGCGAGGAGTTGCGGCTCATCGTGCACCGCCTGCTGCTCCAGGAGGCGCAGCGGATCAAGGCCACGCTCAGCCCGGCCGGCGAGGACAGCTTCCTGGTCACCGCGACCCGCGGCTCGCTGTCCGGCGCTACCGGCGGTTTCCGGGTCCCGCCGTTCGCCGAGCGGGCGCGCGCCGAACTCGGCATCGTGCTTGAGGTGGGCGTGGGGCTTGGCCTGACCGCACAGGATGCGGAGGCGCACGCCCGCGCCGTGCTGGCCCGCGCCCACGCCGACCCGGCCGCCCGCGGGTTCGCCCTGGACCGGGAGGGCCATGCGCTGGTGCCAGGGCCCCGCGAGCCGGTGGTGGTCCGCGCGGGTAACCCCAGGGGCATGGCAACGCTGTCGCGGCTCACTAACCAGCTACCGGAGGACGCCGGGCCGCACGTGGTCGATGCCGAAACCGCGGGCCGCCTGCTCGGCGTGACCTCGCGCACGGCCCGCAGGCTGCTACGCAGCCTCGCCGAGGAGGGCCTGGCCTGGCCGCTGCCGCCGAACCGGGTTCCGCAGCCGGGCCGGCCACGCCAGCTCTACCGGCTGGTGACCGAGAAGCTGGGGACCGGCACAGGCTGAGCGGCCCGCACCGTGGCCGGGCCCGAGCCCCGGCGTGGCCGGTGTCAGTGCCGGCGCGGGTAGGCCCTGGCGACGGCGAGGAACGCGTCGTCGGCTTCTGGCGTCCCCATCGAGATACGCGCGCCTTCGTCGCCGAACGGCCGGATGCTGATCCCGGCCTCCGCGCACGCGGCCGCGAAGTCCTGGGTGTCGGCGCCCAGGCGGAGCCAGACGAAGTTGGCCTCGGTCGGCGGGACGGTCCAGCCCTGGGCCAGCAGTTCGTCGCGGACCCTGGCCCGTTCCTTCACCGCGAGGTCGACCCGCTCGTGCAGTTCGGCCTCGGCCGCAAGCGAGGCGATCGCGGCGGTCTGGGCGAGCGAGTTGACGCTGAACGGCAGCATGGTGGTGCGCACCGCGCTGGCGACCTGCTCCTGCCCGATCAGGAAGCCGATCCGCAGCCCGGCCAGGCCGTGGGCCTTGGAGAACGTGCGCAGCACCGCGAGGTTCGGGTGGTCGCGGTACAGGTCGATGCCGTTGGGCACGCCGGGGTCCCGGACATAGTCCGCGTAGGCCTCGTCCAGCACCACCAGGCAATCCGGCGGCACCCGGCCGAGGAACTCGGCAAACTCACCGCCGCGGACCACCGTGCCTGTCGGGTTGTTCGGGTTGCACACGAAGATGACCCGGGTCCGCGGTGTGATCGCGTCCGCCATGGCGGCCAGATCGTGCGTCTCGTCCTTCAGCGGCACCCGCACGTCGGTGGCCCCGGTGAGCGGGACCAGGATCGGGTAGGCCTCGAACGACCGCCACGCGTAGAGCACCTCGGTGCCCGGCTCGGCGGCCGCCGCGAGAAGCTGCTGGGCCACGCCGACCGAGCCGCAGCCGAGCGCGATGTGCGCGGGCGGCACGTCGTAGCGGCGGGCGATCGCCTCGATCAGCGCCTCGGCGGTGTTGTCCGGGTACCAGTTGACCCCGGCGGCGGCCTCGGTGATGGCCTTGGTCACCGAGGGCAGCGGCCCGAACGGGCACTCGTTCGAGGCGAGCTTGAACGACTGGCCCGCGGCGTTCGCCACCCGGCGGCCGGGCTTGTAGGGGGCGAACTGGTCCAGTACGGAACGGAATCGGGGGGATCGGTCGGACACCGTTGTCCTCCGGCTGGGCGATCGGCTACGTCACTAGCAGTCTGCCACCCCTGCTCCGTACCCCGGCCGCTCGTACGCCCTGCGACCCCGGGCCCCGATCCGCCTCCCGCGTTTGTCTCCGTTGCCACAACGGCGACACCCTTTTGTCTCCGTTGCTACAACGGCGACATTCGGCCCGGGGCGGGGCGGAAGGCCGCCCGGTTAGTTGGATCCCAGTGAACCGAGTGCCGCGCGGAAGGTGGCCAGCATGTCCTCGGTGAACAGGACGAAACGCGCCTCTTCCAGCCCGCTCGGCGTCCGGCTCACGGTGGTGAGCGCGATCCGCGCGGCGCTTTCCGCGGGCCATCCGTAGATCCCCGCGGACACCGCGGGGAACGCGACCGTCCGGGCGCCCAGTTCGTCGGCGACCCGCAGCGACTGCTCGTAGCAGGACAGCAGCACCGCGGACCGGTCCTCGCGCGCCGAGTACACCGGGCCCACGGTGTGGATCACCCACTGGGCGTGGAGGTTACCGGCGGTGGTGGCCACCGCCTGACCGGCCGGCAGGCCCTCGGTGTGGCTGGTTTTCCGCAGTTCAAGGCATTCGCTGAGGATGGCGGGGCCGCCGCGCCGGTGAATCGCCCCGTCCACGCCGCCCCCGCCGAGCAGCGACGAGTTCGCGGCGTTGACGATGGCGTCGGCCTGCTCGCGGGTGATGTCGCCCAGCTTCAGCGTGACCCTCATGACGTGTGACTATCACGAATAGTTGCCGGGTTACCAGCGTGTCCAGCCCCTCCAGGGGCTGCCCGGTCTCGGCATCGGACTGCCCGTTTGCCCCGGACCGGCCCGCTCTTCTCCCGTTTCGGAACAGAGGTTAGAGTGACTTGCGTGAACAGGCTGGGCGAACTTGAGCGTGCCATCATGGACGTGCTCTGGGACAGCACAGAGCCGCTGACCGTCCGCCAGGTCGGTCTGCGCCTGATCAACCGTGACTTGGCACACACGACGGTGATGACGGTTCTCGACCGGCTCGCGAAGAAGGGCTTCGCCCGCCGCCAGCGCGATGGGCGGGCGTGGCGGTACCAGGCCGCCGCGAACCGGGAAGCCTACGTCACCGAGCTGATGCTGCACGCACTGGACCAGACCGGCGACAGGTCCGCGGCTCTCGCGAGCTTCGCCCGCCGGGTTTCTGATTCGGAAGCGGAAGTGTTGCGCCGGGCACTCGAATCGCTTGGAGAGCTCCCCCGGGACTGACCGCACGTGTTTCCCCCCGTTTTTGTTCTCGCCGCCGTCGCCGGAGGCACGGCCCTAGGCGCGGCTGTTCTGGCGTCCGCGCGCTGGCCGTACCGCTCGCCCGGCGCGGCCATCGTGTTGTGGCAGGCGCTCGGCCTGAGCTGGGGCCTGGCCGCGGTCGGGGCGCTGGCCGCGCTCGGGGCGGTACCCGGCAGGTACGGGGTGGCGGGCGGGGCGCTGTCCGGTGCCGCCCGCGCGCTGCGCTCCACGGCGCTGGGTTTCGGCGCTCCGATGGTGATCGCCGCGGCCCGGCTGGCCGTCCTGGCCGCCAGTGCCGCCCTGTTCGCGCTGCTGTGCTGGGTGCTGGTCGCCGCGTCCGCGGCGGTGCTCGTGGCCCGGCGCCGGCACCGGGTCCTGCTCAGCCTGCTCGCCCACGGCGACCCCAAGGTTCCCGGTGCCCTGGTGGTGGACCACCCGGCTGCGGCGGCCTACTGCGTGCCCGGGCTGCGCTCGAAGATCGTGATCAGCGCGGGCACACTTGACCTGCTGGACGCGGCCGAGCTTGCCGCGGTCCTCGCCCACGAGCGGGCGCACCTGCGCGCCCGGCACGACCTGGTGCTGCTGCCGTTCAGCGCGCTGGGCCGCGCCTTCCCCAGGTCCCGGCTGGTGCGCCAGGCGCACGCCACCGTCGCGCTGCTGGTCGAGATGCTCGCCGACGACCGGGCGCTGCGGCAGCGGCCGGCCAGGGAACTCGCCACCGCGCTGCTGCGGGTCGGCGCATCCGGCGCGGGCCTGGCGCCCTCAGGGGCGCTGGCCGCCGCCAGCACCGCGGACGCCGAGGTGGCCGCGCGGGTCGCCCGGCTGCTCACCCCGCAGGCACGGCTGCCGCTGCACGTCCAGGCGCTGGTCTGCTGCACCTCGGCGTTGCTCGTCGCGGTGCCCGTGACGCTGCTGCTGCATTCCTTCTGAACGACGGCCCTCGATGCCCCCGTCCGCGAGCGTACGGGAGCCGGGGAACCGTGGCCGTGGTGCCCAGCCGCCGCTCGACGCGGACGGAAGGAGCCGCGGCGTAGATCGACCGCGAGCAGTTGCCCGCCGCAGGGCACGGACCGGGCGAGCGGCCACGGGGCGGGGGCGGCGGGCCCGGAGCGTCCTGCGCCGCCCACAAACCGAGCCTACCACCCGAGGGGGATGGGCGATGCGCCGCGTGTACTCGGCGGTGCCTGCGGTGCTGCTGGCCGGGGCGGCCGGGTCGCGGCTGGCAGGGTGAGGAGGCGTGGTTGATGGCCGCACTGGAAAGGTCGCACGCGCGGATCACATCGTGGTGGTGCTGTTTGAGAACCGTTCCCTGGACAATGTGCTCGGGCACCTGTACGGCCCGGGGGACGGCAAGAACTTCGACGGGTCGTCGGCAAGGACCTGGCCAACCCGATCCCCGCGTGGGCGGAGCACGGCGCGGACCGCAAGATGGCCAGGTACACCGTGAGCCACCGACCTGGACTCCCCCAACCCGGACTCGGGTGAGGAGTACTTCCACACCAACACCCAGCTGTACAACATCATCGACGACCCAGCCGCAGATGGTGAAGGGGAGCGCCTGCTGGAATGGTCGCGGGGCGGTGCCGTCCAAAGGGGTTTGCACCGACTACATCTCCACCTTCACCGGCGAAACCGGCCGCCAGCCCACCTAGACGAGTACGCCCACATCATGACTGGCTGCACCCCGGCGCAGCTGCCGGTGCTCAACGGGATAGCCCGCGACTTCGGGGTCTTCGACCACTGGTTCTGCGAGGTACCCTCGCAGACCTTCATGAACCGGTCGTTCTGGATGGCGGCCGACCTCCTCGGGACTGGTCGTCAACAGCCCGATGCGAAAGTGGTTCACCAAGAACGACGCTGAGACGCTCTTCGACCGGCTGGAGGCCCACGGCAAGACCTGGAAGGTCTACGTCATGGAGCCGATGCCGCTCTCGTTCACCGGGGTGATCCACTTCCCCCGGCTGAAGGACCGCCTCGCCACCCACTTCGTGCCGTTCGCCGAGTTCGAAACCGACGCCGCCGCAGGCACCCTGCCGGACTTCTCCCTCATCGAGCCGAACATGCTCGGCGGCCACGGCGACTACCACCCCGCGTTCGGCCGCTCCTTCGCGGCCACGGCGCGACCTGCGCCGTGGACAGCCCCTCCTGGATGCCGTCCGGGGAAGCCTTCCTGGCCCGGGTGTACCGCGCCTACCGGTCCGCCACTAGCGAGACGGGCGCGAACGTGTGGAACACCGCCCTGCTGATCGGGTGGGACGAACCGGGAGGCACCTACGACCACGTCCCGCCCGGGCCGGTCCCGCCACCAGACCCCGCCGCGGCCGGGCCGTTCGGCTTCACCTTCGACCGCTCCGGCTACCGGGTACCAGCCATCATCGCCTCGGCGTGGGTCGAACCGGGATCGGTGTACAACGAGGAATACCGGCACACCTCCCTGATCGCCACGCTGCGGAAAACCTGGGACCGGGCGACGCGTTCACCCAGCGGGACGCCACCGCCCGCACCTTGACCACGTCTTCTCCCGCGCCACCCCACGCGAACCGCACAGCGGCGGCCGCCCAGCCCCCATCCCGTGCCCGCATGGACAATGGACCAGAGGTCGTCGGCAAGGCCCTGAGCACCCTGGGCAAAGGCATCGCACCCGCCGTCATCACCGAGCCAAAGAAATGGGCGTTTCCCTCCCGGCCGAACTCAACAACCCAGAAGCCGGGCTGGACCCGGCTGATCGTCGACGCCCTCCGGCGCGTCGCCGGCCATTCTTCCCACTCCTGGCAACAGAGGCCGCAGACCCCCGATGAACTCAGGCCCGGCGCGCCTTGACCAGAAAAGGCGGGTCAGCCGGAGACGCGGATGCGCAAGCGGCGGAAGCCCTTGCCCTTGCTCTCTATCTTGACGACCTCGATCCGGCCGATCTGGCTGGTCGTGGCGACGTGCGTGCCGCCGTCGGCCTGCTGGTCCAGGCCCACGATGTCGATGATCCGCACCTCCTTGACCTCGGGCGGCACGAGGTTGGTGGCGGTGCGGATGATGTCGGGGATGGCGAACGCCTCGTCCCTGGGCAGGACCCGGACGTCGATCCGCCGCCCGGCGGCCACCTCGGTGTTGCAGGCGGCCTCGACGGCCTCGCGGAAGCCGGGCGGTACCTCGGGCAGGTTGAAGTCCATCCGCGCCGACAGCGGCTCCATGTTCCCGCCGGTGACCAGGGCACCGTAGTCGCGGAACACCACGCCGCAGAGCACGTGCAGACCGGAGTGGGTGCGCATCAGGGCGGTCCGCCTGGCGTCGTCGAGGGCGCCGCGCACCGCGGTGCCGACCGGCGGCAGCGGATCGCCCTCGGCCGGGATCAGGTAGAGGTCGTCGCCCTTGCGCGCGCCGGCGATGCGGGTCTGCACCCCGCCCCAGAGCAGGACACCCTCGTCAGGCGGCTGCCCGCCGCCACCTGGGTAGAACGCGGAGGTGTCAAGGACGATGCCCTCGGGGTCGCTGGCCAGGACCGCCGCGTCCCATTCGCGCAGGGTCTGGTCGTCGAGTTCCAGCCGGTGCGTGCGCCATTGAGTCTCACTCACCCAGGCAGCCTACTCGGCCCGCTCCGGGCAGAGCCCGAACCAGCCGGGCCAGCCACAAATCGCGGGGTCCGGGGCTCGGCCCCCGGGCAGACATCGCGGTCCGCGGCGAAGGCGGCCGACGGCCGCCGAGCAGGCAAGGCCCCGCGCGCGGTTACCAGGGGCCGTACGGGCCGGAGGAACTGCTCCCGCCGCGGAACTCCCTGACCTTCGGCCGGACGTCGGCGAGGTAGATCGCCGCAGCGACAAAGGCGACGATCGGGAAGAGGCTGACCAGGTTCGGCCCGCCCAGCGTGCTGGACCACAGACCGATCACCGCGGCCACGCCGAGGATCACCAGCCAGATCGGCTTGGTCTGCTTTCCGGCCGCCACGAACGCCGGGGTCGGCCGGCGGATGGCATCCACGAAGGCCCACACCTCGACGCAGAGCGCGGCGATGGAAAGCACCTCGAAAAACCAGTAGAGCGGGGTGAGCGCTGCCGAAGTCGCGAACACGGTTCCAGGTTATCCTTCTCCGGCCGGTGGCCGGGCCTGACCGGGACATTGGGGCCGCGGCCGGGCGGGTGGGGCTTTGGGGGCTGAGCGGCGAGCGGGGCCTGCCGGCCGGCGCATAGCCAGATCCTGACGGGCGGGAGATTCGGACCGGGGGGCGGCCTTGAGGGCCGGCGGCGGCCTGAGGCCGGCGGCGGCGCGCCCGGGCCGGGCCTTGCGGCCCGGCCCGGGCCGGCCTCGGTGGGCGGGACCAGGCTCAGCGGCCGGTCGTGGGGCGGGTCGGCGCCTTGGCCTTGGCCTTGCCGTTCAGCTCGGACTTACTCTGCGCGCTCGTGGTGCTCTTGGTCTCGGTGGCGCTTGACTGTCCGTCCAGGGCCTTCTTGCCGTGGGCGGCCAGCGTGTCGTAGCCGTCGGAAGCCCTGGTCCGTGCCGTCTGCACGGCCCCGTTCGCGCGGGACTGCGCCGTCTGCACGGCTCCGTTCGCACGGGACTGCGCTGCCTGCGCTGCCCCGGTTGCGCGGGACTGCGCCGCCTGCGCTGCCCCGGTGGCGCGAGACTGCGCCGTCTGGAAGACCTCCATCGCGCGGGACTGTGCGGTCTGCGCGGCCTCGGTCGCGCGGCCCGGCAGCGAGTTCGGCGGGTTCTCCCGGGTCCACTGAACCAGGCGCCAGGGCAGTTCCCTGAGCGTCCGCGACGCGATCACGGTGGCGCCGGCGACCGCATGCACGGGCTTGCGGTCGGCGAACTTGCGCATCTCGGCCATCACGTCGATGTTGCGTGGCATTTGTTTCCTCTCCCGGCCGCCTTGCGGCGGCCTTCCTTTCATTCGCCGGCGAACGAGCGCCGGACGTCCTTGCCGTGATCCCGTGTGCCTCCGGGCCGCGGCGCCGGATCTGGCCGCAACCGTCCCTCGGGCCGCGGCATCGGCCGTGCGGCGTTACCCCCGGGCCCCGGTCTGCAGCGGATCGGTATCGGTGGGACCGGCCTGCGTTTGGTCGGCCGGTGCGGTTCCAGGCGCCTCAGCGACTGTCGCGGTGGCATCCGGGCCGGCTGCGAGGGCGGCCTCGGCCTCGGAGAACTCGGTGTCAGGGTCGGTGAACTCCTCCGGGCCAGGGCCGTCGGGTTCCGTGCCGCCGCGCGCCGGGCCGTCAGCGGCGGCGCCGAGGGACGGGGCCGATGCCAGTTCCCGGCGGAACGACTCGTAGATCTCCAGCAGCACCTGCTTCTGGCGCTCGGTGAGTTCCGGGTCGGCAAGCACCGCTGCCCGCACGCCCGAGTCCGGGCGCCGGTCCTCCAGGATCCCCGCCTGCACGTAGAGTGCCTCGGCGGAGATCCGCAGCCCCTTGGCTATCTGCTGCAGGATCTCCGCGCTGGGCCTGCGCAGCCCGCGCTCGATCTGGCTGAGATAGGGGTTGGAAACCCCGGCAGCCGACGCAAGCTGGCGCATCGAAATCTTGGCCTGCTCGCGCTGCTGGCGGATGTACTCGCCGATGGAGCCTACGTTCACGGGATTCACGCCCACAGTGAACCACATAGTGCTTGCAATTGCAAGCGGTCTGCTAGCAGCCTAGGCCGCCCCTGTCCCCGTACGGGGTTAGCGTGCCGGACCGGGCCGGGCCGGGTTCACGGGAGGGTTGCCCGGATCTCGCCGACCGGCTGGCCGCCGCCGAGCACGGGCAGGTCGGCGATCTGGCCCAGGGCGTCACGGTCCACGTCCTCGTGCTGATCCACGCCGAGGATGCGCAGCAGTGCCACCGTGATGGCGGGGATCGCCCGGGGGTTGCCGTCCTCCAGCTTGACCGCACCGGCGCGCCCGTCGGCCAGGGCGAACGCCTGCACGCCCTCGGCCCCGGACTTGAGCAGCAGGCCGGGAACCGCCTGGTGGAGCGCGCGTTCCGACCGGTGCGTCCCCGATGTCCATGCGGGATTGGCACGGACGGCATCGGCGACCGATCGTTCGGCTGAATCCGGAGCGGCAAGCACGAGCGCGCGGAAAGCCCGCGCCAGACCGGTCAGGGACAGGGCGAACAGTGGCGCGCCACAGCCGTCGACCCCGGTCGCGGCGACCTCCTCCCCGGCCAGGCGGCCAAGCGCCGCCTTGATCTCGCGCTGGAGCGGGTGGTCCGGGTCGCGGTAGGTCTGTGCGGGCCAGCCAGCGGTGACGCAGGTGGCGAGCATCGCCGCGTGCTTGCCTGAGCAGTTCATGTGCACCCGGTCCGGCTTGCCGCCCTCGCGGAGGAACCGCCACAGGGTTGGCTCGTCCATCGGCAGCGCGGGCGGGCACTGCAGCGCGTCCTCGGTGAGCCCGGCGCCGGCGAGGATCTTCCTGACCCCGGTGACGTGGAAGTCCTCACCGGAGTGGCTCGCGCTCGCCAGGGCCAGCAGTTCGCCGTCCAGGGCCAGCCCGCAGGCCCGCATCGCGGCGGCCTGCATCGGCTTGTTGGAGGACCGGGGGAACATGGGCGCGGCGACCTCGCCCGCGCGGTAGAGCACCTCGCGCCCGTCGGCACCGAGCAGCACGGCCGAGCCACGGTGCCGGGACTCTTCGAATCCGGAGCGGATGACCTCGGCGATCACCGGGATGTCAGCTACGGCCGCTCACCCCAAGCATGGCGCGGGCCTGCTCGGGCCGCATCGAGGGACGCTGGGCCAGGCCGGCCAGCGCGGCTGCGCGCTCGACCAGTTCGGCGTTGCTGGCCACCGGGCGCCCCCTCGCGAACGTGACCGTGTCCTCCATGCCGACCCGCAGGTGGCCGCCCGCGGCGAGCGCGGCGAACATGACCGGCAGCGTGGTCCGGCCGATCCCGGTGGCGGACCAGGTTGCCTCCTCGGGCAGCGCGGACACCGCCTGGGTCAGCGTGGCCGCGTCCCCCGGCATCCCGCCCGGCACGCCCATGACCAGGTCACAGTGGACGTGGCCGCCGTGCGGGGCGCCGTGGCCGGCCAGCAGCCGGTGCAGCGTGGCGATATGGCCGAAGTCGAACAGCTCGAACTCGGGTACCACGCCCAGTTCCTGGGTCCTGGCGTACAGGTCGCGGATGAACGGGTAGGGATTGTGGAACACGTCCTCGCCGAAGTTGACCGTGCCGCAGGTGAGCGAGCAGGCGTCCGGGGCGGCGTCCAGGACGGCGAGCCGGTTGTCGAAGCTGTCGGTGACCGCGCCCCCGGTGGAGAGTTGCACGATCAGGTCGGTGCCCTCGCGCAGCGCGGCCACGGTGTCCCTGAGCCGGGACAGGTCCAGGGTGGGCCGCGCCTGGTCGTCCCTGATGTGCACGTGGATGACGGCGGCCCCGGCGGCCTGGCATTCCTTCGCGGTGGTCACCAGTTCGTCCAGGGTGACCGGGAGCGCGGGGACGGCCGACTTCTCTGACTCCGCACCGGTGGGCGCGACCGTGATCAGGGTTGCCGCGGCGGGCGAGTTGCTGCTCATGATCAGAGCATGCCTACTTTGCCCGGCCCGCGTCCATCCGGGGTGGCGGTCCGTCCGGTTTCGCTGCTCGTGGTGGGTGCGGCCGGCCTCACGCCGTGGGCCCGGACGGGGCATTGTTGGCGGTCCCCGCCGGGGCCGCGGCCAGGTGGCGCCTGGTGAAGTCGAGCGACTCGGACAGGTCGGCGAGCCGTGCCTCCCGCGTGGTGGCCCGGCGGGTGTTGACCTCGAGCACGACCATGCCCGAGTAGCCGACCGCGCCGAGCTTCTCCAGCACCGGCCCGCACGGCTGGGTACCGCGCCCGGGCACCAGGTGCTCGTCCCGGTTCGGCACCCCGGTCCCGTCGGCCATGTGCACGTGGGCGAGCCGGTCGCCCAGTTCCTCGGCCATCGCGTAGGCGTCAGAGCCCGACGTGGCCGTGTGGGACAGGTCAAGGGTCACGTGGGGGACGTCCATGTGCACCGGGTTCCAGTGCGGCGCATAGGCGGCCAGTTCGGCGCCGCCGGCGCGCAGCGGGTACATGTTCTCCGCCGCGAAGACGATGTCGGACTCCTCGGCCATCCGCGCCAGGCCCTGGGCGAAGTCCTTGGCGTACTCCCGCTGCCAGCGGAACGGCGGGTGCACCACGACGACCTTGGCGCCAAGTTCCTGCGCCGCCTCTTTGGCCCGGACCAGCTTCCCCCACGGCTCATAGCCCCACACCCGCTGGGTGACCAGCAGGCAGGGCGCGTGGATGGCCAGCACGGGCACGGCGTGATAGTCGGCCAGCCGCCGCAGGGCTTCGATGTCCTGGCTGACGGCGTCCGCAGACACCATGACTTCGAGACCGTCATAGCCGAGGCGGGCCGCGATCTCGAACGCGTCGGCCACCCGGTCGGGGAATACCGAGCCGGTGGACAGCGCGACAAGTGGCACACCGGGGCTGGTGCGCGGGCTCAACATTGCTCCTTCCCCCCAGCGGCCTGCCTGGGGCACCTTCGCGTGGCCAGCTTATGCGGCCGGCCGGCCACGGGGGCTCATCTGGCCGGGCACGGGGACTGGTGTCCGACCCTGCCACTACCGTGCGGGCCATGGGTAATTCCTCCGCCGCCTCGCTGTATCAGTGCGCGGACTGCGGGTGGCGGTCCACCAAATGGTCCGGGCGCTGCGGCGGCTGCCAGGCCTGGGGGACGGTGGAGCAGGCGGCGGCTCCCGCCATTGCGCGCACCCGCCTGTCCGGGCGTGCCGCCATCGACCGGCTCGCCCCGGCCCGCGCGGTGCCGATCACGAAGGTGGATGCCCGCGCCGCGAGCGCCCGGCCCACCGGGCTCGGCGAGCTCGACCGGGTGCTCGGCGGCGGCCTGGTCCCCGGCGCGGTGGTGCTGCTGGCCGGGGAGCCGGGCGTGGGCAAGTCAACGCTGCTGCTCGAGGCGGGCGCGCTGGTGTCGCAGGCCGGCCCGGTGCTCTACGTCACCGGTGAGGAGTCCGCGGCCCAGGTACGGCTGCGCGCGGACCGGATCGGTGCCGTGGGGGACAACCTCTACATCGCCGCCGAGACGGACCTTTCCGCCGTGCTGGCCCAGGTGGAAGCGGTGCAGCCGGTGCTGCTCATCGTCGACTCGGTGCAGACGATCGTCGCGCCGGGCATCGAGGGCACGCCCGGCGGGGTGACCCAGATCCGGGAGGTCACCGCCGCATTGATGGCCGTAGCCAAGCAGCGGTCGCTGAGCACGGTGCTCGTCGGCCACGTCACGAAGGAGGGCGCGATCGCCGGGCCGCGTGCCCTGGAGCACCTGGTCGACGTCGTGCTGCACTTCGAGGGCGACCGGCACGCGCAGTTGCGGATGGTCCGGGCGCTGAAGAACCGGTTCGGCCCCACCGACGAGGTCGGCTGTTTCGAACTCGGCGAGACCGGGCTCGCCGGGCTCGCCGACCCCAGCGGCCTGTTCATCTCACACCACGCCGGCCACGTGCCGGGCACCTGCCTGACGGTCACGCTGGAGGGCCGCAGGCCGCTCATCGCCGAGGTACAGACCCTGCTCGCCCCGTGCCACGGGACCGAGACCCCGCCGCGCCGGGTCACCGCGGGCCTGGACTCGGCCAGGGTGGCGATGGTGATCGCGGTGCTGCAGCGTCGTGCCGAGGTCAGCATCGGCCGGCAGGACGTGTTCGCGGCCACGATCGGCGGGGTCCGGCTGGCGGAGCCCGCGGTGGACCTGGCCATCGCCCTGGCGCTGGCCAGCGCGGCGGCGAACCTGAGCGTGGCCGGCCCGGTGGTGGCGGTCGGCGAGGTGGGCCTGGCGGGCGAGGTACGCCGGGTCCCTGGGGTTGCCCGGCGGATCGCCGAGGCGCAGCGCCTCGGTTTCCGGCGGGCCATCGTTCCGGCCGGGTGGGCGTCAGAGCGCGGACCGGACTCCGAAGGGCGCGGCCTGCCCGCCAAGGCGCTGACCGACGTGCGGGAAGTCACCTCGGTCAAGGAGGCGATCGCCGCCGCACTGGGTGGCTGACCCGGTCCTGGTTGCCGGGTGACGGCCGCGGCGGGGCCGGGCGGCGGCGAGGCGGGTACGGCTGCGGTGCGGGCACGGGCGGCCCGAGCTGGGCCTGGGCCGGGCTGAGTCTGGGCCGGGCTGAGTCTGGGCCGGGCTGAGTCTGGGCCGGCTTGGCCGAGGCGGTCAGGGCAGGCTGCTACCGGGGCGGCCGAGGACGAAGACCAGCACCTGGCTGCTGAGCTGGCCATCGAAGGCGATGGCCGTGTAGCCACCCTGGCGGACGGGCAGGTGCGGCGGCCGGCAGCCGGGTGCTGAGGTGGCGCGGTCCCAGTAGATCCAGCGGACGGCGCGCAACCGCGGTTCAGTACGACCGGCTGCGAGCCGGTGCCGCGCGCGCAGTCCGCCGATCCCCAGATCCGGGTGCGGCCCGAGGTCACCACAACCGTGGCGAACCTGCTCCCCATGTTGACGCGGCACGGCCGGGCCGCGGTGGATACGGCGTCCACGCCGAACAGGGGCCGCCTGCCGCGCTGGTACCAGTACCGGGGCGACACAAGCGAGAGCACCACGTCGCCGCGGCCACAGGCCGGTACGTGCGGGCCCGTGGTGCGCGCCATGGCCCGGTGTGCCGGCGCGCGGGCCGGGGGCCGCTGCGGCGCCCGGGACGCGGCGGAGCCCCCTCTGCTGCCGTGCTCCGGCCATGGTCAGCACGTCGGAGACGCCGGACAGCGCGCCGGAGGCGGAGTGCTTAGCCCAAGCTTGTTACTAAACGTGATCGAAGACTCGCCGGCAGCGTACTCAGCGTCATTGCACCCGGCTCACCCGTGCGGGCCGTGCGACAATCGGCGTTGTCATGGTGGACGGGCGGGCTGCAGCAATTCTGCACTGGTATGCGTCCCATGCGCGTGACCTGCCCTGGCGGCGGCCGGACGCCGGCCCGTGGGCCGTGCTGGTCAGCGAGATCATGCTGCAGCAGACACCGGTGTCCCGGGTCCTGCCCGCCTACGACGCATGGCTGAAGCGCTGGCCGGAGCCATCGGCGCTCGCGGCGGCCGCTCCGGCGGACGCGGTGCGGCAATGGGGGCGGCTGGGTTACCCCCGGCGCGCGCTGCGACTGCACGCCTCGGCCAGGGCGATCACGCAGCGGCACGGCGGCGTGGTCCCGGACACGCTTGACGAACTGCTGGCGCTGCCCGGCGTGGGCGCCTACACCGCCGCGGCGGTCGCGAGCTTCGCTTTCGGGCAGCGCCACGCGGTCCTCGACACCAACGTCCGCCGGGTGCTGGCCCGCCTCGTGCGCGGCGACCTGCGGGCGCCACCGAGCCCGACAGCGATGGAGGTCGGGCTGGCCGAGTCGCTGCTCCCGGCAGAGCCGGGCCTGGCGCCGCAGTGGTCGGTGGCCGTGATGGAACTGGGCGCGCTGATCTGCACCGCGGACCGCCCGCAGTGCCCGGATTGCCCGGTTGTCAGCGAATGCGCCTGGCACCGGGCCGGGCAGCCCACCGCCGACCCGCATCAGGCCCGGCGGCGCAGCCAGGCATACGAGGGCACGGACCGGCAGTGCCGGGGCCGCCTGCTTGCGGTGCTACGGGAATCCGACGGGCCGGTCCCGGCCGCCTTGCTCGACGCGGCCTGGGCTGACGAGAGCCAGCGTGCGCGCTCGCTGGCCAGCCTGGTCGCGGACGGCCTCGCCGAACCGTTGCCCGGCGGCAGCTACGCACTGCCCGGCTGACCTGCCCCGCGCTTAGCCGGGCGGTTCCGGGTCGGCCGGTCCGGCCGCACGTGCCCCGCCATCGAGATCCATGTCCGCGGCCAGCGCCTCGATCCGGTCGATAAGGCGCATCCGCTGGCCCGTCATGGTGACGGTGAGCGAGTCATGTTCATCGCGAACGCGCCGGATGGCGGCGTCGATCTCCTCGGCGGCCAGCTTCTGCTGCCGGTGACCACGATCGAGTCCTGCAGCATGGCCGTGGTCGACGTCATCAGCGTGCCCACCTCCGGGGCGGCACCGGCCTGGACAGCCACTGGCCCGGGCCGGTTTCCCGGGCCCGGGCCAGTGGCAGCTACGAGCGGAGGCGCTATGCCGTGGCGGACCCACTGGCCGGCGAAGCGGACCCGCTGGCCGGCTGCTGCTTGGCCACGGTGCTTTCCACTTCGGCCAGGGGAGCGTCCGGCACCGAGTCCGGCTTCGGCACGCCCTTGAAGGAGAACTGCGCCTCCTCGCCCTCGCCTTCGACGTCGACGATGACGATCTGGCCCGCCCTCAGCTCGCCGAACAGGATCTTCTCGGACAGCATGTCCTCGATCGACCGCTGGATCGTCCGGCGCAGCGGCCTGGCCCCGAGCACCGGGTCGTAGCCTCGCACCGCGAGCAGGGCCTTGGCGTTCGGCCGCAGTTCCAGGCCCATGTCCCGGTCCTTGAGCCGCTCGTCCACCTTGGCGATCATCAGGTCGACGATCTCGACGATCTCGTCCTCGGTGAGCTGGTGGAAGACGACCGTATCGTCCACCCGGTTGAGGAACTCGGGGCGGAAGTGGTGCTTGAGTTCCTCCTGCACCTTGTTCTTCATCCGCTCGTAGGTGCCGGCCGCGTCACCTTCACGGGTGAAGCCCATCCGGAGGCCCTTGGAGATGTCCC
This sequence comes from uncultured Actinomycetes bacterium, assembly GCA_963726415.1. Taxonomy (GTDB): domain Bacteria; phylum Actinomycetota; class Actinomycetes; order Streptosporangiales; family Streptosporangiaceae; genus DASXKD01. Next base: position 125,195 of record CAVSCM010000027.1, read on the forward strand.
TGGTGCCCAGGTTCGTCGTCATGATGATGACGGTGTTCTTGAAGTCCACCGTCCGGCCCTGGGCGTCGGTGAGCCGCCCGTCCTCCAGGATCTGGAGCAGCGAGTTGAAGATGTCCGGGTGGGCCTTCTCGATCTCGTCGAACAGCACGACCGAGAACGGCTTGCGGCGGACCTTCTCGGTGAGCTGGCCGCCCTCCTCGTACCCGACGTAACCGGGCGGTGAGCCGAACAGCCGGGACACCGTGTGCTTCTCCATGTACTCGCTCATGTCGAGCTGGATCAGCGAGTCCTCGTCACCGAACAGGAACTCCGCAAGGGTCTTGGACAGCTCGGTCTTGCCGACGCCCGACGGCCCGGCGAAGATGAACGACCCGCCCGGGCGCTTGGGGTCCTTCAGGCCGGCCCGGGTCCGCCGGATGGCCTGGGAGAGCGCCTTGATGGCGTCGTTCTGCCCGATCACCCGCTTGTGCAGCTCGTCTTCCATCCGCAGCAGCCGCTGCGACTCCTCCTCGGTGAGCTTGAACACGGGGATTCCGGTGGCGGTGGCGAGAACCTCGGCGATGAGCTCCTCGTTCACTTCGGCGACAACGTCCATGTCGCCGTCCTTCCACTCCTTCTCCCGCGCGTCCTTGGCGGCGATGAGCTGCTTCTCCTTGTCCCGCAGGGCCGCGGCCTTCTCAAAGTCCTGAGAGTCGATGGCCGACTCCTTGTCCCGCCGGACCTGAGCGATCTTCTCGTCGAACTCCCGCAGATCCGGGGGCGCGGTCATGCGGCGGATCCGCATCCGGGACCCGGCCTCGTCGATCAGGTCGATGGCCTTGTCCGGCAGGAACCTGTCGCTGATGTAGCGGTCGGCGAGCTGGGCGGCGGCGACCAGGGCGCTGTCGGTGATGGAGACCCGGTGGTGGGCCTCGTAGCGGTCCCGCAGGCCCTTCAGGATCTCGATCGTGTGCGAGATCGTGGGCTCGGCCACCTGGATGGGCTGGAACCTGCGCTCCAGCGCGGCGTCCTTCTCCAGGTGCTTGCGGTACTCATCCAGCGTGGTGGCGCCGATCGTCTGCAGCTCGCCCCTGGCCAGCATCGGCTTCAGTATCGAGGCCGCGTCGATCGCGCCCTCCGCGGCGCCGGCACCGACCAGCGTGTGCAGTTCGTCGATGAACAAGATGATGTCGCCGCGGGTCCTGATCTCCTTGAGGACCTTCTTCAGCCGCTCCTCGAAGTCACCGCGGTAGCGGGACCCGGCGACCAGCGCGCCCAGGTCGAGGGTGTAAAGCTGCTTGTCCTTGAGGGTCTCCGGGACCTCGCCCTTGACGATCTTCTGGGCAAGGCCCTCCACCACGGCGGTCTTGCCCACGCCGGGCTCCCCGACCAGCACCGGGTTGTTCTTGGTGCGCCGGGAGAGCACCTGCATGACCCGCTCGATTTCTTTCTCCCGGCCGATCACCGGATCGAGCTTGCCTTCGCGAGCGGCCTGGGTGAGGTTTCGCCCGAACTGGTCGAGCACCAGGGAGGTGGAGGGAGCCGACTCAGACGGGGCGCCCGAGGCCGCCGGCTCCTTTCCCTGATAGCCGTGCAGCAACTGGATCACCTGCTGGCGCACCCGGTTCAGGTCCGCGCCCAGCTTCACCAGCACCTGGGCGGCCACGCCCTCACCCTCGCGGATGAGGCCGAGCAGGATGTGCTCGGTGCCGATGTAGTTGTGCCCGAGCTGCAACGCTTCGCGCAGGGAGAGTTCGAGCACCTTCTTGGCGCGCGGGGTGAACGGGATGTGCCCGGACGGCGCCTGCTGACCCTGGCCGATGATCTCCTCGACCTGCTGCCGGACCGCTTCCAGGCTGATCCCCAGCGACTCCAGGGCCTTCGCCGCGACGCCCTCACCCTCATGGATCAGGCCAAGCAGGATGTGCTCGGTGCCGATGTAGTTGTGATTGAGCATCCTGGCCTCTTCTTGAGCCAGGACGACAACCCTCCGCGCCCGGTCGGTAAACCTCTCGAACATCTCGTTGCTCCCTCACGCGTGCGGCCGGGGAGGCCCCGATGTCCGGCCCCTGTCCTTCCGCATGGTAGCCCGCTTACCTTAGGACCACGCTGCGCACGATTTGTCGTGCATGAAACGTTCCCAGGCAGGAGGGCGTTCATCCCCATCCAACCCGGTCAAGAGGGAGACTGTTCCCTGCTACGCCGCAAGCGAACGCCAGGCAGAGATGAGTTTGACATCAGGATCTGGCGGGCAACGGCCGATTTTCCGGCTGGCCGGTTCGCGTGAGTCAGTGGCAGGAGAGGCGGGGCAACGACAACGGGGCTGTGGCCCGCATGCGGTACTAGCGGCGGGGTAGCAGTTTTGGGCACCCACCCGCAGATCACCTGCGGGCCGCCCCGGTGAACAAACTAGTGCGAGGACTCGTACTCGGCGATGATCGCGGCCGGAATACGGCCACGCTCACTCACCTTGTGGCCACGCTGCTTCGCCCATGCCCTAATTTCCGAACTGCGCTCGCGGCCTGGCCCACTGCGCGAACGGCGACGGCGACCACCGCCACCACCTGCCACACGGCGGGAGTGCTCAACGTACTTGCCGAACTTCTCGCGCAGATCCTTGGCATGCGTAGAGCACACATCGATCTCATACCCGGTACCGTCAAAGGCGAACGAAACCGTCTCGGTTCCCTCGATCTCACCGTCGTGGGGAAGGTCGCACACGACCGTCACGACCGTCTTCTGTGCCATGAGGCCAGCCCTTCTGCTGGGGACGTTTAATAGGCTGAGGAACAATATACCAAGACTGTTGCGTTTAGCAATTCAGGCTGCGAACATTCGCTCAGTAGAGTTCCTCATGCCACGAGCCGCGTGAAGCAGTGCGCTCGATTTATGTAACTCTCTGTAATCAGAAGCCTAAGGACCATCAATCGGACAGAACCCTCTGTCGTGCGACGATGCAAACGATCTTAGTGGTGATGTGACCTATACCTTATGCTGGTCCGTGGATGGGCCGTGTGTGCCATCGCCGGGATCGTCATTCGAAGCGCTGCCGGTAATTTCGCCCTCATCGCCGTCATCTTCGTGCTGGTCGCGGGGGGCCATCTGACGGCGCAGGAACAACGTAAGCCCGATCAGGAACGCGGCGGCGATGATCAGCGGCGGTGTCAGCGCCTCTAGATCGGCAAGCATCCCGGCACCTCCTCTTTCGCTCGTCCGTGGCTGTACTTGGCATTCTTACTCATGCTGGCCTGTTCAGCGGACACCGATAGCCAGCCTGTGCGGAGCCGGGCGCTGAGAGTAGGCGATCCGGCGCGGCCGCGCCAGGCCGCCCAGATATATGGCGCCCGCCACACCGGGATGCCTGCGCCTGTCGGCACCGCGTGGCAGGATCAGGCGGCGTGTTCCACGCGGACCTGCACGTCCACTCGCGATTCTCGCGCGCATGCAGCAAAGACGCCGAGATCGGAAACCTTGCCTGGTGGGCGGCCCGGAAGGGGCTGTCGGTCATCGGCACAGGCGACTTCACCCACCCCGCCTGGGCGGCGGAGCTTGCCGAGTCGCTGGTGCCCGCGGAGCCGGGACTGCTGGCGCTCAAGCCCGAGCTTGCGGCCAGGCTCCGGCGCACCCTGCCACCGAACTGCCAGCCGGAAATCCGTTTCCTGCTGTCCACCGAGATCTCCACTATTTACAAGCGCGACGGCGCAACCAGGAAGGTTCATCATCTCCTCTACGCCCCGACGTTCGAGGCGGCGAGCGCCATCACCTCGGCACTGGCCAAGGTGGGTAACCTGGCTTCCGATGGCCGGCCAATCCTCGGCCTGGACTCCCGCCACCTCTTGGAAATTACGCTGAACGCAGGGCCGGGGTGCTTCCTCATTCCTGCTCACATCTGGACGCCGTGGTTCGCCGTTCTTGGGTCGAAGTCGGGGTTCGACGCCGTTCCCGACTGTTACCTCGACCTAGCCGAACATGTCTTCGCCGTGGAGACGGGCCTCTCCTCGGACCCACCGATGAACTGGATTTGCTCCGTACTTGACCACTACCGGCTTGTGAGCAACTCCGATGCGCATTCACCGCCGATGCTCGGCCGGGAGGCAACTACGTTCAGCACGGCGGTGGACTACTTTGCGATGTTGCGTGCGTTGCGTACAGGCCAGGGGCTTGCCGGGACGCTGAACTTCTTTCCAGAAGGCGGCCGTTACCACGCCGATGGGCATCGCAAGTGCGGAGTCCGGCTGTTGCCTGCAGAGAGTGTGCGCCATGCGGGTATCTGTCCGAAATGCGGGAAACCGTTGACTATTGGCGTCATGAACCGGGTAGCGGAACTCGCGGACCGCCCGGAAGGGTACCGGCCACCGGGAGCGGCGAACTCGGCCAACCTTGTTTCCCTGCCCGAGATCATCGGTGAGATCCGCGGTGCGGGGCGGCAGAGCAAGAAGGTCACCATGGAGGTGGACCGGCTGGTCGCCACGCTCGGGCCCGAGTTGCACATTCTCCTGGAGGCCGACACCGCCGATATCGGCCGCGTCGCGGGCAGCATGGTTGCCGAGGCGGTTACCCGGCTCCGCAGCGGCGAGGTGATCAAGGAAGCGGGTTACGACGGGGAGTACGGGGTTATCCGCCTGTTCCGGCCGGAGGAACTAAGCGGTACGGAGGCCCTGTTCGACATCCCGGCGACCGGCGCTGAGGGACTGTTCGACGTCTCCGCGCCGGCAGCCGTCCCGGCCGGAGAGCCAGTACCGCCAGGAAAGGCCGGAGAGCCAGTACCGCCAGGAGAGCCAGTACCGCCAGGAAAGCCAGTACCGCCAGGAAAGCCAGTACCGCCGGGAGAACCCCGGCCGCTGGAAGCGCCTCGGTCGCTGGGAGAGGCCTGGCAGCCCGGAGAGCCAGCGGGCCCTGGATACCCGGCGGCGAACCGGCTCGACGGGCCCTGGGCAGCCGGGGAGGCCGCCGCAGAGACGGGGCATGCTGACGGGTCAATGCTCGCCGGCCTCGACCCCAGCCAGCGAGAGGCCGCACAGGCCCCAGGGCCACTGCTGATCCTCGCCGGGCCTGGGACCGGCAAGACGCGCACGCTCACCCACCGGATCGCCGTTTTGGTCGCCGAGCGCGGTATGCCGCCCGAAGCATGCCTGGCGCTCACCTTCACCCGCCGGGCGGCCGTGGAGATGCGTGAGCGACTCGCGGCGCTGCTGCCGGCACGGGCCCGGCTGATGATCACCACCTTTCACGGGCTGGGCCTGACGATCCTGCGCGAGCACGTCGACCGGGCCGGGCTGGATCCTGGTTTCGCGGTGGCCGACGAGAAGGCCAGGCTGGCGGTGGCGGTGGAGGAGGCCGGGTCGATGGCGGCGGGGCGGCGCCTGCTCGCCGAGGTGGCACGCGATCCCGGCGCGGCGGGCGAGTTCGCCAGGCTGCTCGCCTCGCGCGGCCTGGTGGATTTCAACGGCCTGATCACCCTCCCGCTGGCGATGCTCCGCCAGGATCCCGCCCTCGCGGCGACGCTCGCCGCGCGCTGGCGGTCCATCAGCGTGGATGAGTACCAAGACACCGATGCCGCGCAGTACGCTCTGCTGCGCTTGCTGGCTGGTGACGGCAGCGGCCTGGCCGTGATCGGCGACCCGGATCAGGCGATCTACGGGTTCCGCGGCGCCGATGTGGGCTTCTTCCTCAGGTTCGGGCACGACTTCCCCGGGGCCAGGACCGTGACGCTCGCCCGCAATTACCGGTCCTCGCCGGTGATCGTCGCAGGCGCGATGCAGGCCGTGGCGCCTGCCACGCTGGTCCCGGGCAGGCGGATGACCGCCGCGGCCGGTCCGGCCCCAGGTGCCGCCGAGCGGATCACCGTGCACGAGGCGGCCTCCGACCGGGCCGAGGGCGCGTGGATCGCACAGGCCATCGACAAACTGCTGGGCGGCGCCTCGTTCCATTCGCTGGACACCGGCCGCGCGGACGGGCATGCGGGTGGCAAGCTCGCGCTCGCCGATATGGCCGTGCTGTACCGCACCGACGCTCAGGCGGTGGCCCTAGGGCAGGCCCTGGCCCGGGCCGGGTTGCCGTTCCAGAAGCGCTCACACGACCTGCTGGGGCGCCGGGTGGCCGTCCCGGAAATCCTGCGGGAAATGAGCGGCGCAGCCGGGCCCAGCGTGGCTGGGCCGGACAGGGCCGGGCTGGACGGGAACGGGCTGGGCGGGGTTCGGGCCGGGGCGGGCGGGGCTGGGCTGGAAGGGGCTGGAGCGGGCGCCGACGGGCTGGACGGCCACCCGAGCGATGCTGGCCCGAGCGCGGGCGGCGTGGCCGACGGGGACCAGGCCAACTGGGGCTTGAGCGACCGCGGCCAGGCCGACCGGGGCTTGGGCGGCCAGGGCCAGGCCGACCGGGGCTTGAGCGGCCTGGCGGAACCGCGCGACGCTGGCCTGGGCACAGGCGGCACGGGCGTGGTACAGCGATTGCGTGCCGCGGTGCACCGGCTTGCGTCGCAATCGCCGGACATCCGGGCCCCCGGCCGGCGCGGCGCCGGCGGGCTGTCGGCGATGGACGTGCTGGCTGCCGGGGAGGTGCTTGCCCCGCTCGCGCGCCGGTGCGGTGACGACCTCGAGCGGTTCCTGACCGAAATCGCGCTGGGCGCCGAGGCCGACGCGCTGGATCCCCGGGCGGACGCGGTCACGCTGCTGACGATCCACGCCGCCAAGGGGCTGGAGTTCGGCGTGGTCTTCGTGGCGGGGTGCGAGCGGGACCTGCTGCCGCTCTGGCTCCCCGGGAAGCGGCCGGCCCGTGGGAAGCGGCCGGCCCGTGGGAAGCGGCCAGACGGCGCGGGCGAGGGTTCCGGGGCGGCGGGCACGGCCCTGCAAGCGAGCGACGCTCTGGCGGCGGCCGGCACGGCCCCAGAAGCGGCCCGCACGGCCCCGGAAGCGGCCGGCACGACCTCAGAACAGGCTGGCACGGCTCCGGCGCCAGGCGCCGCGGCCTCGGTGGCGGGTGGCACCGAGGCCGCGGAGGAGCGGCGGCTGCTGTTCGTCGCGATGACCCGTGCCAGGACGCATCTGTTCCTCACCTGTGCCGCGCGGCGGCGCAGGCACTCGGCCGTGACCGAGACCGGCCCGTCACCGTTCCTCACCGCTATCGATCCCCGGCTGCTCGACCGGCCCACGGTGCCGCGCCCGCGCCGGCCCGAGGTAACCCAGCCGCGCCTGCTGTGAGCCCGGCCGGACCCCTCGCCTAACGGCCGAGGACCACGCCACCGTTCGGGGAAAGCACCTGGCCGGTAACCCAGCCGCCGTCCGGCCCGAGCAGCCAGGCGATCAGCGAGGCCACCTCCTCCGGCGTCCCCTCCCGGTCGACGAGCGTCTGCGCCGCGCGCTCGCGCCTGGACTCCGCGGTGAGCCAGCCGGCCCAGAACCCGGTATCGGGAACGAAGCCGGGCGCGACCACGTTGGCGGTGCCGCCATGCTCGCCGAGCTCCCGGGCGAGGTCGTAGACAAAACCGTGCAGCGCGGCCTTGACCGCCCCGTAGGCCCCGCCGCCGCTGCCGCGCAGTGCCGCCACCGAAGAAAGCAGCACCACCCGGCCACCGTCCCGCTCAAGCGCCGCGCGCAGCGCCTCGACCAGCAGGACCGCGGTGAGCACGTTCGACTCGAACGCAGCCAGCCAATCCTGGCGGACGCCGTCCAGCCCGGCCGCACCGTCTCCGCCAGGCGACAGCCCGCCGGCCGCGGCCACGACGCCGATGCAGCGGCGTTCGGCGGTGCGGACGCTTTCCGCGACGGCCCTGGCACCCGCCGCGGTCGTCAGGTCGGCGGTTGCCGTATCCAGATGGGGGGCCAGTTCCTTGGCGAGCCGTTCGAGCGGCTCCGGCCGCCGTCCCACCGCAAGCACTTGACGGCCGTCAGCGACCAGCCGGCGGGATACCGCCCGGCCGATGCCGGTCCCTGCCCCACTGACCACGATCATGTCCGGAGAGTTCATGCCCGTTCCCCTCGGCTTGCCGTCCGGCACGGTAGCTGATCATGCCCCGATCCTGGACACCTATGTCTGATCAAGGCGTTTCGCCGGGAAGGCAGGCTAGCGCCCGTACGAGGTGACTGCTGGGGCCGCTGCCGTGAGTAGAGCAAGCTCACAAATGCAGCAGCATGCGGTGATTGCCGAGGGTGTTCGGCTTGACCCGGTCGAGGTCCAGGAACTCGGCAACGCCCTCGTCATAGGAGCGCAGCAGCTCGTCGTACACCTCATGCGAGACGGGTGTCCCGTCGATCTCCATGAAACCGTGCCGCGCGAAGAACCCGGTCGCGAAGGTCAGCACGAACACCCGGCGCACGCCCACCTCCCTGGCGCTGCCGAGCAGGGCGGCCACCAGCCGGTGACCGATCCCGTGCCCCTGCTCGCCCGGGCGCACTGCCACCGTCCGGATCTCGGCCAGGTCCTCCCACATCACATGCAGCGCGCCGCATCCGACGACCTCGCCGTCGAAGGCACGTTCGGCGACCCAGAACTCCTGTACGTCCTCATACAGCGTCACGGCCGCCTTGCCGAGCAGGTGGCGAGACTCGACATTGATGCTCACCAGGTCGGCGATCGCCCGCACGTCCGGTGTCCGGGCCCGCCTGATCATGTAGTCCATCGCGCGCAAACCCTAGCCCGGCCGGGACGGCACCGCAGTCAGAGGGCCATCCGCGCAGGTCAGGCGACCAGGTGAGGCCGACCGGCGGTTGATCGGAGCGCCGTGGGCGCGCCGATCTCAATACGGCATATCACGGGCAGATCACACCCGCCCTTAGTCCCATCGCAAGCTTGTGAACTGCGGAAATATGGATTCCTAATTCGCCTCCGACTTGCAGGGACCCCCTAAGGGGGGGCCCGCTTATTGCGAGCTGGCCACTCACAAGCCTGGCGCTATGCAAAGATTCACTCGTTCCGGTTGGTGGCCCCCCGCAGGCCCCATTACCTTGCGGTGCCGCAACCACGCTGATCGCGCCCCCGGCAGCCCGGCCAGAGCAGTGCGGCCCGGCGAGCCCGGCGTGAGCGGCGGTTCGCCGATGAGAGGAGACCGGGTGGAGCACTTGCGTCCCCGCAAGTACATGCCAAGTGGTCCACGAAATGCTTACCGCAGGTCCGGCCGGGCCTGGGGACGGGTAGCTACCGTGATCGGCGCGACCGCGCTGTTCAGCCTCGTCCTGCCGTTCGGCATCGGGGGTGCCGCGCCCAGCCAGCCCATGCCCACCCTGAAGGATCTGGTGGCCCAGGCAAGGGCCCTCTCCAACGAGATCAACAGCCTGAATGAGCAGTACAACGGGCTGCGGATCCAGCTCACCCAGGCACAGACCGAGGCGAGGATCGCCCAGGACACCTACGTGCGGGATCTCACCGAGCTCAAAGCCGGGAACCTCGCCGTGGGCCAGCTTGCGGCCCAGAGCTACATGAACGGCGGGCTGACCACCCCGCTGGAGCTGCTGACCACGAGCACCGCGTCCACGCTGATCGGCCGGGCGGCGTTCGTGCAGGTGCTGCAGCAGGAAAACGGCGACCAGGTGAGCCAGATCGCCGAGGGTGTCGCCGCCGCGGAGCGGGCTCGCGCGAGCGCCGAGCAGCAGACCCGGCGGGCCAAGCAGCTCACCGCGGAGATGGCCGGCAAGCGGCGGCAGGCGCAAAGCAAGATCACCCTGCTGAACAGCTCGGTGTTCAAGAAGGCCATGGCCGTGTTCAACCAGACCGGCCAGTATCCGACCTTCAACATGCCGACCGCCAACACGATCGGCGCGCAGGCGCTGCGCTGGGCGCTGAGCCGGCGCGGTGACCCCTACGTGTGGGGCGGCGCGGGCCCGAACGACTTCGACTGCTCGGGCCTGGTCATGTGGTCCTACGCCAAGGTCGGCATCAGCCTGCCGCACTTCACCGGTGATCAGTGGAACATGGGCGTGCACGTGGGCAAGAGCCAGCTCGAGCCCGGAGACCTGGTGTTCTTCTACGCGGACCTCGGCCACGTAGGGATGTACATCGGCAACGGCCTGATGGTGGATGCGCCCGACTTCGGCGAGGACGTGCAGGTCCAGCCGGTCATGTGGGACGTGTACGCGGGGGCCGTCCGGATCGTCGGCTGAGAAACGTAGCGGGCCCGTTGGCCGTAACGGGCCCGCTACGCAGCGCCTCTACTCGGGCCGGACCATGGGGAACAGGATCGTTTCCCTGATGGTCTCGCCGGTGAACATGATCAGCACCCGGTCGATGCCGATGCCCACCCCCCCGGTGGGGGGCATGCCGTACTCCAGCGCCTGCAGGAACTCCTCGTCCACCACCATGGCCTCGGGGTCACCCCCGGCGGCGAGCAGCGACTGTGCGGTGAGCCGGGCGCGTTCCTCCACGGGGTCGACCAGCTCGGAGTAGCCGGTGCCCAGCTCGGTGCCGAACGCCACCAGGTCCCAGCGCTCCGCCAGCCTGGCATCCTCGCGGTGGGCCCGGGTGAGCGGGGACACCTCGACCGGGAAGTCCCGGTAGAAGGTCGGCATGACGGTGTGCCGCTCGACCAGCCGCTCGTACATCTCCAGCAGGACCTGGCCCCGGTTCCACTTCGGCTCGGCCGGCACGCCTGCGCGCGCGCACAGCGCCCGCAACTCCTCCTCGCCGGTGTCGGGGGTGACCTCCTCGCCGAGTGCCTCGGACACCGCGCCATACACGCTCTTGACCGGCCAGTCGCCGCCGATATCTGCCTCGGTCCCGTCCGCGCGGTGCAGCTGGGTGCCGCCAAGCGCATCCTTGGCGGCCCGCTGGATCAGCTCCCGGGTGAGCGTGGCCACGGTCATGTAGTCGCCGTAGGCCTCATAGGCCTCCAGCATGGTGAATTCCGGGTTGTGCGTGGCGTCCACGCCCTCGTTCCGGAAGTTGCGCCCGATCTCGTAGACCTTCTCGATGCCGCCGACCACCAGCCGCTTGAGATAAAGCTCCAGCGCGATCCGCAGGTACAGGTCCAAGTCGTAGGCGTTGATGTGGGTGGTGAACGGCCGCGCGTTCGCCCCGCCGTGCACCCGCTGCAAGATGGGCGTCTCGACCTCGATGAACCCGCGGTCGTGGAGCTCTTCACGCATCGCCCGCGTCACCGCTGCCCGGAGCTCGGCCATCCGGCGTGCCTTCGGGTTGACGATCAGGTCTACATAACGCTGCCGGACCCGCGACTCCGGGTCCGTAAGCCCATGGTGCTTTTCGGGAAGCGGCCGAAGGGCCTTGGCCGTGATGGCAAACCTGTCGGCAAGGACGGACAGCTCACCGCGCCTCGACGAGATGACCTCGCCTTCCACGCCGATGTGATCCCCCAGGTCCACGTCCCTCTTCCAGGCCGCGAGCGCGTCCTCGCCGACCCGGTCGGCGGACAGCATTACCTGGATATCCCCGGTGCCGTCGCGGATGGTCGCGAAGCACAGCTTCCCGCCGATGCGGGACAGCATCACCCGGCCGGTGACACCCACGTGCTCACCGGTGGCGGTGTCCGTCGCCAGATCTGGGTGCCTGGCGCGCACCTCGGCGATCGTGTCGGTCCGGGGAAAGTCCACCGGGTAAGGGTCGGCGCCCTCGGCGAGCAGCCGCTCGCGCTTGGCCAGCCGGACCCGCATCTGCTCTGGCAGGTCGGCCGGGTACTCGTCGTCCTTCACGCCGACGAGGCTACCGGCGCCGCGACACGGGCAGGACCGATTTTCGGCCGGGCCACGGCCCGGTAACGAAGGAACCGGGCCATAGGCCATCGGGGGTTCCAGGGGGTCGCGCCCCTGGGCTAGCACTGCAGCGGGGGATCCGGGCGGCTTGCCGCCCGCGGCTGACACTGTCAGCCGCCGCGCATGTTGCGCTCGAACACCAGACGCAGCCCGATCAAGGTCAGCCAGGGCTCGTGCGCGTCGATCACGCTTATCTCGCTGAGGACCAGCGGGGCCAGGCCTCCCGTGGCGATGACGGTCACCGAGTCCGGATCGTCGGGCGCCAGTTCCGCGACCATCCGCCGGGCGATCCCCTCGACCTGGCCGGCGAAGCCGAAGATGATCCCGGATTGCAGCGCCTCGACCGTGTTCTTGCCGATCACGTGCTGCGGCCGGGCCAGTTCGACCTTGAGCAACTGCGCGGCGCGGCGGGAGAGTGCATCGACGGAGATCTCGATGCCGGGCGCCAGCGCACCGCCGACGAACTCGCCGCGGCTGCTGACCGCGTCGAAATTCGTGGACGTGCCGAAGTCCACCACCAGGGCCGGACCGCCGTAGAGGTGCACCGCGGCGACCGTGTTCATGATCCGGTCGCTGCCCACCTCCTTCGGGTTGTCCATCCGCACAGAGACGCCGGTGCGCACCCCCGGCTCCACGAACAGCGCAGGGATGTCGCTGTAGTAGCGCTGGCACATCTCGCGCATCTCGTGCAGCACCGACGGCACGGTGGAGCACAACGCGATCCCGCTGATATCCGGGTCCTTGAGGACGGTGCTCTGCCCGATCAACCCCTGGAGCACCACGGCGATCTCGTCGGCGGTGCGGGCCGGGTCGGTGGCGATGCGCCAGTGCTCGACGACCTCCTCGCCTTCGAACACACCCAGCACCATGTTGGTGTTGCCCACGTCAATCGTCAGCAGCATGGCACTCCCTCACCGCACTGTCCCCAGGCCCAGCCGCCCCACAAGCCCCCAGCAACCCTGTTGCCCGCAACCCGTGCACGCGGCGTTCGGGGTCATGGGGTGGGCCGGCCCAGGGCCAGGGGGGTGTTGTCGATCAGGCGGGTGGCTCCGGCCCGGGCGGCCACCAGGAGCAGGGCGTCACCGGCGAAACCCGGCTTCACCGGGGTGAACGTGTCCGGCTCGACCAGGGCCAGGTAGTCGGTGACCAGCGGCGGGTCGGCCTTGGCCGCCTCGTCCAGAACCTGCTGTGCGGCCGCGAGCACGGCGTCCGGGCCGGATTCGCCTGCCTGCCGTCCGGTGCGCAGAGCGCGGGACAGCGCCAGCGCCGTGGCCCGCTCGGGCTCCGACAGATAGGCGTTCCGGCTGGAGACGGCCAGGCCGTCGGGGTCCCGGACGGTGGGCACGTCGGCGATCTCCACGCCGAGGCACAGATCTTCGGTCATCCGCCGGATCAGGGCAAGCTGCTGTGCGTCCTTCTGCCCGAACACTGCGACCTGCGGGCCGACGAGCTGGAACAGCTTGAGTACCACGGTGAGCACCCCGGTGAAGAAGCCCGGCCGCGAGGCCCCCTCCAGCACCTGCCCCATCGGGCCAGGGTCCACGGTGATCAGCTGTTCCCTGGGATACATCTGGGTGTCGCCGGGCGCGAACACCAGCGCCACCCCCTCCCGCTCGCAGATCGCCAGGTCCGCGTCGAGATCGCGTGGGTAGCGGTCCAGGTCCTCACCGGCCCCGAATTGGAGCGGGTTGACGAATACGGAGACCACGACGCTTCCGTATGGCCGCGAAAGTGCAGTGGCCCTGCGGAGCAATGCGATGTGACCTTCGTGGAGCGCACCCATGGTCGGCACCAGGACAATGGGAGAGCCGAGCAGCTTGCGCCCGGCGGTCATGCCGAGCCGGGTGCGGGCCAGGACCGGAGGCGTCACCGCGGCACTCGCCTCGTCTGCCGCCCGTCCGGGCGTCGGCCCCCGGGGGGTCTCCTGGCTTCGGGCGGCGGGTCGGCACCGGGGCTCACCGCGGCGCTCCCGCTAGTACTTCGAGCAGGCGCTGGGCGTCCGGCGGGGCCAGCATGCCCGCGGCCAGCGCCCGGTCAGCGGTGAGCCGCGCCAGCGCGACGTAGGCGCGCAGCGCCTCGGGTGAGGCCCGCCGCAGCGATGCCACGTGGCTGGCCACCGTGTCCGCGTCGGCGCGGGCGACCGGGCCGGTCAGGCCTGCGTCCCCCAGCACGAGCGCGTTGTCCAGCGCGGCGCTCAGCAGCGGCCGCAGCATTCGCGCCGGGTCCGGCACGCCGGCCATGCCGAGCAGTTCGGCCGCCTGGACCACGAGCGTGACCAGGTGGTTGGCCCCGCTGGCCAGGGCCGCGTGGTAGAGCCCGCGGTGATCCTCGTCGATGAAGACCGGCTCGCCGCCCATCTCGATGACCAGGCCCTCCGCGACAGGGCGCAGCGCGGCTGGGGCGGTGACCCCGAAACAGATCCCGGCCAGGCGGTTCAGGTCGTCCGGGCGGCCCGCGAAGGTCATCACCGGGTGCAGCGCCAGCGGCAGCCCGCCGCGGCGGGTGGTGGCGTCGAGCACGCCGACGCCGTAGCGGCCGCTGGCGTGCGCGAGCAGGCGGCCCTCGACCGGGGCCTCGGTGGCGGCCAGCCCGTTGATCAGGCCCGGCAGGGAGTCGTCGGGCACGGTGAGCAGGACAAGGTCGGACTCGGCAAGCACGGCGAGCGGGCGGCGGACCGGCACGCCCGGCAGCATCGCGGCCGCTCGCTGGACCGAGGCGTCCGACACCGCGGAGACGGCCACGACCTTGTGCCCGGCCCTGGCCAGCGCGGCGCCCAGGACGACGCCGACCTTTCCGGCTCCGATCACGCCTACCCGGAGCCGGGCAGGATGCGGCTGACTCGGGTCCACCGGGCTCGCCATGGATTCTTATCCCTCTCGGTCCAGTCCTCACGCGTGGCCGGTGAACAGGCCGTGCGACAGGTCAGTGGACGCCGGATGGCAACGATCAGCATAGCCGCGGCGTCCGGCACCGCATCGCGGCGCGCGCCGCGGGGTGTGCTCTGGAAGATCCGCCGCCGGGCCTGCGAGCCGCCTAGAGTCGGCGGTGTGTGGATGACCTGGCGTCAGGCCATGCAGGCCGCGCTTTACGGTCGCGGCGGGTTCTACGTCAGGGGCGAGCCCCCCGCCCGTCACTTCCGCACCTCGGTACACGTGTCGCCTGGCTACGCCGCGGCCGTGCTGGAACTGCTCCGCGAGGTGGACGCGGGGCTTGGCCGGCCGGAACGGATCGACCTGGTGGACGTCGGCGCTGGCCAGGGTGAACTGCTGGAGCAGGTGCTGGCCGCGGCGGCAGAGCATGAGCCGCCCGAGTCTAGGCCACCCGAGTCTGGGCGACCCGGGCCCGGGTGGGGCCTGGCCGGGCGGATCGCCGCCTGTGCGGTGGAGGTGGCGCCACGGCCTGCCGGGCTCGATCCGCGGATTCGCTGGGAGCGTGTGGCTCCGACCATGATCACCGGGCTCGTGATCGCCAACGAATGGCTGGACAACGTCCCGCTGGACGTGGTGGAACTGACCCAAGCCGCCCCGGCCGTGGTCGAGGTGGACCCGGTCACCGGCGCCGAACGGCCGCACGGCAAGCCCGATCCGGCGGACCTGGCCTGGATTCGCGACTGGTGGCCGCTGCACGGCTACGGGGAGCGCGCCGAGGTGGGCAGGACCCGGTGCATCGCGTGGGCCGGGGTGATTCGCAGGATCGACCGCGGCGTCGCGGTGGCCGCCGACTACGGGCACCTCAAGGCGTCCCGGCCCCGGTACGGGACGCTGACCGGCTACAAGGACGGCCGGGCGGTACCCGCGGTCCCCGACGGGTCCAGGGACATCACCGCGCATGTGGCGCTGGACGCCTGTGCGGTGGCGGGCGAGGCGGCGGGCGCAGGCGAGACCGTGCTCACCACGCAACGGGCGGCGCTGCGGGCGCTGGGCCTGGACGCACGGCGTCCCCCGCTGGGGCTCGCGGCCAGCGACCCGGGAGGTTATGCCCTCGCCCTGAGCCGGGCGTCCCAGGATGCCGAACTGGTGAACGGCGTGGGCCTTGGCGGGTTCGGCTGGCTGGCCCAGGCGGTCGGCACGCGCATGCCCGCGCCGCTGGCGAAGCTGGCCCGAACCACGGCCGGTTGAGCCTGGGCCGTGGCACCCGGTTGAGCCCGGCCGTGGCACGGCGGGCGTCCGTTTGTGGTCGTTGGCGCCAACGACCACATTCTTTGTCGTCGTTGGCGTCATCGCTTACAAACGCCGCCATGCGGCCGACCGGAGCCAGGCGGGCCGGAGCGGAGCCAGGCGGGCCGGAGCGGAGCCAGGCGGGCCGGAGCGGAGCCAGGCGGGCCGGAGCGGAGCCAGGCGGCTCGGAGCGGAGCCGCCCGGGCGCTCTGCCGGGCGAGCGCATGGGCGGGCGGGCTGTGCGGCATGCCGTGCGGGCGCGCCGCGCGGCCGGGCGGGCGCTCCCGCGAGCGTGGCAGCATGGGCGGATGCATGAGCGCCAGGCGCCGGGGGAGCCCGGTACGGGCCGCCAGATAGAGGCGGTCACCGGCGCCTGGCTGCCCGGAGCCGCCCCATCCGGAGCCGCCCCATCCGGAGCCGCCCCATCCGGAGCCGCCGCAGGCGGGGCTGGCACACCCGCTACTGCCGAGACTGGAACGGCTCGGACCGGGACGGGCGGCGGGCCGGAATTCCTCATCAACCTGGGCACCTCGCACCCGTCGGCGCACGGGATGCTGCGGCTACGGCTCACGCTGGACGGCGACCGGATCTCGGCGGCCGAACCGGAGATCGGGTTCATGCACCGGGGCGCGGAGAAGCTGTTCGAGGCGCGGGATTACCGGCAGATCATCGTGCTCGCCAACCGGCACGACTGGCTGGGCGCGTTCGCCAGCGAACTGGGCGTGGTGCTCGCTGCGGAGCGGCTGGCGGGGATCGAGGTGCCACCCAGGGCGGTCTGGGCCCGCACGATGCTGGCCGAGCTGAACCGGACATTGAGCCACCTCGCGTTCCTCAGCTCCTACCCGCCGGAGATCGCGGCCGCAGCGGGCGCGGCGGGCGAACACGGGGACCAGGGCGAGCTCGGTGCGCCAGCGGCGGCACGGGCCGCGTTCGAAGCACGCGAGGCCATCCAGTCGATCATGGAGGAGATCTCGGGCGGCCGGATGCACTACATGTTCAACCGGGTCGGCGGCCTCAAGGAAGAGATCCCGGCCGGCTGGCTCGCCCGGGCCTGCCGTGTCATCGACGAGGTGCGCGCGGCACTGCCCACGATCGGGGCCACGCTGGGCCAGGACGGCTTCCGCGACCGCACCAGGGGCATCGGGGTGCTGACACCGGCGCAGGTGCGCCAGTACGGGGTCAGCGGTCCCGCGGCGCGCGCCTGCGGCGTGGACTTCGACCTGCGGCGCGAGGAGCCCTACCTCGCCTACGCCGAACTCGCGGGGGTGCTCAGGGTCCCGGTCCGCACCGAGGGGGACTGCCTGGCCCGGTTCGAGTGCCTGCGCGATCAGCTGGCGGTTTCCCTGGACCTGGCCCAGGAGTGTGCCGGACGGCTCGCCCGCCTCCCCCAGGGCCCGCTGAGTGCCAGGTTGCCGAAGGTGTTCAAGGTGCCCGAGGGACACATCTACGCCTGGACAGAGGGCCCGCTCGGGCTGAGCGGTTACTACCTGGTCTCCCGTGGCGGTAAGACGCCATGGCGGCTCAAGCTGAGGTCGGCCTCCTTCAGCAACATGGCGGTGCTCCCTGACCTGCTGCCCGGGCACCGGGTCAGCGACCTTGCCGCCGTCCTGGGCTCCCTGTTCTTCGTCGTGGGTGACATGGACAGGTAGGCGCCCGGGAGCCGCGGCCCTCAGGGCACCGGCGTCAGTGCGTAGCGCCGGAGTGCGGCGGCTGGCCGGGTTCGGCGCCCTCACCCGGGTCGCGGCCGTTACGTGCCCGGCAGCCGAACTCCAGGTACAGCGCGGCGGCGATGAGCAGCAGCGAGGCGCCCAGCGTCGCCGCGGACACCACCGCGTCGGACCGGTACGCCGACTTGTCCAGTGACGTCGAGACGTAGATCAGGAACCCGGCGGCCAGCCCGCCGATCAGGGCGCCCGCCAGCGAACTGGCCTTGGCCAGCGCGGCCATTCTGGCCACCGCGATCGGTGGAATGGGGGTACCGCGGCCAGCCAGCCGGGCCCGGACGTTCCAGCCGGTGATGGCCTCGGCGCCGGCCAGCAGCACCAGTGCGGGCACGCCGCTCCACGGCAGCGGGGGCAGCGACGCGTACACCTGCCGCAGCAGGAGCCACATCCCGACGGCGCAGATCAGGCCGGTCAGCACGAGGGTACGGGCCTTGGTCGGTCTCATCGGCCATGCACCGCCGCACCGGCCCGGGTGGCGGTCATGTGGGCGGGTGCAGCACGGCACCCTCCAGCCGGGCGACCCCGTCGGTGCCGGCGGCGGCCAGCAGGTCCGCCACCGGCCCGTAGCCGGGCAGCCGCGCCTGCGGGTCGGCGTCGTGCCACGGCAGGAGGACAAACGCCCGCTCGTGCGCACGGGGATGCGGCAGCGTCAGTCCCGGGCTGTTGCTCACCTCGTCACCGTAGATGATGAGATCCAGGTCGAGGGTCCGCGGGCCCCATCGCTCGCCGCGGACTCGGCCGAACGCGTCCTCAAGGCTGAGGCACCGTTCGAGCACGGCCCGCGCGGGCATCGACGTCTCCGCGATCACCACGGCGTTCAGGTAGTCGGGTTGCTCGGGCCCGCCGACCGGGGCGGTCTGGTAGACCGGCGACACGGCCAGGAACGTAAGGTGCGGGGTGTCGAACAGCCCGTCCAGCCCCCCTTGCAGGTAATCCAGGCGGTCGCCGAGATTGCTGCCCATGGCGATGACCGTGCGCCGGTTCACGCGGGCCGCCGGCCGGGCGCGGGCCGTGCGGGCTGCTGCGGGCCGGGCGACGCCCGCGCCCGCCGGATCACGACGGTGACGTCGCTGAACGGATGAGCAATGGGCGCTTGCGGCTTATGGACTGTGATCTCGACCTCCGCGACCAGGGGTTCGGACAGGCAGGCGGCCGCGAGCCGCTCGGCCAGCGTCTCGATCAGCCGGACGGGCGGTTCCTCGGCCAGGCGCACCAGGCGGTTGGCAATGGCACCATAATCAACGGTCTTGGACAGGTCATCGCTCCCAGCGGCGGGCCTGGTGTCCAGCCACAGCACCGCGTCGATCACGAACTCCTGGCCGGCCTGCCGCTCGGAGTCGAGCACGCCATGCCGGGCGAAAACCCGCAGCCCGCGCAGCTCGATCCGGTCCAGTTCCGGCATTTACGCCTCTCCCGCGAGCGCGGCCGCCCGCCAGGCCTCGGCGACGCGGACCGCGTCGGAGTTCGCGGGCACCTCGTGTACCCGGGCGCACCAGGCGCCCGCGGCGGCCGCGAGCGCGGTCACCGCGACCGTGGCGTCGTCGGAGCCTGCGAAGGACCGGGGAGCCCCGTCGGGCCCGGCGAGCAGCCGGCCAAGGAAGCGCTTGCGCGATGCCCCCACGAGGACGGGGAAGGCGTGCCCGGCGCCGTCCAGGTGGGACAGGCGGTCCAGGTTCACCAGGAGCGCCCAGTTGTGCTCGGGATGCTTGGCGAAGCCGAGGCCCGGATCCACCACGATCATCGATGGATCCACGCCGCGGGAGATCACCGCGTCGACCCGGTGGCGCAGTTCCTCGCATACCTCCAAGACGACGTCGGCGTAGATGGCGCGCTGCTGCATCTGGTGGCTGTGCCCGCGCCAGTGCATGACCACGTACGGCACCCCGGCCTGTGCCACCAGGCGCGGCATGTCCGGATCGGCCAGGCCGCCGCTCACGTCGTTGACCAGGCTGGCACCCGCGTCCAGCGCGGCGGCGGCCACCTCGGCCCGCATGGTATCCACGCTGACCGGCACGTTCTCGCCGACCAGCCCGGTGATCACCGGGATGACCCGGCGCAGTTCCTCGTCGGCGGGTATCCGCTGGGCGCCAGGCCGGGTGGATTCCCCGCCCACGTCCACGATGTCGGCGCCCTGTGCGGCGAGTTGCCGGCCACGGCTGATCGCCGCCTCGGCCCCGAACCATTCGCCGCCGTCGGAGAACGAATCGGGCGTGACGTTCACTACCCCCATGACCAGGCACCGGCCCGGATCGGGAAGCCCGGGCGGGCCCGGGGCGCGGCGTATGCCAGCCGGCCGGGCAGCCCCGGGCCGACCCTCGGCTTGTGCGCCGCTTGTCACACTGGTCACCCTATGCGCGGAGGGCGACATCGACACAGGCCGGCTCAGCCGCCGGCCGGGCCGATTCTTACGGCCCCGCTCAGCCCCTGAACGGAGCGATCCCTGCGGCCGGGTTCAGCGGGGGCGGCGCAATGGCCGCGCCACCCGGGTGAGCCCCATGCGGCGGGCGATCCGGCGCGCCTCCATGGTGGGCCAGACCAGGAACGCCTCAGCTTCCAGCGCGGCGATAGCCACCCGCGGCGCATCCCTGGTCCCGGAGAAGACGAAGAAACGCGGCACCCACAGCGGGCAGAACTTGGCGTTGAACTTGTAGAGCGACTCGATCTGGAACCACCGTGAGGCGAACAGCAGGATGCCGCGCCAGGCGCGCAGCACCGGCCCGGCGCCGATCCGCTCGCCGCGGGCCAGCGCCGAACGGAACACCGCGAAGTTCAGCGATACCCGCTTGACGCCGAGTTCCTGAGCCGCCTTGATCGTCTCCACGATGAGGAAGTCGTTGACGCCCGGCTGCGCGGTCCGCTCCCGGCGCATGAGGTCAAGGGACAGGCCGTCTGATCCCCACGGCACGAAGTGCAGCAGGCCGCGCAGCACCCCGTTCTCCGTGGCCGTGGCGATCACGCAGTCCGCGTCGCCCGGGCCGCCGACCCGGCCAAGCGCCATCGAGAACCCGCGTTCCGTGGGGCTGCCGCGCCAGGAGTCCGCCCGGCGCACCAGTCGCTCCACCTCGCCCGGCGGCACCTCGGAAAGCCGCCGGATCTCCGCCACGTATCCCTGGCGGCAGACCCGCGCGGTCATCTGCCGCACGTTGCGCATCTGCCTGCCCTGGAGGCTGAAGTCACCGACCTCCACCACCGCCTCGTCACCGAGTTCCAGTGCGGTCAGCCCGCCCTCACGGCACCAGACCTCCGCGCCAAGCTCGCTGCAGCCCATCACCGCGGGCGCCCAGGCGTGCCTGGCCGCCTCGTCGAGGAACGCGTGGATAGCGCCCGGCCAGGCCTCGGAATCTCCGATGGGGTCGCCGCTGGCCAGCATGACGCCGGACACCACCCGGTACCCGACGCAGGACTTGCCGGTGGGCGACCAGATCACGCTCTTGTCGTGGCGGAGGGTGAAATAGCCGAGTGAGTCCCGGTGCCCGTGCCGTCCAAGCAGCCCCCGGATCTCCTGCTCGTCCTTCGGGCCGAGCCTGGTCTTCGGCCTGGCCGGGCGCAGGAACAGGTACCCGGTGACCAGCAGCGTGAACACGCCGAGCGAACTGGTCAGGATGTTGAAGAAGTCGCTCCTGTTCTCGGGCACGAACCGGACCGGGCCGGTCACGCCGACCAGGCCGTAGCCGGTGTGCACGATCCGCTGCCACACCGAGTAGTCCTGTGCCAGGCCGTGCACGAGCAGCATGTAGGTCAGACCGATGGCCAGGTCCGCGATCAGCAGGCAGACGAAGACCCTCGCGGCCTGCCAGCGGGTGCGCGCGTCGCCCACCGCGTAGAACTCGTCCCGGTAGAAGAGCAGGCCGCCGAGCAGGATCGCGGAGATCACGCCGGGCGCCAGATAGGGCGCGTGCACGGTATGAATAAGCACGCTGAAGGTAAGCAACAGGCAAGTTGCCTGCCAAGCGCGGCGCTTTCTGCGGCGCAGCCCATGAGAGAGCATCAACAGCAGCAGGCCGATGATCACGTCCGCGGTAAAAGTGACATTGGTCAGTACGCCGGGAACGAACGGCGTGATCCGGTGCAGCCGGTGCACCAACTGGAGCCGCGGAATGACCGCGCTCACCACGTCGGCGAGCCCGATCAGCAGGGCAAGCCAGCCCGCGGTGATGGGCACCCAGCGGTGCCGCTGCCTGCGGTCGGGTGCCCGGCCCGGCGGCAGCTGGGTAGGTTCCCCTGCCCCTCCGGCGTCGGCTGCCTCAGGCAGGGCGCCTGGGTCGCCTGCTTCAGACATGTGCATGAGGCCCTGCGTCACGGGGGAACAGCGTAGTCCCGCCGGCGCTTTTCATGGGTAATCTCCCGTTATTTGCAAAGTACCCATGAGCGCGCCACTTTCCGCCTGTGGCTGGAGGTTCTCTCCCAGGCCTTTGTTACAAGGCTAGCTGCCCGCGCGTTAATTTTTATGCCTGCCGCCCACGCCGGCGCTTCCCGAGCGGTCAGCTCAGCCCCGGTGCGGCGGCTCAGTCCCTGTGCAGCAGCAGGCTCATGGCCTCGGCCCGGGTGCGGGCGCTGTCCCTGATGATGCCGCGCACCGCCGAGGTGACCGTCTTCGCGCCCGGCTTGCGCACGCCGCGCATGGACATGCACAGGTGCTCCGCTTCGATCACGACCAGGGCGCCGCGCGGCTCGAGCACCCGCATCAGCGCGTCCGCGATCTGGCTGGTCATCCGCTCCTGGACCTGCGGCCGCCGGGCGTAGACGTCAACCAGCCGCGCCAGTTTGGACAAACCGGTGATCTGGCCCTTCTCGTTCGGTATGTAGGCCACGTGCGCGACGCCGAAGAACGGCACCAGGTGATGCTCACAGGTGCTGTAGACCTCGATGTCGCGGACCAGGATCAGCTCGTCGTGGTCGGCGTCGAACACGGTGCCCAGCACGTCCTCCGGGTGCTGGGACAGCCCGGAGAACTGTTCCGCGTAGGCACGGGCCACGCGCGCGGGGGTGTCGATCAGCCCGTCCCGCTCCGGGTCCTCCCCAATGGCGATGAGGATTTCCCGCACGGCCCTCTCGATCCGCGGCAGGTCTATCGGCTCGGTCAAAGCGGTTCGCCGGGCATGGCGTCGTCGGAGCCGAACGGCAGCGCCGGAGGCGTGCCGCCGCCCAGCGAGGCCGCCCCGCCCGACGCCTGGCCGTTGCCGGTGCCCGGGGCCAGGTCCTTGCCGTCCGAGGCGGTGGTCAGGGCCAGTTCCTTGGGCGTCATGATTGGCGGGCGGTCCGAGGGCAGCCGCTTGCCGTAGCCGGTGTAGGAGCCGCGGGAGGGCCGCGTCTTGATCGGCGCGAAGATCCGCAGGACCTCTTCCCTGGTCAGCGTCTCCTTGTCCATGAGCTGCAGGACCAGGTCGTCGAGCACCTCGCGGTAGGCGACCAGGATCTCCCACGCCTCGTCGTGCGCGGACTCGATGAGCCGGCGGACCTCCTCGTCGATGGTGGAGGCGATCTCCTCGGAGTAGTCCCTGGTGTGCGACATATCGCGGCCGAGGAACGGCTCGCCGTCCCCGGTGCCGAACTTGCGGGCGCCGAGCCGCTCGCTCATGCCGTACTCGGTGACCATGCCGCGGGCGATCGAGCTTGCCTTCTCGATGTCGTTGGCGGCACCGGTGGTGGGCTCGTGGAAGACCAGTTCCTCGGCGGTGCGCCCACCGAGCAGCATGGCAAGCTGGTCCATCATCTCCGACCGGGTGATCAGGAACTTGTCCTCCTGGGGCGCCGAGGCGGTGTAGCCGAGGGCGCGCCCCCGCGGGATGATGGTGATCTTGTGCACCGGGTCGGCGTTCGGCAGGGCGTGGCCGACCAGGGCGTGCCCGCCCTCGTGGTAGGCGATGAGCTTGCGCTCCCTCTCCGACAGGAGCACGCTCTTGCGCTCGGGGCCTGCCATCACCCGGTCGATCGACTCCTCCAGCGCGGCCATGGTGATCTTCGTGCCGTTGGCGCGCGCGGTAAGCAGGGCGGCCTCGTTGATCACGTTGGCCAGGTCCGCGCCGGTGAAGCCGGCCGTCCGGCGCGCGATCATGTCCAGTTCCACGCCGTCGGCGAACGGCTTGCCACGCGCGTGCACCCGCAGGATGCCCTTGCGCCCGTTGAGGTCGGGCTGGGCAACGACGATCTGGCGGTCGAACCGGCCGGGACGCAGCAGCGCGGGGTCGAGGATGTCCGGCCGGTTGGTGGCCGCGATGACGATGACGCCGCCCTTGACGTCGAACCC
This sequence comes from uncultured Actinomycetes bacterium, assembly GCA_963726415.1. Classification (GTDB taxonomy): domain Bacteria; phylum Actinomycetota; class Actinomycetes; order Streptosporangiales; family Streptosporangiaceae; genus DASXKD01. The sequence continues at coordinate 148,998 of CAVSCM010000027.1, forward strand.
GTCCAGTTCGACGAGCAACTGGTTGAGGGTCTGCTCGCGCTCGTCGTGACCGCCGCCGAAGCCGGCGCCACGGTGCCGGCCGACCGCGTCGATCTCGTCCACGAACACGATCGCCGGCGCATTCGCCTTGGCCTGCTCGAACAGGTCACGCACCCGGGAGGCACCGACACCGACGAACATCTCCACGAAGTCCGACCCGGAGATCGAGTAGAACGGGACCCCGGCCTCCCCGGCCACGGCGCGGGCGAGGAGGGTCTTGCCGGTGCCCGGCGGGCCGTAGAGCAGCACGCCCTTGGGGATCTTGGCGCCGATCGCCTGGAACTTGCCCGGGGTCTGCAGGAACTCCTTGATCTCCTGCAGTTCCTCGATGGCCTCGTCCGCCCCGGCCACGTCCGCGAAGGTCGTCTTCGGGGTGTCCTTGGTGATCAGCTTGGCCTTGGACTTCCCGAAGTTCATCACCCGGGAGCCGCCGCCCTGCATCTGGTTGAGCAGGAAGAAGAAGATCAGGATGATCAGGATGTACGGCAGGAAGCTGAAGATCACGCCGATGACGGTGTTGCCGCTGGGCACCTGGACGTTGTAGCCGCCGGACGGCGGCTTCTTCTGGAGTTCCGCGGCAAGCTGCTGCCCCTGGTTGCCCACCCAGCTCGCCTGGAGCCGCTGGCTGGGGTTGCCGTTCGTGACAATCTCGATCGTCTGGTTCTTGTCGATCAGGGTGGCCGACTTGACGTGGCCCCCGTAGATGTCAGAGACAACCCGCGACGTGGAGGTCGGGGTGTACGTAACGCCGCGGTTCGCGTAGGCGAACACGATGAAGAAAAGCAGCAGCATCACGAGGACCGCTACGAACGGCCCGCGGAAGTAACGCTTGAGATCCATTGATCAACGACCTCGCCTGCTCTGGGCGAGTCCCTCCTGACCAGCCTGCGTTGTGACCCGCCGACCTCCGGCGGGCCTGTCCTGCGCCCCAGTGACCATGGCGGCTTCCTTGTCATTCCCGGTTGGAGGTGCGGGTTAGTTGACGTTACACCGCGCCCGGGAGTCCTCGGGCGGCCACGCCGCCCCCGGTTCCCCGACGGTCCTCTCCTCGCATCAACGCTCCCCATCGCTGACCGTGTTCCCCGGTCTTACCCGCTGTGTCCCGGCTCAGGCCTCCGGGCCCGGTTCTCGCCCCTCCTCGACCGGCTCCGGGCCCGGTTCTTCAGGCTCCTCCCCGCCGTACACATGCGGTGCCAGGGTGCCGATGAACGGCAGGTTCCGGTACCGCTCGGCGTAGTCAAGCCCGTACCCGACCACGAACTCGTTCGCGATGTCGAACCCGGTATAGGCCACGTCCACGTCCATCTGCGCCGCGCCCGGCTTGCGGAGCAGGACGCACAGCCGCAGCGAGGCCGGCTGCCGCGAGCGCAGGTTGCCCACCAGCCAGGAGAGCGTGAGGCCCGAGTCGACGATGTCCTCGACGATCAGGACGTGCCTGCCGGAAATGTCGGTATCGAGGTCCTTGAGGATCCGGACCACACCCGACGACCTGGTGCCGGAGCCATAGGAGGAGACGGCCATCCAGTCCATCTCCACCGGCAGCCGCATGGCCCGGGCGAGGTCGGCCATGATCATGACCGCGCCCTTGAGCACCCCGACGAGCAGAAGGTCGTCACCGGCGTAATCCGTGTCGATCTCGGCGGCGAGTTCCGCCACCCGGGCCTGCAGGCGGTCCGCCGGGATGAGGATCTCCTTGAGGTCGGCCCCTACGTCAGTCGCGTCCAACCCGGCCCTCCGGGGTGCCTTGTCCGGCCGGCTCACTGGCGTGACCGGCGGTGAAAAGCAGTTTGCCATGCTGCCGCATGCCGCGGACACCTCCGGGCAGGTCCGTCCAGCGCTGGCCGCGCCAGGAGGTGATCAGGGCCGCCAGGGCCTCGACGTGACCGGCGGTCAGCGCGCCGGGCGGGCAGCCCGCCGCGACGGCGGCCTGCCGGAGCACCCGGTTCCTGAGCGCGTCCGGCAGGGCGGCCAGCCGGTCCGCCTCCCAGGAGCCGTCGTCGCAGCACACCTGCTCGGCCTGAAGGGCGGCGAGGTCATCGAGCAGTTCGGCGTCGGCACGGAACTGGCGGGCGCTGCGGGCCAGGGCCTCGGCCACCCCGGGGCCAAGCGCGGCCTCAAGGGCGGGCAGTGCCTGGTGGCGGACCCGGGCCCTGGCGTAGGCGGGATCGGCGTTCTGCGGGTCCTCCCAGGGCCGCAGGCCCAGCGCGGTGCAGGTGGCCCGCAAGGTGGCACGGGCCACCCCGAGCAGCGGCCGCCGGTAGACCCCGCGGGACTCCGGCATCCCCGCCAGCGACCTGGGCCCGGATCCGCGGGCCAGCCCGAGCAGGACGCTTTCCGCCTGATCGTCTCTGCTGTGCGCGAGCAGGACCGCGGCGGCCCCGGTCCGGTGCGCGGCGTCGGCGAGCGCCGCGTACCGCGCGGTCCGTGCCGCCGCTTCCGGCCCGCCGTGGCCCGGCTCGCGGGACACGCCGACCCGCAGGCAGACCACCGGCTCGAGGCCGAGCCCGGTGAGAACCGTGGTCACCTCGCTGGCCACCGCCGCGGATCCGGCCTGCAGCCCGTGATCCACGGTGACGCCGCCCGCGCGCAGCCCGCAGCGCGGTCCCTCGTGCGCCAGTGCGGCGGCCAGGGCCAGCGAATCGGCCCCGCCGGAACACGCGGCGAGCACGAGGTCACCCGCGGCGAACTCCTCTAGGCACCGCCGGACCGCACGGCGGACCTCCGCGACCTCCGGAGGAGGGCCCATGAGAGCGGTCAGCCGCTGCCGGCGGCGAGGGCCCCGTCCCCGCCCCCGACCCGGTCCAGCCACAGGTGCGGGTCGTCAAGTTCGGCGCGCACGGGGAGGTTGTCCGGCGAGGCCCACACCCGGTTGAAAACGGGCATCCCCGCCTCGCGGACCACCGTCTGGACGAACCGCGACCCCTGGGCGTACTGCTTCATCTTCAGGTCGATGCCCAGCATCCGGCGGAGCGCCTGCTCCACCCGGCCGGCCGACGAGCGGCGGGCGTTGAACCGGGACCTGATCTTGGCCACCGAGGGCACCACCTGCGGGCCCACGGCGTCCATCACGTAGTCGCCGTGCCCTTCGACCAGGGTCATCACGCAGGTCAGCCGCTCCAGGACCTCCCGCTGCCGCGGCGTCTGGATCGCCTCGATGAGGCTGTCACCGTGGCCGTTGCCGCGCACCGCGCCCGCGACCGCGTCCGCGGCGGACCGCAGCCGCCCCACCATCGTGGCCGGATCGAGGTCGGAGGCGAGCAGGAAGTCCGTCATCTGGTCCTGGACATAGCTGCGCAGCCAGGGCACCGCGGTGAACTGGGTGCGGTGGGTCTCCTCGTGCAGGCACACCCAGCGGCGGAAATCGTGCGGGTCCACGTCCAGTTCACGCTCGACCATGAGGATGTTCGGCGCGACCAGGGTCAGCCGCCCGGCCGGTGCGCGGTCCTCCGGCGCGGTCGGGTCCGGCGGCAGGAACAGCTCGTACTGCCCGAGGACCCGGCCCGCGAGGTAGGCCAGGATGAGCCCTGCCTGCAGGCCGGTGACCCGGGATCCCAGCGACCCCACCACGGAGCCGGGCGCGGGCACCCGGCCCTGCTCGCTTAGGTGCTGCACCAGCGGGTCGAGCACCACGCGGAAGCCGTCGATGTTGGCCCGGATCCAGCCGGGCCGGTCCACCACGGCCACCTGCCCGCCCTCTTCGGTGCTGGACATCCCGGTGACCCGCTGTACCGGCTCGATGACCGTGGCGGCCAGCTCGTGCAACTCCGAGACCACGTCTCTGGCCTCGGCCAGGCTGACCTGCGGTCCCGGCCGCACCCAGCGCACGCCCGTGGAGATGGCCAGGTCCCAGTCGATCATCTGTCCAGTGCTCACGTACTCCACGGTACGACCATGGGCAGACTCCCGGGGACACCACGGGTGCCCAGAGCGAGGTAATGCCCGGGCCTCAACGGCAGCCGCAGCCCGCCAGCGCCGTTGCCATGGCGTCGATCGCGGCGGCCGCGGCGGGCAACTGGCTCCCCTTGGGGATCTGGTCCGCCATGAAGGCGAACGCGAGCACCTGGCCGCTGGCGCCGGCGGCGATCCCGGCCAGGCTGGCCACCTTGGCCAGGTTGCCGGTTTTCGCCCGGACCATGCCCAGGGCCTGCGGCCCGAAGCTGCCGAACACGCTCTGCCCGGGTGCCAGCGTGCCGGAGAACCCGGCCACCGGCATGCCGGTGACGGCGGCACGCAGCGCGCCGGGCCCGCTGACCGCCGCCAGCCGGACCACGGCGGCCAGCGCGCCGGGGGTGACCTGGTCCAGCGGGGAGAGGCCGCTGCCGTCCACCAGGTGGAGGCCGTGATGTACGCCGAGCCTGCCCAGGATCGCGGTCACGGCGCCGGCGCCGCCGCTGAACGAGGCCGGTTTGTGGGCGTGCAGCGCGACCTGGCGGGCCAGATCCTCGGCGATCACGTTGTTGCTCTCCCGCAGCATCCAGCCGACGATCGGCGCCAGCGGGGGCGAGCGTACCGCCGCGACCTGCGTCGGATGCCGGGGCTGGCGCCCGGCAGCGGGCAGGCCCACCACCCGGATGCCATCGCGGCGGAGCAGCCGCGCGAAGGCATCCGCCGCCTGCGCCGCGGGCGTGTCCGAGCGGGGCCGGAAGTTGCCCGGGTCGTCGGCGTCCTGCGGCGCGCCCGAGGGCGTCAGCCGCCCCTGGTCCACCTCGAGCGAGGTGATCGGCGTGACGTTGCCCGTGCTGATGTAGCTGGGCGTCCAGCCCGGCGCGGTGTCCGGCCCGGTGAACAGCGAGGTGTCGTAGGTCAGCCGGACCGTGCGGGTGTTGCGGGCGGCCAGCCAGTGAGCGGTCGCGGTGGCCAGCGAGGCGAGCGTGGCGGGCTGCGGGTAGTCGCTGTGCGGCGGCGGCCCCGCGGCGAGCGTCGGGTCGCCCCCGCCGACCAGGGTGAGCTGGCCCGGCCTTGGGCCGGCGACGACCCGGGTGGTGAACCGGGCCGAGGGGCCGAGCGTGCTCAGCGCCGCCACGGCGGTGAGCAGTTTGGCGTTGGACGCGGGGACGAACTCCGACCCGGCGTTCCGCGAGAACAGCACCGTGCCGGTGTCCAGGTCGGTGACGACCGCCCCCACGTGCTGCCCCAGCGCATGGGTCGTGAGCAGCGGCCCGAGCAGGGCGGCCAGCCTTCCCCGGCTCGGCACCTGGCCGCGCGCGCTGGCCGGGGCAAGCACCGGGCCGGGGGCTTCGACCCCGGCCCTGGTCACCCGGGGCACCTGCCACAGGGCCAGCCGCGCGGGCAGCATGTTGGCGACTGCCACGCCCGCGCCCAGGGTAAAGACGTTAAGCATCGCGAGTGTGACCAGCGCGGTGACACCGGCGCGGTTCGTCACCCACTTGTCCTCTCGAAAGATGCTTGGCTTACAGGGTCCAGCCATGCCCGGCTGGCGGCGCGGAGCCCGCGCGGCCCGTGGCGCGGCCGGCATCCGGCGACGGAGTCACATCATTGTCGCGCCGAGGGAGGCGGGAGTGGAGTTCGAGGTAATCATCGAGATCCCCAAGGGCCAGCGCAACAAGTACGAGATGGACCACGTGACCGGCCGGATCCGGCTCGACCGGATGCTGTTCACGGCCACCCGGTACCCCTCAGACTATGGGTTCGTCGAGGACACACTCGCCGACGACGGCGACCCGCTGGACGCCCTCGTGCTGCTGGAGGAGCCGACGTTCCCCGGCTGCGTGATCCTCTGCCGGGCCATCGGGATGTTCCGCATGCGGGACGAGAAGGGCGCCGACGACAAGGTGCTCTGCGTGCCAGCCACCGATCCGCGGCACGACTACCTGCAGGACATCCAGGACGTGCCCGCCTTTGACCGGCTGGAGATCCAGCACTTCTTCGAGGTGTACAAGGAACTGGAGCCCGGCAAGTCCGTGGAGGGATTCTCCTGGGTCGGCCGGGACGCGGCCGAGGCGGAGATCGAGGTGTGCCGGCGCCGGGCCCAGGCGCACGGAACATGATCGGTGCTCGCGCGCGCTCTGGCATTTGCGCGACACTGGACGCAGGGACGTGCCAAGGAGGGTCCCCGTGGCAGAAACAGACGATGTGCTCGGGCGGGCGCCGCTGTTCGAGGCGCTTGACGAGGAGGGCACGAAGGCGCTGCGGGCTGGGGTTGATGACGTCACGCTGGCCCGGGGCGACCGGCTCTTTGACGAGGGCGACGCGGGCGACCGGCTGTATGTGATCCTCGACGGCAAGATCAAGCTGACGAGGACCGCGCCGGACGGCCGGGAGAACCTGCTGTCGGTGCTGGGCCCGGGCGAGATGTTCGGTGAACTCTCGCTGTTCGACCCGCGCCCGCGGACCGCCAGCGCCGTCGCCGTGACCGACGCCGAACTGGCCGGGCTCGGCCACGACTACCTGCGCCACTGGCTCACCGGCCGGCCGGACGTGGCCATGCACCTGCTCCGCGCGCTGGCCCAGCGGCTGCGCCGGGCCAACGACGTCATGGCCGACCTGGTGTTCACCGACGTTCCAGGGCGCGTGGCCAAGGCCCTGCTTGACCTGGCGGACCGGTTCGGGGAGGAGCATGAGGGCGGGCTCGAGGTGCACCACGACCTCACCCAGGAGGAACTGGCCCAGCTCGTCGGGGCGTCCCGGGAGACCGTGAACAAGGCGCTCGCGGACTTTTCCGCACGCGGCTGGCTGCAGCTTCACGCCAAGTCGGTGCTGATTTTGGATCGGGACCGGCTGGCGCGCCGGGCGCACTAACCCCTTAACGGTGCTCGCCGGCTGGCGTTGCGGCGTGCTCGACCTGCCTTGCCACCTGTCCTTTTATTGCTGAACGCCGGGCGGGAGCGCACCTTGGCCCGCGAGGTACTGGAGTGCGGCACGGACGGAAAAGGCGGCGAACGGCCAGAGAGCCCGGTCCACGTCGTGATAGATGCGGGCAACGATCTCGTCCGTGGTGCGGTCGCCGGCGTCAAGCGCGGCCTGCACCTCGGCCAGGCGCTCGTGGCGATGGGAGATGTAGTGGTCGAGGGTGGCTGCGGGGTTGCTGAGCATCGGGCCGTGGCCGGGGAGCAGAGCTGTCAGCTCAGCCTGATCGGTGAGCTGCCTTAGGCGGTCCAGCGATGCCAGGTAGTCGGTGAGGTTGCCGTCGTCGGCGATGACCGTGGTGCCACGGCCCAGGATGGTGTCGCCGGTGAGCAGGGCGTGGTCGGCCGGGAGGTGCAGGCAGACCGAGTCCGCGGAGTGCCCTGGCGTGGCGACGACGCGGATCTCGGTGCCCGCGGCGGTGAGTCGTGTCGCCGGGGGCCAGGCCCTCGTCGCCGAGGCGGAAGGCGGGGTCCGCGGCCCGGACCGGGGCACCGGTCATGGCGGCGAACGCCGCGGCGCCCGCGGAGTGGTCCGGGTGGGAGTGGGTGAGCAGGATCTGGGCAACCCGCTGGCCAGCGCCGGCGACCTGGTCACGGACGCGGTGCAGGTGGCCCGCGTCGGCCGGGCCCGGATCGACCACCACCGCCCGGGGTGAACCGGGCTCGGCGAGTATCCAGGTATTGGTGCCGTCCAGGGTCATCGGCGAGGGGTTCGGAGCCAGCACGCAGCGCGCCCGCGCGGTCCCGCCGCCGTCGATCACAGCGGGTACTCCACGCCCTCGGGGACGGTCAGCCACGCGGCACCCTCGGCCACCATGATCTCGGGAATCAGCGCGGTCATCCGGCGCCGCGCGGCCAGCGCCGCGGGGACCGTGCCGCACGCACGCAACTCGCCGAGCGTGACCGCGGTCGGGGGGAACAGCGAGATCTCCCGGCGGGACGCGGCCTCCAGCGCCGCGCCGGGCACCACCCACGCGGTCTCGTCCGCCTCCCCGCTGACGTCCCTGGCGCGCTGGCCGCCGGGCAGCGCGGCGGCAAAGAACCTCGTGTCGTAGCGCCGCGCCTCGGTCACCGGGGTGATCCACCGCGCCCAGGGCCGGAGCAGGTCGCTGCGCAGCATCAGGCCCCGGCGCCGCAGCAAGTCCGCCAGGGAGAGCGCGCCGGCCAGCAGGTCCCTGCGGTCGGCCTCCCAGTCCGCGTCCCCGGTCGTGGCCAGCACGGTCCCGGCGTCCGGCCCGGCCAGGAGCACGCCGGATTCCTCGAACGTCTCCCGCACGGCCGCGCAGACCAGGACGCGGGCCAGTTCGGCGGGCGCGCCCAGCCGCCTGCCCCACTCCGCGGCGTCCGGGCCCGCCCACGGGATGCCCTCGTCGGCGTCGGCGGGGTCCACGGAACCGCCGGGGAACACGTAGGCACCGGCCGCGAACGCCATCGACGACCGCCGCCGGAGCATGTAGACCTGCAGGCCGGGCTCGCCTTCGGACTGGCCGCCCGCGCCCTGGCGCAGCAACATGACCGTGGCCGCGTCGCGCGGGGTCACCGGGGCTACGGTGCCGTCAAGCACGTCGCGGGCCCGTTCCGCGAACTGCGGCGGCAGCCGGATCGCTGGCCGCCCCTGCGGTTCAGTCATTGGGCGGGGCGGCGGGGTATGGGCTAGCAGAGCGCGGGGCGGCGGGGTTTGGGCTGGCAGAGCGCGGGGCGGCGGGGTTTGGGCTAGCAGAGACCTCTACGATCAGTTCGATCTCGACCGGCGCGTCGAACGGCAGCACCGGCGCGGCGACCGCGCTGCGGGCGTGCCTGCCCGCCTCGCCGAACACCTCGAGCAGCAGGTCACTGGCACCGTTCACGACCTGCGGCTGGCCGGTGAAGTCGGGGGTGCTGGCCACGAAACCGGTCATCTTGACGACCTGGGTCACCGCGGAAAGCCCGCCGCTGACCGACGCGACCGCGGCTAGGGCGTTCAGCGCGGCGGTCCGGGCCAGCGCCGTCGCCTCGGCGGGGCTCACCTGCGCGCCCACCTTCCCGGTCAGGAGCAGCTTGCCGTCCACCATCGGCAACTGACCGGCCGTGTACACGTACCGTCCGGTCCGCACGGCGGGCACGTAGGCCGCAAGCGGCGCGGGCACCGCGGGCAGTTCCAGCCCCAGCGCCGCCAGCCTGGCCTCGGGAGAGTCCGTCATGCTCAACTCATGGCCTCCCTCGCGGGACGTCGTGCCGGAGGCGCCCAGGCCAGCAGGGCGCTGGCTTCGGGAGGCGCGGGACCAGCAGAGCCTCGCCGCCGGGAAGCCGCAGCGCGAAGCGATGCGGCGTTCGGCCCGGCGGCTGCGGCGCGATAGAACGCCCCGGCGCGAACGTGCCGCTCATCCTTGGGCCGTTTCATGTACGCGACGAGCTGTTCGGGGTTGGGCCCGGGGATGACGGCCACCAGTTCCCAGCCGTCGTCTCCCCAGTTGTCCAGGATCTGCTTGGTGGCGTGCACCAGCAGAGGCACGGTCACGTACTCCCACTTGCTCATTGGCAGTCAGGGGCGCAGCAGCCCGCAGGCCGGTTCCCCAACCCCCTCTCGGTTCACAGGTGAGCTGGCTAGCCGACAGCCTACGGCGACGGGGTGCCCGGCCGTCACCCGCGTCGCGCGGCGGCTTCAGCGTCTGGGAGCCGGTGATCCCGGGCCGTCGTAGCGGCCCACGAAAGAGCAAGCACGCTGGAGACGGCCGCCCGGCGGGTCATCGGCCAGCGGCGCACCGGCCCGCGGGAGGCTCCGCGCGGGCCGGGCCGCATGCTGTTACTGCAACGCCGCTTCGTTGGTACCGGCGGGCGGGCTGCTGGGCGGAACCTCGCCGGGGCGGTCCCCCTCCGGCAGCGGCGGGATCTCGGGGTCGGCAAGCTCCTCCACGGGCGGCGGCGGGATCTCGGGGGCGGGCGGCGCCGCGATCTCCGCCGGCGGCTCTACGCCGCTGATCTCGCGTTCCGCTTCGGCAACCTCGGCGTCGCCGGTGTCGGCGAGCGAGGGGCCGACATTCTCCCGCTCGGCCGGCGTCATCTTCTCGAAGAACCGCAGCAACTCGACCGGAACGGGCATGACCAGTGTGCTGTTGCGTTCCGAGGCGACCTCGACCACCGTCTGCAGCAGCCTGAGCTGGAGCGCGGCCGGGTCCCTGGCCATCACGTTGGCAGCGGCGGCCAGGCGCTTGGACGCCTGGTACTCGCCGTCGGCGGTGATAATCCTGGCGCGCCGCTCGCGCTCGGCCTCGGCCTGCCGGGACATGGAGCGCTTCATGCCCTCGGGCAGGTTCACGTCCTTGATCTCCACCCGCTCGACGCGGATGCCCCACGGCCCCTCGGTCGGCTCGTCGATGATCCGCCGCAGCTCACGGTTGACGGTCTCGCGTTCGGCCAGCAACTGGTCCATCTCGGACTGGCCGATGATCGACCGCAGCGAGGTCTGCGCCTGCTGGGACACGGCGAACATGTAGTTCTGCACGTTGATGACGGCCTTGATCGGGTCGACCACGCGGAAGTACACCACGGCGTCCACCCGGACGCTGACGTTGTCCCTGGTGATGCCCTCCTGGGCGGGAACCGCCATGGCGATGATCTGCATGTTGACCTTCTGCAGCTTGTCGCCGATGGGCCGGATGATGGTCAACCCTGGTCCTTTGGTTTCCGGCAGGACCTTCCCGAACCGGAAGATCAGCCCGCGCTCGTACTGCTGAACGACCCGCAGGGAACGGCCGACGACGGTCAAGCCGCCGACCACGATGATGATAAGAACCACAAGGAGCGCTGCGAGCATGGGAACACCCCTTCTCTGCCGCTGCGCGCGGCCAAGGCGGCCGCCTTTGCGATCCAGCCTAATGACATTCCGTCACTCTGTGTTCCGCCGCAGGCCGGGGCTCTGCTGACGCTGCGCCGCCGGTGCGGAGCTTGGGGTGAGCGAGGATAGCCTGATGCCGGTGAGGGCTCGCGATACCGACTGGGAAGGCGTGCGGCTGCACGTCGTTACCGGCAAGGGCGGCACCGGCAAGACGACGGTGGCCGGCGCGCTGGCCCTTGCCCTCGCGTCGGCCGGCGGCCGGGTCCTGCTCATGGAGATGGAGGGCCGGCAGGGCATCGCCCAGTTGTTCGACAGCCCGCCGCTGCCCTACGGAGAGCGCAAGGTGGCGGTGGCGCCGGGGACCGCCACGGTGCCCGGCGGCGACGTCTACGCGCTGGCCGCCGACGCCGAATCGGCGCTCATCGAGTACCTGGAGATGTTCTACAACCTGCGGCACGCAGGCCGGACGCTGACCAGGCTCGGCATCGTAGACTTCGCCACCACGATCGCGCCGGGGCTGCGGGACGTGCTGCTGACCGGCAAGGCCGCCGAGGCCACCCGGCGGCGGAAAAGCGGGGCGCACATCTACGACGCGGTGGTGATGGACGCTCCGCCGACCGGGCGGATCAGCCGGTTCCTCAACGTCGCGTCCGAGGTGTCCGGGCTGGCCAAGGTGGGGCCGATCCGGGCCCATGCCGACACCGTGCAGCGGGTGATCCGCTCGCCGGAGACCGCGGTCCACTTCGTCACGGTGCTTGAGGAGATGCCGGTGCAGGAGACGCTGGACGGGATCGCCGAACTGCGCGGCTTGTCCAAGGGCGGGCTCCAGCTCGGCGGGATCATGATCAATATGGTGCAGCGCACCGGGCTCACCGACGACCAGCTCACCGCGGCGGCCAAGGGCAGCCTGGACCGGCATGAGCTGGTTCTCGGGCTGAAAGCCGCTGGCATCGAGGGGAGCCCGGGGCCCAACGGCAGCAGCGATGTGGCCGACGCACTCGCCGCCGAGCTTGGCGAGCATGCCACCCAGGTGCTGAACCAGCGCGAGTACCGGCGTGTGCTGGCCGGCGCCGGCCAGCCCTGCTACGACCTTCCGCTGATTACCGACGGCATGGACCTGGCCGGGCTGTACCGGCTCGCGGCGGCCCTGCAGGAGCAGGGGGCCGCGTGAGCGCGAGGACAGCCGCGTGAGTACGGGGACAAAGGTGGCGCCGCAGCTGGACACCGACCGCCTGATCGACGACCCGCGCACCCGGATCATCGTGTGCTGCGGCTCGGGCGGGGTTGGCAAGACCACGACGGCGGCCGCGCTCGGCCTGCGGGCGGCCGAACGGGGGCGGCACGTGGTGGTGCTCACGGTCGACCCGGCGCGCCGGCTCGCCCAGTCCATGGGCCTGTCCAGCCTGGACAACACGCCGCGGCCGGTCCCGCTGCCGGAGGCCACGGCGGACGGCACCCTGGACGCCATGATGCTGGACATGAAGCGCACGTTCGACGAGATCGTCGAGGGGCACGCCGACCCCGACCGGGCCGAGCAGATCCTGGCCAACCCCTTCTACCAGTCGCTGTCTTCGAGCTTCGCCGGCACGCAGGAGTACATGGCGATGGAGAAGCTCGGCCAGTTGCGGCGGACCGAACAGTGGGACCTGATCGTGGTGGACACCCCGCCCAGCCGGTCGGCGCTGGACTTCCTTGACGCCCCGCAGCGCCTGTCCCGCTTCCTCGACGGCCGGCTTATCAAACTGCTCACGGCTCCTACCAGGGCCGGGGGGCGTGCCTACCTGAAGGTGGTCAACGTCAGCCTCGGCGTGCTCACCGGCATCGTCACGAAGGTCCTGGGCGCGCAGGTGCTGCGCGACGTGCAGACGTTCGTCTCGGCCTTCGACACGATGTTCGGCGGGTTCAGGGAACGGGCCGAGGACACCTACCGGCTGCTGCAGACGCCGGGCACGGCGTTCCTCGTGGTGGCGACGCCCGAGCCGGACGCGCTCAGGGAGGCGTCGTATTTCGTGGAGCGGCTGTCGGAGGACCGGATGCCACTGGCGGGGCTGATCCTCAACCGCGTGCACCGCTCCCCGGCGACGCGGCTGTCGGCGGCACGGAGCCTGGCCGCCGCCGAAGCGCTGCTGCCCGCGGGCGGCGCGGACAACGCGCAGTCAGGCGCCAACGGCGGCGGCGCACCGCTGGCCGACGTGACGCGGTACCCGCTCGCCGTGGCCGCGCTCCGGTTGCACGCCGAGCGGATGCAGCTCATCGCGTCGGAACGGCGGCTGTCGCAGCGGTTCACCGCGGCACATCCGGCCGTGCCGGTGGCGAGGGTGATCGCCCAGCCAGAAGACGTGCACGACCTGGACGGCCTGCGGGTGATAGGCGAAAGCCTCAGCGACAACTAGCGCGGGCTACGTGCTCTTCAAGAGGCGACGAGCTGGGTGTCGTCGGCGGTGCGCTCGTAGGCGTTCCTGGCGTTCTCGAGCAGCTCCCGCCAGGAGGTGACGTCCGGACGGCGGCGGAGCAGAGCCCGGCGCTCGCGCTCGGTCATGCCGCCCCACACACCGAACTCGATGCGGTTGTCCAGTGCGTCCGCGAGGCATTCGGTGCGGACGACACAGCCACGGCAGATCAGCTTGGCCCGGTTCTGTGCCGCCCCCTGTACGAAGAGTTCGTCAGGATCCGTTTCCTTGCACGCGGCACGCGCAGTCCAGTCAGCGATCCACATGTGGCCCAACTCCTCCTGATCGTCACGCCCTCGGGGGGTCGTCACGCCGGGTGGCGTTTCACTAGCGATCCAGGCCGGCTGCGGGGTGCACCGGTTCCTGATTGCTCGTTGCGAAACCGTAACTTACGCAAGTTCCGGGGTCAGGCGCTAGACCCCGTTCGGTCCATTTCCCAGATAGCCCACATGGGCCATGCCGCACACAGTCAGTAGTCCTTCGCTGGACGACGAGTAGTTTCCGCAGGATAGCGGGCTGCGGAGGGCCCGCGCTAGGGGGCAGCCAGCGACAGCAGCCACCCATTGGGGCTGCCGGGCGTACCCTGAGTCCGTGCGAATACCAAGGTTCCTGGCTGAAAACAGAGTGCTCTTCAAGGCCAGCGTGGTCCTCCGGCTCCTCGTGGCCGCCGTCGTCGGCGGCGCCTTGGTGGCGGGCCTTACCTTGCCCGCGGTGGGCGCACTGGGCACGGTTGTCCGCAACGGCGCGACCAAGTTCAACACGCTGGACACCCCGGAACTGCACCAGCTTCCGGTCCGCTCCGCGATTCTCGACCGGCACGGCAAGGTGCTCGCCTACTACTACCCGCGCGGCATCGACCGGGTTCCGGTGGACTACTCCCAGATCGCCCCGGCCATGCGCCAGGCCATCGTCGCGATCGAGGACTCCCGGTTCTACCAGCACGGCGCGATCGACTTCCGCGGCACCATGCGCGCGCTGGTCAACAACCTGGAGCACAAGTCCGTCCAGGGCGGGTCCACGCTGGCCCAGCAGTACGTGAAGAACGTGGAGATCCTCTCCTCGCCCAACCCGGAGCAGGCGTACGCCAGCGCGACGGCACAGACCGTCGGCCGCAAGATCCGCGAACTGCGGATGGCCGTCCAGGCCGAGCACACGATGTCCAAGGACCAGATCCTCGCCGGGTACCTGAACGCCGCGTTCTTCGGCAACCAGTCCTACGGCATCGAGACCGCCGCACAGCGCTACTTCAGCACCTCGGCAGCGAAGCTCTCCCTGCCGCAGTCGGCGATGCTCGCGGGCATCGTGGAGAACCCCACCGCTTACAACCCGCTGGGCAACGCGTCGCAGGTCCAGCAGACCTGGACCAGGCGGAACACCGTGCTCGCGCGGATGGCCCAGCTGCACCAGATCCCGGCGAGCACCGCGGCGGCCGCGGAAAAGACGAAGCTGAGCCTGAACCCGTCGCTGCCCCAGTCCGGCTGCACCAGCAGGTCGGCGAAGTACGCCGCGTACCTGTGCGACTACGTGGTTGCGGTCATCAAGCACGACACGCAATACAAGCAGGTCTGGAACCGGCTCAACGGCATCGGCGGGCTGACGATCACCACCACGCTCGACCCCAAGGACCAGCGCGCGGCCAACCACGCGGTCAACTACGTGCTGCCGCACCCGCCATCCGGGGTCAACACGGGGAAGAACGCCGACACCGAGGTGCTCATCCAGCCGGGCACCGGCGAAGTGCGGGCCATCGCCATCGACCGCCCCTACGGCCCCGGCAAGCACCAGAACGCCATCAACTACGCGGTCGGCCCCCAGTATCACGGCAGCGAGGGGGTCCAGCTCGGGTCGGCGGGCAAGGTCTACGTCATGGTCGCCGCCCTGGAACAGGGCATCCCGTTCGGGTGGGCCAAGACCGTGCCGTTCCAAGCCCAGATCAGCGGTTACACGAACTGCAAGGGCCAGACGGTCGGCACGCCCATGCCGAACGGGCAGATCGGCTGGCAGGTGCACAATGACGAGAGCGAGCCGGGCGGCCACTACTCGCTGTACACGGGGACAACCCAGTCGATCAACGTGTTCTTCGCCTACCTGGAGCAGCACGTTGGGCTGTGCAACGTGGTGAAGACCGCCTCCCAGATGGGCCTGACCTGGCCGGACGGGAAGTCGCTGCTCAAGCCGGACAGGCGGGAGAACCACCGGTACAGCGCGGACAACGACCCGTCGTTCACCCTTGGCGCGGACAACGTCTCCCCGATGGGGGTCGCCGCGGCGGACGCGACCCTGCCAGCCAGGGGCATCTTCTGCAAGCCCGTCGCGATCACCAAGATCGTCACGTCCACAGGCCAGAGGTTGCCGGTGGAGTCGGCCGGCTGCAAGCGCGTGATGTCCCAGGCGGTCGCCGACGCGGCCAACTACATCCTGTCCGGTGACCTGACCAGCGGCACAGCGATCCCGGACGCCATCGGCCGCCCGGCGGCGTCCAAGACCGGGACCGCGGACCAGTACGTGTCCGCGTTCTTCGTGGGCTACACGCCGCAGTTGCTGGGGGCCGCCTGGGTCGGGAACCCCAAGGGCCTGATCCCCATGGCCGGGTATCCCTCGGGCTGCTGGCGATACGCCGGATCGATCGACTGTGGCGCCATGTACGGCTCCATGGCGCCCGGCCACACCTGGCAGATGACGTTCATCAAGGCGCTGCAGGGGGCGCCGGTGCGGAACTTCGTCCCCGTCCCGCAGGGCAGCCCGTTCTTCTCCATGGGTAACGGCCAGGTATCCGCGTCGCCTCCGAAGCACCACAACGGCGGTGGCGGCGGCCACGGCGGTGGTGGCGGTGGTGGCGGCGGTGGTGGCGGTGGTGGCGGCCACGGCGGTGGTGGCGGCGGCCACAACGGCAACAACACCGGTCAGTAGACCGAGGCGCTGCCGCGCCGCAACGGCCGTGCGCGGCAGCGTGTGACGCAGCCACTCAGCGTGTGACCAGCCACTCAGCGTGTGACCAGCCACTCAGCGTGTGACCAGCCACTCAGCGTGCGGTTAGCCACCCAGGGTGGCTAGCCGCCGAGTCTGCGGCGGACCTCGGCGGCGACCCTGGCGCCTTCCGCCCGCCCGGCAACCCGCGGGGTGACGGCCTTCATGACCTGGCCCATGGCCCGCGGGCCGCTCGCTCCGGTCTCGTCGATCGCCGCCGCGACGAGTTCGCCGAGTTCGGCGTCGGTGAGCTGAGCGGGCAGGTATGCGTCCAGCACGGCCCCCTCCGCGCGCTCGGCTGCGGCCTGCTCCTCCCGGCCAGCGGCGGCGAACGCGTCGGCCGCCTCCCGGCGCCGTTTCGCTTCCCTGGTGAGCACGGCGAGGACCTCGTCGTCGCTGAGTTCCCGCGCGGAACTTCCCGCAACCTCTTCCTTCGTCACCGAGGTGAGCGCCATCCGCAGGGTGCGCATGGTGACCTCGTCCCGTGCCTTCATCGCGGCGGTCAGGTCACTGCGGAGCCGGTCCTTCATTGCAGCCATGGCCCTCATCTTGCCCGACGGCGCCCGCCTGCCAGGGTGCCCCGGTGAACTGCCAGCAAGTCCCAGGCAGGGCGCCTAGCATGACCTTATGGCCTCTGGCCTGCGCACTCTGGCCTCAGCTTGTCCCAGCACATGGCACCATAGGTGGATGCGAGCACCCTTGCGCGCCCTCACTGTCGCCGCCTTGGCCGGCGGTGCGGCGCTCGGCTACGGCAGTGTCCTGGAACGGAACTGGTTCGCCCTGCGCCGGTTCGAGGTACCGGTCCTGCCCGAGGGGACGGTACCGATACGGGTGCTCCATATCTCCGATCTCCACCTCACCCCCGGGCGGCACCGGCTGCTGTCGTGGCTCAGGTCCCTGGATGCGCTGGCCCCGGATCTCATCGTGAACACGGGGGACTCCATCGCGCACGAGCAAGCCATCCAGCCGCTGCTTGAGGCGCTCGGCCCGCTGCTCGACCGGCCTGGCGTGTTCGTGTTCGGCTCGAACGACCTGTACTCGCCCATTCCCGCGAACCCGCTCCGCTACCTGTGGGACACCTCAGCGAAGAAGCACAGCCGGCATGTTCCCGACCTGCCCTGGGCCGAGCTTGGCGCGGGCATGGCCGCGGCCGGCTGGATGGACGCGAACAACGCCCGCGGCCGGGTCAAGGCCGGCGGCCTGGACATCGAGGTCGGCGGGGTGCACGACTCGCACATCAGCAAGGACCACTACGAATACATCGCCGGGCCCGCCGATCCCACGGCTGACCTGCGGCTGGGCGTCATGCACTCGCCGGAGCCCAAGATCATGGACCAGTTCGCGGCGGATGGCTACGACCTGCTGCTCGCCGGGCACACGCACGGCGGCCAGGTCTGCGTGCCGGGCTACGGAACCGTGGTCACCAACTGTGGCATCGAGCCTGAGCGGGCCAGCGGGCTGCACCGGCACCCCGTCGAAGGCGAGCCCGACCGGCCGTGGCTGCACGTGTCCGCCGGGCTCGGGACCTCACCCTGGGCGCCGTTCCGGCTCGCCTGCCGGCCGGAGGCAACCCTGCTCACGCTGGTTCCCCGTATCGGCTAGACTGCCGGGGGTTCCCGGGCAAAGGCGCCCGGGAGTCCGGGCCGTTTCAGGCGGCGGGGTGTGGCGCAGCTTGGCAGCGCGCTTCGTTCGGGACGAAGAGGCCGCCGGTTCAAATCCGGCCACCCCGACCATAAGGTTGCAGGTAGCAGCTTTATTTCGTGACTAATTTGGTTGCCCATCCTGGCCCGCTTGCCGGTTTTGGGAGCGAACGGGAGCCGACCTTGTTCTGTGCGATCCCGGTAGATGCTGGACACCTGAGTTCCGGTTCCCGGGCGACAGTTTGCGGACGCGGTTCCGGTAGGTGGGCGACAGTAGTTCCGGTACGTTCGCGACACTCCGTGCTGCTTGCGGGCTTTTGAGCTGTCTGGGCGCTTGCCTGCGATCAATCAGTTGGTCGCAGGGAGGGGGCCGGGTGTGCTGGTGGAGCTGGGTGTGGCAGAGCAGCGGTACCGGGCGGTGCTGGAGGTCCTGGATGAGGGCGTTTCGGTGACCGAGGTGGCGCGGCGGTATGGGGTGGCGCGGCAGACGGTGCACGGCTGGTTGCGCCGGTATGTCAGCGGTGGCGGGCTGGCGGGGCTGATGGACCGGTCCTCGCGGCCGGAGAGCTGCCCGCATCAGATGAGCGCGGTGATCGAGGCGCGGGTCCTGGGGTTGCGGCGGGCGCACCCGGGGTGGGGGCCGTCGCGGATCGTCTGGCAGCTGGAGCGGGACGGTGTGCAGCCGCTGCCGGGCCGCTCGTCGGTGTACCGGGCGCTGGTGCGCCATGGCCTGGTGGAGGCCAAGCGGCGCAAGCGGCGCCGGGAGGATTACCGGCGGTGGGAACGGAGCCGGTCGATGGAGCTGTGGCAGATGGATGTGATGGGCCGGGTGCACCTGGCTGACGGCCTGGAGGTCAAGGTGGTCACCGGGATCGATGACCACTCCCGGTTCATCGTGTCCGCGAAGGCCGTGCTGCGGGCGACGGCCCGGCCGGTGTGCCAGGCCCTGGGTGAGGCGCTGGCCCGGTACGGGATCCCCGATCAGATCCTCACCGACAATGGCAAGGTCTTCACCGCCCGGTTCGGCACCGGCCCGGGGCCGGTGATGTTCGACCGGATCTGCGCTGATAACGGCATTAAGCACCTGCTCACCGCCCCGTATTCGCCGACCACGACGGGGAAGGTGGAGCGGCTGCACAAGACCATGCGGGCGGAGTTCTTCACCCCCAATGACTACAAGTTCGTGGCCCTGGCCGAGCTCCAGGCGGCGCTGGATGCGTGGGTGGGCGAGTACAACACCGCCCGGCCGCACCAGTCCTGCGGCGGCCGCCCGCCGGTCGAACGGTTCCGGCTGGCCAACCGGTCCCTGGCCGCCGACACCGCCGCGGCCGCCGAGCCGCCGCCGCCCGCGCCTGCCCCGGCGGCGGGCAACCGCCCGGCGGGGGTGTCGCGGTGGGTGAACGCCCACGGGAAGATCTCCCTGGCCGGGTTCTCCTACTATGCCGGCGCGACCTACGCCGGTGAGCCGGTCGAGGTCGTGGTGGCAGGCGGCCTGGTGGACATCCTGCACGCCGGGGTAGTGGTCGCCACCCACGCCCAGCGGCTGCGCCAAGACCAGGCCGACCGGGCCCCGCGAGCCCGGGTCTCCCGGCGGGCACGGGATGCCACCGCCGGGCTGACCGTCACCCGGCTGGCCAACAACACCGGCGTAATCACCTTCGCCGACAAGACCTACGCCGCCGGGCGCCGGTGGGCACACACCCCGATCGACGTGACCATCGTCGCCGGATCGGTCCAGCTGTCCAAAGACGGCAAGGTCATCCGCGTCCACCCCATCCGCCACGACCGCTCGAAGGAACTCGGCGCCTTCGCCAACCCCAAAGGCCGCCCGCGCCGGAAGAACTCCGCCACCGGCAACGTCGCCTAAACGATCATGTCGCCTAGGTACCGGAACTCTTTTGTCACCCAGGAACCGGAACTTGACAGAGCCGACCTTGTTCAGCCCGCCTCGCTGACCAGCGGTAATGCCCCTCTTTTCGCGAGGCGCGTGGGAGCGGCGGCATCAGAAAGGCAGATTCGGCTTCTGGGTGCGGCCACCCCGGCCGCCCCGGATATGCGGTCACGCAGGGGGCTAGGCGGGCAGCTCGCTGGCGTTTTAGCGCGGGCCGACGGAGGCGAGCGCCTGGGTGAGGGCGCGGATGTCGTCGCTGCTGTTGTAGGCGTGCAGGGATACCCGGATGCCGCCGGCGCGGGAGCTGGTATGGATTTGGTGCTGGCTCGCCAGCGCGGCCTGCACCTCGTCGGCGGTGGCGGTGGGGTGGCTGAGCGAGACGATGTGCCCGCTTGCGGAACGGTCACCGGGCGCCCGGTAAGGCGCCCATCCCAGCGGCGCGGCCTGCTCGGCCAGATCGGCCGCCAGCCGGCTGGCGTGCGCGCTGATCGCCGTCAGCCCGATGCCGGTGAGCAGCTTGATCGACGTGAGCAGGCCCACGGCGGCGCTGTAGGACATGGTCGACAGCTCGAACCTGCGGGCGTCGGCGGCGAGAGAGAGTTCTTGCGGGGTGAAGTCGAACGGTGTGGCGCTGCCTTTCCAGCCAACGATCAGCGGGGTAGCCGCCGCCAGGTTCTCGGTAACGGCGAGCAGCGCCACGCCGGCTGGCGCGGACAGCCACTTGTAGCCGCTGCAGACCAGTGCGTCCACACCCCATCGCGTCATGGTGACCGGGGCGGCACCGGCCAGCTGGGTCACGTCAACCACCACCCGGGCACCAACGTCTCGGGCGCGCGCCGCCAGGGCGCCGACATCGACCTGGCTGCCGGTGGCGAATTGAACGGCGCTGACGCACACGACCGTGGTGCGTTCGCTGATGGCCTCGCCCAGTGAGAGCGTGAGGTCGCGGTGCGGGGTGTCGCGAACCCAGCGGATGCGCATGCCCAAGCGGTCATGGGCTGCCAGCCACGGGTAGGTCACGCTGGGGAAGTCGCTGGGCACCAGGACCACCTCACCCCCCGCGCTGGACAACAGCGCGGCAAGCTGGCCCAGGCCCTCGCTCGCCCCGCCCACCACCGCGACCGACGCTACCGGCGCGCCGAGTATCTCGGCCGCGGCCGTTCGCAGCCCGTCCAAGACTCTCGCCTCGGCCTGGTCGGACAGGCGGAGGTTGCCATGCTGGGCCACGTCGGTCAAGAACCGGACGCTCGCCTCCAGCGAGGTGCGGGGTATCAGCCCGAGTGAAGCCTGGTTCAGATAGGTGCAATAGGCAAGCGCCGCATACTCCCCCGGGTCAATCAGCGGGTCCATCATCACTCCTCCGCGGCCGCCGGACCGCCGCCAAGCTTGGGTGCTGGCACCCCCAGATTGCGGCGAGTGCACTCATCACCGTGTCTCCATGCGGGATACACGGCGTCGCCCGCCCGGCGGCATGGGCGCAGTTTCTGCCTGGCCGGCCTGGTCATGCTGGTGGTCTCGTTGTCACCCGGCCATGTAGAAGAGCTCGAGCTGGATGTTGTCCGGATCCCGGAAGACGACCACCGAGTACGGCATCGGATCGCCGGTGTCGACCACACCGGAGTTGGCGACACCGAGGCCATCGAGCCAGCGCGCCCACGCGTCCAGATCGGCGCGGCCAGCGACCGCGAACGACATATGGTCCAGGCCCGTCCGGCTCTCATCGAAGGACTGGCCAGGGTTGCCGTCATGGTGATGCAACCCGAGCACGATACCCGAACGCGGCTCCAGCAAGACCACGGCATAGCCGCCCTTCTCCCCGCCATGATGGGGGAACGCGACCGGCAGCCGGGTCATCCCGAAGACCCGCTCATACCATTGCGCGCTTGCCTCCACATCGGAGACGGTCGGCGCGAAATGGTGGTAGCCAGAGACAGCAGGCCCCTTGCCGGACTCAGCCAAAACAGCCTCCCTCGTCAGCATCCCCGCCGCACGACCGGACCGGCCCGTCACCAGAACACGTCCCTGCAGGCCCTGGCCGCCACCCTGTCGCCCGGCATCAGCATGGCCGAAGTTCCCCCAACCGCGGACACGAGGATTTTAACGCCACGCGGTCGGCGGTTAGCCAGATGCGGACGTCCATCCCGAGAAAAGTGCTGAATAGAAATACAGGTGGGTCCGATCGAGCTGAGCCACAACCGGGCGGGCAGCGGTGCGAAGCTCGCTGGATAACCGCGCGCCGAGCCGCCGTTCTGCGCGCCGGGGGCATGCAGGCTATCGGCGATCTCAGGTGCCCAGAACATGCAATTCTGGGCTGGCGGCTTTCTCGTCGGTTAGGCCGGGGTGCGGCCTAGTCACGGGCTCGCTGGTGAGGCCTCATCGAAAGAGCCGAGTAGCTGGATGCGGCCGTACGCGGCGAATTGAGCGAAGTCCTCACCGGCCAGGGCCTGGTGCCGTTGTTCCACTGCGTGGTCCAGGCGACGCGGGCGAGGCCACCGTGCTCATAGGGACGGCCGAAGCTCACAACGGCGGCCGGGAACGCCCGGCGGAACTCTCCGGTGCTGGCGCTTCGCGCAGCGATCCCGGCGGTCGGCCCCTGTGGTGACACGAAGACCGCATCCGGCAGGCATGAGGCAGACAGCAGCCGCAGGCGCTCGGCGTCGTCCCCGGCGTTCCAGGCCTGGGCAAACGCTGGAATCACCTCGGCAGCGGTCATGCTGCCCAGTCTGATCCCGCGCGGGCGGCCGACGCGGCTTGACCCGCTGCCTGACCAGAGCCCAGGCCATCGGTGTTCCGCGGCCCAGCGCCGGGCAGGCTGCTTATGGGGCGATGTTCTGGTTGATGTGGAAGAGGTTGCCGGGATCGTAGGCCCGCTTGACCTGAACCAGACGGTCATAGTTTTGCCGGTAGTTGTCCCGGATCTTGTGGTAGTCGTCGTCCTGCATGAAGTTGATGTAGCCGCCAGGCTCTGAGTACGGCGCGAGCGCCTGGTAATAGTCCCGCACCCATTGGATCCGTTCGGCGTCTTTGGCGGGGTCGGTCCAGGAGGCGAGGAAGACCATGCCGTATTTGGCGTCACGGTAGGCAAAGGCGGTGTCGGTCGGCCCGACGCGGTGGCACGCCCCGTTGATCGGGTACATATGCATGGTGGCGCTCACCTCGGGAACCCGGGATCCGTGCTCGAGGTGTGCGGCGATGGCCTCGGCGGGCAGCTCTTTGAGGAAGGCGCCTTTCCAGTAGGCGCGGATGCCCTTGGGGTAGAGGGGGTCGAATGCCGCGTTCAGCGCCGGATAAGGCAGCGGGCCGGCCCCGTTGGCGACGACTGGCGCCACATCGAAGAAGGGCTGAAGGACCTTCTGGGCCTGCTCGGGCGGGCCCGCCCAGTGCACCACGGCCAGGGCCAGGGTGTCGCCATGCCGGTCTTCGGGGATGAAGGGCAGCGGCGGCGCGATCTGGAACGCCGGGAATCCGCCGAACTGCTCCGGTGCGTCGGCGATGAACTCGTCGAACATGGACAGCAGCGCGCCGGCGTCCTGCAGGTTGTAGAAGATCGGCCCGGCGAACACCTGGTCCACCTCGTGCAGCCGGTATTCCAGCGACGTCACCACACCGAAATTGCCACCGCCGCCGCGCAGGCCCCAAAACAGGTCCTCATTCTCGTCCGCGCTGGCGGTCACGAACCTTCCCTCCGCGGTGACCACGTCAGCGGAGATGAGGTTGTCGACCGAGAGCCCGCACGCCCGTGCCAGGTAGCCGATGCCACCCCCCAGGGTCAGGCCCGTGATGCCGGTGGTCGAGATGATGCCGCCCGTCGTCGCCAGGCCGAACGCGTGGGTGGCGTGGTTGAAGTCCCCCCACGTGGCGCCGGCATCAGCGCGGGCCGTCTTGTTCCCCGGATCCACGCGCACGGTCCGCATCGGTGACAAATCAATGACGAGGCCGCCGTCGTTGGTACCGAATCCCGGGGCACTGTGGCCCCCGGCGCGAACGGAAAGGTCGAGCCCGTTATCGCGGGCGAAGTTAACGCCAGCGATGACGTCAGCCACTTGCTCGGCGCGCAGCACCGCCAGCGGGTGCTTGTCAAACATGCCGTTGTGCACCACGCGCGCCTCGTCGTAGCCCTCCTCGCCAGCGGTAACGACGTGACCCCGGGCGCGCTCGCGAAGGGGCTCGACACTCACCCCGGTGGCCGGCCGCTCGACGGTTGTGTCTCCCATCGTCACTCTCCCGCTCTTTGTCGTTACTCAGGTGGGGACCGAAGGTCTGTCATCCCCTCCTCGTGCCGGTCGGCGCCGACTGGGGCGCCCAGCGCTACACCGCCTCCCGGCACAACGAGCCGGTGCCGGAAAGCAAACCCCGGCCCGACGGGCTGACACCCCTCCGGCGGTGTCGTCAGCTATGTGTGCAGCTTGACTAAACCGGCTGATCACGGAAGCGTCTATACGCATATTGCGCACTGGGCGCGGCGGCCGGGGGTGCGGCCATGTACGTCTCGCTGGAAACCCTGCAACGGGCGGTCGGGCTGGTGGACAGCCTCGCCGAACTCGACGACCCCGCTGGCTTCGCTGACATCGTGCTCCCGGGCCTGGCCGCGCTGGTGGGCTGCGATGTGCTGACCTACAACGAAATCGGGCCAGCCCCCGGCCAGACGCGCTACGCCGACTACCCGGCCGGCGCGCTTGACCCGGCGACCCAGCCAGTATTCGCAGCCCATGTGCACGAACACCCGCTGGTCAACCACTACCGTGCCACCGGCAGCGGGGAGCCGGTGATGATCAGCGACTTCCTCACCCAGCAGCGGTTCCACCGCCTGGGCCTGTACGCCGAGTTCTTCCGCGCAATACCCGTCGAACACCAGATGGCAGTCAGCCTCCCCGGTCCCGATCGGGAAGTCATCGGCGTCGCACTGAGCCGGGGCCGCCGCGACTTCGACGACAACGAACGCGCCGTGCTCAGCGTGCTCCGGGCCCCGCTGATCGCCGCCCTGCTCCGCGCTCGCAGACGCCAGCAGGCCGGAGGGATGCTCACCGCCATGACCTGCAGCAGGCTGGCCGATCTCACCGACCGCGAGATCCAGATCCTGCGACTGGTCGCCGAGGGCCACACCAACACCTCCATCGCCCATGCACTGGAAGTGAGCCCCCGGACCGTGGCCAAGCACCTCGAGCACACCTACCGCAAACTCCAGGTGAGCAGCCGCGCAGCCGCCGTCTCCCGCATGACGACGCCAGCAAGGCCCGTTGACAGTGCCCCCGCCACATGACACAGGTACCGGCCGTGCGGCGCTCGGCCGAGCTCAACGTATTTCGCTCCAAGGACGATCCTGGCACTCCCCGTCGTCCTCGCCGCTCCCGCGCCAGCAAGGACCGCTGGACGAGACGAACAAGACGTCGATCGCCAGCCGGACACAAGACACCAGAACAGCATGACCTGCCCGCGCCACTCGCCTAGCCGGTCCGACTACCAGTCGCGTCGCTCCGAATCGGCGCGATCGGAATCTGCAGGGCAGGCGCACCGGTCTCACGGAGTGTGATCGGTCCAGGACTTCGTAGGCGCGCGCACTCCCGCCGATATGGGCGGCAATCTGGTGGCAAGCGTGGTCAGCTGCGCCGCGCCCGAACGGGGTGATCTGTGTGGCCCGCGTGCATGGCCGATACGGCTGACCGACGCCTGATTCTGCCGGGCGGCAAAGCGGGGCAACCCCAGTCGCCCCCTGGCCCGGCGTTAGGGACGAGTCGGTTCCGTGGGGGTGTTGCTGACTGGGTCGATCCTTGCCCCGGAGGTGGGGGCCGTGCCTGCCGGATCGGTGGGTGCTGGGGGCGGAACCGTGATCGCCCGCTGGAGGAGTGCCTGCGCGGACCAGCGGGTGAGCGCGATGGCGTCGTTCCGCGGCAGGCCGGCGACATCGACGAGCCAGACGATCGCCTCGATGCCGATGGTGGCGCGGATGCTGACCACGAGCTGGCGGAACTGCTGGTCGGTGAAGTCACCGCGGACGGCCTCGAGCGCCTCGGCGATCCAGGCGATCGCACGTCCCTGGCGGAGCGGCAGCGCATCTGGTTCGGCGGCATCGGCCTCGAGGGAGAGGCGCAGCATCGTTCGCTGTTGGGCCTCAGTGTCCAGGATCATGGCGCTGAAGTTGCGGACGACGGCATCGAGCCGGGCCGCCGGGTCCTGCGGCGGGTCCGCCGGGAGCATCGACGTGGCGGCGATCTCCGGGTGCGCCGCCACAAGCAGCGCGCGCTTGCTGGGGAAGTAGCGGTACGCGGTGGTCCGTGAGATGGACGCCGCGGCGGCGGCGTCCTCCACGGTCGGCGTGACGCCGGCGGCGACGAGGTCACGAGCGGCAGCGACGAGGGCGTCTCGGGTCCGGGCCTTCTGGGCCGAGCGCCCGCCGGTCTCGTAGGGCGTTGACATGACCTTCATGGTATGTCAGTCTCTTTGTGGGACTTGGGTCCCACGAACGGAGGGGCAGAACTTATGAGCGCAAGCACAGCCCGGAAGTCCCTGGTCCGGGCAACCGAGGACGGCGAGCGCCGCTGGTTCTTCGGCGGCGGCCTGCACATCTGGAAGGCGACGGCGGACGACACCGACGGTGCGTTCCTCCTCTTCGAGGACCGGGTGGACCACGGCAAGGTCACACCGCTGCACCTGCACCCCGACTCCGACGAGACGATGATCGTGCTGCAGGGCGAGATCCTCATGCACCTCGACGGAGCAGAGCACACGGTCCGCGCCGGCGGCATCGCCAGCGCCCCGCGAGGCATCCCGCACGCCTTCAAGGTCTCCGGCGCCGACGGCGCCCGGCTGCTGTGCCTGCACACACCCGGCTGCTGCCAGGCGTTCTACTGGGACGCCAGCGAGCCCGTCCCGGGCGATGACAGCCGGGGCATCGATGCCGGGCCGGTGGACATGGGCCGCGTGCAGGCCTCGGCCAAGAAGAACGGCGGCATCGAGATCCTCGGCCCGCCCCCGTTCAGCCACGTCGCTCAGCGCTGATTTGGTTGGGCCGAGGCAGCGCGTCCACATGTCGCGCTTTGCGGACAACCTCGTCCCGCAAGCAGCCTGAACTGAGGTCCCTACAGGGGAGCGACACCCATCAGCGATAGCGCAGCAGAGGCGCTGAGTTATACGTCAGACAGGGCGGACGTTCTCCGCCTGCGGTCCTTTTTGTCCCTGGGTCGTTTCGAATTCGACCTTCTGGTTCTCATCCAGCGACCTGTAGCCGGAGCTCGCGATCGCGGAGAAGTGGACGAACACATCCGCCGTCCCGTCATCGGGGGCGATGAAACCAAAGCCCTTATCGGCGTTGAACCACTTCACGGTGCCTGTTGCCATCAGTACAAGTCCTTCATCCCAGCATGCCACGATGCGACCTCGCCGCACCGACCGCGAGCCTATCGTTCCTAGCTCCGGAACCGAACCCTACCCCCGGTCATGGTCTTCCGCAGCACCAGTCACTGCTCCGCCCGGCCGGGTCATGTTTCTCATAGCCCAGGTGGCCGGTCATCTCCTCAGCCAGCCCGCTCCAGCACCGCCATGGTTACCTGGGACAACAGCCCACCGGGATCCAGCAATTCGACCCCCCCAGTCTCATCCCGGGCCTACAAATCTCGTCACGAATGGTGACCAAGCCAGCGTGCGCCTGCGCACCGTAGCGCCGTTCGGCGCGGAGGTCGGCTGGAGTGCGTTCAAGCTGGTGGTCGCCCCGTTCTGCGCGGCTGCCGCGAACCGGTGAGGACACGGATCGGTGGTCTGCTGACGAGTTGTCACCAAAGGGCGAACGGC
The DNA here is from genome assembly GCA_963726415.1 of uncultured Actinomycetes bacterium. Taxonomy (GTDB): domain Bacteria; phylum Actinomycetota; class Actinomycetes; order Streptosporangiales; family Streptosporangiaceae; genus DASXKD01. The sequence goes on from CAVSCM010000027.1 coordinate 176,450, forward strand.
GGCTGCGCGGCTTCCTGCTCGCTGAGTTCCAGCGGGAGCTCCACCCGACCTATGCGTGCGGCACGGTAGGCCGCGTAGATCAGCTCGAGTACCGCCCGGCCGTCCGCACCGGTCTCCTGCGGCATCGCCGCGTCGAGGACACAGCTGACGAAGTGATCCATCTCCTGCGGAATTCCAGAGTGCCATAGCTCGTCGAAGATGGTGAACGTCCAGCCACGGGTATCGGGTGCCTTCTCGACGGCATATCCGTAGCCGACATCGCTGTACGTCGACAGGGACGAGCCGCGCATCAGGTCGGCATACGTGATTCCCCGGCTTCCCACGATCTCGGCACGGTCGTCCATGCCGCCCGGCTTTGCCCAGCTCGCCTCGACCAGGCCCATCCGGTTGCCGTCAAAGCGGATCGTCACGATCGCGTGGTCCTCCGCCTGTGTCCGTCCGCCGTGCACGAACGTGCCCGCCTCCGCCGCCACCGTGAGGGCAGCGGGCTTGCCCAGCACCCATCGCGCGAACTCGATGCCGTGGCAGCCCATGTCCATCAGCACGCCGCCACCGGACTGCTCCGGGTCCCAGAACCAGTCCGAGTGCGGGCCGTAATGCTGCTCGGTCTGCCGGACCAGGTACACCTCGCCGAGCGCGCCCTCATCAGCGAGCTCCTTCGCGCGGACGTACTTTGGCGCGAAGCAGATCTCCTCCGCATACATCAGCAGAACCCCAGCGGCGGCGCACGCGCTGATCATTTCGTCGGCCTCGCGCAGCGTCCGGGCGAGCGGCTTCTCGCAGATGACGTGCTTGCCGGCCTGGGCCGCGGCGACGGCGATGTCTCGGTGCAGCGCGTTCGGCGCCGCGATGCACACCACGTCGATGTCGGGTCGGCCAGGCTAGCTCGCGGAAATCGGTGAGCCAGGCAGGAATCCCCCAGCGCCCGGCGAACTCCGCTGCCTTGTCCGCTGACCGCGAGGCCACAGCGCGCAGGGTAGCGCGGGGCAGCCGCGCGAAAGCCTCCGCATGCGCTCTGGCGATGAAACCGCTGCCCACGATTCCGATGCCGACGTGATCTGACGCCATGAACTGCCTCCAGCGTGCTGGCATTGTCCCGCCGACCGCAGCGCCGAGTGGGCCGATCTGCCGACCGTACCGGACGCCGACGCGCACGCGTGGCACGAGAT
>CAVSCM010000028.1:0-249664 GCA_963726415.1 uncultured Actinomycetes bacterium
AACTGCTGGTAGTCCTCGAGCTTGGTGTCGCCGTTGACGGCAACCGTGATCGACGCCGTCGTGGTGCCTGGGGCGAAGGTGAGATCACCGGCGGCGGCGACGTAATCCCCATCGAGCAGCGTCGCAGTGCCATTCGTGGTCGCGTAGTGCACAGTGACCGGACTCGTGCTCGCCGCCGAGAGCGACAGCGGCAAGGGTGACGTTGCTGCTACCGTGTTCCCCCTCGACGACGCCGACCACCGCGGTCGGGAGCCGAGCGACCGGGCCTCCACGGCGCCAGCTCACGGGGGCGCCGAGGCCGACGACCGCCATCACCAGCGAACCGACGCCGAGGGCGACGAAGAGGTGGAGTCGACGCACGGCTTCAGGCGACCGGGCGCAGCTCGTCGACCGACGCGTTCGCCGAGGGCCCGCGACCGCCGCCGCTACCACTCCGAGCACGACGACACCCACGAGGATGCCCGCGGCCGGCGAGGGGCGATCCCGCCTCGATCATGCGATCGAACGCCTGCGTCGTCGGGTTCCATGCCCGGAGGGTACCGGCCGTCCCGACCATCGGGGTTGTGCAACTCGACGCCAACGTCACGAGCGTCGACCGCGCCGCGATCGGCCAACCCGAGCAACGTGCACATCACGCCGCGCCACCCGGGTCACCAGCAACGCATGACGGAGTCGAGCGGAGGCGATGGTCAGCGGTAGGTCAGTGGGCGCCGCGGATGCCGGCGAGCTCGGGAAACGGTTGGCCGGACGGAGGCAGCTCGGCGTCGTCGGAGGTAGGCGCATGATCGTTGGTGGAAGGTCGAGCACCGAGTGCATCGGGAGGTCGCCCGGTGTGATCCCGTTGCCACTCACCCAGGCGAACCCGCGGTCGGCGTGCGCGCCGGTGCGGTTGCAACGGAACCGGTCCGACGATGCCGACCTCCGGGTGTTCGATGGCATCGATCGGTCCCCTCCACTCGACGAACAGTCTCCGTAGCGACCGTCGCTCACATCGAGCGGATCGTCGTTTCCGAGCCGGCGGATGCGCTTCGCGACGGGTTCGCCGGTCCGTACATCGCGACTCTCGCCGATGAAGGTCTCGAATGCCCGGCACTCGGCCTCGAACTCCTCGACGGGACGATCCCCGACGGATCCCGCCCGACGAGATTGACGCGCACGTACGCACCGCCGAACGTGGGGGAGCCTGAACACGCGCATCGCCCTCCGATGCTCGCGGTAGTTGCCGATGAAGAGGAACTGATCCGCCGAGTCGCGGACCCCGTCGAGCGTTGCGGGATCGTCCGTGCATTCCGGAGGCACCGGGATACCGAGCGCGCCTTGCCGATCGGCATGCCCTTGATCTGCCCGAGCACCCGACGGCCCGGACGCGAGAGCCGCGCGGCTTGATAGCCGGGTATGCGATGGGTCAACGGTCGCGGCGGCGGGTCGACGAGCCGCTCGTTGGCATGTCGGCGCGCACGGGCGGCCCCGGCCGGGAACGAGGGGTGGACAGCCGGTACGCGTCGCCACGCCTCGGCATCGACGTCGCGCAGCTTCGGCGTCCCGAACTCCCGGCGATGCATCAGCTCGGGGAGCAGGACGAGCGACGGTACGTCCCCGTGGCTCATGCGCATCCCGTCGAGGGAGAGACAACGATCGCGGTGTCGTCGGGAACCCGGGCGACGATGAGCCCGACCGCGTCGTCGATCGCGTGGAACACGCGCTCGAGCCGGGCCCGCGCACGAGGATCGAAGTCGGCGAGCGGGTGGTCGGGCTCGACGGAGTGCCACATGATCTCCGACGCCATGTGCGACTCCGACATCACGGTCAGGAACAGATCCCAATCGTCGAAGCGATCCATGAGCTCGACGGCGACCTCGGCCCGCCGACGGGCTCCGGTCACACACGCCTCGGTCATGCGATCGAGACGCTTCGGGTCGTGCCACCCACAGTCGTACGTCTCGAATCCCGGGTGTACGCCGAACCGGGCGTCGAGCTCCCGGAGCAGGCCACACGGCTGCGACGCCCGCGGGTAGAGAGGGGCGTCGGCCCCCCATGCAGTGACGTGCACGCCCGGCCCCGCCACCGTCATGGACGGCACGTCGAGAGTCATCGTCCGCACGTCCGCCCGCTCCCAGAACGGCAGGTTGCCCTCGACGCGGTGTTGCGCCCCCGACTGGTACCCCTCATAGGCCGGAGGGTCGAACGAGAAACGCAGCCACTCCCCTGCGAGTCGGGCCTCCGCTCCCGCGATGAACTGCGGCCACATCACGCCGAACTGGTGGTTGGGATCGCCGTCGAGCTCGGTCCGGAGACTGCGGGCCCGCAGCGCGGCGAGATTCGGCAGCGAACCGGCGTCCATCAGTTCGTCGATCAGACCGATGGTCCCGGCGTCGATGCCGATGCCGATGACACGCGTCATTCGGGAGGATCCTCTCTCCGCCGAGCCCACGGCGCCACCCTGTCGTACGCCGAATGCCTCGGCACCTTATCGCCCTATTTCGGCAATGTCGCCGGGCCCGTCGGCGTGGCGTCGGGGCCAGGAGCCACCGGACCCGGTCGCTCCTACACTTTCGGGAGTGGGCGACGTGGCTCAACCTCGGGGCCGACCCGACGTCGCGGTGATCATCCCGACGGTCGGCCGCCCCACGTTGTCCACGTCCGTCATGCAGGTGCTCGACGACGACGGCGTGACCGAGGTGGCGGTGGTCGCCGATCGCGACGGCGAGCACGTCCGGGCCGCATTGCGGGCACATCGTGACGACGCGCGCCTCACGATCGTCGACGGACCCGGACAGCGGCGCGAGTTGGGCTCGCCAGCGAGGGGTCGAGACGACCACGGCACCGGTGCTGGTGTTCCTGGACGACGACGTCCTGCCGATGGTCGGTCTGGCCTCCGCCCACGCCCGCCACCACGCGGTGCCCGACCGGATCGTCGTCGGCTTCATGCCTGTGAGCGACGACTGCCGGCGGACGTCGGCCGCCGCACAGCGTCTACGGCAACGACTACCTCGCCGCCTCCGCGGAGATCGAACGCGATCCGGCTCGGATCCTCGGTGACCTCTGGGCCGGCAACGTGTCACTGTCGCGAGCGAGCGCCGAACGGTCCCGCTCGCGTCGGCGGACGCCGACGTCCGGCACCGCGAGGACCAGGCGTTCGGGCTCCGCTGTGCCCGGGCCGGGCTGACCGGCATCTTCGACCGCTCGCTGCGGGCCGAGCACCAGTTCGAGCGTTCCCTGCCGGACTTTCTCACCGCGGCGCGGGAGCAGGTCGCCGAGCTCGAGCAGCTCCGGACCCTCTTTCCCGAGCTGGCCGACCACGACGCCGGCGCCGCGCCGGCAACCGGCGCCACCGCCTGGTTGCTCGCGGCGACACTGCGACCGCTCGACGTCGTCATCCGGGGCGCGGTGCGTACCGGATCGCGCGTGGCCGGCACGGTGGGCGCGGCCCATCTGGAGGACCAGGGCGTCGCGCTGCTGCGCGCCCTCGTGCAGCAGGACACCCGGGGCGGGCACGACCGCCACACGCGCTGACGGGTCGTCCACCGGCGCGGTCAGGAGTGCGCGTGCTTCACCACGCCGACACTCCCGCAGACTCCTTCGTCGGGGTGCGCCGGGTCAGCTAGGCGGCGGGGGCCAGCTCGTCCACGAGTGCGTCGGCCAAGGCGACGGCGCCGGCCTCGGCCACCTTCTTCATGGTCCGGCGGGCACCGCCGTGCCGCCACCAGCGCACCTTGATCGTGACCACGACGGCGACCGCACCGACGGCAACGGCACCGATGAGCACGCGCCGCCCCCAAGGCGAGGGCGTGTCCTCCGGGGTCGTCGGCGAGTTGGTGAGTCCCATCCCGTGAGGCTACCGGCGGCCGTTCCGCACGCCGAACGTCGCTCGGTGACGTCCCCGGACTGCGACAACGTCCAGGAGGCCCGCGCCCGAACTCGATGCGCCGCACGTCGCGGGCGCCCGCGTGCTCGCCGGCGCGAGACTCACGCGGTGCAGGGGCCGAGGTTCGGTTACGCCAAGAGCGACGGCCTCGACATCGCGTACGCCGTCTACGGCGACGGCCCGATCGACGTCCTCGTGGTCACGGCGATGATCGGCGACATCGGAATGGCCGAGGAGCTTCCGTGGTACCGGGAGGTCGTCGAGCGAGTGCCGCGCTTCGCCCGCCTGATCATGATGAACAAGCGCGGCGAAGGCCTGTCCGACGGTCACGGTCGACTCGCGACGTTCGAGGACGGGATCGACGACGTGCGCTGCGTCCTCGACGCGGTGGAGAGCGACCGGGCGGTGGTGCTGGTCGGTACGGACGCGTGTCCCCTCGGGATCCTGTTCGCGGCGACGCATCCCGACCGCGTGGTCGGTCTCATCTGTCGCGAAGGTTGGTCCCGGCCCTTCACCGACGCCGAGGAGTCGATCGAGTCGGCTGGCCCGCGCACCGAGTTCATGCGACAGCTGCTCGAGCTCTGCCGTCGGGAGTGGGGAACCGGTGGCTTCCTGTCGATCACCGTCGACGGCGCGCCCGACGAACAGGCCCTGCGTTCGGCGGCCGCGCGTTGGGAACGGAGCGTCGCGACGCCGCGGCACGCCGAAGAACGCTTCTGGCTGTTCGGACACACCGACGTGCGCGCCGCGTTGCCGCTCGTGTCCTGTCCGACGCTCATGGTGCACAACCGCGGCGACTTCGGGTATCCCCCGGCCTGGGGCCGCTACGTCGCGGACAACGTCGCCGACGGCACCTTCGTCGAGTTGCCCTACGACAAGATCTACTCCTGGAGCGGAGTGGCGGAGCACGCCGCGCTGGACCACATCGAGCGCTTCGTGGGCGAGGAGCTCGGTGTCGCCTCGGTCTCGGATCAACGCCAGCTGATGACGGTGCTGTTCACCGACATCGTGGACTCGACCCGCACCGCCCGCGAGATCGGTGACGAGGCCTGGCTCCGACGGCTCACCCGCTTCGAGAACAACACCGCGCTCATCGTCGGCCGACGACGCGGCACGCTCGTGAAGAAGACCGGCGACGGCATCCTCGCGACCTTCGACGGCCCGGCGCGCGCCGTCGAGACCTCCATCGCGTTGCGCGACGACGCGCGGAGTCTCGGCTTGGAGCTACGGGCCGGGCTGCACACCGGCGAGATCGAGCTCCACGCCGACAGCATCGGCGGCCTCGCGGTCCACCTGGCCTCGCGTGTGCAGAGCGTGGCGGGAGCCGGCGAGATCGTGGTCTCGAGGACGGTGGTGGATCTCACCATCGGCTCGGGCATCGACTACGAGGCCCGCGACGTCGATCACGAGCTCAAGGGCTTCGACCAGACCTTCTCGCTCTTCACCGTCCGCTGACCGCGACGATCGCGGACGCGGTGCGGCGTCAGCAGAGCGTCGAGTAGGTCGTCAGGTTGCCCGCGTAGGAATAAGCGCCGCCGAGCTCGCGGGACGGGACATCGTGGGCGAACCACGAGATTCCGGCCACGTCGGTCACGTGATACGTCCGCCCGGCCGATCGCACCGGGAAGCTCGCGGTCGGGAGGAACTCGACCGCGTCACCGACCTCCAACAGGTTGTTGAAGCAGGTGGTGCCGTTGCCCGGCGCGATCCAGTCCGGCACGACGTTCGTGACGTACGGATCGTTGATCCACTCCTGCACCTCGTGGCTCAGCACGTAGCTGTCGGCGCGAGCCGGTGCGACCACCACCCCGGGCGTGAAGTAGCCGGTGAAGATGAAGGTCATCGGCTCGGTACGTCCCGCGGGCGTGAACGAGAAGTGGAATCCGAGGAAGTCCTCGCCGCGAACGTCCTTCACCACGATGATGAGCAACGCCGTTGGGTCGTAATACGCCGAGAGTTGCGGCAGCAACGTCGTGAGGAACGCGGTCGTCACCGTCCCCGCCGGACCGTTCGGTGTCTGGGTCGCCGACCCTCCGCTGGCGGGAACGTCGATCGACACGGTGTCGAGCACCTTCGGCTGCGACAGGAGCACGTGGTACCCGGGACTCACCGTCGACACCTTGTCCCAGAACGACGCTCGCTGCATCGCATCGCCGTACTGCGTGCGTCCGCTGCGGTAGTCGGCCTGCTTGAACATCGGAGAGAGGCGGGTCGCCTGCACCGCGTCCGTACCGTCGAGGGTGATCCCTCCGGCGAAGGTCAGGCGCAGCGGCAAGATCTGCGTGGCGACCCGGGTCGTCGCCGAGCCGGCCGCGGGGTCGGTGCCGACCATCGTGTACGGATGGTTCGTGCCGTTCGACGAGAAGGAGCCCGTCCATGTCGGCAGTCCGATGCGACCATGCTTGACCGCGTCGATCCGCGCCTCGTGCGATTGGAACGCATCGGCGACCTTGGCCTCGGACCGGGTGACCGGCGTCGACACGGTGTGGGCTGCGGCGGCCGGCTGGGCCCCGGGGACCGCGGCGAGCGAGGCGACGACGAGCGCGACTCCCGCGCCCACTGCGGTGAGGATCGTTCGCACGGAACCTGCCTCTCGGCACCTCGTGGTGCTGTCCCGGTGGTGGGCGGATCACGGTAGGCAGCGTCGCCAAAGGCGTCAAATGTCCGAATCTCTGCGCAGCGCCGCCGCAGCGGCCGGGACGGCTTCGACCCGTCAGGCCGCCCAGGTCGGGACCGCGCTCGCGGTGTCGCGGCCGCCGGGGAGGGCGTAGCGCCAGATCTTGCGCGTCGTCGTGCCGAACTGCCGCGAGAACGAACCCGTGTTGTACGGCACGCCGTAGCGCGCGGACAGCGCCCTGACCCGCGGGGCGACCTCCGGGTACCGGTTGCTCGGCATGTCCGGGAACAGGTGGTGCTCGATCTGGTGGCTGAGGTTGCCGCTCAGGATGTGGAACAGCGGGCCGCCCGTCGATGTTGCACGAGCCGAGGATCTGGCGGACGTACCAGCCGGCCGCGGGTCTCGCCCTCGACATGTCCGCTCGGTGAAGACGTGGACGCCGTCCGGGAAGTGACCGCAGAAGATGATCATGTACGACCACACGTTGCGGATCAGGTTCGCGACCGCGTTGGCCGCGAGCGACGTCGAAGAAGAACGGGCCCGGCGAGCAGCGGCCACAGCACGTAGTCCTTCGCGACCTGCGCCGGCCTTGCGCCCGATCCCGCTTGAGGCTCGAGCTGCGTCGGCGAGCTCCTTCGCCGTCGCGCCGGGCGGTCCGGAGGTCGATGTCGTGGAGCGCGACGCCCCACTCGAAGAGCAGCGCCGAGCAGCGCGTTGTAGACGGGCTGCACGAGGTAGTCCGGCTGCCACGGCTGCTCGTCGCGTGACGCGCAGGATCTCGTAGCCGACGTCGCGGTCCTTGCCGATCACGTTGGTCCACGTGTGGTGCACGACGTTGTGCGAGTGCTTCCACTGGTCGGACGGGCAGACGTAGTCCCACTCCCACGTCGCGGAGTGGATCTCGGGGTCGCGCATCCAGTCCCACTGGCCGTGCATCACGTTGTGGCCGATCTCCATGTTCTCGAGGATCTTGGCCACGCCGAGCACGACGGTGCCGAGCCCGAGACGCCGAGGAATGCCGGCCGGATGTGTCGCGAAGCGCGACCGGCGACGCCGCCGGCAGCGAAGCGCGGCGCTGGCGAGGATCGCCGACGCGCGCGCCGAGCGCGAGGCTGCGCTGGACGCGGATCATGCGCCGGATGTAGCGCTGGTCCGCGTCGCCGAGCTCGCCTTCACCTGGCTGTAGATGGCGTCGAGCTCGCTCCCGAATCTCTTCGAGCTCGGCGGCGTTCATCTGCATCGGCGGCTGGTCGGTTACGACGATCGACGGATGGGTGCCGCGTCGTGGGTTCATCGATGATCTCGGTGCTCCTTCGTCGGCGGTGCACAGCGCGAGCTCGACGTCGCCGGCGGCGGCGGCGACGCAGATCTGGACGGTGCGGCCGGGCTCGTCGATCAGCTCGCCGGTGCGCAGGTCGCGCACGCAGCCGGAGACCAGCGTCATGTCGCAGGTAGTGGCAGATGCCCATCCGGCACCCGTGGGCGGGATTGAGGCCGGCGTCCTCGGCGACGCGGAGGAGCGGAGTTAGTGCGTCGCCGTTCGGCCGTCCGCTTCGCGGCCGCTCGGCGCGAGAAGCGCACCCGCCCGCCGGCCGCGTCGGCCGGGACGTCGGCGAGCGCGGCCGGAAGCGCTCGACGTGGAGGCAGCGCCGGCGACCGGCGGCGGTGAAGTGCCGCTCGATCGCGTCGAGCAGCGCCCTGCGGTCCGCACGCCCACACCTCGCGCTCTGCGCCAGTCGGGACAGAGCGCGTCGAGCTGCTCCGCGGAGAAGTGGCGGACGGTCGCTCGGCGTGTCGCCGAGCTCGCGCGTGTGACGACCGGTGCAGGTACCGGTAGCCGATGGGTCCGGCTCGGCGATCCGCGAGCTCGGCGCCGAAGATCACGTCGTAGGCGGTGCGGTGCGTAGTGGACGTGCACCGCGTCGGGCATGTTGCCGACGAGGCACGAACGTGCGCAGCATGCTCATCATCGGCGTGATGCCGCTGCCGGCGGTGATGAACAGCGGACGGACGGGCCTCGACGTCGGGGAGCGACGAAGTCGCCCTGCGGCAGGCCGATCGGGCAGGTAGTGCCGGCCTACCGCGAGGTCGCGCACCAGTGCCGCGACATCCGGCCGCCTCGAGGAGCCTTCACCGTGATCGTGATGCAGCCGTCTCGCGCTCGGGCGACGACGAGATCGAGTAGGTACGCGTGAAGCTGCCGGCCCTCGATCGGCACGCCGACGCGCACGTGCTGGCCGGCGCGGTGCGCGCGCCAGTTCCGGCCGGGGCGAAGCGTGATCGTGCGCGAGTCCGCGCGTCTCGTCCCAGACGGCTTCTCGACCCGGGCCTGCAGCTTGTGCGTCGACCACAGCGGGTTGACGAGCTCGACGTAGTGCGACGCCTGCAACGGCGTGGCGAACAGGTTGACCACGTCGGCGGCCCGGGATCGTGCCGTGCCCAGGACCGACCGGACGTCCGTCCGCGCGTTCATCGGGAGGCGCGCGATGGGTTCGGGGTGGCGGCACCGCGATTGCGCATCCACCCACAGTGACCTTGACAGTACCGACTGTCAAGATATTTTGACAGTGAACAGTGTCATGGTTTGAACATGCTCAGGTACGAAGCGACGGGGAGCCCCGACTCCGGCGCCGGACCTCAGGCCGCGTGCGGGCCGTCCTGCGAGGTGCGGAGCCGGCGGGCGAGGGTCTGCAGCAGGTTCCAGGCGATCGTCGGCGTTCTGCTGCACGAGCGGCCGGAACTCCCAGTAGGTGAGGCCGTGGCAGACGAGGTCGGTCGTCGCGGTGATCGTCGCCGTGCGCGCGCCGTCGTCGATCAGCGCGACCTCGCCGAAGTAGTCGCCGGCGGCGAGGCGGGCCGAGCTCGCGGCCCACCGAGGTGACCGTCGCCTCGCCGGACTCGATGACGAAGAACGCGGCGCCGCCGGCGCCCTCCCTCGTGACCGTCTCGCCCGCGTCGAACCGCCGCTCCTTGAACATCGCGGCGATGCCCTCGACGTCGCGGTGGGTCAGGCCGTCGAACAGCGGGACCTGCTCGATGACCTCGACGGTCTCGCTGTCGACGGGCGGTGTGCGGCGGCCGCGGGCGAGCTGCCGGTGCGGGTGACCGCCCGGCACTGCAGCAGGTAGAGCTGCCCGCCGGCGAACGCCCACTCGATGTCGCGGCCGGGCCCGTAGACCTCCTCGCACCGCGCCGCGAGCGCGCTGAGCTCGCGCGAGCTGCGTCGTCGTCGAGGCACAGCTGCTCGCGCCGCTCCGGCGCGATCGTCTCCTCGTACGTGCCGCCGTCGGCGGCGGCACGGATCGCGATCTTCTTGAAGCCCGGCGTGCGCTCGAGCACCGTGCCGGACCGGTCGATGCGGAAGGTGTCGGGGATGACGCGGCCGGCGACGACGACCTCACCGAGACCCCAGGCCGCCTCGACGAGCCGTTCGTCGGCGCCGTTGATCGGGTTCGTCGTGAACATCACGCCGGCGGTGTCGGGCGCGAGGAGCGACTGCACGACGACACCGACGCTCGGCCGGGTGAACAGGCCGACCCGCTGGCGGTAGCGTGATCGCGGAGTCGGAGTTCGCCGACCACCAGATCTGTCGCACGGCCGACGGCACGTCGTCGAGCGACGGCACGTTGAGCAGCGTCAGGTGCTGGCCGGCGAAGCTCGCCTCGGCGCCGTCCTCGTCGACCGCCGACGACCGCACCGCGAGCGGCGTCGGGAGGCCCCGGGCCGCGTCGAGCACCGCGGCGATCGGCGTCGTCGTCGCCGGCGGCGACCTGCGTCGACGATGGTGCCCGAGAGCGCGATGCCGGGCGGGATCGGCAGCCCCGCGCGGGCGGCCGCGCCCAGACCGGTGGCCTTGGCGCCGAAGCGCGCGTCCTCGTGCGCGTCGGCAGAGTGGAACGACCTCGGGCATCGAGCGCGACGCTACGAGAACACGTGGACTTCGCCCGCGTCGCCGTCGACACGGACGCGGGCACCGTCGGGGATGAGGTCGGTCGCCTTCGCGGGTCCCGACGACGCCGGGGATGCCGTACTCGCGGGCGACGATCGCCGAGTGCGAGAGCAGTCCGCCGGCGTCGGTGACGATCGCACCGAGCAGCGGCAGCAGGATGTTGAACGCCTCCGATCGTCGACTCCGTGACGAGCACGTCGCCCTGCACGATCCGGCCGAACTCCGACGGCCCGGCGATGCGGCGCGCCGTCCCCTCGTAGACGCCGCCGCTCGCCGCCAAGTCCGCGCAGCAGGTTCTCCTCGTGCTCGGCCTCGGAGCTGCCGAACATCTCGCCCATCGCGATGCCGACGGCGCGCCATGACCCGGCCGACGCCGGGCGGGAGGCCCGACGGGTCGGGCGGCGGAGGCGGCGGCGGTCCGAGCGTCGCCGGCGCGTCCTTCGGCCCGAGCGCCAGCCGGGCCGCGACCCGCTCCGCGAGCTCGTCGGCCGACGGCGCCGACGCACCGCGAACGAGCGCGCACATCTCGTCGAGGCTCGCGTCGACCATGTGCTCGGGATCGTGCACGCCACCCCGATCGGCGACCCGACGGCCGGCGCCGAGCGCCGCGCGGCGCATGATGCCCGACGCCCAGATGTCGCTGAACACGCCGCGCTCGTCGCGCAGCCGGTACATGAGGCGCGCCTCGCCGAGCAGCTCGTCGAACTCGGCGCGGTGCTCCTCGGGCACCTGGTCGCGGATGCGGGCGATGCGGGCGTCGACCTCCGACCGGTCGTCGGCCGTGCCGGCGACGAACGACCGGATCGCGCGCACCAGCGCGTCGGGCAGCTCGAGTGCGTAGCGACCCGAGATGTCGAAGCCGTCGAGGAGCCGGCAGCCGACCAGGTCGAGGTACCCCGACATCGCCGCGCCGACCTCGCCGCCGGAGGCCCGCAGCTCGGCGAGCACCTTCTCGGGGTCACCGTCGGACTCGAGCAGCGAGCGTGCGTCGGCGTCGGCCTCGACCGCGGCGATCAGCCGTCGCGAGCTCGTCGGACGCACCGGCCGACACCGGCGCCGAGCCCCGCATCATCGCGAGGGCGTCGGCCGACGTCACCGACGGTCCACGCCATCGACGTGCGCGAGCAGGTCGCCGACCGGCATCATCGCCGACGCGGTGAAGCGCATGTGCTGGTACATCATCTCGCCGGTGGTGGTCGCGGCACCGCTCGAGGTACGCGGCCAGCTCGTCGTCCGAGAGCGCGTCGGGATCGACCGCCTGCAGCTCGCGGTGCTCGGCGATCGACGCCGGCTTCGCCTGTTCGTCCCACTCCTGGAGCTGCTCGCGCCAGACCTTGCGCTCCCAGACCTCCTCGGCGCGAGCGAAGCGCTGCGGGATCTCCTCGTCGGGCGCCGGCCGCATCGTGTTGTACGCGAACCCGTTGACGTACTGCGTCTCCATGCCGCCGAGCGGCGCGCCGTAGAAGGCCATGAACTCCGACGTGCCCCGGAGGAACGGCTCGGGGTGCGTCTCGGCGAAGTAGCGCGTCACCGGTCGGGGGAAGTGCACCGGGTCACGGTTCCAGGACCCGGGTCCCGGCGGCTCGAACGACAGTGCAGCTCCGGTCTCGGTCATCGTGGCCTCCCCTGGCGCGCCGGGAGGGCGCGACGGCGCGGAGTCTCACAGTGGTCCCCCACAGGCGCAAGACGGCACCACCTCTGCGCACCGCCGACCCCGCGGCCGCCGGTTCGAGGGGCCGATGACGGGGGTTCACGTTCGGCGTGTCGCCACGGTCACGCCGGCGATCGCGCGCGGATCAGTGCCGCAGACCGCCCAGGCGGAGTCCGGCGTCCACGGGTCCCCAGACGGCGCGTCCCACCGCACACGCCGACGACACGGCGGTGGCGACGACGGTGTCGACGAGCCCCCGGTCGGAGGGCTCTTCCCGGGCGTGCTCACGCTGGAGGCGCTCCTCGCGTCCCAGGAGCGGCGCGTAGTCGTCGCCGAGCTCGTCGGCGATGTCGTTCATCTCGCCCGCATTCACGGCCTGGGTGAGCACCTCGAAGACGGCGCGGACATTGCGCTCGGCGTCTTCGTTGCTCGCCGTGGTCAGGTCGGCCACGCGGGCGACGAACTCGATCGGGCGCATCGCCAGCGTCGCGTCACTGACCGGGATGCGCTCCCGCACCGATTTCGGGAGCTGGGCGAGGAGGTCCTGGGTCTCGGCGGCCGACACGATCTCGCTCAGCACGGTCAGGCCGGCGATCAGGACCTCGTCGGCCTGGCGACGGGTCAACCCGGTCGAGCCGGCCAGCGTTCGGAGCATCTCGTTGGTGTTCACGCGTGGAGGCTTCCCGCTCCGGCGGGCCTCCGAAACCGGCGGACCCGACGGGCGGGACGACTGGGGAAGCAGGCGAGTGCCCGGGACGACCGGTGCGCCGAGTGTGCGGCGACCGGGGTGCTCCGGCCTCGCCGGCTCCCTGCCCTTCCATTCGTCCCGCCCGGACGGACCGTGCGGTGCTGCGTGCTGGGGAACCCGGACTCTGCGTCACGGTGGTTGCAGGACGGTGGTAGCCGGGCCGCGAACGCGCTTTCGGGCCCGGGCCTACGCTCCCGCCGTGCACCTGTCGGTCCTGGGTCCGCTCGAGGTCGTCGGTCCGGACGGTGTCGTCCCGCTCGGCGGGCCGAAGGAGCGGGTGGTACTCGCGCTCCTCGGGCTCCGCGCGCCAACGAGGTCGTCTCGACCGCGGACCTGATCGACGGCCTCTGGGGCACGCAGCCGCCCACCACCGCGCTCAAGACGGTGCAGGGCAACGTGGCGCGCCTGCGCCGGGCGCTCGAGTCGGTGGGCCTCGCCGACGTGCTCGTGACGCGCGGAGCCCGGCTACGTCCTGCGGGTCGAGCCCGAGCAGATCGACGCCGTGCGCTTCGAGCGCCACGCGCATGCCGGCAGCGCGCGCGCTGGCGCAGGGAGATGCCGAGACGGCCGAGCGCGAGCTCACCGCGGGGCTGGCGCTCTGGAGCGGCGATGCGCTCGCCGACTGCCGGCGGGCGTCGGACGTGATCGCCGCCCAGGCGGTGCGCCTGGACGAGCTCCGGCTGAGCGCGATGGAGGACCGGATGGAGGCGCAGCTGGCCCTGGGCCGCCACGCCGCCGTCGTCGGTGAGCTGGAGGCGGTGCTGGCCCGGCACCCGCTCCGCGAGCGGCTGTGGCACTCGCTGATGCTCGCGTTGTACCGGTCCCGCCGGCAGGCGGAGGCCTTGCGCGCCTACCAGCGGGCGCGGCGCACGCTCGTCGACGACCTCGGCGTCGAGCCGGGGTCCGACCTCCGGGACCTCGAAGCCGCGATCCTGCGCGGCGACCCGGACCTCGACCTGGTGGCGGCCGCCGGTCCGCCGCCGGGCGCGGTGCGGCTCGACGCCGAGACCTCGTCGGAGCGTCTGTTGACCTGGGCCGCAGCGGGGCCGACGTTCGTCGGACGCGACACCGAGCTCGCCACGCTCACCGGACTGTGGCAACGCGCGTCCGACGGTGACGGCCCGATCGTGATGATCAGTGGCGAACCCGGGATCGGCAAGACCCGACTCGCGGCCGAGACGTGCACGGTGGCGCGCGCCGACGGCGCGCTGGTGCTGTACGGCCGGTGCGACGAGGACCTGGGGGTCCCGTACCAACCGTTCGTCCACGCACTGCGCGCACGTACCTCGAGGTGGGCACCGATGCCGAGCTCGCCGACGGACTCGGCCGCTACGCCGGCGAGTTGGTCCGGCTCGTCCCCGAGCTCGCCACGCGCGTCGACGGGCTCCTCCCGCCGTTGCAGTCCGACCCGGCGACGGAGCAGTACCGGCTGTTCGAGGCGGTGGTGGAGTGGCTGAGCGCGCGTAGCCGGGCAGGCGCCGTGTGTCGTCGTGCTCGACGACGTGCACTGGGCGGCGCCGCCCACGCTGCTCCTGCTGCGTCACGTCATCCGTTCCGCCCCGATCGGCCGGGTGATGATCCTGGCGACGTACCGCCAGTCCGAGGTCGGGACCGAGCACCCGCTGGCCGAGATGCTCGCGGACCTGCGCATCAGCGCCCCCGGACCGGTGCTGGAACGCTTCGCCCTCGACGGCCTCGACGCCTCCGCGGTCGCGTCGTTCGTGCGCGCCGCCTCGGGCCACGACCTCGGCGACGCCGGGCACGCGTTCGTCGATCGGGTGCACCGCGAGACGGGCGGCAACCCGTTCTTCGTGGGCGAGATCGTCCACAACGTGATGGAGGCGCGCGCCGATGCCCCGGAATCGCCCGAGGGTGAAGCCGCGACGCAACTCTGGCCGGCGTACGTCCGCATCCCGGCGGCGGCGCGCGACGTGGTGCTCCGACGCGTCGCCCGCCTGAGTGAGGACACGCAGCACGTGCTCACCCTCGCCGCGGTGGCGGGCATGCAGTTCGACGTCGACGTCCTCGAGCAACTGGTCGACATCGACCTGCGATGCCCTCACGTCCGCACTGGAGGAAGCCACCCGGGCGCGACTCATCGACGAAGCCGGCCCCGACCGCTGCTCCTTCGCGCACGCGATCGTGCGCGGCGCGCTCGTACGACCGCCTGGGCACGAGCCGGCGCGCGTCGGATCCACGGCCGCGTCGCCGACGCGATCGAGCGCGTCCACGCGGCGGACGTGGACGCCTACGTCGCCGAGCTCGCGTTCCACTGCGCGGAGGCCGACTCGGACCGGGCGGTCGGGTACGCGATCGCGGCCGCCGCCGACGCGCTGGATCGACTCGCGTTCGAGGACGCGATCGCCATCTGCACACGCGGGGTGACCGTGGTCGAAGCCCGCCGCGCGGTCGAACGCGCCGGTCGAGGCGAGCCAGGAGTGCGACCTGTTGCTCACCCTGGGCCGCGCCGAGCTCCGGGCCGGGCTCCCCGCCGGGCGCGCGCACGCTGCTGCGGGCGTTCGCGTTGGCGCGCACCCTGGGCGACGTGCCCCGCCAGGCCGCGGCCGTCCTCGCCGTGAACCGCGGGTTCTTCGCCCGGATCGGGCGGATCGACACCGAGCTGGTCACCGCGCTCGAGCACACCATCGAAGCCCAGGGGCCGGACGACAGCCCCGAGCGCGCGCAGCTCCTGGCCACGCTCGCCTCCGAGCTGGTGTGGGCCCCGGACGATCGCCGGTTCGAGCTGAGTGACGACGCGTTGGCGACGGCACGACGCGTCGGCGACGACCGGACGCTGGCGCGGGTCCTGTTGCTGCGCAGCATGACGATCCCGGCGCCGGACACCCGGGAGGAACGCGCCGCCCTCCTGCACGAGCTGCGGCTGCTGGCGGAGGAGCTCGACGACCCGGCCATCAAATTCGACGGTGCGTTCGCGGCGAGCGGCACGGCGTGGGAGTGCGGGGACTTCGCGGAGATGAACGCGATGGAGGAGCACGCGACCGCGTTGGCTGCCGAGCTCCGCCAACCCCGGCTGGAGTGGCAGGCGAGCTTCATGCGGGCGGCGCGCCGACTGTACGAGGGCGACCTCGATCGGGCCGAGCGCACGGCCGAGCGGACGCTCGAGCTCGGCCGGCGCGCCGGGCAGGACGGCG
Organism: uncultured Actinomycetes bacterium; assembly: GCA_963726415.1. Classification (GTDB taxonomy): domain Bacteria; phylum Actinomycetota; class Actinomycetes; order Streptosporangiales; family Streptosporangiaceae; genus DASXKD01. Next base: position 15,983 of record CAVSCM010000028.1, read on the forward strand.
AGGCGTTCATCTTCTACAACGAGCAGATCCTCGAGATCCGACGTTGGCAGGGGCGGCTCGACGAGCTCGAAGCCGTCCTGGTCCCCCTCGCGGGGAACGACGCGTTCGACTTCGGCTTCGCGCTCACGCGCTACGTGTACGACGCCGGCGAGGTCGACCTCGTCCGGACGGTGTACACGGAGAAGATCCAGCCGCTCGCGCTCCGACCGCGACGGGACATGCTGGCGCTGGCCACGATGTACAACGCGGCGTACCTCGCCGCCCGCTTCGGCGACGCCCGCACGGGCGAGGTCGTGTACCGCGCGCTCGAGCCCTACGCGTCCGCGTTCACGAGCACCACGGTGGCCAAGCCGGTCGGCGCGCACCACCTCGGGATGTTGGCGTCACTGCTGGGTGAAGCCGAGCTCGCGGCGCAGCACTTCGGCGCCGCGAGCCGTCGCGCACGAACGGGCCGGCGCGCCGCTGCTCCTGGCCGAGACCCTCCTCGAACACGCGGTTCCTCGCCGGTTCCGGTCGGCCGGCGGCCGACTACCGACCGCTCGTGGAGCACGTACGCGCCATCGCCGAGCCGCGCGGCGCGGGCTTCCTCCTTCGCGGCTGCGACGACGTCGAAGGTCGTTGACGCCTCCGCCGAGGGCCGCTACCGACGCGCTTCGAGCACGAAGATCCTGAGCTCGCGGCCGTGGACGCGCTCGCGGTACTTCTCGTACCCGCCGTAGACGCCGGCCGAGTCGCGCCACACCTCGGTGCGCTCGGTTTCGGCGGCGGGACGGGCGACGAGCTCGGCGACACGATCGCGGTAGCGGACCGTGAGGCGCGGGTCGGCTTCGAGGTTGAGGACCCACGCCGGGGTGCTGGTCTGACCGAAGTTGGTACCGAGCAACGCCAGGCTGTCACCGACGGGAACGGCGATCAGCGGCGAGGTACGCGGCTGACCGCTGCGCCGTCCGGTGGTCGTGACCATGAGCACCGGCAGCCCGGCGAGCACCTCGGGCGCGCTGGTCCGTCCGTGCGTCATCCGGTGGATCACCCGGTCACACGGGGCCAGCAGCTTCGAGAACATCCATGCGCCACCGCGCGAGGAACCGAAGCGCTGCATCAGTCGCTGGAACGCGTTGACCGGGTGATGCCCGTAGCCGAGGTCCGCCGCGACACCCATGGTCCCGACGTTACCGACGGGATCAGGCACCGCGGGGCCCGCTCGGCGTCAGTTGCTCCCCTGGGTCGCGAGCCGTGTCGCGATCCCCTCGAGCAGGCGCGCCGACATCGCCGGCGCGCCGTTGACCGCGGCGAGGAGTTGCGCGCCCTCGATGCGCCACACCGTCGACGGCCACCGGGCCCGTACGGTGGCGTTCCGGGGCGCGTTGTGGATGAGGCCGACCTCCCCGAACCAGTCGTCCTGGCCGAGCACGCCGACCCGGTGCGTCCCGTCGGCATCGGTGCGGAACACGTCGAAGCGGCCCCACTCGATCACATAGAAGTCCTCGGCCGGATCGCCCTGGCGCACGACCTCGGCACCGATCGGCAGCTCCTCTCGGGTGCTGACCAGCGCGAGCTGCTCGAGCACGGGGCGGCTGGCCTGTTCGAACAGGGAGACGGACTCGAGCAACGCGAGCACCGGTCCGATCCGCTCCAGCAGCGCCACGGCTTCGCGGTCGGCGGCGAGCAGCCGGCGGGTGGTCAGCAGGGCGAGCGCCGGCACCATGAGCATCAGCACCGCGAACGCGGCGTCGGTGCCGAGCGCGTCGACCACGGGACCGACGACGAGCGATCCGACGATCATCGCGAGGACCGTGAGCGCGTCGATCGCGCCCCAGACCCGTCCCAACACCGACCCTGGCACCGTCCGCTGCAACTGGGTCAGGCACAACACGTCCACCACCACCACACCGATGCCACTCGCGAGCACGAGGGCGAACGCAGCCGTCGCGCCATCGACCACTCCGAGCAGGGCCATCGGGACCGCGCAGACGGTCAGGCCGACGAGCATCGCCAGTCCCGCCCACGCGGAGCCCCCGAGCCGGGCGACCACGACCGCACCCGCGATGCCACCGACACCGAGGGCCGCGTAGAAGATCCCGACGGCGTCCGCACCACCGTCGAGCTGTTGCGCGGCGACGAGAACGAGCATGACGGTCTGCGCGCCGTAGACGAAGGACGTCCCGACCAGGAAGCCCGAGAACACCCGCGCGTCGCGCGAGCGACCGAGCTCCTCGAAGCCGCGCACGCAGCTGGCGGCCCCAACCGTGGCCGGCACGGCGTTCCGAGACGTCGCCGCGACTCCGCGTCCGGATCGCCGACGCGCACAGCGCCGAGACCACGAAGGTGAGCGCGTTCACCCCGAAGGCGAGCGCGGGACTCGCGACCACCAGGATCGCCGCACCGATCATCGGTCCGACGACCACGCTCAGGTTCTCGACGATGCTCTCCATCGTGTTCGCGGCGACGAGGTGCTCCTCACCGACGACGTCGGGCAGCATGCCGACGACCGCGGGCCGGTACGCGGTACCGAGCGCCGACGCGAGGGCGGCGAGACCGGCCGCGACCTCCACCGGACCGCCACCGGCGGTGAGCAGCGCGAGCGCGAGCATGACGACGACGCGGGCGAGGTCCGACACCACGAGCACGCGGCCACGGTCGAACCGGTCGGCGATCACCCCGCCGAGCGGACCCAGCAGCGGGTAGGGGATCAGGCGGGCGATCGTCACCCCGGCGACCCACGCGGTCGAGTGCGTGGCCTGGTACGCCCACACGATCAGTGCGACGTTGTAGAGCCAGTCGCCCGTCTGCGACGTCGTCGACGCGGCGAGGATGAAGCGGTAGTCGCGGATCCGGAGCGCGCTGCGCATGCTCGTATCGGACCTCCGTGTCACGGGTGCAACCGTAGCGACCCGCGCCTAGGTCATCGCCGCCCGCGCCATCCTCCCGGAGTCACGTCGTCCGGGCGCGCCACTCCGCCAGCACCACGGCCGCGGCGGCGTCGGGATCCAGCGTGCCGGTGTCGACCTCGGCGTCGTACGTCGGGTACCGGTACGCGTCCTCGTACTGCGCACGCGCCTGGCCCGGCATCCGGTCGCCGCGGGCCTGTTCGCGCGCCTCGAGCACGTCGAGGTCGATCCGCACGCGCACCCAGTGGGTGTCGAGCCCATCGAGTTCGGCCTGCCACCCGCGCCACTCGTCCTCCGTGAGCACGACGTCGTCGGCGATGACGTTGAGGCCTGCACGCGCCGCGCTTCCTACTGCGCCCCGCCACGCGGCGAGCACCTGACGGCCGATCGGTCCCATGCGCATGCGGAACACACCGTCGACGATCTCGAGCACGACGCCCTCGTCGGCGTACACGCCGACGTGCCGACCGGCGGTGACCCAGTCGAACGGCACCTTCGCGAAGAAGTCGTCCATGGCGTAGACGAACCAGCACTCGCCGTCCGCCGCGAAGCGACGCTGCATCGCGGTCGCGAGGGTCGACTTGCCCGCGCTCGACGGACCGTTCAGCACGATGACGGACCCTGTCGTCACGAGGTGAGGGTACGGCGCCGGCTCAGCGCGCCGGGGCGACGGGCGCCAGGATGGGGTGCTGCCCGAACCACGTGGGCAGCCGGCGCACGAGCACGCGTGGTCCGGTCGCGGTGACGAGCCCGGCGCGACGCGCGTCGGCGTAGGTGTCGTCCCCCATCCAGATCCGCGTGAGTGTCCGGACGTGGGCCTCGACCGTCAGGTCGACCTCCCGACGCGGATCGGCGTCGCAGAGGTCCACTGCCCCGTGGTCGACGACGAACCAGTACGACTTGCGTCGCCGGCCGGGGAGCTCGACGTCGAACTGCACGACGCACGGATCGCGCTCGAGTCCGGCCGGGTCCAGGAAGCGACGGACGTCCCAGAGCAGCTCGTCGGCGTCGAGGTCGCCGTCGGGGTAGGCGCTGCGCACCCAGCGCTGGCCCCACTCGCCGACCGCCTGCACGATCGGGTAGAGCTCCTCCCCCGCGTCGGTGAGTCGGTAGGAGACCGATCCGCCGACCTCGACTCGGTCGACGACGTCGGCCGCCTCCAGCTGCTTGAGCCGCTTCGAAAGCGTCGCGGGCGGGCACGCCGGGAGACCCCGACGCAACTCGACGAAGCGCGTGCTCCCGGCGAGCAGCTCGCGCACGACGAGGATCGACCACCGCTCGCACAACACGTCGGCGGCCTTCGACACGGGACAGAACGATCCGTACTCGGACACCGCTCGCGACGCTACCGCGCCGCGACGGGTCGTGGTTCAGGATCTGTACCGGCCCGGTACACGGCCTGCACTGGAGCGCACGGCGCGGGATGCGGACGATGGCGGTATCCCCGATCCAGGAGCCTCCGATGGCCGTCACCGCACTCCCCGTCCGCACCGGACCCACCGTCGACGCCGGTGTCGCCGTGGCCATGCACGAAGTGTCCTACCGGCGCGGGCGCCGGCAACTGCTCACCGACATCGACGTCGCGATCCACGCCGGCGAGCTCGTCGCCATCGCGGGACCCAGTGGCGCCGGCAAGTCGACGCTGCTGCGCGTGATGGCCGGCCTGGTGCCGGCGACGACCGGCACCGTCGTCCGCCCCGGGCCGCACGACACGTCCGGCCGCGTCGGGTACGTGCCCCAGGACGACATCGTGCCGCTCGATCTGTCGGTGCGGCGCGTCCTCGACGTCCGCGGCCACCCTCGTGATCGACGAGCCTGCGGCCACGCTGCGCGGGCGCGTCGACGCGGTCGTGGGCGCGATGGGCCTCGCCGAACGGATCGACGCGCCGGTGCGCCGGCTGAGCGGCGGGGAGCGGAAGCGGGTGAGCGTGGCCGTCGAGCTGCTCACCGAACCCGACCTCTTCCTCCTCGACGAGCCGACCTCCGGTCTCGACCCGGCCGTGGCGACCGCCCTGATGGCCCGGCTGCGTGCAATGACCGGCAACTGCGGCGCCGTCGTCTTCACCACGCACTCGACCGCCGACGTCGAGCGCGCCGACCGCGTGGTGTTCGTGGCGCGCGGTGGAACGATCGCGTTCGTCGGCACACCGGCCGAGGCGCGCCACCACTTCGGCGTCGACGACCTGGCGGATGCGTACGTGCGACTCAACGCGCCGGTCGCACGACCGGTGGACGCCGGCGCGCGCAGCCGTCGCGTGCACGGCACCCGGTTGGCGCCGCCGCGGCCACCGACGTCGGCGTTGCGGCAATGGCGCGCGCTCACTTCGCGGAGTGCCGCGCAGCTCCTCCGGAACCGGCTCACGCTCGCGATCCTCATCGGGTCGCCGGTGCTGGTGACCATGATGATGGCGACCCTGTTCCCGAGCGGCGGGTTCACCCCCGCGACGTCCGCGACCGCGGTGCAGATCGCCTACTGGATCAGCTTCGACGCGTTCTTCTTCGGACTCACGTACGGGCTGCTGCAGGTGGTGGTCGAGATGCCGATCGTGCGGCGCGACCGCGCCCGGGGCGTGCGGACGGGCGCCTACCTGGCGGCGAAGGTCACGGTCCTGCTCCCCGTGCTGCTGGCCGTCGACGCGTTGCTGCTCGCCGTGCTGCGCGCGTCGAACCGCCTCCCCGCCCTCGACGCTTCGGCGTGGGCCCATCTCGGCGTCACCGTTGCGCTGGTCTCGTTCGCGGCGCTGGCGACGGGCCTGCTCGCGTCGGCCGCCGTCGGCGACACGACGCAAGCCACGCTCGCGCTGCCCATGATCTGTTTCCCGCAGGTGCTCTTCGCCGGGGTGCTCGTTCCCTACGCGCGCATGACCGCGGTCGGCCGGGCGATGAGCGACGGCCTGGTGACGCGGTGGGGCTTCGAGGGCATCGGCCACGCGCTGGGCCTCCAGGGCGTCGTGGATCGGCACGACCCGTACGCGTCGACGTTCACGGAAGCGACCACGCATGCGTGGCTGCTGCTCGGCGTCATCACGCTCACCATGGTCGGCACCGTGATCGTGGTGCTACGGGGCCGGAGCCGAGGCACGGACTGACCGGCCGTTCGGTTGCGCCCCGTCGATCGGGGCGCCGCCACCTCCCGTCTCAGGCGTCGCGCGATCCGCCGGTGAGGTGGTGCTCGAAGGCGAAGGCCGTCGCCGCCGACCGCGAGCTCACACCGATCTTCGTGTAGATGTTCGAGAGGTGCCGCGACACCGTCTTGATGCTGAGGAACAGCTCGTCCGCGATCCCCTGGTTGGTGTGCCCGGCGGCGACGAGTTGCAACACCTCGACTTCACGGGCGGTGAGCCCGTTCGGCCGGGGCGGATCTCCCGAAGGCGGTGACACGGCGAACTGTGCGCCGATGCGGTCGAACTCGTCGACCGCGGTCGCGAAGGCCTCGCGCGTGGCGGCGACATCACCCGCCTGCTCGTGGGCATCGCCGAGCAGCGTCCACGTCGTGGCCACCTCGTAGGGCACCGCGAGCCGCTGCCAGAGGGCGAGCGCCCGCTGCAACGTGGCCTGCGCCTCGCCCGGCTCGCCGAGCGCGAGCTGGAGCCGACCGCGCGCCGACAACAACGTCGCCTGGACGTACGGCGTGTCGAACCGGGAGCCGAGCTCCTCCATCTCGGTGACCGCCGCCGTCGCCATCACGAGGTTGCCGTCGGCGATCGCGACCTGGGTGACCGCGGGCAGGAGCCGCGACCGGGCGAGGGAGCCGGTGGGGGTGGTCGTCATGCACGTGGCGATCGCACCACGGGCGAGGTCGACCCGACCCTCGGCCAGCCGCAGGAGCGCGACCTCGGCGCACTGCCCGCCGCAGAGGTCCTCCGCGCTCGCGAACGCGGCGGCGGCACCTTCGAGGTCGCCGAGCCGCCGGCGGATGTCGCCGATCTCGACGCAGGCGGACGCGGCGTTGCCGACGTGACTGTGGCGGAGCTCGTCCCTCGCGATGCAGGCCTGGCGCTCGGCCTCGACGAAGTCGCCGCGCTGCTTGAGGATCACGGCCCGGTGCACGCGGCAGATGCCGGGGAAGATCGCGAACGGGTGCCGCTCCGCCCACCGCAGCGTGGCCTCGGTCCACTCCGACGCCGCGCTCGAGGTCGCCGACGTCCTCACACGCGGTGATGAGGCTGCAGTACACCTTGCCGGTGGAGTACGGGCCGAGCCGGCCCTCGACGGCGAACAGCATCGCCTCGTCGAGGTGGCGCATCCCCTCGGTCATCTGCCCGGTCGCGATCAGGATGCGGCCCTTGGTCTGCAGCGCCTCGGCCTCGAGGTTGGCCGAGCCGAGCGCCCGCGCCAGTCCGATGACCTCGGTCGCGAGCTCGAGCGCGTCGGTGTGCCGTTGCTCGCCGTCGGCCGTCTCCGCCTCCCGCAGCAGCAACGCGCCGTACTCGACGCCCTCGGCCTCGCCTTCCAGCGCGTTGCGGGCCCGTCGCAGCCACGCACCCGCGATCGCCCGCCGCGCGCTGATGGCGTGGTGCTCCCACAGCCATACCGCGCACTGCCCGGCCTCGCGCGTGCGCCCGAGCTCCAGGTAGCCGCGGTACGCGCGCTCGCGTGCGTCGATGCAGTCGTCGACCCGACCCAACCACCAGAGCGCCTCGGCCTGCAGGTCGGCGAGCTCGGCCGCGTCGCCCGCGTCGGTCGGGCGCGGCCGCGTCGGCGAGCTCCTGCGCGCCGGACCAGTCCTGCCGCACGATCGCGGCGCGCACGTCGACGACGGTCGGGGCGTCCATAACTGCGCGCAACCTACAGGCGAAGGCCGTGCTGCGGACCTCCCAATTCTCCGTCGGTGCACGGGCACGCGTGGGGTGTTCACCCCACACGCCGCGTCTCCGGCCGGGGGCGCGATTGCACCGTCCGCCCGACGCCGGCGCCCCGGCGTATCGCCACACTCGAACGGTGACCGAGGAACCCACCACCGTGCGGCACCTGCTCGCCGTCGGCCGTGACCGCGAGGCCGCGGCACGGGGTGCGTCGCCGGTCACCCCCGACCGTCGAGCACGACCCGAAGGAGCTCCCATGAATGCCATCACTCAGCTGACCCCGCTCGCCCCGCCGGCGGCGACACCGAACCGCGCGCTCTGGGAGAAGGGCGACTTCACCCGCATCGCCGATGCGATGCGCACGAGTGGTGAGGACCTCGTCGACCGGATCGGCATCCGGCCCGGGACGCGTGTGCTCGACCTCGGCTGCGGCGACGGCACCACCGCCATCCCGGCCGCGGAGCGTGGCGCGGACGTGCTCGGCGTCGACATCGCCGCGAACCTCGTGGCGGCCGGCCGGCGTCGGGCCGAGGCACGCGGCCTCACCGCGATCCGCTTCGAGAGCGGCGACGCCCGCGACCTCTCGTGGATCCCGGACGACTCCTTCGACACCGTCGTCAGCGTGTTCGGTGCGATGTTCGCGCCCGACCCGCAGACGGTGACGGCCGAGATGACGCGGGTGACGCGTCCGGGCGGTCGGATCGTGATGGGCAACTGGATCCCCGGCGACCCGACGCTCGTCGCGCAGATCCTCAAGGTCGCCGGCGCGTACTCGCCGCCGCCACCGGAGGGCTTCGTGAGCCCGATGACCTGGGGCGTGCCCGAGCACGTGCTCGAACGGTTCACCGCGGCCGGCGTGCCGGCGAGCCACGTCGCCTTCGAGCCCGACACCTTCGTGTTCGAGACCGACGAGTCGCCGACGACGTTCCTCGGCGACTTCCGCGACTTCTACGGCCCGACGATGAACGTGTTCGCCGCCGCTGCCGCCGAGGGCCGGGACGAGGAGCTGTTCGCCGAGCTCGACGCGCTCTTCCGCTCGCAGAACCAGAGCCCGGACCCTGCCACCACCCGCATCCCCGCGACCTTCCTGCGGGTCACCGTCGACGTGTGACCCGCTCCACCGGAGACGGCGACGGTTCGGGGCGAGTGCTCCCCCGCGGACCTCGAACCGGTCACCGCCCCCGCACCACGAACGAGGAACCCCATGCACGCCCCGACCCCGAACCCGACCCGCGCCACCGTTGCCGAACCCCGCCGCTTGCTCGGGGTGTGGCCGCACCCCGACGACGAGGCCTACCTCTCGGCCGGGCTCATGGGGCGCATCACCGACGCCGGCGGACACGTCACCGTGCTGACGCTCACGCGCGGCACCAAGGGCACGTCGGATCCGGCCGACTACGACCAGCCGCATTTCGGCGCGCGCCGCGAGCGCGAGCTGCGCGCCAGCCTCGCCGAGGTCGGCGTCCACGACGTCCGCGTCGGTGACTTCCGCGACGGCGAGTGCGACCTCGTTCCCGACGAGCCTGCGATCGGCCTGGTCGCCGACACCATTGCGGAGGTCGAGCCGGACACGATCGTGACATTCGGACCCGACGGCATCACCGGGCACCCCGATCACTGCGTGGTCTCGGCATGGGTCACCGAGGCCTGGCGGCGAACGGGCGGCTCCGAGCTCCTCTACGCCACGATGACCGATGCGCACGTCGCGCGCTGGGCCGAGCTCCACGCACGGATCAGCCTGTTCGCCGACCGCGGAGCTGCGGGAGCCGCGTCCGTGCCGGTCGACCGGCTCGCGCTCGCCGTCGAGCTGGCCGGCGGCGAGATCGACCGCAAGCGCCTCGCGCTCGGCGCGCCACGCGAGCCAGACCGCACCCCTCGCCGCCCTCATGGGCGAAGCCACCTACCGGGCCTGGTGGCCCACCGAGTACTTCCGGCGGCCGTCGGCCGAAGAAGTGCGCAGCTGCGCGATCGGCTTCGCGACGCGCGACCGTGGCGTGACGACATGAGCACCGCCGCCGTCACCGCGCACCATCCCGGGTGGCGTCACGCCCGCCAGGGATGCCGGGACATCGTTCCGATGATCATCGGTGTCGCGCCGATCGCGATCGCCATCGGCGCGACCATCAGCACCTCGCCGGTCCCCGCGCTCGCCGGATGGGCCGGCGGGCCGCTGATCGTCGGCGGTGCGGCCCAGCTCCTCACCGTCCAGATGCTGGCGACCGGCAGCGCGCCGTTCGTGATCGTCGTCTCGGCCGTGCTCGTCAACGCCCGGGTGATGGGCTACGCCGCCGCCATCGCGCCCTGGTTCCGCGAAGCGTCACTGCGGCAACGCCTCCTCGTTGCGATCCCGTTGACCGACCCGCTCTACTTCACCGCGACCGCGCGCTTCGCGCGTGACGACCTCGACCAGTCCGGACGCCTCGCCTACTACCTGGGCGCCGGTGGGCTGTTGCTCGCCTCGTGGATGGGCATCCAGGCCGTCGCGATCGCGGCCGGGAGCACACTGCCCCACTGGGTGGGCCTCCACCTGGCGGCGCCGCTCGCGCTGGGCGGGCTGCTGGCCAAGGTCGCCACGGGCCGACCGGCCACCGCCGCGGCGGTGACGGCCGGCGCGGTCGCCGTGGCGGCAGTGGCGCTGCCGTTGCAGGCCGGCGCATCGCTCGGCGTCATTGCGGGCATCGCGGCCGGCGTCGTGATCACCCGCCGCGACACGCGCACCGCCGGCGGGGAGACCGCCGAGGTCGCGCCGTGACCGCCTGGCTGGTGATCCTCGCCATCGGGGTGATCGGCTACGCGCTGCAGGCGCTGATCCTCGTGACCGTCGCGACCCGATCGCTGTCCGACCGCGTCCTGCTGTCGATGCGCCTCGTGGGTCCCGCCGCGCTGGCCGCGCTCACCGCGATGCTGGTCTTCACCGAGGGCGGAACGCTGCGGTCCGTCCCCGTCGCCGAGTTGGCGGCGATCGTCGCCGGAACGCTTGCGGTGCGACGCACCGGTGCCGTCGTATACGCCTTCGTCGTCGGCCTCCCCGTCTTCTGGCTGCTCACGCTCGTCGGGGTCTGACCCCGCGGCGGGCGGAGGCAGCACGCGGCAGGAGTCCGACCGGCCCGGCCCACCCGCTTGCCCGCCCACCTCCCGGCGATGAGACTGTCGGCATGGACGCGCAGGGACCGCCCGACAACGGAGACGCACCGGTCGTAACGCCTCCGCCGCCCAACGAGTCCGTCGAGGACCGGCACGCTCGCGAGCTGAGTCAGTCGCTCGACGCGGCTCGAGGACACCGTCGAGACCGGAGTGGAGCACCTCCTCGAGCGGGCGCTCCCGTTCGTCCTCGGCGTCGCCGGGGCGTGCCTCGCCGGGTACGCCGTCTTCCGCCGTGTGCGGAATCGCGCCCATCGGAGACACCTGGCCGAGGCGAGCTGACCGCCCGCGCCGGTGACTCAGCCGGCCATCGCCGCGAGCATTCCGTCGAGGGCGGTCTGGTCGGGCGCCGCGAACGGTGCCGCCGTCGGCACCGCCCCGATGGCGTCGCACATGCGGTCGAGCATCGATCCCGACGCCGGCGCGAGGTGCGCGCTCAGCACGTACGCCGGCGCAATGCCGCGTGTGCGGTCGAGGTCGGCGGCGATGACCGCGGGATCGGCCTTGAGCAGCCAGGACGAGTCGATCGTCCCCCACGTGACCTGACCCTGGCGCAGCGCGGCGTCCGACAGGTCGTCGGCCCGATCGGCGAGGCCGTCGGGGAGCAGCGCACCGAAGCAGTCGGCGCTGAAGAGCGCATTCGTGCGGTCGTCGTGGAACCCGACGGTGATCGGGTTGTCGAACGAGGGCGGCCGCACCGCGGTGAGCGTGCGGTCCGCGAGCGTGATCGTCTCGTCCGGATTGACGAAGTTGACGCGATCCATCGGCAGCGGGTCGAACAGCCCCATGATCCCCACGCCGAAGAACGTGGTGATCACCCGCAGCTCCGGGTTCTCCGCGAGGAGTCGGTGGAGCAGGCCGATGTGGTCGAAGTCGGTGTGGGTCAGCCAGATCCAGCGCAGGTCGGCGACGTCGATCACGGAGCGCAGCGCGGCGTCGAACGCGTCGGCCTCCGCGATCGAACCGGTGTCGACGAGCACGGGCGCGTCGCCGTGCAGGACGTAGGCGTTGATGGGCAGGTGGCCGAGGCCGGGGATGTCGACGTCGTCGGTGAGGACGTCGATGCCGGGCGTGACGGTGGCGGTCGTGACCATGGGTGCTCCTTGTCGTGGGGACGGCGCGGCGGCGTGCGCCGTCAGCGGTCGTGGTGACCAGGGGTTCGGGTGGTGCGGCGAGGCGGCGGCGCGTGAAGGCCGCGGCGTCAGGCTGAGTCGACCGGGGTGGTGCGCTCCGCCGCCACCTTCAGCCGGTCGAGCGTGGTGGCCATGTTCTTCAGCAGGTCACCGTGACGGTTCAGGGGGACGTCCATGATGCGGGCCCACACCGGGATCTTGTCGACGGTGTAGGACTCGGTGACGCGGGTGCCGCCGGCGACCGCCTCGAAGCAGTAGCGCCAGGTGGTGCCCTCGACGCCACCCTCCTCGGTGGCGAACGCGAACTCGCGCCCGCGCTCGGCGGCGCGCACGGTGCCCCGCCGCGACCACTTGATCAGCCCGCGCGGTCCGGTGTGGTTGTGGCCGACGAAGCGGGCGCCGACGGCGGGTCCCGTTGCGCCCTCGGCCCACTCGACCGTCGAGCACTCGCGGCTCCACTCCCCCATGCGGGGCATGTCGGCGACCATGTCGTAGAGCACCTCGGCGGGGGCGTCGATCACCGTCGACACCTCGTCGGTGGTGAGCCAGAAGCGCTGGTTCTTCGGTGCCATGCGGAGTGCCCCTTCGTTCGTCGTGGTGAACTGTAGCGCAGGCTAATGACCATAGCTCTTGTTGTCAATCACAAATCCTGCTACGGTTCGATTCATGACCGAGACCGCCGCGCCCGAGGCCGTGAAGACGCCCGATCGGCGGGCCCGGCGGCGGCTCGAGACCATGACCGAGATCCTCGACCTCGCCGAGGACGTCATGGAAGAGGAGGGCGTGGCCGGGCTCAGCCTGGCCGAGGTCGCGCGCCGGCTCGGCGTGCAACCGCCGTCGCTCTACAAGTACTTCCCGTCGCTCACCGCGGTCTACGACGCGCTGTTCGAACGCGGCCAGCTCGCCAACCTCGCGGCGATGCGGGACGCGGTCGGAGCACAGCGCGCCCGGACTCCCGGCGCTCACCGACGCGCTCGAAGCGAGCGGACGGTTCCTGCTCGAACGTCCCGCGCTCGGTCAGCTGCTCTTCTGGCGGCCGGTGCCGTCGTTCGAGGCGAGCGACGCGGCGATGGCCGCCAGTCGCGAGATGGTCGAGCTCCAGCGCGCGATGTTGCGCGACGCGGTGGCCGCGGGCCAGCTCGGTGCGGGCGCCGACTCCGAGGAGACCGTGATGCTGCTCGGCTCGCTCATCTGCGGCGTCTGCACCATGGCGATGGCGAACGAACCCGGCGTGACCTTCGGCGAAGGTCGGTTCACGCCGGTGTTCCCGCACCTGCTCGCGCTGCTCCCGGCGCTCCACCCACCCGCCTGAGTCTCGGCGTACTCGTACCGCGGCGACGATCCCGGCCCTCAGCGGCGGGCGAACCTCGGATCACCCGACAGGAGGAAGACGTGCGCCTCGACGTCGCCGTTCGAGTGGCGCACCCGCTTCTCCACACACGGTGACGGGTCGGCGACATCGTGATGGTCACCGCCGTAGTTCACGCAGTTCGGGATCGTGACGACCGGTCCGTCCGTGACCTTCTGGACGTAGATCGGGAACGTCGTGCTGGTGGACACGACGGACGCGTCCCACTCGATCTTCAGCTCGGGAGTGTGCTGCGCGTCGGCGTAGCCCGAGAACGGTGAGAGGAACAGGATCTTGCCGGCGCAGGGTTGTCCGGCGCAGAACGTGGAGAGGTCCTTGGTCTCGACGCGGAGCGTGATCGGCGGCGCCCGACCCGGTGTTCGGCAACTCGAAGGTCGCCACGACCGGATCGGCCGGCGTCGGGTCGGTGCCGATCGAGATCGATCCGCCCGGCGGAACGAAGCCCCGCGCGTAGCCCGGCCGGGCGGCGACGACCGTCGGTCCGCCGCTGCCGTGGGCGGTGGCGCCGCCGTCGGCCAGAACGTCGAGCGTCGCGAGGACCTGGCCGCTGGATCCGGGCGGGGTGACGAACACGACGTCGATTCCCCGGGACCCTCCGACGGTGATGCCACCCAGCAGGCAGGTGGCATGCCCACCGCTGAACGCCGAGCAGAGCCCGCGGCTCGGAGTGACCGAGACCGGCATCGCTCCCGTGGGAACGGTCACGCCGGCCAGCGCGACGCCGATGGAGCTCGGACCCGCGTTCTTGATCGAGAAGTGTGTACGGACGAGGCTGCCCGCCGTCACGGTCTTCGGCGACGCCGACGCCGCGACACTGAGCCCACCGCCCCCGCCGGTCACGGTGAACGAGCTCTGCATGAACGGGTACTGCGTGACGTAGTAGTCGAAGCAGGAGCCGGCCACCGTGACCGGTCCCGCGACGAACGAGCTCGGGACGGTCACCGACGCGTGCAGCACGGGACCGACGCCCTCGGCACTCCCGTACGCGATGTCGGCCGGATCGGAGGGGCTGAACATCGCGACCGACAGCACCGCCTGCGGCTGGCCGCTCCCCGGCGCGCACTGACCCGAGACGTCGACGACGGTGCCCGCAGGCCCGGAGGTCGGCGTGACGGTGAGGGGCAGCAGCGGCGGACCGCCCGTGACGTCGAACACGGCCCGTCCGTAGCTCGTGAACGTCGAGCCGTTGCACGCGCCTTCGACGAAGTACGAGCCCGACGGCGAGCCGGCCGTCAGCGTGAGGCCCGCGGAACCGAGCGACCCGCCGGCGGGGATCGTGATGAAGGCCGAGCCACCGCCGGGCCCGCCGCCGGCCCGCGACGCTGCGAGCGAGAGCGACGAGATCGTGGACGCCGAACCGCACGGCGACGGCAGCGTGACCGTGGTCGTCGTCCCGGCCGGCCCCGACGTCGGGCTCAGCGAGACGGGCGGGTCGGCGGCGTCCGCCGATGGGCCGAACCCGGTGAGACCGAATGCGACCAATGCGACGACGACACCGGCGGACCAGCGACGGGCGTGGTGAATCCTCACGAGTTGCCTCCTGCGGAGAGCGACGGGAAACGGCTGGAACAGACCCCGGACGGCCCGGTGAACCGCCGGATGGCGGGCGCCGTGGCCGCGGTGGCGACGGCGACCGGCACCGCGCCGGGCGTGAAGTGCGCCGGGAGTCGGTGACGCGACTCGCGTCGACGTGCTGCAGCACCTTCGCGAAGGACCGCAGCTGGAACGGCCCCATGCCGTCGTCGACGGTCACGGCGTCGGACGAACGCGAGCAGCTTGCGCATCGACGACCAGGGCGAGAGCAGCGAGACGGCGGATCGGGCGCCGAGGGCGCCGAGCACGGCGCGGCGCGCGCTCGCCCCGCTCCGTCGCGGTCGGTGCGATCGGCTCCCATCGCCCGTCCACTTCGTGCTCGGTCGTCCGCGACCGGACCAGGGCGAGGGCCTGCTCACCATCGAGGTGCCGGCGGCCGGCCGGTACGGAGAGACCGTGACCCGGTCGCGCAGCGGTTCGCCGAAGGTCATGTCGACGCCACCGACGGCGTCGATCGACCGGCGGAGCCCGTCGAAGTGCACGACCGCGACGTGGTCGACCGGGACCCCCAGCGAGTGGCACGTCACGTCGGCGAGCGACTGCAGCCCACCGGAGAACGTGAGTGCGTAGCGCGTCGGGACGTCGCCGGGGGCGAGCAGCACGAGGTCCCGGGGGATGTCGAGCATCGACACCCGGTCGCCGACCTTGCGGATGAGCAGCACGATGTCGGCGTGCTCCCCACCCGCCCCGGTGGGAGCCCCGAAGTGCGCACGGTCGGTCGCGGAGCTGACGAAGGCGCGGGAGTCGGATCCGACGAGCAGGTACGTGACCCCGTGGGTCGAGCCCACCAGGTCCACGTGGCGGCGGTCGACGCGGAACCAGACCACGCCGGCCGCGGCGACGAGCGCCGCGACGAGCACGGCGATCGCGGCGGCACCGAGCAGGAGGAGCAGACGACCACGACGATGCCGCCGGGTCCGCCGGCGTGCGGATCGCGGGTTCGGCGACGGGGTGCGGGGCGCGTCGCGCAGGGTCGGGACGGGCCGCGCTTCGGTGATCGCCCCCATCGAGCTGCCCCTCGACTCCCCGCCTACTGCCGGGCCGGACAGTAGGAACACCCGGTTCCTACGTCAAGCGGCCGGCGGGCCCGACGGGTCGGTCCGGGACTGAAACCGCGCCGCCGACGACCGCACCCGCGACGGGACCAGTGCGGTGGGCGCGCCGACGAGTCCGGCTACCGTCCCGCGCTTCGATCCGGGGGAGGAACTCGCCGATGTTGATCCTGGCCATCATCGTGTTCGGTCTGGCGATCGGCTGGATTGCCCAGCTGATCCTCGGACAGGGCTCCAAGCTGCACGCGGTCACGCTGTTCGCCGGGCTCGCGGGCTCCTTCGTCGGCGGACTGGTGATCAGCCTGTTGTCGGGCGACGGTCTCAACCTCCGCGCGACCGGCATCCTCGGCTCGCTGCTCGGGGCGATCATCGTGCTCGCCGTCTGGGGCGCGGTCAGCAAGCGCACCGCCGCCTGAGCACGCCGGATCCCGAGCCGCGGCTCACACCGCGGCGAGCAGTCGCTTCACCGCCGCGGCGCCGTCGACCGCGGTCTCGATGTCGGGCGACTGCGGGATGAGGTTGAACGTCGTGCAGCCCGCGGCCACGTAGGGCGCAAGGAACTCGGCGACCTCGGCGGCCGTGCCGTACGGCGAGTACTTCTCGAAGCGCTCGTACGGCAGTTGGTAGAAGCCCTCCATGGCGGTCGCGAGCAGCTTGCGCGCGTCGTCGCGCTCCGGCGCGATCCCGCACCACACCTGCATGGCGTGCGCGCGGGTGATCGGGACGCCCGGCCGCGGCGGCCTGCTCGTCGATCGCGGCCGTCACCTCGGCGAAGCGACGCGCCGAGTTCCAGATCCCGATCCAGCCGTCGCCGTGTACGGCAGCGCGCCGGGCACCCGCGGCATCCGAACGCCCGCCGACGATCAGCGGGACGGGCACTCGTGGCGCGGGGACGACGAGGGCGTCGTCGAGGTCGAAGAACTCACCGTGGAACGTGACCGGCGTGCCGGTCATGAGATCACGCACCACGGTGAGGCACTCGTCCATGCGCCGCCCGCGGGTGCGCGGATCGATGCCGCACACTGCGTACTCGTGCGGGTCCTCGCCGCCGATCCCGACCCCGAGCGTCAGCCGGCCCGGCGCGAGCAGCTCGAGATCGGCGATCTGGCGTGCCACGAGGGTGGGGTGCCGCAACGGCAGCAGGTACACGGCGACGGACACCGGCATCGTCGGGTGCACGGCGGCGAGCGCCGTGGCGCTCACCAGTCCGTCGAACCCCGCCCCCACGAAGAAGCTCACGTGATCGCCGGTGCACACGTGGTCGAGGCCCGCGTCCGCCGCGAGGTGGACGAACTCGGTCTGGACGTCCGGATCCAGCGCCGGACCCTGCAGCGGCGGGAACGCACCCACCCGGATCGTCGTCATGACCCTCCCCTTCCTGTCATCTCACTCGTACGTCGGTGACGCCCGATCGGTTCGCGTCTCGTGTGCACCGGCCCGAACCGCATCCGTTCTTGCGTCATCTGCACGGCCATGGGCCGCTCAACCGACGCAGGTTGGGACGCGCCCGACCCGAGCGTGTCAACAATCCTTGCGGATCGCGTCGCGGATGGACCGGGCGATCCACCGCTGCCCGTCGAGGTCGGGATGGATCCCGTCGGCCACGAGCAGGTTGGGATCCCGATGCACCTCGGCGTTCCAGTCGACGAGGTGGATCGACCCCTTGCCCGCCGCCGCCAGTCGGGCGTTGATCTCGGTGCCGATGTTCGCGTCGACCGGGAGGTGCCGACCGTCGTAGATCGTGAAGACCTCGACGCACGGGACGCTCGCGACCAGCTGCAGCATCCGATCGAGGGCGGCCCGCCAGCCCGGGTTCTCCTGGTCGAGATCGTTGGTCCCGAGGTTGACGACCTCGACGTCCGGATGGGTCGCCACCTGCCGTTGGATGGCGGGCGTGACCTGGGCGATGGTGTGACCCGAGTACGCGTTGACGCGCACTCGGTAGCGGTCCGTGAGCGCGGCGACGATCCGATCGCGCGACAGCGCCGTGATCGAGTCCCCGGCGATCGCGACCCGGGGTGCGCCGGCGCGCCCGTGGTAACCGTGGGTCGCGGGCTGCGCTGCCGACGACGCGCCGCCACTGCTCCCGCAACCGGCCGCCAGCGCGCCGACGAACGGGAGCACCAGCAGCACACCGATGGCCCTCGGGATCCGGCGGTGCATCACCCTCCTCGATGATCGACGGCCGGTGCGGGTCGGCGGGCTCCGGCGGCCCGACCGGGTCAGTCCTCCGGGGTCACGCCGAGGAAGTCGGCGACCCGGGCGAGCGACTCGTCGTCGAGGTCGAAGTCGCGCAGCAGCGTCTCCTGCACGATCAGCGCCCCGAGCTCGCCCTCGACGTTGCGCAGCGATCCGTCGTAGACGCCACGCGACGAGCGCGCCTTGCGCGGCGTGAGGTCCAGCAGCATCCACTCGTCGGCCCGTAGCGGCGCGTGGAACCAGACCGCGTGATCGATGCTCGGTCCCCCCGTCGGCAGGCCGGGGATGTCGACCTGCCCGAAGCCGGTGCCGAGATCCGAGGCGTAGGCCAGTGCGCACGCGTGCACCATCGGGTCGTCGGGCAGGGGTGCGTTCGCCCGCACCCAGATGCGATCCGAGTGCCGCATCCGCCGCCCCACGATCCGGGTCGGCGTGACCTCGCGCACCTCGACGAGCGACGCGACCGTCGGGCGCGGGGGCAGGCTCTCGGGATCCGGTGCGGCGGTGATCGTGAGGCCGTCGAGCGTCGGCGACTCGCGGTGCGTGTGGAACGAGGCGAGCATCGAGAAGATCACCTCGCCCTCCTGCACCGCCCGCACGTGGCGCGCCGAGAACGAGCCGCCGTCGCGGTCCCGGTCGACCTCGAAGATGACGGGCCGGTCCACCTGCCCTGGGCGCAGGAAGTAGCCGTGGAACGAGTGTGGGAGCCGGTCGGCGGCGACGGTCGCGCCCGCGGCCCGCAGCGCCTGCGCCGCGACCTGGCCGCCGTACAGCGAGAACCGCTCGCGGCGCGCCAGGCTCGTTCTCGCCCCGGAACAGGTCGCGGTCCAGCCGCTCGAGGTCGAGCAGCTCCGCCAGCGTCGCGGGTATCACGCGCGCACCACGGTGTCGTCAGAGCGTTCCACGGCCCCAACCTAGGAGACGCCGAGGACGGTCGACGTCCCGACCCGGCGCCCGTTTGTATCGTCACGGGATGGAGGCGACGCCGTGACCACCGCCGGCTTCGCGCCGCAGGACGCGGACGTGTTCGCGGCCGGACTCCTCGGCGCCATCGACGTCGACGGCGGCCCCACCGACGAGCAGCTCGCCGTCCTCGGTGCGTTCGTCACGCACGTGTGGCAGCGACCCGACCTCGACCTCGCCACGGTGACCCCGCTGGACGCGACCGCGCTCGCGGCTCGGCTCGCCGACGCGGACGCGCGCCTGCGGTTCTGCGAGATGCTCATGACCCTCGAGCTCTGTCGCCATCCCCAGTCGGCGGCCCAGGTGGACTGCGTGGAAGCGTGTGCCACCGCGCTCGGCGTGACCGACATCGCGATGGAGACGACCCGGACCGCGATGGAGCAGGGCGCCGCCGTCGTCGCCGGCGACCTCGAGCGCATCTACGGCGACATCCTGCCCGAGGTCTCGGAACGTTCGTTGCGGGACCGGTACCTGCGCCTCGACACGCCCGACCCCGCGCTCGCCGACCGGCTCCGCGCGCTCGCGGACCTCCCCGCAGGGTCGCTCGGTCACGCGTACCTCGCGTTCTACGCGCGCAACGGCTTCGAGCTCCCCGGCGACGACGTCCACCTGCCCGCGCACTACGTGAACCACGACATGAACCACGTGATCACCGGCTACGAGCCGACCGCTCCCGGCGAGATCGCGCGGTCGGGATACCTGATGGCCGCGGACGCGAGCCGCCACAACTGGCTCGAGTTCCTGCTCACGATGTCGATCCACGAATCGGGTGTGCTCACCCACGGGGAGATCCACGCGAAGTTCGCCACGCTGAGTCGGCCCGGCGTCGGCGACCTGCTCGGCGAGGGCATCGACCGCGGCCGGCAGTGCACCGTCGACCTCAGCCAGGTCGACCACCTCGCGCTCGCGGCGGAGAGCCTGGCGTCGGTCCGGGCGCGGTTCAACGTGGTCCCCCTCGCCCACCCGGTGGTCACCGATCCGACCTGAGCAGCCGCACGCCGACGGTCAACGTGGGTCCCCGGCTCTGCCAACATGGTCGGCGGGGGGCAGGCAATGGACGACACCGAGGACCGGACACCCGTCGTCGACCGGCTGGTCGCACGCGCCTGGGCGAGCCCGTCGACGACGCGGCACTGCTGGCGCTGCTCGATGCCGCCGCGATCGACCTGATCGAGTCGGACCTCGTCCACCGGCTCGTTCCCTCCGCGCGCCGGTTGCGCCGCGCTCGACTTCGCCGACCACCCGTGGGCCGGCCTGCTCGGCGGCGTCGCGATCTGCGCGATCGACCGGCCGCGTGGTCGCCACGAGCTGCGCGACGCCCGGGAGGCGTTCGCACGCGCCGGCGACCGGGTCGGGAACGGCTACGCCTGCTTCCTCGAGGGACTCGAGGACATCGGCGAGGGGCAGATCGCGTCCGCCTCGGACTGGTGGCGCCGGTCCCGCGAGCTGCTCGACGGTGAGGGCCCGGTGGAAGGCATGGCGCTCGCGCACCTCGCGCTCGGCGCGTACGCGGAAGGGAACCTTCGGCTCGCCCAGCTCATGGCGCGCGAGTCGCTGACCACTGCCCGGCGGCGCGAGGACGACCGGGTGATCGGCATCGCGTCCATGTACCTCGCCTTCGTCGACTTCCACACCGGCGAGTTCGCCGCGGCCGACGCCGCGCTCGCCGAGGGCATCGCCGGCCTCGAGCGGATCACCGATCCGGCCAACCGGTACGAGCTCCCGATGCTGCTCGCCGGGCAGGGTTGCGTCGCCGCGCTCCGCGGTGAGTGGGACCGGGCGGAGGGCCGCTGGGACGACGCCATCGCCACCGCGATTCGCGACGAGAACAGGTGGTACGAGTCGATCACGCGCGTCATGCGCTCCGACTGCACCGCGACGAGCAACCCGCGCCGCGCCGTCGAGGACGCCCGGTGCGCGCTCGACTACTTCAGTTGGGCGGGCGAAGAGTGGTGGGTCCATTGGGCCCGCACCGCGCTCATCGCCGGGCACCGGTCGTCGGGCGCGCTGGCCACCGCCGCGGAGCTGGCCCGCCGACTCCTCGCCGCCCCGCTCACACCGCTCGAACGCGGGCGCGCACTCCTGGCCGAGGGCGAGGCGCTCCTGGCGCTCGAGGACCCGCGGCGGTGGGTGTCCTCGACGAGGCGGTCGACCTGCTCGACCGCGCCGGCGCGAACTACTGGGCCGCCCGTGCCGAGCTCCTGCTCGCCGTCGTGGAACCGACCCGGAGTGCCGCGTGCACGGCGAGCATCCGCGCGCGGGCCGGCGACGGGCTCGACGACCCCGCGTGGGTCGCGCTGCTCGATCCCGCCACGGCGCTCACCGCGATGCCGCCGAGCCACGAACGCGCGCCCGACGGGCCGCCTCCTGACGAGCACGAGAGCGATCGTGCTCGACCTCGTCGCCGCGCGGCTTCACCAGTCGCCAGGCCGCCGCCGCGCTGCTCATCTCGCCCAGCACCGTCGACACCCACGTCCGCGCCGCGATGCAGGCCACCGGGTCGAGCACCCGCGCTCAAGCCGCCGCCGACCAGGTCCGACCGCGCCCCGGCGGCGCCGACGCGCCGCCGACCCTCCAACGGGACGAGCTCGCCACGCTCGAGCTGCTGGCGGCGGGCCGGACGATCGCGCAGGTCGCCGACGAGTTGCACTACTCGCGGCGAACGGTGGAGCGGCGTCTCGCCGCGCTCCGTCGGCGCATCGAGGTCGCCACCAACCGCGGGCTCGTCGCCCGCGCCCGCGAGCTCCAGCTCGTGTGAACACGGTGCGGCGGCAACCCGTCGCACCATCGGCCGGTCCGGCGCAGGATGCGGAGCGCCACCCGGGGACCCGGGGCAACACTCCCCTGTCCGCGCACACTGCGCCGGCGAGCGCCTGCCCGCGCCCGTCGACCACCCCGAGCGTACGGACGGCGACGACCGGTGACATCCCCGGAATGCGACAACCTCGCCGGGCGTCCGCCTCTCGAGTACAGCGTGACCGCACCGTTCGGTCTCGAAGACCGTCGGGTCGGTCTTCGGCCACTGGCCGGGCAGGTACCGCTTGCCACCGTCGACGAACTGCCACATGCCCGTCCCCTGGCGGCCCAGCTCGTCGAGACCGGTCGTCTTCGGGTCCCACCAGACCTCGGTCATGTCGTCGAGTGCGGCGTAGTCGGTCAACGGGAAGAAGCCGCGGTTGCCGAACGAGATCTGCGGCGACACCGGCGTCGACGGGATGATCGCGCCGCCGAAGTAGACCTTCTGGAAGTTGTCGGGCGTCACCTGGGTGCCCATCGGTTGCAGCGGCGTTGTAGAGGAACTGCACGTTGGGGACGATGACCGGGGCCGACTGGTCGGCCGGTGCCGGCTTCCCGAAGTACCACTTGTACAGGTAGAGCCCGCCGGCCTTGTCGGGGTCGATGCGAGCGGCGAGGCCCGAGGGCCCGAACGCGTTCTTCCACTCCGACTGGTCGTAGGTGCGGCTGAAGGCCTCGGTGTCCACCAGCAGCGACCCGGTCATGATCCACTCCGGGAAGTAGTTCTGGTCGGCCGCGATCTTGGTGAGCGTCTGCGGCGCGAGCGGGTCGCCGTCGAACACGCACCGACGTCACGCCGGCCTGCTTCATCTGGGAGATGATGTCGCGACCGGTGCCGGACAGATCGGTCGGCAGGTTGTAGGTCTGGATCGGCGGCGAACTCGACGCCGTACTTGTCCTTCAACAGCGCGGTGAACTCGTCGCGCAGCTGCTTCGACTGGTCCGACGAGTTGATCGAGATCAGCCCGAGCACGCGCTTCTTGTCGTGCATCGAGGCGTCACCGGCGTGGCGTGGCGTCGCGGTTGGCGACGCGCTTGCCCAGGTACTCCGCCACCATCTGCTGGCGCTGCTCGGGGTTGGCGAGGATGTCCCACACGTAGGGGGCCCGGTCGATGTACCACTGCGCCGGCTGGCCCGGCGTGCACGAGACGCACATCACCTTGTTCTGGGCGAGGGTGTCGGCGAAGGCGTTCGGTGAGCAACGGCCCGCCGAGCACCATGAACGGCTTGATGTCGTTGGCGATCGTCTCGGCGTCGGCGGTCGCGGCGACGGAGTCGCTGACCGTGCCCGTCGCGTCGAACCGGACCAGCTGCACCTTGCGCCCGTACGTCTCGTAGTACTTCGAGAACATCTCGTTGTAGCCCTGGTAGGTGGCGAAGGTCTGGTCGGGCGTGTCGTCGTTCTGGATCTGGCTGTAGATGAACTTCAGCACCGGGTCGTTCTGCTGCGCGAGGTAGACGACGACCTTGATCGTGTCGCCCGTGACACCGGTGGTGGTGGCGCCGCCGTTGTCACCGCTGAACGGGGCGAAGCACTGCTGTTGGGGGAAGAGCGGCAGCGCGAGGAGACCGAGCTCGGTGTCGCAGCGCTTGCCCCAGTCGATGGTGTCGGCCTTCCCTTCCGACTTCGCCTTGGCGAACGACAGCGCCGGCGGCAGGAGCGTGGCCGACGCGGCGTCGGTCGCGCCCTTCGACGCGACGACCGTCGTGTGTGGACGCCTTGCTTGTCGTCGCTCCCGCCGGACACGACGATGCCGATGACGACCGCGGCGATCACGGCGACGACGACGACGATGGGCACGATGAGACGGGTCGCGCTGCGGCCGCCACCCCCGTCCCCCGACTGGCCCGACGGGCGCAGCCCTGGTGGCGTGTCTTCTCCGGATGGTTGCACGGTGCTCCCCCTTCGTCAGCCGCTCCACCAGCGGCGGCGTGAATCTATGTCGATCGACGTTCCCGAACGAGCGATGAGCGACGCGGTGTTGCCGAGGTACGACTCGACGACCGCCGGGTCGATCATCACGTCGTCGGGCGTGCCCCTCGCTGATCACCGACGCCCGACTCGAGCGCGATCATCCGATCGGAGACGGAGCGGATGAGCGGCATGTCGTGCTCGATGACGACGATCGAGCATCCGAGCTGGTCGCGCAGGCGAAGCATCAGCGGACCGAGCGCCTCGGTCTCGCGCTGCGCGATGCCCGACGACGGCTCGTCGAGGAGCAGGACCGCCGGGGTGTGGGCCACGACGCCGGCGAGGTCGACGATGCGACGCGAGCCGGTCGACAGCTCACCGACGAACTTGTCGCGGAACGGCCTCGAGCTCGAACAGCTCGATCAGCTCGTCGACCCGCGCCGCGACCGTGTCCTCGCTGTCGACGTAGGCGGGGAGCCGGAACATCGGATGGATCGGGTCCTTGACCGCGACCCATCGGTCGTAGGCCACCGCGATCGTCTCGGCCACGGTGAGGCTCGGGAACAGGCGGGCGTCCTGGAACGAGCGGCCGAGCCCGATGCGGGCCCGCTCGTCGGGGGCCATGCGCGTCACGTCGCCGCCGGCGAGCAGCACCCGACCACGCTCGACGCGGTGAACCCGCTGATCATGTCGAGCAGCGTGGTCTTGCCCGCCCCGTTGGGGCCGATGATGCCGACGATCTCCCGGACTGCCGACCGACAGGCTGACGCCGTCGACGGCCCGGATGCCACCGAAGCAGACCGACACCTCGTCGACCTCGAGCAGCGGAACGGTGTCAACTGCGTGACCGTCGGTGGCGGCGAGCGCTGGCACCTCCTCGAGGTCGATCACCGGCGCGGTCGACGCCGCCGCTCCGTTCGTCGCGGCCGCCGCTCCGTTCGTCGTTTCGGGCACCGGTCCGGCCGCGGTCGCCGACGACACAGCGGCTGGACCGTCGGGACCGGCGCCGACCGACGCCGCGCCGCCGAGGAACACCGACCGCAGGATGTCGGGCCGATCCAGGAGCTCGGCCGTCGGCCCGTGCATGGTTCGACCGGTGGCTTCGCGATGAAACGTCCGATGGCCGAGGATCACCGGCTTGACCAGCGGGCGCCCTGCCCTCCTCACCCAGGACTCACGGCCTCGATCCATGGCCGCGGCTGCGAACGGCCATACCTGGAAACCACCCGGACTCGAACCCGCCGGATAACAGGCAACGCCCCGGCACACGTCACATCACGCCGCTGACGCTTGGTGAATAGCTACGATAACGGAGCACATCTCAGCGGCTCTTTTTCCGTGCTCCGTCACCTACTTATTGCGGGCCGCACCATCGCCGGTCGGCGTGCAGGGGTTGGCCGGAGTCCGTGCACAGACCCCCTGCGATGGTCACACAGCCAGAGGCGCGGCCCGGGTCCCGGGATTCGCGAGTCCGTCTGGCCATGATCCTGAAGTTTGCTTGTGACAAATGCTTGCTGGCCGGAGCGGCCCGCGTAATACCCGCCTGCGCCGCAGTAGCCGCCGCCGCGCACGACACCGAGTTGATGCGGCATCCCCAGCGGTGTTGATGGCCGCGGCCACCTCGGTCGCGGTCCTCCAGCGCCGTTGGTCTCGTTGACGACGAACGCATTTCTGCGCGCCGACGCCGATAGCGCAGCAGGGCGCTGATCTTCCCTCCAGACGGTGATCGGGCCCGTGCGAGCGCCCGGAACCGGCCGGACGTCCCATGCCCGGACACGACCAACGTCCCGGCCCCGGCGGAACCTGACGCACGCCGATACCGGCGGCTGGTCCACCGGGTTGCCCGGCCAGCGCGCCGTGGAAGGACGCGGAGTGTTACACCTCAGACCGGGCGGACGTTCTCCGCCTGCGGTCCCTTTTGTCCCTGGGTCGTGTCGAATTCGACCTTCTGGTTCTCATCCAGCGACCTGTAGCCGGAGCTCGCGATCGCGGAGAAGTGGACGAACACGTCCGCCGTCCCGTCATCGGGGGCGATGAAACCATAGCCCTTATCGGCGTTGAACCACTTCACAGTGCCTGTTGCCATCAGTTCAAGTCCTTCATCCCGCTATGTCACGACGCGACCTCGCCGCGCCAGCCGCAAGCCTATCGGCCCTGGCCCCGGAACGGCTCCAGTCCCCCGGGTCGTGGAATTTCCGCAGCACCAGCCGCAGCCCCGCCCGGCCGGGTCATGCGTCTCATACCCCCGTGGGCCGCTCCTCTCCTCAGCTCGCTCCCGCTCCAGGACTGCCATGGTCACCTGGGACAAGGTCCGGGCTCGTCCGCGCTGGTTGCTGGTACCCGCGACCGACGACGTCGCCTGTACCCCGACCTGGCCGACCTGGGCATCAAGGTCACGCTTTGCGTTTGCCTTGAGCGGCGAGCCGCACCCAGGCGCGTGCGGGAGGCTCCAGCGGGTAGGTGCATGGTGGCAGCCCCCGGCTGGCGACTGGCGACCAGGGAGCAAATGTGGGCACACGACACACGCCGGTTAGCGGCCTGGCTTCCGTAGGATTCTCGGTTATGCGCTACGGGCTGGCGACAACCCTGTTGTGGATCGGGGCACTTAAGTGGGTGGCCCCGTTAATTCGTCGGGGGTTCGTGTCCGAGGCCTGCGAGGTGGACGGTGCAGGCGGTGTCGAGGGCTTCTTGGGGTGTGCCCACCGGTGATCCGGTGAGCAGGACGGCGTCTTCGTAGCGTGCCCGGGCGGCGGAGTAGATCGCGAACCCGAAGGAGTGGGCTGAGCCGCCGTAACGCAGCCGGCACAGCGGGATCTGCTCGCCGTCTGGGAGGATCCCGGTGACATAGGCGAACCCGGCGCGGCTGGTGACCTGGACCCGGTGGAGCTGCGGCCAGTGCTGTTCGGCGTGGTCGAGGAGCCGCAGGGCGACCGAGCTGCGGGTGGACTCCGGGATGGCGGCCATGGGCCTCATTGTGCCGCGCGGCGGTCCTGGCGGTGGATACGATCCCGCGCGGGGAGCGGATGACGCCGGTGTAATCCCGTCCGGGAGCCCCTCATGCCGCTGCTTGCTGTGCTCGTCACCTTGACCGCTGCCGAGCGCAAGGCGCTGAAGAAACGTATCCGCGGGACCAGGACTGCCTGGCGGGACCGGCTGCGGGCGCAGATCGTGCTGGCCGCCGCGATGGGGCGCTCCAACGCGCGGATCGCCCGTGACCTGCGCATCAGCCAGGACACGGTACGCAAGTGGCGGGGCCGGTTCGCTGACCGCGGCCTGGAAGGACTCAGTGATCTGCCGCGGCCTGGGCGGCCGCGGCAGATCAGCGCGCAGGCACGGGCGGCGGTGGTGGCACTGGCCTGCCAGCTGCCGGCCGTTACCGGGGTACCGCTGGCGCACTGGACCGGCCCGGAACTGGCCGCTGAGCTGGCGGCCCGGGGGCTGGCCAGCCCCATGTCGGCATCATCGGTCCTGCGGATCCTGGCTGAGCACCCGGTCAAGCCGTGGCAGTACCAGTCGTGGATCTACCCCCGCGACCCGGACTTCGAGGCCAAGGCGAAGGTCATCGTGGACCTGTACCAGGGGCTTTACCAGGGCGAGCCGCTCGGCGCCGGTGACCGGATCTTGTCCTTCGACGCCAAGCCGCAGATCAATGCCCGCGGCCGCCTGCATCCCACCTTGCCCGCCGCGCCCGGCAGACCCGTCCGCTACGAGCACGAATACAAGCGCAAAGGCTCCCTCGCGCTGCTCGCCGGACTGGACGTGCACACCGGGAAAGTGTTCGCCTCCACCCCGCGTGACCACCGGGATCAAGCCGTTCATGGACCTCGCCGGCCAGGTCATGGCCCGCCCCGAGTACCAGGACGCGCCCCGGGTGTTCGTCATCGTCGACAACGGCTCAGACCACCGCGGCCAGGCCGCCATCCGCCGGCTGGCCCAGGCGCACCCGAACGCCATCATGATCCACACCCCGGTGCACGCGTCCTGGCTGAACCAGATCGAGATCTTCTTCTCCGTCATCCAGAAGAAAGTCGTCACCCCCAACGACTTCGCCAGCCTCGGCGAGCTCTCCGCCACCCTGCTGGGCTTCGTCGACCGCTACAACCAGACCGCCCGGCCGTTCAGCTGGAAATTCACCGCAGCTGACCTGCACGACCTCATGGACCGCATCAGCCGCCACGAGCAGCAACACGCCCCTCAAGACGAACCGCTACCGCAGGCCGCATGACAACCCCCGACGAACTTCCGGGGCCACCCACTTAAGTTCAAAGACTACGAGGTCCAGAACGCAGAGGTTCTGGTCACCGCGAGTCCGCTGACCTCGCGGATTCGTGAGAAGCTGGGCGCACAAAAGCTCGCGCGACTCACCGGGGTCACGCAGATAACCTTGGGCTCTTTGATCGCGGCCGAAGCCGGTCGCGCCCCAAGCCTCGGCGGTTGGCAGCTTCGGCGCCGCGGGGATGATGCTCGGTACGCTCAGCTTCCTGGCCACGACGCCGGAAGCGTGGCAGGAGGGGCAGGGGATGCCGCAGCTGTCTATGCTCGGCGAGGCCCTATTGAAAGACACCGTGCTCCTCGGCGCCGCCCTCCTGACGGCTGCCGAGTCGCTGCGAGCCGCTCACGCCGGTAATCGATCCCCAACTCGCTGATGAGCCTTCGCCGTGGCAACGGCCTGTCGCATGGTTACACGGCGTCGTGCCCGCAGGGAACGTCAGCAATGGCCGTGTTTGAGGTATGTCACGCCACGAGTGCTGCGGGCTATCGAGGGTGTCGCGTGGTGCAGGGTCTCCGGGCCTGCTGACGACCGCAGGAGGCCTGGTCCGCACATGCCGCGGTGATGCGCGGGCACCTCCGGCCCGGCGCCGGTCGCAGAACGTGGCCGCCGGTCCGGTGGCGGGCGCCAAGAACCAGCTGACGTGACCTGTGCCGCTGCCCTAGGAACCGGGGTCCGCCCGGCCGGCGCTGGACTGGATGTGCTGCGCCGCCCCTGCTGGCCAGCTCGTCGTACCAACCGGGGGAACCGCTGTCCTACCGTGGATGCATGACCGCCTGGGGCAACCTGCCGCCCGCGCTGCCGCCGCACGGCACGGTACTGGCGTGGGCCCGAGGCTGCCGGTGCGACGAGTGCGAACGCGAGCACACGCGTGTGGTGTCCGAACTGGCCCTGCGCGGGCCGGTGAGGCTTCCCGCCCGGCCGCAGCCCCGCAAACTGGACGCGGACACCCTCGCCCGGCTGGAACCGGCGGTGAGCCAGTCTGCGTGCCCGGTGTGCGGCGCCCTGCCCCATCAGCGGTGCCGCAACCTGGTCTTCCCCCAGCACTTCGCGCCGACGCACCCGGAGCGCAGCAGCGGCCCGTGACCCAGGGCCCCACAGAGCCACCGTCCACCGGGCCGCCCGATGGCCCAGGTCCACGGCTCACCGCCGACCCTGCCACCTGCGGGCAAGCTGGCCACTCCCAGACGCCAATCGCACCTCATCCCCTCCGGCGCGCACACGCCGCCGATAAGCGCGGGCGCACGGCGAACGACGCCCTGCCTCTCCAGGAGACCCTTAATGATCATTCTGTGTTGGTCGCACGCGGGCGATAACCGGGAATGCCGGTCATCGGTTGAAGGCGCGGGACGGGGCTGGCCGGGCGCGACGGTGCGGGCCAGGATGCCCAGCGTGGCCCGCAGCGCGCTCTCGGGGATGATCGGGAAGATGGCGGCGTCCTTCCAGGCTCTGCTCGGCCGCCGACCAGTCGTAGTACGACGTCACCAGCGTGCCGCCCTCGATCGGCTCCAGCCGGTAGCCGTACACGTGGCCGAGGTTCAGCTGGCCGCGGATCGTCCAGGCGATCTCCTGGTCGGGCTCGAACGTCACGATCTCGACGGTGACGTCGTAGAGCCCGAGCGGATAGTCGTTGAGCGCTTCGCGGTCCATGTGGACGACGAAGGTGTCTCCGACCTTGGTGGCCCGTCGCCGCTGGCCGCCATCAGCATGCCGGAGCTGTCGATGGCCACGTGCCCCCGGGGATCGCTGAGCACGGCGAAGATCTCGCCGGGTGGCGGCGATCGTCCGCTGCACCTCGATTCGTTCCGGCATGCGCCGATTGTCGCACCCGCCGAGGCGGCGTCGGCACTCCGCCGACCTGAAACCGAGCGCAAGTAGCCGCAGTTAGGAGCGCCGGCCGGCGCCTGACAGTACGGCCCATCGTGACGACAGAACAGCTTTCTGCGCCGCTTGACCCTTCGCGGAAGCGGCAAGGGCTAGCCGCGAAAGGGGTACATCCGAGCGGGCGTCACATTCTGTGACGACGACATTCAGGTGGCCGAGATCACGGCTGATGTCTGGCAGAGATCCCGCTTCGGTCCGGTAGGCGGTTGGGGCGGGGTCTGCTGGTGTCCTGTTTCAGCCCAGGCCTTCCCGGTCTGCCGTCGAGGCCACTGGCGCGAATGGGGCGGGCAGCGCGGTGCTGACCGCGGCTTCCAGCAGGCTTCGCTGGCGGGTGATGGCTGCCTGCCGTTCTGAGGGGAGGGTGGATTCGAGCTCGTCGAGCAGCCCGCGAAGGCGCCGGACCACCTGGGGCGCGTCGGCACCGTAGCGGATGACCTCAGTCAAGGACAGCACGAGCAGGCCCTCGAAGTCCCGCAGCTTCCGTTTGACCCGCACCGTGCCGGTGGAATCCACCCGCAGGCCGGTCGGATCGAGCCGGCTGCCGGTGATGGCAAGCAGGTCGCTGAGCCGGTCGATGGCTTGTACCCCCGTCGTCGGGTCGTTGACGGCCGGAGACAGCGCGCGTATCGCGACATCGACGAGCTGACGGAAGCCGAACGCCGGGTCCTGGACGAAGCTGCGTTCGCCGCCGATGAGGAAAAACCTGGTGACATCGCGGTCGTGCAGGTCGCCGCCGTGCACCAGCGCCACGGGGGTGCCGTGCGCCAGGTACTCGCCTACCCCCACGGTCAGCTCCAGCCAGCACTTTTTGTGCCGGCACAATTCGACCAGACCGTGCAGGTCGGTGGCCGTAATGACCCCGGCTGTCCCCGTGTGGCAGAGGCGGCGCGGTGCGGGGTCTGGCGGGGGAGGCCCGGCGTCAACGTAGGCGGACGCCGGTGGGAAGTTCTCCTCGATGGCTCGCCGGGTCTCGGCGGCAATCGCTTCGAGCAGGTACTGGACGCGCATGAGCCGCACCACGCCATGCAGGTAGGCGACGAACCCGAAGACCGTGGCCAGGGTCAACGCCAGCAACGTGGTCACCGACACCACCGGTGCGAACTGCCTCGCCGAGGTGACCGACGCCCGGTTGCTGACCAGGATGATCAAGGAGAAGACGAAGGTGGCCAGGAACAACCCGAGCGTCAGGCGGGTGACCCGGGAGCGGATGAAGATCCGCACCGTCCTGGGCGAGTACTGGCTCGCGGCGAGCTGGATCGCCACCAGCGTGGTGGCGAACACCACGGCCACGAACGCCAAGGTGGCGGCCGCGATGGCACCAGCGAAGGTGGCGGCGCTACCGGGGTCGCTCACCAAGTCCGGCCGCACGCCGATCGGGGCATCGACCCGGGCGTCCAGCCAGATGGTGAGGTTGGCCGCGCCGATCGCGGCCGCCGCGAAGATAGTCGGCACAAACCACAGTGACACCGCGATCCGCTGGCGGAAGTCGGTGCGCCACAGCGGTTCCGGCCGCACGGGAAGCGCTCTCATGGGTCAAAAGTCTCCCAGCCCGGCACGGCCACAGGAATCTTGCGCATGTCTAGGATCGGCCCATGACCTGGCTGACGTCACTTCCCGCGGCAGTGCTGGTCGCCGGTGGGCTAGGTTTCGCACTGCTGGTCTTCATCGGTGCCCGGCTGGCGCTACGGGCCCTGATACCCACCACAGAGCGGGATACCTCCACCATCGCGGCGCCGCTGATGCCCGCTCTCGGAGCGGCGTTCGCTATCCTCATCGCCCTCTCCTTGGCCAGTGAAGCCAGCTTCCTGGCCTCGGCCCAAGGGATCGTGAGCAACGAGGCCGCCGACGCATCACGCCTGGCATGGGCGGCGACCAGCCCCGGCGTCAGCCCGGCCCCGATCCAGTCAGCCCTGCTCGGCTACCTGCACGCGACGAGGGCGTATGAGTGGCACGGCAACAACGCGTCCAACGGCGATGATCCTGCCACCGCGCACGCGCTCGCCAACCTGGAAAGGGCCGTCCGGGCCCAAGCGGCCCGCCCGGCCCTAGGGACACCCACCAGCACCGAGTTGCTGGCATCCCTCGACGCCCTTACCAACGACCGCCGCGCCCGCTTGGCCGCGGCCTCCCACCAGCTCCCCGCCCTTTATGTGGTCGTCCTGGCCCTCAGCGGGACGGCGCTGCTTGTGAATGCCTCCGCGCTTACCCTGCGCAGCGGATTGAGGCCCGCGCTCCTGATCGGCGGTCTCGCGGTCGTGATCGGGCTCAGCCTGGCCCTGCTCTTTGCCCTCGGCACGCCGTGGCGAGGGCCGATCACCGTGAGCGGGCAACCCATCGATGCCGTCGTGCGAGACCTGCACGCCGGATATTTCCACTCCTAACCACCACCAGCCCGGGCGGCAGACAGGAACCTGACGCCTCGCCTCACCCTCCGCGACAGGCGCCGGCCTGCGAGGCGGCGCGTATCCCCGCCTGCGCGGATAGCCGCCACGCCCTAAGCGGCTACTTTCAGCGGCGCGAGACCCGCCGAGCGGTGCGCCGCCCAGTCCGCCGCGCTACCCTACGTGCTCCGAACATCACATACCTCCGAAAGGTTGCTGGCCAGCCGTCATGCCTTGCCGGCGGCTGACGTCTCCATGGCGTGCAGATCCTTCGCTTCATCCGCTGACATCAGTCCGATCTCGACAAGGTCGAGCGGGCTGATAAACCCATCGCCGAGGCGGAAACCGCCCGCACGGGCGATCGCATCCCGCAGCGGCACCGCCCAGTGGTGCTCTATCAGGATGAGTGCCGCCGCCGAGTCGTTCGGGATGTCTTCCAGCACATCCCATTCCCCGGCATCGCCGAACACGTTGATACCCTCGGCCGCTGCCTCCTCGGCGCCAGCGATCGCGCCGGCCTCTGCTCCTTCCTCACCCTCGATGCCCAGGCCGATGAGAGCCCCGATCTTGCTGCCGAGCTCGATGGCCTCCTGCTCGGTGAGGTTGCTGAGGTGCTCGACCTCGAGTTCGCCGTTCGCGTCCTTGTAGACGGCCAGCGAGTCGATGACGCGGATCGTGTCGCTTTCGCGGAGCCGTTCCAGTTCGTTGATGATCTCACCGTGGAAGTGCGGGTGTTCGAAACCCAACACGATGAGTTGCACAGGCCCAATCGCCATGATCAGTTCCTCCGATCAATCGCCCGATATCTGCCGGTATGTGACCCCGCTCGCGTGGCGTTGACCGGGTGCTGCCCGTCCGCTTCCCATCGCCAGGTTCGCCGAGGTGATCGTGGCCCTCCTAGGCCCGAATCGGCGGAAGCCTGATTCCGGCGCCTATCTTGCTATACCTCGATTTCACCTCAGATAGCTTGCAGTGGCATCACCCAAATGGGATGAAACGGGAGGCCGTGGCCTGCTCATCGCCGCCGCCGAAGCCGAGGCGCGCGGGCGCGCAGACCGTCCGCACACACGCGGCGCGGACGTCACGGCACGGAACGGGACCCCGGGTCCAGCCGGGGCCGGGACAGCGCCAAGAAGGTCAGCGGGCGCAAGCGCCGTGTGGCGTGGACACGTCCAGGCTGCTATCGGAGGTCCTGGTCACCCCGCATCAGGCCAGGCGCACTAGGCCGCTGATGGCAAGGTAGGCACCCAGGATCAGGGCGGTGTAGGCCATGAGCTGCCGGGCGTGGCTGAGCAGCCAGTCCTGGGCGTTCTTGAGCGCCGCCTTGGTGGCCTCGGGCCGCAGTTGCAAGAAGGCGAACGGAATGATAATCAGCGAGAACTCAATGAGGACGAAGATGACCACGGCGACGACCTGGGTCGCGGTGGAGGATTTCCCGGTGACCAGATCGTGCAGCGCGCTCAGATAAGCGGCGCCCGGAAGGCCGGTCAGCGCGCCGACCAGCATGGCGAGGCCGAGCCGGGGCTTAGCCAGCACCCGCTTTGCCTACCCGTCCTTCGTCTCCGCCTTCTCCGGCTGCCGGCCCCCGGCCGGGACTGGTGTCTTCCGGCGGGCGTGCAGGCGGCCGGTCGCGACCAGGCCGCCGACGGCGAGCAGGAGCAGGCCGAGGGCCAGGTCGACGCTCATCCGGCCCACCTCCCGTTCTGATCCCGATGCCTCCCGGCACCGGGCCGCGAGCGCGCTCCCCGTGCGCCACAGCCCGGAATGACCAGGGCGCCGAGACAACGCACTGCTTCTAGCGCGCTCCTGATTACCCAGCATGGGGTGCCATGACGAAGGGCGCATCACCTCATCGGGAGGAACTCGGCTCCTGGCAACCGGGGGGCATCATCAAGCTTGGCTGCAAGGGCTGGCCAATGACGTGGCCGTCCTTGTCCGCACGCGAACAGACGCTCGGCTCAGTGCCGGAGACCGGCCGCGCATACCCGTTCATGATCATCTGTGCCCACAGGCCAGGTCCCAGCCGGGGGGGCCTTGGGCTGGGTACCTTTGCTCCCGTAGCGTTGTCTCACTGGACCCTTACCGTAGGACGCCGGGAGCAGGCATGACGCAGACCCCGACTTATCAGGTAACCGACCCGGCGACGGGCGAGGTGACCGAGACTTTCCCCTTCGCCACGGACGCGGAGGTAGCGGAGGCGCTCGCCGCCGCGACCGAGGCGTTCGCGGCATGGAGGCTGCGCCCGGTCGCCGAGCGCGCCGCGGTCGTGAAGCGGATCGCCGAGCTCTTCACCGAGCGCGCCGCCGACCTGGCCGCGCTGATCACCAAGGAGATGGGCAAGCGGCCCGCGCAGGCTGTCGGCGAGGCCGAGTTCTGCACCGACATCTTCAACTACTACGCCGACAACGGCCCCGGGCTCATCGCCGACAAGCCGCTGCCCGGCCATGACACCGCGCGCGTCGAGTCCCGGCCCGTCGGCCCGGTACTCGGCGTGATGCCGTGGAACTACCCGTATTACCAGGTGGCCAGATTCGCCGCGCCCAACCTGATCGTCGGCAACACCGTCATACTCAAGCACGCAGAAAACTGCCCTACCTCGGCCTTGGCGATCGCGCAGATCATGAGGGACGCGGGGGTGCCGGACGGCGTGTACGTCAACCTCTTCGCGACCCACGAGCAGGTCGCCGCGATGATCGCCGACCCGCGGCTGCACGGCGTGTCGCTGACCGGCTCCGAGCGGGCCGGCACCGTAGTCGCCGAGACGGCCGGCCGCAACCTGAAGAAGGTCGTCCTTGAGCTTGGCGGCTCCGACCCGTACATCATCCTCGACACCGGCGACGTCGAGGACGCAGCCAAGACCGCCTGGGTCACCCGGATGGAGAACGTCGGCCAGGCCTGCAACTCCAACAAGCGGATGATCGTCATGGACAACATCTACGACGACTTCGTGGCCGCCCTGGTCAAGCGTGCCACCGCGATGTCACCGCGCCAGCCGGGCGATGACTCGCCGCGCTCCTACAGCCCAATGGTCTCCCGTAAGGCAGCGGAGAACCTCCTCGCCCAGGTGCAGGACGCGGTATCGAAGGGCGCCACACTGCACGTCGGCGGCACGCTCGACGACGGTAAGGGCGCCTACTTTGCCCCGGCCGTGCTCACCGGCGTGACCCCGGAAATGCGGGCCTACCGCGAGGAGCTGTTCGGCCCGGTCGCCGTCGTCTACAAGGTCAGCACCGACGATGAGGCGGTCCAGCTCGCCAACGTGGTGGACTTCGGCCTTGGCGGCGCGGTCTGGTCGACCGACGAAGAGCGGGCAATCAAGGTCGCCGAGCAGTTGGAGGTCGGCATGGCCAACGTAAACACCCCGGCAGGCGAGGGCGCGGACCTGCCGTTCGGCGGCACCAAGCGCTCCGGCTTTGGCCGCGAGCTGGGCCCCCTCGGCATCGACGAATTCGTCAACAAGCGCCTCTTCTACGTCGAAAAGTAGCGCCTGACGAGTAACGCCCTAGTACTGGCCTGGCAGGTCGCTCGTCCGCTCAGTCATCGCAGGGCGCGGCATTCTCCATCCAAACGCCACATGGGCGCCACCGCGCCTGCACCGGAAACCGGTTGCGTGGCGGCTGAGCGTGACACTGCCGTCCGGGCTCTCCTTGCTCGGCTCCACCTGGCAGTTCATCCGGGGGTGTGCGCAGCCGCGCCGGTCACCGGGTGCCGGTCATCCGAGTGAGAGGTGGGGCCGTGCTGAAGAAAATGATCTATCAGCCTCTGCATGCCTGCCCGCGGCGCCAGCGCTGCCTGATGTTAGGGCTCGCGGCCGGGCGAGGCGCGCGCTGTTCCTGGCCGCGGGTCCGGAGCTGGCGAGCGGGCTGCTGGCGAGTGCGCCGTTACCAGCGGTGGCTGGTGGCTGTGTTCCGGGTGCCAGGCGGCAACATCGCCGCGCAGTTCGTTGCCGTTCAAGGCCCAACTCCGAAGGCCATCGCGCTGAGCGGCGGGACCGGCAACTGTCGCGACATCGGCGGTGACGGGACGCTGGTCGAGTTCGGGAGCGGCAAAGGAAGGCTGACCCTCCACGTCCTGAGCCATACAGAGGAGGCTGACTAGTTCGTTGCCTGAACCGTCAGTGTGCGCAGCGCGGACCGAGCCAACAATGACAGCTCGCCTCGCTGGCCTCAGCGTGGGAGCAAGGCCAGGGACCGGCTCGTCGGAAGGCAGGCTTCGCGGCGAGCTAAGCGGGCTCGTCGGGCGGCGGTCCGAGCTTGCCGCGATCCGGGCTGCGCTCGGCGATGCCCGGCTGGTCACCCTCTGCGGGCCGGGCGGAATCGGGAAGACGCGCCTGGCGGTGGGGGCGGCGTGGGGGGCGCGACGGGTCTTCCCCGATGGCGTCTGGCTGGTGGAACTGGCGAGCCTGCGCGATCCGGCGCTGCTCGCACCCGAGGTCGCGCGAGGGCTGGGCCTGCTGGACCAGTCGGCCGGGTGGGCGGTGGCCACGCTGTCAGAGCACCTGGCCGGCCGGCAGGCGCTGCTGGTGCTTGACAACTGTGAGCACCTGCTGGACGCATGCGCGGTGCTTGCCGAGGCGATCCTCCGCGCCTGCCCGGGCGTACGCATCCTGGCCACCAGCCGGCAGGTGCTTGGCGTCACCGGCGAGGTGATGTTCGCCGTGCCGCCCTTGTCGGTACCGGACGGCTGCGTCCGGCAACCGCCGGAGAAACTCATGCAGTTCGAGGCCGTACGGCTGTTCGCCGAGCGCGGTGCCGCGGTCCTTCCTGGCTTTGCGATCGACTCGGCCAATAGCCAGGCGGTGGCAGATCTGTGCGTCCGGCTGGAGGGGATCCCGCTGGCGATCGAGCTGGCGGCGGTCCGGCTGCGGGCCCTGTCCCCGGAGCAGATCCTGGCCCGCCTCGGCGACCGGTTCCGGCTGCTGTCCGCCGGCGACCCGGCCGAGCCCCGCCACCGGACCCTGCAAGACACGCTGACCTGGAGCTATGACCTCCTGTCACCGCATGAACAGGCGATGTGGCGGCGAGCTTCGGTGTTCGCGGGATCCTTCGATCTCGACGCGGCCGAATCGGTGTGTGCCGGTGATGGCGTGGCCACCGGGGCGATCTTGGACCTGGTCGACCAACTGGTGGCCAAGTCGATCCTGCGGCGCAGCCCGGGCGGGGATCCCGCCCGCTATCGCATGCTGGATACCGTCCGCGACTACGGGCAGCAGCGGTTGCGCGAGGAAGGGCGAGCGCAGGCCGTCGGCCTGCGGCATCAAGACTTCTACGCGCGGCTGGCAGGCCGGCCGGACGCGCTGGGCCCACGCCAGCTGGCGTGGATCGACGCGCTCAACGCCGACCACGAGAATCTGCGCGCAGCGCTGGAGTTCGGGTTGAGCCAAGCGGCGCGAGCCGAGGCCGGGCTGGCGATGGCCTGCGACTTGTGGCTGTACTGGGAGACGCGCGGCCACCTCACCGAGGGCCGGCGGCACATGGACGCCTTGCTCGCCCGGGTGAGGAATCCCTGTGCGTTGCGCACCCGCGGCCTGTGGGCCGCGGGGTACCTGGCGCTGGTCCAGGGAAATGCGCCGGCCGGCGACAGGCTGCTTGAGGCATCGCTGCTGGCGGCCGAGGGCCAAGACGACGCGGAAGCCGTCGCTTACGCCGCTGAATTCCTGGGCCGGGCGGTGTGGTTCCTTGGCGATCCGGCACGCGGCCTCGCGCTCACTGAGGAGGCGCTGGCGCGGCACCGGGCGGCAGGCGACTGGCGGGGCACCATGCTGACCCTCGTGCAGCTAGGGATCATGCGGGCACTCATGGGTGATCCGGCCGAAGCGATCAGCCCACTGCAGGAGTGCGCCGACTGCTGCGAGGTACGGGGTGAGCGCTGGAACCGTTCCTATGCGCTGTGGGGCCTGGGCCTGGCGGTCTGGCTGCTTGGTGACGCGGGCCACGCAGATGAACTGGAGCGCGCTGCCTTGCGGATAAAGCGCGAGGTAGGTGACCAGATCGGAGCGGCCACGTGCATCGAGGCGCTGGCGTGGATCGCGGCCTCACGGCGGCGTCCCGGGCGCGCTGCCATCCTGCTCGGCGCGGCGGCGTCCGCCAGGGAAGCGATCCCGGCCAGCCTGCCGGCTCCGTTGGGGCCACATCATGAGGCCGCATGCGCCACGGCCGGCAGGCTGCTTGGTGAGGCTGTCTTCGCCGCTGAGCTGGCAAAGGGCCGGGCGCTGAGTCCGTCAAGGCGAATAGGCGCCGCCCTGGAGGAGCCGGCCAAAGCCGGACTGGCCGCTGGCGCCCAGGATCGGGGAATCCGGCTGACCGCGCGGGAGGCGGAGGTAGCCACGCTGGTAGCCGACGGACTCTCCAACAAACAGATCGCCGGGCGGATGGTGATTTCTCCGCGAACCGCCGAGACGCACGTCCAGCACATCATGGACAAGCTGGGATTCACCGCACGCTCTCAGATCGCCGCATGGTCTGCCGGCAGCCGGACGCGGCAGCCGGCCTGGGCAACGGACAAAAATACGTAGTCAGATCAGGGATCTGCCTGACGCCCAACCGCCGCATCACCGCCAGGCTGCTCATGACGGTGCCTGAAAGACCAACCGAATCGGCACCGCCGGTGAGGGATCAGTGAGCGGTCAGCCAGATCTTCTGCTCTTCATGGTCGAGCATGACCTGCGTGACCTCTCGGCCCAGCAACGGTCGAGCGCCCACCACTCACTCGCCGAGGCGGTGCGCCGGGCGGTGCGGAGAGGAATCCGCATCCGCTACGTCCAGTGCATTCTCGTCCCCGAAGAGTCGCGCTGCCTGTGCCTCTTCGAGGCGCCCGGGGCCGACCTGGTCCGCAATGTCAACGACATCGCACAGTTCCCCCTCGCGCGGGTCGTGGCAGTGCTCAGCTCCGTGCATCCCGGCATCGTGCCGTCCCACCAGCCAACGACCGGCGAGAACACGTCCAATGGCAGACGGTGACAAAGGTTGCGGGCCGGTGACGGGCCGGACAGCCCGGCGGTGGCCGGCTGGGCGACCGCTGGTACGGGTGCTGCGGTCACGGAAGGCGCTGAGCGCCGCCACCGTGGCGTTCGCGGTCATCTGCGGGGCGTGCACGCCCGCCAGCGGTGGCGCGCTGTCCGGGGACATACGCGGGGCCGGCCAGCATGGTTCCGCCATCGTCGTGGGCTCGTTCGACTTCCCGGAGAGCGTGCTGCTGGCTGATATTTACGCAGGAGGGCTGGCCGCGCACGGCTTCCCGGTCAGAATCCTGCCGGGCCTGGGCACCCGCGAGCTGGTGGATCCGGCGCTGATGAGCGGCCTGATCCAGGTGGTGCCGGAGTACGCGGGGTCGGCGCTGCAATTCATCAGCCTGGGACGGCTGCCGCCTACGTCCGGTATTGGCAGCGCCAACCGGGCCCTGACGAAGCTGGCGGCGGGCCAGGGACTGGTGGCGGGCCGCCCGGCCGCGGCGCAGGACGCCAACGCGATCGTCGTCACCGCGGCGACCGCAGCGCGCTACGACCTGCGATCGATCGCCGACCTGGCGCGGGTGGCGCCGCGGCTGGCGTTCGGCGGTCCGCCCGAATGCCCCCGCCGCAGCTACTGCCTGCCAGGACTGAGGCGCACTTACGGGCTCCACTTCAAGTCGTTCGTCCCGCTTGACGCCGGGGGGCCACTGACGCTTCAGGCACTCGAGGCCGGGAACATTGGCGTGGCGCTGCTGTTCACCACCGACCCGGCCATCCCGGCGCGGCACCTCGTCGTGCTGGCTGACGATCGCGGCCTGCAGCCGGCCGAGAACATCACTCCCCTGGTGCGCCGGGATGCCGTGGCCCGTCATGGTCCAGGCCTGATGGCAGTGCTCAACACCGTGTCCGCCCGCCTGGGCACGGCCTCACTGCGAGCCCTGAACGCACGAGTGGAGATACACGGACAGAACCCGCGCCAGGTAGCGGAGAACTGGCTGCGCGCACAGGGACTGCTCCCCGGAGGGCGTGCGTACCGTTGAGCGAAAAGACCGAGGCTGTGACCTCACAAGATGCGCCGGCAGGCTTCCCGCCTGGCCCGGCCGTGCACCGGACGCGCCGCCAGCGCCGCCCTTCGGGCGCGCCACCGCCGCTACCGCGCCCGTTCGCCATCAGCACCGCAGCGTGGCTGTTCGTGGCGGCCTTGGCGCTGGCCGGCGCGGTCCTGAGCACGCAATACGCACCGTCGCTCCGGCTCGATGACCGGTTCAGCACCTGGGTGCTCGGCCTGCTGGCCGGGATAAGGACACCATGGCTGACCGACCTCGCGAACGGGATCAAGGTCGCGGGATCGAGCTGGGGGGTCACCGTGATCGGGCTGTCAGCGGTCGCCCTGATCATGGTGTTCCGGCGCTGGCGGCACCTGCTGGTGTTCTTGTGCAGCTTGCTCTTCCTTGTT
This sequence comes from uncultured Actinomycetes bacterium, assembly GCA_963726415.1. Classification (GTDB taxonomy): domain Bacteria; phylum Actinomycetota; class Actinomycetes; order Streptosporangiales; family Streptosporangiaceae; genus DASXKD01. The sequence continues at coordinate 56,775 of CAVSCM010000028.1, forward strand.
ATTGCCGGGCAGTGGATCTACAGTGCGCTGTCGCGGCCGCGCCCGTACGGCGTGCCGATCATCGCCAGCTGGGGCGGGTACTCCGACCCTTCGGCCCCGGTGGCGGTCCTCACGATCTTTCTGGTGGGCATTTCATACTGCCTGGTCGTCCCCGGCCGTCCCCGCAGTTACGCGAAGCTGGCCATCGCGTTCGTCATCGCGGTGTTCTGCCTCGCCCGCCTCTACCTGGGTATTGATCACCCGGGTGACGTGCTGTTCGGCGTGGCGCTGGGCGTAGCCATCCCCGTCACCGCGTTCCGCTTCTTCACGCCGAACGAGGTGTTCCCCGTTGCCTACCGGCGCGGCCGGACCGCCCACGTCGATGTGACCGGCCGCCGGGGCGACGCGATCCGGCAGGCCATGCACGATCAGCTCGGGCTGGCCGTGGTGGAAATCACGCCGGTCGGCCTTGAGTCCTCGGCCGGCTCGACCCCGCTGCGGCTCCGGGTCGTGGGGGATCCGGATGAGTACCTGTTCGCCAAGCTGTACACGCGGGGCCACGTCCGCGCCGACCGCTGGTACAAGATCTGGCGAACCATCCTGTACGGGTCCCTGGAGGATGAGCATCCCTTCCAGACGGTGCGCCGGCTGGTGGAGTACGAGGACTACGCCCTCCGCCTGCTGCAGGACACCGGGGTCCGCATGGCCCGGCCCTACGGCATCGTGGAGATCACCCCCGAGCGCGAGTACCTGCTGGTTACCGAGTTCTTCCAGGGCGCCGTGGAAATCGGCGAGGCCGCTGTCGACGACGGGCTCATTGACCAGGGGCTGCTGCTGATCCGCAAGCTGTGGGACGCGGGGATCGCGCACCGGGATATCAAGCCGGGCAACCTCATGGTCCGCGACGGGGAACTGCTGCTGATCGACGTTTTTTTCGTCCAGGTGCGCCCGTCGCCCTGGCGGCAGGCCGTGGACCTGGGCAACATGATGCTGGTACTCGCGGTCCGCACCGATCCGCAGCGTGTCTACCAGCGGGCACTCTCCTACTTCACCGAGGCCGAGCTCTCGGAAGCGTTCGCCGCGACCCGGGGGGTCGCGAGCCCGACGCAGCTGCGCGCGTTCATGAAGCGGGACCCACGCGACCTGCTCGGCGAATTCCGCAAGCTCGCCCCGCAGCGGCGGCCCATCGTGCTGCAGCGCTGGAGTATCCGGCGGGTGAGCCTGGCAGTGGGCATGCTCGCGGCGATCACCTTGGCCGTGGTGGTGGGCGGGAAGGCGTTCTTCCCGGCCGACAACATCGGTGCCTACGCCCCGGACTGCCGCCCCAGCCACTCGACGATCCTGGCCGCCCAGGCGGTTCCGTCCGCGGCATTGCTGCCCTGCGTCGCAGCGCTCCCATCCGGCTGGCGGGTAGGTGGCGCGGACATAGGCAGCGGGCGGGCTCGCTTCTGGCTTGACTCCGACCAAGCCGGCCCGCACGCCGCGACCATCGCGCTGACCGCGGCCTGCGATACCTCCGGTGCCCGCCAGATCCTCTCCGACCGGCCCGGCATGCGGCGGTTCGAGCGTCCGCTGAGCCTGGTGCCGCGGTATACCGGCGTGCGCTTCTACACCTTCGCCGGCGGCTGCGTCACCTACCGGTTCGAGTTCCCCCCGGGGGTGTCCCCCGTCCTCGCCGGGGCGGTCGACACCGCGGTGGCGTTCGTGCCCAGGTCGAGCCTCGTCAGGTATGTGCAGCAGACCGAGGGCCTGGCCCTGTGCGGGCGGGGAGCCCCGTGTCCGGGGTGAGCCCGGCCTGCGGTGCCAGGACGGGAGGAGCCCGCGCTGGTTGCCGCGCCCGGCCTCCTCGCCGTGATCACGGCGGTAGCGGTGGTGCTCACCGCTGGCGCGTTCGCCGTGGTCGGCGACCACGGGACCCTGGCCAGTACCCAGCGGCTGGACGATGCGTGGCTCCGGCTGATGATCTCCGGCCGGGCGCCGCCGCTGACCGTGATCGCCAACGTCTTCAACCTGCTGGGGCTGGTATACATTACGCTGCCCGTGCGGATCGCCATCGCCGGTTTTCTCGCCGCGCGCCGCCGGTGGTGGCAACTAGCCGCCTTCGTTGCCGCCATCGTGCTGTCGGAAATCCTGATCGGCCTGCTCAAGGGGATCTACGGCCGGGCAAGACCACCTGACTCGCTCGTCGCAACCAGCGGTGCGTCCTTCCCGTCGGGGCACGCCGTCGCCGCATCGGTCACCGCCGTCGCGGCGGTCATTGCCCTGGTGCCCGCCGGAAGGTGGCGCTACTGGTGGGCCATGGCCGCCGTGGCGTTCTCGATCCTGATGGGGCTCTCCCGTGCCTACCTGGGCGCTCACTGGCTCTCCGATGCGGTCGCCGGGATCCTTCTCGGGACGTCGTGTGCCCTGCTGACAGCCCTGGCAGTCGACCGGATACAGCGCCGCCATGTCAGGCGGCGGCAACGGCAGCCCGCCGTAGAGCAATACCCGGTCGATGCCGCCCCGGCCGACCACACCGCGGGAAGGCGGGAACCGCCATGAATCCGGACCGTACCCAGCACGGCGGTGAGTATCGCCGAGGTGATGAGCTGATGACTGCCGCCAGGCCGGCACCTAGCGCGTCCGAGCCAGCCAGCAAGGATAGGGCGCGCCTGCTGCCCGCGTCTCGCTACCGCCATCCGGGCGATGTGATCCGCCTGATCGCCGGCGGCCTGGTTCTGATCGTGACGCTGGCGGCGGCAGCGGTGGCCCCCAGCCGGTTGGTCGGCACCGGTGCGGCCAGCGTGACCTGGCTCGGATCCGACTTCGCCGCACGGCTGCTGGTGGGCCTGGTGCAGGTGGCCATCGTCGTGGCGGCTGTCCTGATGGTGGCCGCCGGGCTTCGCTTCCGCCGGTTCCGCCTGCTGGCCGGCCTGGCGGCCGGGGCCGTGGTGGCCGGTGCCGCGCTGGCGGGGATCTTGTACCTGGTCGGCGGCAAGCACCCGGACGCGGTGGCGGCGAACGTCGCGGGCGACTCGTGGCTCACCAGCGCCGCCTTCCCCGGCCCGGCCCTGCTGGCCAGCGCGGTAGCCGTGACGGTCGCCGCCTCGCCATGGCTGAGCCGCCCGTGGCGCCGGACGGCGTGGGTCGCGCTGTGCGCGGTGGGAGCAGCGCGGCTGCTGGCCGGAACCGTGCTGCCGATGGAACTGATCCTTGCGCTCGCGACCGGCGTGACCGTGGGAGCCGGCGTGCTGGTCGTGCTCGGCGTGCCGGACCGGCGCATGGGACCCGACGGGATCGCTGCGGCGCTGCGGTCCGCCGGGCTACCGGTCAGCGTTGTCACCCCGGCCGACGTTGCGGCCAAGGGCTCCCGCCCGTTCTTCGCGGTCACCGATGACGGCCGGCGCCTGTTCATCAAGGTTCTCGGATCGGATCAGCGTGACGCCGATCTGCTGTACCGGGCCTACCGCTTCGCCCGGCTGCGCAATGTCGGTGACACCCGGCCCGCGGCGTCACTTATCCAGGCGGTCGAGCACCAGGCCCTGGTCGCGCTGATGGCGGAACGAGCCGGGGTGCACAGTCCACGGGTCGACCAGGTGATCAAGGCGGCAGACGGGACCGCGCTGCTCGCCATGGAACGGATCGACGGCTGTTCGCTTGAGCAACTCCCCGCACACCGGATCAGCGACAGCCTGCTCCGGCGGTTGTGGGCGGAGGTAGACCGGATGCACCGTGCCGGGATCGCCCACCGCTCCCTGCGCGCGGCCAATGTGATGGTCGACAACGACGGCCAGCCCCGGCTGACCGATTTCAGCTTTTCTGAGCTGGCCGCCACGCAGCGCCAGAAGGATCTCGACCTGGCGGAACTCATGGCGTCGCTGGCCACCCAGGTCGGCGCGGAAACGGCGGTTGCCAGCGCCGCAGCGGTCATCGGTGGCGGCGGACTGGCACCCGCGGTGCCATTGCTGCAGCCGCTCGCCCTGTCGGCCGCGACCCGTCACTCCATCGCACGCCACGAGGGCCTGCTGGCGGCCACCAGGTCAGCGGCGGCGGAGGCCAGCGGTGGCGGCACCCCGCAGCTGGCCCGCCTCCAGCGGGTCCGGCCCCGCACCCTGCTGACGATCGCGGCCGCCGCAGGCGCCTTCTACCTGATCCTTCCGCAGCTGGCGCAGGTCGGCAGTAGCTGGCGGGCCTTCCAGTCGGCCGACTGGGCGTGGGTGCCCGTCATCATCGCGATGTCGGTCTTGACCTACCTGGCCAGCGCGGCCTCCTTGATCGGCGGAGTACCCGGTCGGGTGCCCTACTGGCCCACCGTCCTTGCTCAGTGGGCCTCATCGTTCATCAACAGGATCTCCCCGGCGAACGTCGGCGGCATGGCATTGAACGCCCGCTTCCTGCAGAAGTCCGGGGTCGAGCCGGCCGCTGGCGTCGCCGCCGTCGGAGTCAACGCCCTCGTGGGGGCAATTGCCCACCTGGCTCTCATAGTGATCTTCTTCGTCTGGGCCGGACAGGCGCTGGGGCAGGCCTTCAAGCTGCCATCGGCCAGCAAGCTGCTGCTGATCCTCGCCGTGCTTGCCGCGCTCGTGGGCATCGTGCTGGCCACGCGCCCGGGCCGTCGGTTCGCCGCGACCCGGCTCCTGAAAGGCGTCCGGACCGCCGGCGCGAGCCTGCGGAGAGTTGCCGCAAGCCCGGCCAAGCTGTCCCTGCTGCTCGGCGGCTCGGCTCTGGTGACACTCGCCTACATAGGCGGGCTGGCAGCCTCCATTCAGGCTTTTGGCGGCGGACTCGGAATTGCCGAGATCGGCGCTGTCTACCTGGGCGCGGCGGCCATCGCCGCCGCCTCACCCACGCCGGGGGGCCTGGGGGCCATCGAGGCGGCGCTGATAGCGGGCCTGACCGGCGTAGGCCTCGGCGCCGGGGCCGCGGTGTCGGCCGTCCTCACCTACCGGCTGGCCACCTACTGGCTGCCGGTGCTGCCTGGCTGGTACGCCCTGCGGCTCCTGCAGCGGAGGGATTACATATGACCGGCGAACACACCGATCGGGGCAGCCGAACGTTTGCCGACAACGCATGAGAAGGGCAGGACACCGTGAGCACTCCATACTCCTCCGAACCCGACTACTCCGAACCCGGCTACTCAGAAACCGCCCGGCCGCCCGTCGCGCCATCGCCGACCCGGGCGGGGAACGGCCTCGGGGTGACCGCACTCGTTCTCGGCGTAGCCAGCCTCGTGGCCGCTATATCGTTCGTCTTGTTCCCCCTGGCCCTGCTGGGCGGCCTGGTCGCGATAGTCCTCGGCGTTATCGCCATGGCCCGGGGAAGAACGAGGGGCGCCACCAATTCCGGGCAGGCGGCCGCCGGGCTGGTCTGTGGCATCCTGGCGCTGGCCATCTCGATTGTGTTCGCCGTCCGGGTCGGGACGTTTGTAGAGCGCAACACAACCGTCTTCACCTCATTCGACAAGTGCATCGCCCAAGCCAGCAATCGCGGTGAGGTCTCCACCTGCATCTCCCGCTTCGCAAACGACATCCGCCCATAGCGGGCTGCCCACTTCGCTTGCGGTGACGTTACCGGCCGCCTACGAGGGCCGGGGGCCTGGCAGCCCCGGCCCCGGGCGAGCCGCATGCCGGGCCTGGCGCGTGCGTCCGCTGGCTGTTCGGCGTATCACGGTCAGCGTTGCCTGCTCTGATTACCGGGAGGAAGTCCTTCCCGCACCATTTGCTGTAGCTCGCCCTATGATGCGCTGCCCGCCCAGGCCTTCGTGCCGAAGGGTGGGCGGCGATCGCGGTCAAGCGGGCCGGAGGACAGAATGAACGCGCCAGCCACGTCGCAGGACAGCCCCGTCATCTCGGTGGATGAGGCCATAGCCCGGATGGAGGCGCTGGATGAGGCGTTGCCTGCCGGTGACGGGCTGGGGTGTTTCAACCACATGTACCTCGCAATCATGCAGCAAATCGCGCAGCGGCTGTCGCAGGGCCTTTTCAGCGATCCGGTGACCATGACCCATCTCGACCTGGTCTTCGCCAACCTGTACTTCGCCGCCGCCGACGCCAGGGAACCGTCGGCTGCCCCGGCTGCCTGGCAGCCGTTGCTGAACCGCCGCGCCCAGCCCGGCATCGAACCGGTGCAGTTTGCCCTGGCGGGCATGAACACCCACATCAGCCACGACCTGCCCCTCGCCATCGCCACCACGTGTGCGGAGTTGTCCTTCGCCCCGACCGCCACGGTGTTCCGCGACGACTATGAGAAGGTCGATCAAGTGCTCGACGCTGCCGAGCAATCGGCACGCGAGTCCTTCGAGTCGGGCGCCATCCTCGCCGCCGACCAGCACCTCGCGGCGGTGGTCAACTTGATCGCCAACTGGAATCTCAACCAGGCCCGTGAGATCGCCTGGAACACCGCGCTGGCCTTGTGGGAGGCCCGGGATCTTCCGGCGGCCGGTGATCTTCTCCGTGCCTCGCTCGGCCGTGCGGTAGCCGCGACCAGCCAGCTCCTGCTGGTCGCCCTCTGACACAGGCAACCGTAGCGGGGCTAGGCGGCGCGGCTCGGGATGATGACGTATTTCGAGCCGGTCGCCTGCCGGCCATAGCTGGCGATCGCTTCGAGGGAAAGCGCGCCTGGGAGTGATACCTGCGCGGTGTAGCTGCTGGCGAACGTAGTCGTCAGCCCGGCAGCGACCTGGTCACGCAGCTGCGCAACGCGCGCCATGCCGACCCTCTGCAGGAATGGCGTCAGCAGCCACCCGCCGATGCCCCAGGCCATGCCATAGCTGCGGGTCAGCTCGGTCGCGCCGCGGTCAAGCGATCCGTAGATGTAGACCTGCTTGTGCACGGCCGACCCGTACCTGGTGTAGCCGCCCGCGGCGGCGCTGGCGGCGGCTTCCATGCCCGTCAGGATCTGGCTCGCCAGCCGGCCGCCGCCGATGGCGTCGAAGGCAAGCGTGGCACCGGTTGCCTTGAGCGCGTCGATCAGCTCGGCCATGAAGCCGGCCGACGTCGAATTGCAGACGTGGACGGCACCAGCCGCGCGGAGCATGGCTTCCTGGTCTGGCTTCCGCACGATGTTCACGAGCGGAATCTGCTGCTCGATGCAGAGCCGGTTGAGCATCTGGCCAAGGTTGGAGGCTGCGGCTGTGTGTACCAGCGCGCTGTGATTCTCCATCCGCATGGTCTCGACCATGCCGAGCACCGTCATCGGGTTCACGAACGAGGCTGCGCCTTCGATCGCCGTCGCCCCGGCCGGGAGCTCCAGGCACAGCGCGACGTTGACCGGCCGGTACTGCGAGTACATCCCGCCGCCCGCCGCGGCTACGACCTTGCCTAGCAGAGCCCGCGCGGCCGCAGACTCGCCCGCCGCCACAACCGTGCCCGCGCCCTCATTGCCGACCGGCATCGGCGTCCCTACCCGGCCGGCGAGGCCGCGCATGGCGGCATCGGGGATGGGCGCGGTGACGACCGGGCGCTCAGCAGATCCGCTCGCCACTGCGGCAGCCATATCAGCCCCGCCGAAGAGCAGGCCCATGTCTGACGGGTTGAGCGCTGCTGCCTCAACCCTGATGACGACCTCATCTGGTCCCGGCTGCGGCACCGGGACCATGTCCAGGAACAGCTCGAGGGTCTGATCGGACCTCACCAGCGATCGCAGCTGGAGCGCTTCGGCCGGAATCTCTGCGGACATAGGTGAGATCCTCTCGAAGCGCGCCGGCCAGCCGCTCGTAGGCGCTCATCGAGTTGCAGATCCGCGCTGCAAGGTGACGCGTCGACGGCTTCAGCTTGCAGCGGCGTATGCCTCGGCGAGGCGTTCCATGACGCCGGGACTGGTCCGTTCTGGCGCTGCGGTCCCAAGGTGAATGGCCCGCAGCTCGGCCATGAGTTCGGCCCACAGCGGCGGGCCGCCCGCTGCAAGCACTTCGGCGCGCACCCGCAGCCGCTTCGTAGTCGGGCGGTGTCGCAGACCCCACTCGCCAAGCTGCGCGAAGACCGGCACGAGCTGGATGGACGCCTCGGTCAGGCTATAGGCCGCCCGGCGCCCCGGCCCCGCATCCTCTCGTGTCAGGAGACCGGCACTCACCAGCCGCTTGAGCCGGTCGGCCAGGATGTTGGAGGCGATCCTCTCCTCGGAGCCGGCGAGGAGCTCCCGGAAGTACCGCCGGTTTCCGAACATCACGTCGCGCAGCACCAGCAGGCTCCAGCTGTCCCCGAACGCCTCGACCGCGGCGTTGATCGGGCACCCCGACCGCGCTTCCTGCTGCACCCTCTTCCTCTCGTCCTAACTGGTTGCAATCTACCATCAGATGTCCTAGTGTCTGACCTGCCGGTTGCAAATCGCAAGCAGTATGCAGGAGGGGATCCCGTGCTGAGGCAGGTCGCGGAGGGTGTGCTGATCCAGCAGAGCGAGTTCTGCCAGAGCAACGCCGTTGTCGTGCACGGCCGGGCTGGCGTGTTGCTCATCGACCCCGGGGTGTGCGGCTACGAAATGGCCGCCCTCGCGAACGACCTTCGCGAGTTGGGCCAGCCCGTTGTGGCAGGCTTCTCGACGCATCCGCATTGGGATCACCTGCTCTGGCACGCCCGGCTCGGCGCGGCGCCCCGTTACGGCACGGCGCGCTGCGCGGCCACTGCCCGAGATTGGCTGTCGGACGTGCGTTGGAAGGCCCGCATCGCCGAGCTGATACCGCCGGACATCGCCGAGCAGGTACCGCTGGACCTGCTCGGCCTCATTACCGGCCTGCCCGCCGAGACGGCGCAGATTCCTTGGGATGGCCCTCACGTCCGGATTGTCGAGCATCAAGCGCATGCCCCGGGCCATGCGGCGCTGTTGATCGAGGAACGCGGGGTTCTCGTCGCCGGCGACATGCTTTCTGATGTCTTGATTCCGATGCTCGACTTCAACGGCACCGCGGACCCGATCGAGGACTACCTCGCCGCGCTGCGGCTGCTCGAGGGCGCGGCGGGCGACGTCGATGTCCTGGTCCCCGGGCACGGGTCCATCGGCGGAGCTGATCAGGTACACGCACGGATCGACCAGGACCGGGCATACGTGCACGCCTTGCGTGACGCCCATGTTCCCAGCGACCCGCGGCTCGGCCCATCGGCCACCTACGGTTGGGTGCCTGGCGTGCACACACGGCAACTCCAGCGCCTCGCCGCAAGAAGCGAGCGCGACGGGACGCCCGGCTAGCGATCCTCTTGCGAAAACACACTCCGGGCGATGATCGGCGGCAGGAAACAGAACCGGTCTATCGGCCGCCCCGGCCACGGCCCCGAGGTTGTCAGGGGCCTAGCCAAGATCATTTGACCATATTTCGGCGGGCGCGTATCCCGTCGCGGTGAAGTGGCCGGTCACGAGTTTGGCGCAGCCCGCGGGATCCTCCAGCCAGGGGCCGTGCCCGCCCGGTACCTCATGGAGCACAGCGCCGGGGATCTTGGCGATGGCGGGACGGGCCTGCGCTGGGGTGAGGAACGGGTCGCTGGTTCCCCAGCAGAACATGGTGGGCGCGGTGATCTGGCCCAGCTCGGCATCGGTCATGACGCTGTCGGCCCGGGGCCGCCGGAAGCCGTCGATCGCGTGCATGAGAGCGGCGACGGTCCTGGCGTTGGCCGGGCGCCGGGCGGCAAGGCGGAGCACGTCGAGCAGCTCGTCCGGCGCGGCCGCGGCGGCGGCCGGGCTGAGTCCGAGGCTGAGCAGCCACCGGTACGCCGACCGTGGCGTGGGGGCACGCAGCACGGCCTCGCCGAGCACCGGGACGGTCAGGGGCGACAGCGGCATCCGGACGACGGCACCGGGCAGGGCGACCGCGGGGGCGCCGATGGCGACCAGCGAGGCGATCCGTCCCGGCCGGGCGGCCGCGTGCCAGAGCGCGAACATCCCGCCCAGCGAGTGGCCCAGGACCGGCACGGTGGTCAGGCCGAGCGCGTCGAACAGGTCATCCATCAGGCCCAGGGTGTGATCGCGCACCGCGCCGGGCCGGTAGGCGGCCGGTCCGGACAGGCCGTGGCCCGGCAGTTCGACGAGGTGCGCCCGGTACCCGGGCAGCTCGGCGAGCAAGGGTGCCCACACCGCAGCGGCCAGGGTCACGCCGTGCAGCACCACCAGCGACGGGCCCGTCCCGGCGCTGAGCACCCGCAGCCGCACGTCAGCCGAGCTGAGGTCGACGAACGTCTCCTCGGGCCGCAGGCCGCTGCGGGCGAACAGCCGCGTCTCGGCCTGCCGGATCCTGCGCTCGGGTCTCATGTCATCTTCTCCTTCTTGCGCTGGTCAGCATCGGCCAGCATGGTCGCGATGGTCCGGGAAGTGCCGCCAGCGAGCCGTTGCTCACTGCGTGCTTGCTGTCCGGTGCCTGGGTACGGGCCTGGCGGCTCGGCCAGGGTCACCCGGTCAGGACAGGAGTTCTGAGCGCAGCCGCAGCACCTTGACCATCGCCCGGCTCATGCGCCGCTCGGCCCGCTGCTCGATGCGCGACGCCCTGGCGTGCTTGGCGAGCTGCCGCGCGATGCGGTGCCGCTCGGCGTCTGCCAGCATCTCGCGCTGCCGAACTTCAGCGGCCTGGTTGATGAAATGGGGATACATGGGTGTGTTCACCCCGTCTCCTGTCAGTTGCCTGTGTGGGCCGGGCCGTAGAACCCGCTTGAGCAGGGTGAACCGAGCCGGCCCTGCGGCTGGGCGGGCATCGAGCGCGAGCGCGCATTCGGTGAGCTGGCGGCGGAACGTGGCCTGCTCGGCCGCGGTCATGGACGCCACCATGCGCTGTTCTACCGCCTGGACGGCAGGCCGGGCGGCGGCCAGCACCTCGCGCCCGGACTGCGAGACATAGATCCGCCGCAGCCGCTGATCCCGGGCGTCCGCGTACCGCTCGAGCAGGCCGGCGCGCTCCAGGTGAACCACGATCGCGTTCACACTCTGCGGGGTCAGCATGGTGTCGCGGGCAAGCTCGGCACCCGACAGCCCTGGCTCGGCATCGGCCACGCTCAGCACCGAGTACTGCGCCGCGGTGATCCCGATCTCGGCCAGCGGCTGGTACATGGCCGCGCGCAGCGTGTGCTGAGCCTGGCGAAGAAGGTACCCGACCCGGCCGTCCGGGCCGCGGAACCCCTCGCCCAACGGTGTTGGCATATCATCAGCTCCCTGATAAGTTCATCAGGACACTGACGATACCGGCGGAACCACGCAGAAGCAAATCCCGGTCACGGGCCACAGTTGGTATGCATGAGGCCAGGGTTGCGGACGGGATGAGGAAGGCCGGGTAGCGGCCCGGTTCAGCCATCGGCCGTGGCATCGCTGGTCCCGGTCATCCCCCGGGCAATCGCGGTCACGGCAAAAGTCCCGGCGGCCTGCCCGGGGCGCCTGGTTCCCGGGAAAAATAGCTCAGAAGATGCTAAGATACGCCTTTACGTGGTTTATTCTGCGAATTTGACAAACGCATACTTTTGTCTTAGTGTACCCCGAATCTGCTAAGACGTACCCCGAAGATTTTGAACGGGAGGCGCGCAAGATTGCGGCGGATTAATTCGGCGGTAGTGGCCATAGGAGCGGTCGGTGCCGCACTTAGCGTAGTGGCTGCTGGCATGGCGGGCGCGGCGGCAACACAGGCCACCGACCCCATTCAGCATGTCGTTGTGATTATGGAAGAGAACCATACCTTCGATAATTACTTCGGCGATTTCCCCGGCGTCGGATCGCAATACGCGCTTACCGAGCCGGCGGCCTCGAACCCGGCCCCGCACGACATCGACCACAGCGGCCCGCGGACCAGGTTCGCGATCGACGGCGGCGCCATGGACGGCTTCGACCCGCTCGGCAAGGTCCAGTACAAGAAGAGCGACATCCCCGTCTACTGGGCGTACGCCCAGCATTTCGGCCTCGGCGAGAACTTCTACACCGACGCCGCCTCCAGCAGCACGCCCAACCACATCGCGATGATCGCCGCGCAGACCGGTGGCAACGACCAGACGATCCACGTGCACGGCTGCCTGTCGCCCGCCAACGACGTGGTCCTCGACCGTGACGCCGGCGGCGACGAGTCCTTCAGCCAGCCCTGCTACAACATTCCCTCCGTTCCGGCCGAATTGACGGCGAAGGGGCTGAGCTGGAAGTACTACGGCATGGCGCCGGTGTGGAACGCGCCGCAATACATTAACGGCCTCAAAAAAACTCCGGGCGTGGACTCTAGCCAGATCATCACCGACGCGCAGGCCAACAAGCTGCCCAACGTCAGCTTCGTCATCCCAGGTCAGGACTCGCAATCCGACCACCCGCCGCAGGCGACATTGCCGGCCCAGAACTTCGTGTCCTCGATCGTGAACGCGATCATGCACAGTTCGGAGTGGAACTCCACGGCGATCTTCGTCACCTGGGACGACTTCGGCGGCTGGTACGACCACGTGCCGCCGCCGCAGGTCGACGGCATCGGCCTGGGCCCGCGGGTGCCGCTGCTGGTCATCTCGCCGTGGGCCAAGCCCGGCTACATCAGCAGCCGGCAGGGCGAGTTCGCCTCGTTCGACAAGTTCATCGAGGAAGTCTTCAACCTGCCGAGCCTGGGCGCCCGGGACAGCCTGGCCAGCACGTCGGACCTGATGGACTACTTCAACTTCGCACAAGCACCTGATCCGAAGCTGATCGAGCCCACGCTGGCCTACGACAAGGTGCTGTCGGTCCCCAACGTAGGCGGCGCGGCCGTCGGTGGCTCCCACGCGGGCACGGTGAGTCCTCCCTCGGGCGGCCCGAGCACGACCTTCACGTTCGCGGTCATGTACCAGAACGCCACGACGCCGACGACTGCTAAGGCCGTCGTCGACGGCAGCCAGACGGTCCCGCTGTCGTTCGCCAAGAAGGTCGGCAAGCTCGACGAGTACGAGGGCACGACCAAGCTGGCCCCGGGCCCGCACACGTACAGGTTCCGGTTCGGCGCCGGCGGCAAGTCCTATCAGCTGCCGCTGAACAACGTTCCCTTTAGCGGCCCGCAGGTACTGCCGTACGACATCACCGGGTTCAAGGTGACACCGGGTAACGGTGCGCAGCAGCTTGGCAAGCCGGTCACGTTCAGTTGCACCTACAAGTCACCCGCTGGCAAAACCCCGGTCACCGCGGCGATCGACATCGACAACAACGCTCACGCGCTGAAGGCGGTGTCGGGCACGGCCGCAAAGGGAATCCACTACCAGTACACGACGTCGCATCTGACCCAGGGGACGCGCTACTTCGCGCTGCAGTTCAACGACGGTAGCGGGCTGCAGACGATCCAGAAGTACAGCGTCGACATCACGCCGATTTACCTGCAGAACTCCTCGGTGTCCCCGACGTCGGGCACCACGTCCACCAACTTCACCTTCTCCACGACCTACACCGGCCCGGACCCGGCGACCGAGGTAGACGTCGTGGTGGACGGCACGTCCCACCCGATGAAGCTCCAGTCCGGGAACCCCTCCACCGGGGCGGTATACCAGGCGACGCTCAGCCTGTCCTCGGGCAAGCACGACTTCGCCTTCTACGCCACCGACGGCACCAACGAGTGGAGCGACCCGGCGACGCCGGGTACCTACACCGGGCTCACGGTCTCCGCCAAGGGCACGGCCGTGGCCCACGCCAAGATCCGGGCACCCAAACCGGACGACGCACCGTACGCCTACGACCGCGGGTGAGCAACGATGGCCTCCCGCGTGGCTCGACGGAGGTTTGCCGCCGAGGCTGCGGGCGCCCGGCCCGGTGACAAGCGGGGCAGGCGAGGGTCACACTGGCTGCGGGGGGGTGCCGCGATCCAGGACAGGTTGGCGATCTGAGGAGGGCATCGGCGATGAGCCCTGCAGGTGGTCCGGTGGTGTTCATTCATGGTCTGTGGCTGCACACCAGCTCGTGGGGCCCGTGGGCCGAACTGTTCGGTGAGGCGGGTTACGCGCCGTTGACACCGGGCTGGCCGGGCACCTCCGACACAGTCGAGGAAACCCGCCGGGAGCCCGGCCGGGTGGCCAGCCAGGGGATCGACGATGTCGTCGGGCATTATGCGCAGATCATCGGTGGGCTGGACGCGCGGCCGGTGGTCATCGGCCATTCCTTCGGAGGCCTGATAGCGCAGCGGCTGCTCGGGCAAGACCTTGCCGCCGCAGCCGTGGCGATCGACGCGGCACCCATCAAGGGCGTGATCTACCTGCCCCCGTCGGCGCTGCGGGTCGCTTCCATCGCGCTGCGCAAGCCAGCCAACCGCCACCAGGCGGTGTCCCTGACCCGGGAGCAGTTCCGTTACGGGTTCGGCAACGCGCTGCCCGAGCAGGAATCCGATGAGCTGTACCAGCGCTGGACGGTGCCATCCCCGGGCAGGCCGTTGTTCGAGGCCGCGGCCGCGAACTTCATCCCGCACTCGCCCGCCAAGGTCAACACACACAACAAGACCCGGGGCCCGCTGCTGCTTATCGCGGGGGGCCGGGATCAGCACCGTGCCGGCCGCCATCACCACAGCGACCCGCAAGCTCTACCACAAATCACCCGCGGTGACCGACTTCGCGGAGTTCCCTGACCGCGGTCACTCACTCACCATCGACCATGGCTGGCGGGAGGTCGCCCAGCGGGCGCTCGACTGGCTCAATCAGCGCCCTTCGTGACCGTGCCCGGCTCCGTCAGGGCGACATGGCGACCGGCCGCGGCACCCACCGCGAAGGCCGGCGCCCGCCGAGCCTGCACGGTCAGGACGAGGGTAACCTGCGCCGCTCAGCATCCGGCGCAGGTCCTCCACCATCTGGTCGTCGATGTCCTTGCCGCGGGGCGGGTCGAGGATCTCCCGGGCTGAACCGATCGTGACGACGATCTTGCCGTCGTGCCGCACGGTGACCGTTCCGACCGCTTCCAGCAGCGACAGCACCGCCCGCCATTCGACGTTATGGCTCATCGGGTGCGCAAAGATCTGGCGCAACGTATCGCGGTGCCGGTTGTTCAGGTGCTCTGGCTGAGGCGGCGATGTCATGGCGCTCCACTCTGCCCGGTCCTAGGCGATGATCTAGAACTATCGTCGCACCGCGCACATCGACTCCGCGGCCGCCGCGCCCATCAGATCAGCGCGATGAAGCGGTCAGGGCCTGCCGCTGGTGCCTCGCATGGGCGAGGGAACGGGCGGTCATCCTGTCGCCCTCCGGTACCGCGTCAAGACCGCGGCGCCGGACTGCTCGGCCGACACGAGCTCCAGGTGGGCGGGCGGGCCAGGGGAAACAGCCGCTCGCCGGCGCCGAGGATGGTGGGGAAGGTCAGCAGCCGGTACTCGTCGATCAGGTCGCTGGCCATGAGCGCGTGCACGATGCTCAGGCTGCCGGTGATGACTACGTCTCGCTGCTGGCGCTTGACCGCGTCGATGACGTCGCCATCCACGGCTTGTGAGTTCGCCCACGCCGAGGTGCCGGTCAGGGTGCGGGTGGCGACCAGCTTCTGTGCGGCGTTCATCCGGGCCGAGAACGGGTCGTCGCGCCCGGGCCAGATCCGGGAGAACATCTCCCAGGTCTTCCGGCCCAGCAGCAGGACTCCCTCATCAAGCACGCTGCCGAGCCGGAACTTGTCCCCGGCGATCGCTTCGCGGCCGTGCCGGAACGCCCAGCCACCGGCTGCGGTGCCCCCGGACCCGTCCGGGTCGGTCACGATCCCATCCAGGGTGATGAATTCGATGACGATAACGCTCACCGTGGCTTCCCTCCTGTCGATGCTCACCGGTACATACCGGCGGCATCACCGGGAATCATCGGTGGTGCGGGTTCCCGCGGCGGCGACCGGGGCCACTACCGGATGGTGGCTGCGTGGCTTGGCCGGCCGTGCTTTTCGAGGTAGTGCTGGTGGTACTCCTCGGCCGGGTAAAACGCCGACGCAGGAGTGATCTGCGTGACGATCTGCCGGCTTACCGATTGCTGCTGGGCGTCGCGCGATGCGATCGCGGCTTCCTGCTGGCCGGCGTCGTGATAGAAGATCGCTGAGCGGTACTGGCGGCCGAAATTGAAGCCCTGGCGGTTGCGGGTGGTCGGATTGTGGATCCGCCAGAACGTCTGGAGCAGTTGCTCGTAGCTGACCCGGGCCGGGTCGAACCACACCTCGACCGCCTCGGCGTGGCCGGTGCCGCCCCGGCAGACCCGCTCGTAGGTGGGGTGGGGCACATGCCCGCCGGTATAGCCGGCAGCGGTCGCCAGCACCCCATCGATCTGGCGGAAGGCCGCCTCGACGCCCCAGAAGCATCCTGCCGCGAAGGTCGCGCGCTCGGCCCCCTCCGGGCCGTGCCCCTCGAACGGCGGCGTCGGCTCCGAGCGGGTGGCGGTGTTGCGGTTTCTGAGCTTAAGCACGTCATTGTCCCTTCGAACTTGTGTGTTAACGCCGGGACCGCGCCCTGGATTCCTGCCCGGACCGTGCCGCAGCACAGCCATCCGGGCGCGCCCATCCCCATACGGCGCCCCATCACGCAGCGGGTGCACCGGGCCCGGGGACGGTTCAGCCGACGATGTGATTGAGTTCAGGTGCAGCGGCGAGAGTGCCGCCGGCAGCACGATCCAGGCCATAAAGGTGATAGGCAGTTGCCGCCCGGGGAGATGTGGTGAGCCAGAGCGGAGGCCGCCTCAAGTCCGGCGAGCTCGGTACCGCCGACGTGACGGCTTCGACCGTCGCGAATGTCGGGCCGGGGATTGATTTCTACTTTGGGTTCGGAGTGATCGTGGTGACCGCCGGTGTCGCCGCGCCGCTGACGATCCTCGCCGCTACCGTGGCCGTCACGCTGCTGGCTTTTACGGTGGCCGAGTTCACCCGGGCGGAGCCTTCGGCGGGAAGCTTCATCACTTATGTGGACACCGCGCTCGGGTGCTCATGACTGGCCGGCCCCGCTGGCCGGGATCTCCCGGACGACATCGCGGGGGTCTTTGTCATCCCGCAGTCCCTGGAACCGTGGATGGCGCAGTTCCCCGGCGTCGGTCCATTCGGTGAAGGCAACCTGGCCGACGAGCCGCGGCTCGGCCCAGTGCACCCGTGAGCGGGGCAGTTTGCCGGCGGCGAAGGCGGGGGTGGGCCGCTCGATGGCGGCGAGGCGGTCATGCAGGCTGCGCAGCGTCTGGTTGTCGAAGCCGGTGCCCACCTTGCCCGCGTAGACGAGCCTGCCGCCGGTGTCGTAGTAGCCAAGCAGCAGCGCACCGAACCCGATGCGCGAGCGCTGCGGGTCGGTGAAGCCGCCGATGACGAACTCCTGGCCGGTGATGCACTTGAACTTCAGCCAGTCCTTGGTCCGTCCGGCGCGGTAGGGCGAGCCGACCCGCTTGGCGATGAGACCTTCCCAGCCCAGGCGGCACGCCTCGCGGTAGTACGCCTCCCCGTCGGTGTCCCGGTGCTCGGTGTAGCGCAGCGGGTCATCGAAGGACAGCAGCCCGCGCAGGATCTGCTTGCGCTCCAACAGCGGCAGCGGCCGGGTGTCCCGGCTACCGGCGTACAGCACGTCGAACAGGTAGAAGTAGGCAGGCGCCGCGGCGAGCAGGGCCTGGCTGGGCCGGGCCTGGCCGAGCCGGTGCTGAAGCCGCTCGAAACGGGTCTGGCTCCCGTCGAAGGCGACGATCTCCCCGTCGACGACGCAAGGCTCACGGCCCTGGGCGGCCAGCGCACCGGCGACCTCCGGGAACGTGCTGGTGATCTCGTGCTGGTTGCGGGTCATCAGCCGCACCCGGTTGCCGTCGGCGAACGCAAGGCATCGTTCACCATCGAGCTTGCGCTCGAAGATCCAGGCCGGGTCGGAGAACCTGTCCTCGGTAAGCGTGGCCAGCTCGGGTTCCAGCCACGCGGGCAGGCTGTCACCACCCTGGCTCCGCGGCGGCGCAGCCGGTGCCCCGCCGCGATCTGTCGCCGTGGCCCCCGCACCAGGCTCCTTGCCCGGTGTATGCCGCTCAGCCGCCATCGGCCATCACCCATTCCCTTGCGCAGCCCTTGCCTACGGCCATGCCCCAGCCTGCCAGCCGCGGTCAAGCCGACCCGGACACGGCTGCGAGCACGGCCGGGTCTTGGCAGAGCCTTGGGGCTTTGTTTAGGTTTAGTTGGCTTTTTCTTTAACTCAGGAATACCAAACGGGGGTGCCCGGTGCGCGGATCCACGAAAAGCAGGACGATCGCGGTGGCGACTGCGCTGCTGACCGCAACCGCCGTGACCACCGGATTCGGCCAGGCCTCGTTCGCCGCGGCGCAGAATCACCGCTCGGCACCGGCTGCCAGGCCTGGTCGGGGGGAGAAGCCGCTTTCTGTTCAGCGGGCGGCTACCTGAGCGCAACCAGCCTGTTGGTGCGCCAGATGCGGACACGCCCTACTGTTAGGCCTCATGGGGAGGTTTGTGCACGTCGGCGGTCTGGCGCGCGCGGGGACTCATGGCCGGCGCGCAAGCCTGGCGGTGCTGACGGGCCTGGTGTTGCTGGCGGGAGCGGGCTGTTCGACGGAGCCGGTCTGGATGGGCGCCGACAGCAGCATCGGCGTCCCCCCGGCGCCTGGATCGCCGGGCGCGGCCAGCCCGGGCGCGGCCTGCCCGGGCAGTACCACTGCGCCGGGCGGCGGCCACGGTGGTAGGGCCGACGGCGCGGCGGGCATCGCCGGCGGTTCCACTGCCGGCCCGGGTGGTCCGTCGGGTACCGTCCCCGGCGGGCCGGGCCGCACGCCGGGTGGACCGTCCGGCACGGGCCGCGCCGTCCTGTTCGGCGGCGACGTCCCGCTGACCAAGGAGGAGCCGCAACTCGGCCGCAGGCTGGCGATCGTCCGCGTCTATGACCGCATCGGCCAGCGCTTCCCCAACCGGCGGGAAGCCTCCCTGCTGTCCCAGGGCAGCACCATCCTGGTGAGCTTCGACACCTACCCGCGGCACGGGCTCAGCTACGCGGCCATCGCGGCCGGGCGTGAGGACGCCACCATCCGGGCGTTCCTCGACTCGGTTGACCAGGCCGCGGTGAAGTACCGGCTCAGGTCCATCTACGTGACGTTCGAGCACGAGGCGAACAACGTGTCGAAGCACGCCGGGCTCGGCAGCCCGGCCGAGTTCATCCGCGCCTGGGATCACGTGCACCAGCTGGCCGTGGACGCGCACCTGGACTGGAACCAGGGTGGCCGGCTGCACTGGGTGCTCATCCTGACCCACTGGGGGTACATCAACAAGTCCGCCGCGTCCTACTGGCCGGGCGCGGGAGAGGTCGACATCATCGCGGCCGATGGCTACAACACCGGCGGCTGCCGGCACCCGAGCCGCGGCGGGCAGGACCCGCCGGTGAGCCCCGCGTCGCTGTTCTCCGACGTGGTCAGCTTCGCCGTGGCGCACGGGAGGATGCCGGTGTTCATCGCTGAGTGGGGCAGCGTCGCCTATCCCTCGCCGAACGTGCGGGTCAGCTTCATCCATCAGATGCAGGCGTTCGTCGACGCCAACCCGCTGATCGCCGCCGCGCTGTACTGGGACAGCGAGGTGCCGCACTGCAACTACGAGATCAACAATTCCTCGTCGTCGCTCGCCGCCCTGGCCAGCATGGGCCACGCGCCGGAAATGCAGGGCCAGTAGGCGGGCACCTGGCCCAGGGAGTGACGCTGTGGGTCCCCGCATGACCGGCATCGGGACGCGGTCGTGATTACGCCTTGCGTGCCAGGCCGCACCATCCCGGGGTCACCCGGCTGGCTTCGATGGTGGGCCGCCAGTGCCGGAGTTCCACTAGCCCAGGCTCGACCATCTCCAGGCCGTCGAAGAAGCGCAGGACGTCGGCGTGGCTGCGGTGGGTGTACTGCTGGTGGCTGATGCGGTTGACGCGATCCCGCGAAGCGTTCAGTTTCTCGCGCTCGAGGTCTGATGCGAGATGTGAGATGGCCAGGTAGCTGCCTGAGGGAAGCGCCTGCATGGTCTGGGCCACGACCGCGTGCGGATCGTCCTCATCACCGACGGCATGCAACACCGCGAGCATCGTCACGGCCACGGGCTTGGTCAGGTCGAGTGTCTGGGCCGCCTTTTCCAGGAGTATCCCGGTGTCGCGCAGATCGGCGTCGATGTAGGCGGTCGTGCCTTCCGGGGTGCTGGGCAGCAGGGCGCGCGCGTGCGTAAGCACCACCGGGTCATAGTCCACGTAGACCACCCGGCACTCGGGCGCCACCTCCTGTGCGATCTCATGGGTGTTGCCCGACGTCGGGATACCGGTACCAATGTCGAGGAACTGGCGCAGCCCGGCCTCGCCGGCCAGGTAACGCACCACCCGGCGCAGGAACGCCCGGTTCTCCCGGGCCAGGCGGGCCATGCCCGGGTAAGCGGCCAGCGCCGCCTGAGCGGCCTTGCGGTCGGCCGGGAAGTTGTCCTTGCCCCCGAGCCAGTAGTCGTACATCCGGGCTTGATGCGCGACGGTGGTATCAAAGCCGGGGCGCCCGACCGCCCGGGCGGGAAAGCCGTCCTCACTGCCGGGTGATCCGCCTTCGCTGGTCAACTGGTGCGCCTTCCGTCCGGCAAGGTGAGCGGGCGGGCCCGCGGTCGCGTGCCCAGCGGCTCACGGCCCTGCCGAAATCATCCTCCACCACGCCGGTGGGTGCGCCTGCCTGCGCCGGATCTCCGCGGGCGTGCCCCGGCCGGTTTCCGGGGCCGGGAGAACAGCCTGCCCGGCATGCCGCTGGGGCTGGCGCCGCGTCACGCGGCGCCAGCCCCACCCGGTGCTACGGGCCGTTACGGGGTCCCGGCGAACACCTGGAGGTCGCCGACGGAAAGCTCGGTGACCGGGCCTTGCGTGTCGCTGACATCAAGCCGGACGAAGTTCGCGTGAACCGGGGTGGCCAGCGTGATGGTCTGGTAGTTGAGTTCCGGCGCGACGGGGCGCGGCGGATCGGATTGCACCGTGCCGGTGGCGGCGGTACTCCAGGTGGTGCCGTCGTCGGACACCTCGATCGTGTAGTTCTTGACCGAGCCGAAGCGCGGCAGGCCGATGCCCGGGTAGGCACCGAGCCGGATCGCGCTGACCAGCGTGCTGGCGGTGTCCAGCGTCGGCGACAGCGCCACCGTCACCGAACCGGTCTGGTCCTGTGGCGTTGACGTGGGGGTGTTCCCCCATGCCGTGCCCTCGGTGTCGTCGATCAGGTTGGTGGCGTGGTTGGTCCCGTCGTCGCCCGTGGAGGTGACGATCGCCGCACCGTTGCTGGCGGAGGCAAGGTTCTGCTGGATCGTCACGATCTGCCCGGTGATCTGGCCCGCCGTGATGGTGACCCCGGTGAGGGTGCGCGAGCCCCAGCCAGGTGCCTGCAGCGTCACGTCGTAGGTCCCGGGAACCATGTTGATGAACGCCTGGCCGGTCCGCCCGGCGGTGACGGCCGACGGGGTGACCCTGGCCTCGTAGTCACCGATGTCCACGTTGACGCCGGTGATCCCGTGCCCGGCCTGGTCCACCACGTTGAGCAGCAGGTGCCCGTTGGCGTGAGTGTTCGGGCTGGCGAAGCTGGGCTTCGGGTCCGGGTCATTGGAGCCCGTCGTCCCGGCCGAGGAGCCCATGCCACGGTTGGCGAACACCGACCAGATCAGCGGAGATGTCCTTGCCGTTGTAGAGGTCCTGGTCGGCGGTGAGGATGCCGTCGCGCGCGTCCAGCATGCTGGGCAGCGGCGCGGTGTCGGGCAGCGCGGCCGTGATGAGCAGCGCGGCCCGCCGCTGGCCGGCCGTCTTGCCGTACTTGGCGATCAGGCCCTCGCGCAGTTGCCACAGCGTCGCGGTCCAGATCTCACCGTCGGAGTGCACCTCGTTGCCGACGATGTCGTAGCCCAGGTCGCCGTAGTTCAGCGGGCTGTCGGCGTAGTTGTAGTTGCGGATGCCGCGGTTGGGGTTGCCGGTGACGTAGATCCCCTCGATCGGCTGGGTCTCCAGGCCCGCGTCGAACAGGTGGTTGAGGGCGTACCAGTCGCTCCAGCCCTCGCCCATGGCCCCGGCCTGCTCGCCACCGAGTACCTCGCCGCCGCCGACCATGCGGTTGGTCATGCCGTGGGTGTACTCGTGCTGGATGACCGCCAGGTCGTTGTCGCCGTCCACGCACGGGGCGATGAACGCGCCGGGGATGGTCTGCCACAGGAACATGTTGGTGATACCGGGGAGCCCGTCCGGCGGGGTGCTGAAGTTGGCGTTGTCGAGGTTGGGCGGGTTGGCCTGGATGCCTGCCTGGACGTCGCCCTGCACGGCGTCGCCACCGACGCCGCCACGGCCGAAGTCGTCGTTCTGGAAGTTGCCGGCCGACTCGGTGAAGCCGTAGCCGTAGTACTCGTCGTGGATACGGTTGTGCTGGTAGAAGAGGTTCGTCGTGGCCTGGGACACGTCCTGCTGGTAGCTGTTCGCCGCACAGTTGGTGTTGCCCCAGTTGTTGACGAAGGTGAACAGGAACCGGCCGTTGGCCGATGCCGGGCGGAACGGGTTCGGCTCCGGACGGGTCGCCTGCCAGTTCTCGTGGTCGTCGACGTTGTTGCCCTGGGTGGTGAACACACCGTTGACCGGCGGGTTCAGCCAGCCCGCGGGGGAGGCGGTGGCGTTGCCCTTGAATGGCTTCACCACCTGGCTCGGCGACGCCGGGGAACCCGGGTAATAGAGGAAGACCAGTCCTCCGGGGCCGGTTGCGGCCGCCGCGGTCCGGGCGGTGCTGGACCGATCGCCGAACGCGTCGTCGGCGGTGAGCGACTGGCGGTACAGCACCTTGCCGGTCACCGCGTCCACGACGACGTCGGTCATGTTGCTGGCCGAGGCGGTGAAGATCACCTCGTAGGCCGGGCGGACGGACCGTGCGGTCGGGAACGCGACGGCCCTGGCATACTGCGGGCCACCGAACGGGCCGTGCGCCGAAGCGGGTCCATATCCCGGTCTTACCGGTGACGGCCGCCCGGTAGGCGGCCCGTGGGGCGGCGCTGTGGGCGACCGCCACGACCGCGCGGGCCAAGGACAGCCGCGGCCGGGTGGACAGCCCGGCCGACGGGCGGTAGCACTAATAGTCGATTGCGCATGCATCCTCCTCGGGTAGGAAAGGTCGCCTTGCCGCCGCCGAACGGGATTCCCCTTCGTGAGGGCCCGCCTTACTACCCTTTCATTACCAATACTTTTCCGCCACATTACTGATCTGCGGTTTCCCCTTGACCCACGGCGTAAGCCAGCCATCCCGGGGCTCGCCGACAATGGCCAAGGCGGACAGGCCGGGACCCAGCGGGATCCCCGCGCGGGAACGGTGTGTGGCCCCCGGGGTGCACGCCGCTTCTCACCCGAAGGCCGAGGTAGCTGGCCTTCCGTTGCCCTGATTCGCCCATCGGAAGCGCAGGGCGCCTCCATCCGGTCTCCATACGGCCGGGCTGTGCTGGCTGGACCGGCGAAGGCCAACCGGCCACAGGAGGGGGATCGATGAGCGCACAGGCGGCCGAATATGTGAGGGCTGCACCCAGGCGGGCGCTGGCACCAGCGGACGAGCCGGCCGAAGCGGCCGCCGTCGCCGACCGGCTGTTGTCCGCCGCGCTTGGCGCCCTCGACATCCTTGCTATCGCCCTTGGTGACCGGCTGGGTTACTACCGGCTGCTGGCTCACCGCGAGGCGCTGACCCCGCCCGCCCTGGCCGCCGCGAGCGGCACCGCGCCGCGGTACGCGCGGGAGTGGCTTGAGCACCAGGCCGTCGGCGGCCTGCTCGAGGTACTCGACCCCAGCCAGGAGCCCGACGCGCGCAGCTACCGGCTGCGCCCCGGCGTGGCCGAGGTGCTCGCCGACCCGGACGGGCTCACCTACCTGGCCCCACTGGCCCGCCAGCTCGCCGCCGCGGCCCGCCAGCTACCCGCGCTCGCGCAGGCGAGCAGAACCGGCCGCGGCGTGCCCTGGGCCGCCTATGGCACGGACATGCGCGAGTCCCAGGCCGACCTCAACCGGCCCGCCTACCTGCGCTTGCTGGCCGACGATTGGCTTGCTAC
Organism: uncultured Actinomycetes bacterium; assembly: GCA_963726415.1. GTDB lineage: Bacteria > Actinomycetota > Actinomycetes > Streptosporangiales > Streptosporangiaceae > DASXKD01. Next base: position 80,628 of record CAVSCM010000028.1, read on the forward strand.
GCTGCCCGGGGTCCAGCACCGGCTGCGCACCGGCCCGCCGGCCCGCGTGGCCGATGTCGGTTGCGGCGCAGGGTGGTCGTGCATCGGTCTTGCCCGCGGCTACCCGATGCTCCACGTGGACGGTTACGACCTTGACATGGCCTCGGTCGATCTGGCCCGGCGCAACGTCGCCGCGGCCGGCCTGGCCGACCGGGTGCACGTGTACCACCTGGACATCACCAGGGTGGCCGACCGCGGCCCCTATGACCTGGTCACCGCGTTCGAGTGCCTGCATGACCTGCCGCATCCGGTCGCCGCCCTGGCCGCGATGCGCCGGCTGGCCGGCCAGGCAGGCACCGTGCTGATCGCGGACATGAAGGCAGCCGACCGGTTCACCGCCCCCGGCGGCGACCTCGAACGGCTGCTTTACGGGTTCAGCCTGCTCATCTGCCTTCCCGACAGCATGAGCACCTCCGGATCGACCGCCACCGGCACCGTGCTGCGCCCCGCCGTCATGCGCGACTACGCCACCCAGGCCGGCTACACCCGCGTCGACATCCTGCCCATCGACCACGACCTGTGGCGCTTCTACCACCTGCACCCGTGACCCGTATCCGGCCCAGTCAAGAAGTCCGGCAATGTCTGTCCAACCACTCGAGCCCTCGGCAGAGAAGCCGATCATGCCTGACGAGCGGCCGGCCTCCGCGCAGTTCCAGGCCCCGGCCGAGGACTACGACCGCTTCATGGGCCGCTACACCCCCGCCCTGGCCACGGCGCTGGCCGACGCCGCCGGGATCCAGCCCGGCATGCGGGTCCTCGACGTCGGCTGCGGGCCGGGCGGCCTCGCCAGGGAACTGGCCACCCGGCTCGGCACGGGCAACGTCGCCGCGATCGACCCCGCCCCGCAGTTCGCCGCCGCCTGCCGCGACCGCAACCCCGGCGCCGACGTGCGCACCGGAGTGGCCGAACAGCTGCCCTGGCCGGCCGCGCACTTCGACGCGGCCCTGTCCTCCCTGGTCATCGGCTTCCTGCACGACCCCGGCCAAGGAGTCAGGGAGATGGCCCGGGTCACCCGCCCGGGCGGCATCGTCGCCGCCTGCATGTGGGATATCGCCGACGGCGGCATGACCATGCTGCGGATCTTCTGGACCGCCGCCCGGCAGGTAGAGCCTGCCGCACCCGGCGAGTCCGCCATGGCCGGCACCGACGAACGGCGACATCGCCCTCCTGCTGCGTCAGGCCGGCCTCCAGCACGTCATCAGCGGCGATTTGACCAGCCACGCCTACTACGCCGGCTTCGACGACTTCTGGCAGCCCTTCACCCTGGCCGTCGGCCCATCCGGTCACTACCTGCACAGCCTCCCGGCTGTCCAGCAGGCCGCGGTCCGCGAGGCCTGCCGTGAGCAGCTCCCGGACGGGCCCTTCACCCTCCCCGCCCGCGCCTGGTACGCCCGCGGCCTGGTCCCCTCGCCATGAGCTGGGCATCTCCGCCGGGCGGTCAGCCGGACGCATGTGAGCAACGGGCGACGAGCGAGGCCCCATGCCTCCACGGCCTGAAGATCTCTATGCCATCCCCGCGGGATCTGCCCGGCGCCTGCGTCCCGATGCTGGCTTCTTGCATAGACAGCCGGGGCCGTCCACCGCGTTGGCGGGTGAAGACGGCAAAGGTGCAGGACTCCCAGCTAGCCGGCCATGGCCCGAGCGCGTGATGGTGTTGCCGATCCGCCGCGTGACAGCGCCGGCGGCCCGCCGGGTGATGGCGCCGGGGACCTGACGCGCAAGGAGCCGGATCGCCCGCGCGCCAAGCAGCACAACGGGGTGGTCAGCCCCGCGGACGGGCCAGAGTCTCCACCCGGGGCCAGCGGCGGAGGCGACGTGCGCCCGATCACGATGTTCCGCTGGGGGCTGTATGTAAGCCTGGGCGTCCTCGCCGTGCTCACGGCGGGGGCTGCCGTCTATACCACCCGAACGGTGCTGGTCCGGGTGCTCATTGCGCTGTTCATCGCGGTCAGCCTGGACCCAGCCGTGCGCATGCTGACCCGCCGGGGCATGCGGCGCGGGCTGGCCGTTCTGGTGATCTTCCTGGTGACCGGCGGCCTGGTAGCGGCGTTCCTGGTGTCAGTCATCCCGGCGATGATCCACCAGTTCCAGGCCCTGGTGCACGACTTCCCCGGCTACTTCGCAAGTCTCCAGGAACGCTCAGCCCGGTTCCGCGTGCTGAGCGACCGCTTCCACCTGACCAGCAAGATCCAGGGCTTGCTCGCGAATCTCCCCGGCCGGCTGGGCAGCGGGCTGCTCGGATACACCCGCCGCCTGTTCGGCGCGCTGGCCTCGGCGCTGACGGTGACGGTGCTCGCCGTCTACTTCATGACCGACCTGCCCCGCCTGCGGCACGGCTTGCGAAAGCTGTTCCCGAAAGCCCATCGTGCGCGGTTCGGCCGGATCGCCGACGTGATGGTCGACAAGGTCGGCGACTACATGATCGGCAACCTGCTGATCTCGCTCGCGGCCGGGCTGGCATCATTCGCCGTCTTCGCCGCGCTTGGGGTGCCGTTCGCCGTGCCGCTGGCGTTCGTGGTGGCGGTGTGCGACCTGATCCCGATGATCGGCGCGACGCTCGGCGCGGTGATCTGCGTGCTGGCCGCGCTGCTCACCACCGAACTGTGGCCGACCACGGTGATCGTGGCCATCTTCTTCGTGGCCTACCAGCAGCTGGAGAACTACCTCATCGCACCGCGCATCCTGCGGCATACCGTCAGCATGAGCGCCGCCGCGGTACTACTGGCCGCCCTGATCGGCGGGACAATCCTAGGGCTGGTAGGCGCGCTGATGGCCATCCCGATCGCCGCCGCGCTCAAGGTCGTGCTGGCCGAACGGCTGCACGCCCGCGACGCGGCCAGCGCAGACGGCGTGGGATCCGAGGATCACGAGACGGCATTGCGGCCGGCCCCGGGCGATGAGGCCGCGGCTCCACCGCCGCCCGCTGCCGCCTCACCCCCGCGGGGGTGAGGCGGGCAGGCGGCGGTCTGCGGGCTACCGCAGGCCGATGCCGGCGTAGTCGTACATGGCGTAGTACCTAGGCCTGAATCCATCGGCGGTAGCCGCATCGCGCTGGCCCACTACGACTGTGGCACTGCTGGCGGGCGTTCCGGCCTTTCTGCTGTCGGGCGGCCGGGCTCATGGGCAGGCCCATTTCCGTGGTTGCTGCCAGAGGGAGGCCGGACGGCAGGTTGCTCGCCGGAGCGTGGCCGCTGGTTATTCGATTGGTGCTCGGCGAGGAAGACCAAGACGATCATCACGGCCAGCGAGACACAGATGACAGAAATCATGATGAGGTGGCCTGCCACTGATATTTCGCTGGACATCAAACCTCCCCATGAACATCGTCGGCACCGTGAGCGTTAAGGCACTTCTCCGCCTCGCTCACGCTGCGGAAGTGCTACTCCCCCACGGCCGCCTTTTCGAGTGCGGCAGCGTCCAGCTTGGCTTGAAGATGCTGGTGTAATACGTCGCTGCTACCTCACCTTCGGTGTCGAACCAAAGGCACGTGATCAGTGCGTTATCGGTCACCCGGTCCTCCTTGGATGTGAGCCTGATCCTCCACATCCACAGCCGCAGCCTGCCCGCTTGCGAGCGGTGTGCAGCGACCGTGAAGGTCATGTGGAAATCGCGCATCGAGGGGCTACATGCCGTGTTCGCCGAACCATCCGGCGAGCTTCCCGGCCCGGCTGACCGCGCGCAGCCGGCGCTCGGTTTGATCCCGTACGGTGAGGGTGGCGACGATGAGCAGACGGTCACCGGCTTGCAGCGTGGTGGTGGGGGTGGGGACGAATCCTTCGCCGCCGCGGACGATGAGAGCGACGTTGGCCTGGGCGGGCAGCCGCAGTTCGAAGATCTCCACACCGTGCAGCCGGGATCCCGGCGGGATCTGGGCCTGGAGCAGGTCGGCGTGCAGCGCCTCCAATGGCGCAGCCTCGACATCCACATCCAGCGGCTCCGCCGGAGCGGTCACCTTGAGCCGGTACGCGGTCCACGGCAGCGTGGGGCCCTGAAGCAGCGTGTTGATCACCACGACGATGAACACCATGTCGAACAGGCGGGTGGCCCCAGGCACGCGGGCGCTCATCGGGATCGTGGCCAGCACGATCGGGACCGCGCCGCGCAGCCCCGCCCACGACAGGAACGCCTGCTGGCGCCACGGCAGCCGCAGCGGCAGTGTCGCGGCAGCCACCGCGGCCGGCCGGGCCAGCAGTACCAGCACGGCTCCGACTGCCACGGCCGGCAGAAGCTGCGCGGGCAACCGGGCCGGGGAGGCGAGCAGCCCGAGCATCACGAACAGGCCGATCTGGGCAAGCCAGGCAACGCCTTCGGCGAAGCCGCGGATGGCCGGGCCGTGCGGCAGCCGCGCGTTGCCCAGCACCAGCGCGCAGACATAGACGGCAAGGAAGCCGCTCGCACGGGCGAGCGATGCCGCTCCGTAACTGGCGACGATGAGCGCCAGGATCGCGATCGGGTACAACCCCGAGGCTGGCAACGCCATCCGCCGCAGCCCGAAGGCACCCGCCAGCCCGGCTACCAGCCCGATCACCGCACCGCCGGCGAGCGCGTAGACGATCTCAGCGGCGATCAGCACCGGGGACGGCGGGTGCCCGCCCACGGTGCTGAGCAAGGTCACCGCGAGGACCGCCGGCGGGTCATTGAGCCCCGACTCGCCCTCCAGCATCCCCGACAGCCGGGGCGGCAGCGGCAGCTTGCGCAGCACCGAGAACACCGCGGCGGCGTCCGTCGGCGCAAGCACCGCACCCAGCAGGAACGCCTCCTGCCAGCTCAGGTGCACCAGCCAGTGGGCCGCCACCGCAACCAGCAGCACGCTCACCGCCACCCCGACGGTGGCCAGGCTCAGCGCAGCGGGAGCCGCGGTACGGGCATGCGCCCAGTTCGTCGTCAGGCCGCCTTCGGCGAGGATCAGCACCAGCGCGCTGAGCCCCAGCGCCTGCGCCAGCCCGGCATCGTCGAACCGGACGCCGACGCCCGCCTCGCCGAGGGCCAGGCCCAGACCGAGGAACAGCAGCAGCCCGGGCAGGCCGATTCCGTGCGCCACCCGTGCCGCCACGATCGCGGCGAGTACCACGGCGGCGCCGGTGAGCAGGATCAGGCCGAGAGCGCTGGTCGTCAAGGCCGTCTCCGCATCTCCCGCCCCCAGGGCCGGGCTCCGGTGGCCACCAGTCTGCCCGATCGGCGATCACCAGCGGAATCGACGGGCCCTGGCCTTGAGTCTTCTGGCCCGCCTTGAACCGGCCTACAGTTGGCGGGTGGACAACGAGAAAGCCCCTCTCTGGGGCGTCCCCGGCACCGCTGGTGGTCCGGATCCACGGGCAAGACCGGAGCCTGCCGGGCAGCCGTTCGTACCTGATCGGCCGTGATCCACAGTGCGACATCGTGCTCACCGATGATCGCGTCTCCTGGCACCACGCCGTGCTTCAGCCGCAGGGTGGCCGGTGGGTGCTGGTGGACAACGCCAGCACCAACGGCACCTACGCCGGCGGCCAGCGGGTGGCACGGGTCGAAATCGGCACGGAATGCGTCGCCCGGCTCGGCCATCCGGCGGACGGGCCGGTCCTGACCTGCACGGTCGCCAGTAGCGGCCCGGACGGCCGGGCTGGCCTGCCGCCTACCCGGGCACCGGCGCAGTGGCCGCGGACGCCACGGCCGTCCTGCCGGCGCCGCACCCGGGACCAGAGCCGGCCGCGCCGCCCCCACCGCCAAGCAGGACGCTGCGAATCGGCCGGGCACCGGATAACGACATCGTTGTTCTCGATTCCGGCGCGTCCCGTCACCACGCGGAACTGCGCAATGTGGCGGGCAGATACCGCATCGTGGATCTGGCCAGCCACAATGGCACCACCGTGAATGGCCAGCGCGTCACGGACGCGCCGCTGTCCGAGGGGGACGTCGTCGGCATCGGCCCGGCCAGGTTCCGGCTGGCCGGCCAGGAGCTGCAACGGCTCACCGACACCGGCACCGTGGCGGAGGCACCGCCACCAGCCGCCGTGACAGCGGCACCGCCACCGAGCACCAAGGCCCCGGCACCACCCCCGGCACCACCCTCGGCCGCCGCGACAGCGCCACCGCCACCACCCACGGGCACCGCGGCGGTGCCGGCAGCACCGGCGAGCGCCGCACCTCCCCGTGGCGGCACCCCGGCCACCGCCGGTGACGGCACACCGATCGAGATCCCGTACGCGGTCCGCTGGCTGGTGCCGAACGGCGAGCGGTTCGCGAACTTCGACATCCTGAACGACAACGACACGCAACTCGACTACTACCGCCGGTTCGGGCACATCTACGCGGTCGGCATCCCGGCCAAGAAGTGGCGCCTCGTCGTCGTCTCCGACCCCGAACTGCTCGATGAGGTGGCCGGGGACGAGGAGCAGTTCGGCAAGCGGGTCGAGGACATCAACTTCTTCGACCAGCTGAGCAACTCCCGCGGCGGCGGCATCTCGGTCATCAGCGACGGCGAGCACTATGAGCGGATCCGGCGGGTGATGCTGCCGTGGTACTCGCCGATGCACCAGCGGACCCAGCTAGAGGTGATGAAGGAGCAGGCGCGCAAGCTCGTCGCCGCCTGGTCGGCGATCCCCGACGACCAGCCACTCGACGCGCGGGCCTGGATGGAGCGTTACACGCTCGAGGTATCCGGCCGCGGCGCATGCCGTTACAACTTCGGCCTGCTCGACGGCAACGGCGAACCGCACCCGTTCGCGGCAGCCGTCCCGGAAAGCACCAAGGAGAGCATCCGGCGCGTCGCCGAGCCCCGGCCGGACTTCACCGTCTTCGCCGGGCGCGCGCGGCGCGAGCGCAAGAAGCGCTACCGCCGGAACAAGGATGAGCTTTTCGCGACGGCCGATGGGCTGGTGCGGGCCCGCCTGCACACCGCACCGCCCGGGGCGCAGACGGACCTGCTCAGCCGGCTGGTGACCACGCCGGATCCCGAGACCGGCGAGCTGCTGGATACCGGCACCATCCGCGACCAGGTGCTCATGCACCTCTCGAACGGCTTCAACGGGCCGTCGATCACGGGGGCGTGGCTGCCTTATGTGATCGGCTCGCACCCGGACGTCGAGGAGAAGCTGATCGCCGAGATCGACCAGATCACCGGCGGTGACCCCGACTACGACCTGCAGTACGACGACCTGATGGCACTGTCGTACACGACCCAGGTGATCAAGGAGACGATGCGGATCTACCCGCCGATGCCGGTCACGATCCGCCGCAGCCTCAAGAACGGCACGCTCGGCCGCTACCGCATCCGGAAGGGCGACATCATCCTGGTCGGGACGCTCGCCGCACAGCGCGACCCGCGCTACTGGGGGCCGGACGCGGACAGATTCGACCCGGACCAGTTCGCGACGGAAAAGGTCATCGACCGGCCGCGGCACGCCTTCATCCCGTTCTCGATCGGGAAGCGGCAGTGCATGGCGCAAGAGGTCACGTTCATGATGCTCCGCGTCGTGCTGTTCGAGATCTACAAGCACTACCGGCTGCGGCTGGCGCCGGAGGCGACGGTGACCAAGAACACCGTGGTGACGACGAAACCGGCGCAGGTCCCGATCATCCGCGTACCGCGCGAGCCGCGCCGGGTCCGTCCGCGACGGCCACGTCGCAGGACGGCGGCCGACCGTCGCGCCCGCGCAGGCCCGGTCGCCCGCGCCCGGATGGGGACAGCCGACGGAGATTCCCCAGACCAGCGCCTACCGGCATCTCGTGATCGCCTACGGCAGCAATTTCGGCGCCAACAAGGAACTGGCCGAGCGCTTCGCCGAACGAAGCCACTTCCACGGTTACACCAGCGACGTGATGACGCTGAACGAGCTGGCGGAGTCATCGCCGCGGACGCAGCCGTGGCTGCTGGTCGTCATGACCTCCACCTACACGTCGAACCCGCCCGCCAATGCGGCGGCGTTCAAGGCCTGGCTCGAACACACCGCACCAGGTAGCCCCACCTGGCGGGCCTGCCGGTACCTCGTCTGGGGCCTCGGCAACAGCCAGTGGAACGCGTTCCTCGCGTTCCCCCGCTACGTGCACAAGAAGCTGTCCGATCTTGGTGCCACACCGCTCGCGGAGTTCGCGTACGGCGACGTCGGCACGCCGGTGTGGGAACGGCTGCACGCCGAGTGGAACTCCCGGGTGTGGCCGGTGCTGCTCGAGCTGTCCGGGGCTCGCCCGACGGAGGCCGCCGCCGAGCGCGACGCCGCGGAGAAGGCTTCCGCGCGGGCACTGACGGGCGTGTACTCGAGCACCGCGATGCAAAGATCGCTGCCAGGGGGAGAACGTCGCAAGCCAGCAGACGGCGGCCAGGGAGCGGAGCGCGCCGGAGATCATGCGCCGCATGTCGTCGGGGGTGTGGCGGCGGCCTGCGGCCCGGGAGCAGGCCGAGCCGGGTCGCGGCCAGTCGCAGGTGCTGCTCGCGCCGACGATCCTCACGAACCCGGCCGGGATCGACACGGTGGAGGCGCGTGTACTCGGCGCCCGGCAACTACTCGCGGACGACTCGCCCAAGCGGGCGCGGCACCTGGAACTCGGCCTGCCGCCCGGCGTTGCCTATCAGGTCGGCGACCACCTCGGCGTCTGCCCGAAGAACGACGCGGAGCACGTCGAGCGGCTCGCGCAGCACCTCGGCGCCACGCTCGACAGCCTGTTCATGGTGCCCTCGACCATGAACATCCGCGCCGCGCCCAAGGGCGTCGTGCTCAGTGTCCGCAATGTGCTCACCAGCCTCGTCGACATCACCGGCAGGCCGACGGTGCCGCTGCTCGACCTCATGCTAGACAAGGTCACCGACGCCGCCGAGCGGTCGAAGCTGGCAGAGACCAGGGACGTCCTGGCCGAGCCCGGCGGGCCCGGCTCGCCGCTGCGCGCGACGATCGACGCCGGCGGCTACGACCTGCTTGCGCTGCTTGCGGAGTTCCGGTCGTGCTCGCTGAACATCTATGAGCTGTTGCAGGTGGCACAGCCGCTCCGGCCGCGCTACTACTCCACGAGTTCCAGCCCACGGGTCCACGGCGACGCCGTCGCGCACGTGACCATCGGGCTGGAGGCCACGCCGGTGCCCGGTATGCCCGGCCGTGACTTCCACGGGATGAGCGCGCACTACCTGCACACGATCCGCGAGGGGGACCGGCTCAACGTCTTCCACAACAGCGCCGAGGGGTTCCACCTGCAGGAGGACGCGACGAAGCCGATGATCTTCGTGTCGGCCGGCACCGGCTTCGCGCCGATGCGGGCGTTCCTCTGGGAACGGGTGGCGATGAAACGCGACGGCATCCCCCTGGCGGAGGCGGCACTGTTCAACGGCGTCCGGTCGGCCAGCCTCGATTACATCTACCGAGACGAGATCGAGCAGTTCGTTGCCGACGGAGTGCTCGACCACGTGCACGTTGCCACGTCCCGTGAGCCTCCCGGCTGCCATGATTACGTCCAGGACCGGATACGGGAGCAGGGCGCGCTCGTCTGGCGCCTGCTTGCTGCCGGCGGCTACGTCTACGTGTGCGGCTCGCAGCCGATGCGCGACGCCGTCCGCGCCGCCTTCGCTGACGTCGCCGCGGAACACGGGGCGATGCCCCGCGAGCGCGCAGCGACCTACCTTGACGAGCTGGAAGCAAGCACCCGCTACCGCCCAGACCTCTGGGTCTGACCCTGGGAGCCGCATGGACGTCCTTGCCCTGATCCTGTCCCTTGCGGCGCTGGTCATGTTCGGTTTCGCCGCCAGCGGCCGGGAACTGCGCCGCGTCAACGAGATCGCGCTCGGGCTCGTCTTCCTCACCGCCGCGCTGATCTGTCAGTTCACCTCGATCACACACACCCACATCCACGGGTGAGCGGCCGGCACCCTGCCGTCCGGGCCGCGATTCTCCTCGCGGCGGTGGCAGGTGCCGCCATCGAGGTGTGGGCCATCCGGGCCGGATGGTCCTGGGTTGCCGCGGCACTTGATCTGCTTGCGGGCTGGTCCCTGCTGATGGCCGCCGGCTGGGCGGCGCACCTGACGGGTGGCTGCCGGGGGCTGATCGGGTTGTCGGGGATCTTCTGGTTCCTGGCGACGCCCCAAGTGGTCGGCGGAACGGTTGGGCACGCCGCGGCGCTGCTGGGTGGTGCATGGCTGGGGCCGCTGGCCACCGCGTTGCTCGGGGCCCCGCGGGCGGTGCCTGCCGCTTGGCTTCAGCGTGCCGTTGCGGCCGCCTGCTGGATTCGCGCGGTTCCGGCGCTCACCGGGATCGGCTGGCTGACGGCGGCGACCGGCGGGTGCCTGACGGTAGCCGCGTTCAGCGCCGCCCCCCGGTATCCTGCTGCGGTGCCGCGATGGGCGGCGGCCGCAACCGGTGCGGTGCTTGCCGTTTCCGGCCTGCTGGAGGCGGTGGCCGGCCGCGGCTCTGCCGTGGAGCCGCTGCTGGCGATCAGCGTGGCCGGTTGCGGCGTCGGCGTGCTCGCGGCCCGCCCGGACCGGGCCGCATCCGGCAGCGGCCTCGCCGGGCTCGTTATCGAACTGGGCCGGACAACGGACGCGCGCTCGCTGGAACGACGGCTCGCCCGCGCGGTCGGTGATCCTGGCCTTCGACTGCTGTACCAGTTGGCGCCGGGCCTGCCCTACGTGAGCGCCTCCGGGGCCGCCGTCCCGCAGCCGCCAGCGGGCCGGGCCGTCACCGAGATGGGCAGGTCGGGGCCCGTCGTTGCCGCGCTTGAGCACGACGCGCATGCCCTTTCCGATCCCCGGCTGCGGCAGGCTGTGCTGGCAGTGGGCAGGCTGGCGGTGCGGCGGCTGATGCGCGCGGCCGAGGCGGCGCAGCAAGCCGTCGAGCTCGCCGAGTCACGTCGCCGGCTCATCGAGGCCGAGGACGCGGCGCGCGAGCAGTTCGGACGGGACGTAGCCGCTGGCCCGGACCGCGCCCTCGGCGCCTGCTTGGCCGCGCTAGACGAACTGCTCACGACCGCACCGGCCGGGTTGCGCGACGATGTCGCCGAGGCGCTGGCGACGGGACAGGCGGCGCGCGACGAGCTGGCCCGTACCGCGTCTGGTGACGTAGGGCGGATGCTAGCCCGGAGGGGCCTCGCGGCGGCTTTGCTCGATCTCGCCGCCGCGGCCGGCGCCGAGACCGACGTGCGCATCGACGGCGACGTCGAGGCTGGCGCGGCCACCGCGGCCTGGTTCGCCGCGTCCGAGGCGCTGACGAATGCGCTCAAGCATGCTGGCCCGGCCCGGATCTGGCTCAGGGCGGCGACCGAGCCCGGCGGACTGCGGGTGGAGGTGGCCGACGACGGCGTAGGCGGTGCCGACCAGGACGGTCACGGGCTGGCCGGCCTGCGCGAACGCCTGGCTGGCTACGGCGCTCAGCTGCACGTGCTGGACGCTGCCTCCGGGGGGACCCGCGTCGTGACCGAGATTCCCTTGGCCGCGGCTCGGCCGGCTGCGGGCGATGCGCCACCCGGCTGAGCCTCAGCCGGCGCTCCGGCGATGGGGCGGGCTGGCGTACGGGTGACTCGCACGCCAGCCCGCGTGCGGCGGCTTGGCGCTGCCGCGCTTCCGGTCAGCGCTGGCCGGCGAAGACGGTCAGCGATCCGGTCTGGTAGACGTTGGTGACGTAGACGGTGTTGCTGTGCTGGTCCACGGCTATGGCGTTGGGGCTGGAGCTGACGGGCAGCCGGCGGCCGGGCACCTTACAGCCGGTGGTGTCGGTGGCGTTGCAGTGGGATGTGGGCAACGCGGTCACCTCTGCGCTGGTGGCGTCGGTGACGTAGAGAATTCCGGTGCTCGTGTCGAGCGCCGTGGCGATGGGCGTGGCACCCGTCGGCATGTGCGGGAACGGCCCGTCGCAGCCGGCGGTGTGGGTGCCGTTGCAGGTGGCGGTGTTGATGACCGCAGCGGAGGCCGGGAAGCCGCCGCTGGTGTTGATGGCCGCGTACAGGGTGTGGGTGTGATCGTCCACCGACATCCCGAACGGGGCGCGCCCGGCCTTGACAGTGGCGGCAAGGCGCCCGCACCCGGAATGGCTGGTGCCGTTGCAGGTGGCGCCGTTGATCACCGCGATGGTCCGGCCCTCGAACCCCTTCCCGGGGATGAACAGTCCGGTGTCTGACGCGTAGACGGTGTCGGTGGCCGGGCTGACCGCCACAGTGAAGGTGCCCTTCGCCACGCTGACCTGCGCGGGCGTCTGGCCGCAGCCCGAGGTGTCGGTAGCGTTGCAGGTCGCGGCGCTGATCACGGCGACCTCATTTGCTGCCGGGCCGTCCGGCACGTACAGGGTCTTGGTCCTTGGGTTCAGCGCCGGCGCTCCGGGGTTCGGGCCGACAGTGAGGAGCGCCGGGGCCGCGGAGCAGCTGCTGGTGTTGGAAGCGTTGCACGCGGCCGTGTCGATCACCGCGACCTTGCCGTTGAACGGGTCGGCGGCGTACAGCGTGTGCGTGGCCTGATCGATGCCGCCCACGTTGGCCTGCGGGTCGGGCATCGGGATGGTCGCGACCGGGGTGCACCCGGACAGGTGCCCGGGGCGGCAGGCCGCGGCACTGATCACGTCGATCCGCGGCTGGCCCTGGTTGCCCGCGTAAATGGTGCGGGTCGCGGGATCCTCCGTCAGGAACGCATCGTGATCGGGCACGGTGGGTGGTTCGTGGCGGCAGCCGGATGTGGTGATCGCGTTGCACCGGCCGATGCTCACCGCGACCATCCGGCCCACTCCGCCGGTGTCCATGACGTAGGCCGTGCTGGCCTTGGGAAGGAGCACGAACGCGGTCGGGAACTGCACGTATCCCGGCCCGCGATCGGGCTCGGCCTGCTCGTTCGGCGGCCGGATCGGGCAGCCGGACGTCACCGTTCCGCCGCAGGTCCTGGTGTCGATCGCGGACAGCGTGTCGTCGAACTCGTTGACGGCGAACGCGGTGTGCAGCCCGTCGTCCACGGCGACGGCACCGGTGTTGGCGCCCGCCGGGACCGTCGCCGGAGCCTGGTGGCAGCCGGAGGTGACCTGCGCGTTGCACCGGGCGCCGTTGATCACCGATACAGAGCCGTGGGCGCCGAACGCCGCCGCCTGGCCGCCGATGACGCCGTCGTGGTTGGCGGTGTAGACGGTGTTGGTGGCCTGGTCAACCGCCACCCAGAAGGGGTTCGCGCCCACCGTGACGGTTGCCAGGACCCGGCAGCCACGCCCGGTGTGCCCGTTGCAGGTCCTGCCGTTGATCACCGACACCGTGTCGCCCGGGCTTGAGGTTCCGCCGTCGGCCACATACACCGTGCCCGTTGCCCGGTCGATGTCGATCCAGGCCGGGCCGCGCTTGTCCGGTATCGACCTGGCCGGGTGGCCGCAGCCGCTGGTTGTCGTGGCGTTGCAGGTGGCGGCGTTGATGACCGAGATGCTCCCGGTCGGGTTCGCGACGTAGACCGTCCGGGTGGCCGGGTTGAACGCATCCGCGACCGGGAAGGTGCCCACCTTGATCGTGGCGACGACCGCCGTGGCGCAGCCGCTGAGATCTTCTCCGTTGCACCGGGCGCCGTTGATGACCGAGACCGTGTTGTCGTTGCCGTTGGTCACGTAGATCGTGTCCGTCCGCGGATCCACGGCCACGCCGAGCGGGCCGGTGCCGACGCGGATCGTGCCGGTGACCCGGCAACCGGAATGATCCGTCCCGTTGCACTTCGCGGTGTTGACGATGTCGACGACGTGCTCCGGCGGTCCAGGTAGGCAGTCGGTGTGCACGCATTGGATAGCGATGTAGACGGTGTCCGTTTTCGGGTTCACCGCGCTGAATCCCGGGCTGCCGCTGAGCACAACCGTTCCGGCCGTCCCTGCTCCGCCGCTGGACGCCCGGCTGCCCGTCCTGGCAAAGGTGGACACGCCAGGACCGGCATGGCCGACCGGGGAGGCGGAGGTCAGGTAGCGGAGCGCGCCGTATCTGGCCGCCTGGACCGGCCGCGGCGCCACCGGCGCCACGGCCCGTGACGAGGCAGGGGCTGCGGTTCCGACCGAAGCCGGGGCCGCGGCACCGGCCAGCATGAGGCACGCGGCCAGGCAGCTCGGCAGGGCCAGCAAGCTCAGCGCTAGACGCCTGGCCTGATGCCGTTGAACGAATCGTGGGCGTTTCATGTTTCCTCCTCCGTGGGTTCGGATGCAGAGCGTGGTCGAGCGCGACACGGCCGGGCCGCGACATGGGCAGGGTGATAAGACGCCGTGGCGGACGATGCGGGAGTGTTCGCGAGCCTCAGGCGCGCGGCGGGCTCGCGTGCGGAGGACTCAGCTCAGCCGTTTCCAGGGGGCCACCTGTTCCCAGGCGGGTCCCGACACCAGGTGCCAGGTGAGCACGCCGCGGAACAGTTCAAAGGTGAAAACCGCTGGCACCGCCCCGTTCTGCTGATTGACCTCGGGCACCAGCGTGGCCTGGTTGCCGCTGATGAAGATGGCGCCTACTTCAACCGGGTCGCTGGGGCGCCAGCCCCGGAAGAACTCCACGGAGGGCTCGGCGGGGTTGTTGTGGAGCTGCACCGGGTGGAAGATCGCGTACCGCCCGTCGTGAATCGTCAGCGTGTACGTGCCGGCGTTGCCGCAGTCCGTGCAGTCGCCGGACGCGACGACCTCGGCTTGGGTGTACGTGAGTCCGTACCTGCCGTCCAGGACCTTGGTCGGCGAGGCGGCGACGCCGACGCCATGGCAGGTTGCCCAGTTGTCCATCCGCGGTTCCTTTGTGGCCATTTCACCGATCTGGTCGATAGCCAAGGTGGTCTGCGGGTCACCGGCCACGTCCGCGTAGGTGGAGGCTTCGGCGGCGTGCAGGGCGCGGAACTGGCCCTGGGTTGCCGCGAGCGGCTTCAGGCCCTGCGCACACATCGAGGCCCAGTCCACCCGGTCCGAGGTGCTGGCCGCCTGGCTGGCCGCGGCCTGCACCGCGGCCTCCCGCAGCCAGCCGGCATCGGCGGCGGGCAGCCTGGCCAGTGCCGCGGAGGAGACCGCAAGCGTCGTGGTCTTGGCGAACAGCGGCGCGTTGACCAGCACGTACGGCGCGACCTGCAGGTAACCGCCCTGCATCGCGTTCACCGGGTCGGTTTCAATCGCGGTCAGCTTGCCGTTACGCAGCGCCTGCACCGCCGGAGGCCCGCTGGCAATGTTGGTCACCGGGGTGGCGCCCAGCGCGGAGATCACCTCGCTGCTGGTCGTCGAGTCGTTGATCCGGATCTTCGCGCCGTAGAACTGCGCCGGGCCGGTCAGCGGTCGGGTCGACAGCAGGTACCTGATGCCGGTCGGCACGATGGCCAGCCCGGTCACCTTCGCGGGCTTGAGCGCGGCGAGCATCCCGGCGGCCGCCGGCCCGGTGACGGCCCGGTCCAGCAGGGCTCGGCTGGTCACCAGGAACGGGACCTGGTAGGCGCGGAACGCCTCGATCCCCTGGCTCTCCCAGGCCCGGGAGGCGACATCGCCGACATCCAGCTTCCCCGCCGCCAGGGCGGCGGCGAGACGCACGTCGACGCTGGTGGAACGCCCGTTGTAGTAACTGGTGTGCAGTTTGAGGTGCCCGCCGGAGTCCTTGGCGACCAAGGTCGCGAACGTCGTGTCGACGGGCAGCCGGTCGGCGCTGGCGAAGCTCAGCGTGATGGTGCCGTCCGGTGCAGCCTCCGGCGCGCCGCCGGCCTTGCTGGCCCCCCGTCCGTTGCAGCCCGCCGCCGCGAGCACTCCGATGAGCGCTAGCGCTGGCCAGCGCCACACCGCACGGCGTTGGCGGCCGGTGCTTCTTCGCATGCTGTCCATGGAAGGCTCCCCTGTGTAATCATGACCCCTCACTGCGACTGTGGGCCAGCCCCCGGGGGCGTCACTAGCGGGCTGGCACTCTTTCCGGCCCGCGCTATCCCTGCGATCGTGATTCCGTGACGCGCCTGCTGCCGTGGGCTGTCGTCGCGGCGGTGCTCGCCGGCGTGACGGCCAACGTGCTGCGCCTGCGCGGCGAGGTGTCCCTGGCGGGCCCGTCGGCGGCCGCGCAAGTGCTCGATGTCGCGGCCGGGGCCGCGCTCATCCTCGCCGGGGCCGCTGGCGGCCGTGGCAAATGGCTCCTTGCTGCCGCGGGTGCGGCCTGGCTTGCCGCCGAGTGGGCGAACCCTGCCGCCCCGGGTGCGGTCGTGTTCACCGTGGGACTCGTCGTTTTCCTGGTACCGCTCCCGCTGGTGCTGGCCAGCCGCTGGCGGCAGCTGCTTCCGGGCGGCGGCACGGCCGACCCGCCGCGCCGGTGGCGGCAACCCCTCGCGAGCGGTGCCCGGGCCGGGCCGGTCAGCCGCTGGCGGCGGCCGCTCAACGCCGGGAGCCCGGCCGTGCTGCTCGCCACGGCGGTACCGCTCGCCACCCCCGTGCTGCTCGCCACAGCGGTGCTGCTCGGCGCGGTGGCGGCCGTATTCACCGGCCCGCTGCCGTCAGCCGCGGCCAGCCCGCGGGACGCCGGGTGCACCGACTGCCCGCGCGACCTGATCGCGGTGGCCCACGATGTGACGCTCGGCACGGGGCTGACCCGGCTTGGCGGCCTGATCGCCGTCGGGGCCGCGCTGGCCGCGGCCGCCTGGCTCGCGGTCACGCTGGCCGGCAACCGGACGCAGCCGCGCAGGTGGCTGGCCTCCATCGACGGCGTGGCCGCCGTCGCGGCAACCGCGTTCGCCGTGGCGGTCGCCGCCGCACAGGCGGCAACGCTCGGCGGGGCCGCCGGCCCCCCGGCCCCTGGCTGGCGTGCGGCGGCCGGTGCCATGCTGCTGGTGCTCGCAGTGGCGGTCACCGTGCCAGCGTTGCGCGCGGCGCGTGCCAGGCGCGTGGTCGCCCGGGTGGCGGTGGCCGTGGCGGACGATCCGCGCCGCAGCGCCGCCGACGCGCTGAGATCCGCGCTCGGCGATCCCGTGCTGCGCGTCGCTTATCCGACGCCGGATGGAACCTGGCGGGACCGTAACGGCCGCGTGGTCGGCCTGGCGGGCCGGGAGGTCACCTTGATCACGGACTCGGGGGAAGACGTGGCCGCGCTCATCCACGGGGGCGCGGCCCGGGCCGACCCGGTCGCGGTGACCGAGGCGGCCGCGGCGGCCCGGCTGCTCCTGGACACCGAGCGTCTGGAGGCGGGCGCGCTGGCCCGGGTCAACGACCTGAGCACGGCGCGGCGACTGGCCGTCGAAGCGGCCGATGCCGCGCGGGCGGATCTGGAGCGCGACCTGCACGACGGCGCGCAGCAGCGCCTGGTGGCGCTGCGCTACGCCCTCGGCCTTGCCGGTGCCCACGCCGAACGCCTGCCGGAACCCGGCCACGCCGCCCGGCTGGCCGCTGCCGACCAGGCCGCCGAACTGGCGCTCGCCAGCCTGCGTGACCTGGCGCACGGCATCAGCCCGGGCACCCTGGCCGCTGGCGGCCTGGCCGGCGCGGTGCGCACCCTCGCGGAGAACACGCAGAGCGCGGTCACCCTTGCCGAACTGCCCGCCGAGCGGCTGCCCGAGCATGTCGAGCGAACCGTGTACCGGCTGATCGCGGACTTCCTGGCAGATGCCGGCCGGATGCCGCCGCCAGGGGCGTCCGTCGCGGTCCGGCGCTCCGGCGAGGAGGTTGTCGTCGAGATCGACTACGTGCGCGCGGGCGCCACCGGGAACCCGGTACACCTGGCCGACCGGGTGGCTGCGGCGGGCGGGCGATTTCACCACGCCAGCCATGACGGCCGCCAGCGACTGATCGCGAGCCTGCCGTGCGGGTAGCGATCGTGGACGACCATGTGCTGCTGCGCGAAGGCCTGGCGCGGCTGCTCGCCGAGGCGGGCATGCAGGTGGTCGCGTCCGAGGGTGACATCGACGGCTTCCTGGCCGCGGTCGGCGCGTCCCGTCCCGAAGTCGCGGTCATCGACATCCGGCTTCCGCCGACCTTCACCGACGAGGGCCTGCGCGCCGCCGACCTGGTGCGAGTGCGGCACCCCGGCATGGCGGTCCTGGTGCTGTCGCAGTACCTCGACGCGGGATATGCGTTCCGGCTGCTCCAGTCGTTCCCGAGCGGAGTCGGCTACCTGCTCAAGGACCGGGTCTCCCAGGTGGCGGTGCTCGTGGATGCGGTACAGCGGGTCGTGGCGGGCGAATGTGTGGTGGACCCCAGCATCGTGAGCCGGCTGGTCAACCGCACCGGCCTCAGCGAACCGCTCAGCGTGCTCACCTCTCGCGAGCGTGAGGTCCTGGGCTTGATGGCCGAAGGGCGCACGAACACGGCGATCGGCGAGCGGCTCTTCCTCAGCGAGCGGACGGTCGAGGGCAACGTCCGCCGCATCTTCGACAAGCTCGGGCTCGCCGACACCCCGCAGGACAACCGGCGCGTGCTTGCCGTGCTGGCCTTTCTGCGCGCATAGCCAGCGGCTGGGCACCTCGGCCGTTCCCGGTGACCGCGGCGTGTGTTAGTAGTGGTTGATGGCCCGCGAGCAGGGTGACGAGCGCGCACCGGCACCGGTCCCAGAAGGCGGGGCTGGCCGCGGATCCCATGACCTGCTCGGGCGGGTGACGTCGCCGCAGGACCCGGGCGGGTCGGAGAGCCTCACGACGGTTCTGGTGGCCTTCGGCGCCAACCTGCTGATCGCGCTGGCGAAGTCGGCCGCCGCCGCGGTGACCGGGTCAGCGTCGCTGGTGGCCGAGGCGGCGCATTCGTGGGCGGATACCGGTAACGAGATCTTCCTGCTGGTCGCCGACCGGCGGTCGCACCGCGCGCCGGATCGCGCGCACCCGCTCGGCCACGGCCGGGAGGCCTACGTGTGGTCGCTGTTCGCCGCGCTCGGGCTCTTCGTGGCCGGCGCGGCGGTGTCGGTGACACACGGCGTCCAAGAGCTCATCCACCCTCAGCCCGCCGAACGGTTCGTCGTGGGATACGTGGTCCTGGCGCTGTCGTTCGTGCTGGAAGCGGTCTCGTTCGGCCAGTCGGTCCGGCAGGCCAAGCCCGAGGCGGAGTCGATGCAGCGGGACCTGATCGAGCACGTGATGGCCACGTCCGATCCCACCCTGCGGGCGGTGTTCGCCGAGGACTCCGCCGCGCTGATCGGCTTGGTCATCGCGGCCGCGGGGCTGGCCGCGCACGAGCTGACCGGCTCGGCGATCCCGGACGCGATCGGGTCGATCCTGGTCGGACTGCTGCTCGCCGTGGTCGCCGTGGTGCTGATCAACCTCAACCGGCGGTACCTGGTCGGCCAGGAAGCCGGTCCCCGGGTGCGGACGGCCGCGCTTCAGGCCCTGCTTGACCTGCCGGAGGTGGCCAGGGTGACCTACCTCCGGCTGGAGGTCGTCGGGCCACGGATGGTCTTCGTGGTCGGCGACGTCGATCTCACCGGCGACGACACCGAATCCCACCTGGCCGTCCGGCTGCGGGCGCTCGAAGCGAAGATCAGTGCCTCGCCCGCGGTGGTCGGCGCGGTGCTGAGCCTGTCCGCCCCCGACGAGCCGACGCTCGAGGTTTAGGCGCGCGCGAGCCCCCTCGACCCGCGCGTGCCCGGGGAAGTGCGGGCGGGCAGGGGTGACCGTCAGGCCCACCCTGCGGGGGTTGGGCGGGCGGGGGTGGCGGGGTCGCCGTACCCGTCGGCCTGCGTGACCTCGTCAGCGACCCGGACCCCGTACCGGTAGGTGAGCTTGCCGCCCAGGAACCCGGAGACGGCGAGCACGGCAAGGCTCACCACCGACAGGGCGATCTGCGCGGCGGGTACCGGAGCCGGATGCACGGCCTTGTAGCGCCAGGCGAATCCGGCCACGTAGGCGGCCGTGATGATCAGGTTCATGCTGGCGTGGATCACCGCGGTCCGCCGGGCCCTGGTCTGCTCGGGCAGGGCGAATAGGTCCAGGACGCCGAAGCAGGCGGCCAGGACCGCGCCGATCACGCCCACCCCGATCAGCCACAGCGACCCCTGGGCCAGGAAAGCGGCGGGATGGACGGCGTGGGAGGCGATGTCGAACACCAGGCTGGTGACCCAGGCGCCGATCGGCACCGTCACCAGAATCGGATGCAATGGATGCCCGTACGTCCCCGCGAGCACGGTCACCGGCTGCTTGGCCTGAAACTGCTGGGGAAGCATGCGGGACCTCCTATTTAGCTAAAGAGTTTTAGCCAATCTCTAGAAGCATGTCAACTACCAGGCTCCTCTTGGATGGTGAACGGTTTTGTTCCCTGGTTTGGGCGTTACAGTGTGACCGTGAGCCTCGACGCCGGCATGGCAGCGGCAGCCGTTCTGACCGATGACCTGCGGCGCCGGATGTATGACTTCATCCGGCGCGCGGACGGTCCGGTCACCCGCGACGAGGTGGCGGGCGAGATCGGGATCTCCCGCAAGCTGGCCGCGTTCCACCTGGACAAGCTGGCCGCCGCGGGATTGTTGCGGACCAGCTTCCCCCGGCCGGGCGGGCTGCGGCGGGCAGGCCGTACCCCCAAACGGTACGAGCCGGCCGAGGTGGACGTGCAGGTGAGCATCCCGCCGCGAGAGCACGGCCTGCTGGCGGGCATCCTGGTGAATGCCGTGAACTCCACGGCCGACGACGCCGCCACCCGGGCAGCCTTCCGCGCCGCCGGGGAACGAGGCAGGGAACTGGGTGAGGCCGAGCGCGCCACCACCCGGCCCGGCCGCCTGGGCGCCGAGCGCGCGCTCACCGTCGCCAGCGGCTTCCTGGAACGGTCCGGGTTCGAGCCGGTGCGCGCCACGCCCACCCAGGTGCTGCTGCACAACTGCCCCTTCCACCCGATGGCGGCACAGGCCCCCGAACTGGTCTGTGGCATCAACCATGCGTTCCTCACCGGCTTCCTCGACGGGCTTGGCGCCGCGTCAGCCACCGCGGTGCTGAACCCCAGCGCCGGGCACTGCTGCGTGGAACTGCGCGCCGCCGGCCCGGCCCGTTAGGGGTGCGGGCGCACGCCAAGGCGGAACCGCCGTCCGCTACATCACGTATTCGCAGGCGGCAGCGTTCATCCCCGGAAGGACGGCTTCTTGCCGCCCGGCGTCGCCCGGCCAGAGGGCCGTGCTCCGGCCGGGCAGTCCGGCTGGCCGGATAGGCTTGGGAGTGAAGGGGAGTAGTCCCAACGCCGGGATGCCGACATGCTGGCCCGCGAAACGGGCCCGGTTTCCGGGGGCTTGCGTATCGCCTGGATGAGACCTTCGGTCGCGGTGGCGTGCTGCCGCGCCGGAGCGTCCCCGGGCGCGGTCGGCGCGGCCCGACGGAAGAGGGCCTCGCTGTGGACCTGGTGATCCCGGCAACCGTGTTTGGCGTGGTGTTCCTGGCCGAACTGCCGGACAAGACCGCGCTGGCCAGCCTGATCCTGGGCAGCCGGTACCGGCCGTTGTTCGTGTTCGCGGGGGTGGCCGCCGCGTTCGCGGTGCACACGGCGCTCGCGGTGACCGCGGGCAGCTTGCTCGGGCTGTTGCCGCAGCGGGCCGTCGAGGCGGTAGCGGCGGTGTTGTTCGCGGCGGGCGCGGCGGCGTTGCTGCGTGGCCGGCACGCCAGCGACGAGCGCATCCGCGCAGGCTCGCGGCGCGGCGGGTTCTGGCGCGTGGCGGTGACCAGTTTCACGGTGATCCTGGTCGCCGAGTTCGGTGACCTGACCCAGGTGGTGACCGCGGGCCTGGCCGCCCGCGATCACGCCCCGGTGCTGGTCGGCGTGGCGGCGGTGCTGGCGCTGTGGGCGGTTGCCGGGCTGGCCATCGCCGGCGGCCGCGGACTGCTCAAGGTCCTGCCGCTGGTGTGGATCACCCGGGTGGCCGCCGTGGTCATGCTCGTGCTGGCAGCGATCAGCGCCACCGCCGCCTTCACCTGATCATGCCGGCCGGGTCCAGATCACCCGTGGCGGGGGGCGAGGCCGGTGCGCCCGGCCCGTAGCGTCCTTGGCATACCTGACTGACCTGCCCGGCAGGCACTGGAGGACCACGATGGCTATCGACACGTTCATCGCCTACGTCGGCGTGTACAGCAACCCGGCCGACGCCGACGCCGACTATGAGCTGGTCAAGGACCTGCACACCAAGGAAGGCCTGATCGACTCCTACGACGCGGCGGTGATCGAACGCCGTGCCGACGGAAAGGTCAAGATCACCAAGAAGCACGAGACGCCGACCCGGGTCGGCGGCGTACTCGGCGGCGGGGTGGGCCTGGCGACCGGCCTGGTGGTGGCGCTGTTCCCGTTCGCGGCGATCGGCGGCGGCCTGCTGCTGGCCACGACCGCCGGCGGTGCGGTCCTCGGTTCGGTGGCCGGCCACGCGGCCGCCGGGATGAGCCGCCACGACCTCAAGGAACTGGGTGAGCACCTCGACGCCGGGCAGGCTGGCCTGGTGGTGGTCGGGGTGTCCGACATGGGGGCGAAGATCGAGCGGGCGATGAAGAAGGCCGAGAAGGTGGAGTCCAAGCAGCTCAAGGCGGACACCGCCGAGATCGAGGCCGACGCCAAGTCGGCCGGGGGGTGACGGCGGGGCCGGTCCCCACCGGGCAGCCCGGATGGGCGTGGCGCCCTGCGTCGCGCCGGTCCGGGCTTGACATCGTGCCGTAGAACCCGCCGCCCGGGCTCTAGGCAATCGGTGCAACGCACGGCGCGCTGACCGCCCGCCGCAGGCTGGCTGGGCGTAATCTGGGCAATCGCCAGCATGCGCACATCGTGACGGCGGGCGCGCTGCCGCGGCTGGCCGGGACAACGTCTTCAAAAGGCCTGGCCTGTGGATGCTCGGAGGAGGCCGCGGCAGCATGGGTGACAGCGACGCGCGCTCGCGGGACAGCCGGCCGTCGGCCGGTAGGCCGCGCGCCCGCGCGCAGCGGCGAGCCAGCAGCCCGGCCATCGTGCTCGTCACCACCAAGCTCCGGCATCCGGTGCTGCGGCCGGGGACGGTGGGCCGCCCGCGGCTGATCGACCTGCTCGCGCCCGGCAAGCTGGACCCGGTCGTCTCGGTGGTCGCGCCGCCGGGCTTCGGGAAAACGACACTGCTGGCGCAGTGGGCCGAGCAAGGCGGCCCGGCGTTCGCGTGGGTGTCGGTCGAGGAGCCTGACAACGACCCGAAGGTGCTGCTCAGCTACATCGCCGCGGCCCTCAACTCCGTGGCACCGATCGGCGATGAGGTGTTCGCCGCGCTTGCCTCGCCGGGAAGCTCGGTGCCGGGGACGGTCGTGCCGCGGCTGGCGGCAGCGTTCTGCGCGATGGCCGCACCGGTGGTGCTGGTCCTCGACGACGTGCACGTGCTGCACAACCGGGAATGCCAAGCGGCGTTGTCGGCGCTGGCCGATCATGTCCCGCCCGGCCTCGCACCTGGTGCTTGCGGGCCGGGCCCAGCCGCCGCTGCGGCTCGCGCGGCTGCGCGCCGAGGCCAGGCTCACCGAGATCGGGCCCGCGGACCTCGTGCTCAGCCCCGGAGAGGCAGCGTCACTGCTGCGCGCGGCCGGCGTGGTCCTCGGCCAGTACGAGGTGGCGGAGTTGCACAGGCACACCGAAGGATGGCCCGCGGCGCTGTACCTCGCCGCGCTGCACCTGCGGGAAGGCGGCTCGCTGCCGCGTGCGGCGGTCACCTTCGGCGGCGCCAACCGGCTGGTGAGCGATTACCTGGAGGCGGAGTTGCTGTCCCGGGTGTCACCGTGGCAGCGGCAGTTCCTGACCAGGACGGCGGTGCTTGAGCGGCTGTCGGAGTCGCTGTGCGAGGCCGTGCTCGAAGCCCCGGGCAGCGGTGCCACGCTGGCAGAACTGTCCCGGTCGAACCTGCTGCTCGTTCCGCTCGGCGGGCAGGACGGCTGGTACCGCTACCATCATCTGTTCCGCGACATGCTGCTGGCCGGCCTGCACCGCGCAGAACCGGAACTGGTCCCGGTGCTGCGGCGCAGGGCCGCGCGCTGGTGCGTGCAGCACGGGCTACCGGAAGAAGCCCTGGAGTACTCGATCGCGGCCGGTGACGCCGATTCTGCCGCCCGCCTGCTGGAAGACCTCGCCGTGCCGGCCCGGCGCCAGGGCCGGGCCGTGACGCTGCAACGCTGGTTCCGGTGGCTGGACGAGCACGGTGAAATCGACGATCACCCGGGAGTGGCCGCGCTGGGCGCGCTCATCTTCTCGTGGACGGGACGGCCGGGTGAGGCGGACAGGTGGGCCGACGCGGCCGAGCGCCGGCTGGCCAGGGACCCGTCCGGCCCGGGTGACCCGGCCCGGGCCTGGGCCGCCCTGCTCCGGGCGTTCATGTGCCGGCACGGGGTCGCACAGATGCAGGCCGATGCGCAGGAGGCCGCGTGCCGGTTCGCCGATGAAGGCATCGTCACGCCCGGGGCCGCGTTGCTGCTGGGGATCGCGCAGGTTCTTTCCGGTGACCTCGAAACCGGCGACGCCACCCTGGCGGACGCGGCGCGGATCGGCGAGGGTACCGGCGCGCACGAGGTTACCGCGGCGGCACTCAGCGAGAGGTCGCTGCTGGCGACGGCGCGGGGGGACTGGACGAAGGCCGATGCCCTGGGCGGGCAGGCGCACGCGCTGCTGCACCAGGTGGGAGTGACGGAAAGCTATGTGACCCCGCTGGTCTGCGCGGCCCAGGCCAGGGCGGCGCTGCGCCGGGGGAAAGTCACGGAAACCCGCAGGGAACTGGTTCACGCACAGCGGGCGCGGCCATTGCTGGCCTACACGGTGCCCCACATCGCGGTGCAGGCCCGCATCGAACTCGCTCGCGTGCACCTCGACCTCGCCGACCTGCCGGGTGCCAGAACGCTGCTGCGGGAGGTCGATGAACTGCTCCGGCGGCGACCTGGCCTCGGCACCCTGACCGGGCAAGCCCGGGCGCTGCACATGCGGCTGCTCGGAAGACACGGCCCGGCCGCTCCCGGTGCCTCCGCGCTGACCGCCGCCGAGCTGCGCCTGCTGCCGCTGCTTGCCACGCACCTGTCGCCGGCCGAGATCGCCGCCGAACTGGCCATCTCGCACAACACCGTGAAGTCGCAGACCGCATCGCTCTACCGCAAGCTCATGGCGACGTCCCGCGAGCAGGCGGTCGCCCGGTCACGCGAGCTTTCGCTCCTGGATGGCTGATCTGCTGCCGTAGATGGCGAGCCCGAAGAGCACGACCATCTCCACGGCGGTGAATACCAGGAACCAGAACGGGTACCCGGGGAGGCCGGTGATCTGCCCGATCCCGTTCACCAGTGCCAGCCCGGCGCCCCACCAGCGGGCGCGCTGACTGCCCGCGACCAGGCCCGCCGCCACGGCGAACTGGCCTAGCGCGATGGCTATCGTGACGAACCCCCAGGTGCGGAGGTTGCCGAAGACGTATTGCGGTGTGGCCGCGAAGCTGGCGGAGTGGGCGATCTGGTAAACGCCGGCCCAGAAGTTGACACAGGCAGCAAAGGCCAGCGAGCCGGCCAGGAAGCGGACCAGGCCCCGGATGCGCCGGTCTGACGCGGTGTCAGAGATGGTTGAAGCCGCCGGACTCCTCCTTGGACATGGGCACGGTCACCGGGTGCTTGCGGAAATGAGCCACCGAGTCGCGGAAATCCTCGAGCAGCAACGAGGCCATGTCCCGGCTCACCCCCAGTCGGACCAGGATGCGCTGCACGGCGATGTCGGATGCCGTCCCAGTAAGAGTGTAGGCGGGTACCTGCCAGCCGCGGGTGCGCAGCCGGTCGGCGAGGTCGAACAGCGTGTACCCGGGATCCTCGCCCTCGGCGATGCGCCAGGTGACCGTCGGTATCCCGGTGCTGGGGTTGCTGTCGCAGAGCAACTCGAACGGGCCGAGCTTGACGATCTCACCCGCCAGGTACTGGCCGATGTCATAGGAGGCCTGGTGGATCCGCCGGTAGCCCTCGAAGCCCAGGCGCAGGAAGTTGTAGTAGCTGGCGACGATCTGGCCTGCTGGGCGGGAGAAGTTGATCTGGAAGACCGGCATGTCCCCGCCCAGGTAGTTGACGTGGAAGATCAACTCGTCGGGCAGTTCGGCGGCATCTCGGAAGACAACCCAGCCGGCCCCCAGGGGTGCCAGGCCGAACTTGTGCCCCGAGGCGCTGATCGACTTCACCCGCGGCAGCCGGAAGTCGAAGGCCACCTCCGGGGCGCAGAACGGGGCGAGGAAGCCACCGCTGGCCGCATCCACGTGGATGTCGATATCCAGGCCGGTGTCGGCCTGGAGCTTGTCGAGTGCGGCCGCCATGTCCGCCACCGGCTCGTAGGCGCCGGTGTAGGTGACGCCGAGCGTCGGCACGACCATGATCGTGTTCTCGTCCACCCGTTCCAGCATCGTCGCCGGATCCATCATGTAGCGGCCGTGCGCCATCGGGACCTCGCGCATCTCGATGTCCCAGTAGCGGGCGAACTTGTGCCACACCACCTGCACCGGGCCGCACACCATGTTCGGGTTGTCCACGCTCTTGCCCGCGGCCCGCCGCTTGGCCCGCCACCGCCATTTGGCCGCCATGCCGGCCAGCATGCACGCCTCTGACGAGCCGATGGCGGAGGCGCCGACGGTGTTGGCCGCCTCGGGCGCGTTCCACAGGTCGGCCATCATGTGCACGCAGCGCCGTTCTATCTCGGCGGTCTGCGGGTACTCGTCTCTGTCGATCATGTTCTTGTTGATCGACAGCGCCATCAGGGCAAGAACCTCAGGTTCCTCCCATGTCTGGCAGAACGTGGCCAGGTTCTGGCGGGCGTTGCCGTCGAGCATCAGCTCGTCCGACACCACCTGGAAGGCCTCCGCCGGCCGGCTCTCGTCGCGGGGGAACGTATATTTCGGTACCGGCCTGGTCAGGTCGCGCCCGACGAACACGCACTCCGCCATCTGGTCACGGATGGTGTCACGATCATGCAATGGCATGATGCGTATCTTTCCTGCTGGCGGGTCCGCCAAGCATCCCCTGCTACGGGTGGTTGACCGGCTGCCTGGCGTCGAGCTCCACCCAGACCGCCTTGCCGATCCCCGTCTGGCGCACGCCCCACTTGCCCGCCAGGGCCTCGATGAGCACGAAGCCGAATCCGGACTCGTCGAGTGCTTCCGGAGTGCGCGGGCGTGGCGCGCGCGGGTCGGTGTCGTGCACCTCGATCAGCAGCGACGCCAGCTCAAGGTCCAGGCACAGTGCCATGGCGAGCGCCCCGGTCCGCGCGTGCCGCAGCACGTTGCCGACCAGTTCGGAGACCAGCAGTACCGCGGTCTCCTCCAGGTGTGCCGCCTGCCACGACGCCAGGGTGTCGCGGGTCGCCTGCCGAGCCAGGCCTGCCGCCCGCCCGGTCGCGGGCAGGGTCACGGTCATCTGCCTGGACACGTCTTGCCCCCATCCGATAAGTCCGCCGATATAGAGGATCACCGCTGGGGCTGAATGGGATCTCAGGGGATGCTTACGCTTAGCTGGACACTTTCTAGTGGCTAGCTGGCTATTCGCTGACCTTCCGCCGAGGGCAGCCGGTCGGCCCGCACCAGCATCGCCGCACGTCACCCGCCCCGGGTGAACCGGCGCCCGCGCCGCGACGCGAGCCTTTTGTGCATGCCACCATCCGGAGGATCGTGGGGCTGGGCATGGCGTTCCTGAAGTCATTGCCCTCCGCTGGCGCCGAGCCCGGTCGCTACGGGGCGCTTCTGATCGTGCTGATCGTCACTTATCTGCTGTCCGCGTTCTTGCATGGACGGTGGATTGAGGCGCTGCAGGTCGTGTTGTTCACCGTGGCCATGCTGCTGGCGCTGCGGAGTTCTTCGGTGTCGCGGCGCGCGGTGCGCCTCCTGCTGATCGCCGTGGTCGTGGGCGTGCCGGTCATTTTCACGATCTCGCTCAGCACGGCGACCGGTGATATCGGTACCGGGATCGCCAACATCTGGACCGGCCTGGTGCTGCTCATCGCGTCCGCAATGATCGTCTACCGGGTGCTGTCCTTCGGCACGGTGACGTTGCAGAGCATCTTCGGCGCGTTCAGCGCGTATCTCGTCATCGGCCTCATGTTCGCCTCCTTCTTCGCGGCGATCTACCACTTCAGCGGCGACCACTTCTTTGCCGCAGGCGAGAAGGCCACGACCCAGACCTTCCAGTACTTCAGCTTCACCACGCTGACCACCCTGGGCTACGGCGACTACACGGCTGCATACAGTTCCGGGCAGGCCGTGGCGGTCCTGGAGGCGCTGACCGGTCAGATCTTCCTGGCCACGCTGGTGGCCCGACTGGTCGCGGCGTTCCGTGGCCCCGCGGACCGGCATGGCTGAGCTAGGTCCCGGCCGCCCGGAGCCGTCGATAGCGGCCGCCGGTGCACATCAACTGATCTTGGGTGCCGCGCTGCACGACCTTGCCGCGGTCCAGTACGACGTGCCCGAGCGCGATCGCGGCCAGCAGGTAACCACGCGCCGCCGTGGCGTGCCTGAACAGCCGTGGATCCACCACGCGCGCCCACCACACAAGGCTGGGACCGCCCTCGGTGCGCGGCCGGGCGGCCGCACCGGACGGAAGGGTCACCCAGGCGGCTCCATGTAGCGGCGCTCCTCGTACACGTGCGTCCCGGCACGGGCGCGCCGCCGCGAGATGAGCAGCCCAACCGCCACGCCGAGCCCGACCACCCCGGCCACCATCAAGATCACGCCGATGGCCTGGATGTCGAGGTACTTGCCGTGCCAGGTCACCGCGAAGCGCAGGATGGCGCCCACGACGATCAGTGCGATGCTCCCACCGATGGTCATGACACCGTTCTCTCACCAACCTCAGCCCGCCGATTCACCCCGGCCGGGTGAGGTACCGTGCGCCGGTCAGGAACAGCGTGAACGGATACAGGAAGAATCACCTTCACGGCGGCCCCTGCGGTGCGGCGGCGCCCGGTCGGGAGGAGATGACCCTTGACCGAGACCGACAACGACCCGGACAGCAGCGCGCAGGCCGCCGGGCTCAGCGATGACGAGCGGGCCGAACTGGCGCGCCTGCGCACCGAGGTGACCGAATTGCGGCAGAAGCAGAACGAAAAGCCACCACGGCACCGGTTCTCCTGGCGCACCCCCGTCGCCACGGTGCTCATCGTGATCGGCTGCATTCTGGCTCCGCTGTCGGTGGTGGGGGTCTGGACGGCCAACCAGGTCTCCGACACCAACCGCTACATCGAGAACATCTCGCCGTTGATCCATGAGCCTGCGGTACAGAACGCACTGACCGACAAGATCACCACCGAGATCACCAGCCGCCTCAACGTGACCGGCCTCACGAGCCAGGCTGCTGGTTTCCTGACCAGCAAGGGCCTGTCCCGCGTGGGCAGTCTGCTCCAGACCTTCGGCCCGGCGATCTCCAGCGCGGTCACCGGCTACATACACAACACCGTGCACAAGATCGTGACCAGTGACCGGTTCGCGAACACCTGGATCCAGGTCAACACCGTGGCCCACCAGACGCTGGTGCAGGCCCTGTCCGGGCAGGGCGGCGCGATCAGCGTCAGCAACGGCCAGGTCACCATCGACCTTGCCCCGTTCGTCGCGATCGTCAAGACGAACCTCGCCGACCGCGGGTTCACGCTGGTGAACAGGCTGCCGCCGATCCACCCCACGCTGGCGCTCTTCTCCGCCCGCACCCTGACCCAGGCGCAGACCCTGTACCGGGTGATCAACGACCTCAAGATCGTGCTGCCGATACTGTCGCTGCTGCTGATCGCCGCGGGGGTGTACCTCGCCCGGGGCCACCGGCGTGCCCTGATCGGGGCCGGCCTTGGCTTCGCCGCGTCGATGCTGGTCCTGGGTGCGGCCCTCCTGATATTCCGCGGCGTCTACCTCAACTCGGTGCCCAACAACGTGCTGCCCAGCGACGCGGCCGCCGTCATGTTCGACACGCTGGTCCGGTTCATCAAGGTGGCGCTGCGCGCGCTCCTGGTGCTCGGCCTGGTCGTGGCGATCGGCGCGTTCTTCACCGGGCCGTCGGTGACCGCGGTGCGGACCCGAGCCGGTTTCACCTCGGCCTTTAACTGGATCCGGTCGAGCGGCGAGCGCAGGGGCCTGTCCACCGGGCCCGCGGGCCGGTGGACCTACGCGCACCGGACCGCGCTGCGCCTCTGCGCGATAGGCCTGGCCGCTATCATCTTCGTGTTCCAGGGCCGCCCAACCGCTGGGAGCGTGATCGTGCTGGTCATCGTCCTGCTCGTGGTCCTCGGGCTGATCGAGCTGATCGGCAGGCCGCCCGCCAAGCCCGAGCTCGCCAGCCAGGCTTGAGTACGACGGTGTCCACGTCCACGTACACGTCCACGTACACGTCGAGGCGGCAGCTCCGGGTCCGGTGGTAGCGTTCGATGCTCATCCAGGCAGCCGGGCTCGCGCTGCTGGCGGCGCTGTCGCCCACGGCGCTGCTGATCGCCGCGGTCTACCTCGGCTCCTCGCGGCCCCACCTGGTCACCGCGTTCTACCTGGCCGGTGCACTCGCCATGAGCCTGGTCATGGCCGTGATCCTCCTGGCGGTGCTGCGCGGTGTCAACCTGCAGCGGCCCGGGGAACATGAGCCCAGATACGGCCTGCGGCTGGGGCTGGGCATCCTGCTGCTGGCGGCGGCCGTCGTGGTCGCCCGGCGCAAGGCGCGGCCGCCCGACCCGGCCAAGGCACACCAGGGTTTCTTGTCGAAGCTGGTGGCCGACCCGGCGCCGATGAGCGCGTTCCTCGTCGGCATCCTGGTCTTCGCCCCGGGGGTCAGCTTCCTCGCCGCGGTGCAGGTGGTCGCGACCGCGCGGGCCAGCCTCGATCTCACGGTCATCGCCCTGATCATCGTCGTGGTCATCAACGTGCTGCTGGTGTGGGTGCCGATCCTGTTGCACCTGATCTTCCCGGGAGCTACGACACGCTATCTGACAGCCTTCAACGGCTGGCTGCGCGCACATGGCAAGGTCATCCTCATCTGTGTGCTCGTCGCGGTGGGAGGGATCATGGTTATCAACGGGATCTACGGGCTCGCGGTCGTCCGATGAGCCCGCACCACCGGATCACCGACCCGGTCGAGGCGATGGCCCAGCGGGTCGCCGAGCGGGTGGTGGACCTCGTGCTCAACGCGGTAGACCTGAACGCCCTCATCAAGCGGGTCGACCTGAACGCCGTGCTGGCGCAGGTGGACGTGAACGCGCTGCTGGCCCAGGTCGACGTGACCGCCATCGTCGACCAGGTCGATCTGAACGCGGTGCTCGCGCGGATCGACACCGGAGCCCTGCTCGACCAGATCGACATCAACGCGCTGCTCGCGCGCGTGGACATGGACACGCTGGTCAGGCAGACCGACCTCGGCGCGGTGATCGCCCGGTCCTCCGGCGGCGTCGCGAGTGAGGCACTGGACGCGGGGCGCAGCCAGGCCGTGGGGCTGGATCAGACCATCGACCGCTGGGTACAGCGCGCCCTGCGGCGCAAGCAGCCAGCTCCGTCGGCGCCGCGCGCCCTCCTGGACGGCGAGGGCACACCTCCGGACATCAGCACAGCGCCCGCAGAGGCAACGACACCTCCCGCGCCACAATCTAGCGCGCCTCCGGCACGACCAAGCACAATACCCGCGACGGAGCCAACGACACCTCCCGCGCCACAATCCAGCGCGCCTCCGGCACGACCAAGCACAGCGCCGACGAGTGAGACGATGAAATGACTTCCCCCACGCCCGCCCAGTCGGTCACCGCGCAAGGCAACTACGCGGGGTCGGTGTCCCGCTTCCTGGCCTACGCCATCGATCTGTTCGCCAGCACGGCGGTGTACACCCTCGTGCTCGCGGCCATCTCCTACGTGGTGCAGATCGTGTCCGGCAAGCAGGTCTCCTGGAATCGCCAGGACATCGTGGTCGTGGTCACCTACGTGGCCTGGGAGTTCTTTTACTTCGGCTACTCCTGGGCGGTGAGCGGTCGGACGTTCGGCATGGCCGTGCTCGGCGTGCGGGTGGTGCGCGCCGACGGCGCGGTCGCGGAGCCGTGGCGCGGTGTGGTGCGCTCGCTGGTGTTCCCGCTGAGTTTCCTGCTGCTCGGCCTGGGCTTCCTCGGTATCCTCGTGCAGCGGGAACGCCGCGCCCTGCACGACCTCATCGCCGGAACCGCGGTGATCTATGCGTGGGATGCGCGGGCTGCCCGGCTCAGGTTCCTCGCCCGCGAGGCCGAACTGACCGCATCCCCCCTGGCGGGTGACGCCGGCACCGCCGCCGAGCGGTAACTGTGGCCCTGTGGACCCGGGCACGGGGTCCACCCCCTGCCTATCGACCAGGAGGAACCTGTCCATGACTACGCCCACCAAGATCGAAGTCGACGCTGCCACTGAGGAACACCTGGCCAAGCTGGCGATGAGCGACCCGGAGATGCTGCTGGCGGGCCTGGAGGCCCGGGCCGACTGGCAGGCCACCAGCGGCCTGGATGGCCGCAGCTACTCGCTTGCCAAGATCGCCGCCCTGATCGCGCTCGACGCGCCACCGGCCTCCTACCTGTGGCAGGTAGCCAACGCCGTAGCGGCGGGCTGCACGGCAGCGGACATCCTCGGCGTGCTCATAGCGGTCGCGCCGCAGGTCGGCGGGCCGAGAACGGTCGCCGCCGCGCCGGAAATCATGGTTGCCCTCGGCCTCACCCTGCCCGCCGAAGTGGACGGCCCGGTCGAGTAGGCCCGGCCCGGACCAGCACAACTACGAAGGAGGCAGGTCATGATAAGGCGACGACGTCCGTTGCTGCGCGCGGCCGCGGTCGGCGGTACCGCATACGCGGTCGGCAGGCACTCGGGACGGCAGAGGGAACAGGCGGCGAGCGCGGAGGACGATCAGAACCAGCGCATCGCGGACCTCGAACAGCAGCAGTACCAGCAGCCACCGCCGCAGCAGCCACCGCCGCAGCAGCCCCCGCCAGCGGCTCCGGCGGGGCCGTCCATGATCGACCAGCTCAACCAGCTCACCGAACTGCATACGCAGGGCGCGCTGAGCGACGCGGAGTTCGCGGCCGCCAAGGCCAAACTGCTCGGCAGCTGAGCCGGGGGCCCGCCCAACCGGGCCCCCGGCTTAAGCCGGGGGCCCAGCGAAATCGGTAAAGCCGTGGGATTCCCTGTCCGCGGAGGAGAGGCGGCTGTTCAGCCGTATGGCGGAGGTGTACGCCGGATTCTTGTCCCACGCCGACCACCACATCGGGCGGCTGCTGATTCCTGGAGGAAACCGGGCAGCGGGACAACACGCTGGTCATGGTCGTCTCGGACAACGGGGCGTCCGGCGAGGGCGGCCCGGACGGGTCGGTCAACGAGAACCTTTTCTTCAACGGCATCCCGGATGACCTGCAGCGGAACCTGGAGATGCTCGACGAGCTGGGCGGACCGAAGACCTACAACCACTACCCCACCGGCTGGGCGATGGCGTTCAATACGCCGTTCAAGATGTGGAAGCGGTATGAGTTCAACGGCGGCACCAGCGACCCGTGCCTGATCGCGTGGCCCTCGGAGCGGGACGATCAAACGGGTCGTGATCGACGTGAGCGGCACGCCCTACGTCGACCTGGAGCGCCAGGCCGCGGCCATGCTCGCCCGGGAGTAAGCCGCGAGTAGCGCGGCGGACAGGGTCAGTAAGGCGTACCGGTGTCGTCCGGCCCGCGGAGTCCTTGCAGCGACGCACCGAAAGCCATGAGCCGGCTGCGCACCAGGTCCGGCGGCGGCACGCTGGAGACGTCGGTACCGCGCTCGGCGGCCATCACCGAGCGGACCGACTGGAGGGCGGCCAGCACGTCCGCGGTGCGCATCCGCTTGTCCTCGTCGGGTGCGACCTCGCGCATCGCGTAGAGCGCCTGCCCAAGGTCGTCCGCACGGCGCTGGATGTCGGCCCAGCGGGCGGCCGCGTCCTGCGCCACAAGTGCGCCTGGCGCCTCCGCCATCTGCATCGCGTCGTAAAGCGCCGACCCCTTCGCGTAGGCGTCGACGGCGCGGGACCGCCAGACGTCGGCGGGCTTGGGCCCACGGCGGCGGCCGGAGCGGGCGATCAGCACGATCAAGAGGATCAGCACGATCGCACCGAGCACCACCCACAGCCAGAGGAGGTCAGAACCTGAGCTGGTGCTCGCCGCCGGGGACGTCGCCGCGGCGGCTGGGGTTTCCTGAGGGCTTCGGCTCGGCAGGCTGATGCTGCCCGTCCGGCTGGTGGTCGAGACACCACTGATGGTTCCCGCGCATCCCGTGACCAGCAAGCCGACGGCCACGGCCGCCCCTTTGAGGACCGCGTACCTCGTCCAGCGGCGCGGCCCACGGCCGTCCGAGGATCGTTCTGCAAAAAATGCACTAGCGAGCACCGCGCAAGCATCGCCCGGGCGCGGCCGGCGGGCGTCACCCGTCGCGGGGGATCTGTGCCGTGCTCAGGGCAGGCCGTCCAGCGGATCCCGGTCGGCCTCACCGGTGAAGGACGCCGTGACCACGTACTCGGGCCGGCGGATCTCCATCCGGGCGAGCCGGTCAACGTGAGCCGGTCGGCCCTGGTCAGCGGGGGCTGGGTCACCGAGCGGGGCCACAGCCGGTACCGCAGCACCACGTTGATCTCGGCGGCCAGCAGGGTGAGCTGGGAGCCCAGGTACAGCCAGGACAGCAGGGTGATGACGACGGCGAAGACGCCGTAGGTAGCGCTGGCCTGCGCGAGCTCGCGGGCGACGTACCAGGTGCCGATGAGCTGCAGCGTCTGCCAGAAGACCGCGGCGCAGACCACGCCGACCGCCACGTCGCGCGGGCGCAGCGGCTCGGCGGTGAGCACCATGAACGCGAGCAGGAACAGCCCGAGGTTGACCACGAGCGCACCGGCCACGCCGAACACCGTGGCGGCCACGCTGTTCGCGATCGCGGTGGCGAAGGCAGTGAGCGCGGTGGAGGAGAGTATTCCCAGGCCGAGCAGGCCGATCGCGCCGAACGTGCGCAGGTATCGCTTGAAGATGTTCGGCCATCGCACGTAGGGGATGTTCCACACGGTGTTCATCGCGTTCTGCGCGGCGAACCCGATGCCGAGGCTGCCGTAAATGGTGCCGATGATGCCGATGACCAAGGCGGTCGTGTTGCCCTCCAGCGGGTGCACCTCGGACTTGATCTGGTCGCCGATCACCGGGATCTTCCCCACCGCGGTGTTGATTATCTGGTCGCGCAGCGCGGGGTTACCGGCCAGCGCGAAGCCGAGGATGGTGGCCAGCAGCAACAGCAGCGGGAACAGCGCGAACAGCCCGTAGTAGGCCATCAGCGCGGCCTTGCCCCCGGCCTGGTCGTTGCCGAACTTCTGCATCACCGCCCACGGGAACGCGAGCACGGTATGGCGCTGCTGGAACCGGTCGGCGCGGCGGACCTGCCGCTCCGCCCAGCCCACCTGTGGCGCGGTCATACGTATTCGCGGCGCCGCATCCAGGCGAGGGTCAACCATCCCCAGATCGGCGGCAGGTAGGCGGCGAACAGTCGCTGGATGAACACCGCGGCCACGGCCTGGCTCTGCGGCACGCCCGCGCTGGTGAGCCCGGCGATGAGGCCGGCCTCCACGACCCCGGCACCGCCAGGGACCGGGATCGCAGCGCCGATCAGCCCGGCCGCCATGTTCACCACGAACAGCGTGGCGAGGCTCACGTGCTCGCCCACCGCGTGCAGGGACGCCCCGAGGGCCAGCACGATGACAAGCTGGCTCAGCACCGAACCAGCGAGCACATAGAAGATCTTCCGTGGCTGGGTGGCGATGGTCTTGAGGTCGGCCCAGATCTGTACCAGGTGCGGGCGGACGCGGGCACTGGCCAGCCGCCGCAGCCGTGGGACCACGGTGAGCAGCATGGCCGCGACCCCTGCCGCGACCACCACGACGATGATGATCCATACGGCCGTCTGGCGGTCACCCGAGGTCTCGGGCACGTGGAAGGACCCGGCGGCGAAGATGAGCGAGACGACGAACAGCAGCCCCTTGGCCACCCAGCCGGCCGTGGTGGCGATCGCCCCAGAACTGAGCGCCGTGGCCGCGTCGTAGCCCTGGCGCTGGAAGAACCGCACCCGGACCGCGAACACGGCAACGTCACCACCGACCAGCGCGACGAACTCGTCCGCCGTCTCCAGCGCGAGGCACCGGCCGAAGGGGAGCTGCCCGGGTACGGCCCCGATGATCACCCAGGCCTGGCCCACGATAGGGAGCTGGGCGAGCACGAACGCCAGCGTGACCCAGCCCCAGCTTGCCCCCTTGATGACATCGAGGGACCCGGAGGCATCGGAGAGCACCCCGATGATCGCCCACAGGCCGATCAGCGACCCGACGCCGAAGACCAGGTTGACCCAGCTGATCCTTTTCGGCTCGGCGAGCTTGGGCACCTCGATGCCGGCCGCCGCGGCCACCGCGGTCCGCAGTCCGGAGAGCAGGTCCTTGTGCTCTTTGAGGGCGCCGACCGTGACCGGATCCAGCGCCGCGCGCTGCAGGTGGACGAGGGCGCCGCGTGCGGTGCCCTCGTCGAGCACCCGGGCGGCCGCGGCGGCGGTGCGGTCCACCCCGGCACGCACCGCCATGGCGGCCAGCACCGCGGCGAGGTCGGCATCGAGGCGGCCGGCCGGTGCCGACGCCGACGCCGAGCGGAACGCCCTGATGCAGACGCCCTGGCCGGACAGCAGGATCGTGTCCTGCCCGAGCGCACCGTGGGCGATGCCTGCCATGCGCAGCCGGAGCGCGGCAGCCAGGATCTCATCGAGCATGCCGTCGGGAACGGTGGACAGGTCGGCGTCGGCGAGGAGCGTGCCGCTGGGCAGCCTGGTGACGATCGCGGTGTCCCCGCTGGCCCCGAACCGGCCCACCGCAAGCACCTCGGGCACCAGCACACCGGCCCGGCCGGCCGTGAGTGTCAGGTAGGCCTCGTGCTCGACCAGCAGGTCACGGTTGAGGATGAGGGTCGGCCCGGAGTCACGGTAGAAGCAGAATCGCCAGAGCTTGGCCAGCACCCGGGCGTCGGTGGCGTCGCGGCCGTAGACCGACAATTCGACCGTGCCGCCGGTGCCGTCCTGGCCGGTGAACTTCTCCAGCCCCCAGGCCTGGCGCGGTGCCCGGACGACGCCGGTGAGCCGCACGCCGAGGTCGGCGATCCCGCCGGCCACCTCCGCCGCGGAGGGCAGCCCGAGCGGAGACCCCAGGGCCAGGTGCAGTGCCGCGGCGACGCCCCAGCCGATGGCCACGCTGGACAGTGCGTTGACCGGAAGCGCCGCGCCGGCCGCGACGCTGGTGAGTACCGCAACCGCGATCAGGAACGACACCAGGCGATGCAGCGCGCGGCGCAGGTAGGGCAGCGCGGTCCCGGCAACGGCGATGGTGACCGCGAAGGAGACCAGGGGATAGCTGGTGTCCACCCCGGCCAGCGCCGTGGTGCCCGGCCTGCCCGCAGCAGGCCCGAGAGCCGCGCCGAGCAGCGCGCAGACGGCCCAGGCCGCCAGCCCTGCCACGACGACCCGGCGGACCGCGGCCAGCCGCGGCACCAGCAGGGCGAGGACGGCCAGCCCGGCCACCACGCCCACGGAGCCGAGCCAGAACAGCGCGGTGACCAGCCAGCTGATCGCGGCTGGGGGCGGGTTCAGGGCATGCACGATGGCGAGTTCGGTGGCCGAGTTGGCGCGCATGACCGGGATGGACACGGCCACCACGAGGATGGCGAACCCGAGCCGGAAGGCATCGGACGCACGCCGGCGCAGCGTGCCGCCGCCCCGTGGGCCGAGGAACACCCTGCGCAGGTGGCCGGTGGCGACCGGGCTCTCGGCCGTCAGCGTGACGGCGCCGTCGCCTGCCACCGTGACCGGGCCGCCGGCCGCCGCCGTGACCGGCCCGTCACCTTCAGCCCTGACCGGGCCGCCGCCCGCGGGGCTCACCGGCCGGCCGGCGAGGTGCCGCGGACGACGCACCGGAAGCCCAGGTGACAGGTGGCGGTGTCGATCGCTTCGCTCTGCCGGGCCGCAGGCCGGTAGCGCAGGCAGTAGCTGGGCGCGCACAGGTGCGAGCCGCCCTTGATGACCCGGCGCGGCAGCTGCGCTCCGGGCCCGGCGAAGGTTCCGCTGGCCGCCGGTGAGTCCACCCTCGGGTTGCGCGGCGCGCAGCAGGCATCTCCGGCCGAGCCACGGATGGCGCGGGGTGAAGTAGTCACACGTCCATTCCCAGACGTTGCCGGTCATGTCGAACAGGCCGTAGCCGTTGGCGGGGAAGGACCCGACCGGGGACGTTCCCTCGTAGCCATCGGTGAGCAGGTTCTGCCAGGGGAACTGGCCCTGCCAGGTGTTGGCCATCATCCGGCCACGCGGCGCGAACTCATCGCCCCAGGCGTAGACCGCCCGGTCCAGGCCACCGCGGGCCGCGTACTCCCATTCCGCCTCGGTGGGCAGTTCCTTCCCGGCCCAGGCTCGCGTAGGCTTCGGCGTCCTCGTAGGCGACCTGGGTCACCGGGTGCCGCTCGCGGCCGCGCAAGTCGCTGCCCGGCCCGGCGGGCCGACCGCCAGCTCGCCCCGGGCACGTACGCCCACCAGTTGCGGTAATCCCGCAGGTCGACCGGGCCCTTGGTGCGGTGGAAGACCAGCGACCCCGGCACCAGCAGCGCGGGATCGGCGTCGGGGTAGGCGGCCGGGTCGAGCGGGCGCTCGGCCATGGTCACGTACCCGGTGGCGGCCACGAAGCGCCGGTACTCGGCCACGGTCACCGGATGCTCATCCATCCAGAAGCCGTCCACGGTGACCTGGTGCACCGGGCGCTCCTCCGGATAGAAATCGGCCGAGCCCATCCAGAACGCGCCGCCCGGGATCGACTTCATGCGCCGAAGCTGCTGCCGTGTCGTGGACATGCCGCGCATGCTCCCGGGTTCTCACTCCTTGACCGTGACCATAGGGATCACCGACGGCGGCCAGCACCACCCCGCGCGGGTGAGACCCCGAGCGGCCCGCACCCATCGAAGGAACGCTCTCACCCAGCGCGGGTGACGACATGTGCGGGGCGCCTGGACAGCATCGACGGAAGCAGGGGACACAGGTCCAAGGAGACTGCCATGGTGGACGGCGACGGCGCACAGCCAGCACCCCCCGCGATGCTGGCCGGCTCGTGGCAGACGGCAATGTTCCTCGGCGTGGCGACCGTGATACTCGGGTTTATCGTGACCGTTGCACCCGACCGCCTCGGTGAACGTGATCGCGGTGCTGCTCGGCATCCTGACGATCCTCTCGGGCATCTTCCACCTGATCCGGGTCTTCGACACGGCCGAGCCGCACCGGGTCTGGCTGGGCATCACCGGGCTGCTCTTCGTCGTCATCGGCGTCATCCTGATCCGGCATCTGCACCTGACCCGGTCGCTCATCGGCCTGATCATCGGCATCACCTGGATAGTCCAGGGGCTCACCGCGCTCATCGGGGGAATCTCCGGCGGCGTCCGTGAGGGACGCGCCTGGTGGATCATCTTCGGCGTGGCGAGCCTCATCGCGGGGATCGCCGTGGCGGCCACGCCCGCCTCGTCGCTCGACGTCCTGGCCCTCCTGCTGGGTATCTGGTTCATGGTGATGGGCGTGTTCGAGATCATCGGCGGGCTGCTGCTCCGGCACGCCGTCCGGGCCAGGGAGATGACGCCACGCTTGACAGACAGCAGCCACGGGGAGGAGCCGACGATGCCTGAATCGACGACCGAGGCTCCGCCTCGGCGCACACTGCGGTACCAACTGGACACCGGCCTGGTGCGGCTGACCACGGCGGAGCGCGCCGCCAGGGGCAAGGCGGCCCGGACGGCGGTCCCCCGCACCAGCCACGCGGTCTTCGAGCCCGCCCCGGACCGGCCAGACCCGGTCGCCCTGCTGGAGGAGCAGGCGGTCACCCGGGTGCCCGAACTGGTGCCGGTCCGCTGGGGCCGGATGCTGGTCTCGCCGTTCACCTACTACCGGGGCGCGGCCCTGCCGATGGCCAGCGACCTGGCCACCACGCCGGTTTCCGGGCTGGCCGGTGCAGGCGTGCGGTGACGCGCACCTGTCCAACTTCGGCATCTTCGGCTCCGCCGAGCGCCGCCTGGTGTTCGACGTCAACGACTTCGACGAGACGCTGCCCGGCCCGTGGGAGTGGGATGTCAAGCGGCTGGCCGCCAGCCTGGAGGTGGCGGGGCGGGACAACGGGTTCCCCGCCAAGCAGCGCCGCGACATCGTCACTGGCGGCGGTCGCCAGCTACCGGCTCGCGATGCGCGGCTTCGCGGCAATGACCAACCTGGAGGTCTGGTACGCCCGCACCGACGTGGAGCAGTTGCGGGCCGACCTCGACTCCCAGCTCACCGTGCGCCAGCGCAAGAGGCTCGACGAGGGCATCGCCAAGGCACGGACCAGGGACAGCATGCGGGCGGTGGCCAAGCTGACACGCGTCGTGGACGGGCGGCCACGGATCATTTCCGACCCGCCGCTGCTCGTCCCGGTCGCCGAGACTGCTGCCCAGTCGAGGCGGACCGGAACGCCTTCATCGGACAGCTGAGCAGCCTCATCGGGCAGTACCGGCGCACGCTGGAAACCGACCGCCGGTACCTGCTCGAGCAGTTCGAGCCGTGCGACATGGCCCGCAAGGTCGTCGGCGTCGGCAGCGTCGGCACCCGGTGCTGGATCGTGCTGTTCCTCGGCCGCGACACCGCCGATCCGCTGTTCCTGCAGGTCAAGGAGGCGGAGCAGTCGGTGCTCAGCCGGTTCGTGGGCGCCAGCAAGTACACCAACCAGGGCCAGCGGGTGGTCGCGGGCCAGCGGCTGATGCAGGCCGCCAGCGACATCTTCCTCGGCTGGCAGCGGACCGAGGCCGGGCTCGACGGCATGACCCGCGACTTCTACGTGCGCCAGCTCAGGGACTGGAAGTTCTCCCTCGACGTCACGACCATGGTGCCGGCCGGGATGCGGGCCTACGGCGAGGTGTGCGGCTGGACGCTGGCCCGGGCCCACGCCCGCTCCGGCGACCGCATCGCCATCGCCGCCTACCTCGGCACTTCAGACGTGTTCGACCGGGCCATCGCGGACTTCGCCGAGCGCGTACGCCGACCAGAACGAGCGTGACTACCAGGCACTGGCCGACGCCGCCAAAGAGGGACGGATCACCGCCGAGCACGGCCTGTGAGCCTCGCGCGCGGGAGGAACCGTGACGACGACGACACCCGATCCTGCCGCGCTGCTGCGCTCCCGCAGCTACGTGGGCTGCTGGTACTCGCGGCGATCATCGGCGTGCCCATCTCGGCGGTGGCCTACGGCTTCCTCGCGCTGGTCGCCAAGCTCCAGCAGTGGGTGTTCACCGACCTGCCCAAGGGCCTGGGCTTCCACGGGACGCCGCTGTGGTGGCCGCTGCCGCCGCTCGCGCTGGCCGGGCTGCTGGTCGCGCTCACCCTCAGGCACCTGCCGGGAACCGGAGGACACTCACCGGCCGACGGACTCCAGGCGAGCGGGCCGCCGCCAGGCGCGGCCGACCTCCCGGGCGTGGCCCTCGCGGCACTCGCCACGCTGAGCCTGGGCGCGGTGCTCGGGCCCGAGGCGCCACTGATCGCCCTCGGCGGCGGCCTGGGCGCGTGCG
The DNA here is from genome assembly GCA_963726415.1 of uncultured Actinomycetes bacterium. Taxonomy (GTDB): domain Bacteria; phylum Actinomycetota; class Actinomycetes; order Streptosporangiales; family Streptosporangiaceae; genus DASXKD01. The sequence continues at coordinate 122,036 of CAVSCM010000028.1, forward strand.
CGGTCCGGCTCGCCAGGAAGGACGCTCCGCCGCAGGTCATCACGATGGTGGCCGCCGCCGGCAGTTTCACCGCCATCAGCACGCTCTTCGGCTCACCGCTGCTCGGTGCCTTCCTGCTGATGGAGGCGGCGGGGATCAGCGGGGCAACGCTGGAACTGGTGCTCGTGCCCGGCCTGCTGGCCTCGGGGATCGGCTCGCTCATCTTCATCGGCCTGGATAACTGGACCGGGCTCGGCACCTTCTCGCTGTCGATCCCCGGCCTGCCGCACGTCGGGACGCTGACCGGCGCCGACTTCGGCTGGGCGCTGGTCATCGGGGTGGCCGCCGCCCTGGTCGGAGCCGGGATCAAGAGGCTCGCCCTGGCGCTGCGGCCGCACGTGGAGTACCGGATCCTGGCCACGGTAGCTGGCCGGCCTGGCCGTCGCCGGGCTGGCCATCGGGTACGCGGCGGCCACCGGCAAGCAGGCGACCGATGTCCTGTTCTCCGGGCAGGACGCGCTCGGCCCGCTGATCGTCCACAGCGCCGGCGTACACGGCGGGCGCGGTCGTGCTGCTCGTGGTCTGCAAGGGCGTTGCCTACGCGGTGTCGATGAGCGGTTTCCGCGGCGGCCCGGTCTTTCCCGCCATGTTCGTCGGGGCCGTCGGCGGGATCGCGCTGTCGCACCTGCCCGGGCTTGAGCCGATACCGGCCGCGGCGATGGGGATCGGTGCCATGTGCGCGGTGATGCTCCGGCTGCCGATGACATCCGTCCTGCTGGCTACCGTGCTGCTCACCTCGGACGGCCTGGCCGTCATGCCGGTGGTGATCGTCGCGGTCGTGGTCGCCTACGTGAGCGTCGGCGTGGCTCATCCCGGCGCCCGGCCGGCCCGGCGCAGCCGGCCCAGGCCGGCGGCCCCCGGACGGGCCGGCCGCCGCGGGGTCAGTGCCGACGGTGCCGGTGCCTGCTCGGCAGGACCGCGCCGATAAGCCACAAGACCGGGAAGATGAAGCCGATCAGGCCTAGGACCCAGTGACCCTTGCGGAAGGTCATGACGGCCAGGGTGGCTATCAAAACCAGGTACAGGACTCCTAGACCTATATACCAGACGTTCATGGCGTAACATCCATTCGGATATGGCCCGTAAGCCGGGCAGCGGATCGCTAATTCGCGGTAGCGGGTTTTGTGATCAGTGGGTACGCACCTGCGAAATGCGTGCGCACCGCGAAGCCTCGGGCGGGCATCATGAAAGCACCGCGAGCGTGCACCGCGGGAAAAGCAGTTCAGAAGAAATGGGCTCACGAAACACTGGCGCCGGCTGCCCGGCCGGCGACGGAGGCCTTGCCCCGCCGTGTGGTCATGCCGGACGGGCAGCCGGACGCGGTCCTTACTCGGCGGCAGCCCCACCGTGCAGGGCCTCCTGGAGTTCGGCCTCGCCCTCCTTGGACAGCGAGGTCTTCAGCACGGTGCCGCCGTACTTGCTCATCGCCTCGGTGGCCTTGTCCGGCGTGACCTTCTCCACCATCAGGAACAGCGCCGACGTTCCCGGCTGCAGCATGCCGCGCACCTGGTCCTGGAACTCCCGGTCGATCCCCGACTTGGTGACCTTGCCCATGAGGGCACCCGAGGCCCGCGCCCACGGCCATGCCGAACACCGGGATGAAGAACAGCAGGCCGAACAGCAGGCCCCAGAACATGCCCCACGTCGCACCGGCGCCCACCGGGTGGTGGCTGGTGTGCACGTGGTACTTGCCCTCCTTGTCCCGGACGATCGACGCGATCGCGTCGGGCTCGATGATGAGATCCCGCGCGAGCCTGCGCGCCTCCTCGGCGGCGGCCTCGGCGGTGGCCTCATCGGGGTAGCCGATGGCAATCAAGTCAGCCATGACGCCTCTTTCTCCTTCTACTTGGATGGAATCCGGCTCAGTTCATCAAGTCAGGGGGCAGTACTGCTCCACCCCCGGCGGGTGATACCGCGCGCCCGGCAACGCCCCAGGTGAGCGGGCATCCGAGCCGCAGCGAGTCACATCGGAGGCTCGTTGTACCGGCGCTCCTCGTACACCTGCGCCGAGCGGCGGTCGTTACGCCTGAGCACCATGAAGAGCAGGGAAAGAGCCAGGCCGAGCGCCCCGGCGACCATGAGGATCACGCCGATGACTTGGAGATCCACATGCGCGGGCTGCCAGGTCACGCCGAACCGGAGAATCGCGCCGATCACGATGAGGGCGACGCTGGCACCGATCGTCACCGCAATTGCCACCTCCTCGCGCACCTTCCACAGTGACGGCGGAACCCGCGATCCGCCTCGCCCGGTACGGGTGACCCTGCCCGCCAGGCAGGTAGCTGAAAGCAACGAGGGTTAACTGTCCGTTATATAACTCGCCTATCGAGCCGCTGGCACCGCGCCGGTGCCGCGCGGAATGGCCGGGAACGGACACGCGACATCATTCCTAGCCAAACCCTGATTCGTTTATTACCCTCGACGGAGTGCACCATGGCGGTCGACTCGGCACAGGAGGGCAACCGGGGCAAGGCCTTGGCGCTTTTCCTGCGATGTCCTCTGCCCTGGCAGGGCTGGATGCGCCGATCGAGACCAAGCTCTATCCGCCGGGGGTCCGGGCCGAGTGGGTGGAGCGGTCGGCACTCATCGACGAACTGGCACAGACCACCGCGAGGCTGGTGCTGGTGGACGCGCCGGCCGGGTTCGGCAAGACCACCCTCGTCGCGCAGTGGCGGTCCGGCGCGGCGGAGACCAGGCCGTTCGCCTGGGTCTCGCTCGACCGCGGCGACAGCGACCCAGGCAGGCTCTGGTGGTACGTGGTCAGCGCGCTGACCAGGGCCTGCCCGGAGATCGACGGCGAGGCGATCCTGGCCGAACTGCGGGCGCAGGCCCCGGAATTCCCGCGGTCGGTGCTGCCGATGCTGGCGAACGAACTGGCCGCGATCTCGGCGCCGGTGGTCCTTGTGCTCGACGACTACCACGTGATCAGAGACCGGAGCTGTCACGAGCAGGTCGCGTTCCTGCTGCTCCACCTGCCGCCGACCGCGCAGCTCGTGATCATCACGCGGGCAGATCCGCCGCTGCCGCTGGCCCGGCTGCGGGCAGCCGGGGAGATGACCGAGGTACGGGCCCGCGAGCTGCGGTTCAGCCCGGCAGAGGCCGCGGAGCTGCTGCGTGCCGTGGCCGGAGTCGAGCTGAGCGAGCCTGACCTGAGCCAGCTCATGGAACGGACCGAGGGATGGCCCGCCGGGGTCTACCTGGCCGCCATCTCGCTGCGCGGCCACCCGTCACCGCACGCCTTCATCCGGCAGTTCACCGGCAACAACCGGTTCATCGTGGACTTCCTGGCCGAGGAGGTGCTCAGCCGCCAGCCCCCCGAGATTCAGGAGTTCCTGGCCAGGACGTCGGTGCTGACCCGGTTCTGTGCCCCGCTGTGCGACGTGGTCACCGGATCGGTGGGCGCCGCGGGGATCATCGAGATGCTCGAACGGGAGAACCTGTTCCTGGTGCCGCTGGACGACAACCGGCAGTGGTACCGGTACCACCACCTGTTCGCTCAACTGTTGCGGAGCCGGCTAGCCCGGACCGAACCGGCGCTGGTGACGACCCTGCACGCGCGGGCGAGCGCCTGGCATGAGGCGGCCGGGTCAGCGGAGGAGGCGGTGCACCACGCGCTCGCCGCGGGCGACGCCGGCCGGGCCGTCGCGCTGATTGCCCGCTACTGGCACGCCTACGTCGACAAGGGCAGGACGGCGACGGTGTGCGGGTGGATGCGTGCGCTCGGCGATGACCGGATCGCCGGCTATCCGCTCGCGGCGCACTGCGCGGCCTGGGCGGCCGCTCTTTCCGGCGACCAGAAGGGCGTGCGCCGCTGGCTGCCGGTCATCGAGACGGGCCGCTACGACGGCCCGCTTCCCGACGGCATGCGTTCGCTCCAATCCTCCGCGGCGCTGCTGCGGGCCTCCTTCGGCTTCGACGGCCTGCCGGTGATGCTGGAAGCGGCGCTGACGGCGGCCTCGATCGAGGATGACCCCGCCTCGCCGTACTTCGCCCTGGCCAGGAGCGCGCTGGGCTTCTCCCACCTCCTGAACGGCGACCTCCAGGCCGCAGCGCGGCCCCTGGAGGAGGCGGTGAACAGTGACGCGTCCCTGCAGTTGATCCGCATGTTCGCCCTGGCCGTGCTGGCCATGGTCCTGGTCGGGCAGGGCAGGGTGCCGCGGGCACGGGAATGCGCGCACGCCGCCCGCGACCTCGCCATCAAGGGCGACCTCGGCAAGATGCCGCAGACCGTCATGGCCTACGCCGCGACCGCGGCGGTGTACGCCGCCGAGGACCGGTTCGAAGAGGCCCTGCGGGAGCTCGAGCCAGTGCTGGACCTGCGCAGGAAGAACTCCGGCCTCGGGCCCTGGAGCACGATCGTGCCGACCTTCCTGCTGGCCCGGATCCGGCTGGCGCTCGGCGATGTCGCCGGGGCCGCGGAACTGGCCGAGGAGGCGCGGGAGGTGCTCACCGCGCTGCCGGATGGCACCGAGATGCTCCAGGCACGCCTGGCCGATCTCGACCGGCGCCTGGCCCGTCCCGCGCGTGAGGCGGACAACACCGAGCCGTTGACCGAGCGCGAGGAGGCGGTGCTGCGCATGCTCGGCGGTACGCTCTCGATTCGAGAGATCGGGCACGAATTGTACGTGTCGGCGAACACCGTCAAGACGCACACCCAGGCCATCTACCGCAAGCTCGGTGTCTCCTCGCGGCACGACGCGGTGGCGCGCGGCAAACGACTGGGAATCTAACGCCGTCAGATCACCCGGGTGAACCAGAGATCGGGCAGATTTCTCACCCAGTCAATGTGTACAAAGGGGAGTAGGTTCAGACGGCCGGGGCAGAGCAGGCAAACAGTCGCTGCGCCTCGTGCCATCGGAGGAACAAGCCATGAGCGGGTGTGTAAACCATCGCCAGCGGTACCGGATCATCCTCCGGGGTGAATGCCAGCAGTTGCTGGCGAGCATCCTGGACGGGTTCTCGGTCGAGTCTGGCCGGGGCTGGACTTGCATTATGGCCTCGGTGCGCGATGAGTCCGAACTATATGGCCTGATCGACCGGCTTCAGGAATTTGCATTGCATATTGTCAGTTTGAACGAACTCGGCCCGGACGTGCTGCGCACGGAGACCGCCCTGGGCAGCGCCCGGTGAGGCGCCGGCCAGGATGAACCAGCCTCGCGGGGCGGCCCGCGCGCCCCGCGTGCCTGGGGTATGGCGCAGCGCAGCCCTGACAATCTGACTGATCCGTAACGATCTGACCAATCCGCCCCCGCGCCGGCGCCCGTGCGGCGCGGGGACGAACCAGTCAGAGCAGGCCGAGTTTCTTCGCCCGGCGGACGGCCTCGCCCCGATGCGACACCGCGAGCTTGCGGTAGATGCTCTTGAGATGCGTCTTGACGGTGTTCACCGAGATGTACATCTCGGTGGCGATCTCGGCCGTGCTCTCCATGGCCGACACGTGTTCCAGCACCTCGCGCTCGCGCTCGCTCAGCGGCTCCACGATCACCGGCGCCTCCCTGTTCCCCGGCTGCCTGACCTCCATCCAGCCCGGCCTGATCAGATCCGGCTCCAGCACGCGGCGGTAGGCCTGGGCCAATTCCGGATCCCGTTGCAGCACCGGCCGGAGCCAGTCACGCTCCATCGCGAAGGGCAGCCGGCACAGTTCGGGTTCACCCAGCCGCAGTGCATGATCCAGCGACCGGCGGCCGCGCGCGGCGTCCCCCGCGCCATAGTTCAGCCGCGCGTCAACCAGCCAAGCCGCCATGCGCACCCCGGTGGCGGCCTCTGTGCCGGAAGGCGCGGCGGCGAGCACACGCGCGGCCGCCTGCCGCTCGGCGGATGCCAGCAGTGCGCGCGCGAGCGCGACCGTGGCCCCGAGTGAGGATTCCGGGCCCGCGCGCACCGCCACCTCGATGGCGGACTGGTAGTCCTCGGCGGCGGTATGGGCCCACGATTCGAGCAGCAGCATCTGGTGCTCGATCCAGGCGGGCGGTGACCAGCCCTCCCTGGCCCGGCTCACGATATCCAGAACGGCCCGGCCACGGCCTTCGGCCAGGCTGTACCTGGCGGCCACGAGGCTCGCCAGTACGCCGATCAGCTTGTCCGGCCGGGTCTGTAGGGCGTCCTCGGCCCGCTTGTGCCAACGGCGGGCCGGCGGCAGCTCGTTCCGTTCCACGTGCACCGAGGCGAGCGCCACCTCCGCGGCGGCGCCACAGACGCTCACCTGCCGGTCGGAGCCGTCCCCCGGCCTGCTGGCCGACTCGGCGGCCAGTTCCTCGGCACGGCTCAGCCTGCCCCGCAGCGCTTCTATCAGCGCGAGATGCCCGAGGAAGTCGGCGCGCCCGGTCGCGCTGGGTGCGGCCCGGCCAGGGACTACACCCGAAGCGAAGATGGCCATGGCCGCGTCGAAGCGGCCCGACCACAGTTCCACGGCACCGCGGCCGGCGAGCACCTGCGCCTGGTTCCAGGGACGCCGGGCCAGCTGCTGGCGGGGAGCGGCGTCGATCGCAGCCGCCGCGCTGTCGGCCGCGGCCGCGGCACCGCCGACGTCGTCGGTACTCCGCGCGAGGGCGATGCGGATCAGCGAGGAGGCGAGCCGGGACGGTGTTTCCGCGTCCGCAGGAAGCTTGGCGAGCAGGCCTTCGGCGGCACGGACGAAGGCGCGGCTCGTGGCGCTCTCGCCGCGGCCAAGCTCGATCGCCGCGGCGACAAGCAGCGGCTGGGGCGACGTCCACCGGACCTCGCGTGGCATGTGCCGGAAGCCGTCGGCAAGTACTTCGTTGCCCTGGGGGTCGATGAGCTCACCCACGGCAAGCTCGTCCACCACGGTGCTCGCCGCGACCTGCCAGTCACCGGCGTCCGCGGCGTGCCGTACCGCCTCGCCAAGGTAGCCATGCCGGCGGAACCATCTCGCGGCGCGCAGGTGCAGATCCTGCATGCCGCCGGGGTCGTCACGCCGCAGTTTCAGCCGCAGGACGGCCGCGAACAGCGAATGGTAGCGGTACCAGCCGCCCTCATCCCGCTGGACGAGCGCGTTCACGTGCGCGAGGTCGGGAAGCATGGCGGCTTCCCTGTCTCCGCCAGCGACCTCGCTTGCCAGCTCCTCGTTGATCCGGTCGAGGATGCTGGTGCGCAGCAGGAAGCTCCTGATGTGCGGCGGCTGGGCGTTGAGCACCTCCTCGACCAAGTAGCTGGCGACCGCGCTGTCCTCCGCGACCAGTTCCTTGACGAACTGATCGGGGTCGGAGTGCCCGTCCATCGAGATCGCCGCCAGGCGCAGGATCGCCGCCCAGCCCTCGGCCCGCCTGGTGAGCCGGTCCAGCGACTCCTCTGACAGCCCAATGCCGTGCTGCGCCATGAGCAGGCAGGCTTCTTGGGTGGTGAAGGCGAGGTCACTCGCCCGGATCTCGGTGAGTTCCCCGGTGAGCCGGTACCGGTGCAGCGGCAGCAGCGGATCCATCCGCGAGGCGACCACGAGACGCAGCCCCGGGGTGGCGTGCTTCAGCACGTAGGCCAGCCCTTCGAGCACCTTGGCGCTGGTCAGCAGGTGGACATCGTCGAGGACCAGGGTGACCGGAGGATCCTGGGCCGCCATCAGCGAGGCGAACCGGAGCAGGAACTCATGGTCCACCGGATACCTGCGCACCGCCGCGGACATTGTCCTGGGAAAGTGCACACCGGCCCGGCGCAGTGCCTCCAGAACGTAGGACCAGAACACTCTCGGCTGGTTGTCATGGTCGTCGATGGTGACCCACGCGGCGCCGCCGCCCGCGGCCCACAGGGCGAGGGCCATCGTCTTGCCTGCCCCCGGAGGCCCGGTCAGCGCTGTCACCGGGCCGCTGGCGCCCTGGGCGATGAGCGCCTGGATCCGTGGCCGCGGTATCAGCCATTCGGGCACGCCAGGCACCGTGACCTTGGATGCCAGGAGTGGATCGCCAGCCCCCGCTGTCTGCCGCCCGGAGCCGGCGGTCTCGGGAATGGTCACACTGGTCACTACCGCCACTGCCACCGCCTTCGCAGCTCGGCGAGCGGCAGTCGCCGGCCGACCCCGCTCGCCTAGCGGGCTAGCCCGCCTGATACCCGTTCTCGCACGCACCCGGGTGACCCGTCATCACCCTCCGGCGATCTCACCAGGGTGAGGCCACCCGGCTCCGGGCACCGCGCTGTATCACCCGTGCCGAGTGGGGTGCCAGCGGCCCGGCGGGAGCAGGGTGGGATCGCTGTGGCGATTTCCCGCGAACCTTGGGGGCCTGCGGTGCCGTCCGTGTATTACGAGATCCGCATAGCCGGAGTCCTCCCTGCCGAAGCGCTGCTCGACTTCGACCGGCTTAGCGCCTCTGTGCACCAGGTCGAAACGGTGGTGCATGGCCCGCTCCAGGATCAGGCGGCGCTGCACGGGCTGCTGGCCAGGCTGGAGACCTTCGGCGTCCAGGTCCTCGAGGTGCGCCGCCTGCAGGACGACACCTGACTTGTGCGCGCCACTCCGCGGCGCGGTGCACCGGCGCTGCCTAACCCCGGGTGGGTGATGCCCGGCGATTGTTGCCGGCTGACCATTTCCAGGTGCTGCATGTCCGGATCGCCAGCCCGCCCGAGGTGACCGGCCGCCCGGTCCGGCGGGGACTGTCCGCGCTGCTCTGGGGATTCCTGGCCGCGATCGCCTACGAGTCCTGCAGCAGCGCGGTGAGGAACGCCAGCCCGATCGTAAGGGGGACGAACAGAAAATGGTTGACCGACGTGCAGGCGAACTGCCAGCGTGCCAGGTCAACGTTCATCAACTAGCTGCCGACGCGAGCGGGCCGGACCCCACCTGTGGCAGGTTGCTTCGGTTCGAAGCGTCAGTCATGGCGACAGTCCTAAGCGCGAGCCAACGACTGATTAGGTTTGCCCGCGGCCCGGCCCCGGGCATCCTCCTCGGCGGGTGATTGCCGCTGGCCCACAGCCGCGAACTGTAGCGGCCGTGGGTGCCGCCGCTGCCGTACGATTCCTGTGCCGCTCCCCCGCCGGCGGTACGCTATGCAGGCAAATGCAGCGGAGCCGGAGGCAGGCGGTCAATGGCGGGTGGAAGCCCCGAGGAGATGGTCAACGGCAGTCCTCCAATGCCGTTCGACACGAGCGTGGCGCATGTCGCCCGGGTGTACAACTACTGGCTCGGCGGCAAGGACAACTTCGCCGCCGACCGGGCCGCGGGCGAGCAGGCGATCAGGGCCTTCCCCGAGATCGGGCTGTCCGCACGGTCCAACCGGGCGTTCCTGGCCCGTGCGGTTCGCTTTCTGGCCGGGGACGGCGATGTCCGCCAGTTCCTGGACATCGGGACCGGCATCCCGACGGGGAACAACACCCACGAGGTCGCCCAGTCGGTGGCACCGGCCGCCCGGATCGTCTACGTGGACAACGACCCGATCGTGCTTACCCACGCCCGCGCGCTGCTGACCAGCGACCCGGCGGGCGCCACCGACTACATCGACGCCGACCTGCGGGATCCGCGGGGGATCCTGGACCGCGCGGAGCGGCTGCTGGACTTCGACCGCCCGGTCGCGCTGATGCTGATGGCGGTCCTGCAGCATCTCGACGACGAGGACCACCCGTACCGGATCGTCGAAACGCTGCTCGAGCCCCTGGCGCCGGGCAGTTACCTGGCGATGTCCCACCCGGCCAAGGACATCAACGCCGAGGCCATGGCCAGGATGGCGGAGAGCCTCAACAAGATGATGGCCGAGAAGGTCACCTTCCGTGACAACCCGGCCGTGGCCAAGTTCTTCGACGGGCTCGAACTGGTGGACCCGGGGATGGTGCAGGCGTCGAAGTGGCGCCCGACCAGCGAGACCGAGGCGGCCAGCCCGGCCGCCCTGTGGGCAGGCGTGGCGCGCAAGCCCTAGATCCGGTAGAAGCCCCAGTTCAGTAGGTGCTGGGCCGCGGTGAACAGGGCGGCACCGTTTCTGGTCGGGTTCACGTGCAGCAGCACACCGACCAGGATGTGCCTGCCCCGGCGTGCCTCGAACAGGAAGCAGTTCCCCGCGGCGTCGGTGTTGCCGGTCTTGATGCCCAGCATCGCGGTAGGAGCCGAGCAGCCCCAAGAATCAGGCCGGCGCTGCTGGCACCGCGCTTGTGCACATACCGGATGGCACCCTTGGTGACCTTGATCTCCCGGCCGAGGTCACCGGCCCGAATGACCAGCAGCGCGGTCATCACCTTGGTAATACTGCCCATCGGCCGGGCGGCGCCGAAGTCCCTGCCCTACACCACCACGCCGGTGCGCGCGTCCACCAGGCCCCCACCCCGGCCGGCGCGGCCAGGGAGCGCGCCGGACAACTCACTCGTCGTAGCGGGTCGGCGGGTACGGATCCCGCTGCCCCTCGGCGAGCAGCTCATCCTTGTCGTACTCGCGGCGGATCTCGGCCCGTGCCTCCTGGAACACGTCCGACTGGGTGATGTCCGGCTCGGGCGGCGCATCGGTCGCCGGCGGCACCTCGTCCGGGTCGTAGTCGTCGAGCCCGGCCTCGACCCGCTCCTCCTCGGTCAGCCGGGCAAGCTGGTCATCGTCAAGGCGCCCGGGGATGCCGCCGTGCTCACGCCGGTCGCGGTGAAACTCCTCGGCCAGCTGCTCTGGGTCCTGCTCGCTCATGACACCTCCACGGGTTCCTCGTCGTCAGTGATTCCCCTACTGGCGAGCGTAGCCTGCGACCTACAGCGCGTGTTGGCCGTCAAGGCCAAGGCGACCGGACACTTGGTGCCCCGCTGTCGTTCCCGGTGGGCAGCAGCGGCATCGAATGCCCCTACTGCCACAGCGGCACCCACCGGCTCTAGCTAGGCACGAACCGGCCCGGCCGGCGAGGACCGCCGGCCGGGCCGTCGTAACGCAGCGAAAGCAGCTACCACTGGTGAGTCGTGGCGCCGGAGGTGCGGCGCACGTAGCCCGAGCCCTCCGGCTTTTCGAACACCGACTGCACGGCTATCCGGCCCGGGCCCTCCAGCGTCAGCCAGGTCGACTTGGCCTGATAGCGGGATGAGCTGAACCAGTACTGGCCGTGCGGGTACTCGAAGTGCAGGAACATCCGGACCGAGGTGTCCTTCCAGATCAGGCCGCCCGGCTGGACCAGGATGCGCTGGCGGGGCTGCAGGTCGCGGACGAACGTGTTGCCGGGGGCGTGCAGCAGCAGCAGGCCGTTGCCGCCGGTCGCCGCGAACTGGTCAATGGTCTTGCCCAGCGGGTAGTGCCATTCCTCGTCGTCGCCGTCCTGGGTGGTGAACCAGACGTTGGAGTTCTGCCAGCCGTAGTTGACGTTCCCGGTGGCCACGAGGAACCGGTGCTCGGCCACGTCGACCGCCCGGCCCGGGGCCAGCGGCACGGCGATGGTCTCCCCCGGCTCGTCGGCGCTGAACGCGATGTGCCCGGGGCCCTGCGCCGTCATCATGATCAGCGGCATCCCGGCCCGCATCCGCTTCCAGCCGCCCTTCAGCGGCAGGTTGCCCATGCGGACGTTCGGGTCGGTGTGCAGCAGGACGTGGTGGGAGAAGTAGACCCAGTCCTGGTCGTGCAGCGCCATCTCGGCCACCGGCACGTACATGCCGCTGACCTGGCAGGTGGAGTGGCCGAAGCGGATGTGGGCCATGTCGCGGATCGGCGGCTGCTCGATCCAGCCGGAGTCCGACACCTTGAGCCGCACGTCGACCGGCGCGCCGCAGTGCGGGCAGGTGCCCCCGCCGCCGTCGCTGGCCATCCGGCAGTACGGGCAGGTGTAGGCCCCCTGGGGAGGTGGCGTCGTCATTGCGGCCCCCTACTCGGAGCCGTGGTGGACGTACATGGACTGGATGCCGACGCGCCCGGGACCGGTCATCTCGGCGAGGTACATGCTGTGCCCGCCCATCAGCCCGGTCTTGACGTTCTGCTTGATCGCGTTCATGGTCACCGACGAGTCCTTGTACAGGAACCCGCCCGGCTCGAGCATGATCTTCTCGCCGTGCTGCAGCGTCTTCTGGAACACGTTGCCGTACCCGTGCAGGAGCAGCAGCCCGGGCTCGTTCCGGGTGACGAAGCGGTCCATGTACATGCCGCTGCCGCCGTGCAGCACGTTCGCCAGGCCCTTGATCCGCACGAACGAGTAGTCCAGCGAGTGCGTCCCGGCGAGGAACGCGTGCTCGCGCACATCGAGTTCCATGGACGGGTGCAGCGGCAGCACCACCACCTCGCCGGTGGCGTCGCGGGAGAACGCGACGCGGCCAGGGCCGTGCGCGACGCTCAGGATGTGCGGCATGCCGCCGAGCGTGCGCTTCATGCCGCCGCCGGTGTTCAGCGCCGACATCGGCACCTGGGGTTCCTTCCAGAGCATCACGTGATGCTCGAAGAACACCGAGTCCCCCTGGGCGAGGGCGATCTCGGCCACCGGGACGATCTCGCCCTCGATCTGGCAGGTGGAGCTGGAGAACCGGAACTCCGTCATGTCCCGCAGCCGCGGCGCCTCGGCCCAGCCCGAGTCGGTGACGAGGTCCTTCTTGTCGAGCGGCGCGCCGCAGGTCGTGCAGTTGGTGCGGCCCATCTCGTTCTGGGCCTTGCACCACTGGCATTCAATACGGTCCATGAGGACAGCCCTTCACTAGTTTCATGCCATACGCCCCCCCGGGCGCATGGGCGGTGCAAGGCGGGGCGGCCCCGTGGCCGGCCTCCGCTCGGCTCGCGTCCGAGCCGGGAGTCCTGGCTGTTGCCGGTGAGGCCGGGGGCGGGTTGGCCGGGGTGCCGCACTCCGCGCAGAACTTGGCCGTGGCGCTCAGGTCGGCATTGCAGTTGGTGCAGTGCTTGGCCATGGGCGTGCCGCACTCCGCGCAGAACTTCGAGCCCGCCCGTACCGCGCTGTGGCACTCGGGACACTCGACCGTGGCCTCCGCTGCCGGGGCCGCCGCGGGCGCCGGGGCCGCTGCCGCCGGGGCCGCGGGCGGTGGCGGCGGCTGCTGTCCGTAGCCCTGGCCGCTGCCGACGAAGCCGGTGCCGGGTGGCGGGACGGGCGCGCCCTGCGGTGGCGGCTGCATCATCTGGCCGGCCATGCCGAGGCCGGCGCCGAGGAACATGGGGGTCACCGCTCCGCCGCCCTGGGCCATGCCCTCGCCGGCCCCTGCAGCGCCTCGGCCTGCGCCGCCTGCAGGAAGCCGCCGGCGCAGCCGGCTGTAGGAGGTGTCGGCGGCCAGCTTCTTCAGCCGGGCGCTGTCGTCGTCATCGAGGTTGACGTCGAGGTTGCCGAACCGGGCGATGGCCAGCCCGTAGTCCGCAAGCTGCTCGTTGGCCGCGGGTCCCGCCGCGGCCTCGATGTCCGGGCTGTGCATGGACAGCCCCAGGATCGGCCAGGCGCCCGACATGAGCTGCGTGGTGACCGTGGTCCTGGTGACCTTCAGCAGTTGCTGCGCGACCCAGCCGGTGATGGCCTCGTTGTTCGTCACGTCCACGGTGCCGACCAGGTTGAGGATCAGCTTGACGGGGTCGAGGACGCGCAGCGCGTACTCGCCGAACGCCCGCATGGTGACGATCAGGCCGGACACCGGGTCCTGGACCTCGTCGAGCCGGCCGCCGAACCGGCAGTGCGGGTATTCCCTGGCGCCGACGAAGTAGATCTCCGCCTTGAAGGCGTTGCTGCTGCTCGCCCAGTCCACGAACATGCCGAGGAACGGGAGCTCCGAGGCGTCCAGGGTGTGCTGGCCCGGCTGGAGCACGCCCATGACCTGGCCCTGGTTCATGAACACCGCGAGCGCGTCGGGCTCCACGATGGCCCGGGCGAATTTGCGGATGTTCTGGTCGGGCCACTTGTAGACGATCTGGCCTTTGGCACTGTCCGGCGCTGCGATGAATTCGCGGCGAGCTTCGTTGAGAAGGCCCATGAACCCGCTCCTGACGTTATTGGGCGACCCCCGTTACGCTCGGCCGCTTTGCACGGATCATACTTCGGCGCGGCTGTCCGCGCCCCCCTTGCCCAAGTCCCGTTTTGTCGGGTTATGCATGGACGTTGCCGGACAGCACTTCGGCGATGACCCCCTTGGTCGCGATGGCGTCCTCCGGGTCGTCTCGCAGTGCGTCTACCAGCACAATCATGGCTTTCCACAGCGCCCAGCCACGGCCGCGCACCCAGGTGGCCTCGTCCACGGGAAGGCGTTCTTTGAAGACCTTGCGGCTATTGCCGGAGAAGTAGGTCCAGGCGATCACCGTGTCACAGGCGGGATCCCCCACGGCGCAGCAGCCGAAGTCGATGATGGCGCTCAGCCGGCCGTCTTCGGTCAGCAGGTTGCCGTCCGCGACGTCGCCGTGCACCCAGACCGGTTTGCCGTGCCACGTCGCGGCAAGAGCGTCCTGCCATACCTGCGCGGCACGGGCGGTGTCGATCTCGCCGTCGAGGGCCCGCAGCGCCTGCCTGACCTCGCCGTCCCAGACGGACACCGGTGCGCCGCGGTGGCAACTGTGCGGGCCTGGCGGCGGGCCGTTTGCGGGGTCGATCCGCTGCAGCGCGGCCAGGAACCCGGCCAGGTCGGCCGCGAGGGCTGCGGGGTCCTGGAGATGGCTTTCGGCCAGCGGGGTGCCGGGCAGCCACCGGTAGACCGACCACGGCCAGGGGAACCCGCACCCGGGGACGCCCCTGGCCAGCGGCTGCGGGATCGGCAGCGGCAACTGGCGCGCCAGGACCGGCAGCCACCGGTGCTCCTTGCCCACCTGCTGCGCGTATCCGGGGCCGCTCGGCAGCCGCACCGACAGGTCCGCGCCGAGGCGGAAGGTGACGTTGTCCCAGCCACCCGGCTCGATCCGGCGCACCGGAAGGCCGGCCCACTGCGGGAACTGTTCCGCGACCAGCCGTGCTGCCAGGTCTGCCGTGATGGCCGTTTTTTCCACGGAGGGCATCATCCCCCGGCCGCCGCCCGGGCCGACACGCATTTTCTCTGGCGCGGCCAGGCGCCCGCCTCTCGCGCCGACCCCCTCCCCGGGCCTTCTGGCGCTCAGGGCGGGGTGGCGCCGGGGACGTTTGCCGGATATGAGTAGCGGCAAGGGGAAGGGCTAGCACCGGGCAGCCAGGCGGCGCCCGGCCCCGGGCAAGATAAGCGAAGTAAGCTGCGCGAGCGAAGTAAGCAGGGCGAGCGAAGTAAGCGAGGCACGCCAGTGAGCGAACAGGCCAGCGGTACGCACGGCCCACTCCGCGATGACGCGATCAAGCGCCAGGACGAAGCCGAGGCACGGCAGTACGCCGGGGAATGGCCCGAGCCCGGAGAGGAACCCGAGGACGAGACGGAGCGGGAGGCGGTCTGGGCCCCGGCGGCCCGGCTGGCCGAGTCGCCGGTCCCGGAGAACTGGGAGGCGGTCGAGCTACGCAGCGAACTGGCCCGCCACCTGGATCGCAGCGTCTGGCCAGTGAGCCGGAAACGGCTGCTGGAGATCCTGACCGAGCGCAACGCCGGGGACCGGGTGCTCGAGCGGGCGGCCTCGCTCCCGGCGGGACAACGCTACGAGAGCCTGAGCGAAGTGCTCCACGCGCTCGACCTGGAGCCCGAGGAACGCGGCTAAGGACCGCGGCTCGCCGCCTTGCCCTGCCGGGCCATGCTGGTCACGGCGGCCTCTGGGCGGCTGGCCACGGCAGGCTCTGGGCGGTCGTCAGGGCCCGGGCCATCCTTGGCGTGCACATTCTCTCCGGCTGGCCGGCGTATCTCAAGAGACCAGGCAATGCGGCATTGGGAAATCAAATTCCATGCCAGCAGCGTGTCTGTGGCAAACGCGCTTCTTGCCATCGCCAAAGCGTCGAAACTACCAGGATCCGAAGGCATGCCGCTCAGGGTCGGTGGACAGGCGGTTAGCCTGGCGCGACTCCACGGCCTCGGCCACACCGGCTCCCAACGATGACCGGCACCTTGACACCTAGCATGACCGATCTGAGCATTACGGTCACTCCGGGCGCACGGATCGCCGCGGCGCCGGGCGCCAGCGTCAACGTGGGGGGCTGCGTAACTACCAGTCGCCGCCGGGCTCGTCGACGAGGGCCCCGCCGGTGATCGCATCGAGAGCCGCGCGGCGGGCCCGGCGGTCACTGTATCCGGGCTCCTGGCCGTCCTCGTCCGAGCCCGCAGGGCCGGTTGATTCGCTGTCAGCGACGACCGGCACGAGTGCCTCGGGCAGGGGCAGGTCCGGGGGAGGATCGTAAGACTCGGCACCGCCGTCGCGGACAAGCTTGGTCGGCCGCCCTTGCGACATCCAGCGGTCTTCGTGGATGGCGAAAGGATCCCGGTACCAGCCCTCCGCCGGAATAGTCCCCACGTGATGAGTTTAGGCCAACCTTGATAGGGGACGCCTTCCTGCTGGATCAGCCGTGCTAGCAGTTGCCCAAGACGAAGAGGCGGCCAGCATGAATGACAGGCTCCCTTTCCTGGCCACGCTTGCCGGACTACGCAGGGTGCCGGCTGGCTCCCGCAGCGGGCGCCGGCGGCATCGCCCCGGCGTTTTGCTGGTCTGGTCTGCCGGTCTCTCGGTGCTGGTGATCGGCGTTCCCGCCGCCACGTTCGCCGTGCAGGCGGGCTCGGCTTCGGTCAAGCAGGCCGCCGGGCACGGCAACCACCCTCGGCGTGGTGCCGAAGCCGGTGTCGGCGAGGATCGGCAGCGGCCATTTCACGCTCACCCCGAGGGCCCGGATCGTCTCGGCACCGGGCGCCAACGCCAAGGCCGAGCTGCCGGTTGCCCAGGACCTGGCTGCCTACTTGCGGCCTTCGACCGGCTACCGGCTGCCAGCCGTCACCGGCGCGCCGCGCCGGGGAGACATCGACCTGGAGATCGGCGATCCCGCGTCGCTCGGGCCCAGCCACCGGGCCGAGGGTTATCAGCTCGTCACCACCGCATCCGGCGTGACGATCGAGGCGCCGACCGCGCATGGCCTCTACAACGGCGTCCAGACGCTCCGGCAACTCCTGCCGGCCTGGGTCAGCAGCCCGACGGTCCTGCCGGGGCCTTGGACGACGCCGGTCGTCACCATCACCGACTATCCCCGCTATGCCTACCGCGGCCTGCTGCTTGATATCGCCCGGCACTACGAGCCCGCGTCGGCGGTCGAGAAACTGATCGGCCAGATCGCCGCCTACAAGGTCGATGTGCTGCACCTGCACCTCAGCGACGACCAGGGCTTCCGGCTGGCGATCAAGGGCTTCCCCCGGCTGACCGCCATCGGCAGCCGGGGCTCGGTCGGTACCGGCGGCAGGCTGGTGGACCCGGGCGGGTTCTGGACCCCGGCGCAGTACAAGGCCGTCGTCGCCGATGCCGCCGCGCACTTCATCACGGTCGTGCCCGAGGTCGATTCCCCCGGCCACAACAACGCGATCATCATGTCGGAGTACAACGACACCGGCAATCCCGCGCTGCCGGCCAACCCGCACGGGATCGACTGCGGCGCGTTCAAGCCACCGCACTGGGACTACACCGAGAACGTCGGCTACAGCGCGCTGTGCCCGCGCAGCCCGGACACCTGGGCGATCATGACGGCGATCATCGGCCAGCTCACCGCGATCACCCCCGGCCCCTACTACGATCTCGGCGGGGATGAGGTGCCGGCGTCGCTGCTCGCCCCCGCGGAGTACGCCGCGTTCATCAACCAGGAAGCAGGCATCGTCACCCGGCGCGGTAAGACGGTCATGGGCTGGGCCGACATCGCTGGCAAGGGCACCAGACCGCCCGCTGGGTCCATCGCCGAGTACTGGCAGCCCGCCGGAGGCTCGTCGCCGGGGTCGATCACCGGCCGCGAGGCGGTGGCCAAGCAGATGAAGATCGTGATGGCGCCGGCGAACCACACCTACCTTGATCAGAAATACGTCGTCGGTGCCCGGTCCAGCGTGCCGCCCGCACTGGGCATGAACTGGGCCTGCCCCCGCGGATGCGACGTGTCGGCTGCCTACAACTGGAACCCCGGCGGGTTCGTCAGCGGTGTCACCGACCGGAACGTCATCGGCGTGGAAGGCGCCATGTGGGGCGAGACGGTCGCGACCTTGGCCAACGCCGACTACATGGTGTTCCCGCGGCTGCTCGCACTGGCGGAGGTCGCCTGGTCACCGAGCGCGCGCCGGACTGCCGCCAGCCCCGCCTACCACGACTTCCTGCGCCGCCTCGGCGGGCAGGGCGCCCGGCTGCAGGCGGCCGGGGTGAACTTCTACCCCTCGCCCCAGGTGCCCTGGCCGCTGACGGTCATCGGTGCCACCGAGAAGGCCAATGCCCACGGCCGGGTCCACGGCGCGGTCGCGACGCTGTCCGCGCCGGGCTTTCCGGCCAGCACGCTCACCATGTGCGACTCCTCGCTCGGCATCGGGTGCACGATCAGGTGGGGCGATGGCACCTCCTCGACCGGCGACGTGACCGGCACCAATGCCACGGGCACCACGGTGAACAGCCGCTACACCATTTTCGGCACGCACACCTACCCGCACCCCGGCACCTACCGCGGTGTGGTCATCGTCAGCGCCGGCAACAGCAAGCCGGTCCGGGCGAACTTCACCGTGGCCTGGCCCTGACGCGCGTCATGGTCAGTTGCCCGTGGTCAGTTCCCGGCCCGTAGTGCGGGGGCGAAATGCCCGGTGAGCAGTTCGGTGACACGCTCGGCCTCGTCGTGATGCACCCAATGTGAGGCGTCGGGCAGCCGCTCGACGCGGTCCAGGTTGGGCACGTCGTCGTGCTCGGGCTCGGCTAGCTCGGGGCTGAGGTAGCGGTCGCGCTCCCCCCAGATGACCAATGTGGGCGCCGAGATCGGGCGGAGCGCCGCTTCGGCCTTCTTGGGCGGGGTTCGCACCGAGGACCGGTAGTAGTTGATCATCCCGGTGGCCGCGCCTGGCTGCGACCACGCCTCGATGTAGCGTTCGGTCTCCTCCGGCGTGTAGGCCGGGTGGGCGTCGTGCAGGAAGTGCCGGAAGAAGTGCCAGTGGTTGGCGTGCACAACGGCTTCGGGCAGGTCGGGGAGGTCGAAGAAGAAGAAGTACCAGGACCTGCGGAGCTGGCCGGGGTGGTGCAGTCCTTGCGAGAGCTTCCGCGGATGAGCCGCGTTGAGGATAGCCAGCCGGTCGACGACCTCGGGGTACTGCATCGCCGTGGCCCAGGCGACGCTTCCGCCCCAGTCGTGACCGGCCAGCAACGCGGACTGGGCGCCGCGTTCGAGGATGAGGCCGCGAATGTCGGCGGTCAACTGGTCGGTGTCGTAAGCGTGGACGCCGTCCGGCTTGGAGGACAGGTTGTAGCCGCGCATGTCGGGCGCGACGACGCGGAACCCCGCGGCCGCGAGCGGTTCGATCTGCAGCCGCCAGCCGTACCAGAACTCGGGGAAGCCGTGCAGCAAAACGATTAGCGGCCCATCGCCAGCCTCGACGTAATGCAACCGCTGGTCGCCGACCTCGGCGTAGCCCTCACGAAGTTCGCTGCTCCCAAGCCATGGCGACTGCTGCTGCGCCATCCCGGTCGTGCCGCCGGTGCGGTCCTCGGCCGTCGTCATGGCCGCCTCCCTGGAGGTTGTGTCAGGGATGACGCTAACGATCCCCATCGCCGGGCCGCCCCAGGGAGCACCCTGGGGTTTCACTGGTCTGCGCAGTCCCGGGGCCCAGTGAGGTCATGCGATCGTCCGGGTCCGGGCTTGAGCGACGCGTTCAGCGAGATACTCACAGGAACCTCCTGCCCGGCGGCCGCGCCGGTCGGCGCGGCCGCCGGGAGGGGTGCCGCGACGGGCGTCGTTACCCGGCGGCCCAGAACGCGCAGTGGTGCCGGGCGGCGAAGTCCGTCTCAACCTGTGGCTGCGGCGGCACGAGCGACAGCATCCGCGCGCTGCCGCCGAAGGCCGGCCAGGGCACGGCCGCGGTCGCCGGGGTACCGGTGGCCGCGAAGTGCGCCCAGGCCGCTCGCATGCTGGCCGCGAGCGCCTGCTGGTCGGTGCTCAGCGGCGTGGGGACCGGCGCGTTCGGCAGGTCGAACAGGTACTGCAACTCGGACCCGTGTGTCGCCACTTGCGGCACCAGGCCCGGTGGCACGAAGACCTGGGGCGCGTTGTCGTCGTTGAACTCGTAGCCGAATGTCGGTGCCCGCCGGGCGGTCACCGAGTCCACCTGCAGCGCCGGGCAGGCGAAGCTGGCGTCCCCGACCAGGGCGCTGAGCGCTGCGGCCGGCGCGGAGCCGGGCGGGTACTCGGCCGCGATCGCGGCGGCCCGCGCGGCTGTCACGCCCAGCGCTGCGGCGATGTCTGTCTGGTAGTTGTCGAGGGTCACCGGGAACCCGGGTATCGGCACGTCGGTGCCCTGGCTGACGGTCAGGCCGATGCTGACGAAGAGCGCCTCTTCGTCGTGGTTGGTGCCGTTGAGTACCGGCACACGGGCGAACCGCCCGGCGGCCAGCGCCGTCCCGATCGGCTCGGTGAGAACCGCGCCGTCGACCACGCCGGGGATCTCGATGAAGTTGGGGGTCACCAGGTCCGCGACCGGCAGATTGCGCAGGCAGGCCGCGGTCTGGTCCGGGCAGCCCACCTGGGCGGCGAACGCCTCGCCGGCGGCCTCCGCGGTGGCCAGGGACCGCTGGTTGAGCGCGAACGTGCCGCTTTCGATGATCGCCTTGTCGAACAGCCCGCGCGAACCGGCGGAGACCATGTGGGCGAGCACGGACAGCCCGCCGGCGGACTCGCCGGCGATGGTGACGTTCTCCGGGTCGCCGCCGAAGCGGCGGATGTTGTCCTGCACCCAGCGCAGCGCGGCCTGCTGGTCCATCAGCCCGTAGTTGCCGGCCGGCCCACCGGGCCGGGCCGCCAGCGCCGGGTGCGCGAGGAACCCCAGCGCGCCGAGCCGGTAGTTGATGGTGACGGCCACCACGCCGTCCGCCGCCAGCTTGGCAGGGTCGTAGTTGCGGCTGGCGTCCTGTGTCAGCCCGCCGCCGTGGATCCACACCAGCACCGGCCGGCCGTCTCGGTCACCGCCGTGCCGCAGCACATGGTCACCGTCACGGCCGTGCGCCGCGGGCGAGTACACGTTGAGGTACAAGCAGTCCTCGCTGAACGGGCCGGGCGGCAGGAACGGGCTCGCCGGCTGCGGGCAGGACGGGCCGAATTGGGTGGCGTCCCGGACGCCGCGCCACCTGGCCGGCGGCTGCGGCGGGCGCCACCGCAGGCGGCCGGTGGGGGGAGCGGCGTACGGAATGCCAAGAAACTCATCGACGGCGCCCGTGGCCGTGCCGCGGACCGCGCCGTCGCTGGTAGTCACGATCGGGCTGGTGCCGGAGCCCCAAGCCGCGGCCGCGGTGGCGGCTTGCGCGCCGGAGCCACCGGGGGCCGCGAGGGTCAGCGCGGCCAGCGTCGCGCAGCAGGCGGCGGCCAGCCCGGCGCGCCGCCAGTGAGCAGGGTGCACGATCATTTCGGCTCCTTCGGTCCAGGGGCATGGCGTCCTTTCACGGTCGCCTCCTGGCACGGCGGGCGCGCCCTTGACAGTCACTGGTCGGCACCCTGGCCCGGCCGGCCAGGGAGTTCCGCGGCCCGGCCCCGTAGTCCCGGCGTCGGCACGGTGCCGAAAGACGCAAATCCGTGCCACCCGGCCTGCTCGACGGGAGGAACACCGGTCCTGACCGCCGGCCGGGGTTCCGGACATGCGCGAGGACTGTGTGGCGGAACGGGCCATCGCCATACGTGCCGCCATGATTTAACCTCCTATTACCCGGCCGTTACTTGCGGCCGGACCGCCGGCCCAACTGCCTGGCCTACGGGGAGGCCGTGTGAACGTGCGCGGGCAGCACCGCTACGGGGAACCAGGTGCAAGCACCCCCCTGTCCCGCGAACAGGCGTCCCCGCGGCGAAAGCGACGGAGGCGGCGTAGCGAAGAATGACCCACCCGCCCGTCTTGACAGACCGGCTCAGCGAACGTAGATCGCTCGACCGGCTGGTTGGGGCGGTCCAGGCTGGCGAGAGCGGCGTTCTGGTCCTGCGGGGGATCCGGGAGTAGGCAAGTCCGTGCTGCTGGACCACCTGGCCGGACAGGCGTCGGGTTCGGGGTGCCGGGTGGCGCGTGCGATGGGTATGCAGTCGGAGATGGAGCTGGCGTTCGCGGGGCTGCATCAGCTCTGCGGGCCGATGCTGGACCATGTCGGCAAGATCTCCGCGCCGCAGCGTGACGCGTTGCAGATCGCGTTCGGCGTCGCCGCCGGGCCGCCGCCGGACTTGTTCTTTGTCGCTCTGGCGGTGCTGAGCTTGCTGTCGGAGGTGGCCGCGGACCGTCCGCTGATCTGCCTGGTCGACGACGCGCAGTGGCTGGACCGGGCCTCGGCTCAGGCGCTGGGGTTCGCGGCGCGGCGCCTGGCGGCTGACCCGGTGGGCCTGGTATTCGCGGCCCGTGATCCGAGCGCGGAGCTGGCCGGGCTACCGGAACTCGAAGTCACCGGGCTTGACGATAGCGATGCGCGGGCGCTGCTGGAATCGGCGCTGCCCGGGCCGCTGGATGAGCGGGTTACCGACCTGATCGTGGCCGAGACCCGGGGTAATCCGCTGGCGCTGCTTGAGCTGCCGCGCGGGCTGACGCCGACGCAGTTGGCGGGCGGGTTCGGCCTGCCCGGCGCGATGCCGCTGACCGGCCGGATCGAGGGCAGCTTCGCCCGCCAGCTCGAGGCGTTGCCGGCCGAGACCCAGCGGCTGCTGCAGCTTGCGGCGACCGACCCGTCCGGAAACCGGTCGCTGGTGTGGCGGGCGGCCGGGCGGCTGGGCATCCCGGTCGCCCTGGCGACGCCGGCGGTAGAGGCGGGGCTCGCCGAGTTCGGCGCCCAGGTGCGGTTCCGGCATCCGCTGGCCCGCTCGGCGGCGTACCGGTCGGCGCCGGTCGCCGACCGGCGCCGGATGCACGCCGCGCTGGCCGAGGTGACCGACCCGCAGGCCGATCCGGACCGCCGGGCTTGGCACTGGGCGCAGGCCGCATCCGGGCCGGATGAGGACGTCGCGGCGGAACTCGAGCGCTCGGCCGGGCGGGCGCAGGCCCGCGGCGGCCTTGCCGCGGCCGCGGCGTTCTTGGAGCGTTCGGTGGCACTGACCGCCAATCCGGCCAGGCACGCCGAGCGCGCGCTGGCTGCGGCCCAGGTCAGCGTGCAGGCCGGCGCGTTCGAGGCGGCTCTCGGACTTGTGGCCACCGCAGAGGCCAGCGCGCTCGATGAGTTCCAGCGTGCCCGGGCGGACTTGGTACGCGGCCACGTCGCTTTCGCCTCGGGCCTTGCCAGCGATGCTCCCCCGCTGCTGCTGAAGGCAGCGAGGCGGCTGGAACCCTTCGACCTGGAACTCGCGCGCGAGACTTACCTGGTCGCCTGGGGCGCGGGGGTCCTCGCCGGGCATCTCGCGGACGGTGGGGAGGTCATTCAGCAGATATGCCGCGCCGTTCGGGCCCTTCCGCCGCGGGCTGGCGCCCCGCGCCCGCTCGACCTGCTGCTCGACGGCCTCACCTTGCTGACCACCGATGGACACGCCGCCGCCACTCCGACGTTGCAGCGAGCAGCGGAAGCGCTCGCCGACATGCCCGTGCACGACGTCCTGCGCTGGGGCTGGATGGCGCAATCCGCGAGCATGACCGTGTGGGCCGATGAGGCGTGGCACGCGATCTGCACGAGGCAGGTCCGGCTTGTCCGCGGCGCGGGCGCGCTTGCGGAGCTGCCGATCCACCTCTGCGGGCTGGGCATGGCACGCTCGTGGAGAGGTGACTTCGCGGGTGCCGCGGCGCTCACCGCGGAGGCCGACAGCGTCGCGGCGGCAACCGGAAGCTGGTGCCCGCCCAACGCCCTGCTGAAGCTCCTCGCCCTGCAAGGAAGGGAAGCCGAGGCCTCGGCGGCGATCGAACAGGCCGCGACCGGAGGGCCAGGGGTGGCGGTCTACGCGCACTGGGCCGCCGCGATCTTGTACAACGGCTTGGCGCGTTATGAGGAGGCGGCCCGGTCGGCCTGGCAGGCCGCATCGAATCCTTTCGAGTACTTTGTGTCCGCGCGGGCGCTGCCCGAACTGGTCGAGGCGGCCGTGCGTGCCGGAGACACCGGGCTCGCACATGAGGCGCTCGGGCGGCTGGCCGCGACGTCGCAGCCGTGTGGCACCGACGTCGCGCTCGGTATCGAGGCGCGCTCCCGGGCATTGCTGAGCCGCGGGGCGGCCGCTGACAGCCTTCATCAGGAAGCGATCGATCGTCTGGGGCGCACCCGGTTGCGGCCGGAGCTTGCCCGCGCGCACCTGGTCTACGGCGAGTGGCTGCGCCGTGAAGGCCGGCGCGTCAATGCGCGCGAGCGGCTACGTACGGCCTTCGACCTGTTCACCACGATCGGGATGGAGGCGTTCGCCGAGCGGGCCCGCCGTGAGCTGATGGCAGCCGGCGAAACGGTGCGCCAAGGCAGCGCAGGGACGCGCGATGAGCTCACGCCGCAGGAGGAGCAGATCGCCCGGCTCGCTCGTGACGGCCTGTCGAACCCGGAGATCGGCGCGCAGCTTTTCATCAGCACGCGCACGGTTGAATGGCACCTGCGCAAGGTTTTCATCAAGCTCGGCATCGGCTCCCGCCGGCAGCTTCGCGCCGCGCTCACGCAAGCCGGGCGGGCGGATCTGCCCGCGTAGCCGGGCCTCACCGGCGGGCGATCTGGCCGCCGTCGATATGCAGGATCTCGCCGGTGATGTAGGGCGAGGACTCCAGGAACAAGACGCCGTCGACGACATCGCTGACCTGGCCGGCCCGCCCGAGCGGAGGCGGCCGCCCGCCGAGATGCTCGTAGCTGTCCGGAGGGTGGGCCGAGGTGTGAATGACGCCAGGGGAGATGGCGTTGACCCGGATGCCGTAGGCGGCGTATTCGATGGCCAGTGACCTGGTCGCCGCGGCCAGGCCGCCCTTGGTCAGCGCGGCCAGCACCGGGGGCACGCCAAAGTCCGTAACCTCGGCCGGGGCGGCCGAGACGTTGACCACGTGGCCGCCGTAGCGACTCGCCATCTCGGCGATCGCATGCTGGGTCAGCCAGAAGAACCCGGTGAGGTTGGCCCCGACGGCGGCGGCGTAGTCGGCGGCCGTGTAGTCGGTGAACGGCTTGGAGCTGACCACCCCCGCGTTGTTGACAAGGGTGTCGATGCGGCCGAACCGGTCCAGCGCCGCACCGGTGATCCGGCCGGCGGTGGCAGGCTCGGCGAGGTCCCCGGCGACGGTGAGCACACCCGGGTCCAGCGATGGCTTGATCAAGTGGGCGGTGGCGACCACCGCCCAGCCCAGCCCCCGGTAGGCGGAGACCAGGCCGGCGCCGATGCCCCTGGCGGCGCCGGTGATGATAACCACCTTCCCGTCCATGATCAGCTCGCCACGATCGCCGATCTTGGTGCGGTGCTCACGTCGGCTACCGGTGTGTGCTGGCGACCGCGCGTGCCGCCGTCACGATGACGTCGGTGACCGCTTGCGGCTGGGAGATCATGATCACGTGTGAGCCCTCGACCTCGGTGATGTCGGCGCCGGCCCGCTGGGCCATCGACCGGACGACGTCGGCGCCGGCGGCCTTGTCGCCGGTGGCGACCACCGCCCAGGACGGCAGCGTGCGCCAGGCGGGCGGTCCGCACACGTCGCTGAACGCCGCCGCAGCGACGGGGCGCTGGGTCGCGGCCATCAGCGCGGTCTGCTGCGCGGGCAGGTCGGCGGCGAAGGCCTCGCGCAGCAGCGCGGGGTTGATCGCGAACTCGACCGCGGTCTGCCCGCCCGGCCCGGCTGGGTAGGTGTACTGGACCAGGGCCGCGTTCAGCACGCTGTCCTTGGAACCGGCCTCGACGTCGCCCAGGTTTTCCCCCTCGTCGGGGGCGAACGCGGCGACGAAGACCAGGCCGTCCACGTTGGGGGCGCTGGTGGCGGCGTTGGTGATGACCGCGCCGCCGTAGGAGTGCCCGGCCAGCAGCACCGGGCCGTCGATCTGGTTCAGCAGGCTGGCGGTGTAGGCCGAATCGGCGATCACGCCGCGCAGCGGGTTGGCCGGGGCGATCACGGTGTAGCCCTGCTGCTGCAACCGCTCGATCACGCCGTTCCAGCTCGACGCGTCGGCGAAGGCGCCGTGCACGAGCACGATCGTCGGCCGGGCGCCGGTGTGCGCGGACTGGTCTGTCATGTTCACGGGGGAGCCTCCTGCGGTGTCGGTCGGCTGATGTGCAGTGGTCAGAGCTGGCCGGCGTCGATGACGGCCCGGGCGAATGCCTGGGGGGCTTCTTGGGGCAGGTTGTGCCCGACGCCACCGGAGATGGTCCGGTGCTCGTACTTGCCGGAGAACTTGCCGGCGTAGGCGGTGGGTTCCGGGTGTGGTGCGCCGTTGGCGTCGCCCTCGAGGGTGATCGTGGGCACGGCGATGGCCGGGGCGGTGGCGAGCCGCCGCTCCAGGTCGCCATAGTGCGGCTCGCCCTCCGCCAGGCCCAGCCGCCACCGGTAGTTATGGATCACGATCGCGACGTGGTCGGGGTTGTCGAACGCTGCCGCGCTGCGCGCGAAGGTGGCGTCATCGAAGGCCCACCGCGGCGAGGCGAGCCGCCAGATGAGCCTGCTGAACTCGCGCCGGTATCTGTCGTAGCCGGCCCGGCCGCGCTCGGTGGCGAAGTAGTACTGGTACCACCAGGTGTACTCGGCCTGTGGCGGCAGTGGTGCCTCGCTGGCGGCCTGGCTGCCGATCAGGTACCCGCTCACGGAGACCAGGGCCGTGCAGCGGTCCGGCCACAGCGCCGCGATGACGTCGGCCGACCGCGCCCCCCAGTCGAAGCCGGCCAGGATGGCCGTCTCGATGCCGAGCGCGTCCATCAGCGCGATGACATCCACCGCCAGGGCCGCCTGCTGGCCGTTACGGGGCGTGTCGCCGGAGCGGAACCGCGTGGTCCCGTAGCCGCGGACGAACGGGACGATGACCCGGTACCCGGCCGCCGCCAGCAGCGGGGTGACCTCGGCAAAGCTGTGGATGTCGTAGGGCCAGCCGTGCACCAGCAGGACCGCGGGGCCATCGGCGGGGCCGGCCTCGACGTAACCGGTGTTCAGCACGCCGGCCTCGATCTGCTGCACCGGGCCGAAAGGTGTGTCAGCCGCGCGCGCCATGCTCGTGTCCATGGGAGGTGCTCCTGATCTAGCCGAAGGTGAAGCAGTAGGCCTGAGCCCCAGGGTCGGGAAAGGTGATCTCGAAGGTGCGGTCGGTGACGGTGCCGGGCTGGCGGATGAGCTGGTACACCCGCTGCCACGTGAGCGTGCCGTTGCCGTCGCGGTCGACGTCGCTTCCGTGCGCCTCGCCGGGTGGCTGCCCGTCGAGGAGGACGCGGCATCGCACCGGGGTTTCTGGTGCTGCCGGCCCCATGACGAGGTTGAGGTCGCGGGCGTGGAAGCGGCAGGCGATCTGCCCGTTCGCCGCGTTCAGCGTGGTGGCCTCTTCGGCCATGGTCCAGTCCCCCGACAGGGCCCACTGGTTGAGCCCCAGCCGCGTGGGGAGGGTGTAGCGGTGCGGCGTGCCGGGCACAGCGCCGCCGGGGGATGCGAAGTTCTCGGTGCGCTGATAGCCGGTGTAATTTTCCGGTGATCTCAAGGTGGCCCAGTCGGCCGGGGCTTCCAGGCCGCGGGCCTCGACCGAGACCGGCTCGGTCCCTGCGCCGCTGGCCCCGGCTTCGGCCAGCAGTTGCTGTATGACCATTTCCGACTGGCCGTATTCGCCTTCGCCGAAGTGGTGATGCCGGATGCGGCCCCGCGCATCGGCGAAGTACAGGGCGGGCCAGTAGTGGTTGGCGAAGGCACGCCACACCGCGTAGTCGTTGTCGGTCGCGACCGGGTAGGTGATCCCCATGTCCTGGACGGCCTGGCGGACATTGCCGGCGTTGTGCTCGAACGAGAACTCGGGCGTATGCACGCCGATCACCACCAGCCCGTGGCCGGAGTATGTCCCGGCCCAGGCGCGGAGGTAGGGAAGCTGGCGTAGCCAGTTGATGCAGGTGTAGGTCCAGAAGCCGGCCAGGACGACCGTCCCGCGCAGGCCCGCTGGTGTCAGCGGCGGCGAGTTGAGCCACCCGCTCGCGCCGTCCAGGGAAGGCAGCTCACCCTCATCGGGCAGCCGGGCCGAGGCCACGTGCAGCCCGGCGGGCGCCCGCCAGCGTGCCGTCATGACAATGCCCTTCCTGTAGTGGGTGCCCTGGCCAGGGGCCTGGCGGGTGCCGCCCGCGCCGGCCGGCCTGCGGCACGCCGGCCCAGCGCGCCGCCCGCGGGCCGGCTGGTCAGCGCAGCGACTTGAACGAGGCACGCATCTCCGTGGCGAACAGGTCCGGTTGCTCCCAGGCGGCGAAGTGGCCACCTTTGCTGAGCTTGTTGTAGTAGAGAAGGTTGCCGGGGTAGGCGCGCTCCGCCCAGCTCCGCGGGGCCTGATAGAGCTCGTCGGGCCGAAGGGGGGACTTCACCTTCGCTGGACATGGGACCTGCTCCTTTCCCTGATGAGCTGACATGGCGGCGGAACAGATGGGCGGGCTGGCCCCGGCCCGGCGATGCAGGGCAACTCCTTCCGCCCCGGTGACACGGCTGGCACTGCCCACACGATCACAGATCGGGCCGGTGTGTCGCGCCCGTGACGATCCCTGGCCCTACCCCGGGCCTACCCTTGTCTGCGGTGTGCAGGCGTGCACCCGATGCCTGGCTGGCCGGGCGGCCCATGCCAGCTGAACCTTGGCTTCGGGGAAGTACGCTGGGCCGATGTTCTCGCCTGAAGGCCCGTCCTTGGGTGAGCTGGCCAGGCAGGCGCTGTCCTCGGTCGAGGGCGGGTACGACCTGCTTGCCCCGAAGTTCGACCACACGCCTTTCCGCACCCCCGACGGTGTGCTCGACGCGACCGCCGGCGCGCTGCGCCCGCTCGGCCCGTTCGGCCGGGGGCTGGACGTGTGCTGCGGCACCGGCGCGGGCATGCAGGTCCTCACATCCCTGTGCCGGGGGCCGGTCACGGGCGCTGACTTCAGCGCTGGCATGCTCGCGCGGGCGCGCGGTGCGCACCCGGACGCCACGTGGGTACGGGCCGACGCCCGGGCCCTGCCGTTTGCCGGGGCCTTCGACCTGGCGGTCAGTTTCGGAGCGCTCGGGCACTTCCTGCCCGCCGAACGGCCCGCGCTGTTCGCCGGCGTGTATCGCGCGCTGCGGCCTGGCGGGGTTTTCGCCTTCCCGATCGGTGCGCCGCAGCCCATCACCTCACGCGGGTACTGGGCGCTGCTCGGGTTCGACCTGGCCATGCGGGCCCGCAATGCGCTGTGGCGGCCCCCGTTCGTCATGTACTACCGAACCTGCTCGCTGCATGCGGTCCGCAACGACCTGACCGCATCCCGGTTCACCGTGACCGCAGCCCCGCTGACGGCCCTGGGCCGGCGCGCGGACGGCAGCCCGCGGTACCGGCTGGTCCTCGCGCGCAGAGCCAGCACACCCTGACCGCCGGGTACGGCGTTGGTGCCGCGCGGCCCGAGCAGGGCAGTTGCCGGGGTCGGGGCTGGTGCGGGAGGCTGAGTGGATCGTGGGAAAGGAGCCACCATGGCAGGGCAGCCGGACGCGTCCGCGGCAGGCACGATCGACGTCGGTGGGGACCTTACGGTGAACCGCATGGGCTTCGGCGCGATGCGGATCACCGGGCAGGGCATCTGGGGGCCGCCGCAAGACCGGGAACAGGCACAGGCAGCGCTGCGGCGGGCGGTCGAACTTGGCGTCAATTTCATCGACACGGCCGACTCCTACGGGCCGGACGTCAGCGAGACGTTGATCGCTGACACGCTGTACCCCTATCCCGGCGATCTGGTGATCGCCACCAAGGGTGGCCTGGTGCGGCCCGGCCCTGGGCGCTGGCAGCCAGACGGGCGGCCGGAGCATCTGCGCGAGGCCTGTGAGGGCAGCCTGCGCCGGCTGAAGCTCGACCAGATTCCGCTGTACCAGCTGCATCGGCCGGATCCGAAGGTGCCGTACGCCGAGTCCGTGGGCACGCTGGTCGATCTGAAGAACGAGGGCAAGATCCGTCACATCGGGATTTCCAACGTGACCGAGAGCCAACTGCGCGAGGCGCAGCAACTCACGCCGGTGGTGTCGGTGCAGAACCGCTACAACCCCGCGGACCGGTCGTCGGACCCGATCATCGACCTGTGCGACCAGGAGACGATCGCGTTCCTGCCCTGGGCACCGATCCAGGACACCGAGCGGCTGGTGCCCCTGCTCACCGCCGCACGCGATCACGGCGTGAGCACCCGCCAGATCGCCCTCGCCTGGATGCTGACCAGGTCGGCTCAGGTCCTGCCGATCCCGGGCTCGGGATCACCCGAACATGTCGCCGAGAACATCGCCGCTGCATCGATCCAGCTGTCCAGCGCCGAGGCAAACGCGATCCTGGACGTCGCGGGATAAAGCCCAGGTTTGGCTCGCCGCGCGGGTGTCAGGCAGTCGGGCAGGGATTCAGGCGCACGAGGACCTCGACGCGACGGTTCATGGCCCTGCCGTCGGCCGTCAGGTTCGAGCGTATCGGCCGTTCAGGACCTTCCGAGGATTCCTGGATTTCTATTCCCTGTGGCAGCTTGACCGACGCGGGCAGGCGCCTCATGCCTTCCTCGAGCAGGGCGCCAAGTGCGCTTCTCACGGCCTCCGCACGCCGGAAACCGAACACACCGTAGTTGGCCGGGTCCCCGGGCTCGTCCTCGTGGCCGCTGATTTCCACGACGGGGCACAGCGGCGGCCAATCGGGCGATGAGGCGATCCGGGCGAGCATGTCGGCGGCGGTCTTGGCGATGATGCGCCGGTGGGTGGCGGTGAGCGTCGCACTGGCAAAGGCGAAACGGGTCAGCAGCACTGCCCCGGCGGGAGGCGGAGTCGGGTCGAACATCTCAACCTCATACTCCATGTCCGCGTACTCGAGTTCATGGAGTCCGCTCATGCGGTCGGCCCCCTTTCGCCGGGCGTGGCTCTAGTGACGGCTGGTCCCTTCACGCTATTGAGCCCGGCCCGGCGGCGGGAGTCGCTCATTCAGGCGACGCTCATCCAGCGGATGGCGTTGCACGGTCCTTGCCGCCTTGCCGCCGCAGCAGCGGCCACGGCAGCATCAGCGGTGGCGCTGGCGTGACCCGGCCCGCCTGATAAAGACTGTCACCGTGGATTTCCCAGAGTCGGGGGACACGCGCTGGCCAGCGCATCTTCCCGTGGGTTCGCTGCGGGTGGTGCGGTGGAGCGCGCACTACGATCAAACGGTCGCCTTTTACCGTGACATCCTCGGGCTGGCGGTGCTGGAAACCTTCCACGCCAGCTACGGCCTGGACGGGACGATTCTTGGCCTGCCTGGCGGCTCGGTTCACCTGGAGATCGTGCGTCTGCCCGACGCACGGCACCCGGCACCCGGGCTTGATCAGGTGGTGTTCTACCTGCCCGACGCCGCCGCGCAGGAGCGCATCACGGCCCGGCTGGCCGCTGCGGGCCTCGACCCGGTGCCGCAGATCGACTACTGGGCGGACAATGGCGGCGTTACCTACCAGGACCCGGACGGGCGGGAAGTCGTGTTCGCGTCCTGGATCTACCGGCCGCCACCCGATTCACGCTGAAAGCGCATGACCAGGCTCAGCTGACCCGCGTGACGATGGCCCCGGATCGAAGGGCACGCGGGATCTCGGCAACCTCGTCCACAACCTCAAGAAGCCGGGCCACGTCTTCGGCAGGGGCATCAGAGCTCACCTCTACCCGATAGCCGATGCCGGTGGACTGCCAGGTATCGGTATTGAATCCGCCCATGGCGGTCACGCGAGCCCCGCCCAGCACCACGCCAAGCGCGGCGGCTTCCCGGTAAATGTCGTTAAGCACGCAGCCGGCCGCCGCCAGGTGGAGGAGATGCGCGCCGGTAAAATCGGCCTCCACCGTGACGCCCTCTGGGGTCCACCGGTGCGGAAAGCGGACGGCAGAACCTGCCGCGGACATCATCTTCCCGGCAGCCACAACCACTTCGAAGCGATTGTCCATCGGCCTTTCTCCCCAGCGCCGGCGCTCCTGATCGTAGGGGCTTCAGCGGCCGGCCGAACGGGGCCGCCGGCCTGCTGCTGGAGGCCGGGCATGCCCGCCGCCCGGTCGGGCATGCCCGGCGGGCCTCAGCGGTGTACCTGCGACAGCGGACCCGCGTTGACGGGGAACTCCGCGGTGTTCAGCACCTGGATGCCCGCGTGCTGGTCGCCGTTGAAAGGCGTGATGACGGGCGAGGTCGCCCCCGGCTCACAGCCCCGGTTGAACGGGACCTGCGGGCTGTTGAACCACACGCCCAGGTGGAATTGGTGGGTGGGGGCGAATGTGGTGGTGCCGCCCGGCGACACCGAGAAGGTTTCCGAGTCGAACACGCCACGGACCGTGGCGCTGCCGGTGCCGTTGCTGCCCGCGTGGATGTCGCTCTGGTACCAGGAGACGCCGAAGGGCGCGCCCGGTTGCTGGATGACGAACAGGTCGAAGCCCGTGCCCTTGGGCATGCCCGAGATCGTCACGGTCATGACGTCGTTGAGCGCCCCGGTGGTGATCGTGACATGACCCGAGGCGTTGGGCAGGCACGCGCTGATGGCGGACGAGGATGGCTGGAGCGCGAACGAGAACGAAGAGTCGGTCGCGGTGGCGCCGGTGGCGGTGGCAAGGCTGATCGCCAAGGCGACCACTCCCGTCGTTGCCAGCGCGCCTACTTTGGCGGAGGCCGAGGTCAGAAGACTACGAGACCGATACATGACTATCCCCTCCTGTTCCTCTGGTGTTCCGTAGCAGCCAGAGAAGGTAATGCTACGGTAATGGTCAACTCAGCGGAAGCTAAAGGACCATTGTCGGCTCGCTGCCGTCATCGGCAACAACCCGGCGCTGATCCTGCCGGGCCAGCAACTCACGATCCCGGCGTCATAGCCGGGGCCCCGGCCGCCCGGCAGATCTACCGGGCGGCCGGGCCTGCCCCGCGCCGAGGCGGGGCAGGCGCGTAATCTCGGCGGCCGGCGGGGGCTCGCCGAGATCAGCAGGGCCCCGGGCTCGACACGCGGCAGCTAATTGCCGCCGCCGGTGACCGGCTCGGGCCCTGGGACGGCGGCGGACTCGCAGGCACCTTGCACCCCTCCCTGTTCACCCAGGCAAAGCGCCCGCGGCCGCCGTGCGGGGAAGGCGGAAAGGCAGAATTGTTGGTAAAGGGAAGTTCAGCAATTGGTAAATGACGTCAAACCGTGCGGGAGCCCTGGCCAGCCTCCAGCAATGGCAGCAGCAGCTCGGGTGGCCGCGCCACCACGGCCCGGTCCGCCCAGATGACGACCGGCCGCTGGATGAGTTCGGGGTAGCGGGCCATCGCCTCAAGGAGTTCGCCGTCGGTCGCGCTGGCCAGCCCGAGTTCGGCGTACCGCGGCTCGGAGGTGCGCATCAGGGCCCGCGGGTCCGTCGTGCCGAGCAGGGCCAGGACCCGGGTGATCTCGGCTACCGGCGGCGGATCGTCGAGGTAGCGAACCTGGCGGGCGGGCACGCCGTACTCGGCGAGCAACTCGGCGGCGCCACGGCACTTGGAGCACCGCGGGTTGTACCAGACGACCACGTCTTCGTTGGCCACGGGACCACGGTACCGGCCTGGCCCGCGTCTATCGCACGGACCAGGCCGTGCCGTCCCAGTGCAGGATCAGCGCGTAGCGCACGCCCTTGCTGATGTAGTACCCGACGGCCCAGGCGTCGGTGGCCGAGTCCGCGCTCACCCCGTTGAGCACGTTGCTGGCCGGGCTGGCATTGGGACCGCTGACCGGTGACCAGGCGGTGCCGTCCCAGTGCAGGATCAGCGTCCGCAGCGGGCCGCTGCTGACACCCGGCTGCGAGTCGCCGACCGCCCAGACGTCGGTGCTGGACACGGCGCTGACCCCCGTGAGCAGGTTGGCACCCGCACCCGCATCGGGGCTGGGCACGCGCGGCCAGGAGGTGCCGTTCCATTGCAGGACCAGCGTCTGGCCCGGGCCGGTGGTGAGATCGGGGTTGTTGCCGACCGCCCAGGCGTGGCCTTGCCCGATGGCGCTGACCCCGGCGAGCAGGTTGTACCGGCCGGCGCGCCGGGCTGGCGCTCTTCACCTGAGCCCAGGCCGTGCCGCTCCACTGCAGCACCAGCGTGCGCAGCGTGTTGCCACGCTGGTAGCTGCCCACCGCCCAGGCGCCGCCGCTCGCCGTAGCGCTCACGCCCTGGAGAAAGCTGTCGGTCTTGCCCGGATCGGGGCTGGCGACCGGTGACCAGGCGGTGCCGTTCCAGTGCAGCAGCAGGGTCGCGAACTGGCCGGCGGCGGGCGTGCCGGCGAACCCGGCCGCCCAGGCGTTCCTGCCCGATGCCGTGCTGACCCCGTTGAGCTCGGTCTGCGTCATGCCCGAGGCGGGGGCGGTCACCTGCGACCACGTGGTCCCGTTCCAGTGCAGGATCAGCGGGAGGGCACCGGCGGCCTGGTTGCGGTAGAAGCCGACCGCCCAGGCGTTCTTCGCCCCGTCCGCGCTGACACCGTTGAGCACGTTGAACCGAGTGCCCGGGTTCGGGCTGGCCACCCGCGACCACGCCGTGCCGTTCCAGTGCAGGATCAGCGTGTCGCGGACACCCGTGGTGTTGTTGACGTAGGAGCCGACCGCCCATGCGTCACCGGCTGAGCCGGCACTCACGCTGGTGAGCGCGTTGTACACGGAACTCGGGCCGACGGGCCCGGCGGTGCCAGTGCGGGCCGCCGCCGGCCGTGGCCGCGCCGCCGCCCCGGCCCCCGGCAGCCCGGCACCGGCGGCAGCGGTCAGGACGGCTGCCGCGAGAAGGACCGCCGCCCGGCCGCCTGCGGTAGTCATGAAAGCCGAGCATGCCACAGCCTGGCCGCAGTTGCCGGTCCGTTGCCAGGTGGGAGGGCGTGACCAGGCGGGGCGATGAATTGACGCTGCCGCGCCCGTCTTCTTGTCGTAGTTGCCCAGCGCGGAGAGAGAACGAGAGGACTGGTGGCCCATGCCGACCGCCGAACTGCCCGCCGTGGCGATGTGGTACGACGAACGCGGCCACGGTGATCCCTGCGTGCTGCTGCATCCGGGCGGCGCCGGAGTGGACTCCCGGGCGCTCGGCCCCACCGTGGCGGCAGTGGCAGCGGTCTGCCACGTCTACACGCCCGAGCAGCGCGGGCACGGGCGCACCCCCGATGTCGCGGGGCCGGTCAGCTACGAACTGATGGCAGAGGACACCATCGCGTTCATCGAGACGGTCATCGGCCGCCCGGTCCATCTGGCCGGGTGCAGCGACGGCGCGGTCGTGGCGCTCGTGGTCGCGCTGCGCCGCCCGGATCTGGTGCGCCGGCTGGTGCTCGCCGCCGGGGTGTTCCACCACGACGGCTGGGCGGCGGGCGTGCTGGACGGCGAGCCGCCGGACTTCCTGGAACGCAGCTACGGCGAGCTGTCACCCGACGGAATCGGCCACTACGGCGTGGTGGTCGCCAAGCTGGCGGTAATGCACGCCCGCGAGCCGGCGTTCGCCCCTGCCGACCTGCGCGCCGTGACCAGCCGCACGCTCGTCATGGTGGCCGACGACGACGAGGTGCGCCTGGAGCACGCCATCGAGGCCTACCGGAGCCTGCCCGACGCCGAACTCGCCGTGGTACCGGGTACCTCACACGGGCTGCTGGTGGAAAAGCCGGAGCTGTGCAACCTGCTCATCACCGAGTTCCTCACCAAGGAGCCGGTCGAGACCTTCGCGCCGATCCGCCGGGCCGCGCGGAAAACCCCGTGACCCCAGGGCGCTACCTGGGGAAGATGGCGTTGTGGAGTCGCTGGCCGAACTTCGGGCACGGCGGGCCTTCGAGTGCCCGGCTGGTACCGGCCCGGGCGCTGCGCTCCCTGGACGAGGCGGCCGCGTTCCTGCGCGACCGCGGGCTGCTGACCCGCACCACCGACTGCGCGCTGCCGAGCCTGTACGAGGCCTGCCACGAGGACCCGTACCGCCCGGGACGCCCGGGCTTCGCCACCTGGCCGGCGCACAAATGGCCGTGGTTCGGCGAACTGGGCGGGCGCGGCTACCTCATCACCGCGGTGCACCGCAGCAAGAACCTGATGGTGAGCGCCGAGATGGCGGCGCTGCTCGACCCGATCTGCCGGGCGGAGATCGAGCGGATGCGCTCCTTGGACAGCGACTGGCGCCGGCTGCTCGACCATCTCGCCGCCGTCGGCCCGTCCAGCATCGAAGACCTGCGCACCGAACTCAGGCTCAAGCGGCAGGAACTGAAGGCGCTGCGCTCACCGCTGGAGCGGTGCGGCGCGATCGTGTCCCGCTCGATGGAGGTCACCGCCGGTGCCGGGGAACGGCGTTCGAGCGTGCTGGCCCGCTGGGACCAGGCCTACCCGGCCGGTGGTAACGCCGGCACCGACCCAGGTCACGCGCTGAAGGAACTGGTCGTGGCGGGGGTGCGCGCTGCGGTGGTGGCGCCCGAGGCCGAGATACGGCGCTGGTTCTCGTGGCAGTGGTACTGGTCGGGGACGCTCATCGACGACCTGGCCGGGGACGGCCGGCTGCGCCGGGTGGACGGTTACCTCACGGCGCCGTGATGCTCCAGTATCCGGGTGAGCAGCCGCACCAGTTCCGCCCGCTCGGCGGGTGACAGCGGGGCAAGAAGCTCGTCCTGGACTCCGGCCAGCAGCCGGTCGAGCCGCCGTAGGTGCGCGCGCCCGGCCGGGGTGATCGTGACGATGTTGCGGCGCCGGTCGGCCGGGTCTGGCGTGCGCTCGACCATCCCGCGGGCGGCCAGGTCGTTGAGCGCCGCCACGACGTCGCTGCGGTCCACCCCCGCCCTGCCGGCCAGCCGCGCCTGGCTGGCGGGCCCGAACTCCTCCAGCGCGGCCAGCAGCCGGTAGTGGTAGCCGCGGGACGCGGCCGGGGCGAGCCCGTCGGTCAGCAGCCGGTGCCCGTGCATCGCGACCTGGCTGAGCAGCCAGGTGGGCTTGGAGGTCAGCCGGGCGGGCGTGCGGTCGCCGGCCTGCGCGGCATGGCCGGCAGAAGCGGCGTGGCCCGCGGGCGCGGCGTGGCCGCGGGCGCGCGGCCGCGGGCGCGGCATGGCCCGCAGAAGCGGCATCGCCCCCGGACGCGGCGTGTTGGGCGGTCATGGTGCCGAGTGTAGGGGAATTTGTTGGCCGCACCAATGATTGCTATCGTTGGTCATGTCAACGTTGGTCCAGCCAACGAAAGGTACACAACGCGACCCAGGAGCAGCCATGTCCACCGATCCGACTCTCACCCCCCAGATAATCGGCCAGGCCGAGAAGACCATGAACGCGATCCTGTTCCGGCTGCTGGCCGGGCCGGGCCTGACCGAGGCCCAGTGGATCACCCTGACGCTGAACGCCGCGGGCGGCGGGTCCACCGGCCGGGGCCAGCTTGTCGCCCAGGTCGCCCACGGCCTGAAGGTCAGCGAGGCACAGGCGCGGGAGCACCTGGCCAGCCTGGTCGCCGCGCAGCTCGTGCAGGATCCGGTGACGATGCCGGGCCGGTGCGGCTCACCGACCGGGGAACACAGGTCTTCGGGCAGATCCGGGGCGCCGTGACCGAGGTCATCAAGCGGCTGTGGGCCGACCTGCCGAACGAGGACCTGGCCACGGCGGGCCGGGTGCTGAGCATCATCACCGAACGGGCCAGCGCCGAACTGTAAGCCGTGGATAAAAGGGGCGGACCAGGTCCACCGCGCGTGCCGGGCCAGCACGATCAGGTAGGTGCGCAACGAGCCGGGCGGCCGGCAATGGGCCGGTAAAAATCCGGTCCCTGGCCTGGCTGGCCACCTGGTAGAGCGTCGCCGGCACCGTACCTGCCGCGCCACGGTCCTCCGTCACCGTGGCTACGTCACCGTGGGGCCGTGCGGATCACTCCTGCCGCGGCGAGTTGCCGGCGCCGGTCCACGCCGCCGCCCGGCCCGGCCGGGGCGCGGGATGAGCGCGGGCACGCGGGCCGCGTACGCCCGGTAGCGCTCGCCGAGGTCGCGCCGCAGGTCCCGCTCCTCGAACCCGATGCCGGCCAGGATGTAGCCGGTCGCGAGGATGGCGAGCAGGAGATGGCCGAGCGTCATCACCGGCGCCGCCCAGAAGATGAGCAGGAATCCCGCCATCAGCGGGTGGCGGACCCAGCGGAACAGGCCGCGTTCGGTGAACGCCGGCGGCCGGTAGGCGATGCCACGCCAGTGCAGGTATGCCTGGCGCAGCCCGAACAGGTCGGCGTGGCTGACCAGGAAGGTGGCGCTCAGCGCAACCGCCCAGCCAGCCACGTACGCTGCCCATCCCGCGGCGCCCGCCGCGCCGGAAAGCTGCCAGACCGTGCCGCGGACCGGCCGCCACAGCCAGAACAGCAGCGCCAGGGCCAGGCTCGCGGCCACGACGAACGTGGCCCGCTCGGCCGGCGCGGGCACCAGCCGGGTCCAGCGGCGCTTGAACCACGGGCGCGCCATCACCGTGTGCTGTACCGCGAACAACAGCAGCAGCCCGGCGTCGATGGTCACCGCCAGCGGCCAGGGCGACCGGGCCCCCTGGTCGATGCCCTTGGGCACGCCGGCACCGGCGAAGAACCCGAAGGCGTAGCCGAGCACGGCGAGCATCAGCAGGTACCCGGCCACCGCGTAGCACAGGCAGGCCAGCGCGCCGACACGTGCGGACCGCGGTGCGGCCGCGCCCGGCGCCGGTCTTTCCGTCACTTGAGGCATATCGGGACGCTACGACGGCCCAGGCCACGATCACCATCGGGTGAACTGCCGGCCTCCCCGGGGCCAGGCCGCGGCGGGCCTGGTTCCTGAGCACCACGGCATCGGGTGAACTACCGAGACCACGCCGCGCCGGGCCGTCGTAGCGCCAGGAAGGCCGCAGCGCCAGGAAGGCCGCAGCGCCAGGAAGGAAAGAAAGAGCCGCAGCGTCAAGTCAGGAAGTGAGCCTGTGCTCGGTCACCCACGCCGCGATCTGGGCACGCGAGCGCACCTCCAGCTTCCGCCGGATGTTCTCCACGTGCGCCTCCGCGGTCCGCGGCGCGATGGACAGCCGGGATGCGATGGCGTGGTTGGTCAGCCCATCGGCCACCAGCGCGGCGACCTCCAGTTCGCGGCCGGTCAGCCGCGGGCCCGGGGCGGCGGGCTCGACGAGGAAGCTGAGCAGCGCATCAAGCACCGGCGCCCACTCACCGTGGTAGAAGAGGTGCCCGGTGCCCGGCAGCGGTACCAGGGCCGCCCCGGGAATCAGCGTGGCCACCTCCCGGCCCAGCCCGAACCGGGTCGCCGGGTCCGCCTCCCTGTGCAGCACCGCCGTGCGGGCCCGGACCGCCGGGAGCAGGGCCCTGATGTCGGTGTCGTAGTAGGCCCCGAGAAGCTGGGCGGCTATCTCGGCCGACGCGGCGGCCCGTTGCAGCCGGGTGAGCGCCGCCACCTCCTCCGGCGTGGGCCCGGGAAGGAAGATGCCGGCCAGCATCTTCGAGCCGAGGCCCCAGTTCGCCCGCACCAGCGCCACGAGGGAGTCCCTGACCTCGGCGGGCGCCTGGTCGGCGCCGCTGGCGCACGTGCCGTACACCGCCAGCGCCGCCACCCGGTCCGGGTGCCGGGCCGCGATCGCCGCGGCGACCTGGCCGCCCTGCGAGGCGCCGAACAGGCTGAACCGGTCCGCGCGGACGGCATCGGCGACCGCAACCGCCGCCGCCACCTGGCCGTCGAAGGACAGGTCGGCGCCGTCGGTGTCGGACAGGCCGCACCCGGGCTTGTCGTAGCGGATCACGGTGAAGCGTTCGGCCAGCCGCTCGGTGAAGGCGCCGAACGAGAACAGTTCCAGCTGCCCGGTCAGGTGGGTGACCCAGCCCGTGTCGAGCAGCAGCGGCGGGCCGGTGCCCACGGTCGCGTACGCCACCCTGCCCGCGGGGGTGGCGCAGTACCGCACCGTCGGCCTCACCGTGCCGCCTGGCGTACCCGGTAGGCGGCGACGTTGGTGCGGTTGGCGCAGGCGAGGCTGCAGAACCGCCGCGACCGGTTCTTCGACAGGTCCACGTGCACGTCCTCGCAATGGTCCGCGGCGCACACCCGGAGCCGGCCAAGCTGCCCGGACCTGATCACGTCGGTGAAGGCCATCGCGGCCTCGACGGCCATCCGGTCGGCCAGCGGCGCGTCCGCCGGCGTGGCGTGCAGGTGATAGTCCCACTGGTCGTGCTTGACCAGTTGCGGCAGCGCGCTTGCCTCCCGGAGCAGCGTGTTGACCAGCCCGGCGGCGGCGTCCTCGCCCATCTCCCACAGCCGTTCCAGCCGCGGGCGCAGCCGCTGGACCGCGTCGAGCTCGGCCTGGTCGTGCGCGCGTCCCCCGGTCCAGCCCCACTCCGCGACGAAGCGGTCAAGAGCGGCGGTGTCCGGCAGCAGTTCCTTGCCGCCGCGGCCGGTGTTGACGAGGGCGGCGGCGGACGCCAGCGCCACCTCGGTGTCATGGGCAAAAATCACCTTGACCCCTTTCACCGCTCTGGATAGCGTCACTAGCGTAACTTACCTTTGACCATTACAGGGAGCGCCATGCGGACCCAGGCCGGTAAGCATGCCGCAGGCGGCGCGGGGCTGACTCTCGCCCTGGTGTCCGCGGCGGCCTTCGGCACGTCGGGGACGTTCGCCGCGGCCCTGATTGGCGCCGGCTGGAGCCCGGGTGCGGCCGTGCTGGCCCGGATGGCGGTGGCGGCGCTGATCCTCACCGTCCCCGCGGTGCTGCGGATGCGCGGCCAGTGGACCCTGCTGCGGCGCGACGCCGGCCGGGTGGCCGCCTACGGCGTGTTCGCCGTCGCCGGCGCCCAGTGGTGCTACTTCAACGCCGTGGCCCGGATACCGGTCGGCGTCGCGATATTGCTTGAGTACCTCGGCGTGGTACTGGTGGTGGGCTGGCTGTGGCTGCGGCACGGCCAGCGGCCGCGGCGGCTGACCATCATCGGGGGCATCGCGGCGCTCGCCGGGCTGGCCATGGTGCTCAACCTGGCCGGCAGTGCCGGGATCAGCCCGGCCGGGGTGCTCTGGGCGCTGGGTGGCGCCGTGGGCCTGGCGATTTTCTTCGTGCTCTCGGCCGGCGACGAGCAGGAAC
Organism: uncultured Actinomycetes bacterium; assembly: GCA_963726415.1. GTDB lineage: Bacteria > Actinomycetota > Actinomycetes > Streptosporangiales > Streptosporangiaceae > DASXKD01. The sequence goes on from CAVSCM010000028.1 coordinate 163,088, forward strand.
CGCTGCCGCCCCTGGTGATGACCTGGGCCGGGATGTGCGTCGGCACGGCCACCCTGGCCGCGATGGCCGGGACCGGGCTGCTGCCGCTGACCGCCAGCGTTGCGGACGTGCACGTCTTCGGCCACCAGGTGAGCTGGATCGTGCCGGTGCTCGGGCTGTCGCTGGTGGCCGCCGTGATCTCCTACATCGCGGGCATCGGCGCCGCCCGGCGGCTCGGGGCCAGGCTCGCGTCGTTCATCGGCATGGCCGAGGTCCTCTTCGCGATCCTGTTCGCCTGGCTGCTGCTGGGCCAGTTGCCCACCCCGGTGCAGTTCCTCGGCGGCGGGTTCATCCTGGCCGGCGTGGCCATGGTCCGCTTCGGCGAACTGCGGGTGCCCCGGCCGCCGGCCGCCGGTGCCGCGCAGCCGCGGCCGCACCAGAGCGGGCTGGCCCACTCGCAGGCCGCCGGGCGCTGATCCGGGCCAGGGTTCAGCGGCCGGCGCGGGCAAGCTCGAGCAGCGCGTGCAGGTCCCTAGCTGCCTGCAGCGCGCATGCTCCGGTGAGCACGACGACAACCACCGCGGCGGCCAGCAGCAGGACCCGCGAGCGCGGCGGCGGGCCGAGCAGGGCGGCCACCCGGCGGGGCACCGGCCCGGCCCAGGCCACCGAGACCCGCCGGGGCCGGCCCGGACCATGCCGAGGGTGGCCGCCGTCCACCGGGCCGGGGTCGCCATCATGGCCACCCGGCCGATGGTGACCGCCACCAGGCGGCGGTCGCCGGTGACCCGGGCGGCGTGCTCGTCGGCCCAGCGCTCCACCGTGTAGTCCACCGTGCGGGCGAGCGGCACAAGGATCGGGTTGGCCGCGGCGGCCAGGTGCGCCACCGTGGTGAAGAGGTGGTGCCTGCCCGCGAGGTGGGCGCGCTCGTGCGCGAGCAGCGCCGCGCGGCCCGGCTCGTCCAGTGCCTCGAGCAGCCGGCCGGAGACCACGATCCGGCCCGGCCAGCCGGGCAGGGCGTACGCCTCGATGGCTGCGCCGCGGACGACCACGACGGTGCCGCCGTCGTGCAGGCGGGCGGCGCGCCGGTAGGACTCGGCCAGGGCACGGGCGCGGTGCCGGACCGCGACCGCGACGGCCACCGCGGCCACGGTCAGCACCGCGGCGGCCACCGTGCCGGTGACGGCGGGGGTGGGATCGGCACGGTGCACCACGCTCCGGGAGTAGTGCCCCAGCGAGGCCATGGCCGGCACGCGGGCGGCGGCGGAGGCCGCGAGCAGCGCCAGCGCCACCGTGCTGCACCCGGCCAGGACCACCGCGGCCCCGGTGAGCAGCCAGGTGGCCTCCCGTGGTTCCAGCCGGGCGGCGAGCGGCCTGGCCGCGATGGCCGCGAGCACGGGGATCAGCAACGGCAGGTACACCAGCAGCCGCACCCGGCTACCCCCGGTCCTGGCCGTCGCCGCCGGCCAGCAGCCCGCGCAGCAGGCGGGCATCCCGGCCGGACAGGCCGGACACGAACCTGGTCAGCACGGCGCCGTGGTCCACACCGGCATCCAGTGCGCGGCTCATCTGGCCGGCCGCTAGGCTTGCCGGGTCTACCGGCGTGTAGGCGAACCCGCGCCCGGCGCGCTCGCGGGCCAGCAGGCCCTTGGCATGCAGCCGGGACACGATGGTGACCACCGTGCTGTAGGACAGCTCACCGCTCGGCCGGACGGCGAGGCGCTCGCGGACCTGGCCGGGGGTCAGCGGCGCGTCCGCGGCCCGCAGCACGGCCATCACCTCGGCCTCCAGCGCCCCCGCGGGGCGCCGCGGCGGCTCGGCGGGCGCGCCCGGCTCTGCGGGCAGGCGGGGCGCTGCCTCGTGCACGGCGCCTCCTTTACCCGATTTGTGTCTACAAGATCTGTAAATGTTCTACAGTGTCTGTAGAACACCGGCGCGTCCGAGTATGCCACCTCACCTCGGCCGGCGCAGCGTATCCGGGCGGATCCCGGCGGCTTCCCAGCTCACGGCGAAGGACCTGGCATGACAGATCTGACCTACCTGCAAGCCGCGGTCGTCGGCCTGGTCCAGGGCGTCTCCGAGCTGTTCCCGATCTCCAGCCTCGGCCATGCCGTGCTCATCCCCGCGGTGATCGGCGGTCAGTGGGCGCAGAACCTGAACGTCGCCGCGGAGTCATCGCCCTATCTGGCGTTCATCGTCGGGCTGCACGTGGCCACCGCGGCGGCCCTGCTCATCTACTTCTGGCGGGACTGGGTCAGGATCATCCGCGGCCTGATCACCTCGATCCGCTACCGCGAGGTGTACACCGCCGACGAGCGGCTCGCCTGGATGATCGTGCTGGGCACGATACCCGTCGGCATCGCGGGCCTGGCCCTGCAGAAGACCTTCCAGACCGTATTCGGCCAGCCGAAGCTCGCCGCGGTGTTCCTGACCATCAACGGCCTCATCCTGATCGCCGGGGAGCGCTTCCGGCGGCACGCCTCCCGCGAGGCCGACCAGGAGACCGTGCGGCAGCGGGAATATGCCGAGCTGGCCGTGGGGCGGCATTCGGCCAGTACCCGCGCCGAACGCCAGCGTGAGCACGCCGCGGTCGCCATGTCCGACGGCCGGCTGGCCAGCCTCAGCTATCCCCAGGCCGTGCTCATCGGCTCAGCGCAGTGCCTCGCCCTGATAGCGGGCATCAGCAGGGACGGGGTGACCATGGTCGCGGGTATGACCCGCGGGCTGTCCCGCGAGGACGCCGGCCGGTTCGCGTTCCTGCTCGCCACGCCCGCCATCCTCGCCGCCGGGATGCTCAAGCTGCCCGAGCTGTTCGGCTCGGCAGGCGCCGGGATCGGCGGCCAGATCCTGGTCGGGAGCCTGTTCGCGGGCCTGGGCGCCTATTTCTCCGTCCGGTTCCTTGTCAAGTACCTGCGGACCCGCACGCTCACCCCGTTCGGCATCTACTGCATCGTGGCCGGCCTGAGCAGCCTCGCCTACCTGACACTCGCCGGCTAGTGCAGCCGGGGGGGCCGGTGGGCCGCGCCGGCGGCGACCGCGGACCGGCCCGTTTTCCGCACCTCGGCGCGGGAGATACTCCGGAGAACCTGCCGACCCGGCTGAACTACCCCGCGGCGACCGGGGTGGACGGCGCCGGCAACCCGCTCATCGTGGACGACGACAACGGCCGGGTGCGTGAGGTCAACGGCTCGGCACCGAAGTCGAACCGCTAGCGGCGGCGCGCATCGGCGAGCGCTTCGCCTCGAGCCTGGCCAGTGCCCGCAACGAGCCCGGGGCCAGCCTGGACAGTGCATAGAGCACCCTGGCCTCGGCGTTCACCGGTACCACCGGCTGATCGCGGAGCACGGCGCGCATCACCGCGAGGGCAACCTTCTCCGGCGGGAACCGGCGGCGGCGCAGGGCACGGATGGCGTTCTCGCGCACCTCGTCCGCCAGGCCGGCCGGAGCGCCGACGTAGCGGGCGGACCTGGCGATGGGCGTGCTGGTGAACCCCGGGCAGATCGCCGTCACCCCGATGCCGGCGCCGGCCAGTTCGGCGCGCAGGCACTCGCTGAGCATGCGCACAGCCGCCTTCGTGGTCGCGTACGCCGGCAGCGAGGCCGACGGCGCGTACGCGGCGGCCGAGGCGATGTTCACCAGGTGACCGCCGGTCCCCCGCTCGGCCATCTGCGCGCCGAAGAGCCGGCAGCCGCGGGCCACGCCGAGCAGGTTGACGCCGACGATCCGCTGCCAGTCCTCCTCGGTGTGCGCGAGCAGCGGGCCCACGATGGCGATCCCCGCGTTGTTCACCACGACGTCGGGGACGCCCACCTCGGTGCGCACCCAGTTGGCGAACCGCTCCATGTCGGCCGCGACCGCGACATCCACCTGCCGCGCGTGCGCCGCACCGCCGCGCCCACGGATCAGTTCGCTGACCGAGGTGGCGGCCGCCAGGTTCAGGTCGGCGGCGACGACCCCGGCGCCGTTGGCGGCGAACCCCAGCGCGGTCGCCCGGCCGATCCCGCTTCCGGCACCGGTCACCACGACCAGCTTGTTTCCGAACGCCTTCGCCGCGTCAGTCATGGTTTCTCCGTAGTAGCTGCCAGACCCTTCCACACCGTCCCACTGCGCGCTGATTCAGGGCAAATCCCACGTTACCCGCGAGTAGCCAGCTCGGGTAACACCCGGGTCCGCCAGCCCCCCGCCAGGTTCGAGCTGGAGATCGCGCTGCGGGCGGAGCGGGTGCTCGGCCCGGTGGACGAGGTGCCCGGTATGCTCCCCAGGCGTGACGATGCCCGAGGATAGCGGCCCGGCGCCCAGCGACGCCGCGCCGCGCATCGCCCCCGCCCCGGCGCGGGGCAACCCGGAAGAACTCCAGTCGCTGCTGGACACGCTGGGCCGGCCGCCCAGGCCAGCGCCGAACCTGTTCCTGACCCTCGCCCGCCACCCGGTGCTGCTGCGCGACTGGCTGCCGCTGGGCTCCCGGCTGCTGCTCGGCGGCACACTGCCGGCGCGCGACAGGGAACTGGTGATCCTGCGCACCGCCTGGCTGTGCGGCTGCGAGTACGAGTGGGGCCATCATGCGCGGATCGGCGCGCGGGCCGGCCTCACCGATGACGAGATCGCCGGCGTGCGCGACCCGTCGGCCGCCCGGTGGAGCGGGCACGACGCCGCGGTGCTGCGCGCCACCGGGGAACTGGTGCGCGACCACACGGTAAGCCAGGCCACCTGGGACACGCTGGCGCAAAGCTATGACGACGCCGCGCTGATCGAGTTCACCATGCTGGCCGGGCACTACGTCATGCTCGCCGGGCTGCTCAACGCGGCACGGGTGGCCAGGGATGCCGGGACCGGGGGCTTTCCCACCGGTCCCGGCTGAGCGTCACCTTCCCCCGGTGGTCATGGCCAGGGTCACGCCGACGCCGGCTTGCCCGGCCGTGTCACCCACCGCGGTGCAGGAGCCGGGCACCGGGCAGGACACGCCGAACAACTCGGCCATCACGGCGCCGGCCGGGACCGGAACCGCCTGCAGCCGCCACCGGGCGCCGTCCCAGGTCTCGGCGAAGGCACCCGGCGGACTGAAGTCGCTTGCCGCGTCGACGCCGACCGCGGTGCAGGCCGACGGCGCGGTACAGGACACCGTGTTGAGCTGGTTACGGCCCCCGGTAGCGGGGTTGGGGCTTGGCCGGAACCGCCAGGCGGTGCCGTTCCATGTCTCGGTGAGCGTCAGCGGGCCGCCGACCGGGCTGAAGTAGGAGCCGACCGCGACGCACGCGCTGGCCGAGGTGCACGACACCCCGTTCAGCGCGGGGGCCTGCGTACCGGCGGGCAGGGACATGGCCGCGTAACGCCAGCTTGTGCCGTTCCAGACCGCCGTGCCTTTGTCGCCAACGGCGGCGCAGGCGCGCAGCGAGCTGCACGACACCCCGAACAGGTGCCCGGTCCGGGCCGGGCCGGGCGCGGGCTGGACCTGCCAGCGAGTGCCGTCCCAGGCCGCGGTGAACGCCGCCAGACCGGACCTGGTGAAGTACCAGCCGCTCGCGAAGCAACTGTCCGCAGTGGGGCACGACACCCCGGACAACTCGGTGCCCTGCGCGCTGGCCGGGCGGCGGGGGAACGGCTGCAGCTGCCACTGGCCGCCGCTCCAGCGCTCGACCAGTGCCAGATCCCGCTGGCCGGGGCTGAAGTACCCGCCGACGGCGGTGCAGACCCTCGGCGTGGGACACGAGACTCCTGTCAAGCTGGCCGACAACGCACCGGCCGGCTCCGGGGACGGCTGGATCCGCCAGCGGGTCCCGTCCCAGCGCTCGGTCAGCGTCGTGTTGTCACCCGTGGCGCCCGTGCCGAACCCAGCGGCGGTGCAGGCGCCGGCCGACGCACACGACACCCCGACCAGGCCGCTGCTTGCCGAGGCTCCGGCCGGGCTTGGCGTGGCCTGGCGGTGCCAGCTCCTGCCGCCCCAGGCCGCGGCCGTCGCCCGGGCGAGGTGGCTGGTCGTGTCGTAGCTTCCGGCGGCTGTGCAGGCCGTCGCGGCACTGCAGGACACCGCCGCGAGCCCGCCGCCGGCGGACCGGCCCGGGTTGGGGGTGGCCTGGATCCGCCAGGCCGTACCGTTCCACCGTTCCGCCAGCGACATGGTCATGCTGGTGCCGCCGGAGGCACCGGGTGTGCTGATCGTGGTGGCACCGACGGCCGTGCACGCGGCCGCCGCGGAACACGACACCGCGAGGAACTCGCTGCCGGTGGATCCGGCCGGGCTGGGCGTGGCCTGGATGTGCCAGCTCGTGCCGTTCCACGACTCGGCCAGCAGCGCCGTGCTGCCGCCAGGGGTGTCATAGCTGCCCGCGGCGGTACAGGCGGCAGGCGAGCTGCAGGACACCCCGCTGAGCCCGGAGCCGGGCGATCCGGCCGGGGCGGGCACGGACTGGATGCTCCAGCGTGTGCCGTTCCAGCCTGCCGCGAGCGGCACGGAAGTCTGCGAGCTGTCGATCTCGCTGCCCGCGGCCGTGCAGGAGGTCATGGTGGAGCAGGACACCGCGAGGAGTTCGCCCTCCAGCGAACCAGCCGCAGCTGGCACGGACTGGATGCTCCAGCTCGTGCCGTTCCACCGCTCGGCCAGCGACGTGGTGGTGCCGGTGCTGCCTGTCTGCGCGCCCACCGCGGTGCAGGCATTCGCCGCGGGGCACGAGACCGCGAAGAACCCGCTCTCGGGGTGGCCGGCCGGGCTTGGCACGGACTGGATGGTCCAGCTCGTACCGTTCCACCGCTCCGCCAGGGGGTGGATATGCAGGGCGGCGTCGGTGTAGTAACCCACCGCGGTGCACGTGTCCGCCGCGGTGCATGACACACCGAAGAGGTTGCTGAAGATCGCCCCGGACGGGACGGGCGTGGCCTGCATCCGCCAGCCGGTGCCGACCCGGGCCTCCACCAGCGGGACCTGGGTGCCTGAGCGGTTCTCGTAGCCGCCCACCGCGATGCAGATCCCCCGGCCGGTGCAGGAGTCGGCCACCAGCGCGCCATTGTGGATGACCGGGTTGGGGCTGCGCTGGAGCTGCCAGGGGCTGCCCGGCGCCGTGGCCCGGGCCGCCGAACCGGCCGCGGCACCGGCCGGTGCCTTGAGCGGCCCCCAGGTTCCTGGCCCGTCGGCCGGCCGCCACAGGCCGGCCGGGAACGCCGGCCGGGCGGAAGCGTAGGCCGGGCCCCGGATGGTGGCCAGGCTCGGGGACCAGGCCAGGCCGGGCGGCTGGCCTCGCTGGCCCGCCGCGACCGCCGGCGTGGCCGCCGCCACGGCCAAGCACAGGGTCAGGGCCGCCGCGCTCGCCCACCGGACCTGCCCAGATACCTTGCTGAACGCCATGTGCCACCGCCGTCGCCAGATCGCAGGAAGACTGTCCGCCCCGGTCACCACCGCGAGATTACGGCTTCCAGTGTTCGCCGAACGGCTTCGTGCAGCCAAGGGCGACCTCCCGCAACCTCTCTGCCGACTAAGACGCCGCAGCGGGCCCGGAGGTTAGCGGGATTACCGGTGCTCGGCGAGCGTGGTCGGCGTGCCCGCGTCTCCGGGCACGGTGGTGTTGCCGGCCGCGGGACAAAAGCCCAGGCCGCACGGGGCGGTAGGGTCAGGCGGGTGGCGTCCAGGTTCGTCGTGCAGCTTCACGACGCGACGGCGCTGCACTTCGACCTGCGGGTCCAGGCCGGTGACGTGCTGCGCTCGTGGGCGGTGCCCAAGGGGCCGTCACTCGATCCGGCGGTCCGGCGGCTGGCCGTGCCGGTTGAGGACCACTCGCTGGAGGCCGGTGAGTTCGAGGGCGTGCACCCCGATGCCCGGCGCGGCACCGGGGCGGTGATCATCTGGGACGAGGGCCCGGCCGAGATCACCAGGGACGAGCCGGGGCATTTGTCCTTCGTCGCGCATGGCAGCAAGCTGGCCGGCGGGTTCGCGCTGACCCGCACCGGGCCCCGGCGCTGGGTGCTGGTCAAGGTCCGCGACGAGCATGCGCGGGACGGGTCGGACATCGCCGCCGAGCGCCCCGCGAGCGTGCGCAGCGGCCGGACCTGGGAGGACCTGGCCCGCGAGCAGGCCGGGCCCGGCCCCAGTTAGCCCGCCGCGGTGAGGCCGATTACCGGGGACGGCAGTTTCTGCCCGGCCTTGGAGCCGTAGGACGGGGTGTTGAAGTTGTAGACGCTCCCGTCCTTGCCGGCCAGAAGGTAGCCGGTCCCGTCGGCGACGATGCCGGTGACCGGGCCGGGCAGGGTCTTGCCCGCTTCGGAGCCGTAGAACGGCGCGTTGAACGAGTACACGTTGCCCGCGCTGGTGGCCAGCCAGTAGCCGCCGGTCGCCGGGTCGGCGGTGATGCCGACGATGGGGGCGGGCAGCTTGTGCCCGGCCTTGGAACCGTAGAACGGCGTGTTGAAGGCGTAGACGTTGCCCGCCCTGGTGGTCAGCAGGTAGCCGCCGCCGTCGGTGGCGATTCCGACCGCCGGGGACGGGAGCTTGTGCCCGGCCTTGGAACCGTAGAACGGTGTGTTGAACGGGAAGACGTTGCCCACGCTGGTGGCCAGGTAGTACCCGCTGGTCGCCGGGTTGACCGCGATGCCGACCACCGGCCCCTTCAGCGTGCCGGTGTGCGACCCGTAGCTGGGCGCGTTATAGCTGGCGACCGCGCCCTTGCTGGTGGCGAGCTGGAAACCCGGGCCGTCGGCGGCGATGCCAGCGGTCCCACTGGCCGCCGACGTGGTGTAGGCGGGCGCGTTGAACTGGTACACGTTCGCGCCGCTGGTCGCGATCCAGTAACCAGGCGCCGGGATCGGCGCGTTGCTGAGCGTTCCGATCAGCCCGTCGAGGCTCTTGGCCGGGTCGGTGTAGTAGCCCACCGCGACACACGAGCCTGCCGCCGCGCAGGCCACGTCGTCGAGCGTCACCGGCTCCTCGGAGGGAATCTGCGTCGGGTCCGTGGTGTAGATCTGCGGTGGTTCCAGGGCGACGGTAGGGGCTGCCGTCGCCGTCCAGGTCCCGGCCGACAGGGTTTCGAGCAGCCCGTGCTCGATCCCGGAGGCGGCGGTCTGCCCGGAAGCGTCCTGGTAGGTGCCGATGGCGGTGCAGGTGCCCGCCGACGGGCACGAGATGCCGGTGAAGGAGCTGACGGACAGCCCGGTCGGCACCAGGCCGGTCATCGGGATGGTGGCCGGCGACCAGGTGCCACCGGACAGCGTCTCGGCGAACCCGTCCCTGTTGTTGCTCGTGTCCTGGTACTCCCCCACGGCTGTGCAGCTGCCTGCGACCGGGCAGGACACCGCGTCCAGACGGGCCAGGTTGACGGCGTTGCTGCTCGCGGGCGGGTTCAGGCCGCTCAATGGTGCCGTGACGGCCGACCAGGCGCCGTCCGCCAGGGTGGCGATGAGCGCGTCCGCCTTGTCGGGAACGGCGACGTAACCACCCACGGCGAAGCACGAGCCCGCGGCCGGGCAGGACAGTGACGTGAAAAGCAGGCCTGGGTTCGTCCACGGCCCCGGGTTCAGGCCGGAGGTGGGCGCCGTGACCGCCGTCCAGGTGCCGTCCGCCAGGGTGGCCAGCAGCCCCTGCCGGTGGCCGGAGGTGTCGGTGTAAAAGCCCGCGGCGGCACAAGATCCCGCTGCCGGGCAGGACACAAAGCGCAGGACCACGTTCGAGGCCGCCGGGGGATTGAGGCCGCTGACCGGCACGGCGACGGCCGTCCAGGTGCCGCCACTGAGCGTGTCGATCAGCCCGTGGATGTTGTTGGAGGTGTCGGTATAGCTGCCGACCGCCACACACGAGCCCCCCGACGGGCAGGACAGGGCCTGCAACTCCACGTCATTGTCCGCGGCCGGGGCCGGCGCGGTCGACGCGGTCCAGGAACCGCCGGACAGCGTCTCGATCACCGTTTGAAAACCGTTGCCGATGTCATAGGTGCCGATTGCCACGCAGGAACCCGCCGCCGCGCAGGACACCTTGGTGAGGTGCACCCCCAGGTTGCCCGCTGGCGGGTTCAGCCCGGTGACCGGTGCCGCCGTGGCCGTCCAGGTGCCGCCGGACAGCGATTCGAGCAGCGGGACGATGTCCGGCGCCTGGCTGGTGTAGTGCCCCACCGCGACACAGGAGCCCGCCGCCGGGCAGGACACCGAACCCAGCACCACGCCGTCGCCGACGGGCGCGCTCGGCGCAGGGTTCAGGCCGGTGACCGGCGCGGTGGCTCCGGCCCAGGCGGCCCCGGCGGTGTCAGCCGTGGCCCGGCTCGCGGACCGGGCGGCCGCGGCGGTGGCTGGAACGATGGCAACTGCCAGTACCAAGGGCAGTACTGCACGGCCGAGGGGCCGAACGGCGAAGCTCACTCCCCGCCTCCTCATGAAACGTAGGCCCCGGGGCACGTTGAGCATACGGCCCAAAAAGGCCCAGATCGACCCACGGCGGACCGGGCGTTGCCCCGATATCGGTCGGGGTTCTGGTATCGGTCACGGTCTGCCGCGGGTCCCATCTGGCCGGATATGGCCGGCAGGCTCGGCCGGGTGATTTGCGCTTCCCAAGCCCGCGAATTCCACCCATCCTCTCCGCTGTCTCAGCCGTACAGTGTGTGCCATGGCGGGCGAGGTAACGCCGCGGGGGAGCGGCGATGAGCAGTTGCCGGCGCGCGAATTTCGCGCGTCGTACGAGGACAGGGACCGGGTTGTCGAGCTGCTCCGGATTGCCGCGGGCGACGGGCGGCTGAGTGCCGAGGAGCTTGACCAGCGGCTCGAGATGGCGCTGGCCGCGCGCACGTACGGCGAGCTTGCGGCGCTGACCAAGGACCTGCCGGCCGTTCCCGGCGTCAGCACGGCGGCGGAGACGAAGGACGTGATCCGCATCGAGGCCGGCAGCGGCAGTACCCGGCGGGACGGCCGCTGGGTGGTGCCCCGGCGGATGGAGATCCGGGTCGGCAGCGGTTCCGTCCGCCTCGACTTCACCGAGGCGGTGATCACCCAGGCCGCGCTGGCGATCGACGTCGAGCTGAACAGTGGGTCGCTGACGCTGATCACCAAGCCGGGCATCGTGGTCGACGCCGACGACGTCTCGGTCCGCAGCGGGTCCGTCAGGGTCCGGCCGCCCGGCGAGGCGCCCCCCATGCTGCGAGTCCAGGTGTCTGGGAAGGTCGGCAGCGGCAGCGTCAAGGCGCGTCCGCCGCGGCGGACGTTCTGGCAGTGGCTGCTGCGCCGGCCGAAGCCACGTCCCGCGCTCCCCGCTCGCTGAACTTGGGTCAGCGGAAGTCCCGGCTGGGGGCGGCGGCGGCCACCCGCATCCGCCGCAGCCGGGTAGCGAGCAGGCTGACCGAGCCGTCCAGGCGCTCCACCCGCCCGTAGACCAGGAGCGCGCTGGCGTCCATGGCGATCCGGCGGTAGCGCTGCCACACCCCGGGCGGGCAGATCACGTTCGCCATCCCGGTCTCGTCCTCCAGGCTCAGGAACACCACGCCGCGTGCGGTCCCCGGCTGCTGGCGGTGCGTGACCAGCCCGGCCACCACCACGGCCGCGCCCGGCCGGGCGGTCCGCAGCGCGGCGGCGGGGATCACCCCGTCCTGTGCGAGCCGCTGCCGGACGTGCTCCAGTGGATGGGTGCCGTAGGTCCCGGTGGCCCACAGGTCGGCGAAGGTCTCCTGGGCCGCGGTCATCGCGGGCAGCGGCGGCGCGCCCAGGCCTACGGCGGTGCCGGGCAACTGGCCGGGCCGGATGGTAGCGGCCGCCCCCGCCGCCCACAGCGCCTCCCGCCGCGGCACCCCGAAGCAGCCGAACGCGCCCGCCATGGCCAGCGCCTCCAGCGCCCTGGCCGGCAGGCCGGTGCGGCGGGCGAAGTCCTCGAGATCGGTGTACGGCTGGCCGGCCACGATGCGGGCGGCCGGCTCGGTGCCCAGGTTCCGCACCGCGGCCAGGCCGAGCCTGATCGCGGGCTGCCCCGGTACCGGGTGCCCGCCGGACGGCGCCTGCTCCGTGCCCGCCTGCTTCTCGGTTCCCCGGGGCCGGTCAGCGCGAAGGCGGGGGGGCGACGAGGGCTGATCGTTGTGCATCGGATCCTCAAGGGTGGCGAGGATCCCGCTGGCGTTCGCGTCCACGCCGCGCACCCACACACCATGCCTGCGCACATCGCCGATCAGGCTGGCCGGCGAGTAGAAGCCCATCGGCTGGGCACGCAGTAGCGCCGCGGTGAACGCCGCCGGGTAGTAGCACTTCAGCCACGCGCTCGCGTAGACCAGGTAGGCGAAGCTGATCGCGTGCGACTCGGGGAAGCCGTAGCTGGAGAACGCCAGGACCTTGGCGTAGATGTCCCTGGCGACCTCACCGGGGATGCCGCGGGCCGCCATCCCGGTCAGCATCGCCTCGCGCAGTTCCTCGATCCGCTCCGGGCCGCGCTTGGAACTCATCGCCTGGCGCAGCCGGTCGGCGCCGGCCGGGCTGAACCCGGCGCAGTCGATCGCGAGCTGCATCATCTGCTCCTGGAACAGCGGGACCCCGAGCGTCTTGCCCAGGGCACGGCGCATCGACGGATGCGGCAGCGTCGGCTCCTCGGCTCCGCTTTTACGGCGCATGTAGGGGTGCACCGAGCCGCCCTGGATCGGCCCCGGCCGGATCAGCGCGACCTCAACCACCAGGTCGTAGAACTTCCTCGGCCGCAGCCGCGGCAGCGTCGCCATCTGGGCGCGGGACTCGACCTGGAACACCCCGACGGTGTCCGCCGCGCACAGCATGTCGTAGACGCCGGGGTCCTCCTGCGGGAGCGAGTGCAGGTTCCAGCGCACCCCGTGGTGCGCCGCCACCAGCTCGAAGCAGTCGCGCAGCGCGGTCAGCATGCCGAGCCCCAGCAAGTCGAACTTGACCAGCCCGGCGAACGCGCAGTCGTCCTTGTCCCACTGCAGCACCGACCGGCCCGGCATCCGCGCCCACTCCACCGGGCACACCTCCCCCACCGGCCGGTCGCAGATCACCATGCCGCCCGAGTGGATGCCCAAATGCCTGGGCAGCCGCTGCATCCGCGCGGCGAGCGCGACGACCGGCCCGGGGACCTCCGCGTCCGGCGGGATCGGCTGGCCGGGGCCATACTCGCGGGGCCCCACCTGTTTCGCCCACTTGTCCTGCTGCTGCGGCTGGTAGCCGAGGGCACGGCCCGCGTCCCGCAGCGCCATCCGCGGCCGGTAGGTGATCACGTTGGCCACCTGGGCCGCCTTGTCCCTGCCGTACTTGCCGTAGACGTACTGGATCACCTCCTCGCGGCGGCGATGCTCGATGTCCAGGTCGATGTCGGGCGGCCCGTCCCTGCCCGCCGAGAGAAACCGCTCGAAAAGCAGTTCATGCATGACGGGATCGACGCTGGTGATCCCCAGCGCGTAACAGACGGCCGAGTTCGCGGCCGAGCCACGCCCCTGGCACAGGATGCCCGCTTCCTCGCAGAACCTGACGATGTCGTAGACGATCAGGAAGTAGCCGGGGAATCCCAGGTCCTCGATCACCTTGAGCTCGCGGGCGATCTGGGCGTAGGCGCCCTTGACCCGCTCGGCGTGCCGTGGGCCGTAGCGGTGCAGGGCCTTCCTGGCGACCAGTTCGCGCAGCCAGGTCCCCTCGGTGTGGCGTCCGGGGACCGGGAAGTCGGGGAGCTTGGGCGCGATCACGCCGAACTCGAACGCGCAGGCGCGGGCCAGCCTCGTGGTGTTTTCCAGTACGCCGGGGTAGCGGCGCAGCCGGTGCGCCATCTCCGCGCCGGATCTGATGTAGGCACCGCCGGAGGCGGCCAGCCAGCCGTCCATCTCGTCCAGGCTGCGCCTGGCCCGGACGGCGGCCAGTGCCTCGGCGAGGCGGGCGTCCTTGGGGGAGGCGTAGTGCACGTTGCCGGTGGCGATCGCGGTGGTGCCGCTGGCCTGGGCCAGTTCGTAGAGGGCGTCGTTGCGCTCGTCGTCCTCGGGCAGGTCGTGGCTGGCCAGCTCGATCACGACGTTGTCGCGGCCGAAGGCCTCGCGGAGTGTCTCGAGTTCCCTGCGGGCCGCCTCGGGGCCCTGGGCGGTGAGCGCGGCGCGAACCGCGCCCTTGCGGCAGCCGGTCAGGATCACCCAGTGGCCGCCGTGGTTCCCGGCGAGTTGCTCCAGGTCGTAAACGGGGCGGCCCTTCTCGCCCCCGGCAAGCTGGGCGACGCTGATGGACCAGCACAGCCGCCGGTACCCGGCCGGATCCCGGGCGAGCACGAGCAGATGCTGGCCGTCCGGGTCGGGGGAGCCGGCCCGGTCACCGGCGCGGCCAAGGCCCCGTGACGGAGGATCGGGGCCTTGAGCCACCGGGGGGTTCCAGGGCCGTGGGGTCCGGGGGCTCGCCCCCGGGGCAAGGGAGTGCCCCCCCGGGCTAGCACAGCCAACGCTCAGTTCGGCGCCGAAGACCGTCCCCAGTGTGATGCCCGTCTGCTCGGTGAGCTTGGCGGCCGCCTGGGCGAACTGGGGCACCCCGTACATGCCGTTGTGGTCGGTGATGGCCAGCGCTTCGAGGCCGAGCCTGGCCGCCTCGGCCACCAGTTCGGCGGGGCTTGAGGCCCCGTCAAGGAAGCTGTACGACGAGTGGCAGTGCAGCTCGGCCCAGGGCAGGACGCGGCCGCCGGGGCCGTCGCCCGGGGCGGGCAGGCGGATGATCCGGCGCGGCTGGTCCGGTGCGGCGTCCTCCGCTGGCTCGCCCGTGCCCCAGGACAGCCGCCGCTCCAGCTCCCGCCACGGGACGGCCGGGTTATCCCAGCCCATGGCCGGGGCGAGAACAGTGATGATCATGGGGATGTGGCCCATGGATGGGCCACATCCCCATGATCATCAGCCGGGTGGCGGGCATCGGGGCCGCTGCCTCAGTCATATCTCGCCTCGATCTGCCAGCGGCCGTCCTGGACCGCGGCCAGCCAGGCGGCCCCGTCCTCGGTGACCAACTGGAACCTGGCCCGCCGGCGCGCGGCCTGCGGCCGCCACCACCGTTCGGCAACGGGCCAGGGACCGGCCCAGGCGGTGATCGCCAGCCACGGCCCGCCGCCGGCCGACATCCGGGCCGGGGGGGCGGAGAGGAGGGCGCGCCCGGTGACGGTCACCGGGGCCCCGGCGGCGTCGGTGACCCTGGCGGGCAGCGGATCCTGGCACACGGTGGCCGGGACCGGCACGGGGATACGTCCCGGCCAGGGCCGGTCGGGCGGGTGTTCCGGGTCACGGGTGTCCCCGAACGGGATCAGCGCCGCCTGCTCGGCGGGACCGCGGCCGCCGGCCGGGACCGGGCGCGTGACCGCGCCGTGGCCGAGCATGGCCTGCACCCGCAGGGCGGCCCGGGCGACCCGGTCGCTGACGACCGCGTCCCCCCACAGACCGAGCTGCCGCCCGTAGGCGCGGACGACCTGGTCGGGGATCAGGCTGAGCAGGGTGATCCCGCCCGGCTGAACCTCGTCCTGGTGCCCGGCCTCGCCGGGCCGGTGTCCGGCCGGGGTGTCCGGGCGCCAGCCGGCCAGTTGCCAGCGGACCCGCTCGGCCACCGCCAGGGCGGACAGCAGCCCGTCGTGCCGCCACAGCCTTGCGTGTTCCTGCCCGTCTTCGCTGATCACCTGCACCCGAACGCGCACGCAGGCAAGGCCCCGGGCGGCGAGGCCGACGTGCATCCGGTCGGCGAGGGCCTTGGCGGCGAACACCACGGGCTCGGCCAGCGGGGCGGGCGGATCGAACTCGGCGCTGACCGACAGGTCGGCCGGGGGTGGGCGGGCTACCAGCGGGCGCGGGTCCAGGCCGCGGGCCAGCCGGTGCGCGATGCCTCCCGCCACCCCGAACCTGTTCACCGCCTGGCTGGCGGGCAGCCGGGCGAGGTCCCCCAGCGTGACGATGCCCAGCCGGGGCAACAGTTCGGTCATCCCTTCGCTGTCCAGCCGGGGCAGGCCCGCGGTGTCCAGCGCGCCGACCGGGTACGGGGCCAGGAACTCCCGCGCCTGCCCAGGGGGGACCACGGTGACCGGCGCCGCGGCGCGGGCGGCGAGTTGCGCGGCGAACAGCCCATCGGCGATGCCGGCCTGGCAGGCGAAGCCGCCACCGGTGACCGCCTCGATGATTTTTCCGGCGAGGGCTTCCTCCCCGCCGAAGTACCTGGCCGGGCCGCGGGCGCCGATCGCGCAGGCACCCGGCCACAGCACCTCCACCTTCGGGCAGAGGTCTTCGACCAGCAACACCACCTGCTCGAAGGTCCGCCCGGCGTCCGGGTCCGGCGGCACCGGCCACCGCGGGCACCACAGCACAAGCACCCGGGCCGGGCTCCCCATCGTCACCCGGTGTCCCGCATCTCCGTGACTGCCTGGTCGGCCAGGCCGACCGAACCATCCGGGCCCGGCAGCCACAGCCACTGCGCCCGCGGCCGGGCCGCGGCGCCCCGGCCGTCCGCCGCCACCAGCACCCGCCGGGCGCGCAACCGCCCGTGGCCGGCCTCGATCCCGGCCCATTCCTGACGGGTGACGAGCAGCCGCGCCTGTGCGCCGTCCCAGTCCCCCGCTACCACGAGCACGCCACCGCAGCGGCGCAGCACGGCCTCCAGCCGCCGCCGCACCTGGGCGGGTGCGTGACCGGGAGGGCGCAGCAGCACCAGTTCACAACCGTCGAGCAGCGAGGCAACCACCTGCGGCCAGGCCGTGCCCGGATCCGCGACCAGCAGCATCCGGGCGGGATCCAGGCCCACGTCGGCCGCCGCGCTCACCCCGAGTTGCGGCACCCCGGCCACCGCGCACCAGGCTCCGGCCACCGACGCGCCGGCCGCCAGGGCCAGGCAGAGTAGGCCCCAGCGCCCGGCTGCCACCACCGAACCGCGGGCCAGCCCGCCCGGCAGCAGTTCTCCCAGGGCCGGCAGCACCGGCAGCGCCCCGGCCGGCGGATTCCCCGCGGCCAGGTCGCCGGCCCACGGGTTACTGCTCCACGGATAACTGGCCCACGGATTGCCGGCCGGCGGATTACCGACCGCCAGCACATCGGCCGCATTTCCGCATGCTGATAGCCGTGTGACTCGTGTGATCCCCGCTTTCACCTTGACACTATCGAACATAAATTCGATATATGTCAAGGTCACAGCGCTGTTGCTGACCATCAACGCGATGTAACCGGTAAAGCGAACCCGGGTTTAGTAATTAGGGGTAATGCGGCGCGATCATGGTTTCGGGAGCGACACCGAGGCCAGGATGAACGCGAGGACCTCGGCCTCGTAGCGCAGCCGGTCGTAGCGTCCCGCCGGGCCGACGTGTGCTCCGGCGCCGAGTTCCGGGCGGAAGAGCAGCCGGCCGCTCGTGGCGCCGTCACTGGTGCCGCCGTCACTGGTGGCGCCGTCACTGGTGGCCCGGAGCCTGGCCACCCACTTGGCCGGCTCATGGATCAGCACCCGCGGGTCGTGCAGGCTCCCGGTGACCAGCAGGTCCGGCCGCGGTCCCGAGGGCACGTTGTCGTACGGGCTGTAGGACTCCATGTAGGCGCGGATGCGCGGATCCCTGGGATCGCCCCACTCGTCCCACTCGTTGATGGTGAGCGGGATGTCCGGGTCCAGCATGGTGGTCACGCAGTCCACGAACGGGACCTCGGCCACCACCGCGCGCCAGCGCCGCGGCGCCATCGAGAACACCGCGCCCTGCAGCAGGCCACCCGCGGAAAGCCCGCGCGAGACGATCCGGCCCGGCGCCGCCCAGCCCCGGTCCGCCAGCATGCCCGCGGCGGCGATGAAGTCGGTGAAGGTGTTGCGCTTGCGATCCAGCCGCCCGTCCAGCCACCAGGCGCGGCCGCACTCACCGCCGCCGCGGACGTGCGCCATCGCGTACACGAACCCCCGGTCAAGCAGGCTCGGCGTGGACACGGAGAACTCGGGCCAGTCGCATGACTCGTAAGCCCCGTAACCGTAGAGCAGGCATGGCGCCGTGCCGTCCGGGCGGGCGCCGCGGCGGTAAGCGATCGTGACGGGGACCTGTGTGCCGTCCGCCGCAGGCGCGGTGACGCGCTCGGTGACGTACCGTCGCCGGATCGTGGCCCGGCACGTCCTGCCGCTTGCGCAGCTCCCAGCGGCCGCTGGCCAGATCCACGTCGTGCCAGGCCGGCGGGTCGATGAGCGACTGTGTGCACACGGTCACCGCCGGGGCGGCGTAGTCCTCGTTGGCCGCCAGGGCGAGCGAGACCTCCGGGCCACCGGCTTCGATGAGCCGCTGCTCGCCGGTGTGGCGGTCCAGGATGCGCAACTGGGTCGCGGCGCCGTGCCGCTGCTCCACCACCAGGTGGCGCCCGAACACGTCGGCCGACACCAGGCGCGTGTCCGGCGACCCGGCGATGACCTCGGTCCAGGCGGCGCTGCCGGGCGCTCGCGCCGGCGCCCGTACCAACCGGAACTCCGTTGCCTGGTCGTTGGTGACCAGGTAGAACTCCCCGCCGTCCGGTCCGTCGCCGTGATCGGCGCGGTATTCGACGCCGGCCCTTCGCGGTTCCAGGACGGCTGCCGCTGCGCCGGCGTCGGCCGCCGGGATGACGAGCGTCTCCGTGGTGTCCCGCGATGCCGACTCGATCAGCACGTACGCCCCGCTGCGGGTGGACCGCACGGTCAGCTCGAAACGCTCGTCGCGCTCGCCGAAGACCAGGACGTCCTGGTCGGCCGGGGTTCCCAGCCTGTGCCGCCAGACCTCGTGCGGGCGGTACCGGGCGTCGGGGACGGTGTAGAAGAACGACTGGGAGTCGGCCGCCCAGGCCAGCTCGTAGTAGGTGCCGTCGATGCGGTCTGCCAGGTCGGTGCCGCTGACCAGGTCGCGCACCCGGAGCTGGTAGATCTCGCCGCCGTCGAAATCGACCGAGTAGGCGAGCAGCCGGCCGTCCGGGCTGACCTCGCGGACGCCAAGCTCCACATAGCCGCTCGCCGGGTCGTCGAGCAGAAGGTTGACGTCCAGGAGCACGTCGGCGCCGCCGGGCCCGGCCCGGCAGAACTGCTCGAACTCCTGCCCCGGGACCGTCCTGGTGAAGTAGGTGTGACCGTCCCGGCGCCAGCTCACCGAGTCCTCCGCCGGGGCGACCCTCGCGATCAGCTCCGCCGCCAGTTCCTCGTGCAGCCCGGCATCCAGCTGCTGGTCGTAGTAGGCGCGCTCGGCCGCGAGATAGTCGCGCATGGCGGGCAGGTCGCGGTCGCGCATCCACGCGTACGGGTCTCCGCCGGCAGGGCGGCCTGCGGGCCGCCGGGCAGGAACCGGGGCGCGACGGGTGGCGCGGGCGTGCCAGGATCGGTGACGTGCGGCATCCCGTGATGCTAACGTCCGCAACCTGCGCGGAAGCCGCCAAGGGGGTGAAGTGAGCCTGCCGGTGCCGGTGGTGTGGAGCGAGGACTGCCTGCGGCATGAACCGGGCGGTGAGGTGTGGCTGGGCGTCCGGGATGATGGCACGGAGGTCCCGGCCCGGGCCCTGGTCCTGCGCGAGGCGCTGACCGCGGCCGGGGCGCCGGTGGTGCCCGCGGTCCAGCACGGTGACGAGATCGTGCGCACGGTCCACGCCCCGGAACTTGTCGACCACCTGGCCGGGGTGTGGCGGGACTGGGTGGCCGCGGGGCTGCCCGCGGAGTACGGCCGCGACCGGGTGGTCCCCTACGTCTTCCCGACGGCGGGCATGCTGGCCGGGCTGCCGGAGCGCTCTCCGCCCGCCGTGCACGGGCGGGCCGGGCTGTTCTGCTACGACACGATGACGCTGGTCGGCCCCGGTAGCTGGGCCGCGATCCGGGGAGCCGTCGACGCCGCGCTGACCGCCGCCGACCTGGTCAGCTCGGGCGAGCGCCTCGCGTACGCGCTGTGCCGGCCACCAGGTCACCACGTGACCCGCGACGCGTACGGCGGGTCCTGCTACCTCAACAACGCGGCGATCGCGGCGCAGGCGCTGCTGGCTGCCGGGGCACGGCGGATCGCGGTGCTCGACATCGACGCCCACCACGGCAACGGCACCCAGATGATCTTCTACGACCGGGCGGACGTCTGGTACGGCTCGCTCCACGTCGATCCTGGCGCGGGGTGGTTCCCGCACTATGCCGGTTACGCGACCGAACGCGGCCGCGGCGAGGGCAACGGCTTCAACCGCAACCTGCCGCTGGCCCCCGGAACCGGGGACGGCGACTGGCTCGCCGCGCTGGACGCCCTGTGTGACGAGGCACGTGCCATGGAGCCCGATGCCGTCGTGGTGTCCCTCGGGCTGGACGCGGCTGACACCGACCCGGAGAGCCCGTTGTGCGTCACCGAGGCCGGCTACCACGCCGCGGGGCGCCTGGTCGCGGCGCTCGGACCGGCGGTCCTGATCCAGGAGGGCGGCTATGACCTGGCCTCGCTCGGCGGGCTCGCGGTGGCGGCGCTCTCGGGTGCGGCGGAGGGCGCGGGCCTTCGTGCGCCATCATGAGGTCATGAGCAAGCTCTCGCCGGCTCGGAGGCCGGACTCGTCACAGTGGTCGCTGTGGTCACAGGACTCGTTCCTGTCGATCGGGTCGCGGGGTTCGGTGCTGTCGATCGGATCCGTGGGCTCCGCGCTGTCGGTGGGCTCCGTCGGGTCGTTCGCCTCGCTGTTCTCAGCGGGCTCGGCCTTCTCGGTGCTCTCCCTGCTGTCGGCACGGTCCTGCCTGGCGGTCATGTCGTACCGCTCCGTCCGCGCGCTGATGCCGGCGCCGCAGGCGAGGTCGCGGCACGGCGCATCCCGCTAGCGACCGCTCGGCGTCAACCTCCGCGCGGTACTGGCGGCTGGACCACGGCAGCCTTGACGCCTCCCGCAGCGTGGGTTGGGCGCGGGCGCCCGGGGCCGCGTTGGCACGCGGGTTCTAGGCGGCCTGGCTGGGCGGGCCGTGACCGGGCGGCCCGTGGCTGGGCGGGGTCCGGGTCACACATGGGGTCCGGGTCACCGGTGGCCAGATAGACGTCCGTCAGCCGGTCCAGGGCATAGCTATCGACGTGACCGGTCACCACCGGGACGATGGTGGCGTCGCACGCGGCGGCACCGGCCTTGGAGCCCGTGGGCCAGCCGAACTGCGCTGTCCGGGCGGTCATCCAGGCATTCTCAGCCGTGGAAACGCCGGAAGTACTACGAAGCTGCGACAAGCTCATGTGCACCTGGATCTGGGCGCGCTGCCCTGTGCGGCCCGGGAGCATCCCTCCGGCGATCAGCCGCCGGGCTGCCTCTTCAGGGGCGTCGTGGCGGCGCTGGGCGGCGGTGCGGATGTCCTCCGGCCCGGCCCGCTTGGCTAACGCGTCCAGCACGGCCGACAGCGTTGCCGAACACCCAGGGGTCAGGTCACCGGCCGGGCGGCCCGCGGCGCCGAAGGTCACTCCCAGCCACACGGCCCGGTCCGCGCCTCGGCTGCCCGGGTCTTCGCCACCCATGCCCTGGTGGCTGCGCTCATACATCTCTCTGGCGGGCCAGCCCGGCCAGGTCCGCGCCCGCGGGCCGCAGGATCTCATCTGCGTCACCCCGGCGGCCTTCGGAGAGCCGGCCGGTCCATTCACACAACTGCCGGGCCCACGACTCCGACAGGTCCGTTACCTGATCCATCAATTTCTGTCTCATGGATCAGGCAGCCTCTCCTTGCGGAGGGGCGGTCCCCGTCTGGCCGGGCGCACGTCCCCAACCACCTGAAATTCCGGCAGCCCTCGAAGCTGGCCGCGGTCTCGGCCGGGAGCTGGGGTTTTGACATGAACGGCAACGGCTGCAGCGGAACCTCGTTTGCGGCGGGGGCGGCGCCTGCCGGCATATCCGGCGCCTCGGGACTGGCGTTCGACTCCATTCAGCTCAACGGCTGGGGCTGGAACGACATGTACGGCAACGATCCGTGCTTCAACGCGCAGGTGCAGTGGTACCAGCAGAACGACGCGGGCAACCCGATCCAATTCATCATGTTCCCGGTGCCCTACGACAACAACTATTGCGACTCCTACTCCGCCACCGCGCCGGACGGCCATGCCGCCGGGAAGGCCAGGCGCAGCAGATCTACAACAAAGCGGGGCCGCGGGCCTGCCGGTCAGCGGCGGGATGTGGTGGCTGGACGTGGAGCAGACCACGGACTGCGGCGGCTGGAACGCGGGCGTGCCCGCCATCAACCTGGCGGTGATCCAGGGCGCGGTGGACTTCCTGCACAGCAAGGGCCTCAGCGTGGGCATCTACACCGACCAGGGCGACTGGAACGCCATCACCGGCACCAACAAGACCCAGTTCGCGGGCCTCCCCGCATGGAACGCCAATCCGTACTACACCAGTCCTCAGCAGCGGCCTATGGGTCTACGACGGCCTGATGAACACGCCGCCGGGAGGCCCCACCGGCCTGCCCCAGTGCGCGAACTATCCGCCGAACCTGTGAGCGGGGCGGTGGGCCGGGCACGCGGCCCCTGCCCTCCGCCCCGCGCCGCAGGACTGCTGCAGCCCGGCGCACATGGCCGGCTCCGTGCCGCAGCGCACGGAACCGGCCATCGCGCGCGAGCCTGCCGGGCTTGAAGCTAGTTAGCGCCCTGCAGCGGGAAATGGCAGGCGGCGACGTGCCCGGGGCCGAACGAGCGCAACTGCGGCTCCTCCTGCGCGCACAGATCCTGCACGTACGGGCACCGGGTACGGAACCGGCAGCCCGAGGGCGGGGTGACCGGGCTGGGCAGCTCACCCTTGATCCCCGCGCCCTCGCGCGCCCGCGCCTCTGCCGGATCCGGGACCGGGATCGTCGCGATGAGCCCGGCCGTATAGGGGTGCGCCGCGCGCTGGTAGATGTCCTCCGCCGAGCCCATCTCGACCAGCTTGCCCAGGTACATGACGCCGATCCGGTCGGCCATGTACTTGACCACCGCGAGGTCGTGGGAGATGACGATGTAGGTCAGGCCGTGGTCTGCCTGGAGCCGCTTCATCAGGTTGAGCACCTGAGCCCTGATGGACACGTCCAGGGCGCTGACCGGTTCGTCCGCGACGATGACCTTGGGGCTCAGGGTGAGCGCCCTGGCCAGCCCGATCCGCTGGCGTTGCCCGCCGGAGAACTCGTGCGGGTAGCGCTCGACGGCGCTGCGCGGCAGCCCCACCTCGTCGAGCAGTTCGAAGACACGCTGCTGCTGTTCGTGGCGGGATCCGACGTGCTGGATGCTGAGCGGCTCGCGGATGATGGAGCCGACCCGCATTCTCGGGTCCAGGGACGAGTACGGATCCTGGAACATCAACTGCAGGTCGCGCCGCTGCCGTCGCAAGTCGCCGCCGCTGAGCGTGGAGATGTCCTGGCCGTTCAGCAGCACCGAGCCCGAGTCCGGGCGCTCCAGCGCCACCACCACCCGGCCGATGGTGGTCTTCCCGCAGCCGGACTCGCCCACCAGGCCGAACGTCTCCCCCGCGGACACGGTGAACGAGACGGTGGAGACCGCGTGCACGGCCGCGACCTTGCGCTGCAGGATCGCCCCGGCGGTGACCGGGAACTCCTTGACCAGGTCGCGCACCTCCAGCAGGGGCACTCCCGCACCGTCGGGCGCGGCCGGGCGCGATGCCACCTGCACGGCAGCCGTCGTCCCGGCATCGGCTGGCCCGTCGACCGGGTGCCAGCAGGAGAACAGGTGGTCCGCGGTCTCCCCGGTCAGCGCGGGCTCCTGATCACGGCACTTGTCGGTGGCCCGGCTGCAGCGCGGCGCGAACCGGCAGCCAGCCGGTGGCTGGGACAGGTCCGGTGGCAGCCCGCCGATCGTCAGCAGTCTCCGCCGGCCATCCTGGCTCAGCCGCGGGATGGAGGCCAGCAGGGCACGGGTGTAGGGGTGGCGCATGTGCCGGAACAGGTTCGGGGTGCTGGTCACCTCGACCATCCGGCCCGCGTACATCACCTGGACCCGGTCCGCGTGCCCGGCGATCACGCCCATGTCGTGCGTGATCAGCAGCATCGCCATGCCGAGGCGGTCCTTGAGGTCGTGCAGCAGGGCGAGGATCTGCGCCTGGATGGTAACGTCCAGGGCGGTCGTGGGCTCGTCGGCGATCAGCAGCTTGGGCTCACAGCTCAGCGCCATCGCGATCATCACTCGCTGGCGCAGGCCGCCGGAGAGCTGGTGCGGGTAGTCGCCGAGCCGTTCGGCCGGCCGGGGCAGGCCGACCAGGCCGAGCACCTCGGTGGCCCGGGCCATGGCCGCCTTCTTGCTCGCCCCCTTGTGCAGCCGCACCGGCTCGGCCACCTGGTAGCCGATCGTCTTCGTGGGATCCAGCGAGGTCAGCGGGTCCTGGAAGATCATCGCGACGTCGTTGCCGCGGATCGCGCGCAGTTCGGCGTCGCTCAGGCCGACCAGTTCCCTGCCGTCCAGCTTGATCGAGCCACTGACGATCTTCCCGCCCGGCGGCAGCAGCCCCATGACGGACAGGCCCGTCATCGACTTACCGCAGCCCGACTCGCCCACCAGCCCGAGCGCCTCTCCCGGCTCCACGGTCAGGTCCACGTTGCCGACGGCGTGCACGACCGACTTGGTGAGCTGGATATGCGTCGACAGGTCGCTGATCGACAGGACTGAGGGCATCCGGGTTACTCCTGGTCGGCGGCCTGGTGGGCGGATCGTATGGCACGAATCATCGGCGGCGCAGCCTGACGTCCAGCGCGTCGCGGAGCGCGTCGCCAAGCAGGTTGCAGGCCATGACCACGACGATGATGCAGATCCCGACCGGGTAGACCTGCCACCAGTAGCCGTTCTGCAGGTTGGTGACCCCGTTGTTGAGCATGTCGCCCCAGTCGAAGGTGGGGTAGTGCAGGCCGAACCCGAGGAAGCCGAGGGTGGCGACGGCCAGGATCGCGTCGGCCACGCTGAACGTGGCGGTGACGATGATCACCCCGAGCGAGTTGGGCAGCAGGTGCCTGTTGATGAGCCGGGACCGGCTGGAGCCCGCGGCGCGAGCCGCGGCGACGAAGTCGCGCACCCGCAGCGTGAGCACCTCGCCGCGGACCAGCCGCGCGGGGACCTGCCAGGTGAAGATCCCGATGATCACGCTGAGCCCGAGGACGGTCGCGCCGTAGCGGACCGCGACGATCAGCACGACGAACAGGAACGGGATCGACAGCAGCACGTCCACGATCCGCATCAGGAACCCGTCGAGCAGCCCTCCGGCCAGGCCGGCCACCGCGCCCCAGACCGCACCGATGACCATCCCGATGAGCGCGGAGAGGAAGCCGATCTCCAGCGCGTTGCGGCCCCCGACCATCAGTTCCTCGAGCACGTCGAAGCCCTGGCTGTCGGTGCCAAGCGGGGCCCCGATGGACGGCGGCACGTTGGTGGCGGTCAGGTCGGAGGTGAGCCCGCCGTGGTAGAAGTACGGCCCGAGGTAACAGAAGATCACGAAGAAGATCAGCGCGCCGAGCCCGAGGACGGCCAGTCTGTTCTGCGCGAACTCGCGCGCCGCCAGGCGCCAGCCGGCCTGCACCGGGCCGACGGCGCCGCCTTCGGGCACGTGCTCCAGGCCCGGCGGCGGAAGTTCGGGTGCGATGTTGGTCACGAGGTCTCCCAGGCCATCAGACGAGCCTGATCCGCGGGTCGGCGACCGTCAGCGCGACGTCGGCAACGAAGTTCCCCACGATGACCAGTGCGGCGCCCACCAGCGTGTAGGCGAGCAGGATCGGGTAGTCGGCAGTGCCCAGGGCGTCGTAGAAGAGCAGCCCGAGACCGGGGAAGTTGAACACCGCTTCACAGACCAGGTTGCCGGCCAGCAGCACCGGGATCGACAGGCCGATCAGGGTGATCATCGGCAGGAAGGCGTTGCGGACCAGGTGCCGCCACAGGACCAGCCGCTCCGGCAGGCCCTTGGCCCTGGCCGCCTTGATGTAGTCCTGGGCCAGCGTGTCGATCGCCGCCGAACGCATGTACCGGGAGTACCCGGCCAGCTCCAGCAGGGTCAGGCAGACGATCGGCAGGGTCATCGCGCGCCAGTCGAAAATGATCGACCACATCGACGTGGTCTGCGGGCCCTCATAGCTGAATATCGGGATGGCGATCGCGAAGAGCTGGATCGCGATCAGGTAAAGGAAGAAGTCCGGCATGGCGTAGGTCACGAACGCGCCCGTGGTCACCACGGCGTCGCCGGCCGTGTTACGCCGGATCGCCTGGTAGATACCGAGCGGGACGGCGATCACCACCGAGAGCAGCAGCGTGATCCCGGACAGGTACGCGCTGCGCAGCCAGCGCTCCTGGAACAGCGCGGCCACGCTTTGGTTCAGCTTGTAGCTGTACCCGAGATTCCCGTGCAGCAACTGGTTGAGGTAGCGCAGGTACTGCTCGATCCACGGCTCGTTAAAGCCGTGCTGGGCGTTCCACTGCGCGATGGACAGCTTGTTCGCGTGCGGGCCGAGCACGTCGATGGCGGGCGAGGGGTAGATCAGGTGCAGCATGAGGAAAATGAAGACCGAGACGCCGAAGAGCACCACGATCGCGGTCGCCGTGCGGCGGATCAGGTAAGCAGTCATGCCTCGCCCTCAGCACATCCCTCCTCAGCCAGATACCCTTTCGCGGTCCGGCCCTCTACCCAAGCCCAGGAATCCCTCGGCCAGCTACTTGGTCAGGTACATCAGCTCGGGACTGAAGAAGTACTGGGTCGACGCCTGGATCGCGGCCGGGGTCCCGGAGACGTTGTTCTTCCACACGCTGATCCAGTCGTAGTTGGGCTGGAACAGACTGGGCTGTATCTGTGTGAGGTAGGACGCCTCGGCCTTGACCGCGTTGTTGTTGTTGCTGGTGACCGACGCGTGGATCAGCTTGTCCGCCTGGGGGTCGCTGTAGAACCCGCCGTTGAGGGACCCGCCGGTGGTGAAGATGCCCAGGGTGGTCGGGTAGTTGGCGTCGGTGAAGCCGCCGTAGACCGCCACCGCCCAGTCGTTGATGGTCTTGGGCGAGCCCGGGTCGTCGGCCACGGTGATGACGTGGTTGAACGTGCCGCTCTGCAGCTTGATGTTAATGCCGACCTTCTTCGCGTCCGAGGCCCACGCGGTCAGTTGCTCGCCGAAGATGACCGGGTCGCTGGCGTAGAGCACGTTGAACGCCAGCTTGGTCCCGGCCGGGATCCCGGCGCCGCACTCACCCGGGCCGGTGCCCGGCTTGGCGCAGGTGCTCTGGCCGCCGGGCACCACGTTCCAGCCATGCGACTTCAGCAGGTTGCCCGCCGTGGCGACGCTGTACGGGTACGGGTTCTTCACGGCGTTCGCGGGGGTGTACGGCGAGGTGGGCACCGAGGGGATCGGCCCGTACGCGACGCCGCCGGCGCCGTGGAAGAACGCCTTGATGTAGCCTTCCTGGTCTTCCAGGTGCGCCAGGGCCTGCCGGATGTAGAACTGCCTGATGATGTTGTTGAAGTCGCCGGTCTTGTCGGCGAAGTTGTAGTTCGCGTAGGCGAATCCCCAGCCGGGGTAGCCGAACACGTGGTACCCGGCCGCCTTGACCGCGCTGAGTTGCGGCACGTCGTTCAGCGGCATGTAGCCGAAGTCGATGCTGTGCGACAGAACCGCGTTGAACTCGGCGGTGTCGGAGGTGTACGGGACGGCCTGCACGGCCGGGACGATCTTCGAATGCGGGCCGCCGTACTTCGGGTTCGGCGTCAAGGTGTAGCCGCCGGTGGTGTTGTTGAACGCGCTCAGCCGGTACGGGCCGTCCACGACCTGCCACAGCGGGTTGGAAGCGTAAGTGCTCGTCGAACCGGACTGCTTGGCCAGGAAGTCGTAGATCTGCTTGGCGTTCGCCGGGTTGGTGAAGTCCAGGACCGGGCCGTTCGCCGAGGCCTTGGCCCAGGCGTGCGCCGGCATCGGCTGGATGTAATACAGCGCGTCGGCACTGAACCAGGCCGGGTTGACCGCCTTGTTCAGGTGGATCACCAGCGTCGTGGCGTTCGGCGCGCTGGCGCTGACCACCTGGTCCGGTATCCCGATGTTCGGGGTGTACGCCCCCCAGTTCGCCCCGCTCTCCTTCACGGCGGCCCGCACGATGTCGAGGAAGAACAGGGCGTCTTTGGCGGTCAGCGGCTGGCCGTCCGACCACCGGTAGTTCCCCTTCATCTGGACGGTCACGGTCTTGTCGCCGTCGGAGTACACCGGCGGGTTGGCCAGGCTCATGGACGGCACCTCGACCGGGCGGACCCCGTTGCCGTACCAGTACAGCGGCCGCCACATCTCGTACTGGAAGGTGTTGATCGTGCCGGTCGAGTAGTTGGCGCCGGGCGTCACCGGGAGGATCCAGGTGGGCGCCGTGCCGGGAGACTCCGCCCAGGTGAGCGTGCCGGCGTGCGGGGTGCCGCTGGCCGCTGGCACCGAGCCGAATGCGCCCGACGTTGTGTTCACCGAGCCGCTGGGGGCAGCCTTGGAGCAGGCGGCCAGGCCAGTGGCCACGGCGACAGCGCACGCCGCCAGTGCCGTCACGCGGCGGTATCCGCTTGCTGTCCGTGATCGTGCTGCCCTCCGGCAGGCCCGCGTTCCGGATTCGAGCTTGGGTGCCTGGGCTGCGTACGGGCGGGTCATCCGACTGCCTTCCTTCGTGAACCATGTCGCGCAATAGCCCCCGGGGCACGGCATATGGCCTGGCTGCGCGCTGGCGTGAGCCTATTGAACAGCCATATAAAGTCTGACGCGAGAATAATCACAAATTGTTATCGATGTGTAGATAGGGGCGAGGTTGCGCACGATCGAGCACACGTGGATACCGATGCCCGACGGGACGAGGCTGGCCGCGCGGATCTGGCTGCCGGAGGACGCGGCATTGAGCGGGGGCGGGCGCGAAGCGGGGGGCGGGACTAGCAGAGTCCCGGCGATCCTTGACTTCCTGCCCTACCGGCAGGGTGATCTGATGGCCGCGCGGGACGCGGCGATCTACCCCTACCTCGCCGCGCGCGGCTACGCCTGCGCCCGGGTGGACCTGCGCGGCACCGGCAACTCCGAGGGCATCATCGGCGACGAGTACACCCCGCAGGAACTGCAGGACGGCTGCGATGTGATCGCGTGGCTGGCCGCCCAGCCGTGGTGCGACGGAAACGTCGGCATGACCGGCATCTCCTGGGGCGGCTTCAACAGCCTCCAGGTGGCCGCGTTGCGCCCGGCCGCGCTGCGGGCGGTGCTCACCCTGTGTGCCAGCGATGACCGGTACGCCGACGACGTCCACTACCGCGGCGGCTGCGTGCTTGCCGTGGACATGCTGCAGTGGGCGGTGTCGATGCTCGTCTGGAACGCGCTGCCACCGGACCCGGCGGTCGCGGGCGACGCCTGGCGCTCGCAGTGGGCCGGGCGCCTGACGCAGACGCCGGCGTTCCTCGAGCCGTGGCTGTCGCACCAGCTCAGAGACGACTACTGGCGCCACGGCTCGGTATGCGAGGACTACGCCGCGATCGAGGTGCCGGTCTATGCCGTCGGCGGCTGGTCCGACGGCTACACCGATGCCATCCCGCGCCTGCTGGCCGGGCTTGCGGGCCCGCGCAAGGGGCTGATCGGGCCGTGGTCGCACGCGTTCCCGCACGACTCGGTGCCCGGGCCGTCCATCGGGTTCCTCGAAGAAGCGCTGCGCTGGTGGGACCACTGGCTCAAGGGGATCGACACCGGGATCATGGACGAGCCGATGCTCCGGGTCTGGATGCAGGAGCACACGCCGCCCGCGCCGCACCACGCGGACTGGCCGGGCCGCTGGGTGGCCGAACCGCGCTGGCCGCCGGCCGACGCGGCCGCCCGTGCCCGGCGGCTGTTCCCGCGGGCCTCCGGGGCGCTGGACCTCGTGCCTGGCGCCGGGGAGGCGTGCGTGCACCGGGGCGAGGAGGTGGCCGGCCTGGACGCCGGGGCGCTCACCGCCGATGGCGGGTTCGGCGACTGGCCGGGCGACCAGCGCGCCGAGGACGGGCGCTCGCTCAGCTTCACCTCAGCGCCGCTCGACGCGCCGCTGGAAATCCTGGGCAACCCGCGGGTGGTGCTGCGGGCGACCAGCGACCGGCCCGGGGCGGCCCTCGTGGCCCGGCTCTGCGATGTCGCGCCCACCGGAGAGTCGCTGCTGGTCACCAGGGACCTGTTCAACCTCACCCACCGGGCGGGGCACGACCGCGCGGTGCCGCTGGTGCCCGGCGAGGCGGTCGCCGCCGAGTTCGGGCTGAAGGTCATCGCGCACCGGTTCGAGGCCGGTCACCGGATCCGGCTGTCGGTGTCCACCACCTACTGGCCGTGGCTGTGGCCGCACCCGGAGCAGGTGACGCTGGGCCTGTCCTGCGGCCCGGACAGCTTCGTCGAACTCCCGGTGCGCGAGCCGCGGGCGCAGGACGGCGACCTGGCACCGTTCGGGCCGCCGGAACAGCCGCCGGGCATTGCGACCGAGGTCCTTTGCCGGCGGCCCACCCAGCGGATCATCAGGCACGACCTGACGGACGGGTCCGCGGAGGTGATCTTCGACTGGGACGTCGGCGGTAACTTCCGCCTGGTCGACGCGGGGATCGAGGCCGACGGGTCCAACCTGACCAGCTACCGGATCGTGGCCGGCGACCCGCTGTCCGCCGAGGTGCGCACCGAGCAGTCGGCGTCGCTGCGCTCAGCGCGGCACGACGTGGCCGTCGAGGCGACGGGGCACATGACCGCGGATCAGTCGGCGTTCCTGGTGACGCTTGCCCTGGACGCCCGCGAGGACGGCCGCCGGGTGCACTCCCGCCAGTGGCACCTGGAGTTCCCCCGGAACGGGACCTGACATGCACAGCGTGCTCTCCTGGGACTGGTACACCGATCCCCGGGTGCTTGAGGTCGAGGAACGGCGGCTGTTCCGGCCGAGCTGGCAGTACGTCGGCCCGCTGGAGTGCGTGCAGCGGCCGGGTGACCAGATGGTCGGCCGCCTGCTGCGGGTCCCCGTCGTGGTGGTGCGGGACGGCGACGGCGAGCTGCGCGGCTTCCTCAACGTGTGCCGGCACCGGGGCAGCGTGATCGTCCCGGCCGACGGCAACGCGCCCCGGCTGCGCTGCCCCTACCACGCGTGGACCTACGGCCTCGACGGCACGCTGCGGTCCGCGCCGCAGTGCGGCCCCGAGATCTCGGCCGAGCTGGCGGATCTGGGCCTGCTGCCGGTGCGGGTCGCGACGTTCGGCCCGTTCGTGTTCGCCAGCGCCGCCGCCGGCGGGCCGCCGGTTGAGGAGGTCATCGGCGACCTGGCCGAGGTCGTCGCCGGCGTCGGCCTCGACCTGGGTGGCCTGCGGCGCCGCCAGCGATTCGGCTACACGCTGGCCGCGAACTGGAAGATTCACCTGGAGAACTACCTGGAGTGCTACCACTGCCCGGTCGCGCACCCGGGGTTCTCCGCGGTGATGGAGGTCGGCCCCGGCCGGTACGAGCTGACGGCGGGCACACACCGGCTGAGCCACCGGGCACCGGTGCGCCGCAGCGCCGGATTCGCGGCCGGCAGCATCACCGCGGGCAGCTACCACCTGCTGCTGCCCAATGTGAAGATCAACATCAACCCCGGCCGGCAGAACCTGTCCATCGGGCCCGTCTACCCCGACGGGACGGACCGGACGGCCGGGTTCCTCGACTACTACTTCGGCGCGGACGCCGACGAGGCCTGGATCGAGCAGATGATGGCGTTCGACACCGAGGTCGGCGACCAGGACGCGGTACTGGTGGCCGCCGCCCAGGCGGGCGTGGCCGGGAGCTGGATCGACCGGGGCCGGATCCTGCCGCAGGAGCAACTGCTCGCCGACTTCCAGCGTTACGTGTACGCCGCGTGCGCCGGTGAGGTGCCGGCCGGGCTGGCCAGCCCCGACGCCGGCCGGCCGTTAGGCGATCTTGCGGGCGCCCGGGCCGGGCAGCGGGGTGACCTCCCGCGGCGAGTCAAGCACGTGCCCGTCGGCGCAGGCGAGCTGGAGGCCGACGCCCGCACCGCAATCGCGGTGGGTGAGCTGCACCTGCGGGCCGGCCGGCCCGGCCGCGTACCTGTCCCCCCAGGCCATCAGCGCGACGAGCACCGGGTACAGGTCAAGCCCCTTCTGGGTCAGCCGGTACTCCTGCCGGGCGCGCTGGCCGTGCTCCTGATACGGCACCCGGCGCAGCACCCCATCGGCGACCAGGCGGGAGAGCCGGACGCTGAGCACCTGCCGGGGCGCCTGGGTGCGGCGCCGCATGTCGTCGAACCGGCGGACGCCGTTGAACGCCTCGCGAAGGATCAGGAAGGTCCACTTGTCGCCGATGAGCCCGACCGCGGCGGCGATCGTGCAGTTGGTGTCGTCGTATTCGAGGATCCAGGGCCGCGCCATGGCTGCATGCTAAATCTAGTTGACAGACTCAGCAACCTTGGTGAAGGCTGGGTTCGTGGGGCGAACTCAGGCGGATACTCAGCGCATCGAGAATCTTGCGATACGACGGCCGTGCATCTCCGATCACGAGCCGATCCGCGAGTTCCTCGCCTGCCTGTCGCCACGTGCCCGCTACCTGAGGTTCTTCTCCGGCGCCCCGCCGACCAGCGGGGCTATGCTGCGCATCCTGGCAGGCGGGGCCGCCCACACCGATGTGCTGGTGGCCACCGCCGACGGCGTGATCATCGGCCACGCCATGGCCGGCGACCGGACCGGGCGCGGGGGCACCCGGCTGACCGAGATCGGCGTGGTGGTGGCGGACGCCTACCGGGGCCGGGGGGTGGGTTCCACGCTGGTGCGGCAGTTGGTCGCGCAAGCCCAGATCCGGGGTGTGACCGCCGTGGTCATGGAGGTGCTGGCCGAGAACCGGCAGGTACTCACGATGATCTCCGATCATTGGCCGGTGGCCAGCGAGGAGCGGTCGGGTGCCTACATCACCTTCATCGCCCCGCTGCAACCCGAGGTGCCGCCGTGGCCGGATCCCGCGTCGTGGCCGGAGGCCGGGTCGTGGCTGCTGGGCTCCGGAAAGCAAACCGTGGCTGCCGGGATCGCAGGAGCGACGGCACGATGAGCGACTCGGACGGCAGGCGGCGCACGTACGAGTGGGCGGACCCCGCGGCGTCGGCGGCCGCGGCCCGCGAACTTGACGGGATCTCGTTCTTCCGGGAGATGATCGCGGGCCGGATCCCGCCGCCACCGATCACCGCCACGCTCGGCTTCGGCTGGGTGTCGGTCGAGCCGGGGAAGGTCGTCTTCGAGATCACCCCGGCCGAGTACCACTACAACCCGATCGGCTCCGTGCACGGCGGCGTGTACGCGACGCTGTGCGACTCGGCCTGCGGCTGTGCCGTGCACAGCATGCTGCCGGCCGGCGCCTACTACACCTCGCTGGACCTGTCGGTCAGGTTCATCAGGCAGATCACCGCCGGCACCGGGCGGCTGCTGTGCGAGGGAACGGTCGAGCATCTCGGCTCGCGCACCGCCCTGGCCACCGCCCGGCTCACCGGCTCCGGCGGCAAGCTCTACGCGCAGGCGGCGAGCAGTTGCATGATCTTCCGTCCCGGGGGATAAGCCCGGGGCCTTCCCTGCCGCCGGCCGGGTGCCCACCGCCCGGGGCGCCCGGCCGGACGGCTCAGATCCGCCAGGGATCATCGGGACCCATGGCTCTGCAGGGACCGTCGTCGTTCCACGCACCTGCCCCCCTTGGAGCCAGGTCAGGCCCCGTCGTGCTGCACCGGTACCGGGCCGGACCGCTCAAGTTCAAGTCCTGCCCGAACCCGTAACCCGTAACGTTCGCCAGGTGGCCCGGCCCGCGGGGCCACCTGGCCTTCCGTATAGTGTCGCCATGCCCGACGGCCCGCCGATTCCCACGGAGCCGGTCACGTCGGTCGCCGAGGCGGTCGCGCGCATGGAGGCGATCGGCGCCGGGCTGGTCACCGGCGACGGCCTGGCCTGCTTCAACCGGATGTACCTCGCGGTGACCCAGACCGTGGGCACCGACATCGGCCAGGGATTTTTCGCCGATCCGGCGTTTATGACCACGCTCGACGTGACGTTCGCCAACCTGTACTTCGCCGCGGCACAGGCCGCGCCGGCGGCGGTGCCGCTGGCCTGGCGCCCGCTGGTGGAACTGCGCGGCGCACCCGGGATCGAGCCGATCCAGTTCGCCCTGGCCGGCATGAACGCGCACATCAACCACGACCTGCCGGTGGCGCTGGTCAGCACCTGTACCGAGCTTGGCACCGCACCGGGCGACGGCTCGCACCTGACGGACTTCCAGAAGGTGGACGCGCTGCTCGACGTGACGGAGGAGGGCATCAGGAGGTCGTTCGAGTCCGCGCCCGAGCTAGCCCTCGACCGGCACCTGCAAGCCGTGGACAACCTGGTCGCGTGCTGGACGATCAACTCGGCCAGGGACCTCGCCTGGCGGAACGCGGCCGTGCTGTGGGAACTGCGCGGCGACCCGCTGGCCCACGGGCTGTTCCTCGACGGCCTGGCCGCGGCCACCGCGCTGGCCAGCCGCCTGCTGCTCACCGCCGTCTAGCAGTGCTGGCCCGGGCGGCAAGCCGCCCCGGAACCCCCATGTGCTAGCCCGGGCGGCAAGCCGCCCCGGAACCCCCATGTGCTAGCCCGGGGGACGACCCCCGGAACCCCCGCTGGCCTGAGGCCCCGTTCCTCCGTCACGGAGCCTGGGCCGCCCTAGGCTGGGCCGGTGGACGAACTGCGCTACGACCTGGAACGGGACGCGGTGCGCGTAGTGCTCACCGACGGCGGCGGACGGGTCCTGCTGTTTCACGTGCTGACCCCGGACCAGGCACCGGACGGCTGGTGGGAACTGCCGGGCGGCGGGCTCGGCCCCGGCGAGTCGTACCTGGAGGCCGCGATCAGGGAGATCCGCGAGGAGACCGGCCTGCTCCTCGACCCGGCGCAGGTGAGCCCGCCGTCGTGGCGGCGCGACACCACCTGGGTGTCGCGCGGCAAGCGGCGGCTGCAGCACGAGGTGGTGGTGCACGCCCGGATCACGGCGGACCAGCCACCGATCATCGACGGCGGCCGGACGCCACAGGAGGTGGAGGACTTCGTCACGTTCCGCTGGTGGCAGGTGCCCGAGATCACCGGGAGCCGGCAGCGCTTCTACCCAGGCCGCCTGCCGGAACTGCTGCCCGGGTTCCTGGCCGGGGCGGCCATCGACGAGCCGTTCGAGACGTGGAACTAGCGCGAAAATCGGATCGACCCGGGGCCCGGCCGGCCGCGAGGATGGCTGTCGTGGCTGAACTACGCACGGCACATACCGCTGACCTGGACCCAGCCGACCTCAAGGCGGCCCGCGCCCTGCTTGACGAGGTCTTCGACGGGGAGGTGACCGAGGCCGACTGGGAGCACGCCCTGGGCGGGGTGCACGCCCTGGTCTGGGACGGCCCAACGCTGATCGGGCACGGCTCGGTGATCCAGCGCCGCCTGCTGCACCGGGGCCGGGCGCTGCGGGCCGGTTACGTCGAGGCGGTCGCGGTGCGCGCGGACCGCCAGGGGCAGGGGCACGGCGCGGCCGTGATGGGCGCGCTGGAACGGGTGCTGCGCGGTGCCTACGACCTGGGTGCGCTGGGGTCCACCGACGAGGGCGCGGGCTTTTACGCGGCGCGCGGCTGGAGGCTGTGGCGCGGGCCGTCCTCGGCACTCACCCCGGCGGGCGTGCGCCGGACCGCGGAAGACGACGGATGCCTGTACGTGTTCGAGCTTGCCGTGCCACTGGACCTGGACGGCGAGCTGACCTGCGACTGGCGCGACGGGGACGTCTGGTAGCTCAGGCATGCAGCCGCTCGGTGAAGAACGCCATCACCCGGTCGAGCGCGGCCCGGGTCGGGTGACCTGGCGTGTCCACCAGGTCCTCGGTGAGCACCGAGTGCGCGCGCTGGCGGATACCGTGCGGGTTCCCCGGCGACGAGTCGATCTCTATGGCCTCGAAGTTATCGCCGAGTTCTGCGCGCAGTGTGGCGAACCGCTCCGCCGGGGAGCCCTTGTCCTCCGAGAAGCGCAGCCCGAGCACGCACAGCCCATCACTGGTCCGCGTCTTTACGCTGGCCAGGTCGGCCGGGTCGAGGCCGAGCGCGGACCGCTTGCGCGCGGTCAGCGGCGCGGGAATACCCGGCTGGCTGAGCACCGGCGCGAGCACCGCCGGCTCCACCGCCATGGCCAGGGCGTACCCGCCGGTGAAGCACATGCCGACCGCGCCCACCCCCGGACCGCCGCACTCCGTGTGCGCCTGGGCGGCGAGCGCCCGCAGCCAGGTCACCACCGGGGGAGTCCGGTCGGCCAGCAGGTGGAACTCGCGGGACACACACACCTGCCGCAGCGTCCGGCGCATTTCGCCGCCGCCGAACGGCGCGCCAGGGCGCCCGAAAAGAGACGGCAGGTACACGCGGTAGCCGGCGTCCACGAGCCGCTGGCCGAACTTGGTCACGCCCGGGTGCAGCCCCGGCATTTCATGCACTACGACGACCGCCGAACCCGTCCCCGCCGTATACACCTCGTGCGTGCGTCCCCCGTGCGTGAACGTGGAGACGTCGAACCCTGGCACCGCATCGGTCATGTCATGCTCCCGGTGGTCGTAGGGGCGCGGCTCGGCGGATGCCCGGCCCTAACTGTGCCAGACCCACCACGGCACGCCGGGGTGGAAACGGCGCGAAAGGATGGCCGGGCCGAACCAGATAAGTGTGCGAAGGGCTGTATCACGGAGCGCTGAAAGGCCTCATAATTAGCGTCACTAAGGGGAACCGGCAGCCAGCGGGGAGGCCGCCGGAGAAATCAGGGGAGCACACCATGCCCGAGAATTCCTTCGTGCCGTTGCCAGGCAGCGAACGGCAGCCGGTAACCGGCGCTCAGCCAGGCGGCGATCTCGACGAATCCACACAAATCCACGTGACACTCGTCACCCGCCGCCGGGAAGGGCTGCCGGCCGAGCTCGTCACCGGCTCGGAGACGCTCAGCCGGGACGAACTGGCGGCAAGGCACGGCACCGACCCGGCTGACCTGGCGCTGATCCGCGACGTGCTCGGCCGGTTCGGCCTGACGGTCACCGGAGCGGACGCAGGGGCCCGCCGGGTCACCGTGGCCGGTCCGATCTCCGCCTTCTCGCAGGCCTTCGGCGCGACGCTGCACCTGGTCAGCACACCGCACCCGGCGGCCACCGGCAGCGTGGCGCAACACCGCCAGCGGGTCGGCGGCCTGCAGGTGCCCGCCGAACTGGACGGCGTGGTGCTCGCCGTGCTCGGCCTGGACGACCGGCCCCAGGCCTCGCCGCAGATCAGGCGAGCCTCCGGCATCGCAGCCGCGGCGGCGGGCGCGGCCGCGCAGGCCTCCTATACCCCCGTCGAGGTCGCGCAGGCCTACAAGTTCCCGGCGGGCACCGACGGGACCGGGCAGACCATCGCCATCGTTGAGCTTGGCGGCGGGTTCGGCACCGCGGACCTCGACAGCTACTTCTCCGGCCTGGGCATCACCGCTCCGTCGGTGATCGCGGTCGGGGTGGACGGCGGATCGAACGCGGCGGGGCAGGACCCGCAGGGCGCCGACGGGGAGGTGCTGCTGGACATCGAGGTTGCCGGGGCGGCGGCACCGGGCGCCGACCAGGTCGTGTACTTCGCACCGAACAGCGACCGCGGTTTCGTGGACGCGATCACCACGGCGGTGCACGCCAGCCCCACGCCGACGGTGGTGAGCATCAGCTGGGGGCAGTCCGAGGATTCCTGGACCGGCCAGGCGCGCGAGGCGATGGACCAGGCGTTCGCCGACGCCGCCGCGCTCGGCGTCACGGTGACCGCGGCCGCGGGTGACAACGGCAGCGGCGACCGTGCGCCCGACGGGAAGTCCCACGCCGACTTCCCCGCGTCCAGCCCGCACGCGCTCGCCTGCGGCGGCACCAGCCTGCGGGTGAACACCGCCACCGGCGCGGTGTCCGCGGAGACCGTCTGGAACGACGGGGCCCAGGGCGGGGCCACCGGAGGCGGGGTCAGCGACACGTTCGGCCTGCCCGGGTGGCAGGCTACGGCCGGGGTGCCGGGCCAGGCCGGGACCGGCACGGCCGGCCGGGGCGTGCCCGACGTCGCGGGCAACGCCGACCCGGCAACGGGGTACCAGGTGCTGGTGGATGGGAAGTCCATGGTGGTCGGCGGGACCAGCGCGGTGGCCCCGCTGTGGGCGGCGCTGATCTGCCGGCTGGCGCAGGCCACGGGCAAATCGTTTGGACTGATGCAGCCCTTGCTGTACGCGGGGGTCAGCGCCGGGACCACCCCGGCCGGATTCCGCGACATCACCCAGGGCAACAACGGGGCCTACACCGCGGGGCCCGGCTGGGACGCCTGTACGGGCCTCGGCGTGCCGGACGGCGCGGCGCTGGCGGCCAGGCTCGGCGGCTGACGCGGCCGAGGCCCACGCGACTCCGGGCGCGCGGGTCTCAAGGCCAACGGGGGTTCCGGGCCATCGGGGGTCCGGGGGTGTCCCCCGGGGGAGCGCTGTGCTCCCCCGGGCCAGCAGGGCCGGCGCCTCAGCCGAGGTGGTCGCGGCCGGGCGGGGAGTCCCAGTCGGCCAGGCGCGGCTCGACGTGGAGCCGCCACGACGCGTCGTTGAGGAACGACGGCTTGGGCCCGCGGACCAGCCCACCGAACGAGGAGAAGTCGGTGGTCTGCCGGAAGGCAGGCTGCCGGTACAGGTCGCGGGCGTAGCCCCAGAGGCTGCCGAAATCGGTGAGCCGCCGCTCGGTGACGCCAGCCATCGGGTTGTACCCGGTGTCGAAGCGCGCCAGGGTCGGCCACAGCCGCACGTCGGCCTCGGTGATCCCGGCGCCGAACAGGTACCTGCGGCCGGCCAGGCGGTCGTCGAGCTCCTCCAGCATCGCGATCATCGCGTGCCTGAGCTGCTCGTAGTCCTGCTGTGTGGTGGCGCCGGCGACCCGGTACGGGCCGTTGTTCACGGTGGTGTACACGCGCTCGTTCAGTGCGCCGATCTCGGCGCGCAGCGGCTCGGGGTAGAGGTCGGGCGACGGCGCGGCCAGCGCGGTGAACTGGGTGCCGAGGTCGATCGTGATGTCGGGAAAGTTGTTGCTGACGATCTTGCCGGTCTCCCTGTCCCAGAGCACGGGCACAGAGACATGGCCGTCGTAACCGGGTTCGGTCGCCTCGTAGGCCTGCGCGAGCAAGGTGAACCCGTTGACCGGATCCGGGCCGCGGTGCTCGCGGAACGCCCAGCCGCGGCCGTCTCGCACGTCGTCCACGTAGGACAGCGAGACGACGTCGTCCAGGCCCTCGAGCTTGCGCACGATCGCGGTGCGCTGGGCCCACGGGCAGCCCCACGAAATGTAGAGGTGGTACCGGCCGGGGACGGCCGGGTATCCGCTCGACCCGTCGGCGGTGATCCGGCCCTGGAACCGGTACACCGGGCGCTGGAACGAACTGCCCTTGTTGAACCCGCGGCCCGGGCCGTAGGTGCCGTAGCTGTCGTAGTCCACCGGGCTGGCATAGGGCGGGGCGGTGGGGTTAGAACTAGCAGAGGGCGGTACCGATGTCTGGGTCATGGGGGGCCTCCCGGCTCGCACTGGCGCTCGGTACCTATTCTGCGCCGCCTCCGCCGATCGTGGCCGGGGCGCCGAACGGGCGCAGCACCTCGGGCACCGCGACCGTGCCGCCCTCGTCCTGGAAGTTCTCCATGATCGAAAGCAGTGCCCTGGCGGTGGCCCCGGTCCCGTTCAGCGTGTGCACGAACTCAAGGCCGCCCTCGCGCCGGAACCGGATGTTCAGCCGGCGCGCCTGGTAGTCCGTGGTGTTCGAGCAGGAGGTGATCTCCCGGTACCGCTGCTGGACCGGGAACCAGGCCTCGATGTCGTACTTCTTCGCGGCGGGCGCGCCCAGGTCACCCACGGCGATGTTCATCACGCGGTACGGCAGGCCGAGCGCCTGGGCGATCTCCTCCTCGTAGCCGAGCAGCCGCTCGTGGAACTCGGCGGACTGCCCGGGCAGGCAGTAGACGTACATCTCCACCTTGTCGAACTGGTGCACCCGGAACATGCCCTTGGTGTCCTTGCCCGCGGCCCCGGCCTCACGGCGGAAGTTCGTGGTGTACCCCGCGTAGAGGGCGGGCAGGTCGGCCTCGTCCAGCCGCTCGTCGGCGTGGATGCCGGCCAGGGCGACCTCGGACGTGCCGGTCAGGTACAGGTCGTCCTTTTCCAGGTGGTAGAGGTTGGACTCCTCGGTGGGCAGGAACCCGGTGCCGTACATGGCCTGCTCGCCCACCAGCACCGGCGGCAGCACCGGCAGGAAGCCAAGGCCCGCGAGCTTGTCCAGGACGAACCGGTACAGCGCCAGTTCGGTCATGGCCACGTCGCCGATCCGGTAGGCGAACCGGGAGCCGGACAGCCGCGCGCCACGCTTCATGTCGATCCAGCCGCGCTTGGAACCGAGTTCGGTCGCGTCGCGGGGAGTAAAGCCGAACGACGGCCGCTCGCCAACTTCGCGCAGGACCTCCGAGTCCTCCTCGGCCATGCCGTCGGCCGCGGTGGGGTCGGGCAGGTTCGGGATGCGGGCGAGCAGCGCGTTCCGCTCGTGGTCGGCGTGTGCCAGGTCGGCCTGAGCCTGGCTCAGCTCGGCGGCGAGCCGCTTCAGCTCGTCGAGCTGCTCAGGTGTCGGCGGGCCGGCCTTGGAGGACCTCTTCTGCTCCGCGCGCAGCGACTCTGCGCGCTCGGTCAGCTCGCGCCACCTTGAGTCCGCTTTGAGCAGTGCGTCGAAATCGGCCGCGGCTCCGCGCCGGTCCAGCGCGGCCCGGTAGCGGTCCGGTTCCTGCCGGGCAGCCTTGAGATCAATCACTTAGGTGAGTCTAGTCACGCGCAGAGTGCCGCAACCGCTCACTAGCGTGACCGTGTGCCGGTGAAGATCAGCGAGATCATTCGCTTACTCGAGCGGGATGGCTGGATACTCAAGCGGACATCCGGATCGCACCGGCACTTCACCCATCCAGCCAAGCCTGGGCTGGTTACCGTCGCAGGTAAACCCAGCGCTACCTTGAAGCCAAAAGACCGAATCGAGCATCCTGAAGCAGGCAGGCTTGCGAAGGGAGCGGACGTGAAGGGCTACGTGGTCGTCTTCGAAGGAGACGACGAGGCCGGCTATTCCGCCTACTCGCCTGACCTGCCCGGGGTAGTCGCGGCTGGAGCAACGCGCCGCGAGACCGAACGTTTGATGAAAGAAGCGATGGCCGAGCACATCGCAATGCTCCGCCAAGCCGGTGATCCGGTACCCGAGCCCGCTGACGCGGACAGCGTCACGATCCTGGATCCGGCTGCGGCCTAGCGTCGGCAACGGCGACCGCGGGCGAGAGGTCCGGGGCAGTTCGCGGCCGGGGCAGGCCCGACCTGGTCGCCAGCACCGAGCCGGACAGGATCAGCACGAACGCGGCGACGATCGCCGGGGTAAGCGGCTCGCCGAGCACGCCCACCCCCAGGGCCACCGCGACGGCCGGGTTCACGTAGGTGATCACCGTGGCCCTGGCGGGGCCGACCTCGGCGATGAGCTGGAAGAACAGGACGAACGCCAGGGCCGTGCAGAGCACGCCGAGCCCGGCCAGCGAGCCGAGCACCGCGGCCGAAGGCAGCCGGGACGGCCAGGTCAGCGCCGCGGGCACGGCGTACACCAGCGCGGTAGCGGCCAGGCAGACCGCGGTCATGCCGAGGCCGGGCAGGTCGCCGAGCTTCCGGTTGGCGATCAGCGGCCCGGTGGCGTAGCAGAACGCGACGAGCATCACCTCGGCGATGGGCCAGGCGCCGCCCCCGGTCAGATCCGGGCCGGCCAGCAGCGCGACGCCACCCAGCCCGGCCAGCAGCCCCGCCCAGCGGGCGGCGGTGAGCCGCTCCGGGCCACCGGTCAGCTTGGCCAGCACCAGCCCGATGATCGGGACCACCGCGATCAGCAGGCCGGTCAGCGAGCTGGACAGATGCCGCTCCGCGTCCGACAGCAGCGCCCAGGGCAGCATGATCTCCACCACGGCGAACACCGCGAGCCACCGCCAGCGGCCGGCCAGCACGCGGATCTGGCCACGCCGGATCGCCAGGGGCAGCAGCACGGCCGCGCCGATCGCCACCCGGGCGAACACGAGAACGGGCACCGACACGCCGCCGTCGTCCGCCACCTTGATGAGCAGGTAGGGCACGCCCCAGATGACGCTCATCAGCCCGAACAGCACCCAGCCCCGGCGGCTCACCCGCGACCCCTTTCCCACGGCACACCCGGGTGCAGGCTACCGGGACCCCGGTGCAGGCCCGGCGCTAGAGGCGAGCAGCCCAGTCATGCGCGGCTGGGTCGGGGCGCGGCTACCCTCAAGGGTGTCGCGGCCATCGCACGGCAGGTGGGGAGGTTGATCACGCTGACCGGCCCGGAGAGTACTCCTGCTGGCCTGCCCACGGCCCCCCCGGATCCGGGCGAACCAGGCACCGGGCCGGCGTCCGCCGGGCTGGTCCCTTCCGCCGCTCCTGCCCCTGGTGCCACACCCGAGACTGCCGACACGCCCGTCGCGGCGGGCGGGTCCAGCGCAGCAGGCGTGCCCGCCGCGAGACGCGGGGCACGCAGCGGGCGGGGGCTGCCCGGTGCGCCGCGGCTCGCGCTGAGCTGGGCCTTGCTGGCCGCGGTGGCCGGTGGGCTGATCCTGACGGCCGCTTTTCCTCCGATCGGGGCGTGGCCGCTGGCCCCGCTCGGACCGGCGCTGCTTGTGGTGGCGCTGCAAGGCCGGAGCCTGCGGGCGAGTTTCGCGGTCGGGCTGCTGTTCGGGCTCGCGCTGTTCGTCCCGCTGCTGTCCTGGCTGATCAACCTGGCCTGGTACGCCTGGGCGGCGCTGGCCATCGCCGAGGCGGTCATCTTCGCCCTGCTCGCCGTAGGCCAGCGGGTGCTGCTGTCACTGCGCGCCTGGCCGGTGGCCGTGGCGGGCTGGTGGGTCACTGCCGAGGCGCTGCGTGACCGGTGGCCGTACGCGTTCCCGTGGGGCAGGCTGGCCATGAGCCAGGCGGGCACGCCGGCCGCGCCCTGGGCCGCCATCGGCGGTGCGCCGCTGCTCTCGTTCCTGCTCGCGCTCACCGGCAGCACGCTCGCCTGGCTGCTGCTGGCACCGGGCACGGCGTCCGGACTGCGCCGCCGCCTGGTCCCCGCGCTTGCCCTTGCCGGGGCGGCGGGGCTGGCCCTGGCGGGCGGCCTGCTGCCGGTGGACCCGGTGCCGCCCGGCACCCCGTCGGCCACGGTCGCCGCCGTCCAGGGCAACGTGCCGCACGTCAGGACCCTGCCCGACCTGCTCCGGGCCACCACGGTGACCGCGAACCACGCGGCGGCCACCGAGAAGCTGGCCGAGCAGGTGCACGCGGGCCGTCGGCCCGCACCCGACCTGGTGATCTGGCCGGAGAACTCCACCGATCTGGATCCCAGGCAGTATCCGCCCGTGTTCGGCACGATCACCGCGGCGGTACAGGCCATAGACCGGCCGGTGCTGGTCGGTGAGGTGCTCAGGAACCCGCTGCGCAACGTCGGGCAACTGTGGACCCCGGGCCGTGGCCCCGGCCCGATCTACGTAAAGCGGCAGCTTGTCCCGTTCGGGGAATACATCCCATTCCGCGGCCTGCTTTCGCACATCACCTCGCTGGTGGCGCTGCAGCCGGACAACTTCACCGCGGGACGGCGCGCCGTGGTGTTCCATGTCGGGCCGATCCGGCTCGGCGACGTCATCTGCTACGAGGTCGGGTTCGACGGGCTGGTCTCCTCCGAGGTCAAGGCCGGGGCGAACCTGCTGGCCGTGCAGACCAACGACGCAACCTTCGAGGTCGACGGGCAACTCGGGGAGAGCCTGCAGCAACTGGCCATGGCCCGGATCCGGGCGGTGGAATCAGACCGGGCCGTGGTGGTCGCCTCGACGACCGGGGTGAGCGCGATCATCGCGCCGGACGGCAGCGTGGTGG
The DNA here is from genome assembly GCA_963726415.1 of uncultured Actinomycetes bacterium. Lineage (GTDB taxonomy): Bacteria > Actinomycetota > Actinomycetes > Streptosporangiales > Streptosporangiaceae > DASXKD01. The sequence goes on from CAVSCM010000028.1 coordinate 206,837, forward strand.
CCCGCACCGGCACCTGGCGGCAGGCCGTCCTGGAGTCCCGGGTGCCGCTGCTGCACACGATCACCCTGGCCGACCGGGTCGGCGCCGGGCCGGAATACCTGATCATCGCGCTTACCGTGGCCGCGTTCGGCTGGGCGGCATACGGCTGGGCAATGGCGCGACGGCGGCGGGCGCGGGCGGGCACGGCGCGATGACGGAGGAACCGGGCCGTAGGCCAGCGGGGGGTTCCGGGGGGTCGCCCCCCGGGCTAGCAGGGCACGGCGCGGTGACGGAGGAACCGGGCCGTAGGCCAGCGGGGGGTTCCGGGGGGTCGCCCCCGGGCTAGCAGGGCACGGCGCGGTGACGGAGGAACCAGGCCGAAGGCCAGCGGGGGCTCCGGGGGGTCGCCCCCCCGGGCTAGCAGGCCACGGCCCTCTGAGACAACCGGAAGCCGGCCCAATCGCTGCTGAGGCGTAACCTGGCGCGGACGCGCACCCGCGTACATGGCAGCACAATGGGAGCATGTCGTTCTGGCGGCGGCTGGGCAGTGGCCTCGCCAAGCCTGCCCGCTGGGGTTCGCTCGTGGCCGGAGCCGTGCCGGTTCTCGCTTTTCCCGCGCCCAACCTCGAGTTCCTGGCCTGGTTCGCCCTGGTGCCCGGCCTGCTGTTGATGCGCGGCGCGCCCTCGGCGCGCGAGGCGGGAGTCCGTGCCTGGTGGTTCGGTGCCGGGTTCATTGTGGCCGCGCACTACTGGCTGATCCCCAACATCGGCCCCGCTCTGTTGCTTGTGGCCATCGTCCTCGGCGCCTGCTGGGCCGGGGTCGGGGTGAGCGCCTGGGCGCTGCTGCGCCCGCCGATGACGGCCAGGTGCTGTCTGGCCGCGCTGGTGGTGGTGCCGAGCTTCTGGCTGCTTGTCGAGTGGATCCGGTCCTGGCAGGCGCTGGGCGGCCCGTGGGCGCTGCTCGGCGCGAGCCAGTGGCAGCACCCGGCGATGCTCGCGCTGGCCTCGGTGGGCGGGGTGTGGCTGGTCAGCTTCGCGCTGGTGGCGGCCAACACCGGCCTGGTCATCCTGATCACCGCGCCGCGGGCTGCGCTGCGGGTGCTGGGCGCGGCCGTCGCGGCGGTCGCGGCCAGGGCCGGCCCGGTCGCGTTCGCGCTCACGCCACCGGCGCAGCCGGCCGGCCGGGTGACCGTGGCTCTGGTCCAGCCGGGCTTCTATCAGCATCCCTCACCGCTGGGCACCGCCAGCCAGACGCTGACCGCCCGGCTGGGCCCGCTGCACCCGGACCTGATCGTGTGGGGAGAGAGCAGCATCGGCTACGACCTGCGGTTCCACCACGCGCTCCTGGACCGCCTCCGGCGGCTGTCCGCAGCCGACGGCGCCCCGATCCTGGTGGACCAGGACTCCTACACCCCTGGGGGGAAGTCCAAGGTCGCGGTGCTGATCGACAGTGGCGGGATCGTGGCTACCTACACCAAGACCAGGCTTGTGCCGTTCGGTGAGTACATCCCGTTCCGTCAGCAACTCGGCTGGCTTACGAGGATCAGCAAGGCGGCGCCGAGCAACATGATCCCCGGCGACGGGGCGCGGGTGATGACCGCGACGCTGCCCGGCGGACGGCGGCTCAAGCTCGGCGTGCTGATCTGCTTCGAGGCCGCTTTCCCCGACATGTCCCGCGCCGACACGGTGCACGGCGCCCAGGTGATCGTGTATCAGACCTCGGATACCACGTTCCAGGGGAGCTGGGCGCCCGCGCAGCACGCCTCACTGTCCGCGGTGCGGGCGGCAGAGACCGGGCGGCCGGTGGTGCAAGCCGCGCTGACCGGTGTCACCGCCGCGTTCGACGCCCAGGGACGGCAACTGGCCTGGCTCGGCACCGCGCAGCGCGGCGTGGCTTTCGTCCGGCTTGACCTGATGCCGGCCACCGATTTGACAGTGTTTGACCGCATCGGTGATACCGTCCCGTGGGCGGCAATAGCGATCTGTGTCCTTGCTGTCCTCGTCGCGGTGAACCAGAAGCATCGCCCGCAACGTCTGGTTGGCATAATGGTTGATGGCAACCGCCAGCCCGTCTCGTCCGTCTCTCTATCGGAGGCAATCGACCGAGATCGGGTACCGCGTTCCCCAGCACCCGGGGAGGGCGGCAGCGATTTCCACGCTGGCGGCCCAGCAGACCGCATGGAAGAGAGGCCGTAGCCGTGGGCATGGCCTCGTCACTTCGGAATTTGGTACCACCAGGAGGACCAGAGTGCGGGATAGGGAGCGGACACTGACAGGCCGGCCTCTGCTCAGGAGCCGGCGGGCTGGGCTGGCAGTCACGGGGGTCGTTGGTGCCCTGTGCCTGGTAGTGACCGCCTGTTCGGGCTCGCCGTCGAGCACGTCCACAGGCCAGCACGGATCGGCCAGCGGGACGAAGACCCTGGCCAAATCGGGCGCGGTGGTTTCCATCAGCCCGAAGAACGGCAGTACCAGGGTGAAGACCGACCGCGGTGTCTCGGTCACCGTGGCGCACGGCAAGATCCAGAACGTCAGCGTGGCCGCCGGGCACACCACGGCCGCGGGCACCCTGCAGGGCCAGACGGCCTGGCACACGGTGTGGCCGCTTCACGCGGCGACCAAGTACACGGTGACCGTGACCGCGACCGGCACCGACGGCAAGACCACGACCGCCACGAGTACGTTCAGGACCGAACGCCCGGCGGGGACGTTCACCGCCAGCACGATTCTGGGCAACCAGGCCTACGGCGTTGGCATTCCCATCATGATCAACTTCAGCCAGGCAGTGGACCCCAGGTTCCGGGCCGGCATCGAGAAGGCCATCAACATCAAGAGCTCCAAGCCGGTGGTTGGCTCCTGGTACTGGGACGGCGGCCAGACCCTCGACTTCCGTACCAGGAACTACTGGCCGCAGTACACCAAGGTGAGCTTCGACGCGCACTTCAACGGGGCGCAGATCGCTCCCGGCGTGTTCGGTGTCAGCAACCTGACCCAGTCGTTCACGATCGGCAAGTCGCTCATCGGGGTGACCAGCACCCGGACCCACAAGACCAATATCTACTGGGGCCACAAGCTGTACGCGACCTGGACGGACAGCAGCGGCATGCCGGGCGACGACACCGCCAACGGGACCTACCTGACCATCGAGAAGGCCAACCCGACGCTGATGAGCGGGCCCGGCTACAAGAACGTCCCGGTGTTCTGGTCGGTCCGGTTCACCTGGAGCGGCAACTACTACCACTCCGCGCCCTGGTCACTGGGCGAGCAGGGGTTCAGCAACGTCAGCCACGGCTGCGTGAACCTGTCGCCTGAGCACGCCCAGTGGTGGTACGACCGGTCCAACCCCGGCGACCCGATCACGATCACCGGCAGCCCGGTATCCGGCAAGTGGGACGACGGATACACCGAGTGGTTCCTGACCTGGAACAAGCTGCTGCAAGGCAGCGCGACCCACGAGGCGGTGGAGGCCGGCCCGACCGGCAGCACGTTCATCAACCCGGACACGCTGCCGAGCGCGTCCAAGTCCAGGCTGCACGGTTCCAAGCCGCGCAACTACCTGGCCGGCCCAGGCTGATCGCCCGCTAGGCAGGCCCACCTGCACGGCCGAAAGGCCCCGTGACGTTCGTCACGGGCCTTTCGGCCAGCGGGTTCCGGGCCATCGGGGGTCCGGGGGTGTCCCCCGGGGGAGCGCGGTGCTCCCCCGGGCTAGCGGGGCCCCGGCCCGGTGACGGAGGAACCGGGCCGTAGGCCAGCGGGGGGTTCCGGGGGGTCGCCCCCCCGGGCAAGCATCGTCGCCGTCTTTTCCAGTCCCCTGGCCATCCATGCGGCGGGGCGGGGCGCGGCGCCGTCGGTCAGGCCGTTCCAGTAGATCGACCAGGTGCTGGCCACCATGCGCCGGACGGCCGGGGCGGTGACCAGGCGCATGCTGGCCGACGCCGCGCGCGGCCGGCGCATCAGCGCGCGCTGCAGCGCGCTGGCGCCGGGCATGTAGTGCCCGAACGCAGCGTCCAGCGCGCTTGTGTAGGCCGGGCCCGCCTGGCACGGATCCGCGAGCACCGCTTCGGCCGCCAGCCGGGCGCTGATCATGGCGGGCGCGATGCCCTCGCCCTGCAGCGGGTTGATCAGGCCCGCCGCGTCCCCCACCAGCAGGACGTTGCCCGCGGCCGCGGGTGTCCCGGTCCCGCCCATGCGCAGCCAGCCGCCGACGACCGGCCCGATGTCCGCGTTCGGGCGCAGGTCCCCGCGCGAGCGCAGCAACTCGGTGAACCGGTCCAGGTCGCCCCGGAGCGGCGCGGAATGCCTGGTGCCCCCCATGCCGATGCCGATGCCCACGTTGGCCTGTCCGTCTGCGCCGGGGAACAGCCAGCCGTATCCGGGATAGATGCGCCACGGCGCCGACTCCAGCAGCACGAGCAGCGGCAACGGGACCTCGCCGGGGACGTAGGCCCTGACTGCGAATCCCCACAGTGCCGCGGCCGAGTCCAGCATCCCCGTCAGCCGCGCGACCGTGCTCAGCGCCCCGTCAGCGCCGATGATCACATCCCCGGCCAGGCGCTGGCCGTCGGCGAGCACCGCCCGCACCGGCCCATCCGGGCCCTTGTCCACGGCCGTGATGCGTGCCCGGACCCCGACCGCTCCGGCGGCCAGCGCGGCCTCGCGCAGCGCGTGGTCGAAGGCCACCCGGGGGACCACGATCCCGTGGCCGGGGTAGCTGCGCCCGGTAAAGGCCGGCAGTCTGCTGCGCCGGCCAGACGGGCCGACCGCGAGCAGGTCGGAACCGTGGCCTGCGTCCGGCACGGTCAGCCCGAGGTCGGCAAGCACCTGCACGCCCCGCGGCCCGATCAGGTCGCCGCAGGCCTTGTCCCTGGGGAAGAGCGCCTTGTCGGCGAGGGCGACCCGGGCGCCGCCGCGGGCGAGCACCAGGGCGGCGATGCTGCCCGCCGGCCCGGCGCCGACCACTACGGCGTCATACCCGGAGCCGGTCACCGGACCAGCACCATGGCCAGGGCGACGGCACCGGTCGCCCAGACGAAGTAGCGCAGCGCCCGCTCGATCGGGGCGAGCAGGTCGGCGCGGCCGAGTTCGGCCGTGGTCCCATCGTTGAACGTGAGCCGCACCGCGACCCCGCTGACCCGGCGGCGCAGCATCCGGGCGGGCGTGCTGAGCGCGCGCTGGCCCAGCGAAAGGAAGAAGGCGGCCACCGCGGCCACCCCCGCCGCTATCGACAGGGTCCAGTGCTGTGCGTAGGCCCCGACCAGCACCGGGAACGCCCCCCAGGCCACCGCGAACCAGATGTCGCTGTGCAGTATCCCGCCGAACAGTTCCAGGTTGTACCCGTACACCAGCACTCCGCCGGCGATCACGAACGGCAGCAGCTTCCAGCCGCCGTAGACCAGGCCGAGCGCCATCGCCGCGGTGATCGCCACCACCGCCGTGACGATGAGCAGGGTGGTGCTGATGCCGGTGCCGAGCGGCCGGCCGTGCAGTTCGTCCAGGGCGTGCGCGCCGATCCCGACCGCCAGGAAGAACGCGACCAGCGTGCCGACCAGGCGCCACAGCACCAGCGGCGGCATGACCGCGGCGCCGATCGCCACGTACGAAAGATGCCACAGCGTGTAGGGCGGGTGCAGCAGTGTCACCCAGTCACCCGGCCCGCCGGTGCCCCGGCCGACCGAGTAAAAGGCCGACCGTTCCCCGGACGCCGTCATGAGGCGGATCCCTTGCGCCCCCACATGACAAGCCCGCCGCCCAGGCTCATCAGTTCGGTCCGCACCTCGGTCAGGCCCGCCGCCTGCCAGGCGGCCATGTGCCAGGCCAGCGGGTGGTTCCGGTAGTGCTCGGAGATGCTCGGGCCGAGGAACCTGCCCACCCGGTACCAGGCCGGCCCCCCGGTGAGGCCGCCGAGCACCGGCAGCGCCAGCCGGGTGTAGCACCACCAGGCGGCGCGCCAGGCGGGCTGTGGCGGGACATTGAACTCCAGGCAGGCCAGGGTGCCGCCGGGGTGCAGGCAGCGGGCCATCTCGGCGATCGTGGCGGCCGGGTCGTCGGTGTAGCGCAGCAGGTAGGAGAAGGTCACCGCGTCGAACGTCGCGTCGGCGAACGGCAACTGGTCGGCGCGGCCAGCGGCGACCCTGACCTGGCCCCGCGGCAGCGGCCGCCGGATCCGCGGCAGGCCGGCCCGCAGCATCGGCTCGTTGAGGTCCACGCCCGCCACGTTCGCGCCGGTGGCGTCGGCCACGGCCAGCGCGATCCCGGCGGGGCCGGTCGCGACGTCGAGCACCAGCCGCGGCGACCCCGCGGCGGTGCGGGCGACCACCGCCCGGCGCCAGCGCCGGTCTTGGCCGAACGAGAGCAGGTAAGCGAGCCGGTCGTAGCGGCCGGGCAGGCCGACGAATACCTCACGGGCAACCGGCTCGCCGCGCAACGGCCGATCGCTGGAGGCCCGGTCGGGCGGGGCGGTTACCGGGTTGGGAGCCACTGAAGCAGGTTCGCATGCCAGGTCAATCCGGGCAAGACCGGCACGGCCTTGAGCCACCAGCACAGCACGTCACTCCTGCTTGCGCTCGAACCGGCTGACCGCGATGAGCCAGGCCGCGAACGCCACGACCATGACGGTGAGCAGCCAGAGCCGAGTGGTGTCCAAGCACCCAGATCGTGCCGGTCAGCCCGCGTGGCCTGGCTGTCTGGTCGCCGGGATCCGTCATTGCCGTATTCGATCAGAGGCGGGCACGGCGGGCCTCCCGCCCGGGGGTCGCCCGCACAGGCCGCGCGCCGGTTAGAGGTCGACGCTGGTGCCGGGCTCCAGCCGGGTGTACTTCGCGTCGTGCGGTCCCGCGGCCAGACCGGCGAACATGTCGAACACGCTCAGCCCGATCTCGGACAGCAACGCATCGTGGATCAGGAACCCGCGGCGCGGGGCCACCGCGCGGGCGTAGTCGATCATCTGCGCGGTGCTGTGCCACGGGCCGCTGCCAGGCAGCAGCAGCGTGGCCGCCGGGTCCTCGGGCACGGTGTAGGAGTCGCCCGGGTGGAAGACCTCGCCGTCGACCAGGAAGCCCACGTTCGCGCACGTGGGGATGTCGGGGTGGATCACCGCGTGCTCGGAACCGTAGACGTTCACGCCGAACCCGGCGGCGGTGAAATCGTCGCCGTGCGCGACGGTCGTGACCCGGTCGCCGAACTCGCCGAACTGCTCGGCCACCGGTGCCGGCGCCCACAGCCGCAGGCCCGGCTGCGCGGCCAGCGCGGCGCGCATGCTGTCGGGGACCACGTGGTCGAAGTGCTCGTGGGTGACGAGCACCGCATCGGCCCCGTCCAGGGCATGGTCGCCGCTGAACGCCCCGGGGTCGATGACCAGGACCCCGCCGTCCTTCTCCAGCCGCACGCAGGCGTGCCCCAGCTTGGTCAACTGCATTGTTCCTCCTCGCTACCGGCGCGAGGCAAACCTACTCCCGTCCCCGGCAGGCCCTGCCAGCCGGGGGAGCAGCATCACCGGGCCGGGGCCCTGCCTCAGGTCAGGCCAAGCACGCTGACCAGGGTGCGCGCGGGCGCGCCGCCCGCCTCGGCGGCCAGGTCGAGCGCGGCGGGGACGTTCAGGTCGGTGGCCAGCAGGCGGCGCAGTTCGGCCACGGCGGCGGGGTCGTCCGGCACTTGCCGCGCGGCCGCCCGGTACAGCGACTCCAGCCGGGCGGCGGCGGGCTCGAGCAGTTCCGGGCGGTACTCCCAGCCTTGCGCCCAGGGCCGGTCCAGGATCATCAGCCGCACCGCTCCCGCGGGATGCTCCTTCAGCAGGTCGCCGAGCAGCACCAGGTTGCCGGCCGACTTGGCCATCTTGGCGCCGTCGATGGTGACCACGCCGGTGTGGAACCAGGCCCGCGCGTACGGGTGCACGCCGGTGAACGACTCGGCCATCGCGGCGTGGTAGGCGTGATGCGGGAAGCGCAGTTCGGCGCCGCCCGCGTGCACATCCACGGCGGGGCCGAACACCGACATGGCCATCGCGACGCACTCGGCGTGCCACCCGGGGCGGCCGGGCCCCCACGGCGAGTCCCAGGCGGGGTGGCCTGGCTCGGCGACCTGCCACACCGCCACGTCCAGCGGGTCGTCCTTGGCCGGGTCGCCGGGGCGGCCGCCGAACTCCGCGGACAGGGCCAGCGCCGCGTCCAGGGCCAGCCCGGCGCGCTCGGCCACGCCCGCGCCACGGAAGTAGACGCCGCCACCACGCTGGTAGGCCGTGCCGGCCTCGAGCAGCCCCGCGGCCAGCCGGATCACCTGCGCCACGTACCGGTGCGCCCGCGGCTCGTGGTCCGGCGAGCGGACCCCGATCGCGGCCATGTCGCGGTCGAAGCCGAACTGCTGGATCGCGGCGAACTCGTCGTAGGCCGCGCCCGCCCGGTCGGCCGCCACGTCGAGCACGTCGTCCACGTCGGTGACGTTGCGGCACACCTCCGGCTGGACGCCGATCAGGCGCAGCACCCGGCCGAGCGTGTCGATCCACACGAACGTGGCCGCATGCCCGAGATGGGTCACGTCGTAGGGGGTGATGCCGCAGGCGTAGACGCGGGCGCGGTCCAGCAGTTCCACCCGCTGTCCCGCGATCACCGCCCCGGCCGCGCCGCCGGCTGTGTCGGTTGTCATGGTCCCAGTCTGGATCACCGGCCGCTGCCGTCGTCACCTGGCGTGCCGTGTCCGTCCTCCGGTGTGCCGTAGCCGCCCCCGCCGGGGGTCTCGATCACGAACAGGTCCCCGGCGCCGACCGTCACGCTGTCGCAGCCGCGCATCGGGACCACGCTCCCGTCGGGCCGCTGTACCCAGTGCCGGCCGAGCGCACCCGGCTGCCCGCCGGCCATCCCGTAGGGCGGTACCCGCCGGTGGCTGGCCAGCGTGGTCACCGTCATCGGCTCGAGCAGGCGCAGTTCCCGGCGGCCGCCGTCGCCGCCGGCCCAGCGCCCGGCGCCGCCGCTGCCCCGGCGGATCGCGTAGCTCTCCACCCGCACCGGGTAGCGCCACTCCAGCACCTCGGGGTCGGTGAGCCGGGAGTTGGTCATGTGCGTCTGCACCACGCCGGTCCCGTTGAATCCTGGGCCGGCGCCAGAGCCGCTGGCCACGGTCTCGTAGTACTGGTGCCGGTCGTTGCCCAGCGTGACGTTGTTCATGGTCCCCGAGCCCTCGGCCTGCACCGCGAGCGCCGCGTACAGCGCCCCGGTGATCGCCTGGGAGGTCTCCACGTTGCCCGCGGCCACGGCGGCCGGGTAGCCGGGGGCCAGCATCGACCCCGGCGGGATGATCACCTTGACCGGTTTGAGGCAGCCGGAGTTCAGCGGGATCTCGTCGGCCACCAGGGTGCGCAGCACGTAGAGCACCGCGGCCATGGCCACCGAGGACGGGGCGTTGAAGTTGCCGGGCAACTGGGCCGAGGTGCCGGTGAAGTCGATCTCGGCGGACCGGGTGGCCGGGTCCACCCTGACCGTCACGCTGATCACCGCGCCGCCGTCGGTCTCGTACCGGCACCGCCCATCGCGCAGCGTGCAGAGCACCCGGCGCACCGCCTCCTCGGCGTTGTCCTGCACGTGCCGCATGTAGGCATGCACCACGTCCAGGCCGAAGTGCGCAACCATCCGCCGCAGTTCGGACACCCCGCGCTCGTTCGCGGCGATCTGCGCGCGCAGGTCGGCCAGGTTCACCTCGGGGTTGCGCGACGGGTAGCGCGCGGTCGCCAGCAGGTGCCTGGTTTCCGCCTCACGCAGCGTCCCGTCCCGCACAAGCAGCCAGTTGTCGATCACCACCCCTTCCTCGTTCACCTCGGTGCTGAACGCGGGCATCGACCCGGGCGTGATCCCGCCGATCTCGGCGTGGTGCCCCCGCGAGGCGACGTAGAACAGCAGGTCCTTGCCCGCCTCGTCGAACACCGGGGTGACCACGGTGACGTCGGGCAGGTGTGTGCCGCCGTGGTAGGGGTCGTTCAGCATGTACACGTCGCCCGGCCGCATGGTGCCTTTGTTGCGGGCGGCGACCATCGCGATCGACTCCCCCATCGACCCCAGGTGCACCGGCATGTGGGGGGCGTTGGCGATCAGCCCGCCCTGGGCGTCGAACACGGCGCAGGAGAAGTCGAGCCGCTCCTTGATGTTGACCGAGTGTGCGGTGGCCCGCAGCCGGGCGCCCATCTGCTCGGCCACCGACATGAACAGGTTGTTGAAGATCTCCAGCAGCACGGGGTCCACCCCGGTGCCCGCCTCGCTGCGCCCCGGCCGCGGCGCCACCCTGGTCAGCAGCAGGTCTCCCCGCGGCGTGACCTCGGCGCGCCAGCCCGGTTCCACCACCGTGGTCGCGAAGTCCTCGGCGATCAGCGCTGGCCCGTCCACACAAGCTCCGGGCCGCAGGTCCCGTCGCCGGGCGAGCGGCACGCCGGCCCACCTCCGGTCCACATACACCGAAGCGGCCGGCCCACGGCTGCCCACGTCCCCGGGCGGCAGCGGCTGCCCACGGGAACCCTCCCCGCCGGCGGTGCTTTCCGCGGGGTTCCGGGCCATCGGGGGTCGGGGGGCGTCCCCGGGGAACGCTGTGCCCCCCCGGGCAGCACCGCCTCGACCGACACCGCCTCGACCAGAATCGTCTTGCCCGGCATCAGGAACGAGAACTGCTGCCGGTAGGCGGACTCGAACCCGGCGGTCATCTCCGCGGCCGGGCCGAGCGGGACGGGCAGCGCGGTGTCGGTGCCCGCATAGCGCAGGTGCGCCCGGCGCACGGTGGTCACCTGGGCCGCCTCGGCGCCGCCGTCGGACAGTTCGGCCCGCGCCCCGGACTCCAGCGCCCCGGCGATCTCACCGAGTTCCGGCAGCAGGGCATCGGCCAGCGGCGCCTCGACCGCCTGCTCCCGCATCGCAGTCAGGTCGGCCAGGCCCATCCCGTAGGCGGACAGCACCCCGGCGAGCGGGTGGATCAGCACGGTTTCGATGGCGAGCGCGTCGGCGACCGCGCAGGCGTGCTGGCCGCCGGCCCCGCCGAACGTGGCGAGTACGTACCTGGTCACGTCGTAGCCACGCTGCACCGAGATCTTCTTGATCGCGTTGGCCATGTTCGCCACCGCGATGGCCAGGAACCCGGCGGCCACCTCCTCGGGGCGCTGCGGCTGGCCGGTCGCCTTCCCGATCTCGGCGGCCAGGGCCTCGAACTTCTCCGTGACGACCGCGGTGTCCAGCGGCTGGTCGCCGCCGGGGCCGAACACCGCGGGGAAGTGGCTCGCCTGGATCCGGCCCAGCATGATGTTGGCGTCGGTGACCGTGAGCGGGCCGCCGCGGCGGTAGGCCGCCGGGCCGGGCACCGCCCCGGCCGAGGCGGGACCGACACGGAACCTGCTGCCGTCAAACTGCAGCATGGACCCGCCGCCCGCGGCCACGGTGTGGATGGCCAGCATCGGCGCGCGCATCCGCACCCCGGCGACCTGGGTCTCGTACTGCCGCTCGAACTCGCCGGCGAAGTGGGACACGTCGGTCGAGGTGCCGCCCATATCGAACCCGATCACCCGGCCGAACCCGGCCGCCTGGGCGGTGCGGGCCATGCCCACGATGCCCCCAGCGGGCCCGGACAGGATCGAGTCCTTGCCGCGGAACGACTGCGCGCTGGCCAGCCCGCCGTGGGACTGCATGAACTGCACCCTGACCCCGGGCAGTTCCCTGGTGACGCTGGCCACGTACCGGCCCAGCACGGGGGACAGGTAGGCGTCCACCACCGTGGTATCGGCGCGGGAGACCAGCTTCATCAGCGGGCTCGTCGCGTGGGACAGCGACACCTGGGCGAACCCGGCCCGGCTGGCGATCTCGCCGATCCTGGCCTCGTGCTCCGGGTAGCGGTACCCGTGCAGGCAGACGACCGCGACCGCGCGGAACCCGTCATCGTAGGCGGCCTTCAGGCCGGCCGCCACGGCGTCCTCGTCCAGGGGGACCAGCACCTCGCCGTGCGGGCCGACGCGCTCGGTGGCCTCGATCACCCGGGAGTACAGCATGTCGGGACGGATGATCTCCCGGTCGAAGATCTTCGGCCGGTCCTGGTAGGCGATCCGCAGGGCGTCGGCGAAGCCCTTGGTGATGACCAGGACGCACGGCTCGCCCTTGCGTTCGAGCAGGGCGTTCGTCGCCACCGTGGTGCCCAGGCGGACCACGGCGATCCGTTCAGCCGGAATGTCCTGACCTGGCGCGATGCCGAGCAGGTGCCGGATGCCGGCCACCGCCGGGTCGTTGTAGGCACCGGGGTTCTCCGACAGCAGCTTGTGCACGGCGAGCGTGCCGTCCGGGCGGCGCGCCACCACGTCGGTGAACGTCCCGCCCCGGTCGATCCAGAACTCCCAGCGCCCGTCCATCGGCCTCCCTTCGCCCGTCCCCTCGTCCGGCTGCTCATGAATGTGGGCTTGGTGCCCCTCCAGGGGCCCGGACGTCACATTCACGCCCTAACTTCGGGGCGTACCGGTGGCCTGGGACCACCAGCCCACGTTGCGGAGTACGGCGACGCAATGGCGCAGGCCGGGGATCGTGTAGGGGATGCCGGCCTGCGCCATGACCTCTCTCGTGTACGTGGTGACCGGCTGCATCACCTGGCTCACGCAGACCACGGAGGTTTTCGCCCGGGCCGCCCCGGCGCCGATCGCGTCGGCGAGCACCTGGCCCGGCCACGGCCGCCCGTCGCCCTGCCAGGGCAGGCCGTTGATGACCGCGACCACGCCGACCGACGGGTCGGCGGACACGGCCTCGATGCACCGGGTGAACAGGGCCGGGTGGATGACCGCCGCCCCGGTGATGTCCAGCGGGTTCTGCACGGTGCCGAAGTCGGGGAGTACCTGTGCCAGCGCGGCGCGGGTGGCCGGGGCCAGCGCGGGCAGCGGAGCGCCGAGCGCGGCGGCGTGGTCGGCGAGCATGTCACACGCGCCGCCAGAGATCGACACCACCCCGATGCCGGGCCGGGCCAGCCGGCCGAGGTGGGCCGCGGCACCCGCGGTGAGGATCAGGTCCTCGATCTCCTCCACCCGGATCACGCCCAGGTCGTGGAGGAACTCGCCGATATGACGGTCGTCGCCGACCGCGGCGCCGCTGTGCGCGGCCGCCGTCCGCGCGGACAGTTCGGACCGGCCGGACTTGAGCACCACGACCGCCTTGCCGGCCGCGGCGGCGCGCCTGGCCGCGTGGGCGAACGCCACGGGGTCGCGGATGGTCTCGAGGAACAGCGCCACGGCCCGGGTGTGCGGGTCCCCGACCAGGTAGTCGAGCACGTGCCCGGCGGCGACCATGGCCTCGTTGCCGAGTGTCACCAGGTAGGAGAGCCCGACGCCGGTCATCGTGGCGAAGTCGAGCATCGCGCTGGCGGCCATTCCGCTCTGCGACACCAGGGCGACCGGCCCGGCCGCGTGGGGCAGCCCGGGGATCGCGGTGACCGGGACCTGGTCGACGAAGTTGGCGAATCCCAGGTGGTTGGGCCCGACCAGGAGCATGCCGAGCCCCTCGGCGTGGGCGACCAGGTCCGCCTGGGCCCGCTGCCCCGCCTCCCCGGCGTCGGCGTACCCCGAGGACAGTACGAGCGCGTGCCGGATGCCCGCCGCGGCCGCGTCGCTGAGAGCGTCCATGGTCGCGGCCCGGGGCACCATCATGAACGCCAGGTCCACGTGCTCGGCGATCTGCGTGCAGGAGGTGACCGTGGCCCGCCCGTGGGCCGCCGCGCCGCGCCGGTTCACCAGGTAGGTGTGCTCGCCCAGGCCGAAGTCCACCAGGTTGCGGTAGGCCAACTGGGAGAACCCCGACTTGTCCGCGGCACCGACCAGCGCGACGCTGCGCGGCCGCAGCAGCGTGCCCAGCCGCTGCGGGGTGACCTGGATGGTCATGCCGGCCTCCCGCTGTGCGCCCGGACCGCGGCGGCCAGCGCGGTGATGTACTCCCGGCGGGGGAAGAAACCCTGGTGCACCTTGGCCGACACACAGGCCAGCCAGCACTGCCAGGCGGACAGCCACAGGATCCGGATCCACAGGACGCCCTCGAGACGGCCGAGTTCCCCGGCGGTCAGCTCGACGTGCTCGCGGATCAGCCGGCCAGGGCAGCGGCGGCGTGCCGTGGGCCCGCGCTGTGCAGCAGGCCGGCCAGGGAAGCAAGGCGCGGGCCGGTGCCGGCGCCCGCCCAGTCCAGCAGCACCGGGCCGCCCGGCGTGACCACCACGTTGTTCCTCACCGGGTCGGGGTGGACGAACGCCTCGGGCAGGCCCTTGGCGTCGTCGCCCTCGGGCATCAGTTCGTTGATGAGCTCGTAGAGCTGCCGGTGCTCGGGCGGGACGCGCCCGTCAAGGTCGGCAAGCAGCGCGGCGGCAGCGGCGAGATCCTCCGCCGGGCCGCCCTCGTACTGCGGCAGGTGGTGCAGTGCGCCCGCCGGGCGCCGCGCCGGGCCCGGCTCCGCGGGCAGGGTGTGCAGCCGGCCGAGCAGGCCGCCGAGTTTGCGCCACACGGCGGGGCTGCCGGACGGGTGCTTGCCCGGGAGGTACCCGGTGACCAGGACCGCGCGGCCGTCCAGTTCGGTGACCGGGCTGGGGTGCGCGCAGCGTTCGGCCGGGAAGTCATGGCGCTGCAGGAAGCGGAGTATCCCGGCATCTTCCTCGGTACGCGTCACCGGGCGGCCGGCCAGCATGATCCGCGCTACCCACGGGGCACCGGCGTCGTGGTCCACCCGGAACACGCCCTCGGTCAGCCTGGCCGTGCCGGTGACCCGGATGCCGTAGTGATCCTCCAGGTGGGCCGGCAGGGCGTCGGCGCCCGGCCGGTGGTACACCTCCCTGATCACCGTGCCGATCCGTGCCATCTCCGCCCTTCCGCCGTCATCCAGAACCCCAAGGTAGCGATACCCCCGAACCCGCCGCGCGCCTTGAACCAAAGTCCGAATGACCGTACATTTAAGGCTCCGGCAAGTGGCTGGGAGGGCAGGCATGGCCGAGGTGCTGCCGATCGAGACACCGGGCCTTGGCGACCGCAGCTACCTTGTCCACGACGGCAGCACCGCCCTGGTCATCGACCCGCAGCGGGACACCGACCGGGTCACCGCGCTGGCCGCGGAGCACGGGGTGCGGATCACCCACGTCGCCGAGACGCACATCCACAACGACTACCTCACCGGCGGGCCCGCCCTTGCCGCCACCACCGGCGCGGCGTACCTGGTCAACGCGGCCGACCCGGTTGCCTTCGACCGGACGCCGGTCTCCGACGGCGACACGGCCGAGGTCGGCGACGCGCTGCGGCTGCGGGTGCTGGCCACCCCGGGCCACACCTTCACCCACCTGAGCTACGTGCTCGAGTCCGGTGGCCAGGTGGCCGGGGTGTTCACCGGGGGTTCGCTGCTCTTCGGCACCACCGGGCGACCCGACCTGCTCGGGCCCGAGCACACCGACGCGCTCGCCCGGGCGCAGCACGCCTCCGCCCATCGCCTCGCCCGGCTGCCCGGCGCCACCCCGGTGTTCCCGACACACGGTTTCGGCAGCTTCTGCTCAGCGGGGCAGTCCGGTGGCCAGTCCTCCACGATCGCCGCCGAGATGCTGGCGAACCCGGCGCTGACCCTGAACGAGCGGGAGTATCTCGACGGCCTGCTCGCGGAGCTGGACGCCTGGCCCGCCTACTACGCCCACATGGGCCCGGCCAACCTGGCCGGGCCCGGCCGGTGCAGACCTGGCACCGCCGCGCGAGGCCGCGGCCGGGGAGGTACGCCGTCGCATCGACGCCGGCGAGTGGGTGATCGACCTGCGGGACCGCATCGCGTTCGCGGAGGGCTTCCTGCCCGGGTCTGTCAGCTTCCCGCTGGAGGGCAGCTTCGCCAGCTACGTGGGCTGGACCGTGCCGTGGGGCGCGCCGCTGACCCTGCTTGGCGAGACGCCGGAGCAGGTGGCAGGGGCACAGCGGGAACTGGCGAGGATCTGGGCCGACCGGCCCGCCGCGGCGGCAAGCGGGGGCCCGCCGCGGTGGGCCACCGGTACCCGGCTCGCGTCGCTGCGGCTGGCCAAGTTCGGCGACCTGGCCGCGGCGATGACGGCCGGGAGCCCGGTGGTGCTCGACGTCCGGCGGCCGCTTGAATGGGCCGAGAGCCACATCGCCGGCGCCCGGCACATCCCCTTGCACGAACTGGCCGGCCGGGCCGGTGAGCTGCCCGTCGGCGAGCTGTGGGTGCACTGCCAGAGCGGATACCGCGCGATCGTGGCCGCGTCACTGCTGGCCGGCCGTGGCCGTCAGGTGGTCGGCGTGGACGACGACTTCGGCAACGCCGCCGCGGCCGGACTCCCGCTCCGGCCCGCCTGACCCCAGGCCTGGCGGCCCTGCGCCCATCACCCGCCATGGGTGACGCGTGCCACCCTCACGCCTTCGGCACACTGAGCGGGTGGAACAGGAAACCGTCACCGTCTCCGGGGCAGTCGACACCTTTCTCCTGCTGCTGATCGGGATCGGGCCCAAGCTCGCCCTCGTCCCGTTCCTTGGCATCACCGCCGACCTGGACCCGGCGGCCAAGCGGCGCGTGCTGCGCAAGATGCTGGTCACCGCGGCCACGGTCGCCCTGGCCCTGATCGTGCTCGGGGAACTGCTCCGCACCCTGCTGCATTTCAGCATCGGCTCGCTGTCGATCGCGGGCGGCGTGATCCTGCTCGTGCTCTCGGTGGGGATGGTGCTCGGGCAGGGCGGCAACGGCCACGCCACTACCGGGAAAGACCCGATGCAGCTGGCCCAGTATCCGCTGGCCGTGCCCTATCTGCTCAACCCGGTGGGGATCGTCGGCCTGGTCACGATCTCCGCTGAGGCGGAATCGTTCGCCACCCTGGCCGCGGCCGTCGGCATCCTCGCCGTTGTCCTGCTGATCGACGTGGTGGTGTTCCGCTGGGCGAACCAGGTCAGTGCCAAGCTCGACGAGAACCGCATGCTGGTCACCGAGAAAGTCTTCGGCTTCCTGATCGCCGCGATCGCCGTGCAACTGGTGCTGGATGGCCTGGCCTCGGCCGGTGTGATCGCTCCAGTCCCGCACTGAGGCCCGGGCGGCTACCCTGTGGCGGGTGATGACGCGCACGCGCGCGTCGGGCATCCTCGGGCTTTCTGAGGTTAGGGTGACGCCTGTGAGCCGTATCCGGCACGTGCAGCACGGCAGCGCCTGACAGGCCGGCGATGCACACGCTTGCCGCCGCCGATTCGTCGGTATCCGACGGCTTCTGGGTCTACCTCGGCATCTTCGCCCTGGTCCTGGTCGGGTGGGCCGGGATCCCCGGCATCGGCGCGACCGTGCTCGGTGCCGCCACCGCGGCCGCCAGCCAGGGCCGGCTCGACATCACTGCCGTACTGATCGTTGCGATCATCGCGGTCGAGGTCGGCGGGCTGGTCGGCTACTCGGTCGGCATTCGCTGGGGCCGGGCACTGCTCAGCCGCCCCGGCCCGTTGCTGGCCAGGCGACAGCGGGTGCTCACCGCCGGGGAGGCCATGTACGTCAAGTGGGGGCGCCTGGCGGTTTTCTTCACCCCGTGCATGATCTCGGGGATCGCCAAGATGAAGTACTCCCAGTTCGTGGTCTGGAACTTCCTTGCCGGTGGGATCTACGTGATCTCGGTGGGCTTGTCCGTCTACGGCGCGGGCAAGGTCGCCACCGGCCACCACGATGCGGTCAGCGTCGGCTCGCTTGTCGTCGGCATCGCGGTCGGCGTGGCCGCCTTCCTGGTCGGCCGGCGCTACCACCGCCGCCGCAAGGCGCGGCGAGCCCGGGCACCCGGGCGCCGTGGGCCGGCAGCTACCGGCCGCAGCGGCCACAGACGAGGAAAGCTAGTTCGCCGTAGTGGGCAGCTGAGCCGGAGAGGGCGGTCATGGCGGGTATCACGGCCGGTGGCGGAGTCCAGACCGGACCGGCCGCCGGCAACGCGGGGCGGCGGCGCGCCGCCGGCATCTACGGGGCCATCATCACCGCGGCGATCCTCGCCGCAGCCGGCGGGCACCTGCCCACCGTTGCACTGGTGATCTCGGTCGTGGTCACGCTGCTGGTGTACTGGCTGGCCGAGGAGTACGCCGAGTTGCTCGGCGAGCAAGCCACGGGCGGATTCCTGCCGAGCAGGGCCTACGTACGGCAGGCACTGGCCGCCACGTGGCCGATGGTCAGCGCTTCCTACCTGCCGCTGCTGGCGCTCCTGCTGGCCAGGGTAGCCGGGGCCTCCGCGCTCGTGGCCGCCAACGTCGGGCTGGTGGCCACGATCTTGCTGCTGATCGCGCATGCCTGGATCGCCGGGCGGGCCGCCAAGCTGCACGCCTGGCAGCTCTTTTTCGCCGTGTCAGTAGCGGCGGCGCTGGGCCTGACCATGGTCGCGCTCAAGGACCTGGTCCTGATCCACCTGCACTGACCCGGCTCTCGCGCTTGCCGCGGCCAGCCAGCGGTAACGGGTTGATCGCACTGGCCACTGGGCCTTCCCACGGGACGCACCGCGCCGGACAATTCAGGCAGTGCCGCTAATCCGGCGGTCTGAGGTGAGGTGTGGACATGAGCGAGGCGGCTTCGGTTCCATTCTCCGAGACCAAGGCACCCGAATCACCGGACCGGCTGCACCGGGGGGCGCTGGGGCTGATCGACATCTCGGCGTCGACGATGGCCAACATCGGCCCGGCGTACAGCTTCTACTTCGGCTTCGCGTTCCTGGTCGCTACCGCCGGTGTCGCCGCGCCGCTGACGATCATCGCGGCGGTCGTCGCCATCGCCCTCCTGGGCAACACGCTGTCCCAGTTCTCCCGTGCCCACCCATCCACCGGCGGCTTCATCTCGTTCGTGGGCAAGTCATTCGGCGGGACGAGCGCGGTCACGACCGCGCTGCTGTGCGGGGCGGGGTACATCATCGCGATCTCGTCGGTGCTGGCCGTCTCCGGCGGGTTCGTGTCCGACGTTCTGCAGTACTACTTCAGCTGGAACGTTCCCTGGATCATCTTCTCGGTGCTGCTCACCGCCGGGGCGGTGTTCATGACGGTCCGCGGGGTCGGGGTGTCGACGAAGCTGGCCGGGGCCTTCTTCGCCTTCGAGATGCTGGTGCTCGTCGTGGTGTCGGTGGTCGCTATCGCCAAGAACGGCGGGCACCTGTCCGCGGCGCCGTTCCAGTGGAGCAATATGACCAACGGGTTCCGCGGCCTGGCGGCCGGCTTCCCGCTGGCGGTCTACCTGTTCATCGGCTGGGAGAACTCCGCCGCGCTGGCCGAGGAGACCGGCAACCCGCGGCGCAACGTGCCGCGCGCGGTGTTCTTGTCCATCGCCATGATGGGTGTGGGCTACGTGCTGTTCGCCTACGCCACCCTCACCGGTTTCCACTACAACGCCACCGCACTGGCCGGCACAACGGTCCCGTTCATCACGGTGGCCCACAACGCCCTGGCCGGCTTCGCCTTCTTCGCCTACATGGCCGGCCTGACCTCGACCCTGGGCGTGCTCATCGCTGCGATCAACTCCCAGGCCCGGCTGATCTTCAACGCCGGCCGGGAGCGGTTGCTGCCGGCCTGGCTCGGCAGGGTGAACCCGAAGCACCAGACACCGGTGAACGCGCTCTACGCCTTCACCGGCATCGCCGGCTTCATCATCGTCGTCTGGCTGCTCGGCCACCTGATCGGCGGCGACGGCGGCAGCATGGACCCGTTCAACTTCTTCTTCGAGTCGTCGACGATGGGCACCATCCTGGTACTGGTTGTCTACGCGCTGGCGAACGCGGCGCTGCCGTTCTACTACCGCAGGTACCGGCCGCAGGAGTTCAGCGCCGTCAAGCACGTGATCCTGCCGTTCCTGGGCCTGGTCGCGATCGGGGTGCCGGTGTACTACCTGACCAAGCCGGGCCAGTCGCAGCCCTATAACTGGTTCCCGTATGCGGCCCTGGTCATCGTGGTGGTCGCCGTCATCTACAGCATCATTCTCAGCCGCCGCGACCCGGGCCTTGGGGACCGGGTCGGCTCGATCATCGCCGACGAGTAGGCCGCGCTGGCCGTCAGGAGACGATGTCTTTCGCGCGGAAGTGGCGGAAGGCCAGCGCGAACAGAATCAGGGCGTAGCTGACCGACACCGAGGCACCTTCGAGCATGCCGCCCCACATGATCTGCGGCTGCATGGCGTCGAGCCAGGCGAACTGCCAGTGGGTGGGCAGGACCTGCCGCCAGCCGTGCAGCGCGGTCACCGCGTCCAGGATGTCGCTGACGATGACCAGGCCGACCGCGCCGCCGACCGCGCCGAGCGGTGAGTCGGTGGACACCGACAGCAGGAACGCGAGCCCGGCCACGACCAGTTCGGTGATCAGCACGTAGACCAGGACGATGGCCATACGGCCCAGTGCCGTGCCCGGGCCGAGTTCCGCGCCGGTGCCGGGCAGCCGCAGCGGATGCCAGCCGAACGCCACCGTGCCCGCCACCAGTGACATGAGCGGGAACGCGGTCACCGCGACCGCCGAGTAGGCCAGCGCCACGACGAGTTTTTGCCGCAGCAGCCGGGGCCGCGGCACCGGCGCGGCGAGCAGGTAGCGCAGCGATCCCCACCCCGCCTCGCTGGCCACGGTGTCCCCGCAGAACAGGGCCACCGCCACCACGAGCAGGAAGCCGACGGAGGCGAAGAAGCTGAACGCGGCGAAGTTCAGCCCGCCGGCGGTGGCGAGATCAACGAGCCCGGGGGCGCCGCTGCCCGGCTGCGGCGGGCCGCCAAGCTCGAACGCCCCGACCAGGACCCAGGGCAGCACAAGCAGGATCAGCGCGGCCACCATGGTCCGCCTGCGGCGCAACTGCCGGACCGCCTCCACCCGCAGCGGCAGGGTCCGCCGTGGCTGGTAGCCGCCGGCGGCGGGCAGGTCCGCTGCCGTCATGGCGTCGCCTCCTCCCCCTGGCCCGCTACCTCGGGTGGGCCGGCCGCGGTCCCGTCGATCAGCGCCAGGAACGCGTCCTCCAGACGGCGGCTCGGGCCCACCCGGTCCACCGGTATCCCGGCACCGACCAGCGCCGCGACCACGGCCGAGGTAGGCACTCCGTTCGGCTGCACCTGCACACCGTCGGCGCTGGCGTGCACCGAGTCGATCCCGCTCAGGCCGCGCAGCACCGCTACGGCGCGATCCGCCTCGCTGGTGCCGACCAGCAGGGCCGCCCCGTCACCGACGATGTCTGCCACCGGGCCCGCGGCGACCCGCCGGCCCTGGTTCATCACCACCACGTGGCTGCAGGTCTGCTCGACCTCGGCGAGCAGGTGGCTGGACAGGATGACGGTGCGCCCGGCGGCCGCGTACCGCAGCAGCGCATCGCGCATCTCCCTGATCTGCGGCGGAATCCAGCCCGTTCATCGGCTCGTCTAGCACCAGCAGGTCCGGCAGCCCGAGCATGGCCTGGGCGATGGCCAGCCGCTGGCACATCCCACGGGAGTAGCTGCGGACCGGGCGGTCGATGGCGGTGCCCAGGCCGGCCAGGGCCAGCACCTCATCCAGGTGCCAGCCGCCGGCCGGGCGGCCCGTGGCCCGCCAGTACAGTTCCAGATTGGCCCGGCCGGACAGGTGCGGCAGGAAGCCGGGCCCCTCCACGAACGAGCCGAGCCGCGACAGCGCCGGGGAGCCCGGGTGCACCCGATGGCCGAAGATGGTGATCGTGCCCTCGTCCGGGTGCAGCAGGCCCATCAGGGCCCGCAGCGTGGTCGTCTTGCCCGCGCCGTTCGGCCCGAGCAGCCCCAGTATCTGGCCCTGCTCCACTCGCAGCGACAGGCCGTCCACCGCAAGCTGGCCGTCGCGGTAGCGCTTGACCAGCCCGGATATCTCCAGCGGGACCGGAGCAAGCCCGGTGACCAGCGTGTCCCGCCCGCGCCGCCGGCCAAGCGCCAGGATTCCGATCGCGGCGGCCAGCGCGCACAGGGGGGCGGCCCAGACCCACCCGGGCGCGCCGCCGCCGGTGACGGTCAGCGCCGGGTCGCCGGGGACGATGAGCCGGGATCCGGCCAGCGCCACCTGGTAGACGGCGGGAGCGGGTGGGCTCGCGTAGCCGAAGTCGGTGGTGGTCAGCACCAGCCGCAGCCGGTGGCCGGCGGAGAAGCTGTAGTCGATGGCGGGCAGCGTGACGGTGACGACACGGCCCGCCTGGGCGCCGGTGACCCGCAACGGCGCCACCAGTTCGTCGGGCAAAGTGGCGTGCCCGGCCTGGTCCACGTCGTAGACCTTGGCGAACAGGGTCACCTGTGGCGCGCCGCTGACCCGGATGCGGACCGTGGGCGACCCGGTGACCTGGAGTGCGGCGGTCAGCGGGGCGGAAGTGAACGCGGCGCTCTGCCCCGGCATGTCGAAGGTGACGCCGCTGGTGCCGCCGCCGGTGACCGCGCCGAGCGCGCCGAGCCCGGGGAAGCCGGAGAGGGACGGCGGCGCGCCGCCGGGCGGGTGGTCGATCGCCTGCGGCGGGCCGAACAGCCGCACGGCCGTCCTGGTGGTGCCGGCCAGCCCCGGATAGGTCCCGGCCGTGGCGATGCCCAGCGTTACCCCGTCGGTGGACGGGTCGAAGCCGAGCACCCGGGTCACCGCGAAGCCCGGCCGGCCGGTCCCCGCTGTGAAGGGGGGAGGGGAGGCGGGTGGGGCGTCCCCCGGCGCGAGCCAGCGGGTGAACCACGCCGCGGTGAGCGAGTCCACGTAGCCGGTCTGCTGGTCGCCGCCGTCGTGGCCGCCGGCGAACCACACCATGGCGGCGGGGCCGCCGTTGCGCCGGATCGCCTGGTAGTTCGCGTTGGCCTGGCCGAGGTCAAACAGGGAGTCGTGCTCCCCCTGGATCAGCAGCGTGGGGGCGTCCATCCGGCCGGCGACGCTCGCCGGGCTGGACCGCTGCAGCAGTGCGATCGCCGCCGGTGTCGCCTGCCCGGCCTGGGCGGCCTGCTGGTACATCGCGCAGATGCTGGGCAGGAACCGCCCGCAGAGCACGTGCTGGCGGACTGCGGCCGTGGGGCTGCCCGGTCCGGCCGCCGAGCCGCCCGGCCCGGGCTCCTGGCCGGCCGGACCGGGCAGCGGGGTGCCGAACCCGGCCGATCCCTGGGTGAACAGCAGCCCCGCCCACTGCCTGGCGAATACTCCATATGCCGGCCCACCACCCACCCCATATGCCGGCCCACCACCCACCCCATATGCCGGCCCACCACCCACCCCATACGCCTGCCCACCACCCACCCCGTTCGCCAAGCCGCCACCTACCCCGTTCGCCTGCCCACCACCTGCGGCGTTCGGGAACAGCGCGGTCGCCAGGTTGTTCCACGCGCTCTGCGCCACCACGGCGTTGATCCTGTGGTCGTAGGCGGCGGCCAGCAGCGCCAGGCCGCCGCCGTAGGAGGCGCCGGTGATGCCCACCCGCGGGTCACCGGGCCGGTCGAGCAGCACCCGGGGCTGGCGGGCCAGCCAGGTGACCAACTGGCTGGTGTCCCTGACCTCATAGTCCGGCGAGTCCAGCCCGATCTGCCCACCGCTGGCGCCGGTGCCGCGCGCGGACCAGGTGAGCACGGCGAAACCGGCCCGGGCCAGGTATTCGGCCTCCGGCGCGACCGCGTACTTGGTCTCTCCGAACCCGGGCGAGAGCAGTATCGCCGGGAGGCGGCCCCGGCCCGCCGGGGTGAAGTAGCTGGCGTCGAGCACCACGTGCTGGTTGCCCTGCGGGCCGTCCACCACGCCGATCCGCAGGCTCCGGACGGTGACGCCGGCCGGCTGCCGCAGCGCAGCGCCGAGCGCGATCCCGGCCGTCAGCAGCGCCACCACGGCCACCGCTGCGGCTGCGATCACGAAGCGGCCCGACGGGCGCCACCGCACAGTCATGTCCAGGACGCTAGCAACCCGCGCCGGGGAATCCGCCCCGCTCTCAGCCGGGTCTCAGCAGGAGAAGGGGCTGTCCGCCTACCCCGTTGCTGCCGGGGCGGTGCTGCTGAGAGGCTAGCCGGGTGAACATCGCGCTGCTCGTGGCCAGGCTTGTCCTTGCCACGGTGTTCGGCGCCGCTGGCGCGGCCAAGATCTCCGGCCGCGACGGCACCCGGGCCACGGCCGCCGCGTTCGGCGTGCCGGCCAGGCTGACCGGCCCGGTGACGCTAGCGCTGCCCGCGGCCGAACTGCTGATCGCCGCGGCGCTGATCCCGGCGTCGAGCGCGGCGCTCGCGGGCTGGGCAGCGCTCGCCCTGCTCGCGGTGTTCTCCGCCACGGTGGCGCTCAGCCTGGCGCGCGGGCGGCACCCCGACTGTTACTGCTTCGGCCAGTTCACCACGTCACCGATCGGGTGGCGGACGCTGGCCCGCAACGTGGCACTAGCCGCCGTGGCCGCGCTCGTCGCCCTGGGCGGGTGGTGGGCCGGCAACTCGACGGCTGGCCGGATGGTGGCGCCAGCCTCGGCGAGTTGGGCACCGGCCGGCTGGCCACCGTGGCGGTGGTTACCGCGCTGGCCCTGGCCGTGATCGTGGACACGGCGCTGGTGGTGCTCCTGCTCGGCCGGCGCGGCACCGGGCCGCGCGGGCGGGACCACGCCGGCGCCGCTGCCGGAGGCGTGCCGGGCCCGGTGCCCGCCGTGGCGCCCCCGGTCCGCACGGCGGCGCTCCAGGTCGGCACGGTGGCCCCCGAGTTCGAGGTGGCCGGCGTCGATGGAAAGCCGATAACGCTGACCAGGCTGCGGTCGGCGGGCCATCCGGTGCTGCTGATATTCACCGACCCGGACTGCGGGTCCTGCCGGTCGCTGCTGCCGGACGTCGCCGCGTGGCAGGCCAGGCACCCGAAACGGTTCACCGCCGTGCTGATCAGCCGTCGTCCGGCGGCGGCCAGCGCCGGGGTGGCGGCACACCACGGCCTCGCCCACGTCGGGGTGCAGCGCGACCGGGAGGTGGCGCCGGCCTACGCCTACGCCGGGACCCCGTCGGCGGTGGTGGTCTCCGCGGACGGCCGGATCGCCAGCCGGGTAGCCCCCGGGCCGGACGGGGTCCGCGCACTGGTCACGGCCCTGCTGGCCCGGGCCGCCGCGGGCGTGGACGCACCGGCCAGCGCCGCCGCGGGCAACCCGGCCTGATCGGCCGGGTCAGTTGCGGCTGGCCGCCTCGGCGAGCGCCCGGGTGGTGAGCACCCGGGCGAGGTGCTCGCGGTAGGCGGTGCTGGCGCCGAGGTCGGAAACCGGGCTGGCGCCCTCGGCGGCGTGCGCCGCCGCGTCGGCCGGTCCCGCACCGGCGGCCAGGGCCTCCTCGACCCCGGCGGCCCGCATCGGGACCGAGCCCATGTTCACCAGGGCGACGCGCCCGCCCTGCACCACGACTCCGACGATGGCCCAGTCGATGGCGCGCTTGGTGAACTTCTGGAACGACCAGCCCCGCCGCGCCGGCTTGGGTATCCGGATCTCGGTGAGCAGTTCGCCCGGCTCCAGGGCGGTCTCGAACAGCCCGCGGAAGAACTCGGTCGCCGCGATCTCCCGGCTGCCCGACGGGCCGCGGGCAACAAAGGTCACGTCCAGGGCGAGGGCCACCGCGGGCAGGTCGGAGGCGGCGTCGCCGTGCGCGACCGACCCGCCGATCGTGCCCCGGTGCCGCACCTGCGGGTCCCCGACCCGCCCTGCCGCGTGCGCGAGCAGCGGCAGTTCGGCGGCCAACAGCGCGGAGTACTCCAGGTCGTGGTGCCGGGTCAGCGCCCCGATCGCGATGTGGCCGTCCTCGTCGCGAATGTAGGAAAGCTCGGCGAGTCGGCCGATGTCGATGAGCACCTCGGGTACCGCGAACCGAAGCTTCATCAGCGGCAGCAGGGAATGCCCGCCCGCCAGGTACTTGCCGTCCTCGCCGGCCTCGGCGGCCAGGTCGAGTGCCTCCTCGACGGTGCCTGCCCGCCGGTAGGAGAACGGGGCCGGAATCATGACGCCTCCTGCGCTGGCTGGCCATCCCTGGCCGCGGCAAGCACTGCCCGGACGATGTTGTGATAACCGGTGCACCGGCAGATGTTGCCTTCGAGCCCGGTCCTGACCTCTTCCTCGGTGGGGTTGGGGTTCTCCGCGAGCAGCGACACGGCGGCCATCATCATGCCCGGCGTGCAGAACCCGCACTGCAGGCCGTGCTCGGCGTGGAAGCCCTGCTGCACCGCGTGCCACTGGCCGTCCGCCCCGGCCAGACCTTCGCAGGTGGTGACCTCGTGGCCGTCCGCCTGGGCGGCGAGCACCGTGCAGGACTTCACCGACTCCCCGTCGAGCAGCACGGTGCATGCGCCGCAGGAGGTCGTGTCGCAGCCGATGTTCGTAGCGGTCAAGCCGGCCACCTCGCGCACGAAGTGCGCGAGCAGCAGCCGGTCCTCGACGTCCGCCTCCACCTGCCTGCCGTTGACGCTGATCGCGACCTTCACCGGGCAGCCCTCGCTTCGTTGATCGCGGCCCACACCTTCTCGGGTGTGGCCGGCATGTCGATGTGCCGTACCCCCAGGTGGGATACGGCGTCGATGACGGCGTTCAGCACCGCCGGGGTCGATCCGATGGTCCCCGCCTCGCCGATCCCCTTGGCCCCGAGCGGGTTGATCGGGGTCGGGGTCTCACTGGCAACCAGTTCGAACGACGGAAGCTCGGCCGCAGTGATCGCCGCGTAGTCCACCAGCGTGCTGGTCAGCGGGTTGCCGTCGGGATCGTAACGCACCTCTTCCAGCAGCGCCTGCGCAACACCCTGTGCTATGCCGCCGTGCCGCTGGCCCTCGGCGAGCACCGGGTTGAGTATCCGCCCGGCATCGTCCACGGTCACGTGCCGCACCAGCGTCACCTTGCCGGTTTCGGTGTCCACCTCCACCACGGCCAGGTGCGCGCCGAACGGGAACGTCGGCGCGCTGGCATCGAAGCGGGCATCGGCGGCCAGGCCGTCCGGCCCGGCCCGCTCGGCGATCTGCCCCCAGCCCAGCGCGGACGCCGGGTCGCCGCGCACCTGCCACGTGCCGCGCGCCGTATCCAGTTCCAGATCCGCCTCGGCCGCCTCGATCATCTCCGCGGCCAGCCGGCGGGCCTGCTCCTTGACCACGCCGGCGGCCTGCACCACCGCGGTCCCGCCGAGCTGCAGCGACCGGGACCCGAACGTGCCGATCGCCTCGGGGATCGCGTCGGTGTCGCCGTGCACGACGGTGATCGAGGCCATCGGGATGCCCAGCTCGTTCTGGACCAGCATCGCCCATGCGGTGTGGTGGCCCTGTCCGTGCGCGGAACTGCCGGTGAACACGGTCGCCGCGCCGGTGTCGTCGACGACCACCCGGGCCGTCTCGCCGCTCATGTCCCCGGCGGTGATCTCCACGTAGACCGACATCCCGAGGCCGAGCTGCACGGTGTCCCCGCGCTCCCGGCGGCGCGCCTGCTCGGCCCGCAGTTCCGCATAGCCAGCCGCAGTCAGCACACGGTCAAGCCCGGCGGCGTACTCGCCGGTGTCGTAGGTGGCACCGGTCGCGGTGGTGAAGGGGAACTTGTCCGGCGGCACCACGTTGATCCGGCGCACCTGCGCCGGGTCCATGCCGATCTCGGCGGCGAAGTCGTCCACCGCACGCTCGATCGCCGCGACCGCTTCCGGCCGGCCTGCGCCACGGTAGGCGGCGATCGGCGTGGCGTTGGTCGCCACGGCGCGGAACGAGGCGCCCGCGTGCGCGAGGTCGTACACCCCGGCCGCCATCAGCGCCGTGAGCTGCGCCAGGAACACGCCGAGGCGGTTGAACGCGCCGCAGTCCTGCACCACGTCGAGCTGGTAGGCGAGCACCCGGCCATCCCTGGTCCCGCCGATCTTGTAGGTCTGCCGCTGGCCCCGGCCGTGCACCATGCCGACGAGGTTCTCGCTGCGGGTCTCGATCCAGCGGACCGCGTGCCGGGTGTGCTTGGCCGCCCAGGCAACGGCGATGGCGTCCCGGTCCACCGCGACCTTGGCACCGAACCCGCCGCCCACATCCGGCGCGATCACCCGGATCAACGCGGGGTCGAGCCCGACGGCCCCCGCGATGGCACCGCGCGCGAGCTGCGCGTTCTGGGTGCTGGACCAGATCGTCAGCCGGTCGCCGGTCCAGGCCGCCGCCATCGCCCGCGGTTCCAGCGGCACCGGGGCGAGCCGCTGGTTCACGACCGTCCGCTCGACCACGACCTCGCAGCCGGTGAAGTTGACATCGTCGCCCTCCCCCGCCGTCCCGGTGCCAAGGATGTTGTTCTCCGTGCCGGGGAACAGCAGCGTCTGGCCGGTCAGCGCCTCCTCGATGCCGGGCACCGCGGGCAGCAGCTCGTAGTCGACGCTGACCAGTTCCGCCGCGTCCTCGCCCTGGTAGTGGCCCTCGGTCAGGACCAGGGCCACCGGCTCGCCGACGTAGCGCACCCGGTCGGTCGCGAGCAGCGGCTCGGCGGTGACGTCGCCCCCCTCCGCCGCGGCGGGCTCGGGCGGAGCCGGAAGATCCGCGGAGGTGAGCACCGCGACCACCCCGGGCATCCCGGTGGCCGCGCCGGTGTCGATACCGGTGATCAGCGCGTGCGCGACCGGGCTGCGGACGATGGTGATGTAGGCCGCACCGGTCAGCTCCGGCAGGCGCAGGTCGTCGGTGTAGACGCCGCCGTGGGTGATCAGCCGCGGATCCTCGGTCCGCAGCACCCGCGTGCCCATAATGCTCATCGGCTCTCCGTTGTCTCTGGCGTTCTCCCGGCCGGCGGGTCGCCGTATCCCACCCGGGGCAGACTAGCCTGACCCACAGCCTGCCATGACCGGGACGTCAGCGCCGCATTCGCCCGTCACCGGCAACAACGCGGCGCGTCACCGGCTATGACGCGGGGGCGTCGCCGGCCCGCGCCGGCCAGGTCGCCACCGCAGCGAGCGTAGCGAGCACGCCGTCCGCCGCGGCCAGGTCGCTGTCCAGCGGCCGGTCCGCGGTGGCCTGGTCCAGTGCTGAGTCAGCCAGGTCGTAGGCTTCGCGCAGGCCGCCGCCTTCGGCCGGCGCCAGGGCCTGCAGCCGCAGCGCCCTGGTCGCGGCGATCAGTTCGCAGGCCAGCACGGCCCGGTACGCGGACACGGTGTCGCTGGTGGCACGGGCCGACTGGGTGGCGAAGCCCGCGTGCTCCTCCACCCCGCGGGACAGCACCGCACCGCCCAGGGCGGCGGGCGCGGCGAAGCGGCGTATGTCGGCGACCGCGGAGTGCGCCACGTACTCCAGGATCATCACGCCCGAGCTGGCCCTGTCCTCCGCGAGGAAGGCGTTCAGGCTGGTGAACGAGGGTTCCATCAGCGTGCCCAGCCGCGCCACGGACAGCGCCGCGGTCTGGAACAGCGCCGCACGGACGGCGTCGAGCGCAAGGCCCACGTAGGCGGCGTGGAAGTTCCCGTTGTGCCAGGCCGCCTGCCCGGCCACGTCGATCAGCGGGTTCTCGGCACTGCCGTTCAGCTCGGCCTCCAGTACGCCCGCGGCGTGCTCGGCCGAGTCCAGCGCCGGGCCGTGGACCTGAGGGAACGCCCGGTATCCGTACGGGTCCTGCACCCGTACAGCGGCAACCGGGCCCGCCGCGAGCAGCGCCCGCATACTCGCCGCGACCCGCTGCTGGCCGGGGTGCGGCCGGGCCAGGTGCACCGCCTCGGCGAACGGCTCGGCCGAGCCGCGTACCGCAAGCAGCGACAGCGCCGCTACCGGGACGGCGGCCCACAGCTGGCCGGCCAGGTCGTGGCAGGCCAGCGCGGCGTCGCCCAGGGTGGCCGCGCTGCTGTTGATGAACCCGAGCGCCTCGCTGGTGCGGATACCGAACCGTGGCGGCGGGCCGGTGCCCCCCTGCCAGGCACGCTCGCCGAGCAGGCACAGCCCGGTGGAGGCGAGCGCGGTGAGGTCGCCGGTGCCGATCGCCCCGTAGAGCGGGACCGGCGGAGTGAAGCCACGGTTGATCGCGTCGGCCAGCACGGCCAGCAGCGCCGGATCGACACCCGAGCCGCCCGCGCCGAGCTGGTTGAGCCGCACCACGAGCATGGCGCGCGCCACCTCGGGCGCCAGCAGCGGCCCAGTGCCCGCGGCGTGGCTCCTGAGCAGCCTTATGCCGTGCTCGGCCCGGTCATGTTCACTGAGGTCGACCACGTGGTTGGCGCCCACGCCGGTGTTCCTGCCGTACACCGGCTGCCGCGCGTCCAGTTCCTGCCCGGTCAGCCAGGCTGCGCGCGCCGCGGCCACGGCCGGCTCAGCGACGGCCACTACCGCCTGCTGGCGCGCCACCGCCGCCAGCGTGGCGCAGCTCAGCGACTTTCCGTCGATGACCACGACTGTGCTGGTCACAGCTACCGCCGCCTTCCCCTGGCACGCTGCTGCGTCGTACCCTTGCCGACGATTTGCGTAACGATACGTCCGTCCTGGCGGCCCGCCGCAGCCAGGCCCTGGTGCCGGGGGCTTTCGATGCCATCGCAATGGCGCTAGCTTGTGCAGGTGAGTCGCCCTGCCCCGGGCCCGGAGGACCGGCACCCCCACAGCCCGGGCGCCGACGGCGGCACGGCATGCGCGGATACCGTTGTGGACGCCGCCCGGCCGGCGGGGGGTGTCCTGGCTGCCCTGGCCGGGCTCCGCGCGCCGGTCGTCTGGATATTGCTGGCCATCGCGTTCTTCACATCGATCTCCGGCAAGCCGGTCGACGGGGTCCTGATGCTCCTCGTGGCGGTGGGCCTGGCCTGGGACGCGGGCCGGCGCGCGCTGCGCCACGGTGGGGCCGCCGACGGAACCGCCACCCAGGCCTGGCCGGGCAGGCTCCGGGGCGGGCGCCGCCGGGTCGCCGTGGTTGGCTCTCTGCTGGCGGGCGGGGCCGTCTACGCCGGCGTGGTGGGCTCGTTCAGCCGCTACTCCTGGCCGGTGACGGCCTGCATCATCGGGCTGGGCACGGTCGTGGTCCTGATCGGCTGGCATGGCCCGGTCCGCGCCCGCCCAGCAGGCGGGCGGCTGCCGGTGGCCGGCACCCTCGCCTGGATCGCCGTGCTGGTCGCGGGCTGCCTGTGGGAACTCGGCGCGCTGCTGCAGCAGCCGTCGCTCACCACGGACTCCTACTCCCACCCCACGATCAGCACCCTGACCGACCCGGTGCTGGCCACCTCCCCCGGGCGCGCGGTGGTCCTGCTCGCCTGGCTGGCCCTCGGCTGGTACCTGGTGGAACGATGACTTCCCACGACGTGACGATTGCCGGGTATCTGGTGGTCCTGGCGGGGATCGTGTTGCTGCAGGTGCTGGCGACCAGGACCCGCGCGCCGATCCCCTCCCTGGGGGACATGCTCACCCGGGCCATGCGCAGCCGGACCGGTCGGGTGGGCGTGCTGGTCGCGTGGGCGTGGATCGGCCTGCACTTCTTCGCCAGGTAGCCAATGGGGCCCTGCACAGCGCTGTGGGGCCCTTCGCATGGCTCCCCACCGGGTTTACGGGACACCGGCAGGGAGCCCTCCGCTACCTCTCGTCCCTGCTGGCGTGTGCCTCGTCCGCAGGGCGTTGTTGTGCCGCCACGAGCAGCGGCGGAATGATCGAAATGACATCTTCGCGGCCGTTCCTATGCCCGGCCTTGTAGGCATCGGCCTCACGGGTAACCCGTGCGGTCTCGGCATTGGCGCGGATCGCCGCCTCCTGCCAGTGGTTCACTTCCCGGCGCATGTCCTCCCAGGCACGGGCCAGTTCCCGGCGCGCGTCCCGCCGCGCCCGGGACCTGGTGGCCCGCCAGCTGAGCGTCGCGCCGACGGCCAGCCCGATGACCAGAACGGGGATGATCATCGGGTCACCTCCTTCGCCGCAGGAGCGGCCCGCTTCCCAATGCTGGGTGTGATTCCGCAGGTGAAACGGCCCCTAGGGCCCTTGCGTCTAGCTCCGTTAAGGGTAATGCTGATCATTACCAGGTCTCCTGGACTGTTGGTTTGCAGATGGGGAGCTTGGTTTTCCGCTGGGCTGGCGGGGTCCGACCGCTGGCCCAGCAGCATGTCCGGGGACGGAATGGTGGCGCCCAGGGACGTGGTTGCTTCGCGATCTTGATTGGGGCATTCCCGGGCGGGCCTCGCGCGCGGTGGCGCGGTCCTGGTTCTGGAGCCGTGGCAGGGGCGGGGGCGGTGCGGTGGGCCGGTGGCCTGACCGGGGCAAAAGGTGGTGGCACTCTCCGCCCTTGCCCCGTGCCGATCATGTGGCCTCCTGCTTATTACTGGCCGTAACTCCATTGAACGACAGCTTTTTGCTGCGTGCAATGGGTAAAAGTGCAAACTGCAGTGCAGATCCCTGTGCAGTTAGCCCAGTGGCCCTTCACCGCAAGCCACTCCAGGCACTACGCTGCGGTGGAGTCACACCATGCGAGATCCTCATGAGACGGGCGGAGAGCCTGGCAGGTGCCTGAACAGGGCGCTCCCGTTGGTGGTCGCCGACTCGCAGCAGAGCTACGGCGGCTGCGCGACGCTGCCGGCTTCACCGGCGAGCAGGTGTCCCAGCGTCTTGGCTGGTCAGGCTCCAAGCTGAGCCGGATCGAACTGCACCGCATCGGTGTGAAGCAAGCCGACCTGCGCAAACTGCTGGATCTCTACGGTGTGGACGAGAGTTACCGCGACGAACTCCTCGCCCTCGCCCGTGAGTCGAAGCAGCGAGGCCCGGTGGGCAAGGCCGCAGCGAGCTTCCCCCAAGTTGCGGGCTATGTGTCAGCCGAGGCCGAAGCCGAATCGGTGTGGAACTGGGAGCCGCAGGTCATCCCTGGACTGCTCCAGACCAGGGACTACGCCCGCGCACTGCGGCAGTTGTGGTTGACAATGTTTCCAGGCCCGGCGAGTGAGACCGATCGGTGGGTCAAGACCAGGCTGATGCGCCAGCAGGTCCTCACCAGGGACCCGCCGCTTGAGCTGTCGGTCGTCATCGATGAATCGGTGCTGCGCCGCCGGTTCGGGAGCAGGGCGGTCATGTGCGAGCAACTGCAGCACCTGGCGGCAGCATCAGAACTGCCCAACGTCGATGTGCGGGTCTATCCGCTGGACAGCGACGATCCGCCCATAGGGACTGGTGCGTTCTCCTATCTGCAGTTTCCGCAAGTCCATGACGTTCCCCTGCACGACATCGTGTCGGTCGAGCACCATGAAGGCGCCTACGATCTCGAAGACGAGGAAGACACCTTCAAGTACCGGGAGGCATTCGAGTACCTCAGGACGGGAGCGCTGGACCCGGCGCAATCGCGCGCACTGATATGCGCCACAACAGACGAGGTCTGGGCCTAAAAGGACCCGGGCCGACGATGGCGAGGCGTGCCGGCCCAGGTGTGGTCGGTCAGCGGCTCACGTTCCTCGCTTGACACTTTCGATGAACGACATCCACGCCACGCCGTCGAAGACCAGCGCTGGTCCTTGGCCGAGCTCCTTCGAGTCGCGGACGCCGACCAAGTCCTGACGAAGAACCGCGACCTCCACACATTGGCCATTAGAGGCACTCCGGGAACTCTTACGCCAGAGCGCCTGCGCCAATTCTGCCGCCAGCAAGACTTCCGGCCAATTCGCGCTTACGGCACCATCGCCATGAATAATCGCGGCTACCGGGGCCGCAGGCATATGATCATCTGAATTGAACACATTCTCCCCACAATCACATTGGCCCGATGCTCGACGGCATTAGTTGGGTAAAACGATAAATACGAAGTAAACGCAGACATTCAGGCATTTCACTCAGCTCCCAAGCGAGCCCACATATACGAGCTCGAACCCGCCCGGAATGCCGACGGCCCGCCGAGTCGTTCCGACGGGCCCCGCAATGCTCATACCCATGCAGGATTGCCTGAGTGAACGGAGCAAGGTTAGCGCACTCCGGCGCACCTGTCCCACTGACCCCACAGGAAGGCTGCAAAAGCTGCTTCTTAGCAGCTCAGAGGCCTGACTGACGCTGCCGAGCGCACCTCAGACCCGGTCCCACCGACGCACCGGCATATCGCCAGAGAGGCGCACGGCGGAACCGTTCGCGGGCGATCTGCCCAGCGTCCTACCTGCGTGGCCAGCGAAGTCCTGCCGCCAATTGTGCTATTGCTTAGCGCAAACGGCTGATGCCCGACAGAACCCGAGCATCATCCAGCCTCACCTTCATACCCCCAATGCTGAGCTAATCCGCAAACCAGGAACAGCTAGGCCAACGACGCCAGCAACGGCCTTCTTCACTTTTAGCGAACTCGATGATAAACGCGACTTTCGCGGTTATGCGGCGAGGTCTTCCCAGGCCAGGCGGATGACTCGGATTTCTTCGGGTGTTGGCTGGTCGGGGCGAGTTGCTTTAAATCTTGCGGCGATGATGACGCGGCGGAGCTTGGCGGCCATGTCCGCGGTGGACGGCTGGGTCTTGGTCGTGTACCAGGGGGCGCGGGCGCGGTGATCTTCGGTGTCGGCGTCGGCCACCACGTGGATGCGGCGCCCGGGCAGCGCCCCGGCCAGCATCTGCGCCATGTGGCAGGCCAGCCACAACCGCGAGGCGGAGTTCGTGCCCTTGATGACCAGCTTGGCTGCCGCCAGGCCCAGGTCATCGGCATTCCAGCGGGCACGGGAGAAGAGCTCAGGCGGCGCGGCGGCGGACCAGCCAGACGGTCGCGGCGATGAGCAGGACCGACAGCGCGAGCAGCCAGCCGCCCTCGATCCACTGCAATGGCCAGAACCGGCTGCCAGGCTGGTAGCTCACCCAGAACGTGTAGCCGTGCTGGGTAAGGTAGCCCACCGCGTTCGAGAACGTCTGAAACGTGTTCGGCCCGATCTTATTGGTGGCGGCGGGGTGGTGGGCCTGGAGGATCTGGCTGATCGCCGCCTGGCTGAGCGGCTTTCCATTGCGCCCGGTGTACCAGTGGCTGATGATCCACGCAGATCCAGGCAGGTTGGGGTTGTGGGTGACCAGCGGTGTGAGGTAATGCTCGCGCAGCCACAGCGCGGTGGCGAAGGCGAGCCCGGCGTAGGCGGCCAGGCTGGCGGCGATCGCGGGGACGGCCCGGCGGATGAGCATCCCGGCCAGGACGCCGATCGCGAAGGCGGCCAGCGTCCAGGCGCCGAACGCGACCCCGAGCAGGTCGAACACGCGGGCCGAGAACGGGGTCACGTAGCCCGCGGCGATCCACGGCTGGTTGTACCAGGCAATCAGGACGGTGAACGCCCCGGCCACGGCTGTCACCGCGACCGCCAGCGGCACCAGCTTGCCG
The DNA here is from genome assembly GCA_963726415.1 of uncultured Actinomycetes bacterium. GTDB lineage: Bacteria > Actinomycetota > Actinomycetes > Streptosporangiales > Streptosporangiaceae > DASXKD01. The sequence goes on from CAVSCM010000028.1 coordinate 241,926, forward strand.
ACCGTCCAGCGGAGCCGGCCGATGCCCTGGGTCCAGGCGTACCGGAAGGTGCCGGTCTCCAGCTCCCGGGCCAGCACCGGCGCCCCGGCGAACGCCCCGATCAGCGCGGGCACCGCCTGCAGGGCGATGCTGACTATGATCGCGGTCTCGCCGTATCTACCGGTGAAGTTTATGGCGCAGCCGAGTCGAGCCGGCCGGGTGGCAGTAGGCCGCTTCGGCGTGGTGCATCTGCAGGCCGGTCAGCCACAGGTACACCGCGAACGCGCCGAGGAAGGCGGCCACGCCGCCGAGCGCGGCCCGGTGCTGCCGCCAGGTGACCCAGGCCATCCGCCGCCACGGCACCGGCCGCAGGCGGTCGGCGCGCGCGGGACGGCCGGGCATCGTTAGTGCGGTCATTTCGTCACCTCCGTCGGGTGGGTGTCCCGGCCGCGGGCCAGGCCGGGCAAGGCGCCGGCGCCGGGCTCGCGCAGGTAGGCCATCGCGAGTTCCTCCAGGCCGACCGGGTGCGCCTCCCAGCGCGGCGGGACAGGGTCGTCCGCGGTGGCCCGGACCAGCAGGTGGGCCTGGGCGTCGGCACGGCGGGCATGCACCAGCGGCCGTTCGGTATATCTATCGGCCTCGGCGGCGGGGCCGGTCAGCACGCGGTGGCTGGCGATCAGGTCGTCGACCTCCCCGGCCACCTGGACCCGGCCCCGCGACAGCAGGATGAGGTAGTCGGCCACCCGCTCCAGCTCGGCCAGCACGTGCGAGGACAGCAGCACCGACACCCCGTCGTCGGCCGCCGCCGTCAGCACAAGGGCCATGAAGTCATGCCGGGCGAGCGGGTCGAGCATCGCCACCGGCTCATCCAGCACCAGCAGCCGCGGCCGACGGGCCAGCCCCAGGGTCAGCGCGAGCTGCGCCTGCTGGCCCCCGGACAGCTTGCCGGCCCTGCGGTTCAGCGGGATGCCGAGCTCGCCCAGCCGGGCCTTGGCGTAGGGCTGGTCGAAACGCCGGTTCAGGTTGCGGGTCAGGTGCAGCATGTCGGCGGCGGACAGGTTCTTGTACAGCGGCGTGTCCTGGGCGACGAACGCGATGCCGTCCAGCGCGGCCGGGGATCCCGCGGCCAGGCCTCCGAGCACGGTGACGGTGCCCGCGGTCGGTTCTGCCAGGCCGACCGCCAGGTGCAGCAGCGTGGTCTTGCCGGCGCCGTTCGGGCCGACCAGCGCGGTCACGTGCCCGGCGGGGACCGCCAGCGAGCATTCGCGCAGCGCCCACGTGCTGCCATACCGCTTGCCCAGGCCGCTGGTCTCGATGATGTTCACGTTCATGCGACACCCTCCGCTTCGCCGCTCCTTGTGGCGCGGCGTTCCCCTGTGCCGCTGCGGCGCTTATAGAAATCCCGCAGCGCGCTGGCGAACAGCGCCACGATGCCGTCCTCGTCCAGGCCCGCCGCGTCGGCGGTGGTCAGCCAGCCGAGCAGGGACTTGTGCAGCCCGGCGAGTTCCGGGAGCGCGACCTGGCTCAGGGTCGCCTGGATGAACGTGCCCTGGCCGGGCCTGCCGGCCGTCAGGCCCTTGGTCTCCAGCTCCTTGTAGGCCTTCAGCACCGTGTTCGGATTGATCGCCAGCGAGGCCACCACGTCCCGGACCTTCGGCAGCTGATCGCCCAGCGTGAGATAACCCAGCCGCAGCGCGTGCTCCACCTGGTGCACCAGCTGCAGGTAGGTCGGCACCCCCGAGGCCGCATCCAGCCGGAACTCGATCGGCGACCCCCGCCCGCGCGGCCCGTCCCCTGGCGTGCCGCCGCCACCCCGCGGAAGCTCTGGCACTGCCGGAGCCCCTGTCTCCGACAGGTCGGCGAACAGCCCGCGCAGGTCGGCCCGGGTCTTGGCGCTCATGGCCCGCCCGACCCGGTCATCGAGCTCGGCCTGGTCCAGTCGCCCAGCGGCGAAGTGCTCGGCCAGCCGGCCGCAGACCGCCTCGCGCTCGGCGTCGGAGACGCGCAGGTGCTGGTCGGAATACATGCTGCCGCTCGCAGGCAAGGCACCAGCCCCGCCGCCCGCCGGGCCGTCACCTTTATCTATAACCATAAGACTTGAATACACTAGTTAATCTGGCTTGCCAACATGGCGGCCTACCGCAGCAGCGCAGCGCTGCCAGCCGGACCCGCCGCACAGGCACGCCTCCCGCACGGACAGTGACGCCCACAACGGCCTCCGCGACCTGCCGATCGCCGCGAATCCCCGGCAGTTTCGCGTCAAGGCAGGCACTGCTCCGCACCGGTCTGGCGATGCGCGGAACGCGCCAGCCATCCTGCAACTGACTGGGTTAGCCGTCCGCCGGATGGCACCACAAGTGCCCGCACAGCGCTGGCTATCGTGTTGCCAGCAGCACGTAAGGCTGATTCGCGCCGGGGGCACCCCTCAGCCCCCGCACCTGACACAGCCTGACCCCACCATGGCCCCGCAGCTACCCGGCCCGCCAGCATCACCAGCAAACCCGAAAACTACGAAAGTCGAGTGATAAAAGCCTTGCCATTAGCTCGTGACCGGCGAGCGGCTCAGCCCTTCGTGCGGCGCCTTCTGCTAGGAGGAGGGGCCGGCGGCTTGGAGTTGGCGGCCGGGGGCGCGCCGAAGAAGCGGTGGAAGCCCTGCTGGAGCTGAGATAGGTCCAGGATCCGCACCGCGGTGGTGGTGCTGCCGCTGACGGTGGCGTCTACCACGACCTGGTTGCCGACCTTGACGGAGCCGATGCCGTCGCGCTGGGCGTTCACCAACGTGGAACTGGTCACCTGGTAGGTGTGGGTGTAGCCGTCGGCGCTGTGCAGCGTGACGGACGTGCTGGACACCGCCGTGACCTTGCCGTTCTGGAAGGCCACGGTCTGGTAGCCGCCGCCGGGCTTGGGCACTACGACCGTACCGTGCACGGCGCCGAACAGGCCGCCGCCCAGCAGGCCGCCACCGGCGAAGGCAGGCCCGAACCGGCCGGGAGCTCCGTGGATGCGCCATGCGCCCTTGGGCGGCAAGGAGCGCGTCGGCGGCTTCGCGGATGCCGAGGGTGCCGCGCTGGGAGTCGGGGTCGGCGAGGACGAGCTGGTCGCGGCGACCGCGACCCCAGCACCGGCCAGCACGCCCACGGCGATTACGCCCGCCATGACCGCGACCCGGCGGGAGCCGAGCCAGGCAGCCCGCAGGCCGGGCTTGTCCGGTTGAGTGGGGTGATCGTGTTCTGGGCCTGCCGACATGCGACGCCAACTCCTTCGGGCAATCGAACGTGCCCGCATGGGCACAGTCAGCGGCAGGCTCCCATGCCAACTTGAAAGGAAGCTAAGCGGCAGCGCAGAGTTCCGCGTCAGGGCGGCACCCGGGCCGCCTGCGGTGCGTCAGGCTGCCCGCGACGTCTCCCTCCGCGTGGTGGCACGTGATGTCAGCGTCCGCACCACCGTGCCGCTGATGCCGCCGCCGGGCGCCCGCCGCACGACCTGCTCGGCGAAGACCAGCGCATCGGACGCCATCTTGCGCACCTCGGGCGAGGACCTGATGGCGTTCACCGAGGTCTTCAGCCGTTCCAGGCCGGCCTTTCCTTCGCGGGTCCCGACCAGGTATCCGGCCAGGAACCCAATGATCGTCTCCATTAGTCGCTCACCCCACCTACTGCGTACTTGAGCCTGTGCGCGACCACGCACGGATGATCCTGCGCCGGGCGGGAGCGCCCGGCGTCTGATGCCTCGCTACATCTCGCGGATTTCGAGATAGCGCTTGATGTCGGGCAGCGACTGGACGATCAACGCCAGTACCGCCGCGATCAGCGCAGCCTTGATGAGGTTGCCGATCATCGTGTTCCCTCCTCCCGGTACTCGCCGTCGTCACCGTTTGCGCCTCCGCTGGCCGCGGGGACGGGCTCTAGCTCGTCGGGGGCGAAGTAGAGGAACCTGCCGTGATTGCGCTGCAGGTCGGCGAGGGGATCGCTGACCGGGCTGACCGCGACATGCACCTGGCCGTCGACGTCGTGCAGGACCGCCTCCACCAGCGCCTCGCGCCCGGTGAGGAAGATGTCCTGTGCGTCGGCCCGGCGAGCGCCCGGCCGCATTCTGACCTTGCTCCCGGGCGACCCGGACCCCGGCGACCAGCACGTGGTCGGTCTCCGGGGAGACCGAGGTGTCCGCCCCCGGAATCCCACCAGGGCTGCGACGGCGGGCCCGCGGCCGGGAACTCGGGCGGCTCGGTGAACGTGGGCGGGGCGGCGGGGCCAGGGCCAGCCTTGGGCGGGGTGGCGGGGCCAGAGCTAGCAGAGCGCGGGGCGGCCGCCTTGCCGGGGCCTGGTGACAGGTACCGGATGGCGCCGTGCATCCGCTCCAGCATCTCGGGCGGCAGGCCATCCAGGCGGTCGAGCAGGTCGGCGGCACGCTGGTCGGTCGCCCGCGCCTCCTGCCGTTCCGCATCGGTCAGGGCCAGGGTGCGCAGGGTGAGGATCTCGTCGATCTCGGTGGCGTCGAACAGGTCACCCGCGCTCTCCGGTGCTACTTCGGGGTGGTCGTAAAGAATGACCGGCGATGACAGCATGAGGCCACGGCAGTCCGCAGGGCGCCAGCACCGGCCAGGTGCCGATGTTCTCGCACCTGGCCACCTCGCCCGCGGCCCACTCCGGGGAGTCCGTCATGGACAGGAAGGTGCCGCCGGTGACACCGATCAGCAGGTGCGCGGCGATCAGCGAGTACTTCAGGCCATCGTCCCGGCTGCGCAGCGGCACCTGCGGGCTTGTCCGGTTCTCCACCCGTACGCGCAGCTTGAGGGCGCCGTAGGGGCCGGGGGTGCGCTCGGCGCTGGCCACGATGGCACCGGCCAGCGCCTCGCAGCGGCGGATCAGGCCCGCCGGTGCCCCGCCCTGACCTGTGAGTTCCTCGGCCTGCTCCGCCTGGTGGACCTCGAAGCGCAGTTCGGTACCCACGTCGAGCAGGTCGGTCACACGGGCGTGCAGGTGCTGCTCGCGCTCCACGGCCTCGTCGAACGAGCCGTACTCGGTGCCGTCCACCGACAGCGTGTCCACGTTGCTGGCCGCGCCACTGCCCGGGTCGATCCGCTGCGCGGTGCGGCGCTGCAGGTGCAGGAAACGCAGGCCGACGTCGATCTCGGCCTCTGGCGGGCATTCGACGAGGCATTCGGTCTGGCTGGCCGACGGCTCGTGCTCGTCAACGGCACGGTAGGGCGGCGGCATGAGGACACCGAACTGGAACCTGGTGCGGTTCTTCTGCGCCGAGCGCCGGTAGGGGTAGAGCAGGTAACCCTCGTACAGCACCGCGTCCGCCACCTTGCGGGCGTGCTCGAGATGCGCCGGGTCCGCGGTCACGGCTTGTCCGTGTCATTGGCGTCGGCCCGCGCGAGCAGCGCTTCCAGGGTCATGTCCCAGGTGGGCAGCGCGTGGCCGGACTTGAAGCGCTGCAGCTCCTCCAGGGTCCGCCTGCTCATCTTGATCCAGGCGCTGTTCGGGAAATGCGCGTCGATGGCCTCGCGCCAGACCGAGACCGGCAGCCGGTAGGCGGCTTCCTTGCTCCAGGACCTGCTGCACCTGCATGCGGCCGCCGGTGACGGTGAACACGGTCCCGCTGAACAGCAGCAGCAGCAGGATCTCGCCCGCTTCCAGGCTGTCGAAGTACCGGGCGGAGCCCACCTCCAGGTCATAGGTGAACGGGACCGGCAGGTCGATCTCGCATGAGCCGGAGAACCCGGGCACCATCGTCGCCACGGTGCTGAACTGCATGGGCTTCAAGGTGTCCGCCCAGCGTTCGGTATCGCCGAAAAGATCGTTTAGCCGTTCCGCTTCCACGGCCGAATAGCGGCGCCTGGCGGGCTCGATCCTGATCTGGCACCGCAGCGCGATCGCTTCCACCTGGGCCTGCCCTGGTCTCACTGATGCGCAGGATCAGCGAGAGGGACGGCACCACCGCATACCGGCTCACCTGGGGCCCCGATGCAGTCGAAGGTAAGCTCGGCCACGTCAGGACTCCTGCATCGGTGCTAGCCCCGCCCCGGCCAAGGGCCGCGCCAGGGACCGCACCCGGGCGAGGAACTCGGCGATGCTCTGCCGCGCCTGCTCGCCGCCGTCGAAGCCGCGCCAGTACAGGCGCATCCGCCCGGCAAGTTCGTAGCAGGTGTCGATCGGCACAAGGAAGCGCGCCGATGCTGCCCTCGGTGCGGCGAGTATCAGCGCCGCTTCCACGTCCGGTGCCATGGCCGCCAGCAGCGGATGGCCGGCGAGCCGGTCCCAGTCCGCCAGGTCAAACCGGCATTCCGTGGCCCCCGCGGGGCTCGGGTAAAAGCCGGTCACCTGGCCCGCCGCGGAGCTGCGCAGGAAGAACGCCAGCCCGACCGGGATCTCCAGCGCGTCCCACTCGGCGACGGTCATCGGCCTGGCCGGGTCCACCAGGTACCGGGCGCCAGCGGGCACCGCCGCGTGCCGCCTGCCCATGCGTGAGCAGCAGGTAGCACGGGCGGCAGGCGCACATCAGGCTGGACTGCTCCAGGTCCGCGACATGGCCGTGCTCGGCGAGGATACCGGCCGCGCAGAACTCGCACTTCTCCTCGGCGGCCGGAGCGGCCCCGGCGAGGCCCCCTTCCATGCTCGGGGCCGGGGCCCTGCTGGCCTGGGGCGGCAAGCCGCCCCGGAACTCCCCCGGCGCTGGCCCGGGGGACGACTCCCCGGAACCCCCCGCTGGCCTACGGCCCGGTTCCTCCGTCACCGGGCCGGGGCCCTCTGCCGGGGCGCCCGCGGGGGGCGCCTGCCTGGACCAGGCGGGGCCGGTCGATCCGTTACGAAGCGGCGCAGGCCCGCGGGCCCGCTGATGAGGGCACCGCCGCCGGCACCGCCACACGTACGCCCTGGCTGTCGGCCAGCAACGGCAACGGGTCGAGGTGGGCGGCCAGCCCAAGGCCCGCGCCCGCGCGGCAGACGTCGTACCTGCTGCCGCACGTGGCGGCAGATCAGCAGCTCACGGCTGAGCGTTCCTCACCCAGCGAGGAACCGCAGGAAGCGCACTGGGTCCGCGGTAGGCGTACAGGGTCCCGCGAACCGAGCAGACCAGCACCGCCAGGTCCCCGGCGGCCGCGGTCACCGGCCGGGAACTAGGCGGGCCGATGTCTGGCAGCGTGACCCACTCACCGCCGGCCGCGCCCGGACGGCGGACCGGCCCCGGGTACACCGCTGGGGCGTGGCCCGATCTGCAGCAGCTTCGGCTCGGGTGGAGCGGTCATGCCCTCCACGACGACCTCGGTCACCTCGGGCGCCGCGTCCTGCACGGCCCCCTCGATCGCCAGCCTGACCGTGACGGTCGAGGAGGGACAGCCGTGACAGCTGCCTTCCAGCAGGAGCCGGGCGACACCGTCGGTCACGCCCAGGTACTGCACCCCGCCGCGTGCGAGCCGAAGGACGCCGCACCTGATCGAGCGCACGCTGGATCCGCGCGTCCACATCCAGCGGATGCAGCCCGTGCAGCAACAGCAGGCCCTCCACGAGGGGGTCGGCGGTGAGCCGGTCGATGATCGCCCTGGCCGTGTCTCCTCGGCCAGGGCCGCCATGATGGCGGCCAGGCCGTCTCCGTACATGCCAACCAGCAGGCGGACAAGCTCCTCCGCGGTGTCGGCGGCGGCACCGCCGCGTGACCGCAGCGAGGCCAGCAGTTCCTCGATACGTTCACCCGCCTGCGTGACGCTGGTCATCGGGCCTCCTCGGCAGTCGCGGCGCCGCCGCCCCGCGGCACCGCCC